>SAKE01000032.1 GCA_004017275.1 Mesorhizobium sp. | reverse complement strand
GGGGCATGCGCATGTGGCATTTCGATTCACCCTCCCTTTCCCCGGACAGCCCTGCGTTTACGGGGAGAAATGCCCGGCAGGGCAATGAGGGGCAGCGCCGGCTTTGACAAATTGAGCGGTATGTTCATGCCTGAAGCCTGTGACGGCTGGAGGGGACAGTGGGCCGCATCCGCTACTTGATCGATTCCAGCTTGGCGACGGCGGCGGTGAAGCCGGCCAGCGACACCGGGATGGTGACCGGCTTGCGGGTGACCGATTCCATGCCGATGTTCAGGTTGGTCCCCGACTTCATCGCCTTGATGAGGTCCGCCGAAAGCGGAGTGGCGGCATAGGCGCCGTTCTGGTCGCTGGTCTGGATGGCGAGGGTCGTCTTCTGGCCCTGGTCGATCTGGAAGGAGGCGCCGGACGGCAGGAACAGCCCGTGCGGCAGAGCAAGCAGCATGGCCAGGCCGCCATTGCCGCTGTCGCGGCGCACGGTCACGGTCAGCACGCGCTGGCCCGTCTTGGCTTCGGTCAGGTTCTGCGACACCTGGCACTGAAGCTCGGCGGTCGCCGAGCCACTGGAGCAGTTCACCGCCCACGGATTGGCATCGGCCGGCTTTGCAGCGGCATCGGCCGGCTTCGGCTGTGCCGGCTTGGCGTCTTCGGCAAATGCTGGCGCGGGGGCGAGCGTCAGCCACAAGGCAGCGAATCCCGCGACCACGCCAAGTAGATTAGCCATCGCTAAAATAGATGACATGTTGTTTTGTCGGATGCCTTGCATGATTCCTCGCCCCGCCAGGTATTTTCCCGGGTGGGGCTTGATACAACACTCGAGACTGTTCCGAAAGCCGGGCTGGAGCCAAGCAAGCCGGCAAAACTACTGTGACCTTTCGGACACAGCGGGCAATTTTGCAGGAAACCCCTAGAAATCGGAGAGTCCAGGACTCGCTATACAATAGAATTCGGGTAAGAATTTGCACGGGGGACGTGTAGTCCCAGAAGGACTCGCCGGGGATGGGAACTACCGAGACCTCTCGGCAAGTTGGGGAGATGGCGGTGCGTGGGGAGGATTTCCGCGTGCGCGCCGGCTATCGCCATTCGCGAATTGCCAGACATCTGTGGAAGACGACGGCGCTGACGACGCTGGCGCTCGGCCTCTCCAGTATTGCCGCCTATGGCGATCCGAACGGGTTGTGGCAGCCGCAGATCCGCGCCATCATCGGCGCCGACAACAATGGCGGTAACGCCGCGCTCGAAGGCTTCATCCCGCTCAAGCAGACGGCCGAATCAGTGCTGTTCCTGGATGTGCGGGCCAAGCACGATTTCAAGGACAGTTTCGGCCAGGATGTCGGCCTCGGCATTCGCCGCATCGTCAACCCGGACCTGATGGTCGGCGGCTACGCCTATCTCAACGTCGAGAATTACAACAGCAACCAGTTCACATCGGCGACACTGGGCGCCGAAGCGATCACCTCGCATTTCGACGCGCATGTGAACGTCTACCTGCCGATCAAGGGCGACCACACCGATCACTCGACCAGTTCGACCCTGTCGATGGTCAGCAACCAGCTGATGGAGCAGATATCGGTCCTCGATCACCGCGACTATGCGGCATGGGGCATCGAGGGCGAGATCGGCGCGCAGGTGCCGGTCAACCTTCCCGACAAGCATTCGCTGCGGCTGGACATCGGCGGCTATCACTTCGAGGACCCGCACGGCGACGATGGCAGCGTCACCGGCGCCAAGGCAGGCTTCGAATACACGGTGGGCGATGTCTTCGGCAGCGGCACTGAACTGGTCTTCGCCGGCGAAGTCCGCAACGACAATCGCGACGACACCCAGTTCGCCGGCAGCGTGCGGCTGAACATCCCGTTCAATCCCGGCCATGGCTCGGACAATGCCGACGGGGCCGACAACGGGCCGGAGCCGGTCTATCCGGTCAGCGAAGGCCTGCGCAAGCGCGTCAACGAACGGGTGCGCGGCGATATCGGCGTCAGGATCCAGTCGCAGACGCTGAACGGCGGCTCGACGACGCGCGTCGCCATCAACGCCGCCACCAATGCCGCCTTCGGCAAATTCTATTACGCCGACGGCGGCAACTCGCTCGGCCTCGGCACCATCGGCGATCCGACGACGCTGGACGATGCCGTCGCCAAGGCCGGCAGCGGCTTTGTCGTTGCGCTTGGCGGCGCCGGCAATATCACGACGGCCGGCGTGACGCTTGCCAACGGCCAGACCGTCATCGGCGGCGGCGGAAGCGTCACCGCAAAGCTTTTCGGCGGCGGCACCAGCACCTTCAACCTGGGCGGCAGCGACGGCACGATCCAGGGCACCAACGTCGTCAACCCCGTCATCACGCTCGGCAACGGCAACACGCTCAACGGCATCACCATCACCGGCGGCGGCGACGGCATCTTCGGCAACAATGTTACCGGCACGAAACTGACCAAAGTGACCGTCGACGGTGCAGGCGGCAATGGAGCCGAGTTCACCGGCAATTCGACCAACGTCACGGCATCCGATTTCACCGCCAAGAACAACGGTCTCGATGGGCTGCACATCGAAGGCGACGGGACCTATAATTTCACCGGCACGACGCTGCTGCAGCATAATGCCGACGATGGCCTCGATGTCACGGGCAAGGGCACCTACACCTTCGCCACGCTCAACGCCAAGGACAATGCCGACCGCGGCATCACCGTTCAGGGCACCTCGGCCGGCGGCAGCTTCACCACCACCGGCGGCACCGTTTCGGGCAATGGCGGCACCGCCGTCTTCATCGATCCGATCACCGCTCATGTCGTGCTGGATTCGATCAGCCAGAGCGGCGGCACGTCGGGCGTCGTGCTGGACCAGGTTTCGGGCAGCTTCACCGTCAACGGCGCGACGACGATCTCGAACACGACCGGACCGGCGATCGCCATTTCGAATTCGCCGGCGGCGATCCGCTTCGGCGATGTCAACATCACCAACCCCGGCGCTGATGCCATCTCGTTTGCCGGCGTCAATGCGGCGGTGGTCGCCGGCAACATCGTTATTTCCGGACTGGGTGTCGGCACCGGCCTCGACTTCTCCGGAGCCAAGACCAATTTCACCGCCCAGTCGCTCAACATCACCGGCACGGGTGCTGCCGGCTCGATCGGCATCGACCTGACGTCGCCGAGCGCTGGCGGGGCAACGATCGTCATCACCAATGGCGGCGCGATCGCCGGCGTCGACACCGGCGTGCGCTTCGGCATCTCCGGCTCGTTGGCCAATTCGGCCAATTCAAAGTTCAACTTCGGCGGCGGTTCCATCGCCGGCATCACCGCTTCGCTCGACGCGCGCGGCCTGAACCAGACGCTCGGCCACTACGCTTTCGGCTCGACCACGTTCAGCGGTGCGCAGCTGTTCGACGTGCAGAATGTGATCTTCGTCGGCGCGTCGGCGACCGGCACGGGCACCGGCTCCTCGCTGCTGGACCTGGCCTCGATCGCGACCGCCGACGCCAACACCGACGCCAACGCGATCTTCGTGCTCGTCAATCGCGGCACGGCCATCGACGACACTGACGGCTTCTCGCTCGGCGCCGGTCAGACACTTGCCTCGTTCGGCAACGGCCGGACCTTCTCGCTCGGCGGCATACCGGTCAACGTGACCGGCGACAACGTCACGCATACCGCCGCCGTCTCGGATGCGGGCGGCGCGGCGACGCTGACCGATTCGGGCACGGGCAATGTCGTGACGCTGGCCAACAACACCTCGGCGCTCGATTTCAGCGTTTCCGGTGGCGCCGGCTACGGCATCTACGGCAACGGTGTCAGCAATGTCACGCTCTCCGGCGTGAATGTGTCCGGCGCAGCCATGAGCGGCGTGGTGTTCGACGGCACCAACAGCGTCACCGCCACCAATTTGAATTCAAGCGGCAATACCGACGCGGGCCTGTCGATCCAGGGCGACGGCAGCTACAATTTCGGTGGCACGACGACGCTGTCGAACAACGGCGACAACGGCCTGTTCATCGTCGGCGACGGGACATACGCTTTCCAGACGCTGAACGCGTCCGGCAATTCCGGCTTCGGCGTCAACGTCCTCTCCACCACCGGCACATTCAGCACCACCGACGGCACGATCTCCGGCAATGGCGCGGCCGGCGTCGTCTTGCTCGGCGCCAATATCGACGTGACGCTGACCAGCTTGACGCAGGACGGCGGCGGATTCGGCGCGATGTTTGCAGGCGTGTCGGGAAATTTCGCCGTTTCGGGCGCAACGACGGTCAGCAACACCATCCTCGGCGGCCTCGGGATCTTCGACAGCACCGCCGATTTCACGTTCGGAGCTGTCGACATCTCGGACATCACCGCCCCGGGCGGCATCGGCATCGACGTCCAGAATTCCGGCGGCGCGGTCACTTTCGGCGGGCCGGTCAGCATGACCGATCCCGGCGACGGCATCTGGCTGGAAGACAACACCGGCGCTGTTTCGTTCGGCGGCGCCGTCACCATCGACCAGCCGTTCGGAAGCGGCATCGACGTCGTTGGCACCAACGGCATCATCAGCTTCGGCGATATCGATATCACCGGCCTGTGCAACTGCTCCACCGCGCTCGACCTGTCGGGTAGCACCTCGACCTTCACCGCCGCCACGCTCGACGTCAGCGGCAGTTCCGGTGGCTCTTCGATCGGCATCGACCTGTCCGGCACCAATGGCGGCTCGGTGACCATCGGCAGCGGCGTCATCACCGGCGTCGACACCGGCGTCCAGATGGGCACCAACGGCCTGGCCGGAACCACCGCCAACACGGCGTTCTCGTTCGGCGCGTCCGGCGGCGCGTCGATATCAGGTGTCACCGCGTCGCTCGACATGCGCGGCCTGTCGCCGGGCAGCGGCAGCTATGCCTTCAACGACACGGTGCTGAACGGTCCGCAGCTGTTCGACATCGCCAACGTCATCTATGTCGGTTCCGCCAACACAGGTCTCGGCGATGGCTCCAGCGTCAACGACCTGATCAATGCCGCTGCCGCCGACGATCTGACCACGGATGCCAACACGATCTTCGTGCTGGTCAAGACGGCCAGCGTCCAGACCACGGACACCGACGCCGACGGCTTTACGTTGGCCGACAGCCAATCGATAGTCTCCTTTGCCAATGGCGGCACCGTCACGCTGGGCGGTCCGCCCGCCAATGTCACCGGCACCAACGTCACTGCCGGCGCGACGCAGGCCGATCCGTTCGGCTTTGGCGGGGCAACGCTCAACAACGCCGCCGCCAGCACCATCGACCTCGCCAATGGCAATCTCGTCAAGAACCTCAGCGTCAGCAACGGCACGGACACGGCGATCGATGGGACGGGCAACGCCGGCCTGACGATCAACGGCGTGACGATCAGCAGTGCCGCGTTTGGCCTTGTTCTTAACGGCTCGACCGGCATCGTCACCGTCGACAATCTGGATATCCAGAGCGCTAGCCAAACCGGCATCGCGCTTGTCGGCTCAAGCGCGACCGTCAATTTCACCGGCAACACGACGATCACCGGCGCCGCCGGCGTCGGGCTGTTCGCCAACAATTTCGACGGCACCGCCACCTTCGACGATCTCGACATCACCGGCGGCGGCAGGGGCGTCGCCATCTTGAGCGGCTCGAGCGGCACGCTGACTTTCGGGGCCGCGAGTTCCATCACCAACACGGGCGATGTAGCCTTCAACATCAACGGTGCGACGCCCAACGTCACCTATAACGGCACGATCGACCAGGCCAATGCGGCCAACGCGGTCAGGATCCTCGGCATGACCGGCGGCACCGCCACCTTCGGCGGTATGATCACCGCCAGCACCGGCGCCAGCAATGCGATCGACCTGACCGGCAATGCCGGCGCCACCATCATGTTCAACGGCGGGGGGCTCAACCTCACCACGACGACTGGCACCGGCTTCAACGCCACCGGCGGCGGCACGATCAATGTCTTGATGACGGGCACGGAGTCGATCACCACCAGCACCGGCCGGGCGATCAACCTCGACGGCGTTACCATCGGCGGCACCGTCGGCGTGTCGTTCGACAGCATCACCACGGGCGTCGCGACAGCCACGGCGTTGAATTTCAACAACGTCTCGGGCGGCACGTTCTCCGGCGACAACATCACAATCGCCGGCACTGCCGCCGGCATCAACGGCCTTGCGATCAACAATTCGTCGGCGACCTTCACCACCTTCAATCTGGTGACGAACAATGTGGCGGGCGCCGATGTCAGCCTGACCAACAACACCGGCTCGATTTTTATCCTCGGCGGTACCATCACCAATTCCGGCACTGGCGATGGCGTCGTCGTCTCCGGTGGCAGCGCGGCAATCTCCGTGGCGGCCAACATATCCAGCTCGGCAAGCGGACTGGGCACGGCGGTCAGGGTCGACGGCACCACGGGCGGCTCGGTATACGTCAACCGTATCGTCTCGACGGCCACTGGCAATCTTTTCAACGTTGGTTCGACAACGGCACCGATCAACACGGTGATCAACCTCGGCAGCCTGGGGGCGTTGGCGACAGGGGGCGGAAGTGCCGTAATTGGCGGGCTTGGTGCCGGCACAACGTTCAGCGATCTTTCACTCTCCGTCACCAATTCGACCGGAACCGGGCTTGCGATTTCGAATGTCGCCAGTACAGCATCCGTTGATTTCCAAATGGTCGACGTCAGCGGCGGCGCGACGGGCATCGGCCTGTCGGACAATTCGGGCACCGTCGCCTTCAGCTTCACCAACCTAACCAATGTCGGGCTGAACCAGACTGGCGTCAGCGTTTCCGGCACCAATTCGGGCACGGTGTCCTTCGGTTCCAGCTTTGGTGGCCTTAGCATCGCTATGACCGGCGACGGCGCGACCGGCATCAGCTTCGCCAATGCCGTGGTCAACGGCACCATCACCGCGCGCGATTTCGACCTGACCAGCATCAGCTCGACTGGCACGACGGCGGTCAACCTCACCAACACCACCGGTCTCGGCACCATCCGGCTCGGCGACCCCGGTCCGTCGGCAAATGCGACCGCTTCCACCATAGGCGGCATCGGCAACGGCCCCGGCATCGGCTTCCAGTTCAGCAACACGACCGCGGTCAATCTCATCTACGGCGACGGCGAGGGTGCCGTCGACAGGCTGTCGACGGTCAAGGCGGTCGACATATTCAATTCGGCCGGCGGCTTCCCGGCCGGCGGCACCTACAACTTCAAGGATGTCAACGGCCCCACCGGCTTCATCGGCGATATCTCCGAAGCGCAGGGCTCGACCATCTATTATGTCGACCCGAACGGCACCGGCGACGGCACCGCCTACAATCCGGGCTCGATCGCCGGCGCCGAAGCCTCGGGCGCCAAGATCATCGCGCTGATCGACAGGTCGCAGAACGGCACCAGCAACCTCATCAACATGATGCTGGCCCAGCAGAATGGCGGCGGCAACAGCACGCTGAACCTCGCCGACGGCCAGATTCTGATCGGCCTCAAGGCCGGCGATTCCATCGATACCGCGCCCTATGGCGGCGTTGGCGGCGCGCTCGGCGGCAACTTCAAGTTCAGCAACATCAATTCGTCGAGCATCGTCGATGCGCCCGATGGCGTCGACAGCGTGCTGCCGACGCTGACGACGGCGAGCGGCAACACCGTCGACTTCACCGGCCGCGCCAGCATCGACAACGTCATCATCGACAACACCGGCAGCGGCATCGGCGTGCACGGCACCGGCGTCACCGAATTCGTGCTCAACCGGGCGACGGTGACCGGCGGCAGTGGCGGCGGCCTGTCGCTCTCCGACGGCGCGGCCGACAGCGAAATCACACTGTCGACCCTCACACTCGGCGCAAGAGGCGGCGATATCGCTTTGGTCGATGGCTCGGCGGGCGCCGGCCTGATGAAGGTCAGCACCTTCTCGGACATCACGCTTGCCGGCAACAATGGCGAAGTCGGCGGTTTCGCGCTGCGCGGCCTGACATTTGACGCCAATGCAGCGACCGGGGGTATCGACCAGGTCAATGGCGGCGCCTTCATCGCCGGCACCACGACGAACCGTGTCGGCGGCTACGGCCTTGCGCTGACCGGTGTGGCCGGCGACATCAAATTCGCCACGACCAATGTCGCGGTCAAGACCGCAAGCTTCGGCATCCCAGCACTTGGCATCTATGTGAATGGTGCAGCGGGGGGTGGCAACAGCATCGATTTTGGTACGGCCTCGCTCAATGTCAACGGCACCGGCGCCGCCGTTTTCGATGCTGCCTTGCTGGCAGACATCGGTTCGGGCAACCGCGTCGGCTTCTCCGGCGTTGCCACCGTCAACACCGTCAACGCCGCGGGCCTGACCTCCACGTCGTCCGGCACGCTGTTCTTCGGCGCGGCCGGCAACACGGTGACGACCACCGGCCAGCCGGCGATCTCGTTTGCAGGCGGAACCCGGGTCGAAGACGGCTCCGGCGGCTCGGCGCAATTCGGCGCCATCAATGCGAGCGGCGGCCGGAACGGTATTTTGCTGTCCGACCTCGCCGCGTCGCCGACGCTTCTTTTCAACGGCCCGGTGACGATCGACGGCACGACGCTCAACGCCATCCAGATCCAAAATACGACCCTCGCCGCGACATCGGTGACCTTCGGCGGTGCGGTCTCGATCACCAACGCCACCGGCGGCGGCGTCGCGTGGACGCGCCTAGCCGGCAGCACCGACACGCTGACCTTCTCGGGCGGCCTCTCGATCCAGAACAGCGGCGGTATCGGCTTCTCCGCGGATCACGGCTCGGTGGCGCTCTCTGGAGCCAACACGGTTTCCACCGCCAGTGGCACCGGCGTCAGCATCAGCAACGCCAGCGTCAGTGGCGGCTTCGCCTCGACCAGCGCGACATTCAGCTCTGGCAACGGCGTCGACCTGCAGAACCTCAGCGGCACGGTCGCTCTCGGCACAGGCACGCTGACCAACACCGGTTCGGGCACGTCGTTCAATGTCGGCTCGGCCACCAATGCGAGCGGCGGCAATTCGGTCATCTCCTATGGCGGCACCATTGCCAGCAACGGCACCGGCGCCGCAGTTTCGATTCAGGAGATGACCGGCGGCTCGGTGAGCCTGTCGGGCAACCTGACCGATACCAACGCAGCGGCCGGCGGCAACATCGTCATTGCCGGCAACAACTCGGCCACCATCACCTTCTCGGGCTCGACCAAGCAGATCAGCTCGGGTGCGGCCGACGGCGTTAATATCGGCTGGCCTGGTGGTGTGGTGTCCGGCGTGCCGAACCCGAACCCGAACTCCGCCATCAACTTCACCAATGGCGGCCTCGACATAACGACGACGACAGGCGGCATGGGTTTCGTCGCGTTTGGCGGCTTCGGTCCAGGCTCCCTTGCCGTCACGGGCAGCGGCAACAAGATCAACTCCGGCGGCGACGGGCTGCTGGTGGCCGGTACCAATGTCGGCGCCAGCGGCATCACTTTCGACAGTATTTCGGCGGTATCGACCGTCAACGCCGCCGGCGTGTTGTTGTCAGGCCTCGCCTTGACCGGCGACATCAACATTGGCGGGCTGAGGGATACCGGCTACACCGGCGCCTTGTTGGCCGGCCTGACTGGCGCCGGTGTGGTCAATTTCACCGGCACGACCGATCTCGACGTCAGCTACAGAGGATTCGACATCGGCGGCCCTGTGGTCGGCACCATAAACATCGCCAATGTCGCCGGATCCACCCTGACCATCGATGGGGGAGAGGGCGGCATTGTCACGAACGGCCTGCAGGGCGGGATCATCAACGTCGGCGGCAATGGCGGCCTAGCCAGCATCGGCGCGACGACAAGCACCAGCGGTTCGGCCATCAGCCTCTCCGGCGGCAACGACCTTATCAATGCGACGCTGAACTACAAGGGTTCGATCAAGGTCGATGCGGGCTCCGTGCTCGGCGCCGGCAGCGACTGGACCCATCTGAACCTCAGCGGCTCGATCACCTCGACCACTTCGTCGATGGCCTTCGGCTTCTTCGGCGCCAACGGCGTGTATGATATTTCCAGCACCATCGCTCATACCGGTGGCATCGGCATCGCGTTCAACGGAACGTCCCAAGGAACGGCCACCTTCTCCGGCACGTCGAAGACCTTCAGCACCGGTGCCACCGACGCCATCGTCAGGTCCGCCGGCATAGGCACGCTCGCCTTCACCAATGGCGGCCTCGGCATCACCACCGGCTTCGGCTACGGTATCAACGCCAGCACCACCGGCGCCGGCAGGTTCAGCGTCTCCGGCCCCAACAACACCATCACCACGACGACCGGAAGCGCGCTGAGGCTCGACGGCGCGACGCTCGGCGCCGATGGCGTCAACTTCAGCTCGATCTCCGTCAATGGCGCGGGCACCGGCATCCTGCTCAACAATGTCAGCGGCGGCGCCGTCAATCTCGGCACGGTCAGCCTGCTCGGCATCACCGGCACCGGTGTCGATGTTACCGGCACGCTCGGCTCGACGGTGAATTTCGCCAGCCTCAACATCGGGCTGGGTGCCGCGAGCGCCATCGGCCTCGACCTCAACGGTGCGGCTCTCGGCACAAGCAACATCACCGCTGGCGATTTCGACGTCGACGGCGGCAGCTTTGCCGGCACGATCGGCATCGACATGGCCGGTACGACGGGCACGGGCACGATCCAGCTCGGCGACACGGTCAACAACAACCCGGCCGGCCAGATATCTACGATCAGCAATGTCGGCTATGGCGTTCAATTCTCCAGCGCCACCAACGCCAGGCTGGTGTTCGGCGACGGCGCCGGCCCGGCCGAATCGTCGATCTCGACCACCGGTGGCCAGGTCATCCACGCCACCGACAGCCTTCCGACCAATGGCGACTACAATTTCGACGACGTCAATTTCTCCGGGGACATCTCGAACCTGTCGGCGATCAGCGTCTACTACATTGACGCCGCCGGCAACCTTTCGGGCACTGGCAACGGCAGCTTCCTCAATCCGGGCAGCGTCGCCCAGGCGGAACTCTCAAGCGCCAATGTCTTCGTGCTGATCGACAAGACCACCGGCGGCACCGAAACCATTGATATCGGCGGCGGCTCGTTCGACCTCAAGGACGGCCAGGCACTGATCTCGTTCCAGAGCGGCGACGCGGCGATCGACGTTTCGCAGCTCGGCGTTGGCGTCGGTGCCGGCGCGCCGATCTCCTTCCACTTCACCACCATCCCGGCATCGACGACGGTTTCCAACCCCGGCGGCCTCGACAATTCGCGGCCGATCCTGGCCAGCAACGGCGCTGCCGCGACGATCAGCCTGCCGACAAGCGGCAGCGGCGTCATCACAGCCGGCGTGCAGAACGTCACGGCCATCAACAGCGGCAGCGGCGCCGGCATCTCCACCAGCGCCAGCGTCACGCTTGCCTCCAATTTCGTGCTCCGTAACAACACCATCACGGCCGGCGGCAACGCGCTCGACTTCTCCACGACCGGCGCGCCGGCCAATACGCTTCTGCTGTCGATCGACGGCAACACGCTGCAATCGACCGGATCCGGCCTGGCGGCATCCTTCACCGGGCAGAACATCAATCCGACCGACAACTCGATTGCAATCAGGTCGTTTGCCGGCAACAAGGTGACCGGCGGCGCCGGCAGCGGCGGCATCGTGTTCAACAATGTCCGTTTCGATTCCGACGGCGCCGGCGGCACCGTCAATGCCGGCACGCTCATCGTCGGCAATCCCGGCGCACGGGTCCAGGGCAACGGCCTCAGCTTCACCAACACCAGTGGCACCTTTAACATGGGCACGCTCAGCCTCGCCAACAATGGCGGCACCGGTGTCATCGCCAACACCAAGACCACCACCTTCACGCTGAACAACAGCGGCGGCGCGGTCTCCACCAACGTCGGCACGGCGTTCGATCTCGATCCGCTCACCGTCAACATGAAGTTCACCACCGTCCTCGCCTCAGGTGGCGCCAACGGCATCATCTTCAACGGCGTTGCCGGCACCTTCACCGTCACCGGTGCGACAAACATTTCCAGCACGACAGGCTTCGGTATCGATGCCATCAACACCAACACCGGCACCTTCAATTTCAACACGGTGACGGTGAGCAACAGCCTGACCGCCGGCGGCGGCATCCGTGTCGCAACCGGCACGCTCAATGTCACTGGCCTCGCCAACATCGATACGACAGGCGGCGTCGGCCTCTCGCAAGGCGGCGGCACGACCAGTTTCGCCAACGGCCTGACCATCCACACGACCAGCGGCACCGGCATTGTCGGCACGGGTGGCACGATGGGCATCACCGCTACCGCTGCGGCCCAGACGGTCAATTCGACCGGCGGCCAGGCGATCAACCTCGCCAACGTCGCCGCCAGCATCGCGCTCGATTCGACCTCGTCGGGCGGCGGAACGAACAATGTCGGCCTGACCAATGTCAGCGGCTCGATCAACCTCGGCACCGGTACACTGACCAACAATGGCGCGGGCGCGGCCTTCAATGTCGGCTCGGGCGCCGATCTCAGCGGCGGCAACGCCACGATCTCCTATGCCGGCGCCATCGTCAGCAACGGCAGCGGTGCCGCCGTCTCGATCCTGGAACTGACCGGCGGCTCGGTGACGCTCTCGGGCAATCTGACCGATACGAACGCTGCAGGCGGTGGCCAGATCGTCGTGGCCAACATCAACAACGGCACCGCGGCCACCGTCACCTTCTCCGGCGCCACCAAGCAGATCCAGTCAGGTGCGACCGACGGTGTCAACCTGGTCGGCAACGTCAATGGAACCATCGATTTCAGCAATGGTGGCCTGGCCATCAACACGACCAGCGGCATCGGCTTCCACGCCCAGAGCGGCGGAACGATCAGCGTGGCCGGCACCACCAACACGATCACATCGGCCGGAAACGCGCTCAGCCTCGACGCGGTGACCATTGGTAGCGGCATCAACTTCAACTCGGTTTCGACCAGCAGCGGCGCGGTCACCGGTATCGGGCTCACCAACGTCGCTTCGGCCGGCGGCGCCATCAATCTCGGCACGGTCAACCTGCAAGGCATCAGCTCACGCGGTGTGGACGTCACCGGCACCCTCGGCGCGGGGCTCAATTTCAACTCGCTGAGCATCGGCCTGACCAGCACCACGGCGGTGGCGTTCGACCTCAACGGTGCGCAGATCAATGCCGCGATCACGGCCAATGATTTCGACGTCATCAATTCGATAGGCGTCGGCACCTCGATCGGCGTCGACCTGCGCGGCGCCACCGGCGGCCAGGTCGTGCGGCTCGGCGATGCCGTTGCCGGCGGCGCCAGCTCGAGCATCTCCGGCGTCAACACCGGCGTGTTCCTCGACAGCGCCACCAACCTCGCCTTCACCTACGGCGACGGCCAATCGGCGACGGACCAGGCTTCAACCATCGGCGCCAGTGTCGGCATCGATGCCTCCAGCGCGCCGGTGGCCGGCACCTACAACTTCCAGGACGTCAACTTTGCCGCCAGCCCTGGCCTCGGCTTCGGCGTCGGCAAGATCTATTTCGTCGGCGCCAGCGCGACCGGCGACGGCACCGGCCGCGACCAGAACAATCTGGCGACCCTGACCACGGCGGAAGCCGCGTCGGTCACAAGCGACGTCCTGGTGCTGGTCAACGACGGCGGCACCATCACCGCGGCCGGCAGCGGCGCGGACAACACGCTGGTGCTCAGCACCGGCGAGCAGGTGCGTGGCTTCGGCAATGGCAACATCAATCTGGCGATGTCGGTGCCGTCGACGATCCAGCTAGCCAACAACAGTATCTCCATCGTCGACGCCACGCCCAACGGCGCCGCGACGCTGACCACGAATGCCGGCAGCAACGCCATCACGCTCGGCGCCAGCGGCAACTTCATCGACGGCTTCATCCTCGACGGCAGCCCGGCGGGTGCCGCGCGCGGCATCAAGGACAATGGCTTCGGTGCGTCCGGCACCATCATCAGCCATATGACGATCCAGAATTTCGCCACCGCCGGTGTCGAGATCACGCCGTCGACCAGCACGGGGATCGACAATGTGACGTTCGCCGGCAATGCCAGCGACGTCAACGTCAACGCGCTCAACACCACCATCACCAACGTCTTCAGCACTGGCGCCACCGGGATCGCCTTCGACCTGCGCAACACCACCGGCACGACGACGCTCAGCAACCTCAACGTCACCACGGCGGCAACCGGCACCGGCATCGTCCTCGGCGGTGCATCCGGGCCGCAAGGCACGATCACCGGCAGCAATGTCGATGTCACGGGCGGCGCCGGCGGCGGGATCAAGGTTCTCGGCGGCAACGCTGCCATCGGCTTCGATGCGGCGAGCTTTGTCGGCGTCGCCAGCGGGTCGGTGGGCACGGCGGTCACGATAACGGGCCGCAGTGGCGGCAGCTTCGCCTTTGCCGGGGCGGTCGTGGCGAATGGCGCGGCGAGCGGCATCAGCGTTTCCGGCGCGGCGGTGGCCAACACGGTCAGCTTCACCGGCGCGGTCGGTCTCGGCACGGTCTCGACGCTGACCGGCACCGCGGTCTCGATCGACAACAACGGCACGGCCTCGACCGTCAGCTTCTCCAACCTCGGCATCGTCACCAGCGGCACCACCGGCTTCAGCGCAGCCAATGGCGGCACGGTCAATGTCACGACGGGCACGGTCAGCGCCACCGGCGCGGGGGCGATCGCCCTCGTTGGCGTCGCGGCTGGCGTCAATTTCACCTCGACGACCTCCACCGGCGGCACTAACAATGTCGCGCTGACCAATGTCACCGGCACCGTCGGCCTCGGTTCCGGCTCGCTCACCGGTGCGACGGGCGTCGCGTTCCTGCTCAACGGCGGCGCCGCGACCGTCAGCTATGGCGGCACGCTCACCAAGACCACCGCCGGCAAGATCGTCGACATCTCCGGCGTCACCGGCGGCACGGTCACGCTGTCAGGCAATCTCAGCGCCACTGGCGGCGGCGACAACGGCATCTTCGTCCACGGCAACGCCGGCGGCGCCTTCACTTTCAGCGGCGGCACCAAGACGCTGACCACCGACGCCAACACCGCTGTCGATTTGACCAACAATGGCGGCGCAACGATCGACTTCACCGGTGGCGGGCTGGCGATCAACACCACGACAGGCACCGGCTTCAGCGCTACCGGCGCGGGTACGCTCAGCGTCACCGGCGGGGGCAATTCCATCACGACGACGAGCGGCGTCGCCATGAACCTGCAAGGCATCACGGTCGGCGGCAGCCAAGTGAGCTTCGCCTCGACCACCAAGGGCGCCGGCGGCACCAGCGCCGTGGTCATGAACGGCGTTGTCGGCGCCGGGTCGGTCAATCTCGGCACCGGGTCGCTCGTCGGCGGCAGCGCGGCAACGATCCTCATCGGCGACGGCGCCGGCGGCGCCAACACCGGCGGCACGGCGGGCTTTATCTATGCGGGCGGCATCACCAGCGGAGCCTCACAAGCCGTCAACATTCAGGACCGCACGGCAGGCGCGCAGAACATCAACCTGTCGGGCAACATCTCGCATATTTCCGCCTCCCAGACCGGCATCATCCTCGCCGACAACGCCGCCGGCACCATCACCTTCTCGGGCGGGACGAAGCTGATCAGCTCGGGGAGTGCGACTGCTGTCGCTATCGCAAACACCGGCGCGAGCGCTGTCTTCAGCTTCGGCGGCTTGAGCATCAGCACCACGGCAGGAAACGGCCTCGATATTTCCGGCACCGGCACGGTGACGATCAGCGGCGGCTTGAACACCGTCAACACCCAAACCGGAACCGCCTTTGCCAATCTGGGCGGCAGCGCGACCGTCACCAGCGACGCGGCGCTGACGACCGGCAATGCGGGACGGGTGGTCGACATCCAGAACCGCACGGCCAACAACGTCACGCTGTCCGGCAATGTCAGCAACACCGGACCCGGCGCGCTCGGCCTGCGCGTCCAGAACGTGACCGGCGGCACCGTCACCTTCTCCGGCGCGAAGATGTTGACCACCACCACCAACACCGCCGTCAATTTGAACAGCAATACCAACGGCACGATCAACTTCACCGGTGGCGGCCTGGCGATCAACACCACGACCGGCATTGGCTTCAGCGCCACCGGCGGCGGCACGGTGACGGTGCAGGGCATCGTCAACACAATCACGTCCACCAGCGCCACGGCGCTCAACGTCGCCAACACGACGATCGGCGGGAGTGGGCTGACGTTCCAGAGCATTTCGGCTAACGGCGGCACCAACGGCATCGTGCTCAACAATACGGGCGCGGGTGGATTGACCGTAACAGGTGTCGGCACCAACGCCGGCTCGGGCGGCACCATCCAGAACACAACCGGGCGCGGCGCCAGTTTCATCAGCGCGAGCAACATCACGTTGAAGAACATGAATTTCACCAATGCCGGCACCGACGATCTCGATGCCGACAATTCGGGGCTTTCGACCGGTGACAACCTCGCGACCAACGCCGCCATCCACCTTCAAAATGTCTCTACGGCGACGCTGGACCGGATCGCCATTTCGGGCAGCGCCGAGCAAGGCATCAACGGCAATACCGTTTCGAACTTCACGCTCAGCAACAGCAGCATATCGAATGCCGGCAATAGCGCGGACGAAGACGGCATCCATTTCTATAACATGTCCGGCACCAGCGCGATCACCAACACCACAATCACAGGCAGTGGCGACGACAACTTCAATCTGCAGACGCAGTCGGGCACGCTCGCGCTGACGATTTCAGGCGGCAGCTCGACCGGTGCCGTGCTTGGCAGCGGGTATCTGTTCGGCATCCGTGGAACGTCGAACGCCACGATCAACTTGTCGAGCGCCAATTCGAGCAACAATTTCAGCGGCGGTATCGTCGCCGATGCGTTCGACAACTCCACGATGAACCTGAACGTCATCAACAGCACGTCGAGCAGCAACAATGATCAGCTGTCCGTCAGCGCCGGAGACAACAGCGATGTGAGCCTCGTCGCCACCGGCAACACGCTGAGCAGCACAGCCACGGGGGACTTCGTCGTGGTGAGCCTGCTCGGGTCGGCGTTCGACAACGGCTTTACTTTTGATGCTCGAATTGAAAACAACAACATCACGGTCGCAAACGGGCTGACGGCGGACGGCATATCGGTATTCAATGCCGGCGGCGGCGCCATGCGGGTCGGAATCAAAAACAACACCATCGATTATGCCGGCACGCAACGCGCCATCCTTGTCCAGACCGGACAGGACGGCGCCGGCAGCATCCTGGCCCAGATAACCGGCAACGCGATTGACATCAAACTGGATGGAACCGGAAATGCAGTTGCTGGCATTCTCGTTCAGTCGGGCATCACGTCGCCGACGGGAGATGGGTCATCCATCGATCTGAACATCGGCGGCGCCGGTGCTCTCGCCAACACCTTCACCCATTCGCTTGGTGGTACCATGGCGGGTGGAGACATCCGGGTACGTCAACGCAACAACGGGACGATCAATCTTAGTGGCTATGCAGGGGGGGCCACGGATCTCGCAGCCGCGATCGCCTATCTGAACGGCCGCAATACAGTTGTTTCTGCATCTACCGCGACGGCCGACTCGACCGGATTTACTGGGCTTGCCACGCCGCCATTCCCATGATGGCGGCGCTGAGGAGGTAGGAAAGCCACCGCTCGGCTAGCTCAGCGTGGTGATCTTTGTGCGATGCTTCACAACCTTGCATATACAAAGTCTTCCCGAGCCTCTAGTCGTTTAAATACTGCCTATTATTTTATAAAACGCTTCGTTTATTAAAGTGCCAAGTAGACTTCCCCATCGTTCCGTGTATTCTACTGATATCTAATGAGGGCGTGAGACATGGCCGAGCCATTTCTATCGGAAATCAGGATTATGTCATTTGTCTTCCCGCCCAAGGGTTGGGCGCTCTGTAACGGGCAGCTATTGCCGATCAACCAGAACCAAGCGCTATTTTCACTGCTTGGAACCACTTTTGGCGGTGACGGCCGGATCAATTTCGCGCTGCCCGACTATAGGGGGCGTATCCCAATCCACGTTGGAAGCAGTCACACACTAGGCGAGCGCGGCGGCGAGCAAAGCCATACGCTGCCGATTTCCGAAATACCGACACACGTGCACTTTGCGCAGGCCAGCACAAACACCGGTAGTAGCCAGGATGGTGCCGGGAATGTTTTGGGGGTGGTTCCGGGGCGGCTGTACAGCGACTTCGCGAACGTGACGCCGCTGAGCCCGAGCACAATTACCAGTATCGGCGGCAGTCAGGCGCATCTCAACATGCAGCCGTTCCTGACGCTGAGCTTCTGCATCGCCCTGCAGGGCATTTTCCCGTCGCCGACTTGAGGAAACGCGATCATGGCACAGCCTTATGTTGGTGAGATCCGAATGTTTGCCGGCAATTTCGCCCCGGCCGGCTGGATGTTCTGCGAGGGACAGCTTCTGCCGATCTCGGAGAACGAGACACTTTTCCAGCTGATTGGCACAACCTATGGCGGCGACGGCGAGAGTACTTTTGCGCTGCCCGACCTGCAAGGCCGCGTTCCGCTCCATCAGGGTAACGGCTTTATCCTTGCGGAGACGGGAGGCGTGGAGGAAGTCAATCTGACAATTTCCCAGATTCCTTCACACAGCCATCCGATGGTCGCGTCCCTGAACATTGGTCAAGATACCAGTCCCAGCGGGAAGGTCGTTGCACAGATTGGCGGTGGCGCCTTGCCCTACATCCAGGACACGACCGATACCAACATGGCCCAGCAGGCTGTAACAGCCGTTGGCGGCAGCCAGCCGCACAACAATTTCCAGCCGTATCTTTGCGTCAACTTTATCATTTCGCTTTTCGGCATCTTTCCGTCGCCGACCTGAGAGGACATCATGGCCGACCCATTCGTCGCCGAAATCCGAATCTTTCCCTTTAATTTTGCGCCCAAGGGCTGGGCGTGGTGCGACGGGCAATTGCTGCCGCTGTCGCAGAACACGGCATTGTTCTCGTTGCTGGGCACGACCTATGGCGGCAATGGCAAGAGCAATTTTGCCTTGCCTGACCTTCAGGGCCGCGCGCCGATGCACCCGGGGCAAGGACCGGGGCTTTCGCTGCACGATCTCGGCGAGCCGGGCGGTTCGGAAACGGTAACCCTGCTCGAATCGGAAATTCCTAACCACACGCACGCAATGCGCGACCATGACATTGACCTGGGCGAACTCAATGCGCCGACATCGACGCGAAGCCTGGCCAAATCCACCAACGCAACAATCTATACCCCGGCGGCCAACCTAACGCAGATGAGTCCTCAAGCGCTCCCCCCCGCCGGCGGCGGCCTGCCGCACAACAATATGCAGCCCTATCTCACCTGCTATTTCTGCATCGCGCTACAAGGCGTTTTCCCACCAAGAGGCTGACACCGAGTCAACAGGGCAGGACCGATACGATGGCCAAGACAGCAGCACCTAAGTCCAAAGCGCCGACCCCCGCAGCCAAGAAGACTGCCGCGAGCGCCACGGCCACGTCGCCGACAGCGCCCGTCTTCCAGAGCATGCCGGCCGGCGCCCCATTCTTCGAACTGTCGCGGCTGATGGTGGTGGCTATCGATTCGGCGGCCGGACGCCTGATCCAGAAGGCGCAGACCTCGCCCAACGGCCCGTGGCCCGCCGCCTGGTCGATCATCGCTCCCGGCACCTTCGTGCAGATGACGGCCGGCATCACCAAGGACGGAAGGGTAGCCGTCGTCGCTCAGCTGTCAGGCAGCCCCAATCTGTTCTTCATCACCGAGGACGCCAACCAGGTCGGCCCGATCGACAAATGGACCACGCCGATGAACATCGGCGCGCCGCCCGGCGCCGCCAGCTACTACGGTTTTTCGATGGCGCGCGATGCCGATGGCCGCATCGAGGTCTTCGTGCTCGACAATCAGGCCCGCATCTGGTGGATCTACCAGAACCCGGACCAAGTGGTGCAGGAGCAGAAGACCATCACGCCGCCCGGCACCTCCACGCCGATTGTCGTTACCGTCGACGTGCTCGTCCCGCCTGCCAAGATGTGGAGCGACTGGCTGCAGATTCCCGGCGGGCTGGTGTCGATCTCAGCGGTACGCCAGGCCGACGGGACCATTGCGCTGTTCGGCATCAATTCGGCGGCCAATCTCTATCGCTGCCAGCAGAATAAGGCGCAGGCGCTGAAGGTTGCCGACTGGACGGGCTGGGTGCAGATCGACACTTCAGGCACCGGTGGGTTCACCGTCATGGCGCCGGTTGTCGGTCCGCTGGGTGCCACCAATCTGTTCGCCCTGACGAAGAGCGGCCAGGTTCTGCACACGCGCCAGAAGCCCGCCGGAACCGCAACATGGACGCCTTGGGCAACCACCGGTTACAGCAGGGTCGGCAAATATACGCTGGCTTCCGGCATCGAGGGCAATGGCGACATCATGCTTGTCGCATCCGACGTACAGCATGTGCACGAGTTCAACGCGCAGTACGACGCTGCCACGCAGAACTGGTCGGGATGGCGCGACTTCAACGCTTCCGGCTCCAACACGCGGCTGATGCTCGATTACAATGCCGATGGCCGCCTCGCCGTGTTCAGCCTGTTGAGCGGTGCCGCCGGCAACAGCAACTCGCTGT
This sequence comes from Mesorhizobium sp., assembly GCA_004017275.1. GTDB lineage: Bacteria > Pseudomonadota > Alphaproteobacteria > Rhizobiales > Rhizobiaceae > Mesorhizobium. Next base: position 23,860 of record SAKE01000032.1, on the reverse strand, counting down.
GGACGCTGTCGCAGATGAACATCGACAGCACCGAGTGGGAGTATTCCTGGGTGTCGCTTGCCGACAGCAACGTCAACCAGGCCATCGTCGTGCGCGACCTGACGCCGCCGGTCTGACGGTTGATTTCCGGTCGCGTGGCAGAGGCGAAGCAGGCCCGTCAGGTCTGGACCCGGTCTGACAAAGCCGGGCTCGGCTTCCGTCCGGCGACGGAGGCCGACATGCCGTTCCTGTCGCGGCTCTACGCCTCGACGCGCATGGAAGAGCTCGCGGTGACGTCGTGGAGCGACGCGCAGAAGGCCGACTTCCTCGACATGCAGTTCCAGGCGCAGCACGCGCATTACAGAAAACACTATCCCGAGGCCGACTGGCTGGTGATGGAACGCGCCGGACAGGACATCGGCCGGCTCTACATCGAGCGCTGGCCGAGCGAGCACCGGATCATCGACATCGCCTTCCTGCCGCATCATCGCCGCAAGGGCTACGGCACGGCATTGCTGCGCGACCTGATCGACGAGGCATGGTTAGCCGGCAAATCAGCCTCGATCCATGTCGAGAAGCACAATCCGGCGAGACGGCTTTATCTCGCGCTGAGTTTCGTGGTTGTCGAGGACAAGGGCGTTTACGACCTGATGGAATGTGCGCCGGGGGAGGGCGACAATCTATGATCGTCGGAACCAATTTGCTGCGCAGATGTGATAATTCTCTAATGGTCATCGTTTGCGCCGCCCCTCACCTGCCTGCCGGCATCCTCTCCCCGTATAGTGACGGGGAGAGGGACGCTTTCATCGCCGACTTCGCCAATCTCTTGCGCCGCAAGAAAGGTGCCGGCGTTGCCGTCAGCTCCTCTCGCCCCGTTTACGGGGAGAGATGTCCGGCAGGACAGTGAGGGGCAGCGCCGACGGCAAAGATTGTTGCATTGGCCCCGTCACGATGCGACAGGCCTGCATGCAGCGCAAAACTGGCGCTAATTAAACACCGCCTCGTACAGCCGCGCCGTCGCATCGGCGGCGACCGGTACGATGAAGATTTCGTGGGTGCCGTTTTCCCCCGTGAAACGATAGGTCGCCTGCGGCAGCGCGATTTCGCGCGGGCCTCTGAACAGTAGCGAAAAACCGCCGCCCGGGCGCGGGCTGGCGGCGATGGGGTTGACCGCGCTCAGCTCAAGCGGAATCTGCTGGCCGCCGGCTTCGATGGTGAAGGTTTGCCCCTGCTCGAAATCCAATACCGACGCCATGCTGAGTCTCAATCCATTTGCTGCCAACGACTGTCGCCGCTTCGCGGCAAGCTGTCCAGAGGTCCGGCTGGCAGTCGGCATGGTGCCAAGACAGTTCTCCGGCGCAAACCACAAAATACAGCACCGCCTGTCCTTTTATGCGCGCAAGAGACGCTGTAGTACTTTGACCCTGCGCGGGATTCCTTTCGATCCAAGATCAGCGCTAACAAGAACAGATCCCGGCTTCGGGACCATTGGCGGCCTGATGGGCCTGCGGGAGACGGACGATGGCGGATGCAAAGACGGAAGTGGTAAGCGATGCGATGCCGCTGTTTTATTCCAAGCCCGAGGCGCTCAACCCGGCGCGGCACGGCTCGCTTGGCCTGACCGCGCGCGCCGACTTCGGCTTTGCCCGCTCGGCGCACGCCATTCCGGTGGCGGCATCGGAAATGCCGGCGGCGATGCGCTCCTACCCGATCGTTTTCATCGGCCCGGCCAAGTCGCCGGTGATCATCACCGGCGTGCGCCAGAACGAGAACCTGTTCGTCGACGCCGACGGCAAATGGACCGGGCCGCATTACATCCCCGCCTATGTCCGCCGCTATCCCTTCATCATGGCCGAAGACCCAAAGGCACCCGGCCGGCTGACGCTGTGCGTGGACCGGGCCAGCGACCGTGTCGTCGACCAGTTGCTGGCGCCGTTCCGCGACGAAAAGATCCTGCCGTTCTTCACCGGCAACGAGCCGACCGAAGCGACCAAACAGGCGCTCGCCTTCTGCAACCAGTTCCAGATCGACTTCAACGCCACCCGCGCGATGATCGAGAGGATCGACGCGCACGGCCTGTTCGCGACGCGCCAGAGCAAGGTGACGCTGGAAGGCGGCGAAATTCTCAACCTCACCGACTTCCAGGTGATCGACGAGCCGGCCTTCAACAAATTGAGCGACGAAGCGTTTCTCGACCTGCGCAAATCCGGCGCGCTCGGCCTGCTCTACTGCCACCTCGCCTCGACCAACAGCTGGACGTCGCTGGTGCATCAGGCATCGCTGCGGAAGGCGGACGGTGGGAAGAGCGCTTGAAAGCGAAAGCCGTGGAAGAGCGGGTTAGTCTAAAGCGTGTCGCGTCTGAACGCGACCCGCTTTAGGTCGTTGTTTTATGCATGGGCAGAAATTCATCCCATCGGCGCTCGCAGGGTAATGTTCCTTATCGATGAATTCAAACCCTAGTGCCCCCGGAGGCAGCCGTGACGGGGGCGCCCACTGCTCCCGTCCTGACCGGATGGGCCGCCACAGTATTAACTAGCGCCCTTGTGAGCGTACCGGAGCAATGTCATTAGATATCGAGTGAAACCACTACCGTCGAATGCCCCCAAAAGCCATCATCATACACGGTGCGCATTTCATAGGCGCCATCTTGGAGATAATGCAAAAGCGGGTCGATGTGGGCTGCCGCGACGTCGGGATTCGCTAAGAGATAATAATCGGTGTCAAAGTGTTCTGAGGCGTCTCGACCCTCCTGCCAACCATATTTGTGGTAGTGGTCAAGCGGATTGATTCCCGCGGCCTTCACGTCCGGATAGAAGTTGAGGTATCCGTCCGTATCGAAGAATCCGTTTGGGTTTCGGCCCTCTTTCCAACCATAAGTCTCATAGTGCTGAAACGGATTAACGCCGGCTGCTGCGACGTCGGGGTTGTTTAGAAGGTAGTACTCTGCATCGAAGCCATTTGGCGCGATGGACGTTCCGATGGCCCCATAGGCCTGGCGCCCCTCAGATAGCCCATATTGCAGGTAGTGAGTGAGCGGGTTGATGTTGGCAGCTGCTACGTCCGGATTATGAAGGAGGTAGAGGCGTGTGTCGAAGGTTGCTGATGAGTCGCGTCCTTCCTTCCAGCCATACAGATCATACTGCTGAAGGGGGTCCACGTTCGCATGGGCAACGTCGGAATTGGCGCCCAAATAACCGGAGGTGTTGAATTCGGTATTTGGGTTGCGGCCCTCTTTCCATCCATATAGATGATAGTGGGTAGCTGGATCAATGCCAGCATGAAAGACGTCTATGTTGGACGAATCATAGTACAAATTGTCAATATTTGGGTTTGATGAATAAGTTTCGACTGTCCCGTCAGCAAACTGAAGATTCTCTATAGACTTAACGGTCGTACCGGAAAACGTACTCCAATCGAATATATCCGCAATCCCACTTCCGCTCGATTTCACGAAATACGTATTCAGATTACCCGCCCATTGAGCAGTATCGCTCCCAATGCCGCCATTGTAAAAGTCGCCGGCAGTGGCGGTCAAGCCTCCATTGCCGTTCGGAGCAAAATAGGGTATGCTCGCACCAGCGACAAAAACGTCATCGCCGCGCCCGCCAAACGCATAATCATTGCCGGCCCCACCAATGATGCGATCAACGCCAGGACCGGCAAAAATGTAATCGTTTCCGGCACCGGCATCGATCGTACCGGACTTCGCGGGTTCGATAATGACTTCGGACGCGGCGGTACCCGTGATCGTTGCCGAGAGATGTAAGGTGTCGGCAACGTTGACAGCGAGGCCAAACTGCACAGCCGCAGAAAGTGGTATCGACCCATCGCGTCCCGCCATCCCGACAAGCTGTACGCCCCGCAAGATGGTATCGGCTGTCTGTTCGAGCGTCGGATTGCCCGGATACAGCGTCTGACTGATCAGCGCATCGTTAAACGTATCGGCGCTGTCTTTGAAGTATGCGCTCGCCATAGCGTCGAACTGGCCGTGATAATAGCCGTACGGATCGTCAATGTGCTCGATCCCATATTTCACCAATCCCATGCCACCGGTGACGACATGGTCCAAAGCCGTTTTGACGCTCGCAACGTTTTTGATAGCGGTGCTTAGCCCAGAAAGGCCTACATTTGCCATCGCATTCTCAGCCAGCGTGTAGATCGTGTCATTGGCGCCGACAGTCAGATTGTTGTACGTCAATGACCCTGCCACGTCAGTGGAAACATCGTAGTGAACAGCCCCAAAGCGAATGCCGGTGTGATCACTATCAAGGAATGAAAATACCCCGCCCGGCCCCGTTTGCCCAAACTGAGAGGCAAGATACTGCGAGGGGATTTGCGTCGGATCATCAATCACAACGTCAGTAAGGCTGTAGAAGGTCGTGCCTACAGGATCCCAGCTGTTGCCCTGGAAACGTTCGTTGCTCGACAGTGTGCTCAGTTCGACTAGACCTTGGAACTCGTACTTGTTTATACCTCCGAAGGTTAGCGACCAATCAGTTTGTGTAATTGTTTGTCCAGCAATATTTATTGTGGTTTTGGGATGGGCTTCATACGGCACCGTATCGAGGTAGGTGACCAAGTATTTTGCAACGTAGGTTGGCATGCCCGTTCCTCCTCTGTGGCTCCACTAAATCGTAGCTCCATTAGAGCGGCAGAATGTAGCAGAAAATCACGCTGCTGCCAGTGCGCTGATTTAGAGGGGGCTAATGTTCTACTGCGCATCGCGATGCGCTACTGGGCTCCAGGCCAAAGCAGTCGCATCCCCTTCGGGGAGTGAGGGGGCGTGGACAAACACCGAACGACAATCGATCTGCCCAATAACGCAACCAGGAGTGGCGCCAGCGTTCGACGTGTACGCCGGTTGGCGAGCATTCCGAAACGACTGATCCCCGTCACCGGGGATGCAATGGCAGCCTACGCGACTCAGTTGATCCTAGAACACAGCGACCGCCTTCCTGTGACTGATCTGTCGAACTGGATCGGGCCAACTCCGGCGCCTATTGCCGAGGGCGAGGTGGGCAGCTGGCATTTCCATATCGACCGAGTGGCCGATGAGAATGGCGGGTAGCGTTGGAACCGCACCACATCGAACTGCTCGACTATAGATTGGTCTCACAATGACAATGGCCAACCCTTCAAAGGCCGATCTCGCCCGCGTGGTTCTGAATATATTTCGGGTTCGATCGATCAAGCCTGGCGGGTAGGCCTTTGAGCGATGAAATTCTGAAAGACAAAGAGTTATCCGGCCCAAATCCTCGTGAATGTCGCGAGGGGAAGCGACCATGCGGCACATGAGGTTGGCTCCAAGGTGGAGTTGGCAGCGTCGTCTTAACAGAAGCTGGATTCGCGGAAGCAAACTGCCGCACAAAAGAGGCGCGATGCCCCGGTGCTGCCCGGAAAACGAAAAGGCCGGATCAATGTCCGGCCTTTTTCGTAATCGCTTGATCCCCTGGAAGGAAACTGGAGCGGGTGAAGCGATTCGAACGCTCGACCCCAACCTTGGCAAGGTTGTGCTCTACCCCTGAGCTACACCCGCTCGCACGGCGTCTTGGCCGCAAGCCGGGCCTATATGGCTGAAGAGCGCGGCGATTGCAACAGGGAAATCGCAGGCTTTTTTGCGACGCGGCAAGCGAGGCCGGCAAGCCGCCGGCGGGCGCGTGAGTGGCGGGCGGCGGAGGCGCCACCGCGAAGGGCGGTGCCGCTCACCGTGATGTCGCATCACGGTCTTGTGTCGGCCGCCCCATTGGCCGTAAACGGCATGGCCTGAGAAACATGGGCCTGAGAAACATGGGCTTGAAAAACGGGACGAAGACAAACCGATGCCGAAGACCGAAGCCGAATTGATGGCCTTTCTTGCCGAACTCGGCATTGCGGCCGCGACGAAACGCCATCCGCCGCTCTACACGGTCGCCGATTCGCAGGCGCTGCGTGGCGAAATCGCCGGTGGGCACACGAAAAACCTGTTCCTGAAGGACAAGAAGGACAATTTCTTCCTGGTCACCGTTGGCGAGGACGCAGTCGTCGACCTGAAGCAGATTCACCAGGTGATCGGTGCCGCCAGCCGCGTCTCCTTCGGCAAGCCGGAGATGCTGATGGAGCTGCTCGGCGTCACGCCGGGCGCGGTCACGGTCTTTGGCGTCATCAACGATACGGCAAACAGGGTCACGCTCGTGCTCGACAAGGATCTGATGGAGCATGAGGTGATCAACGGGCATCCGTTGACCAATGAGGCGACGACGTCGATCGCAGCGAGCGACCTGATCAAATTCATCGAGGCAACCGGGCACGATGCTGCTATCTTGAAAGTCTCGGCGTGATCGCCACATGGATGGCTTGAAAACGAGTGTCTGAGAGGCGTCTGGCCTCCGGCCGGCGATGCCACGGAAGGGTAAAGAGATGAGCGACAACAATCCGTTTGGCGGCCCCTTCGGCGGCAATGGCGGCCAGTACACCACATCGGTGCAGTATGGTGGAACCGCGCCAGCGTCGGCGAAAGTCGCGCTTGGCGATGCGCCCGCCGCCCCGGCCGCCGATGTCATCAAGGATACGACGACGGCAGCCTTTGCCGCCGATGTCATCCAGGAATCGCGCCGCCAGCCAGTGCTGGTCGATTTCTGGGCGCCCTGGTGCGGACCTTGCAAGCAGCTGACGCCGCAGCTGGAGAAAGCGGTGAAGGCCGCCGGCGGCAGGGTCAAGCTGGTCAAGATGAACATCGACGACCATCCCTCGATCGCCGGCCAGCTCGGCATCCAGTCGATTCCCGCAGTCATCGCCTTCAAGGATGGTCAGCCGGTCGATGGCTTCATGGGCGCGATCCCCGAGAGCCAGATCGCCGAATTCATCACCAAGGTCGGCGGCAAGGGCAATGGTGCGCCGCCGGTGGCCGAGGCCCTGGCAGCAGCGACAGAGGCGCGCGATGCGGGCGACATGCAGACCGCGGTCGACATTTACGACGCTATCCTCGCGCAGGCGCCGGAGACGATCGAAGCGATCGCCGGGCTGGGCGAGTTGTTGTTCGAGGCCGGCGACACAGAAGGCGCCGAAGCGCTTTTGGCAACGGCACCGGAAGCCAAGAAGGATGCACCGCCGATCGCCGCCCTGCGCGCCAAGATGGCGCTGGCGGCGCAAGCGGCCGCGCTTGGCAATCCGGCCGAGTTCGAGCGCCGGCTGGCGGAAAATCCGAAAGACCATCAGGCGCGTTTCGATCTGGCCATGATCCAGAATGCCAATGGCGACCGCACCGCGGCCGCCGACAATCTGCTGGCCATCATCAAGGCCGACCGCGCCTGGAACGAGGACGGCGCCAGGACGCAACTGCTGCAGCTTTTCGAGGCCTGGGGCATGACCGACGAGGCGACGCTTGCCGCGCGCCGCAAATTGTCGGCGCTGCTGTTTTCGTGAGCCGGCTGCCGGTTGTTTTGCCGCACGGCCTTGGCGTTGGCGACGACTGCGCCAGATTAGAGCCAGGATGACGCGCTTCTGATGAAGCGATCGGAGGAATGAGGTGCAAGCGGGAAACGCGCATTACCGGCTCGCCAAGGATTTGCCGTCGACGATCCCGATCTTTCCGCTCGAGGGCGCGCTTTTGCTGCCGGGCGGGCGCATGCCGCTCAACATCTTCGAGCCGCGATATCTGCAGATGGTGGACGAGGCGATTGCCGGCCCGCGGCTCATCGGCATCATCCAGCCCCGTCTCGACGGTGCCTTGCGCGACGATAGCGAGCCGGAGCTTTGCAATGTCGGCTGCGCCGGGCGGATCATTGCCTTTTCCGAGACCGGCGACGGCCGCTACCTGATTTCGCTGCAGGGCGTTTGCCGATTCCGCATTGCCCATGAATTGACGGTCAAGACGCCGTTTCGCCAGGGCAAGCTGGCGCCCTTCCTTGCCGATCTCGATGAGGATCAGGCAGCCAACGAGATCGACCGGCCATCGCTGCTCAAGGCATTTCGCGCCTATCTGCAAGCCAACGACCTGGAGGCTGACTGGGAAAGCGTCAGCCGGGCTGAAAATGCCATGCTGGTCAACGCGCTGTCGATGATGGCACCCTACGGGCCGGCCGAGAAACAGGCGCTGCTCGAAGCGGCGGATTTGAAGACCCGAGCCGAAACGCTGATCGCCATCACCGAAATGGCGCTGGCGCGCGAGAATGAGGATTTTGGTTCGAGCCTGCAATAGGATGTTCTTGGGCGGGTGGTTGGCTGAGAAGAGGACCCAATGGCGGCGGATGGACGTGACGGGAAGAAGGTCAATGTCGACCCCAAGCTGCTGGAACTCTTGGCCTGCCCGCTGACCAAGGGGCCGCTGGCCTGGGATCCGGAGCGCGGCGAGCTGGTCTCGCGGGTCGCCAAGCTCGCCTATCCGGTGCGTGACGGCATTCCGATCATGCTGCCCTCGGAAGCGCGGACGCTGTCCGTGGAGGATGTGCTGGCGCCACCGCCGCCGCGTTCGGGTGGGCCGGGCTGAATTCGAGAAATCGCTGCACGGAAAATTGCCAGAGCTGGCGGGACAGCGCCCCCCTCTGCCCTGCCGGGCATCTCCCCCTCAAGGGGGGAGATTGGCTGTCATCTCCGTCAGCGCTAGCTCTTCAACGCTGAAAAACGGGCTGGACGGCAAAGCTGCTGATCTCCCCCCTTGAGGGGGAGATGTCCGGCAGGACAGAGGGGGGTGCTGTCCCGCCGACATCAAAGTTTTTGCCACTACTGAAAATTCCGCCCCTTGGGCATGACCCTTTCCGCTTCTTCCGACAGCGTTGCGAGATCCTGGCGGATCGGCGCGTTCCCTGTCGCGGCTTGGCTGGAGCGATCCGGTCCCCCGGCAGTGCGCTCCGGAGAACCGACAACCACCGGTGCGGCCTCGCTGACCTTCTCCAGAAGCACGGTCAGCCAGGGTGTCAGATCCTCGACCTTCTCGGCGACGATGTGGACCACACCCGATTCCGACTGCAATTTTCCGGTGACCCGAACGAACCGCGCGCCCATGACGATGGGCCGATAGCGGTCGAAGGTTCTTTGCCAGAAAATGACATTGGCGACGGCCTTGTCATCCTCCAGCGTCAGGAAGATCGCGTTGCCCTTGCCGGGGCGCTGCCGCACCAGCACGAGGCCGGCTACCGAGACCCGTCTGCCGTCGCGCACGAAAGGCAGGTTCGCATTGGGGGTGACGCCGGCACGGTCGAGCCGCTCGCGCAGGAAGGTGACCGGATGCGCTTTCAGCGACAGGCCGAGCGCACGGTAGTCGTGGATGACATGCTCGCCGAGCGGCATTTTGGGCAGCTTCGTCTCGGGCTCCAGCTCGCGCAGGCGGAGCGCCGGCTGGTCGAACAGCGGCAGCCTTTCGGCGGCGCTCTTGCCGTCGAGCGCGCGCACCGCCCACAGGGCTTCGCGACGATCGAGGCCGAGCGAGCGGAAGGCATCGGCCTGCGCCAGCCTCTCGATCTCGCCGACATCGAGACCGGAGCGCAGCCAGACATCCCTGACGGATGCGTAGCCTGAGCCGCGCCGCTCGACGAAAGCCTCCATGCGCTCTTCAGACAGGCCCTTGATCTGCCGGAAGCCAAGCCTGACGGCATGATTTGTCTCGATGACGCCGCGCATTTCGGCATGGCGTGCGAGGATGCGGGCCGGATCGAATGGAGCCTTCTCCAGCGTGCAGTCCCAGACCGAGAAATTGACGTCGACGTCGCGGATGTCGACGCCATGGTCGCGCGCGTCGCGGACGAGCTGGGCCGGTTGGTAAAAGCCCATCGGCTGCGAATTCAGGATCGCGGCGCAGAACACGTCGGGATAGAAGGTCTTGAACCAGCAGGAGGCATAGACGAGCAGGGCGAAGGAAGCGGCATGGCTTTCAGGAAAACCGTATTCGCCAAAGCCTTCGATCTGCTTGAAGCAGCGCTCGGCGAAGTCCTTCGTGTAGCCTTTGCCGACCATGCCGTCGATCATGCGCTGGCGATAATTGCCGATGGTGCCGGTGCGCTTGAAGGTGGCCATGGCGCGACGCAGTTCATCGGCCTCGCCCGGCCTGAAGCCGCCGGCGACGATGGCGATCTTCATCGCTTGCTCCTGGAACAGCGGCACGCCCAGCGTCTTGCCGAGAATCTCCTTCAGCTCCGGCTTGGGATATTCGGCCTGTTCCTTGCCCTGCCGGCGGCGCAGATAGGGATGGACCATGTCGCCCTGGATCGGACCCGGCCGCACGATCGCCACCTCGATGACGAGATCATAGAAGGTGCGCGGCTGGAGACGTGGCAGCATCGACATCTGGGCGCGCGATTCGATCTGGAAGACGCCGAGCGTGTCGGCGCGGCAGATCATGTCGTAGACCCGGTGGTCTTCTGCCGGAAGTGTGGCCAGCACATAGGGTCGGCCATATCTATCCCGTGCATCGGGATAATGATCTTCAAGCAGGGTGAAGGCGCGCTTCAGGCAGGTCAGCATGCCGAGCGCCAGCACGTCCACTTTCAGGATCTTCACCGCGTCGAGATCGTCCTTGTCCCATTCGACCATCTTGCGCTCGTCCATCGCCGTCTTGACGATGGGCACGATCTCGTCGAGCCGGTCCCTGGTGATGACGAAGCCGCCGACATGCTGGGAGAGGTGACGGGGAAAGCCCATGATCTCGTTGGCGCGTTCCATCACATGCCGCGACACCGGATCGGTGTGGTCGAGGCCGCCGGCGCGGGCTTCCTTCTCGCCAAGCTCCGAGGTCGACCAGCCCCAGATCGAGCCGGACAATGAGCCCCTGACGTCCTCCGACAGGCCCATCGCCTTGGACACTTCGCGCAATGCCGAGCGGCCGCGATAGCTGATGACGGCGGCGGCGAGCGCGGTGCGCTTGGTGCTGTACTTCGTATAGATGTACTGGATGACGGTTTCGCGCTTTTCATGCTCGAAGTCGACGTCGATATCGGGCGGTTCGTTCCTCTCCTCGGAAATGAAGCGCTCGAACAGCGTGTCGATTTTCTCCGGCCCGACTTCGGTGATGCCGATGCAGAAGCAGACGATCGAGTTGGCGGCCGAGCCGCGGCCCTGGCAGAGGATGTCCTGGCTGCGGGCGAATTTGACGATGTCGTAGACGGTGAGAAAATAACGGGCGTAGTTCAAGCGTTCGATCAGAGCCAGCTCCTCCGCGATGCGCTTGGTCACCGAAGCCGGCACACCCGCCGGATAACGCTCGGCCGCTCCTTCCCGCGCCAGCCGTTCCAGCTCGGCCTGCGGCCCGAGGCCAGATTCCGTCGGCTCGTCGGGGTAGTTGTACTGGAGGTCACCAAGCGAAAAAGTCAGCTCCTGCGCAAACCGCAGGGTCTCGGCCAGCGCCTGTGGATGCCGGCGAAACAGGCGCGCCATCTCCATTGGCGGCTTCAGATGGCGCTCGGCATTGGCGGCCAGCTGCAGCCCGACCTCGGCGACCGGCGTGTTGAGGCGGATCGCGGTCAGCACGTCCTGCAGCGGGCGCCGCTCGGCGGTGTGATAGAGAACGTCGTTGGTCGCCATCAGCGGGATGCCGGCACTTTCGGCAAAAGCCGCCGCCTGCTCGATCCGGAAACGATCATTGCCGGCATAGTCGGGCGAAACGCCTAGACGGAGATTTCTGCCGAAACGATCCTTGAGGTCTCGAAGCAAAGCGAGACTCTCTTGCGCGCCCGCCGACAGATCGGACAGGACCGCCAGCGACATCAGGTCCCCCCATTCGAGGAGGTCGCTGCGCTGGAGAAGGGTGGCGCCCTTTTCGTTTTCATCGCGCAGATTGGCTTGGGTGAGCATGCGGCACAGATGACCCCAGCCCTTGCGGTCCTGGGGATAGGCGAGAATGTCAGGGGTCCCGTCGCCAAAAACCAGCCGGCAGCCGGGATGATAGGAAAGCTTTTCGACCTTGGCCTGCTGCCAGGCGCGCACAACGCCGGCCACCGTGTTGCGATCGGCAAGCCCGATCGCGGAGAAGCCCAGGAGCTTGGCCGCGACCACCAGTTCCTCCGGCTTGGAGGCGCCGCGCAGGAAGGAGAAATTCGACTGGATGCCGAACTCGGCATAGGGAATGACGGTCAGCGCGTTCATGCGAAGACCCCATGCATGAACCAGCGCGGCGGCACCTGCGAGGCGCCGCCATAGAGGCCTTGCCGGTAGAGCCAGTAGCGGCGGCCGTCGGCATCCTCGATGCGGAAATAATCGCGCGTCGATGCTGCTTCATCGCTCGCTGCCTCGCGCCACCATTCGGCGGCGATGCGTTCCGGCCCTTCGGCTCGCGTGACGCGGTAGAGCGCGCGCCGCCAGCGGAAGTTCAGCGGCGGCCCTTCCGGCATTTCGGTGGCCGGCACATCGATGGGTTCGGGCGAGCGGAACAGCCGGATCGGCCGCTCCGGCGGAAAAATGGTTTTTGGCGCCTGCAGCCTGTCCGGCTTCTTCGGCGGCGTGGTGCGGCGTGGCGCTTCGGTGAAGGGGATAGTGGCGACGGCGCGCTCGGGCAGATGGCTTTCCACAGTGACCGGCTGCAGGACGGCGCCCTCGCCGAGCCGGGCGCGGATGCGGTCGGCGAACAGCGCGATATCGGCGCCGTCGTCGATCGTTTCACCAGTCAGATCAGCCTGCTGCATGTCGAAAGCGGCTGATGCCAGCACCGAGAGCCGCACCAGATCGAAACCATAGCCAGCATCGATATCCTGTTCGAGCGCGGCCAGCCTTTCGTGGAACAGTTTCTGGATCAGCATGGGTTCGCGCAGCGGCCGCGAGGTGCCGATGGCGATGCGGCTGACGGCGCCGTCGACGCGGAAGAGCAGCAACGCCAGCGTCCTGGCGCCTTCGCCGCGGCGCTCGAGATCGGTCTTCAAGGTCGCCGCCAGCATGCCCACCAGCCGTTCTATGTCCTCGGTCAGGGTGACGGGTTCGGCGAGGTGGCGTTCGACCGAAAGCGGCGCGATGGGAAGGCGCGGCGACACCGCCTCGTCAAGCCGGCCAAGCGCCTGGTCGAGGCGCAGCAGCAGCAAGGCGCCGAAACGGCGGGCGAGCGGCGCGCGCGGTGCCGCCATGACGGCGCCCGCCGTGCGCAGGCCGACGCTTTCCAGGCTGGTGCGGGTCGCCGGCTCGATGCGCAGTGCGGCGAGCGGCAAGGGGGCCAGTAGCGCCTCCTCCTCGCCGCCCTCGACGATGCGGTCGCCGCAAAAGCGTGCCGCCGCCCAGGCCGCGCCGGGCGTCGCGGCAAGTCCGGCGCGGACATCGAAACCCTGATGAAAGAAGCGCGACAGGATGTCGTTCAGCATCGCGCGTTCGCCGCCGAACAGATGGGAGCAGCCGGTGACGTCGAGAAACAGGCCGTCCGCCCCGTCCAGCGCCACCAGCGGGGTGTAGCGGTCGCACCAGTCGGCAAGGCCTTCGAGCAGGCGGCGGTCGGCCTCCGGATCGGCCTCGACGATGTCGATCGACGGATGCATGGCGCGCGCATCGGCGATGCCCATGTCGCGCTTCAGGTGCAGCGCCTCAGCCCGCTCGTCGAGGGCCGAGATGCGCTGCGCGTTGCGGTCGCGATGGCTGATCACCAGCGGCGGGTGAGATGGGTGATCCGACGGCCGGGAACGCCAGGACCGCCCCAGACGCTGGCGCAGGATCCTTTCCACTGCCAGATAGGGAAACCACAGGGACAGGATTCTTTGCCCGGTCTCTTTCCCCGCCCCTTCTTTCGTCGCCCGCTCTTTCGTCAAATGCGCGTTCATCGGGGTTCCACTCCAATGTGAATTGTCCAGGCAGGGCCGTGCGGCTTTTGCCGATGGTGAGGGTGAAGGCCGGGCGGCCGATCGAGCCGGCGAGCGGCCCAGCGATGGTGTCGCGCGGCACCGCCGGCGCCGAGCCGACGATGAGGCGGACGAGGGCGGCCGTCGGCTCCGGCTCGGCTGCCTGCCGCAGCAGAAACACCGGGCGGCCGGCCGCTTGCGCCCTTGCATGCAGCCGGCGCGTCGCGGTCAGGTCCAGCCGCTGCGGATTGCCGCGAATTTCCAGGATGACGGCGGCAAGCGCCGTCATCCGGGCCGCCTCCTCGGCGACCCACAGCGCATCGACAAGCCTTGGCGCCTCGGAAAACAGCAATTGCTCCGGCTCGATACCGAACGCGGCATGAAGCCCCCTGGCATAGGGAAAGCCGGCCTCGCGAAAAATCTCCGATGTACCGATCCATAGAACCGGCAACCCCGGCGTTTGCCTGAGGATCAGGCTTGTCAGCGACAGAGCGAAACCGGCGACGGCCCCGGCATCGCGGGTTTCCGTGCCATGGATTTCGCTCAAGGCGGCCTTCGGCAGGCCGCCGTTCAGGGCGGCATCGAGGCGCTCGACGCCGATGGGCAGGAACGCATCCGGCAACGCCGCGGCAATGCCACGCCGGACGATTGTGAGATCGGTGTTGACGTCAGCATCAAGGCGCGCGGCGGCCGGCGCGGCCAAGCGCTCGGGCAGCGTTCCCTCGATTTTCGCGATCTGGCGGCGCAGGGCAAAAACAGTTTCCCGCGCCACGGCGGTCATCGCCATGACGGTCAGCTTCCACTCACAATTGTTCCTGTTATGTTCTAATAGATTCCAGAGCGCGTCCCAAGAGTCAAGCGGAGTCATGGGGAATTTATTCCTCTCCGCCTGGATGGCGCAGGCGCATCAGCCCGTTCATTTGCCGATTCCGGTGCGAAAGCCTATATGCCGGGATCAAAGGACGAAGCATGGCCCGCATCTACAAGACCCGCACCTGGCACGACGAACTCTCGCCCTCGATGGACGAAATGGAGTTCCTGGCGCTGGAGGCCTATGCGCATCTGCCGGAGGATTTTCGCAAGCTGACCGGCGAGATCGTCATCCAGATCGCCGAATTCCCGACCGACGAGATCATGGACGACCTGTCGCTGGAAACGCCCTTCGACCTGCTCGGCCTGTTCGAGGGGCGCGGCATCGCCGAGCGCTGGAATCCGCAGACCGGCGAAGGTCCGAACCGCATCACGCTCTACCGCCGCGCCATCCTCGACTACTGGTCCGAGAACGAAGAGACGCTGGGCGACATCGTCACCCACGTGCTGATCCACGAGATCGGCCACCATTTTGGGCTGTCGGACGATGACATGGAGAAGATCGAAGAGGCAGCGGAATAGCACTCAGATGACGGAAGCAGAATTTGCCGACCTGATCGATTGCAATTGGCCATACCACGACATTTCACTGAGCCGGGAACTGATCGAAACCGCCGTCGGGATTTCGCCGAATGCCGCGTTCATAGCACTTGGCGAGCTTTGCCATCTGCCCGCAAGTGCTGTCGTCGAACCGGCCACTCTCTTTGCCCTGGTCGATTTTTGGCTATCCGAATTCGACCACCCGATGGCACCTATGGCAGCTGAATGCGCGATCTTCATGATCGAACGCAAGCGGTTGCCGGTTCCTGAAATCCTTACGAGAATGGATTCCGTCTCCGGCTACCCCGGTCTCCTTGCAGCGCTATCAATCCTCTATTTCAGCTGCGATGACGTCGAGGGTCGCGCAGACGCAAGGTTCAACGAAATCAGAGCCGCCTGGGAAAATCTGGCGTAGCCGGTGGTTGGTCACCGAATCAACGAAAAGGACGTCATTGTCCATTCCTATCCAGTCGGTCCAGAACTCAGCGGCGGTAGGGGCTTCTGGGATTTTGCTTCAGATAGGTTGGTCATCCGGCTGATGAAAAGATGCAGCGCCTTCTGCACGGCGAGCGATGGCGCCTCGGACGGATGCCAGTGCGGAAAATGACCATCAACCACCATTCGTGCCAACCCGTAGACAAATGCACGCGCGGCGAGAACCAGATGATCGAAGTCCGTGTTCGCGGCCAACCGGCCCTGGTGTTGCGCTTGGGTCAGCAGGTCGATCATCTTCCGGCGAATGGCTTCATTCTGGCCGCGAAGACTGTCCGACCCGTCGAAGTCGATCAGCGTTCGGGAACTGATGATCTGGAAATGCGTGGGATTGGCAATCGCCCATTCCAGATAGCCTTGTCCGATTGCTTCGAAGGCTACGATGGGATCTGCGCTGTCGACTTCTGAAAGTGCATTGGCAACGGCCTCTGTCAGCCGGTTCATCGCCTGTTCGGCGACTGCGGTCAGCAGCGCTGTTTTCGACTGAAAATGCCGGAAGGGTGCGCCGGGGGAAACGCCGGCCCGCTTTGCGGCTTCGCGCACGCTCACATTGTCGGGGCCGCCTTCCTCGACAAGTTGAATTGCGGCATCGATCAGCGTGTCGCGCAAATTGCCATGGTGGTAGCCGGTGCGGCGAGGCGTCTTGGCGTTTGCCATCTCTTTTCCTTCGTTCCGTAGAACTGCTTCACGTGTCTGTAGCACGATCCGCGATTTATGTAATCACTGTTTACAATACAGGTAAGAGTATGTAAGCAGTGATTACAGATGGGATCGGAACAGGCCTGCGGTCTTCGCGGCTCCCGTTTTCCCGGATGAGGAGACGAACATGCCCGCAAGAACCGCCGAACCCCGCCGTCCGCAATCGCTCATTTCGTTTCCGAGTCCAGCCGAAGAAGCTCAGCACAAAGAGAATTCCACGACTGTCCGGTCGAGCGCGGCTGTGCCCAGCGCTGCGCTCTATCGGCTTGCCTCCGTCGCCGGGGTGGGAAGCGCGCTTATTCTTCTGGTCAACGCGGCCAAACGCAGCGCGCTCATCGCGACCACCGATCTGACGCAACTTCTCGCGCCAGTCGCCGAGATATTGGCGCTTGGTCTTGTCGTCGGCCTGTTTCTTGGGTTTGGCCGGCGCGCGGGCCTGTTTGGCACCATCGCGTTTGTCATCAACTTCGTTGCATTGGCAAGTTTGGTCGGTGTGGAAGTGGTGATCAATCTCGTATTTTCGAAACTTCCGCTGATAACCATCATCGACCTGCGCGCCGGTCCTCTCGGATTGGCTCTGGTCGTCAGTTCGGTTCTTTTTCTGCTTGGGACGCTGGCGTTTGTAATCTCTCTTGTCGTTGCAAGAGGCGTGCCGCGCATTCCGCTCGCCCTTTATTTCATTGGGGCGGTGCCTATCGCGCTCCGTGCGTTCGTGCCGGAGTGGGCTCTTGACCTGGGCCTGGTGACGCTTGCGGCAGCGATCGCCTGGCTGGCCGGGTGGCTGTGGATGCGAGCGGAGCCTACCAGTCGCTGAGCTTGGTATCGGGTCCGTATACCTGACCGTCGATATCCTTCACGATGGCCTGGCCGCAGCGCATCGTCTTGGCTTTCTTGTCGTAGGCGTAGGTCGGCGAGCCGAACAGGTGCCAGCCCTTGTTCAGCGCCGCCGTCACCTTGTGGCAGAAGCTGGCATCGTCCGGGCCGGTCAGGAAGCGGTAGAGTTTCATTTTTCAGTCCTGTCGTGAGTGCCCCATAGCCGCGAGCACAGAGTTGATATCATGCGCCGATCGCGGCTGCCTTCGCCAGCAGTTTTTCGGCCTGCGCCAGGTGCAGCCGTTCAATCATCCTGCCGTTCAGCGCGATCACGCTTTTGCCGGCATTCTCGGCGAGCGCGAAGGCATCTTTCACTTGCCGCGCCTCGGCCACGGCTTTTGTGGACGGTGCGAAAGCGCGGTTCGCGGCTTCGATCTGGGCCGGGTGGATGAGGCTCTTGCCGTCGAACCCCATGGCGGCGCTCTCCGTGCATTCGCTAGCGAAGGCTTCGAGGTCGCGAAAATCGTTGGAGACGCCGTCGAGCATGTCGATGCCGCCGGCGCGGGCGGCCAGCACCATCTGCATCAGCCACGGCACGAGGTAGCGCCGGTCCGGCGTCGCCATCACGCCGGTCTCCTTGACCAGATCATTCGTTCCGGCAACGAAACAAGCCAGCCGCGAGGCCGGGTCGCGACCAAGTTCGGCGATGGCACCAATGTTGAGCAACGCCTTGGGCGTCTCGACCATCGCCCATAGTTTCACGCTGTCGGGAGCAAAATTGTCGTCGAGCACATCGCCGGCCTCAAGCAGGTCGCGCGGCGTGTCGATCTTGGGCAAAAGGATGCCGTCGGGCTCGCAGCTTGCGGCAGCCAGCAGATCGTCGGCGCCCCATTCGCCGGCCAGGGCATTGATGCGGACGATCATCTCGCAGCGCCTGCCAATATTGTTGGCGACTGGATGGCCGGCGAAAATGCCGGCCAGCTTTTCGCGGGCGGCGATCTTGTCGGCCGCGGCGACGGCATCCTCGAGGTCGATGATGACTGCGTCGCAGGAAAGCTGCGCGATCTTGGCCAAGGCCTTGTCGTTGGAGGCCGGGATGTAGAGCACTGAGCGGCGCGGGCGATAGGTTTCCATGGGCGATCTATGCCGTGTGTGGTTGGTCGAGGCAAGCCGGGCAGGGTTATCGCTTGATCAGCCGATTTTCAGAGTTAGCGCCGCCCCTCATTGCCCTGCCGGGCATTTCTCCCCGTAGAACGGGGAGAAAGAGACTGGCCGCGGCGCCGGCGCCTCTCCTTCAACGGCAACAATTAGCGAAACCATCGATGACAGCGCCCCTCGCCCCGTTTACGGGGAGAGGATGCCGGCAGGCAGGTGAGGGGCGGCGCCGAACCTAACAATTGTCTGCACGAAAACTGCACACGCCTGCCGAAAACCTCCTCGGATCCGCCGCCCTGTCTCCCAGCGCGCCTGCGAGACCGGCGGCATGCAAGAGCGAGCAAAACCCCGTTGGTCCCTGCCTTATAGGCTGCGCAGCGAAGGCTGGTGGCTGGTCGATCCGCCGCGCGCGTGTCCCGTCGCAACCCTCATTCCCTTTGTTCGCAGAAGCCCGCCGGCAATTCGGCTGGAAGCCGCCAGGAAGATCAGGTCATGACAGCGTTGTTCACTGCCGCGCCGAGCTATTGCAGCCGTATCGGTGTCGCCATCCTGCTGGCAGCACTTGCGGATTTTCTGTTCTACGGCCAGCCCGTCGGCATCACGGTTTTCCTGTTCGCGCTCCTGATCGCCGCAGCGGTCGTCGCCGTGCATCCCGCCGCCTTCAGCGACGGCAGGGTCTGGCTCAAGCCCGCCGCGCTGCTTGTCGCGCTGCTGCCGCTGGCGGAAAATGTCAGCGCCTTGTCGGTGTCAACAGCGCTGGCGGCGCTGGCCGTCTTCGCGCTTTCGCTGAGCGGGCGGCTGCGGCACGGCATCGCCCGCATTGCCGGCCAGATCGCGCTGTTCGGGCTGGCGACGCCGTTTCGCTTCGCCAGCGATTTCATCCGCTGGCGCAAAACGGCACGGCGGTTCGGCCGGCGCCGCGTTCGCCTGGCGGCGATCGCCGTCTGGGTGATGCCGCTGACACTGGGCGCGGTGTTCCTGGCGCTGTTCGGCGCCGCCAATCCGGTCATCGACTACTGGCTGTCGCTGATCGATCTCCTGAAACTGCTCGATCTTATCCAGTTGGCGCGGATTGCCTTCTGGCTGTTCGTGGTCGCCGGCGTCTGGGCCTTTCTGCGGCCACGCCTGCCGCGCCTGCCGCGCCTGGTTCGCCGCATCCCGCGCGCGGGGTCGGCTGGTATCGGCGTTCAAGCCGACAAAGCCGCTACCGTCGAGGACATCCTGTTCGGCAAGGCCGCCATTTTTCGCGCGCTAATCGTCTTCAATCTGCTGTTTGCGCTGCAGACGGCGCTCGACACCGCCTATCTGTGGGGCGGGGCCGCGCTTCCCGACGGGCTGAGCTACGCTTCCTACGCGCATCGCGGCGCCTATCCACTTGTTGTCACTGCACTGCTTGCCGCCGGTTTTGTCCTTGCGGCGCTCAGACCCGGCAGCGAGACATCGGCCGATCCGCTCATCCGCCGGCTGGTTTATGCCTGGGTGGCGCAGAACATCATGCTGGTCATCTCGTCGATCCTGCGGCTCGACCTCTATATCGGCATCTATGCGCTGACCTACTGGCGCGTCGCCGCCTTCGTCTGGATGGGGTTGGTGGCATCGGGCCTTGCCCTGATCATTGCCCGCATCGCGCTGGGAAAATCCAACGAATGGCTACTGTCCGCCAATCTTCTGACGTTATCTCTGACGCTTTATGCAGCCTGTTTCATCAATTTCGCAGCAACGATCGCTAATTACAATGTCGACCATTCCCTCGAAATGACCGGCCAGGGCATTTCCCTCGACGCCTGGTATCTGCGCTCGCTCGGCCCGGGCGCGTTTCCGGCGCTCGATCGTTTTTTCGAGCATCAGGGCAAGACGGCGGCCGCCAATGATCCGGTCCTTCGGCAACTCGCTGGACTGCACGGCAGCGACGAAGGCTGGTATCGCATCCTGCAGCAGAACTGGCGGTCCTGGAGCTTTCGCGACTGGCGCCTGCTTCGATATCTCGACACCAGGGGGCCGTTCGTGGTTCCTGACCCTGTCGAACCTTCCATGCCGGGCCGCTGATCCATGCCGCATCACATCCTCGTCGCCGACGATGATCCGCATATCCGCGAGGTGATCTGCTTCGCCTTGGAAAAGGCAGGCATGAAGACGGCTGCCGTTGCCGACGGCGCCGCCGCCCTGCAAGCGATCGCACGCCGGACGCCGGATCTTGTCGTGCTCGACATCGGCATGCCGGAGATGGATGGGCTGGAGGTCTGCCGGCGGCTGCGGCACACATCCGATGTGCCGGTGCTGTTCCTGTCCGCGCGCGACGAGGAGATCGACCGCATCCTCGGGCTCGAAATGGGCGGCGACGACTATGTGACGAAGCCGTTCAGCCCGCGCGAGCTGGTCGCCCGCGTCAACGTCATCCTGCGGCGCGCCCGGCCGATACCGCCTGAGCCGACCGACGACAGGCGGTTTTCGCATGGCAAACTCGCCCTGGCGCCGGCCAGCCATGCCGCCAGCTTCGACGGCACGCCGCTGTCGCTGACAGGGATAGAGTTCTCGATCCTCAAAGGGTTTCTGGCGCGGCCGGCGCATGTGCTCGACCGCGACGCGGTGATGGCTAGCGCCTATGCCGGCAAGATCCATGTCGCAGGCCGCACCGTCGACAGCCATATCCGCAACATCCGCGCCAAGCTGGCGGCAGTGGGTTGCCCGGATGTTATCGAGACCGTGCATGGCGTCGGCTTTCGGCTCGGCCGATGCGGCTGACCGCCTCGCGCAAATGGATCGGCCGCAAATGGCGGCCACGCCTCGCCACGGTCGTCGTCGCCATCCTGATCATGGTGATGGCCTTGCCGCTGGTCGGCCTGTTCTTCTTCCGGCTCTACGAGAAC
Source organism: Mesorhizobium sp. (assembly GCA_004017275.1). Lineage (GTDB taxonomy): Bacteria > Pseudomonadota > Alphaproteobacteria > Rhizobiales > Rhizobiaceae > Mesorhizobium. The sequence continues at coordinate 2,727 of SAKE01000032.1, read as the reverse complement.
CAGCTGATTCGCCAGACCGAAGCGGAGCTGATCGCGCAAGGGGCAGCCATCGCCGCCATTTATGCGCAGGATGTGCGTGATGCCGGCATTGCCCCTAACAAGCTCGGCGCACCGATGCCGGGGCCAAGCGGGGATTCAAGCCGAAGCGCAAATCCGGACCCGCTGTACAGGCCGATCGAGCCGCAGCTCGATCTTGCTTCCGACTATGTGCTGCCAACCCGGCCGGCGGCGATGCCAGCCGCCCCCGATCCCACTTTCGCTGCAATCGGCGCGCGCCTGTCCGGCATTCTCGACGCGACGCAGAAAACCACGCTGGCCGGGTTCCGACTGCTCGACCCTCGAGGCGTCGTCATTGCCGGACGGGGCGAGGTCGGGCAATCGCTCGGCGCGGTCGAGGAGGTGCGCGCCGCACTTGCCGGGCGCTATGCCAGCGCGCTCAGGCTGCGCATACCCGACCAGCCGGCGCCGCCGCTCTATTCGGTCAGCCGCGGCACCAAGGTGCGTGTCTTCGTCGCCCTGCCGGTCGCCGTCGATGGCAAGGTCGCCGGCGTGGTCTATGTGTCGCGGACGCCCAACAACATCATCAAACATCTCTATGGCGAACGCGGCAAGGTGACGTTGGCGGCGATCGCCATTCTCGGCGGCACGCTGCTCATCGGCCTCGTCTTCCTGCGCACCGTCAGCCGGCCGATCTATGCGCTGATCGACCGTACCCAGCGCATCGCCGCCGGCGAGCGTGACGCGATCAGGCCGCTCGACCATCATGGCACCTACGAAATGGCGGAGCTTTCCGCCGCTTTCCTCGACATGGCCGAAAAACTTCAGGCGCGCTCGGACTCCATTCAGACCTTCGCCACACATGTCTCGCACGAGCTCAAATCGCCGCTGACGGCGATCCAGGGTGCGGCCGAGCTGCTGCGCGATTCAGGCAGCGCGATGGACGATATGGAGCGTCGGCGTTTCTCCAACAACATCGTCACCGATGCCGGACGGCTCAATCTGCTGGTTCGCCGCCTGCTCGACCTGGCGCGGGCCGAAAACCTGGCGCCCAGCGGCGAAAGCACCTCGATCGGGGCGGCGCTGGCGCTGCTGCCCGTCGACAACAGGCTGGCGGTTGGCGTCGAGGTCGGCGGCGATCTGGCCTTGCGCATATCGGCCGAGAACGCGGCAATCGTGCTGGCCAATCTCATCGACAATTCGGCCAGGCATGGCGCGACGCAGGTGTCGATTGCCGCTGCAAGCGCCGGCGGCAAGGCAAGCATCCTGGTCAGCGACGACGGCGCCGGCATTTCGCCCAGCAACCGGGCGCGCATCTTCGAACCATTCTTCACCACACGGCGCTCTACCGGCGGCACCGGCATGGGCCTCGGCATCGTGCTGGCCCTCCTGAAAGCGCATGATGGCATGATCGCGCTGGTTGACTCCGAACGCGGCACGCGCTTCGAGATCATTGTGCCGGTGGCGTGAAGGACACTATCGGCCGGATCGGAGAAAAAATGCGCTATGACATCGTCATCATCGGCGGGGCCATCGTCGGATCCTCGGTCGCCTATTATCTGCGCGAGGAAGGGTTTTCCGGCTCGATCGCCCTGATCGAGCGGGACCCGCAATTCGCGCATGCGGCGACGACGCTGTCCATGGCCTCGATCCGCCAGCAGTTCTCGATCCCGGAAAACATCCGCCTGTCGCAGTTCACGCTGAAACTGTTCCGGCGACTGAAGGAAACCTTTGGAGCTGACGCCGATATCGGTTTCCGCGAAGGTGGCTATCTCATCCTTGCCGGCGAGGACGGCTTGCCGATCCTCAAGGCCAATCACGAGGCGCAGATGGCCGAGGGCGCCGACATCGTGCTCGAGGACGCGGATCAGTTGGTGCGCCGCTTCCCGTGGCTGTCGGCCGAGGGTATCACCGCCGGCGCCTATGGCCGGACAGGCGAAGGCTGGTTCGACGCGCATGCGATGCTGACGCTGTTCCGCAAGGCGCTGCGCGATAAGAAGATCGATTTCATCACCGCTTCGGTCACCGCTATTGCGCGCGACGGCAACCGGGTTACCGGCGTCAGCCTCGACAATGGCGAGACGCTGGAGGCCGGCATCGTGGTCAACACTGCCGGACCGAACGCCGGCAAGGTCGCGGCGCTTGCCGGGCTGGCACTGCCGGTCGAGCCACGCAAGCGCAACGTCTTCGTCTTCGAGGCGCGCGAAAAATATGCCGACATGCCGCTGCTGGTCGATCCCTCCGGCATCTATGTCCGGCCGGAAGGCTCGGTCTACCTCACTGGCGGTGCCGAACCGGAAGAGAACGATGGCCCGGCAGCCTCCGGGGATTTCGAGGTCGACTGGCCATTGTTCGAAGAGGTGATCTGGCCGGTGCTGGCGACCCGCATTCCGGCCTTCGAGGCGATCAAGCCGACCCGCGCCTGGGCCGGCCACTACGACTACAACACGTTGGATCAGAACGCGGTGATCGGCCCGCATCCTGAGGTCGGCAATTTCCTGTTCGCCAACGGCTTCTCCGGCCACGGCCTGCAGCAGGCGCCGGCGGTCGGCAAGGCGCTGGCCGAGTTGATCGTGCATGGTGGCTACCGCACGGTGGACTGCTCGGCGTTCGGATATGGCCGTGTTGCGGAAGGGCGGGCGTTTCGGGAATTGAATGTGATTTGACGCCGACGTTTCCTTCTCCCCCTGTGGGAGAAGGTGTCGCCGAAGGCGACGGATGAGGGGTGTT
>SAKE01000031.1 GCA_004017275.1 Mesorhizobium sp. | reverse complement strand
TGTCCAATCTCGGCATGTTCGGCATCAAGGATTTTGCCGCCGTCATCAACCCGCCGCACGCCACCATCCTGGCGGTCGGCGCCGGCGAGCAGCGGGCCGTGGTCAAGAACGGCGAGATCAAGATCGCGACCGTGATGTCGGTGACACTGTCGACCGACCATCGCGCCGTTGACGGCGCGCTGGGGGCTGAACTGCTCGTCGCCTTCAAGCGGCTGATCGAAAACCCGATGGGCATGCTGGTCTAGGACGGGAGAGGGCGGTGCGGATAGCCTTCACCAGCCTCTTCGCTTTCATTCTTTCCGGATTCGCCGGCGGCCTGGTCGCTCAACTTCTGGCGGTCGCAACCCACGCGCAAGAAGAATACATTCTCGTGTTCATGGCGTCCGCGCTCGTCACCATTTGCGTGACGATCGTGTTTTTCATTGCACAGCTTTTTTCGAACGCATCGGCGATCATCAACTGGCTGGCCCTTTGCGCAATTGTCCTGTTCGCGCTGATCGGGCTCAGCCTGATCGGCTGGACGTTCTCCCAGCCGGTCGACAAGCGCCAGTGGGGAGGCGACCTGCCGATCGTCGCCGGCATGGTTTTGCCGAACCTGGCCACGGTGCTGGTTCATTGGCTGTTCGTGCGTCGGCGGTTGAGGCGCGGTTTGATCGAGGCACAGGTGGGCGCATGAAGACGGTTCTTTGCTACGGCGACTCGCTGACCTGGGGCTACAATGCCGAGGGCGGCCGCCATGCGTGGGAGGACCGTTGGCCAAGCGTGCTGCAGGCAGCGTTAGGCGCCGGCGTGCACGTGATGGCCGATGGTCTAAACGGCCGCACCACGGCCTTCGACGATCATCTGGCCGGCGCGGACCGCAACGGTGCAAAACTGTTGCCAACCGTCCTTACGACCCACGCGCCGATCGACCTGATTGTCATCATGCTCGGCGCTAACGATATGAAGCCGTGGATCCACGGTAATCCGGTCGCGGCCAAGCAAGGCATCCAGCGGCTGATCGACATCGTGCGTGGTCACGACTACCCGTTCGAATGGCCGGCGCCGCAGATCCTGATCGTTTCGCCGCCCGTGGTCAGCCGCACCGAGAATGCCGAATTCAAGGAAATGTTTGCCGGCGGCGATGACGCTTCGGCACGGTTGGCGCCGCTCTATGCCGCGCTCGCCGACGAGGCCGGCTGCGGCTTCTTCGACGCCGGCAGCGTGGCGCAGACCACACCGCTTGATGGTGTCCACCTCGACGCCGAAAACACGCGAAACATCGGCAAGGCGCTGGCACCCGTCGTGCGCGTCATGCTGGAATTGTGAATAAGGAGAAAAACCGTGGCTGAATCCTACGACGTCATCATCATCGGCTCCGGTCCTGGCGGCTACGTCACGGCTGTGCGTTCCGCCCAGCTCGGCTTCAAGACGGCGATCGTCGAACGTGAACATCTCGGTGGCATCTGCCTCAACTGGGGGTGCATCCCGACCAAGGCGCTGCTGCGCTCGGCCGAGATCATGCATTACTCGGATCACCTGAAGGACTACGGGCTGAAACTCGACGGCAAGGTCAGCGCCGACACGGCGGCCGTGGTCGACCGCTCGCGAAAGGTCTCGCTGCGGCTCAATGGCGGCGTTGCCTTCCTGATGAAGAAGAACAAGGTCGACGTGATCTGGGGCGAAGCCAAGATCTCGAAACCGGGTGAGATCGTCGTGTCCAAGACGGCCAAGAAGCCGATGGAGCCGCAGCCGCCGGTGCCGAAAGGCGTCAAGGGCGAGGGCACCTACACCGCCAAGCACATCATTCTGGCCACCGGCGCGCGGCCGCGCGCGCTGCCCGGCATCGAGCCGGACGGAAAGCTGATCTGGACCTACTTCGAGGCCATGGTGCCGAAAGAGATGCCGAAGTCTCTGCTGGTGATGGGGTCTGGCGCCATCGGCATAGAATTCGCTTCCTTCTACCGCACCATGGGTGCCGATGTGACGGTGGTCGAACTGCTGCCGGCGGTGATGCCGGTCGAGGACGCCGAAGTCTCGAAATTCGCGCAAAAGCAATTCGAGAAGCAAGGCATGAAGATCATCCTCGAAGCCAAGGTGACCAAGGTCGAGAAGGCTGCAAACTCGGTCACCGCGCATGTCGAGATGAAGGACGGCAAGGTCGAGAAGATCACCGCCGACCGCATGATCTCGGCCGTCGGCGTGCAGGGCAACATCGAAAATCTCGGGCTTGAAGCGCTCGGCGTGAAGACGGATCGCGGCTGCGTTGTCATCGACGGTTACGGCAAGACCAATGTGCCGGGCATCTACGCCATCGGCGATGTCGCAGGCCCGCCGATGCTCGCCCACAAGGCCGAACATGAGGGCGTCGTGTGCATCGAAAAGATCGCTGATTTTCCCGGCGTGCATGCCACCGACAAGCTCAAGATCCCCGGCTGCACCTACTGCAATCCGCAGGTCGCCTCGGTTGGCCTGACGGAGGCCAAGGCCAAGGCAGAGGGCAAGGATATCCGCGTCGGCCGCTTCCAGTTCGCCGCCAATGGCAAGGCCATCGCGCTCGGCGAGGATCAGGGTTTCATCAAGACCATCTTCGACAAGAAGACCGGTCAGCTACTCGGCGCCCATATGGTCGGCGCCGAAGTGACCGAGCTGATCCAGGGCTTTGTCGTGGCGATGAACCTGGAGACGACCGAGGAAGAGCTGATGCACACCATTTTCCCGCACCCGACGCTGTCGGAGATGATGAAGGAAAGCGTGCTCGATGCCTATGGCCGCGCGCTCAACGCGTGATAAATTGAAAGCGCTGCTACAGATGGAACCCGGCGGCAAGGCAGTTCGTTTGCGGATGCATTTTCACCCATCATGCAAGGAGAAGGCATATGCACTTGAATGGCGTCGGCTGGATAGCAGCCATCATAATCGGCGGTCTGGCGGGTTGGTTCGCCGAAATGTTCATGAAGAGCAACACCGGCATCTTCATGAACATCGTTATGGGCATCGTCGGCGCGGTCGTGCTGAACGCCATTCTGCAAGCTCTCAATGTCGGCCCGTTCGGCGTCGGCTGGATTGCCTATCTGATCACCGGCTTTATCGGCGCCTGCCTGCTGATCTGGGTGGGACGCCTGGTGCGCCGTTGACATCACTGACGAATTGCTATGCGAAAAAGGCTGTCGCGGCATGCGCCGCCGCGGCCTTTTTCTTTGCGCTGAAAAGTCCTAGATGAACTTATGACAGCGAACGCCTGACTGGCGGTCGCGAATGAACCAGGTTTCCCGATGGTCACTGTCCTCGACACGATTGCCAACGCTCCGCGCTTGCGGCATCCGGAAAAGGCGCACAAGCCCGATCAGGATGTGCTGCGCAAGCCCGACTGGATCCGCGTCAAGGCGCCCATGTCGAAGGGCTATGCCGAGACGCGCGAAATCGTGAAGTCGCATAAGCTGGTGACGGTTTGCGAAGAGGCCGGCTGCCCCAACATCGGCGAGTGCTGGGAGAAGAAACACGCCACCTTCATGATCATGGGCGAGATCTGCACGCGCGCCTGCGCCTTCTGCAACGTCGCCACCGGCATTCCAACCGCTCTTGACCCCGATGAGCCGGCCCGCGTCGCGCATGCGGTCAAGCAGATGGGGCTCAGCCACGTCGTCATCACTTCGGTCGACCGCGACGATCTCGCCGATGGTGGTGCGCAGCATTTCGCCGAAGTCATCCGCGCCATCCGGGCGGCAACGCCGCTAACGACGATTGAAATCCTGACGCCTGATTTCCTGCGCAAGGACGGCGCGCTGGAGATCGTCGTGGCGGCCAAACCCGACGTCTTCAACCACAATCTGGAGACCGTGCCTTCGAACTATCTGACCGTTCGTCCGGGCGCCCGCTATTTCCATTCGATCCGGCTGTTGCAGCGGGTCAAGGAACTCGATCCGTCGATCTTCACCAAGTCCGGCATCATGGTGGGTCTGGGCGAAGAACGGAACGAGATCCTGCAGCTGATGGACGATCTGCGGTCGGCCAATGTCGACTTCATGACCATCGGCCAGTATCTGCAGCCGTCGAAGAAGCATCATCCGGTGATCCGCTTCGTCACCCCGGAGGAGTTCAAGTCCTTCGAGACGATCGGCCGGACCAAGGGTTTCCTGCTGGTGGCGTCGAGCCCGCTGACGCGCTCGTCGCATCATGCCGGCGACGATTTCGCCCGGTTGCGCGCGGCACGGGAAGCCCAGCTCAAGAAATCAGCTTAACTCGCTGGTTTCATGCCGAATTTCGAAGCCACCCGCCGCGTATCCCACACACCGGAGCAGATGTTCGCGCTGGTCGCCGACATCGAATCCTATCCGCAATTCCTGCCGCTTTGCGAAGCGTTGACGGTCCGCTCGCGCAAGGAGCGTGACGGACGCACTGTTCTCCTTGCCGACATGAGCATCGGCTACAAGGCGATCCGCGAAACCTTCACGACGCAGGTGCTTTTGAAGCCCGACGAAAACACCATCGACGTGAAATACATCGACGGTCCGTTCAAATATCTGAGCAATGTCTGGCGTTTCGAACCCGACGGCGCCGGCTGCGCCGTCCGCTTCTTCATCGACTACGAGTTCAAGAGCCGCATTCTCGGTGCGGTGATGGGAACCATGTTCGACCGCGCCTTCCGCATGTTCGCCGAGGCCTTTGAGAAGCGCGCAGACATCATCTACGGTGCAAAACCGGCTTGAGGCCCTGCACATGCTTTTCTGGATAGCGAGCGGAGTTGGATTGGCGATCGCCTATCTCTTCGGTTCCACGCCCACGGGCTATCTGGCGGGGAAACTGCTCCAGGGCATCGATATCCGGCAGCATGGCTCCAACTCCACCGGGGCAACGAACGTCTTGCGGGTCCTGGGAAAATGGCCTGCGTTGGTGGTGTTGCTGGTGGATGTGATGAAAGGTGCGGCGGCGGTCGTCTTTGCCCGCTGGTTTTATCCCTGGTTCACCACCTTGCCGTCGGTTACGCCATCGACCCCGCTTGATCTGCAAACCTGGGTGCCTTGGGCTGTTAGCCTGGCCGGACTTGCCGTGTTGTTGGGGCATGGCCGTTCGATCTGGTTGAATTTCACAGGTGGCAAATCCGCCGCGACGGGGCTCGGCGTGTTGCTGGCTCTGTCTTGGCCGGTGGGTGTGGGTGCTGTGGCGGTTTTTGGTGCTGTGCTGGCTATGTCTCGGATAGTTTCCCTGAGTTCGATGGTCGCGGCGTTGACCGCGATCGCCCTCATCTGCGGCCTGGAGCAACCGTTGCCCTATCGGTTGCTGGTGATTGCAGGCAGCATTTACGTGGTTGTTCGCCATCGTGCCAACATTCAACGGCTGCTGGCTGGGACAGAACCACGCTTGGGGCAAAGCAGCCCGGAATCGAAAGCGCAATCGCAAATCTAGATCTCGAGCCGGCCAGCGCGACGTTTCGTACCCCTATCCGAACGCTTGCAGGCCCAGCTCCAGCGCGTGCCTGACCGTTTCGCGACGAATGAAATCGCGGCCTTTGTCTACAAAGAGTTGGCGCTCGGCGATAGTCGGTCGACCTGCCAGCGCAACCCCGAACCAGACCAGGCCGACAGGTTTGTCCGCCGAGCCGCCGCCGGGTCCGGCAATACCGGTGACCGCGAGGATAAGGCCAGCGCGCGAACGGGCAAGCGCGCCCTTTGCCATCTCGATGGCCGTCTCGCGCGAAACCGCGCCATGCGCATCAAGCGTAGCGGCGGAAACACCGAGCATGTCCATCTTGGCTTCGTTGGAATAGGTGATGAAGCCGCGATCGACCACGGCGGACGAGCCGGCGATGTCGGTCAGCGCGGCGATGATCATGCCGCCGGTGCAGCTTTCTGCCGTTGCCAGCATGATGCCGCGCTTCTGGCAGGCCTGCAGCAGGGCATTTGCCACCTCGTTGTTGGTCATTCCGGCACCTCGCCGGGAAACACCACGCTGGCGGTGGCGATTGCCGCTATGCCTTCCTCGCGCCCGACAAAGCCGAGCTTTTCATTGGTTGTCGCTTTGATCGAGATGCGGTCCGGGGAAATTGCCAGCATTTGCGACAAGGCGGTCGTCATGGCCTCGCGGTGCGGGCCGACGCGCGGCGCCTCGCAGATCAGCGTGATATCGGCATTGGCGATGCGGCCGCCGCGCTCACGCACCAGTCTTGCCGCATGCTCGACGAAGATCCGGGACGCAGCGCCTTTCCACTGCGGATCGGACGGCGGGAAATGCGTACCGATGTCGCCGGCGCCGCAGGTCGCTAGCAGTGCATCGGTCAAGGCGTGCAGGCCGACATCGGCGTCCGAATGGCCGGACAGCTTCTTGTCGTGCGGAATCGCGACCCCGCACAAAGTGACATGGTCGCCGGGTTCGAAGGCGTGGACGTCGTAGCCATTGCCGGTTCTGATGTCGGGAAAGCGCATGCGTTCGCCGGTAAGCCGCTGGTCCGCCATCGCAATATCCCGTGCCCAGGTGAGTTTGACATTGTCCGGCGAGCCCGGAACGATCTTGACCGGAATATGCGCCCATTCGGCGATCGCGGCATCGTCGGTAAAATCCATTTTCCCCAGATGATGGGCTTTCTCATGCGCGGCAAGGATGGGCCAGAACGGAAAGCCCTGTGGCGTTTGCGCGGCGTGAAGCCCACTGCGCGAAACGGTTTCCTCAACCACGCCGGAAGCCGACTCGCGCTTCAGCGTGTCGGCGACGGGCAAAGCGGGCAATGCGCCCTCGCGCTCGCCGATGGCGGCAATGGTGCGGTCGATCAACTCCGCATCGACGAACGGACGGACGCCGTCGTGGATCAGAACTTGTCCCGGCGCGTGACCTCTCAGGGCAAGCAGTCCGAGCCGGACGGACTCCTGCCTCGTTGCTCCACCAATGATGGTGGTGACACGCTCAGCGTTGGCGCCAGCCGCCTGCCGGAACAGCTCGTGGTCGTCGGCATGGATGGCGACAACGACCTCGCTGGTTCGCGGGTGGGTCAGAAAAACCTCCAGCGTGTGTGCGATGACGGCATAACCGCCGATGGATTGATATTGTTTCGGGCCGTTGGCTTGTCCGGCGCGCGCGCCACGGCCGGCCGCAACGATCACCACCGCGACCTTGCCATCCGCACTCGAAACGTGATTTTCACTTGCGTCAGTCATTGCAGATTGGCTTAGCGCACGATCCCGAAAAGTGTAATCGGTTTTCGGAAAAGATCGTGCGCCAAATATGAAGTTCCAAAGCGTCCTTTGCGCGCGTCCCGAGGGACGCGCGGCGCTTTGCTCGCGGCCCATCCCCCGAAGGCCAGCATTTCCCAATTGCGCCTTAATGTGGCGTCATTCCGCGTTGCACATTGCGGCGGTTCTGGCTAGAGAATGTGCAGCGAATGAGGATGCTTGGTTTTTGTGCATGGTTAACTTGACCAAATTGGCCGCGCCGCTTGACGTCGGCGGCGTGAGAATCCGCAATCGCGTGTTCCTCGCGCCGATGTCAGGAATTACTGACGAGCCGTTCCGGCAGCGCGCCCACGCGCATGGCGCGGGCCTGGTCGTGTCCGAAATGGTGGCCAGCGGCGAGCTTGCCAAGGGCAGGGCCGGTTTCAACCTGCGCATACGCCATTCTGGCCTGCCGGTCCATATGGTCCAGCTTGCCGGCCGCGAGGCGGCGCACATGGCCGAAGGTGCCAGGATCGCCGCCGGCGAAGGCGCCGACATCATCGACATCAATATGGGCTGCCCGGCCAAGAAGGTCACCGGCGGCTATGCCGGCTCGGCATTGATGCTGGATCTCGACCACGCACTGTCGCTGATCGACGCTGTTGTAGGCGCGGTCGAGGTGCCGGTGACGGTCAAGATGCGGCTCGGCTGGGACGAGGGCGCGCTCAACGCGCCGATGCTGGCGCGCCGCGCGGAGCAGGCCGGGGTCAGGATGGTGACCGTGCACGGCCGCACGCGCTGCCAATTCTACCAGGGCAAGGCCGACTGGCGCGCCATCGCCCGCGTCAAGGAAGCCGTGTCCATCCCGGTCGTCGCCAATGGCGATGTTTCTTCGCCGGCGGAAGCGGCTGCTATCCTCGATCAGTCGGGAGCCGACGCGGTGATGATCGGCCGCGCGCACTATGGCGCACCTTGGATCGCGGGCGGCATTGCGGCTGCAGCGGCAGGCGAGGCAACGCCAAACATCCCACAGGGTTCGACGGCGCTGGCCGACTACATCGTGGCCCACTACGAGGACATGCTGGCGCTCTATGGCGTCGAGAGCGGCCTGCGCCAGGCGCGCAAGCATCTTGGCTGGTACCTCGATCGCCATGCCGGTGGTGTCGCCGACGACAGCCGAAGGGTCATACTGACCGCATTCGAGCCGGTGCGCGTCATTGCCTTGCTGCGCGATGTATTTTCGCGCGATCCGCAACCCTTGAACCTGCGGAGCGCCGCATGAACGCCGTCGCCGGCCAGGGCGCGGAAATGGCGGATGCCGCCCAGATCGTGCTCAACACCATCCGTCGCCCGGTGATCATGATCAGCGAGGAAGGCTTCATTACCTTCGCCAACGCCGACGCGGAAGACTTCTTTCGCTCGAGCGCGACCATGCTGGCGCGCAACACGCTGTCAAAACTCATTCCCTTCGGCAGCCCGCTGCTGACGCTGGTCGATCAGGTGCGCGAGCGCCGGGCTCCGGTCAACGAATACCGGGTCGACGTGTCATCGCCGCGGCTCGGCATCGAGAAGGTCGTCGATCTCTATGTCGCGCCGGTGTCGGAATATCCGGGCTCCGTGGTGGTGATGTTCCAAGAACGGTCGATGGCCGACAAGATCGACCGGCAGATGACGCATCGCGGTGCGGCACGCTCTGTCACCGGCCTGGCGGCGATGCTTGCCCATGAGATCAAGAACCCGCTCTCCGGCATAAGGGGCGCTGCCCAACTGCTCGAACTGTCGGCTTCCGACGAGGACCGCGCGCTGACGCGACTGATCACCGACGAGACCGATCGCATCGTGTCGCTGGTCGATCGCATGGAGGTGTTTTCCGACGAGCGGCCGATCGATCGCTACCCCGTCAACATCCATGTCGTGCTCGATCATGTGAAGGCGATTGCCAAGAACGGTTTTGCCAAGAGAATCAAGATAATGGAGGATTATGATCCTTCATTGCCTCCGGTGTTTGCCAATCGTGATCAACTGATCCAGGTGTTCCTCAACCTGGTCAAGAATGCCGCCGAGGCGATCGGCAGCGACCCGCAGGGCGAGATCGTGCTGTCGACAGCCTTCCGGCCGGGCATCCGCGTTTCCGTTCCGGGTACGCAGGACCGCGTGTCGCTGCCGCTGGAATTTTGCGTGCGCGACAATGGCTCCGGCGTCTCGGAAGATATTTTGCCGATCCTGTTCGACCCGTTCATCACCACCAAGCCGAACGGTTCTGGGCTGGGGCTGGCACTGGTCGCCAAGATCGTCGGCGAGCATGGCGGCATCATCGAATGCGAATCGACGCCGCGCGGGACGACATTCCGCATCCTGATGCCGGCCTGGAAGGAAACACCATACGGCGCCGATGAAGACGGTGAAGGAGACCGCAAATGACCGTTCGCGGCAATATTCTCGTCGCCGACGACGATGCGGCGATCCGCACCGTCCTCAACCAGGCGCTTTCGCGTGTCGGCCACGAGGTGCGCGTCACCTCCAACGCTTCGACGCTGTGGCGCTGGGTGGCGGCGGGCGAGGGCGACCTGGTCATCACCGATGTGGTCATGCCGGACGAAAACGCCTTCGACATGCTGCCGCGCATCAAGAAGGCGCGGCCGGAGCTGCCGGTCATCGTCATGAGCGCCCAGAACACCTTCATGACGGCGATCCGCGCATCCGAAACCGGCGCCTATGAATATCTGCCCAAGCCGTTCGACCTGACCGAGCTGCTCAACATCGTCAACCGGGCGCTTTCCGAGCCACGTCGGCCGAAGATCGACGCGCGGCCGGAAGAACAGCCTGACGCGATGCCTCTGGTCGGCCGCTCGGCCGCCATGCAGGACATCTACCGCATGCTGGCGCGCATGATGCAGACCGACCTGACGGTGATGATCTCGGGCGAATCCGGCACCGGCAAGGAGCTGGTGGCGCGCGCGCTGCATGAATATGGTCGCCGCCGTGGCGGCCCATTCGTTGCCATCAACATGGCGGCGATCCCGCGCGATCTGATCGAATCGGAACTGTTCGGCCACGAGAAGGGCGCCTTCACCGGCGCACAGAATCGCTCGACCGGCCGCTTCGAACAGGCTGAAGGCGGCACATTGTTCCTCGACGAGATCGGCGACATGCCGATGGAAGCGCAGACGCGCCTGCTGCGCGTTCTGCAGCAGGGCGAATACACCACGGTCGGCGGACGCACGCCGATCAAGACCGACGTGCGCATCGTCGCCGCCACCAACAAGGATCTGCGCACGCTGATCAACCAGGGGCTTTTCCGCGAGGATCTTTTCTATCGCCTCAACGTCGTGCCGCTCAGGCTGCCGGCGTTGCGCGAGCGCTCCGAGGACGTGCCCGACCTTGTCCGTCACTTCTTCAAGCTCGGCGAGATGGAAGGCCTGCAGACCAAGCGCATCTCGTCCGGCGGCATCGAGCTGATGAAGCGCTACCCATGGCCGGGCAATGTGCGCGAACTGGAAAATCTCGTTCGCAGGCTCGCCGCGCTTTATTCGCAGGACGAGATTTCCGCCGAGATCATCGAGGCGGAACTCAAGACCGGCGAACGTCCGGTGGTGCCGGGTGTTGGCAATCTCATTCCCGACGATCTGTCGATCGGTCAGGCGGTCGAGCACTTCCTGCAGCGCTATTTCGCCTCGTTTGCCGGCGATCTGCCGCCGGCCGGGCTTTATCAGCGCATCCTGTCCGAGGTCGAGTTTCCGCTCGTCCTGGCCTCGATGACTGCAACCCGCGGCAACCAGATCAAGGCCGCGGAATTGCTCGGCCTGAACCGCAACACGCTGCGCAAGAAGATCCGCGAACTCGGCGTCAACGTCTACAAATCATCGCGGCAGGGTTGAGCCCTGATCTGAACCTCGGCCTGTTTTCGGGGGACGGCTCGCGAAAGATTTCCGTCTCGGTCACACTTGTTGCATAATCGCCACAATGCGTTGCATACATCCGACGCAATCATGGCTCTAGACGGCGACATGGCTCCACAGGCACCGACGACAAACCAACCGCTTTTCAGCGAACCCGGCACGCGTGACGGGCGCCGGCTGCTGGCGCTGCCAGGCGTGATCGCGGTTGTCGGCGCGCTGATGACGGCGGCGATCTCGTTCGCCATCCTTGTCGGCGCCACGCCGATCACACCGAACGAGTCGACGACGCTGGCGCTGATTGCCCTCAACGCGGCTTTCGTCCTGTTCCTCATCGCGCTGGTCGGACGTGAAGTGCACCGCATCCTGATGGCGCGCCGGCACGGCAAGGCGGCGTCGCGGCTGCATGTGCGCATCGTCGCCATGTTCGCTCTGGTCGCCGCCATTCCAGCCATCATGGTGGCCATCATCGCGTCGATCACGCTCGACATCGGTCTCGACCGCTGGTTCGAGATCCGCACCAAGACGATCGTCAATTCGTCGCTGTCGATTGCCGACGCCTATGTCCAGGAAAACGCCCGCAACCTGCAGGGCACGACGCTGTCCATGGCCTATGACCTCGATGCGTCGCGCACGCTCTATGGCCTTGATCGCACTGGCTTTCTCGACCTGATGAACAAGGAAGCCGTGGGCCGGTCGCTTGCCCATGCGGCGCTGATCAAGCCGGACGGCTCTTTCGTCATGAGCGCCAAGACCGACACGGATTTCGCCATGCCCGAGCCGCCGGAAGGCGCCGTGGCCAGCGCTTCCGGCGGCAAGCCGGTGCTGATCGAGCCTAAAACGCGCAACATCATGGGCGCCATCGTCAAGCTGCGTGAGATCGAAGGCCTCTATCTCTACACCATTCGCCTCGTCGATCCCGAAGTGATCAAGGCACGGCAGATCGTCAGATCCAACACCGACGAGTATCGTGGCCTCGAAGATAACAGGCGCACCTCGCAGGTGGCCTTCGCGCTGCCCTATCTGTCGCTGACGCTGATCATCATCCTGTCCGCGATCTGGACGGGCATTGCGGTCGCCGACCGTCTGGTGCGGCCCATTCGCCAGCTCATTGGTGCCGCCGACGAGGTGGCGACCGGCAATCTCGACGTCGCGGTTCCCGTCAGGCCATCGGACGGAGATGTTGCCTCGCTCGGCGACACCTTCAACAAGATGCTGCTGGAACTGAAATCGCAGCGCAACGAAATCCTGTCGGCCAAGGACCTGATCGACGAAAGGCGGCGCTTCTCGGAAGCCGTGCTTGCCGGCGTCACCGCCGGCGTCATCGGCGTCGATCCCTACGGCATCGTCACCATCGTCAACCGCTCGGCAGAGGCGATGCTGGCCATTTCCGCCAACGCAGCCCTTGGGCAGAACCTCTCCGCCGTGCTGCCGCATGTCGGCCGCGTCTTCGAGATCGGCCGCAAGTCCGGCAAGCCTGTCTACCGCGAGCAGGTGACCTTCTATCGCGCCGGCGCCGAGCGGACCTTCAACGTGCAGATCACCATCGAGGCCGGCGACGACGGCTCGGAGGAAAAATCCTATGTCGTGACGGTCGACGACATCACCGATCTGGTTCAGGCACAGCGCTCGTCGGCCTGGGCGGACGTGGCGCGCCGCATCGCCCACGAGATCAAGAATCCGCTGACGCCGATCCAGCTTTCGGCCGAGCGAATCAAACGCCGCTACGGCAAGGTCATCACCGAGGACCGCGAGATCTTCGATCAGTGCACCGACACCATCATCCGGCAAGTCGAGGACATCGGCCGCATGGTCGATGAATTCTCGGCGTTCGCTCGCATGCCGAAGCCCGAGATGAAAGCCATCGACCTGCGCGAATCGCTGCGCGAGGCATCATTCCTGGTCGAAGTCAGCCGCGCCGACATCACCTTCGAGCGGATCTTCGGCACCGAACCGCTCAAAGGAACCTTCGACAGCCGGCTGATGGCGCAGGCTTTCGGCAATGTGATCAAGAACGCGGCCGAAGCGATCGATGGATTGGAACAGAAGGACGGTTCGCACGGCATAATCCGGATTCAAGCCGGGCGCCAGAATGGCGCGATTCGCATCGACGTCATCGACAATGGCAAAGGCTTGCCGCGCGAAAATCGCCAACGGCTGCTCGAGCCCTATATGACCACGCGCGAGAAGGGCACCGGGCTTGGTCTCGCTATCGTCAAGAAGATCGTGGAAGACCATGGTGGCAGGCTGGAACTTCATGATGCCCCCGCGGACTTCCACGATGGGCGCGGCGCGATGATCAGCATCATCCTGCCGCCTGCGGCCGCCGCGGCTCCGCGCGGCGAAAGCAGGGTGGATAACGAAAGAGAAACTGAAAAGGTCGGTAATGGCGTCTGATATTCTCATCGTCGATGACGAGGAAGACATCCGTGAACTCGTCGCGGGCATCCTGAGCGACGAAGGTCACGAAACCCGCACGGCATTCGATGCCGACAGCGCGCTGGCGGCGATCGCCGACCGGGCGCCACGGTTGATTTTCCTCGACATCTGGCTGCAGGGCTCGCGCCTGGACGGGCTGGCGCTGCTCGACGAGATCAAGACCATGCACCCGACCTTGCCAGTGGTGATGATCTCCGGCCACGGCAACATCGAAACGGCGGTCTCCGCCATCCGTCGCGGCGCCTATGACTTCATCGAAAAACCGTTCAAAGCCGACAGGCTGATCCTTATTGCCGAGCGCGCGCTCGAGACGTCGAAATTGCGGCGCGAGGTTTCCGACCTCAAGCTGCGCAGCGGCGAGACCTTCGACCTGATCGGCATGTCGTCGGCGATGAGCCAGTTGCGCCAGACCATCGAACGCGTCGCGCCGACCAACAGCCGCGTGATGATCGTCGGCCCGTCGGGCTCAGGCAAGGAACTGGCCGCGCGTGCCATCCACACGCTGTCGGCGCGCAAGAGCGCACCGTTCGTGACGCTGAGCGCCGCCAACATCACGCCCGAGCGCATGGAGATCGAGCTGTTTGGCACCGAATCGAACGGCGTCGAGCGCAAGGTCGGCGCGCTTGAGGAGGCCCATCGCGGCATCCTCTACATCGACGAGGTGGCCGACATGCCACGCGAGACGCAGAACAAGATCCTGCGCGTCCTGGTTGAGCAGCAGTTCGAGCGGGTAGGGGGCACCAAGCGGGTCAAGGTCGATGTTCGCATCATTTCCTCGACCTCCCAGAATCTCGAGGCGATGATCGCCGACGGCCGTTTCCGCGAGGATCTCTACCATCGCCTGGCGGTGGTTCCGGTCATGGTGCCGGGGCTGGCCGAGCGGCGCGAGGACATTCCCTATCTCGTCGACAATTTCATGAAGCAGATCGCCCGCCAGGCCGGCATCAAGCCGCGCCGCATCGGCGACGACGCGCTGGCCGTGCTGCAGGCGCACAACTGGCCAGGCAACGTCCGCCAGCTGCGCAACAATGTCGAGCGCCTGATGATCCTTGCGCGCGGCGACGACGTCGATGCGCCGATCACCGCGGACCTTTTGCCGGCCGAGATCGGCGATGTCATGCCGCGCACGCCGAATCAATCCGATCAGCACATCATGGCGCTGCCGCTGCGCGAGGCGCGCGAACAGTTCGAGAAGGACTATTTGATCGCCCAGATCAACCGGTTCGGCGGCAACATCTCGAAAACCGCCGAGTTCATCGGCATGGAGCGCTCCGCTCTGCATCGCAAGCTGAAGTCGCTGGGCGTCTGACGCGCGGCCTCCGGTCAGCCTTGCCTGGGCCAACCATTTGCCGGTTACGGCCGCGGTGGAATCGCATAAGAAAGCCCGAGAATTTCTGAGGGGTCGCCAATGCCGCGCATTGCCTATGTCAACGGGCGCTATGTCACGCACGCCGACGCTGCCGTGCATATCGAGGATCGCGGCTATCAGTTCGCCGACGGTGTCTATGAGGTCTGCGAAGTCGCGCGTGGCTTCATCGTCGACATGCCGCGCCATCTGGCCCGGCTGAACCGTTCGCTGACCGAATTGTCGATCGCCTGGCCGGTCGCCTCGCACGTGCTGCCGCTGATCCTGCGCGAGGTGGTCAACCGCAATCGTGTCGCCAATGGGCTGGTCTATGTCCAGGTGACGCGCGGCGTCGCCAGCCGCGACTTTGTCTTCCCATCCGCCGACACCAAGCCGTCCCTGGTGGTGACGGCCAGGAAGGCCGATCCGGCGGCTGGCGCAAAGCGAGCCGAGACGGGCATCGCGGTCATTACCGTGCCGGAAAATCGTTGGGACAGGGTCGACATCAAGACCGTCGGACTGCTGCCCAATGTATTGGCCAAGCAGAAGGCCAAGGAAGCCGGCGCGCAGGAAGCCTGGTTCGTCGACACCGACGGCAACGTCAAGGAGGGCGGATCGTCCAACGCCTGGATCGTCACAAGGGACGGCGTCCTCGTCACCAGGCCGGCCGAACATGGCATCCTGCGCGGCATCACCCGCACGACCCTGTTTGAAGTGGCGGCCAGGCTTGGCCTGAAGATCGAGGAACGCGGCTTTTCCGTCGCCGAGGCCAAGGCGGCACGCGAAGCGTTCATCAGTTCCGCAACCACAATCGCCATGCCCGTCGTGGCCATCGACGGCGATCCGGTCGCCAACGGGCACCCCGGCTCAGTAACACTTTCCTTGCGGCAGGCCTTTTTTGACATTGCGGAAAAAAGTCCAGCCTGATAACCGCACAGGTGGAATGAACATCAATATATCTCGTTCTGCTTGTCGTTACTGACGACAAGACGGTGTTTGCGAGCTTGACATGCGCCCGTTAATTTGGCGCATTGGCTTGCAAACCGAAGGGGATCGGCGAAAGACAAGAACAATGGCGGAACGATCGCAAAACCTTCAGGACCTGTTCCTGAATTCAGTTCGCAAGAGCAAGAACCCGCTCACCATCTTCCTCATCAACGGCGTGAAGCTGACTGGCGTGGTCACTTCATTCGACAATTTCTGTGTCCTGCTGCGCCGTGACGGTCACTCCCAGCTCGTCTACAAGCACGCCATTTCCACGATCATGCCGAGCCAGCCGGTTCAGATGTTCGATGGCGAGGAAAGCCAGGGCGCCTGATTGGCACGTGAGAAAGACGCGGACGCCACCGTTCGCGGAAAACCAGCGCATCATCCCGGGACGGAAGCCAAGGACCCGACCCGGGCGGTTGTCATTGTGCCCGTCCTTACCCGCCACCAGCGCAACGACGACGAGGCCAACCGCCCACGGCTGATGCGTTCGGCCGATGCCCGTCACGACGAAGCCGTCGGCCTTGCCCGCGCCATCAACCTCGATCTGATCCACACCGCGGTGGTGACCGTCAACGATCCGCGCCCGGCGACGCTGCTCGGCAGCGGCAAGGTCGCCGAGTTCGCCGAAATCGTCAAAGAGGGACATGCGGAAGTGGTCGTCGTCGACCATCCGCTGACCCCGGTGCAGCAGCGCAATCTCGAAAAAGAGCTGAACGCCAAGGTGCTGGACCGCACCGGGCTGATCCTCGAAATCTTCGGCGAGCGCGCCCGCACCAAGGAAGGCACGCTGCAGGTCGAGCTCGCCCATCTCAATTACCAGAAGGGACGCCTCGTGCGCAGCTGGACCCATCTGGAGCGCCAGCGCGGCGGTGCCGGCTTCCTCGGCGGCCCCGGCGAAACGCAGATCGAATCCGACCGGCGGCAGTTGCAGGAAAAGATCATCAAGCTGAAGCAAGAGCTGGAGACTGTGCGCCGCACACGCGACCTGCACCGCGCCAAGCGCAGGAAGGTGCCGTTCCCGGTGGTGGCGATCGTCGGCTACACCAATGCCGGCAAGTCGACGCTGTTCAACCGGCTGACCGGGGCGGACGTCCTGGCGCAGGACATGCTGTTCGCCACGCTCGATCCGACGCTGCGCCGCGTGCGCCTGTCGCACGGCACGCCGATCATTCTTTCCGACACGGTTGGTTTCATCTCGGACCTGCCGACACATCTGATCGCAGCTTTCCGCGCCACCCTTGAAGAGGTGGTCGAGGCCGATCTCGTGCTTCATTTGCGCGACATTTCCGATCCGGACACTGCAGCACAAGCGGAAGATGTCGAGCGCATCCTCGCCGACCTAGGTGTCGATGCCGGCGACGCCAAGCGTGTGATTGAAGTGTGGAACAAGATCGACCGGCTCGACGAGGGCAACCGGAGCCGGCTGCTTGCCCCCGATATGGCAACGGGCGGCGCCGACGCCAGCAAGGCGCCGCCAATCGCTGTGTCGGCGGTGACCGGCGAGGGCATCGATGCGCTGAAGGCGATCATCGAAACGCGGATGGCGGGTGAGCTCGAAGACCTGACGGTGACGATCGAGCCGGCACAGTTCGGCCTTGTCGATTGGCTCTACCGCAATGGCGATGTTGTTTCGCGAAGCGACAATGACGACGGCAGCGCCACCATCTCGCTTAAGGCTACACAAAGCGCCCGCGAAGAGATCGAAAGCAGATTGCGTCGCAAAAATCAGGGGTAACCCGGAGCAATTCCAGGAAAAGTGTATAGCGGTTTTCCGCCCGGAATTGCCCGAAAAGAGAGACTACTTCGCGGTTTTCGCTTCCTGCCAGAGCGCTTCCATCTCGGCTAGGTCAGCCCTTTCCAGCGTGTTGCCGGCCTTTTCCAAGGCTTGCTCGACATAGTGGAAGCGTGAGCGGAATTTCTCGTTGGTGCCGCTCAGCGCTGCTTCCGAATCGAGCTTGAGGTGTCGGCCGAGATTGACGACGGCAAACAGCATGTCGCCGAACTCGTCCTTGATCGAGGCCGTGTCGCCCTTGGCCAGTGCCTCGCGCAGTTCGCCGATCTCCTCCTCGATCTTGTCGAGGATGGGCGCCGCCTCGCTCCAGTCGAAGCCGACGCGGGCGGCCTTCTCCTGCAGTTTCAGCGCCCGGGTCAGCGCGGGCAGGGCGACCGGCACGCTGTCCAGAAAACCCTTGCCGTTGTCTTCGGGGTCGAGACCGCGGGCGAGACGGGCGTTTCGCTTCTCCGCCTTCTCTTCGGCCTTGATCTTTTCCCACATCCCCTTGGCCATGCCGGCGCTGCGGGCCTTTTCGTCGCCGAAGACATGCGGGTGACGGCGGATCATCTTGGTGGTGATGGCTTGAACCACGTCGGGGAAGGCGAACTCGCCGGCTTCCTCGGCCATCTGGGCATGATAGACGACCTGCAGCAGGAGGTCGCCGAGTTCGTCGCGCAGATCGTCGAGATCACCGCGCGCGATGGCATCGGCCACCTCATAGGCTTCCTCGATCGTATAGGGCGCGATGGTCGAGAAATCCTGCTCGATGTCCCAGGGGCAACCGGTCTTCGGCGCCCGCAGCGCGGCCATGATCTCGATCAGCCGGGAAATGTCTTTCGATGGCGTCATCTAGAGCTATTCCAGGAAAAGTGTGAAACGGTTTTCTGTCCGGAATTGCGTCAAAACAGAGAGATAGAGCGGGTCAGCGTTTCCGCGAAACGCTGACCCGCTCTATCGGATGCTATCGCGCGGCCGGCCGCGCGGCCAACGCTGTCAGCCGGCGAGAGTGCCTTGTCCACAGGCGAGCCACGTCAGTCGAGCACCGAGACGACAGCCTTGGCGAGTTCGTCCATGCCGTCCTCGGGCAGGCCGGCGACATTGATGCGGCTGTCGCCGACCATGTAGACGCCGTGCTCGGCGCGCAGCCGTTCGACCTGCGCTTCCGTGAGGCCAAGGCGGGAGAACATGCCGCGATGGCTGGCGACGAAATCGAAACGGTCGGAATTGGACTGGCGGCGCAACGCCTCGGCGAACTGGACACGGAGTCTCAGCATGCGCAGCCGCATCTCTTCGAGCTCGGCCTCCCAGTCCGCACGCAATTCGGCGTCTTCGAGCACGATGCGCACCGCGGCGGCACCATGGTCCGGCGGCATCGAATACATGGCGCGCGCCGCCGACAGCATCTGGCTCATCGCCACATCGGCCTGTGCGCCGTCCCTGGCCAGGATCATCGCCGCGCCGACGCGGTCGCGGTAGACGGCGAAATTCTTCGAACAGCTCGACGCGACGACCATTTCCGGAACATTTGCCGCCAGCAGTCGCAAGCCGAGCGCGTCGGCCTCGAGGCCATCGCCAAAGCCCTGATAGGCGATGTCGACAAACGGCAGCAGCTCGCGCTCGACGACCAGATCGGCCACGGCTGCCCACTGGGCCGCATCCAGATTGGCGCCGGTCGGGTTGTGGCAACAGCCATGCAGCAGCACGATGTCGCCGCTCTTTGCTGTCCGCAATGCCGCCAGCATGTCGTCGAAACGAACCGCGCCCGACGCTGCATCGAAATAGGGGTACTCGCGGATCTGCAGGCCGGCTGCGCGCATCACCGGCATGTGGTTCGGCCAGGTCGGATCCGACAGCCATATGGTCGCGTCGGAGCGTGTCCGCTTGAGCAGTTCCGCCACCAGCCGTAGAGCGCCGGAGCCGCCGGGCGCCTGTGCGGCGCGGATGCGCGTCATGTCGGCGCCAGGGCCGAAAGCGAGCTTGGCCATCACCGTGTTGAAGGCGGTATCGCCGGCAAGGCCGAGATAGGTCTTGGTATCCTGACCCTGCAGCAGCCGCTTTTCAGCTTCGCGCACGGCGCGCATGACCGGCGTCTTGCCGTCGCGATCCTTGTAGACGCCGACGCCGAGATCGACCTTGTCGGGGCGCGGATCGGCGCGATAAAGGCCGATCAGGGCGAGGATCTTATCGGTGGGGGCGGGCTGCAGGGCTTCAAACATTGATACGGCTCCAATGGCGGCGGAGTGATACGCAAATCGAACGCATTTCGCCAGCGCTTTTCCCGTCGCCCTGGCGGCAATGGCCGTTCGCGCCGACATCGATGCCGCGCCGCCGATCGCAGGACCGGTGAAAAAAATGGGCGACGTTGGGATTAAGATCCCCACATGCTCCGTAAACAGGGCATGAAACCGTCGATGCCACGCTTTGACATCATAGGACAGCTCGGTTCGCTGCGCCGCTACGCGCGCTCGCTGACGCGCGACAGCACGGATGCCGAGGATCTGGTGCATGATGCGCTGGTGCGCGCCTATGAGCGACGCAGCACCTTCCGATCCGGTGGAAACCTGCGTGCATGGCTGCTGTCGATCGTCCACAACACTTTCATCGACAAAATGCGATCGCGCAGGTCCGAAGCGGCGCGCGTCGAACAGGCGGGATATCTGGCCGACGGCAGCACGCCGGCGCCGCAGGAACATTCGGTGCGCCTGGCTCAGGTGCGCGAGGCCTTTTTCAGCCTGCCGGAAGAACAACGTTCAGCGCTGCACCTCGTCGCCATCGAAGGCCTTTCCTACAGCCAAGCCGCTGAGGCCAGTGGCGTGCCGCTGGGCACGCTGATGTCGCGCATCGGCAGGGCTCGTGCCGCGCTGCGCGAGATGGAAGAGCCCGCGAAGGCGAAAAACCATCTCAGGATCGTTGGAGGCCCGTCATGACAGCAACTGTCGATCCCGTGACCGATATCGACCTCGACGCCTATGTCGACGACCAGATCGATGTCACCCGCCGCATAGAGGTCGAGGCATTTCTGTCCGTGAGGCCAGAGGCAGCGGCGCGCGTGATGTCGGATCTTCGCACCCGCGATGAACTGCGCGTGGCGCTTGCCGGCTCCAAGGGCATGGCGCGGCCCGCGACCGCCGATGCCGCGCGGCGGCTGGAGAGGGGGCTTGCCCGCGGTCGCATCTTCGGCGTGCTGCAGCGCGCGGCGGCGGTGGCCGCCTTCGTTGCCGCCGGCTGGCTGGCGAACGGCATCATCGGGCCGATGTCGGTGACCAAGGTCATCGCCTCGCCGCAGCCCCCCGCCTATGTCGACGAGGCGGTGCGCGCTCACAGGACGACGCTGGTGCGCGAGAGCATGCCGTCGCAGCCGGAAGCACCAAATTATAATGCCGGCGAGATCCGTGCGGCGACAGCCATTGTCATGCCGTCGCTGCCGACCGACTGGAGGGTCCGCGACGTGCAGATCTATCCGTCGCGCTTTGGACCGAGCGTCGAGATGGCGGTCGAGACCAAAGACATGGGGCTGGTGTCGCTGTTCGCGATCCGGCCGGGAACCTTCGACGTCGTCAAGCCGACTGTGGCGCCCTCGGGCGACATTTCCTCGGCCTATTTCCAGATCGGCGAGGTCGCCTATGCGGTGGTCGCACGAAGCGAGGTCCACGACCTCGACCGCGCCGCCGAGACGCTCGCCAAAACGCTCTACTGACCGATCCACAAAGGAGAACGCAAATGAACACGCCCAATCTGGGATACCGCACCGGCGCCGGCGCCCAAACCGGAGCCATCTTCGACGAGGGCCTGCGCCAGCATATGCTGCGCGTCTACAACTACATGGGCGTCGGCCTGGTGGTCACCGGCCTTGTCGCCGTCATGATTTCGTCGACCCCGGCGCTCTACGTGCCGATCTTCTCCAGCCCGCTGAAATGGGTGGTGATGCTGGCGCCGCTCGCCTTCGTCATACTGTTCTCGTTCAAGATGCAGACCATGTCGGCGGCCAGCGCCCAGGCCATGTTCTGGGCCTTCTGCGCGGTGATGGGCCTGTCGCTCGCCTCCGTGTTCCTGGTCTTCACCGGAACCAGCATCGCGCGCACCTTCTTCATCGCCGCCACCATGTTCGGCGCCACCAGCCTTTACGGCTACACGACCAGGCGCGACCTGACACAGTTCTCGTCGTTCCTGATCATGGGCCTGATCGGCGTGGTGATCGCCAGCATCGTCAACATCTTCCTCGGCTCGACCGCGCTGCAATTCGCCATCTCGGTCATCGGCATCGCCGTGTTCATCGGCCTGACCGCCTGGGACACGCAGACGATCAAGGAACAATACGCCGAGAACTTCGACGCTGAATCGCGCCAGAAGCTTGCCGTCTTCGGCGCCTTCTCGCTCTATCTGAACTTCATCAACATCTTCCAGCTGTTGCTGAACTTCACCGGCGAACGCGAGTGACCCAAACGTTAGCAGGCAACACTACGCATCTTGCCGTGGTCGGAGGGCTACCTCCGGCCACGGTTTTTCATTTGAGGCAGCATTTGCCGTGTCTTGATCGTTCATCACAGCTGAGTGAGGTACGGGTCTGCCGCTCTTGAGTTCAGGCGTTGCCCTTTGCTAGCCTGCCGGCAGACAGCCGCGAGGATGCATGGAACAAGACAGCCTGACGCTTCACGGTGACGGCATCTCGGCGACTATCGTCGGGCAGGGCGCCGAACTGGTTTCCCTGCGCGGTGCCAACGGCACCGAGTTTCTGTGGCAGGCCGGCCCGGAATGGCGGCGTCACTCGCCGGTGCTGTTCCCGATCGTCGGACGGCTGAAGGGCGACCGGTTGCACCATCAAGGCCAGACCTATCCGATGACCCAGCACGGCTTCGCGCGCGACAAGCCGTTTGCCTGGGCGCAGAGGGGACCTCGATCCTGCACGCTGGTGCTCACCGATGACGCCGAAACCCGCGCGCACTACCCCTTCGCCTTTCGCTTGGCGGTGACCTACGCGCTGGACCGCAAGCAACTCAGTGTGAGCTTCGACATCACCAACACCGGCGACGAGCCGCTGCCGGCATCGATCGGGGCGCACCCGGCATTCAATTGGCCCTTGCTGCCGGATCTGGCCAAGACGGATTACCAGCTGATTTTTGCCGACGACGAATCGGCGCCTATCCGCCGCCTCAAGGACGGCCTGCTGCTGAAAACGCCACAGCCGACGCCTGTCGAGGGCAACATTCTCGCGCTCTCCGAACAGCTGTTCGACGGGGACGCCATGATCATGGACCAGCCTGCCAGCACCAGCGTGCGTTATGCCGCCGGGCGTGGTCCGGCGATCGAGATGTCCTGGCGGGGATTTCGGGAATTGGGCGTCTGGTCAAAGCCAAGCGGCGCGCCATTCCTGTGCATCGAACCCTGGCACGGCCTTGCAAGCCCGGTGGATTTCGACGGCGACTTTGTCGACAAGCCGAGCCTGATGCTGATCGCGCCTGAAGCAAAGCGCGTGCTGAGCTATCAGATCCGGCTGCTGTGACGCCCGTGATCGCCAGATCCAGCCACACCAGCGGTGCCCAATGAAGCTGTACTTCAGCCGCAATCCCAATCCTCGTCTGGCAGTCGCGGTGGCACGCTACCTCGACGTGAATATCGAATTTGAATTCGCCTCGCCATTCGCTCCGGAGAAATTGGAGAAATTTCGCCGGTTAAATCCCAATCTTTCACTGCCAATCCTCGTGGAAGAAGAGGGAAAAAGCCTCTGGGAGGCAGATGCCATAGCCTGCCGGCTCTCGCGCCATGCGCAATCGGATTTCTGGCGCACCGGCGATGACGAACCCGAGATGATCCGGTGGCTCAGCTGGGGCAAGGAGCATTTCGCATTCGCTTGCGACATGGTGCATTTCGAACGTGGCACCAAACAGCGGTATGGCATAGGCCCGATCGATCAGGGGCGGGTGGAGGAGGGGCTAAGACATTTCCGAACGGCCGCCGCAATACTCGACGCCGTGCTTGCCGAGCGGCAATGGCTGGTCGGAAATTCGGTGTCCTATGCCGACTTTCGAATGGCGACCTTTCTGCCGTTCAACGATGCCGCCAGACTGCCGCTCGACGATTATCCCTCTGTCCGCCGCTGGTATCGTCGGCTCGACGAGATCGACGCCTGGCGCGATCCCTTCAAGGGACTGGATGCGCCCGAATTGCCGCCCGTTCCCTGAACGGTGGAAAATCAGCGGATCAGGTCATTTCAACGAACAGGACGGTCGACCTGTTTTTGTTTGGGCTGACGAGCGCGTCTTAAACCATGGCTCTCTTGTGTCGAGGATTTCCAGGGAACCTTCAGGCGGCAGCACCGAATCGATGACGGCTTTCACCAAGGGCGAACCGACCAAAGTCCACCATCTCCAACGCGATCCGGAGTTCCTGATCGAACTGCCGCAGCGGATCCAGATTCATCGCATCCTGCTCGACCGACGGGATTTGCGCTGAGATTCTCGTGGCGAGCTGCCGGAACGAGTTCTGATGACGGAACGTTTCCCGGCTGACCGTGTAGGACGCATGGAGAGCAAAATGGCGTGGCAACTGCCCGAACGGTTCCAGTTCGGTGAACACAACATTGCATGGGGGGTGATCGGCGACGGCCCACCGGCTGTGGTCATGCACGGCACGCCGTTTTCTTCGTTGGCATGGCGGCGCATTGCTCCATGGCTCGCGCGGCATCGTCGCGTCTTTTATTATGACATGCTCGGCTACGGGCAGTCCGCCAAACCCGACACGGACGTTTCCCGTGGCATGCAGAATGGCTTGTTCGCGGCATTGTGCGCTCATTGGGACATCGACCGGCCCGACATCGTCGCACATGACTTTGGCGGCTCGACAGCGCTCCGCGCACACCTGATCGACGGTCTGGACTATCGTTCGCTCGTTCTGATCGACCCGGTCGCGATCAGCCCGCAGGGCTCGCCCCTGGTACAGGCCGCCAAGGCAAACGAGGGCGTGTTTTCGGAATTGCCGGCCTATATTCATGAGGCGATCTTGCGCGCGTATATCGGAGGCGCCGTTCGAAATCCGCTCCGAGAAACCGAAATGAAGCTATATCTCGATCCCTGGCTTGGGGAGTCGGGTCAGAAGGCGTTCTGGCGTCAAGTTGCTCAGATGGACGACAAATACAGCCAGGAGGTTGAGTGGCGCTACGGCGAAATCCGCTGCCCGGTGTCTATCCTGTGGGGCGCCGATGATGACTGGATTCCCTTGAAGGTTGGAGAAGAACTCGCGCGTCGCATTCCAGCTGCGCAGTTTATCGTCATTCCGGATGCCAAGCATCTCGTCCAGGAAGACGCTCCCGAGGCGATCGTCGCGGCGGTCCTCGATTTTCTGCCTCGATCTGGATAAATCCAGGGAGGAGGCGGAGCCTTACGGGCACTGCGCGGAGGCGGGGAGATCGGATGAAAATCTATGTTCTGAGCGTGGTGGAGGGACAGGAATGGGTCCTTCCCCGGCAGGCGGACGACTACGAGCTGTTCGCGGCGCTTGGCGGCCAGCGGCAGACAGGATGGCACGCGCCTCGAATGGAATTCCTGCGCGAGCAAGAGGACGGATCTCCCCGGCAACATTCAGATTTTCCCTGGCTTGGTGAGGAGGTGCTCATCTTGCGGGCGAGGGCGCTGGAGTTGCTGAAGCCAACCCTCGAACCGTACGGTGAATTCCTGCCGCTTCGTTCTGACGAAGCCATATCGCTGTTCAACGTCACCACTGTGGTCGATGCGCTGGATGAGGAACGCTCAAAGCTCGTTCGCTTTGACGATGGCGGCATAATGATGATCGAAAGCACCGTTCTTCGACCGGACGCCATTGGCGACGCCGAGATATTCAAGCTGCCCGAGCGTGCCGACGGTGTGCGAGTATCCAGTATCTATCTGCAGGAGTCGATCGTGCGTCGGATCGGAGAACTTGGGCTGAAAGGCATTGCCTTCGCCATGGTCTGGAGCGACGAGCCGGTCGGACAAGACAGGATCGAATACCCGGGCGTGGAAAAGCGTCCGCCTATCTCGACCGCGAGCTCGCTCAAGCGCTTTTGGGCCGGTCTATGGCGAAAAGCAGGGCTGTGATATCAAACCTGCCGCACGATGGTGCCGATCACATTGACCAGAAGCCGTGTGGCGGTCAGGGAGCGGGCTCTCGCCGCCCGGCTCAATCGGGCAGGCCGGCTAGCCGCAGTGCCTCGACATATCTGACGAAATAGGCCGGCCTGATCTGCCCCACCCGGTGCCTGAGGTTGGAGACGGTCAATTCGGGATCGAGCTGCAGCGACAGCGCGATGTGCTTGCTCGCGGCATCCAGCCTGCCGGCCATGGCGTTGCTGGCTGCGGCCACGCGTAGACCGGTGAGATAATAGGGCTGCGCGCGGGATGCTGCCTCCGCGATCGGCCAGGCGGCATCATAGCGGCCGGCCACGAAATGGGCGAAGGCCGTGAAGCACTGCATGAAGAAAGTCAGCGGATCGAGCGGGCTCAGCCGCCTTGCCCGCGACAGATGCTCGATCGCGATGTCCGGGTCGTCATGGCAGGCTTTTAGGCAGCCGCTGGCGCTCCATGCGGCAGCGCAGTTGGGGTTAAGCGCGAGCGCCCGGTCGGTCAGTGCCGAACCAGCCTCGTAGTCGCCGATGACATAGCCCAGTGCGAGGCCGCTGAAAGCCAGCGCTACCGCGTCGTCCTGGCCGGCTATGGTGACGTTGCCGACCAGCCGGGAAACCTCGGCGCTCTCCTTCTGCCGGTCCGTCATCCAGCCGTTCGCCATCCGCCAGAAGTAGCACCAAGCGGCAGCGCCTTGCGCGGCGGCAAAGTCAGGGTCGAGCTCAATGGCCTTGTAGAAATGCGGCAGCGCCTCCTCCAGTCCCGCTCTCGTCCAGCGGTAAAGGTTCGCCATGCCGCGTAGGTAATTGTCGTAGGCGTCGAGACTCTCGGTCGGCTTGCGCTTGGCCCGCGCTATCTCGGCCTGTTCGAGCCTGGGCGAAATCGCACCTATGACGCTGGAGGCGACGAGGTCCTGCAGTTCGAACACGTCGGCGACGTCGCCCTCGAAACGGTCGGCCCACAGGCTCGCGCCCGTTGCTACCTCGATCAGCTGGCCCGCGACGCGGAGCCGGCTGCCCGCCTTGCGCACGCTGCCCTCAACCACGTAGCGCACTCCCAGCTTCCGCGCCGCGCGTTTTATATCGACCGCCTGACCCTTATAGGCGAAAGCGGAATTCCGAGCGATCACGAACAGCCAGCTCACATGCGACAGCGCCGTGGTGATCTCCTCGACCACGCCGTCGGTGAAATAGTCCTGCTCGGCGTCGCCGCTCATGTTCTGGAACGGTAGCACCGCGATCGACGGCTTTTCCGGTATGGAAACGGCGGGGCGCGCCGGTTCCGCCACCGTTTCCCGCCGCGGCGCCCTGGTTTCGGGCGGGCCGGAGCTGCTGGGCGCCTGCTCGTGCCGATGCTCTGCCTCAGGCGCCTCGATACGCTCGACCAGCGCCTGCGTCGCCGCCTCAGGGGCGACGCCGAGTTCGCGCTTCAGCGCCTCCTTGCAGGCCAGGAACTGGCGGAAGGCGTCGTTGGTTTTGCCGCGACGGCGAAAGATGCGGATAAGCGCGCGGTGGGCCTGCTCGGCGCATGGATCGAGCGCCACCAGCCGCTCCGCCAGCCTTTCGCAAGCCATTTCCTGACTGGCGTCCATCTCCGGCAGAAGGCTCAGCCGCTCGGCGAGGTCCAGCGCCTTGCGGGCATAGTTTGCTCGAAGCGGCGCAAGCCATTCGTCGATCTCGCCGGGAAACGACAAACCGTCGAGCAAGTCGCCCCGGTAGAGGTTCGCCGCTGTCGCGAGGCTGGCGCCATCACTGGCTTGGATATTCCGGTCGAACATCCAGATGTCGGCCTCGTCGGCATTTGCCGCCAGCCATATGGTGTGGGCATTGCCTTCGACGCGTATGGCCTCGTTGCCGGTGGTCGGAAACAGCCGCCTGATGTCGACCAGCGCCTGGCGCAGGCTGTTCCGCGCTTGCTGCTCGCCGCTGTCGGCCCACAGCATCGCCGCCACCCTCTCGCGGCGAAGGCCCTTGGACCCGGCCAGAACGAGCGCGGCAAACAGCAACGACGTCTTGCGCGTCGCGAAGCGCAGGGATTGCCCGCCTGAAGAGGCAACCTCGATACCGCCAAGCAATCCGATGTGCACCCCGGCCCCCATGTAACAGCATTGGGTAGAATATCACTTCCCGCTGCCGACTTAACGACGATTTAGCGGCTTCGGTAGCGGTTTCTCCTCCGGTTTCACGCCTAGATGAACATCGATAAAGCGCGCCGGCGGGAGACTGCCCTCATGAATTCGAACGAGGGAGAATAAAAATGACCTCCATCAGCCTCAGGACCTTCCAGCCGACCTCCCGTTTTGCCGGTTTGCTCGCCGGGCATGTCGCGCGTGTCTTCGCAGGGTTTCGACGCCGATATCAGGATTTCAGACAGCGCAGGGCACTTGCCGGCCTATCTCTGCCGGAAAAAAAGGATCTCGGCTATCCGGCGGATGAGGCGCCGGCGGATGTAGCCGCACGCGGCCGGAACCTCTAGCAATTCTAGGGAACCCGAGCAGATGTGGTCGACAGGAATGACTTCCCTCTGGGAAGCCCAACGCCATTCGATGTTGAACGCCAAGTTGCGGCCCGAGTGCAAGGCCCGACTCTGGGTATCCTCTCGGCAGCGGATGCAACCTCGTCGGGCCGTCATGCTATGAGAGGAAGCCGGCTTTCAACCCTGCCGCACGATGGTGCCGATAACATTGACGAGAAGCCGCGTGGCAGTCAGGGCTGACAGGCCGTCAATATCGGCGGGGGGATAGAGCTCCACCAGGTCGAATCCTGCGATCCTGGTCCGCTTGCCAAGGCCGGCGATCAGGTCGATCACCTGCGTGTAGGTGAGGCCGCCGGGTGTACGCGCCGCCACGCCCGGCATGATGCTTGGATCGAGGCTGTCGCAGTCGAGGGTGACGGCGACCCGCGCGCCTTGCGGAATATGCCGGAGCGCGGCTTCGACGCCTTGGGCATGGACCTCGCGGGCGGTCACGAAGCGGCTGCCATAGCGCCGTGCCGCTTCGATTTCGGTGAGGCGCGCGCTGCCGACGCTGCGCAGGCCAACCTGCACCATGCCTGCGACATGCGCCATCTCGCTCGCCCTGCGCATCGGGCTCGAATAGCCGTGGCGTTCGCCATAGACCTCGTCGCGCCAGTCGATATGGGCGTCGATCTGCAGGACCCAGACCGGCCCGCAATCCGCAAAGCCGGTGAGGAAGGGAACGGTCATGGAACAGTCGCCGCCGATCAGGATCGGCACGGCCGGCAATGCCAGGATTTCACGCATTTTAGCCACGATCCGGGCCCGGTTGCCGGCATTGTCATGCATGGTGGTCAAGATATCGCCGGCGTCGATGCAGCAGACCGGGTTGCCGTCGAACAGCGGGCCGCCGAGATCGAAATCCCAGTGCCCGATGAGCGCTGCGTCGTCCTGGCTGGCAGCACGGATAGCGTCGGCGGCCAAAGCATGGCCGCTGCTGTCCTTGCCGGGATAGGTGCTGCCGTGACCGGCTCCGAAGATCACCGCACGGGGCACCCGGCCATCTGCGAGGCGGTCGGGAAAGCCGAGAAAGGGAGGCGAGGCGGTCATGTCTTGATGGTCCTGATGATAGTTTGGCTGAATTTCGGTGTTGCCGGCACCTATCGACCGGCCGCCTGGTGCCCTTCATCGGGCATTCCCTGCCGCCGGGAAAATACCTCATGATTGCGCAAAGGCGAGGGTGCTATTCCTTCACCGCGCCAGTCATCGAGGAAACGTAATGCTCGACAAAGAACGAATAGAGCACGACGACCGGCAAGGAGCCGATCAGCGCTCCCGCCATCAGTGCCCCCCATTCATAGACGTCGGAGCGGACAAGCTCCGTGAGCACCCCGACCGGTACTGTCTTGTTTTCGGACGACTGGATGAACGTCAGGGCATAGATGAACTCGTTCCATGAAAGGGTGAATGCGAATATGCCGGCTGAGATCAGGCCGGGCACCGACAGTGGCAGTACGATCTTGGTGAGGATCTGCCACCGGCTCGCCCCGTCAATCAGCGCGCATTCTTCCAGTTCGAACGGGATGGAACGGAAGTACCCCATCAGCAGCCAGGTGCAGAACGGGATCAGGAAGGTTGGGTAGGTCAGGATGAGCGCAAAGGGCGTGTCGTAGAGCCCAAGGTTGAACACCATCACCGACAGCGGGATGAAAAGGATCGAGGGCGGCACAAGATAGGCAAGGAAGACTGCGAGACCAACCTGACGTGCCCCGGAAAACCGTAGCCGTTCGATCGCATAGGCCGCGAACACCGCAGCCAGCAGCGACAGGAAAGTGGCGGCCGTCGAGATGATGACCGTGTTGAGCAGCCAGCCCGGATAAGACGTGTCGAAGAGGAGATAGCGGATGTGCTCCAAGGTCGGGTGCACGACCCA
Organism: Mesorhizobium sp.; assembly: GCA_004017275.1. Lineage (GTDB taxonomy): Bacteria > Pseudomonadota > Alphaproteobacteria > Rhizobiales > Rhizobiaceae > Mesorhizobium. The sequence continues at coordinate 15,424 of SAKE01000031.1, read as the reverse complement.
GAACGGATTGAAATTTGCATAGTCGGTCATTTCGAGATTGGGCTTAACAGCCGTGATCGTCATCCAGTAAAACGGAAACAGCAGCACGATGACGAACACCAGCAACGGCAGATAGACCGTCACCACGCGGCGCGGCAGACTCTGAAGGTAACCCATGCCGCCTTCGTCGAGTTCCGGACGTTTCGTTTTTGCAATCGCGGTCATTGTCAGTCTCCGCCGCCCTGCTGCCATTTGCGGCGTTGCAGGCCGAAATAGCTGAACAGGATCGCTGCAAGCAGGAATGGGATCATGGCGACCGCGATTGCAGCGCCCTCGCCAAGCTGGCCTCCGGAAATGCCGCGCTGAAACGACAATGTCGCCATCAGATGGGTAGCATTCACCGGTCCGCCGCGAGTCAGCACATAGATCAGCTGGAAATCGGTGAAGGTGAACAGCACCGAAAAGGTCATGGTGATGGCGATGATAGGCGTCAGCAGCGGCAGCGTCACATAGCGGAACAATTGCCAGCGGCTGGCACCGTCGAGCGTGGCAGCCTCGTAAAGCGACTGCGGAATCGTCTGCAAGCCTGCAAGCAATGTGATCGCCACGAACGGAATGCCGCGCCAGACATTGGCGGCGATGACCGACGCCCGCGCGTTCGTCGGATCGCCGAGGAAATTGATGCGATGGTCGATAAGGCCCATCTGCTGCAGCGCCCAGGACAGGATCGAGAACTGCGCATCGTAGATCCACCAGAAGGCGATGGCCGACAGCACCGTCGGCACTACCCACGGCAGCAGGACAATCGCGCGGAAGAACGATTTGAAGGGCAGGTTTTGATTGAGAATGAGCGCCAGCCAGAGGCCAAGCGCGAACTTCAGGATCGAGGCGCTGATCGTGTAGAGCAAGGTGTTGAAGACGGAGAGCCAGAAGACGGCGTCGCTCCAAAGATATTCGTAGTTCTCGAGGCCGATGAAGATGCCGGGGCGGCCGATGCGGGCATCGGTGAAGCCAAGCCAGACGCCGAGGCCGAGCGGATAGGTCAGGAAGACAAGTAGCAGTGCCGCCGCCGGCAGCATGAAGCCGAAGCCAAGCGCGTTCCGGCTTTCGGCCAGTGACGACAGGCTCCGCGACAGGATCGACGGACGCGGCTGAACGGCGGCAGAAGGCACGGCCATGGGGTGGCTCCTCACGAAGTCTGGTGCATCGCGACCCGAGCGGCCGCCACGCGAATCCGGAACTTGGCCGGGCAGCGCGCTCGCGGCTGCCCGGCAGCGTGGTGATCAGACGCGATAGTACCGGTTTGCTCGCTTCTCGGCCTCTTCCATCGCCTCTTGCGGCGTCGCCTGACCTGTCACGGCCTTGGCGAACATGTCGACCAGGACATAATCGGCCATGGTCGCTGCCGAAGCATAGCCGAGCGGCCCGGCATAGCCGTTGGGACGCAGCGTCGCCGAGGCTTTCGCATAAGCGGCATTGTTCGGGTCGGCCGTCCACACCGGATTGTTGTCGAAGGCTTTGAGTGTCTGGCAGCAGTAGCCCGCCGAGGAAGTGATCCAGTCCGACATTTGCGGATCCTCGAACATGAACTGCAGATAGGCTTTGGCCGCGTTGGGGTAGGGCGTGTAGTCGAAAATGACGGCCGTGGTCACCTGGAACAGCTCGACGGATTTGCCGACAGGGCCGATCGGCAGGTTGGTCGTGCGTATGTCCTTGGCGATTTCAGCCAGCTTTGGATCCTTGTCCTTGTTGATCTTGGCCGTGTTGTAGGCGGAAATTCCATTGGCGATCACCCCCAGTTCGCCGGCCAGGAAGGCGCGGTTGTTGTTGACGTCGAGCCAGCTTTCGGTGCCGGGGATGAAGGTCTTGTAGAGCTCCTGCGCGTATTCGATTGCCTTGAGGGTCTCCGGGCTGTTGATCGCCACCTTTCCGCCTTCGTCGACCATCTGACCGCCATGGCTCCAGAGCAGCCAGTGAGCGTAGTTGTTGCCGTCGCCGACGCCATGGCCGTGCGTGAAGCCGGCGGGATGTCCCTTCGCCTGCAAGGCCTTGCAGAGCTCGAGGAAGCCTGCGGTGTCCTTCGGAAACTCCGAGAAGCCGGCCTCTTTCACCCAGCTCTCCCGATAGACGATGGCATTGCCGATGGTAGCTAGGGGCAGGCCGAGGAATTTGCCCTCCCGTGTTGCATACTGCTTTGGCCCGTCGTGCCAGCCGCCATATTTCGCGCCCAGATACTCACCCAGCTCCGACACATCGTGAAGCTTGTCGGGATACTGATGCGGGTCGTCGAACCAGACGAACATGAGGTCCGGACCGGAGCCGACATTGGCGGCGACCGCCGCCTTGGGGCGAATGTCCTCCCAGCTTTCCTTGTCGACGCGAACCTGGACGCCTGTAGCCTCGGTGAACCGCTTGGTATTGGCCAGCCATTGGTCCTCATCGCCCTGCACGAACGGTGACCAACGCAGCAGCCGCAGCTTTGCGCCTTCCTCGGGCTTATATGTCAATCCCTGTTGGGCGAAAGCGGGAGAGCCGACGAACCGGCTTCCCAAGACACCCGCCGCGGCGCCAGCGGTGGTGCGGATCACGTCACGTCTGGTGAATTTCATGCTCGTTTCCTCCTGTTTATTGTCCTTGCCGTGAAGTCCTACTGCTCGGTGCGTGTTTCGAATCGCTGTCCGGTTTCGCCGTGAAAGAGATGGATGAGGCCGGGATCGGCCGTAAGCCGGATGGTTTCGCCCGGCGTGAAGGAATGGCGTTCCCGGAAGTTCGCGACGATCTCTTCGCCGCTGGCTGTCCGGCCTATGAGCTGCACTTCGGACCCTGTTGGCTCGACCACCGCGACGGTGACCGGAATGCCCTGGTGGTCGGACAGCCGCAAATGCTCTGGCCGTATTCCCAGCACCACCGGCTCGCCATTGCCGATGGAAAATGCCGAGGCCAGCGGGACTGAGATCCCCCCGGAGCCTCGAAAGGACGGCGAGCCGTCGGTGGCGATTTCGCCCCTGAGCAAATTCATGGCCGGCGAGCCGATAAAGCTGGCGACAAAAAGATTGTTCGGCCGGTCATAGAGTTCCAGCGGCGGCCCGATCTGCTCGACGATGCCGTCGTGCATGACGACGATCTTGTCGGCCATGGTCATGGCTTCGATCTGGTCGTGAGTGACATAGACTGTCGTGGTCTTCAGGCGCTGGTGCAGTTCCTTGATCTCGGCGCGCATCTGCACTCGGAGCTTGGCGTCGAGATTAGAGAGCGGCTCGTCGAAGAGGAAGACAGCCGGATCGCGCACGATCGCTCGACCCATGGCGACGCGCTGGCGCTGGCCGCCGGAAAGCTGCCGAGGATAGCGCGACAGCAGCGGCACTAGTCCAAGGATTTCGGCCGCGCGCTGAACGCCGGCATCGCTTTCGGCTTTCGAAACACCCTTGAGCATGAGCGAGAATGCCATGTTCTCGGCGACGGTCATGTGCGGGTAGAGCGCGTAGTTCTGGAAGACCATGGCGACGTCGCGTTCTTTTGGCGCCACGTTGTTGACGACACGCTCGCCAATCGCGATCTGGCCGCGCGAAATCTTTTCCAGGCCGGCGATCATCCTGAGAAGGGTCGACTTTCCGCAGCCCGACGGCCCGACCAGAGTGACGAATTCGCCGTCTTTTATATCCACGCTGACGCCGTGGAGAATCTCGACGGTCCCGAACGATTTGTAGACATCGCCAATCGCGACAGACGCCATCGATTTCCTCCCGACAGATTCCTGCGACGTCGTCGAAGGGAACCGCTTTCTATCTGGCCCGCGACAGTTCCCAAGCTCCTCCCTGGTCACGCGCGATGATGAAACGGTAGCGCTACCAGACCTGCCTGTAAAGGCAAACACCTGCCGAAAGTAGCATCAAGAATCCAGCAGATGAACCAGAGTGCGATGCGGTGACGGCCACCGATGGCAAGCAAGAGTTCATTATCCGGGAGAGAGGCCATCGAGCAGGAAGTCGAGGCCTTTCCGGAAGGCGCCATCCCAATCATTATCCAACAGCAGACGAGAGCGTTCGATTGTCGGGTAGTGTTCGCTGAGAATTGTAAGACGCTGCTGCCCGGCCGCCCTGTCGTCGTCCGAGAGGTCGAAGCTGGCCCGGGTGAGGGTGGCGCCCATCACATAGTTCCAGAGCGACCATATCGCGACGTTCAGATCTGCGTCCGCTACACCGGCTCTGGACAAGGTCTTGCTCAGCATTTCCAGGCGACCGAGGATGTTCGGGCCGAGTGCCCGGCGCGGCAACAGCGATGCCGACCAGGGGTGGCGCAACATTCTGGCGCGCCAGTCTTCAAGCATATGAACAACGTCTCCGCGCCAGTCCTGAGACTCAACTATGTCAAGCGATCCGCGATATTCGAGCACCGAATCGAGGGCCAGATCAAAGACATCCTCCTTGTTGTCGACGTGCCAATACAGGCTCATCACGCCCGAACCGAGGCAATCGGCCAGCCGACGCATCGTCAATCCGTCTATGCCCCGGGCGTCCAGCAGCTCCACCGCGGTCGCCACGATACGGTCCCGGGAGAGCGGCGATTCACTGCTCGCTTCCTGCACGGGTTGGAGCTTTGTCCGTTGCGATCGTTTGCTGGCACCGCGGGGTTTGGCTGCCATCTGTCTTCCTTGCTGGCCGAACGTCGATTTTGGCAGGCATCGTCAGGAATGTCGACGCTGATCGCTTGACTAGTACGATGTACCATACGATGACTCGTACATCGCACGATTAATCGTATGAGCGATCTGGTTAAAGTTCAATCATGCCGGCCGCGAGTGCGCTATTCGCAGTCAGCAGAGCCAGGAGAAAATCATGTCACGCGCAATCAAGCATCTGCTTACCGGAGGGCTAATCATCATGACCATGGCAGTTTCCACAGCGGCGACGGCGACTGGGAACGATCTCAAGCTGACCATCGTCAATCCGCAGAACCTCTACGACCCGTCGCCGAATGGCTACAGCACGGCGGTGATCACGCCCCGCGGAGCCCGGGTGGCCTACATCTCCGGGCAGGGCGGCCAGGACAGCACCGGAGCCTTGTCGCCGGACGTCGCCGTCCAGGTTAAGCAGGCCTACGCAAATTTGCGAGCCGCGCTTGAGGGCATCGGCGCCAGGCCGGATCAGGTCGCCAAGCTCACGGTCTTCGTGGTCGACCATGACATGTCCAAGCTCGAGGTGTTGACCAGGAACGTCAAGGACATGTTCGGCGAGGCGCTGCCGGCGCAGACGCTGGTTCCTGTTCCCAAGCTTGCGATTGACCTCATGTTGTTCGAGGTGGAAGCGGTGGTCAATCTGGAATAGTGGGCTCTTAGACCGATCGCTTGAACTGAAAAGTGTCGAAACCGCGATCTGTTGGCCAACCAACGAATCTCTGCTTAGGTGGATCGTCGCACGCGATCCAGTCGGGCCAAAGCCCAATGCGGTGAAAGCGCACTTTCCGGAGGCATTCGATGCGTCGTTTGGTTCTTGCCGCTCTGCTGCTTGCCGCGCCCAGCGCCGGCTTAGCCCAGGAGAGCCTGACCGCGCTCATGTGCCAGGCCAAGCCGACACGATCCTGCGCGCTCGACATGGCTGCGGACGCGATCCGCACCGCGGCACCGCTGACGACGGAGAACTTGCCCTACGGCAGCATGGTCGAGGCAACGTCTCGCGCCGGGCGGCTCGATCTGGCGCTCGAATTTGCCGCCCAGTTGAAGAAGACGGACACGATCGCGTTGGCCGACCTAATCGCGGCTTTTGCCCGCGCCGACCGTCTGGCCGATCTGCAAGCGACCCTTTCACGCCTCGAAACGTCGGAGACGGAATACGCCTTCGTCATCGGCCCGGTCCTTGTTGAACTGGGCCGCGAGGACAAACTCGCGGCCTTGCTGAAAGCCATCCAGCCGCAGTATCGGTTCCAGCTCAGCTATTGGCAGGTGCTCGGCAATTTGCGCGCCGGCCGTGTGGCGGAAGCGGTGAAGCACCTGGGCGACGTGCCGGAGGCAGAGCGGGAGGAGTTGGCGGGGCTGGCCGCGGAAACACTCTATTTCAGCGGCGAGACCGAGCGCGCCAAACCGATGCTGCCTTACCTGACCTCATCCGATCCAAGCGCCGTTCGCCGCAAGGCCTACATTGCGACGAAAACGAAGGACAAGGCGGCTGCCGACGCGGTCCTCGTCTCTTTGGCGCAAGTGCCGCCCGACGACTACCCCTACGTTGCGCTGGACGTCATCTGTGCGCTGGCCGCCACGGGGCAGTGGCAAAAGGCAATCGATCTTGCCCGGACACTTCCTGCGTCCAACCGGGCCTATGCCTTCATCAACGTTGCGGAACGCGCCCGCCAGCCGGAAGTCTTCGCGGTCATCGAGAAGGCGATGCGCGACGACCCTGTCACTTTCAACCGCGACCGTATGGCCAGCGGTCTGGTTCGAGCGCTGACCTTGTCCGGTTACCTGCCGGTTGCGCAAACCTTCATCGATTCCGCGACGAGCGACTACAACAAGGAAATATTGATCACCTTCGCCGCCGCCGCGCTCGCGGAAGCGGGCAAGCCGTCCGAAGCGCTGCAACTTACGCAGACCGTGCAGGACCCACGCCGCAAAGCCTGGGCACTTTGGGAAGTTGCTTCGAAGATGACGCCTTAAACCCTCGGCATATTGACACTGGAATTCGCTGAAGACGATTGACGTTGCCTTTGGTTGGCGCTCCGGGAGGCCTACCCGTCCAAGGGAGCTCCCTCTCGGTTGTCCTGGGACTTTTCTCCGCGTTGGCGGTACTCGAACTCCATGATCACGGCTGGGAGAACGCCCCGGCCCATGTCGAGCTTGATCTCCCGTCGAGGAGACCGCGTGACACCGATGTCATTCAGCTGGAATTCACTCAGTCGGTTGAGTTCACGACAGACTAGTTCGTGTTGCGCGTGTCGCCGCCAGTTGGCGACCCATCGCGCCACCCGACAGCGGACTCCCAAAAGTGGGTTGCTGATCGCCGTCAAACCGAAAGACTTCCGCTCCTGCACGCGTTCGTAAGTAGTTCTGAGGCGTTCTTCGTCACCGTCACGCATGAAGATCATCGCCCCAGATACCCCATGTCACCCTCTCGACAATCACTGCTCAGCCGCTTCGATGGGAGGACCCGGGCACAGGAAGAAGCTCGCCCGACACGCGCTACCAGCGCGCACAGACCAATCGCGGAAACCCAGAGATCGAACCGGCGGATGGTCGATGCCCGGCAGGCCCGCTGTTTCTCAAGATAACGCGCAAGCGCAATATCGTGGCGAAGGGGCAGAGCCCCGTCGCGCGGCTGCGGATTTTGCCAGGGATCATCGTGCCAGATGGGCCATTCAGTCGAGTTCGGGCGCAGCACGTTCTCCTCCAAAGGTAAGACTGTCTGTCCCGACAATGTGCTCCAGCGCCGTGAGAAACGCGTTGGAACCAGCGTGATAGATTCGTGAAAAGCACTGGGTCGGCAAAATCACAGTTGAATTAGGGGCAGGGACAGGAAAGGATCACGGGGACGTTGTGGCTGTGGGCGGATCCGATGGCGCACCCTCATCTCTGTCTGCTAGGTGGTTTTGACTTTGTCGGTGATGCAGCGGCGGTCCCTGCTTTCAGTCGCAAGGCGCGCGCCATGATGGCTTATCTCGCCCTGCAATCCGGGAATTCCCAGTCGCGCGAGAAATTGGCCGCTTTGCTGTGGGGCGGTAACACCGAGTCCCAGGCCAGGATGAACCTGCGACAGTCATTGTCCGTCATCAGAAAGGCGATGGGCTCTACCGACGGTGGTAAATTCCTGACCGACGGCGGCAGCATCACCCTTAACCTTGACGATCTTGATTTCGATGTCGCGCGGTTCGAGGAGTTGGCCGCAGGCCCCACACCGGAGCAACTCGAGCAGGCGCTCGTTGTCTATCGTGGCGACCTCCTCGATGGCTTCGACCTGAAGGAGGAGCCGTTCGAAGACTGGCTAAGGGTGGAGCGCGAGCGATTGCGGACGATCGCAGTCGCGGTGTTGGAGAGGCTCGTCGCGCATTATTCCGCAACGAACAGTCTTGCGTCATGCGTGCGAGCGGCGACGCGCCTGCTGGTGTTGGAACCGCTAAGGGAGGACATCCACCGAGCCTTGATGCAAATCTATGCCCGCCAAGGCCGACCGAACATGGCACTGAAGCAATATGCGCAATGCCGCGAGACACTGCGTAAGCACCTTCAACTGGAACCGGAGAAGAAGACGCATGAGCTGTACGACAAGCTCCGTGCTAGCCGTTCCGTGCCGTCCAAACAAAATCCAACACCGAGCGCAAGGGCTGAGGGATCTGTCCCGGTCGATAGCCCGGTCTCGCTGCGCCCGGAAACGCACTATGTAAAGTCGGGCGGGGTAAGCGTTGCCTATCAGGTAACCGGTGGGGGACCGTTCGACCTCGTCTACGTACAGGGCTGGGTTTCCAACCTCGACTATGCCTGGGAATCTCCGCGGCTTACGCACGTGCTGCGGCGGCTTGGGTCATTTTGTCGGCTGATCCGCATCGACAAGCGCGGCACAGGGCTTTCTGACCGCAACGTGGGCTTTCCAACACTGCAGGAGCGGATGGATGATGTGCGGGCGGTACTCGACGCAATCGGATCGCGACGGACGGTCTTGTTCGGCAGTTCCGAAGGCGGCGTCCTGTGCATGCTCTTTGCGGCGACCTATCCCGAGCGAACCGAGGCTCTCATTCTTCACGGTGCCTACGCTCAAGGACTGTGGTCGCCGGACTATCCTTGGGCAAAGACCAGAGAGGAGATGGAAGAAGAATTGACCGCAATCGAGCGCAACTGGGGAGAGCCTTGGGACTTGGGAAGAGGAGCGCCGAGCTTAGTGAACGATATGCAGGAGCAACAATGGTTTGCAGCTTATCTGAGGAATTCGGCGTCTCCTTCCGATGCGATCGCACTGTGGCGCTGGGGCGCAGAAGTCGATGTCCACAATATCCTCCACGCGATCCATGTGCCCACTCTGATCCTCCAGAGGAAAGGGGATCGGTGGGTCAAGGTTGAAGAAGCGCTTTACCTGTCCGAGCGCATCGTTGGCGCCACGCTTATTGAGCTCCCGGGCGATGACCACCTGATCTGGGGCGCCGATTCGGATCGTCTGGTCGACGCGATCCAACACTATCTCACCGTCACGTTTCTGACGAAGGCCGGATAGAGCTGCAAGGTTGGCTTGTCTTCTTTCGGCGGTCGGCACAGTGGAACATTTCTCATTGGAAAAGTGGGTTGGGGCCACGTGTCATTTGCCCCATGATGGCCGGGCAGCCTCCACTGCTAGCTCCAGATAAAAGTCGCATAAGATAGATTATGGAACTAGTGCATTGGCCAAGAGATGGAAATTGCCGCTGATTTTCATAGGCTTGAGCCAATTGTGGCGTATTGCCTTGAGCGGATAGCCAACGCTAGGCTGTCGAAATGAAGAAGGCAAACAGCGACATCGAAGCGGCGATCGAGGTGTTCGTGCATGGCTTCAGCGCCGACAGAAGCCGCACCTTTCCTTACGAGGCCAGCCGTGTCGGACCGTTGTGGCTGATGCGCGACGCCGAGCGCAAGAATCCTCGCGACTACCGCGGCGAAGAATGGGTCGTCCATGACGTCGCCGCCCAAGAGGCCGATGCCATCGTGCGGCAGAATGCACGGCCGGGCTTCGCCATTTCCGTTGTGATCGCGAACGAGGATCCTGACGGGCCGACACGAACCGCCTACAAAGCGCTTGGCTACCGGCTGCTTCGGACCGAAGGCTTTTTCGTCCATCGATTGCACCAGATTCCGAGCCCGCCGGCGGTTGCTTCGATCGAACGCGTGCAGACGGCCGAACGGGCGGCGCAGTTGGGAAAGATCATCCGCAGGCAGCCGATCCCGGACGATTTGCTCGGCGACAGCGCGCCGTTCCGCCAGTATGTGGCAGTCGATGGCGCCGATATCGTTGGGCGCGTGCGCAGCTTGGATGCCGTGGGAGCCACGTGGTGTTCGAGCATGTATGTCGAGCCGTCGCACCGGCGTCGCGGCATTGGCCAGGCTTTGATGTCGAAAATGTTGCACGACGATCGCGCACGCGGGTCGATGTACTCAGCGCTGGCTGCAACTCACGCCGGGGCGCTGCTTTATCCCCGGATGGGCTACGAGCGGATCGGAACGCTGCTGATATTTGCGCCAAGGAGCCGAAAGCCCTCATGAAGCTCTATTCGTATCACGCTGATTCGTAAGGGATTTCGATCGCCATCCCATCATAGGCAGGCTCGACGTTGGCGGGTGTCTCGCCCATCACCGTGGCGTAGTCGAGCGGCACATGCATATGCGTCAGCACGGCGTGTCTTGGCGCCAGCCGTTCGATCCATTCAAGCGCCTCGCCAAGCGACAGGTGGCTTGGGTGCGCCCGGTATTGCAGCGCGTCGATGATCAGCACGTCGAGGTCGCGCAGCCTTTCGGCAGTGGCCTGCGGAAAGCCGCTGATATCAGGGCAATAGGCGAGCGCGCCGATGCGAAAACCGAGCGATATGATGTCGCCATGGATCTGCGGCAACGGCTCAAGGGTGAGGGCACCCCCCTCTCCTTCGATGACCACCGGCCTGGCGTGGTCGATGAGGTGCGGCTTGACGATCGGCGGATAGGAACTGCCTTGCGGCGTCTCGAAACAATATCCGAACGCTTCTCGCAGCCGAAGCATCGTCGCCATGTCGGCATGGACATCGATCAACTGGCGCTGGTCGAGGACGAAACCGCGCAGATCGTCGATGCCATGGATATGGTCGGCATGCGGGTGTGTGTAAACGGCCGCGTCGAGGCGCCGGACCGAGGCAAGCAGCATCTGCTGCCGAAAATCCGGTCCGGTGTCGATCACGACCGTCGTGCGGCTGCCATTCGCCGCGATCCGCTCGACGAGCGCAGCGGTGCGCATGCGCCGGTTCTTCGGATTGTCCGGGTCGCAATTGCCCCAGTCGCCGGTGATGCGCGGCGTGCCCGGCGACGAGCCGCAGCCGAGAATGGTGAGGCGCAGCCGGTCGGTCATCGTTCAGGCGCTTTGCTCGACGGGCCGCGGCATCTTGCCGAACAGCCGAAAGAAATTGTCCGTCGTCAGATCAGCGATCTCAGCCTCGCTGACGCCGATTGTTTCGGCCAGCACCCTGGCGGTGTGGGCGACATAGGCCGGCTCGTTGCGCTTGCCGCGAAATGGCACGGGCGCCAGGTAGGGCGCGTCGGTTTCGACCAGCAGGCGGTCATGCGGCACATCGGCGGCAATGGCGCGCAACTCAGCCGAATTCTTGAAGGTCAGGATGCCTGAGAACGACACGTAGCCACCGAGGGCGACGCCAATTTCGGCGAGCCGACGCCCGGAAGAAAAGCAATGCAGGATGAAGGGGAAGGCGCCCTTCCCTGTTTCGTCCTCGAGGATATCAGCCATATCGTCATCGGCATTGCGCGAATGGATGACCAGCGGCAGTCCGGTCTCACGCGCCGCGGCGATGTGATTGCGAAAACTTTGTGCCTGTGCATCGCGTGGCGCCTTGTCGTAGAAATAGTCGAGACCGGCCTCGCCGATCGCCACCACCTTGGGGTGAGATGCCAGGCGAACAAGCTCGTTGGTGGTGACGTCCAGTTCCTCCGCCACATTGTGCGGATGGGTGCCGACGGAGCAATAGACTTCGTCGAAAGCCTCTGCAATTTCAAGAATTTGCTGGAACCGCTTCACGCGGGTCGAGATCGTCACCATGCGGCCTATACCGGCTGCCTTGGCGCGGGCGACAATAGAAGCCCGCTCCTCGGCGAAATCTGGAAAATCCAGATGGCAGTGGCTGTCGACGAGCATCAGACGTTCGCGTCCGGCTGTTCGACGTAACGCGGAAACACCCCTTCGGGCACGGGCAACGCAGTGCCGGGCACCAGCGCATGATCCGCGTGGACATGCGCGAAATCGCGGCTCTGCACCGGCACCGCCAGCAGGTCGAGCAGTTTCGCGGCCGAGCCCGGAGTGAAGGGCTGACACAGCACCGCCACGCGGCGCACGACTTCGGCGGTCGTCCACAGCACCGTTTCCATGCGCGCCGGGTTGGTCTTTTTCAGCGCCCATGGTGCCTCGCCGGCGAAGTAGCGATCGGCTTCCGCCACCACGCCGAAGATCGCCGCCAGCGCCAGATGGATGCCCTGCTCGGCGATCGCCTTGCGCGCGGTGTCGAGCGCGGCTGCGGCCTGATCCAGAATCGCTCTGTCTGCATCCATCAGCTCGCCGCGCTGCGGCACCACGCCGCCGCAGTTCTTGGCGATCATCGACAGCGAACGCTGCGCCAGGTTGCCGAGACCATTGGCAAGATCGGCATTGGTGCGGTTGACGATCGCGTCATGGCTGTAGCTGCCGTCGTTACCGAACGGCACCTCGCGCAGGAAGAAATAGCGCACCTGGTCGAGACCGTAGTGCTCGACCATCGCGAAGGGATCGACGACGTTGCCAACCGATTTCGACATTTTCTCGCCGCGGTTGAACAGGAACCCGTGCGCGAAAACGCGCTCTGGCAGCTCGATGCCGGCCGACATTAGAAAGGCCGGCCAATAGACCGCATGGAAGCGGACAATGTCCTTGCCGATGATGTGCGTGGCCGGCCAATAGCGCCATTGCTCGGCCTTTGTGTCCGGATAGCCGGCGGCCGTGATGTAATTGGTCAAGGCGTCGACCCACACATACATCACATGCTTGTCGTCGCCTGGCACCGGCACGCCCCATTTGAAGGTCGTGCGCGAGATCGACAAATCCTTCAGCCCGGACTTGACGAAGCTCTGCACCTCGTTGCGGCGCTCGGCCGGTCCTACGAAGTCAGGCTGGCTGTCATAAAGGGCCAGCAATTTGTCCTGATAGGCGGAGAGCCGGAAGAAATAGCTTTCTTCTTCGTTCCATTCGACCGGCGAGCCGAGCGGCTCGCGACGCACGCCATCCTCACCGAGCGTCGTCTCGCCTTCGTCGAAATAGGCTTCCTGACGGACCGAATACCAGCCGCTATAGCGGTCGAGATAGATGTCGCCATTGGCGGCCATCGCCTTCCAGATTGCCTGGCAGGATTCATAGTGGCGCGGCTCGGTCGTGCGAATGTACTCGTCATTCGAGCCGCCCATCGCCTCGGTCATCGCGCGGAAAATCGCCGAATTGCGGTCGGCCAGCGCCAGAGGCGTTATGCCTTCCTTCTCGGCCGTCTGCTGCATCTTCAGGCCATGTTCGTCGGTGCCGGTCAGGAAGAACACGTCCTTGCCGTCGAGGCGTTGGAAGCGAGCCAGCGCGTCGGTCGCAATGACCGTATAGGCGTGGCCGATATGCGGCTTGCCGTTCGGATAAAAGATCGGGGTGGTGATGTAGAACTTGTCGCGTGACATGAATGAACCGTCATGAATGTCTGAATGGAAAGGCGTGGCGGTGGATATCGTATCGAGGCGGCATTTGCCATCCCGATGCCAATGCATGCCTCCCAAAAGTGGCCCCGGATTTGGGGGCAACGGCATGCATCGGGAAAACCGTCACATTCGCATTGCAGAATTCAGGCGGTCGATCATGGTCAAAGCGTGCTGCTTCTTGTCGAGATTGTAGGTGTCGGTCTCAGATATAGCGTCCAGCGCCTCATGCCAAGTGTCCGACAGCGTTTTGGCCCGTAGGAGATCGCCGGCCAGTGCTGCCTGGCTTGCCGCATCCGACAACAGGTCCAGCGCGCGGCGGTTGAAGATATCGAACTGGATTGCCTGGTCGCGGCCGGCCACGGCTTCGGCAAGGCGAAACGCGCCGCCGACATCGCTCTTTCTTCCCGTCACCAGAGCGTCGAGCGTCGAGGCGATTTCCAGCCCGCCATACTGCGTCAACAGGATCGCGTTGCGGGCGCTACCCCCTGCCCGCTCGACCAGTGCCGCGCGCGCCGCCGGATCGTCAGGCAGCGCCGGCTCGGTCGTTTCCAGCACCGCCATCAGGTCGTCGGCGTCGAGCGGGGTCAATCGCACCACCTGGCAGCGCGACCGGATCGTCGGCAGCAGGCTGCCCGGTGCATGGACGATCAGGATGAACAGCGTTCGGGCCGGCGGCTCTTCAAGGTTTTTCAGCAAGGCATTGGCGGCATTGGCGTTCATGTCGTCGGCCGGATCGACGATGACGACCCGGTAGCTGCCGTCATGCGAGGTCAGCGACAGGAAGCGGTTGACCTTGCGGATTTCATCGACGGTGACGACCGTCTTGAAGCTCTTGGTCTTGTCGTTCGGCGGCCGGGTCAGATGCAGCACGCCGGGATGCGCCCCGGTGGCGATCTGGCGAAACAGCGACGACGCCGGATCGGGAGTGGCAATGCTTTCCGGCGCCTGCGCGAAATCCGGGTGCTTCAGGAGATGATGCGCAAGATGGAAGGCGAGTGTCGCCTTGCCGATGCCGATCGGCCCGGAGAAGATCAGCGCATGCGGCAGTTTTCCCGCACGATAGGCGGCGGTGAGCATGCCCGCGGCCTGGCTGTGCCCGATCAGCAATGGCGTTTCGGATGGCTCCGGCACGCCGTCCAGCGTGTCGTGCTGCTCGGGTGCGATGCGTTCGAAGATCATGCCGGTGTCGCCTGCCTGTTGCGCGCCGGCGTTCTTGCCTCCAGCGCCGTGAACACGGCAGCAGTGACGACATTCTCGACCGCATCGGGATCGGCGGCTGCGTCGACCACGATACAGCGTTCCGGCTCGGCGGCTGCGATCGCCAGGAACGCCTCGCGGCGAGCCTGGTGGATCGCCAGCGTCTCCTTTTCGAACCGGTCGGCGTCTGCCTTGGTCCCGCGCCGCAGCGTTGCGCGCCTCAGACCCTCCACCGGATCGATGTCGAAGATCAGCGTCATGTCGGGCATCATGCCGTTGATGGCGACCTGCTCCAGCGCTTCCATGAACGCCGGGTCGATGCCGCCCGTGACGCCCTGGTAGACGCGTGAGGAATCGAGGAAGCGGTCGCAAAGCACGACGGAGCCACGCTCGACCGCCGGCCGGATGACCTGTTCGACATGGTCGGACCGCGCAGCGGCGAAAAGCAGCGCTTCCATTTTCGGCCCGAACGGTTCGGCCGCACCCGAAAGCAGCACATGCCTGACGGCTTCGGCGCCTGGCGAGCCGCCCGGTTCACGGGTAAGCAGGACATCGTATTTCTTGGCGCGCATCTTCCTGGCCAGCCGCTCGATCTGCGTCGACTTGCCTGCTCCTTCGCCGCCTTCGAAGGTGATGAAAAATCCGCGTGCCAACCGAGAGGCCTTTTTGTCCATGCCTGAAATGGGATTGTTACCGCTCTAGATAGTCCGCGCTCGGCAAAACGTCCATGCCGTCAATTTTTTGCCTTTATGCATGTCGTTTCCCTCTACTGCAGGGCAATCGCATATGGAATTCCTGAGATGTCTGCCCGGCACGGACCCCCACCCCTAACCCCTCCCCACA
>SAKE01000030.1 GCA_004017275.1 Mesorhizobium sp. | reverse complement strand
CCACCGCCGAGGCGATCGCATGGTTGGCCGAGGCACATGCGGAGGTCACCCCGAACACCGGCCCGCGCAAGCCGAGGCGCAAGCTCACCTGGCCGGCGGCGGCGCTTGGCATCGTTTTGGGTACAGCGAGGATGCCAACTCGCCTCGCGCCGTCCAAAAGGAGGGCCCGGTAAGTTTCCTCCATTACATCCCAGCCCAAGCCGCCGACGCCCACTGTAGCGCCGAAGCGATGGGCATTCCCTTCGTCGCAGGAAAGTCCGGCCTGCCGCATGGCTTCGCGCGCTGCAAGCACGGCGAGCAAGCTGAAGCGGGCCATGGAGACGAGCTGCTTGCGATCGATGTCGTGCTCGGGCAGCGCCTTGATCTCAGCGCCGGTCATGCCCTCCAGGTCATGAAGCTCGGAATTGGCGAGCGGGCCGATGGCGGAGCGGCCTTCGCGCATCTCTTTCCACATAGAGGCGGCGTCAGTGCCCAGTCCGCACAGGCCGCCCACTCCGGTGATAACGACGCGCCTGTCCATTCAAGCCTCCTTCGCAAGCAAGCCGCGGACGGCTTCCACGACGTCGCCGACATTCTTGAGATTGGACCAGGCATCGGCCGTGTTCATGTCGATCTTGATGCCGTAGGCCTGCTCCACATCCCAGAGGACGTCCGCCAAACCCAGCGAATCGAACCCGAGCGCGTCCAGTTCCGTGGCGATTGTTATCTCGCCGACGAATGACGCAGGCATTCCCTCACCGCTCTCCGACTCGGCGCGTTTCTTGATCAGGGCAATGACGTCCGTTGCGAATTGATCGGCCATTCTGTTTCCTGTCTTTCTTTCCCGCGTTTCGACCTGGACGCGGCTCAGTTCCTGAGGCGCGCCGCGTCGCGAAAGCCACGACGCTTGTGCGTCTGACAAAGCCCAATGCTCATAAAGCCGGATCAGGTCCGGCCGGTGTGTGGCGTAGGTGCAGTATGACGATGTGAGCCGCTACACCGTGCGCGTCTCCCAGTCTGTCCATAGGCTCGGAAGAAGTCGGACAGTTTGACATGGCCGGTCAGTTGCAACTCCCTTTCCCAGCACTCCACTGCCCGGTAGAGCGCATGAAAATCTCCTTTCGGGCGGTTTCTTAAGACGCTCGCCACGCTATGAGGCAGTGGGGCATCGGTGTGCGTCAGGTGCTTCTGCCCATGCAGGATTCCAGAACATTGATGAAATCGTTTGTTTCGATGAAAGGCATCCACACTTTGGATAGTTGACCACGCGTTTCAAAGGTCGTGAACTACATCTCCTCGTTGTGCTCGACGCACTCCCGACAGAGCGCAACCTCATGGGCGCGGCATGCAGGATTAACCGAGCCCAGCCGGTCATGAGTGCGGCCGGCGCTCGGCTGCTCGATTATTTGCGCGATGAGCTCGCGACCATGTCCGCGGAGGTATTCAAACTTAACGCTGCGTCCGGGAGCTCTTGCCCTCCAGTTCGCGACGCTCTCCCGCCCATCCAGTGCTCGTTTATTTCGTCGGATAGTTTGACCCGGCTCTACCGAATCGCCGCTTCAGGATCATTCTTTCCGATTTCGTCACGCTCGTATTTCTGCCGCGTCCTACACCGATTGGGCGCGAACAAAACTGAGCGCCTTGGAACCCGAACCCGTGCGTCGTGACCGGGAGCATCCGGGGCGAACTCATCCGCTCGGGGGCATCGCATCACCGGACGGCGACAGGCACGGTCGACCGGCATCTCGGCATCGGCTGGGAATTCGTCCATGGTCTGCATTGGCGACGCTTCCTGAGGCCACGTAGCCCTTATGCCAAGCTGGGCGCCCGGGTCGAGCGCGTAATGACGACAATTGCTTCGCTACAGGTCAAACGCTTTCCGGGCCACCTGCAAAGTCTTCACCCGGCCGTACAGCGCCCAAGACCACTGATGTGATCGACAAGAGCCTTTTTGATAAATCTGCGCTATTCTCCTGTCGCGCACGGACGACCGCGTGGCGAAGAGCAGGGTCCGAGATGAGAGCCCTGCCGCGCAGCTTCTATCGTCGCGCCTCGTTTGCGGCATCCGTGCCTACCCTCTTCGGACCTCGTGGGTTCCAACCGGCGACGAGGCGTGCATAGGCGCCCTCGGCCTGCTCCACCCAGCGGCGCTCTTCTTCCCGGTGGCTCTTTATGTTGTAGGCGTGCGCTCCCTTTTGGCCGCGCACAGCCTTGCTCCCGGCCTTGAGTTCCACATCGCGCAAGCTTCTTGGCATGCAGGGAGGGTCGAGCCCACGCGTAACTCTCGCCCTTCTCAACAGATGCCAGATCACGACAGAGAGTTTGCGTGCGGTTGCCACGGCCGCGACATGCTGTCCGCGCCGGGCTCGCACGCCGCAGGGAGAAGGCTCGCAACGGTCCGGGAGCACGAGCGGCCGCCCAGGCCGCCTCGACGAGCATGCCGCGCGCATGACCACGGCCTTGCTTGGTGATCCGCCCATGGTAGGCCGGACCTGGCCGGACTGCCGGACGCTTGGGTTCAACCCGAGATAGTCACGAGCTTCTGCGGATCGTCGAAGCGCGACACGTCGCCGATCGCCGCCTTCATCGCCAGCGCGACGGTGATGTCGACGCCGGGAATGGTCATCAGCCGCTTCACGCCTTCATCCTCGAGAGCCGAGCGGACAAGATCGCGTTCGATGACCTGGAGGTCTTCGCCCAATCGGTCGAACTCGCGCAGATGCCCATCGATCGCGAGGCGCTCGTCCTGCGGTACGACCTGCTCGATTAACCAGGTCCGACCCTTGGCGCCGCACAGGTCGGCATGCGGGCAGGACGGGATCAGGTGGCTATGAAGGATCGACTGGATGACGCTCTTCAATCGAGATCTCTGTCGGACAATCTGATTGCGCCGTGTCACCTGTCGACGCAGAGCCTGCGTCGGCTCGTCCGCAATCCAGACTTCTGGCAAGAAGCCGCTGGCATAGAGCTGCGCAAGAACGTCGGCGTCGATCGTCGTTTTGATCTTGGCATAGGCAACGATAAACACCTGTTTCGGGTTGGCGATCCCCACCTTCTTCACATGCGGCGCAACCACAGCTGCAGCGGACGTCGCGTTGCCGGTGGCCTCGATCACCCCGACATCGTTCGGCGACAGCTTCGCGGCGAACGCCGCCAGCAGATCGCGCCGCATGTCGACGCGGCCGAGTCGCCTGAACCTGCCCTCCTCCCATGCCACTGCTTCGGCGAAGGCGCGGTGAATATCCAGTCCGATGATAAGCATGCCCGTTCCTCCTTCTTGGCTCGGTCAAAGACGGGAGCTGGCGGGCAACACGACATCTACTGATCCGCGCTCGCAGCGCATCCGGGAAAGTCGCGAGGGGCGGCCATGTAACGAGCTCGGGCTCTCAGCCCACGGTCTATTGACGGCCTGCCTGCACCTTTGTGCTCCCGGTGCCCCACGTCCCGGATGGGCTCACCATAAGGGCGTTCCAAAACAAGAACAGCAGGACGAAAAGGCACCACAGATCACATACCGGATAGCGGCAAGGCCAAGCGCTTCGTTCAGACAGGCTTGCGCCAATGGGCTTAGGCCGAGCCTACAACAGCTCTCAAAAACGCTGCCGGACTGCTGCATTGGCTTCGCCGATACAATTGGCACAGGCCTCACGGCAGCTTAGGATCAAACCGCCCATCAGTCGCCTCGGACTGGAAGGGTGCACCCTATTAGGTTCCACGCCTAGCTAGGTCGGGGCCGCCGAAGACGCTGGTTGATAGCCCGGCGCCATCGGCCCGGCGTTTCAAACTGCCAATCTCTGACCTGCACAGTACGAACGATTGCTCGCTTCGGCAGATCACGCGGCTCATATGTCGGACCTTTACGTCATCCATCATAAACTTTTTGCGACAAAAGATTGCAAGAATGCTAAATTGTTAAAGTCGTTTGTTTCGGTTAAAGGCATCCATCCCATGGATGGCTGATGACATGCGTTTCAAAGGACTTGATCTAAATCTCCTCGTTGTGCTCGACGCACTCCTGACGGAGCGTAATCTCTCGGCGGCGGCACGCAGGATCAACCTGAGTCAGCCCGCCATGAGTGCGGCCGTCGCCCGACTGCGCGATTATTTCCGCGATGAACTGTTTACGATAAGAGGTCGCGAACGATTTCTAACCCCGCGTGCGGCAGCATTTGCCCCCGCAGTTCGCGACGCTCTCCAGCACATCCAGTGCTCGATTATTTCTTCGGATCCGTTTGACCCAGCTCGAGCCGATCGCCTCTTCAGGATCATTCTTTCCGATTTCGTCACGCTCGTGTTTTTCGAAAAGCTTGTGGAGCGTATTTCACGGGAAGCCCCCGCCGTCAGCTTCGAACTGCTGCCTGTCGACGATAGCCCCGATGAGCTTCTCCGGCGCGGTGACGTCGATTTTCTAATTCTACCGGATATGTTCACGTCGAGTGTGCATTCAAGCGTTGCGCTGTTTGACGAGAAGCTCGTGTGCGTAGGCTGTCCCACAAACAAGCAGCTGCCACAGCAGCTTACATTCGAGAGATACATGTCGATGAGGCACGTCGCGGTCAGGTTCGGGCGTACGATGAAGCCGTCTATCGAGGAATGGTTTTTGCTTGAGCATGGCCTTAAGAGACGTGTCGAGGTCGCCGTGCAGGGCTTCAGCATGATTCCACCTATGGTGTCCGGCACAGCTCGTATAGCGACCATGCCCTTACGGCTGGTCAGGCATTTCGAAAAAACGTTCCCCCTGCGGGTTATCGAACTTCCGCTGCCATTTCCCACATTCACCGAGACCCTCCAATGGCCGGCCCTCCACAATAGCGATCCGGCAAGCATCTGGATGCGGGAGATAATGATACAGGAGGCATCTCGGATGGCTGCCCCGCTGTGAACCCACGGAAAATTCAGGCGCACCTATAGTCACTACTCCTGTCACCATCTACTCTGACGACAATAGCCCTCGCCGGATAAAGTCGATGCTGGCGGCAAGTGCGCCTGCGAGATCGTCCAGAGAATGGACTTCCTCGACCAGCTCGAACGAGAAAGGTCCCGCGTAGCCGCCATCCAGCAGCGCCTGAATCTGGCTGCCATTGTCGGAACCTGCAAGAAAGCGATCGGGGTAAATCCAGAAGGTCGGGTCGTTTACGCTTGAAATGTGCACCAGGCCGGTAAGCTCGCAGAACAGGCATGTCTCCCCGGCCAGGGTGTGGTGGAACGTGTCGTGCACGAGGCGAAAGACGGACTGGCCATCAACCGCGGCAACGGCCTCGGCCGCTTCCTTCTTTGATCGAAGCGAGCAGGTTCGGAAACCCAGCGGCTCGATGAGACCGATCAGACCCCGCGACTGGAGGATTGGCTTGATCTCGTTTAGAGCGAAACGAAGATTGTCCTGGCGCTCGCTATTGGTGGGCCACGAGCTGCGGTTGGCCGGCACCAACACGAGCGTCTCCGCCCCGCACGCCGTCGCATAATCGGCGAGGTTGCTTGCCTCGGCCTGACGCGTTGGAGTCCAGTCGTTGAACCGCTGCAAGGCGTTGACAGAGATGATCGTGACGCCCGCTTCGGTAGCGGCAAACCGAACGTCCGCAGCCGGAATGCCGCGTGCGACAGGATTGCTGAAATGAGGGTAACGGATTTGGACGTCGGTCAGGCCTTGGTCACGGGCAAGCGCGAAAAGCGCACTGACGTCAAGGCGGGGCGCCGCCATGTGATCGAGTGCAAAGCGGGGCGATACCTGGCGCATTGCTTGACTTTCCTTCCATGAAGCGCGGCTGCCATTTCGGCATCCGGCTTCTTTCAAGACGGAACCACGCCGGTTCACAGATCGGACAGAGACGGCCGAGTCAATCGAGCTTTCCTTTCATCGGTGAAAGGAAAATGGGCGCTCATGATAGAAATCCATCAAGGTCAAATATTTTCCGGAAGATAAATGTCGAACGGCAGAAATGTCTGCCCCGGGCTCTCCGCGACGCCGGCTTTGATGGCCCGCTCCATTGCCATTATCAGCTCCTGGCAAAGTCGGCGCATTGGCGTGCCGACCGCCATCGTCAAGATGTCATCCGCAAGCGCCCCACGTGACTGCGGCGTCATTTCACTCACGATCGCGACGAGATCCTGACCGCTCCCCTCTTCTCGGAGCGCGGAAATTGCTCCCTCTATACCCCCGCCGGCCATATAGAAGCCGACGAGCTCTGGTTCCCGCTGCATAAGATCCAGCAATTTTTCGTAAGTGAGCTGCCGTTCATCAAGGTTCACGAGCGGATCAAGCACCTCGAATTTGGGCGCGTTCTCACGAAAATAGGCACGAAAGGCCGTTTCCCGCGTCGCATGCGCCTGGAAGCGATGGCTTCCGACAAACACCGCCACCTTGCCGGGCCGTTTTGCGGCCTTGGAAAACACCCAAGCGGCAGTCCGTCCGACCTTGCTGTTGTTGAGGCCGATGTAGCCCTCGCGCACGCCATCGGCGAAGTCGGATAACAGCGAAAATACCGGGATACCTTTCGCCTTGAGCTCCTCGACTGATGCTGTGATTTTCGGGTGATCGGCCGCCACCATGGCGATCGCCTGGCAGCGGCTTCCAAGGTCCTTAAGAAGCGGGAGCAGGTCACGCGGCAAATGTGACTGCGCGAACTCGATGATCGGAAGGCCGTGGAAGGATTTAGCCATACTGACCGACTCTTCGATCTTGCGAGCGAAATCTTGGTAAAAATCGTGGGCAGGTTTTCTCAAGATGAAGCCCAGCTTGTAGTGCGGCAGGTGCTGCTGCAAGCGCTGTTTGATGAGACCGGCAGCATGATAGCCGATCGCGTGCGCGGCCGCATGGACCCGCTGGGCGGTCTCCTCTCGCACCGGAAGGCGGACGTTCAGAACCCGATCGACTGTTGCTACGCTGACTCCGGCTTCGCGGGCGAGATCGGCAATTGTGACGCGCTTTCCCCTAGCGATTCTGATCGGCCGGTCCTCCGTCATCCGGTGCGATCCCGCGACGGCTTGGGGCGGCAAGCTGAAATAGTTCCCCCACCCCGCGGATAGCGCATTCGACGAACAGCGCTCCATGCGCACCCAGATGAGTCTCCGTGAACCGTTCGTTTGCTTAGGGGCTTCATGGTGTTGTATTACTCACTGCGTTAGTACTCTATTTCCAGCGCTCTTTGGAGGCTGGCAATTCGACTGTTGTGTCAAGGCCGCTACTTACACGTCGCGCTGTTGCGATCTTGCTTGCGGGGAGCCAGTTTGATGTAACCCTAACCGCGGAAAGCGGTTTCCATCCGTGACTGGTCCAATTCGCCTTCCCAGCGAGCGACAACGAGCGATGCCACCGCATTACCGACTAAATTCGTCAGCGCGCGGCATTCCGACATGAAGCGGTCCACGCCAAGAATTAGAGCCATTCCGGCAACGGGAACACTCGGCACGACAGAGAGAGTAGCGGCCAATGTGATGAAGCCGGCGCCGGTGACGCCTGCCGCACCCTTCGAGGAAAGCATCGCAATTAGCAGCAGGAGGATCTGATCGGCAATTGACAAATCTGTGTTCGTCGCCTGGGCGATGAAGAGGGCGGCGATCGTCATGTAGATATTGGTACCGTCCAGATTGAATGAGTATCCAGTAGGGATGACGAGACTTACGACCGAACGGGCGGCGCCGGCCTTCTCCATCTTCTCCATTAGCGAGGGCAGCGCGGCCTCCGAGGAGGACGTTGCCAGGACAAGCAGCAGCTCGTCCTTGATGTAGCGGACGAGAGAAAAGATCGAGAAGCCGTTGTAGCGGCAGACCGCGCCGAGAACCCCGAACACGAAGAGGAAGGCGGTAAGATAGAACGTCGCGACCAGTATCGCGAGGTTGGCCACCGAACCGATTCCGTATTTGCCGATCGTAAAGGCCATTGCGCCGAAGGCGCCGATGGGTGCAGCCTTCATCAGAATGCCGACGAGCTTAAAAATGGGGGCGGTAAGCGCCTGGAGAAAGGTAACGACCGGCCTGCTCGTCTCTCCGGTCATCGCCAAAGCAATGCCGAACAGGACCGAGAAGAACAGGACTTGCAGGATGTCGCCTTCCGCGAAGGCACTGGCAATCGTTGACGGGATGATGTTCATCAGGAAGCTGGTCACGGACTGCTCGTGAGCCGTGGCCACATAGCCCTTAACGGCTTGGACATCGAGCGAGGCCGGATCGATGTTGAGGCCAGCGCCAGGTTGAACGATATTCGCGACAATCAGTCCGACAACGAGTGCAAGTGTCGAGAAGGTGAGGAAATAAACCATCGCCTTGGCGGCAACTCGGCCGACCTTCTGCAGATCGCTCATGCCGGCAATGCCGGTCGCAATTGTCAGGAAGATGACAGGTGCGATAATCATCTTGACGACTTTGATGAAGGCATCGCCGAGCGGCTTCAGGCTCTGGCCGGTTTCCGGATAGAGGTAGCCAATTGCGGCTCCCAGGACTATGGCGGCAAGCACCTGCACGTAGGTCCGGGCAAAATGGGGCTTGCGGGGCGCTGCGATCGCGCGGGGGACTCTTGGAACCAACACCGTTTCTCTCTCCCTGACCGGATCGGGGTGGGGGCTCCTCCTTCTCCCATGCTGCGCTCCGGTCGAGCGCTGCTGTCATCTCGGAGCAAGCGCCGTGCCAACTGGAGGCCTGTCCCGTCCAGCGAGATTGGTGCGGGTTGCGCACTGGAACCCTCCACCTTTGCCGGAATTTGCACTCAAGGCTCGCCAAAGATCGCGTCTGAAGAAGTGCTTCGCCAGAGAGGGAATTGACCAGGTCGCCTTGCGGCCGTGTCTTTGATGTCTGCCGCAGATCGACTGCCGGCCGATATCTCTGTCGTCTTGGTGACTTTGGTTTGTCAGTTTTGCGACGGAATGCGCGCAAACTGCAGGATATCCTACACGCCCATCAGAGCACGCGGTACAAGCGATTAAGCGTAGGAGCGCATTGAATCTCCGAGGTCAAAAAATCTTGAATAAGGTCCGCGTGCGAAGTGAATCCGCAACTCGTCAAAGTTCTCCACCGTTTGATCAAGCGGTCGCGTTTCCTGGCGCTGCAAGATGGCGTTATCTGATGGCTCAAGCGCTGGAACGCCCAGGAAATCCCAAACCGCTCCCAAGCATTGGGCAGGTTCGTGAAGTAGGCTCTCGTATTCCATTACAAGCAGGTTGGTCGACGTGAAGGAGTCCATAACGCGAGCGTGAAAATCGTCGGCGGCTTTGAAATAAGCCTCACAGTCGGCGATTGACAACCTGACGCTCGGTGGCCGAGCGGTATCGTTGTCCGAGCTGAACTTCAGCCACTGACCGCTTTCCCTGGCCTGCACAAAGGATCGGAGCGATTCCAATACGTTTCGGCGAACAACGAGGATGACCTTGAGTGCTGGCCAACGAGCTAATTCCGCAAAGAATGCTGGACGCTCGCGAAACTGAGGTTCATTGATCTTGCAGCCAAGATGCGTCACATTCTTGTAGTCGCGCATAGGGCAGCGCACATAGGCAAGCTCAAGAAGCTCGCGATCCGTGCCTAGCAGGCGATCCGTGCTGGGCCAATTGGGATCATATTCGTTTAGCAACTCACCGTTACTCAGAACGGTCGGATGCTCGTTTAGCAATTCTTCTAAATAGTGTGTTCCGGTCCTTGGCATAGCAAGGATCACAAAAGGCTCAGGAGTTGGTTCGTTGTGGGTCATTGCATGTGTATCCAACTAAATAATGGCCGCGACGGTCTGGGGACGCGCACAAGAAGCTTGGCTGCTATCGCTTGAACGCTCCGGGTGGGTCCGCGCGCCTCACCACCCAGCCTGTACTCCGAGGTGTGGTCGCGAAGATGGGCGCGTGCCTGCAGCGGCTGGGTGGCGCCCGGCTTCGGCGTTGTTGTACCACTCGCGATTCCTGGCACACGCATGCCTCCGGGCCGCTGGGGGCAGTTTGCAATCCGGCATTGCGGACCTCCTTCTCGTTGATGGGCGTAGGTAAGCGTCAACGCATTAGTCGTCGATGAAACAGTCCAGCCGACAGAAAAAAAGGCAATACAGCGAACATGCAAAGTGCGCCTATATGCAGCCCTACATTGTCGCCCAGGCGGCCGAGCATCACCGGACGGATTAGATCGATAGAATTCGCCAGCGGCGAGAAGGCCGCAATCTGCTGAAACACTCCTGGCAATTGGCCGACTGGAAAAACCGCGCCCGAAAGGAA
Source organism: Mesorhizobium sp. (assembly GCA_004017275.1). Lineage (GTDB taxonomy): Bacteria > Pseudomonadota > Alphaproteobacteria > Rhizobiales > Rhizobiaceae > Mesorhizobium. Next base: position 39,800 of record SAKE01000030.1, on the reverse strand, counting down.
CAGCATGGGTGTGATGACAAGCGTCTGATAGAAAATAAAATAGTGATAACTGGGCGCGAGCGCGATGACGAGCATGGCCAGGCTCGCAAAGGCGAACCCGGTGAGAGCGATGACCGGCAGCACGTAGAGAACCGACGTCCACGCGGCATAACCTAGCGCGGCGGCAACAATCGCAATTGTCGTACCGGCCAGAAAGGCCTTTGTGGCTGCCCAGGTCAATTCACCGAGAACGATGTCGCCGAGGGTAAGTTGTGTGTGCAGGATTGCTTCCCAAGTGCCCTGATCGCGCATTCGACCGAAAACCGCGTAAATTGTTTCGAAGGTTGATGCTGTCATCGCGCTCGTCGCAACCATGCCGGCTGCCAGAAAGGCGATGTAGGATGCACCTTCGATGCGGCCTACCAACAGTCCAAGGCCAGTGCCGAGCCCGAAAAGGTAAATCATCGGATCAGCAAGGGTGCCGAGCATTGAAGCAAATGCCACCTTCTTCCATGCCAGATGATTGCGGCGCCACACCGCGATCCAGTTCCAGGCGTTGGCGGGTAGAGCGGCCGCAAAACGTTCACCCATTGCTCACTTCTCCATCTCACGTCCGGTTAACCTCAAGAAAACGTCCTCCAGACTGGGTGGACGCTCTAGAATACGCAGACCCGCTCGACCGCGAAGCTGGATGCGCACATCCTCCGGCTCAGGCGCATAGCAAAAGAGCGTCTCGCCGCTTACCTCGACACGCTGAACGTACGGTCTGATCAGCGAAATCAGCTCCTGTGGATTGCCGCCGAAGATCTCGATCACGTTGCACCCAATGTACTCGTCGATCAGCGCATGAGGACTGCCCTCGGCGATCTTGCGTCCCCGCTCGAGAACACACAGCCGATCACAAAGCCGCTCAGCCTCTTCCATGAAATGGGTGGTCAAAATGATCGTTTTTCCGCTCGCCAGCAGGAAACGAAGTCGCTCCCAGATCAGATGGCGGGCATGCGGGTCGAGGCCGGTCGTGGGCTCATCCATCACAAGCAACTGGGGGTCGTTGATCAGAGCACGTGCCAGCGTCAGGCGCCGCTTCATCCCGCCGGATAGCAGGCCGACACGTGAATCCGCCTTGCTCTCAAGGCGAGCGAACTCGAGGAGCCGTGGGATGACGGCGTTGATCTCTCTTGTACTCATGCCGAAGTAGCGCCCGAACACCAACAGGTTCTCGCGTACCGTAAATTCCAGGTCGAGATTGTCGAACTGCGGGACCACGCCTATGCCCTTGCGGGCCAAGCGGCTGCGTGCCGGCACTGGTAGACCGAGGACTGTTATATCACCCGCGTCAGGCCGGGTCATACCGAGGAGCATACGCGCAATCGTGCTCTTGCCTGCGCCGTTCGGCCCCAGCAGACCGAAGCACTCTCCCGATGCAACGGTGAAGGACAGCCCGTCCACAACGAGCTTGTTTCCGAATAATTTGGTTACGCCGGTAAGGTCGATTGCTACATTGGACATGCGTCTATCTCAAGCGGAATGAGTCCGATTGGCCACCGGCAGCTTACTTGCGAATTCTGGTTCAGAGCAGGCCACCGCCTTGAGATGGCACCTTTGGAAAGTCGCGGCCGGAGCGACGCGTGTATCGCTTCCGCCAAAGAATAACGTCAAGATGCCACGTGTCGCTTCCAGATAGTTCCCGTTCTGACCATAGGTAACTCGAAAGCTTCACCCCGTGTCGACTGACACAACTTACTCGGTCACTCGGCGCTGCAAGGCCGTCAGACTTCACCAGCTGTGAGCGAAAGATCTGCAGTATGAAGTGACTCCGCAATTCCAGAATTGCCCGCAGCATTTGCTCCGGCAAGCGGCATCGCGCTTGTGATTTCCTTTGTGCTCCTGTTGGGCAGGGGAACACTTTTACGCGACAGCCAATCGCTATTGCTCAATGTACACAGGGCGTAAGCCTTCAAGGGGATCAACAGGAATATCCTGATTAACGCGTGCATTGAATAGCCGATGAATCGAAGCTGCCGAGTGCGGAAAGATAACACCGTAGATCTGATTATGGTCATCGTGACAATAGCCAGCACCGTCCACCAATTTACTGTATGTGAAAATAGTAGCTCACCGAGCGCCGTTACTACCGCGATGCCGAGCAACAATGGGCCGAGATTCTCTCCCATCACATCCAAAGTTAGATAGCGATCCAGGCCACGCAGTAGACCTCGCGCAAGCATCGTGTCCCGGAAGGTGCTTCGTGCCCAGCGGAGTTGTTGGCGCAAATAAGGTCCCATCTTGTCCGGAACGACTGTCGCCGCGACGGCACCTGGAACGTACTCGGTTCGAAAGCCTGCTTTCAGCATGAGGATCGTAAGATGACGGTCTTCACCGAAGTCGCTTGGTTTCCCCCTGAACAGCTGCGTCTCGTATTGATCCAGCAGAGAAAGGAGACAAGACCGGCGGTACATTGCACATGGGCCGCAGCAGCACATGACCGCACCAAAGCGACCTTGCGCCGCGCGCTCCTCATTGCAAGCCAGCCAGTATTCCATATCGATCAATCGGGTCAACCAAGTGTCGCTGCGGTTGTATGCCGTCAGCTGGCCCATGGCCGCTCCGACCATGGAATCCCGCATTTTTACTGCAAGCTTTGTGATGACGTCGGACGCAAGTGTCGTGTCAGAGTCGACGCTGAGCACGAAATCTCCAGATGAGCGGCGGATGGCGGCGATCTGCGCCTTGCGTTTGCCAACATTCTCGCGGAGCAGAATGAAATTGAATCTCGGGTCGCCCTCGTAGGCGTGATGTACCGGGATGACGGCATTACGATTTCCAGAACCGTCGTCAACCAGATAGACCTGAAATGTTCCGGCGTAATCTTGATTTGCAATGGAAGCTAAACACGCCGCGAGTGTGCGCGGGTCCTCATTGTAGCAGGGGATAATGACATCCACGCTCGGCCAACGGTCGGATCCGAACAAGCTTTCCGACGGCGGCGTAACATTTTCCGGTTGGGAGTAGACCGCTTGCATGCCTCTGTAAACAGTCGAGAGCACCGCATAAGACGAAACGGCAACAGTACTGGCTGTGGTGAGAAGGTCCATAGGATCTCTGTTTGTTCAGGGGTGTTGAGGAAGTGATCGGATTACAAATCCGCGGCCGTGCAATTCTGGAATTAGGCGTGACAACGCTGTCACCGTCTGGTCGCGCAGACTGGCTTGATTGCCTGGTTGCAATTCGTCGGGAGCGCACCCGTCGTGCAACAGCACGATTGCGCCCGGCCGGATATCGGCGAGCACTCTGTCGACGATGGCGTCAACGCCGGGGCGAGACCAGTCGCGTGGATCAATGGACCAATGGACGGGCGCCAATGCCGCACCCGCTGATGCAGCGATTACTTCTTCGGTCCAGATGCCATACGGTGCACGAAAGTACCGAACCATGGCCTGCGGGCAAGCCATCCCTATGACTCTGTTTGCCTCAACTATCTGGCGGTCGACTTCGACGGGCCCGCATTTAGCCAGGTCCGGATGAGTCATCGTGTGGTTGGCTATACCGTGCCCGTCTGTAATAATTCGGCGAACGAGTTCCGGCTCGTCGGCCGCGTAGGCCCCAACAACGAAGAAGGTCGCCGGCACCTGATGTTGCGCCAGCACATTGAGTATCTGCGGTGTGAAAAATGAATTGGGACCGTCGTCAAACGTCAGATAGACGCTGCGCTCTGCAGTGCCATCGGCATTGTCACTCTGCCCTTCGCATATGTAGTCCAGAGGCTTCATAGTTCCGGACCGTTCCGGTCGATCAGGGTACCGGACGGCCACTCGTCCATCGAGCGTCCGATCGGCGAAACCAACACGAGTACGTCTTCCAGGCGCGTGGGCGGCAGGTCGGGATGCACATCTGGACGGGTCGATCGTACGCGAACGCCCGACACAATGTTCGCGAGGCCGGCTCTGCAGAATCTTTCGACATGGTTTCGCAGCGCGTGCCGAACCGTGCCGAAAGCGAATGGAACACCCAACTGATGGAGCACTGGGTACGCCACGCGCATCGAAAAACCGATTCCGAGCCCTTCAAGATCCGGACGAACCGCGTACAGGCCCAATTCAGCGACGATCAAGTCGACCTCGCCAACTTTGATGAAGCGCCGCAGCATGCCGATGTGAGCCGCTACCCCATGCGCGTCGTAGCCGATTGCGCGGAATTCCGGCCTCGCGCCGGCCCAACTGCGGCCGCCTTCGAATGGCTCCGCGTTGAAGGCGCCAGTCCGTCCATAGGTCTTTCGAAAAAAGTCGGAGAGTTCGACATGGTCGGCCAGTTGCAGCTCATTTTCCCAGCACAACTTCCAATCGACATTCGGGCGCATGGAAGACCTCACCTTGTAGCTGTCTGGTTGAGATAAATGTCCAAGCATTGGTTAAATAATTGGCGTCGCGCCAACGGGGCGTAACTTGTGGAGACCGCCGAAAGACCAAGCCGCAATGCAGATGCGACTGACTTTGTACGCCCCGCACACCAGATGATGCTCCTCGGATCCAACGCAACCATCGGAACTACCTATCTTTCCAACTTGAAGCGCTTCTATGGGACCTGCAGCAAAAACGGTAAAATCCTTTGTTTAGATGAAAGGTATCCACGCTTTGGATAACTGGGCGAATGCGTTCCATATGGCTGGTCAATTATCGTCGTCACGCTCGAGGCACTTCTGACGAAGCGCAAAGCTCACGCCCGCGGCACGCGCGGCCGTTGCCGGGCCGCGCGATTATCTCCGTAAGAGCCGAGCGGAGCTCAGACACGACGATTGATCAGAATCTGATTCGCGGGTTCAGTATCTCTTTCGTGTATCCAGCTCTGGGCTGTCCTTTGGCGGGAGTTAGGTTCGCCCAGGTTCTGAGCCTGGGGCGTCGGCCCGTTCGCCGCACAGGCTCCTTCGCACATCGTCGAGGCCGAGAAAGAGGGGGCCACACAGCTCCCCCTGTACTTTCCACCACCCGACACCAGCGCTCACCCAGGGCGCCGGCCTTGCTCACCTCAACGGATAGCGCACTCGCGCCGCTTCACGATTAAAAGAATTCTACAAGCAGATGCCTGTTTGATCGTGAGACGTCCGCTGCCAATTCCCGCATCGCAGAGGCAGCCAATAGCGCTCGCTTCACATAGTGGTCCGGCAAGCAGCTAGATACGACAGGTGACCTCAAATGAGGCGTCTTGCATGGCTTCTACACCTGCCTGAATGCCAGAACTGCGTTCGTGCCGCCCATGGCGAAGGCGTTGCTCATGGCGACGCGCACCTTGCGCTCGCGCGGCACATTGGGTGTGATGTCGAGGTCGCAAGCGGGATCTGGCTCGCGATAGTTGGCGGTCGGCGGCACGACGTCCTCTTGGATTGCCATCACGCAGGCGATCATTTCAAGCGCGCTCGCTGCGCCGAGGCAATGCGCGTGCGTGGACTTGGTGGAAGAGATGGACATCGAATAAGCGTGGTTTCCAAACACACGCTTGATCGCCGCCGTTTCAGTCTGATCATTGCTCTTGGTACCGGTGCCGTGCGCGTTGAGGTAGTCGACGTCCTCGGCATTCAGCCCGGCATCGGCAAGGCAGGCGCGCATCGCCGACGCTGGCCCCTCGACAGATGGCGCGGCAATGTGGAAGGCATCGGCGGAAAGGCCGACGCCGGCGATCTCGGCAAGAATTGTGGCACCACGCCTCGTGGCATGCTCGTAGCTTTCCAGCACGGCCATGCCCGCACCCTCGCCCAGCACCAGGCCCTTCCTATCGGCGGAGAAGGGCCGGCAGGTATCGGGTGAAAGCACGCGCATTGCTTCCCATGCTTTCAGCACGCCCCATGCGAACGGCGCGTCGCTGCCCCCGGAAACCATTACGTCGGCCCGGCCCAGCTTGATCTGATCCACCGCCGAGGCGATCGCATGGTTGGCCGAGGCACATGCGGAGGTCACCCCGAAGACCGGCCCGCGCAAGCCGAGGCTCAAGCTAAGATGGACGGAAGCGGCGCTGGGCATCACCTTTACTCCAGTGAAGAGTTCAGCACGGATTGCGCTACCCAAAAGCAGTGAGCGGTAAGTTTGTTCTGTTGCGTATGAACCGGTAAATCCGACGCCCACTGTAGCGCCGAAGCGATGGGCATTCCCTTCGTCGCAGGAAAGTCCGGCCTGCCGCATGGCTTCGCGCGCTGCAAGCACGGCGAGCAAGCTGAAGCGGTCCATGGAGATGAGATGCCCCCGGTTGATGTCGTGCTGGGGCAGCGCCTTGATCTCAGCGCCGGTCATGCCCTCCAGGTCATGAAGCTCGGAATTGGCGATCGGGCCGATGGCGGAGCGGCCTTCGCGCATCTCTTTCCACATAGAGGCGGCGTCGGTGCCCAGTCCGCACAGGCCGCCCACTCCGGTGATAACGACGCGCCTGTCCATTCAAGCCTCCTTCGCAAGCAAGCCGCGGACGGCTTCCACGACGTCGCCGACATTCTTGAGATTGGACCAGGCATCGGCCGTGTTCATGTCGATCTTGATGCCGTAGGCCTGCTCCACATCCCAGAGGACGTCCGCCAAACCCAGCGAATCAAACCCGAGCGCGTCCAGTTCCGTGGCGATTGTTATCTCGCCGACGAATGACGCAGGCATTCCCTCACCGCTCTCCGACTCGGCGCGTTTCTTGATCAGGGCAATGACGTCCGTTGCGAATTGATCGGCCATTCTGTTTCCTGTCTTTCTTTCCCGCGTTTCGACCTGGACGCGGCTCAGTTCCTGAGGCGCGCCGCGTCGCGAAAGCCATCACGCTTGGGCAACTGACAAAGCCCAATGCTCATAAAGCCGGATCAGGTCCGGCCGGTGTGTGGCGTAGGTGCAGTATGACGATGTGAGCCGCTACACCGTGCGCGTCTCCCAGTCTGTCCATAGACTCGGAAGAAGTCGGACCCGGTCAGTTGCAACTCCCTTTCCCAGCACTCCACTGCCCGGTAGAGCGCATGAAAAATCTCCTTTCGGGCGGTTTCTGTTCTGCCCATGCAGGATTCCAGAACATTGATGAAATCGTTTGTTTCGATGAAAGGCATCCACACTTTGGATGGTTGACACGCGTTTCAAAGATCGTGAACTACATCTCGTCGTTGTGCTCGACGCACTCCCGACAGAGCGCAACCTCATGGGCGCGGCATGCAGGATTAACCGAGCCCAGCCGGTCATGAGTGCGGCCGGCCGGGTCGGGCGATAGGCAGTCATGCCCTGCCCTTCCTGCGGGTCAAGCACTCCGAAAAAACATTTCCCCCATAAATGCTAGATCTTCCGTTGCCTTTTCGCGGGCTTCTGCGTGAGGTGAGGCACGCCATCCATGGCATGTGGCACACGCACGCGATGCCAGTGCACGGTCGTTTTCTCGGCAAGGCCGTTCTCTACCTCGACCCGCACGCGCTCGCCCTGACGGACCCGGATTTCCGGGCCTGGAACGGGCCTTCGGCGCGCAATCGAGCCCGGTTCACCCGGCCCAATGGCGTCCACTTTGGGGGCGCATGCACTGCAGACCCGCTGGACCTGATCCGGGAGAGGATGGGCGCGGCGATTGGAATAGCTATGAAAGCGCATCGGACCGTGGAACTGCGCGCGCAGACTTTCGGAGGAAGGCTCGCTTTTAAACGTTATCGTGCAACTCTGACCGTTCTTCGCCTTGGCGGGTGCCGCGGAAGAATCCCGGGTTCTGCGAGCGCTGCGAGAACACCTGCGGTCGATCCTGTACCACAATCTCGCGAAGCTCGATGCTCTCTACAAACGATGTCTTGGATTCTCACGCCCTTATTTCAGCACTTCGCTCGCTTGCCCGACTCGGCCGCGGTCAGCCTTCACCGCCAATTTTATTGGCGCAGCGACGTTCCTATCGGTTCAGGCGAAGCTTCTTGAACCTGCCGCTCTCTCGTTGCCCTGGCACGATTAATCGTCCTCTCAGTCTGTCATTGGCGGAGTCGCTCCTGAGGCGCGCGCCGGCGAGTTCGAGGAGCGCGTGGCTATCTCCTCGGTCCAGCCGGATTCCGCTGCGCGCTCAGCCAATTCCTGGAAGGCCGATTCCAAGGCGAGCTGGCATTGAAGGCCGCGGTCCGGATGGTCGACTAGCTTGGTTCCACGATCGCAATGCTTGATCGCTTCATTGCAGGCCATGGGCTCTCGCCCTCTCCTTTTGCCACACGAGGCGCCAGCTCACGTGTTGTGCGCCCCGGCAACCGCTTTCACCAGCCGCTCCAGCGATCCCGCGCGCTCCAGCTCCGCAAAGAATGATGCGGCGTGACGCTACCCAGCCGGTGCTTCTCGGCCATTTGCACACATAGGGATAGTCGACCATGAAATCGGACCGAGGCGAGGCGTTGGACGTTTCAGTCTTGGTCTGAATGCGCCGCCCACGAGCCGATCGGCCTTCTCGATGATTTGGCGCACCCTCGTTGTCGACAAGCCATGTTCCTGAGCCAGGTCGGCGAAACTCTTGCCCTTCAGAAAGCCGTCGACCAGGGCTATGTTCCTATCGACGGTCGGCTAAATCCCAGCAGGCGCGCGCAGTTTTCCGGCATCATTCCGTTTGTTCATCCGCTTGTCCGCGCCCCCTGCAAATCCTACCGGGCCAAATCGGTGCTTGGAAGACCCACTCATGTCATGGCCTCGGGAAAGTACAAGGCCGACGGTTATGTGAATACGAAAGATGCTGGCGATCACCATGATCGTTGGTGACCGCTGACCTCCCCAATGTCGGCTTCGACGGCACACCGGGAGCTCTCGGCAATGTTGAATAATTCCGTTTGAAGATGGTTGACTTCGTCGTCGAGGCTCGATCCATCAGGATCGGTATCGACGATTCTATATTTGAGAAACCCAAATTCGTTTGACTCGCGCAATTCGCTGTACGGCGTATCATCGCAAGCGCGGGATTCCGACATCCTGCGAAGTGCCCGCGTTGCTGGAATCGATTTTGCGGAAGTAAAAAGGCCCCGGCGCTGGGTCGGCGCGCAGGGCCTTCAGGCATGTACGAGCTACCAGCATGTCCAGTTATGATCGTGCGCTATCATAATGAACAAACGGTGAATGATCGCTATCCGAGGTGCAGGGCGGGCGAGATGGTGGGGCGGTGGGGGACCTGTACCGCTGCAGCGGGGCCACGAGCAGCGACTCGAGCCATGCGCCACGCTGCAGGACCTCGATTTCGGGCCAAGCCTCGAGCCCGCAACTCGCCTTGCTTCTCGGAAATCATAAGGCTTTGTGGGGCGGTTAAGCAGCGCGATATGGCCGCGGCGATACGAAGTTTTCATCTTTACCCTGTTCAGACGGTCAGGCTGCCTTCGCCGCCGGCTTGGCTGCCTTGACATGGGTTATACTGCGGCGACCGTCGACGCCGATCGGAACGTCACCGTCAACCGTAGCGCGACGCACAACCCGGTGCTGGTCGCCATAGTCGTTGACCGCATAATGCTGGTTAGCACGGTTGTCCCAGATAGCGACGTCGCCTACTTGCCAGCGCCACCGCACGGTATTTTCCGGGGCAGTGACGTAGGACTGGAACACCTCGTAGAGTTTGGCGGAATCGCTCTTGGAAAGGCCGACGAGGCGCTGCACGAAATTGCCGAGCAGCAGCGACTTCTCCCCGGTTTCCGGATGGACGCGCACGACCGGATGCTCGGTCTCGTAGATCGTCGATGTGAAAACTTCCTCGAAGTGCTTCTTCTCTTCGGCTGTGGCGCGCGGGCGCACGGCTGCGTAGTCGTAGGCATTGCTATGAATAGCCCACAGATTGTCCGCCAATATTTTGAGCGGCGCCGGCAGATTCTCGTACGCGGCGTGCGTGTTGGACCAGATCGTGTCGCCCCCCGCCGCCGGAATGACGACGCCACGTAGGACCGAGAATTTCGGATAGGCATCGACGAAAGTCACATCGGTATGCCACTGGTCTGCCCTGCCACCGCCACGGCCGGAATCGAGATTGAGGATTGAGGCCGTGCCGGCTGCCGGCCCCTGCGTGGGATGAGGTACAAGGTTACCCAGACGCCGCGCGAACAATTCCTGCTCCGCATCGTCGAGATGCTCCTGGCCGCGGAAGAAGATCACCTTGTGTTTTAGAAGAAGCTGGTTGATGGCTGCTATCGCTGCGTCCGAAAGGTCTCCACCAAGGCGAACTCCTCTGATTTCAGCTCCAACACGGCTGGTCAGCGGTACAACGTCGGAGTCAGGAATTCTCTTCGTCAAGCTCGAAAGCCAAAATCCCGGCGGATCGATCAAGGATCGCATTGCGTTGTCGATGATCGTTAATGCCGAACAGCGTGGCCAGCTCGCGCCGGGCGGTACAATCATCGAAGCGACCGCTGGCAACACAGGGCTCGGCCTGGCCTGGCGGCACGAAGCGCGTGATCGCGTGTCCAAAAGCTGACAGCGTCAGACAAATGTCAGGTTCATTACAACCAACATCTGGGCACTGACGAGGTTTTTCGAAGCAATGGGCGCTAACTGCGCGCTGAGCGCGTTGGCATGGCTTTTGAGACTGAGTGACTGTGACTGCACTTAATGGGGCAAGACGAGCGATGCGCTCCTCCCTGAACCCGTGTGCCGTCTCTGAGAGGAAACCAGCTCGTGCAGAAACCTTTGGAAATAGCTTTGGACCGCAACGTGGTATTGCAGATGGAGTCCCCGGCTCCTTCGATTAGAGTCGAGAACTGGCTGCATGGCGAGCCCCTCACGAGCTTTGAGCCCGGCAAGTGTACATAGTCGAATTTTGGGCAACTTGGTGCGGCCCATGTGTGGACGGGATGCCCCATCTGATCCAGCTGCAGGGCGTCGCCAGGCGCGCCATCTGGACAGCAGGAGCTGGACTATGGGCAAGGTAACAGGCTTTCTCGAAATCGACCGGCAGGTGCACAAGTACCAGCCGGCCTCCGACCGCATCCGGCATTTCCGTGAATTCACGCTGCCGATGTCGGACAAGGAGGTCGAGAAACAGGCCGCGCGCTGCATGGATTGCGGCATTCCGTTCTGCCACGGGCCAACGGGCTGTCCCATCCACAACCAGATCCCGGACTGGAACGACCTCGTCTACAATGGCGACTGGGACAATGCGATCCGCAACCTGCATTCGACCAACAATTTCCCGGAATTCACCGGCCGCATCTGCCCCGCACCTTGCGAGGAAGCCTGCACGCTGAACCTCGAGGACATTCCCGTCGCCATCAAGACGGTCGAGCAGGCGATCGCCGACAAGGCTTACGAGACCGGCCATATCAGGCCCTATCCGCCGGAGAAGAAGACCGGCAAGCGCGTCGCCGTCATCGGCTCCGGCCCGGCCGGCATGTCGGCTGCCCAGCAGCTCGGCCGCGCCGGCCACGACGTCCATGTCTATGAGCGCGAGAGCCGGCCCGGCGGGCTGATGCGTTACGGCATTCCCGACTTCAAGATCGAGAAGCACTATATCGACCGGCGCATCGAGCAGATGCAGGGCGAGGGCGTCACCTTCCATTGCGGCGTCAATGTCGGCGTCGACAAGCCGGTTGCCGAGCTGCTCGCCGAACATGACGCGGTGCTTTATTGCGGCGGTTCCGAAACGCCGCGCGCGGCCGGCATTCCCGGCGACGATCTCGGCGGCGTGCATGACGCGATGCCCTATCTGGTGCAGCAGAACAGGCGTGTCGGCGGCGAACCGATCCAGTCGGTGGCGTGGCCGTCGCATCCGATCCTCGCCGGCGGCCAGCATGTGGTCGTCGTCGGCGGCGGCGATACCGCGTCCGACTGCGTCGGCACCGCCTTCCGCCAGGGCGCGGTCCGCGTCACCCAGCTCGACATCCGTCCGCAGCCGCCGGAAAAGGAAGACAAGCTTTCGGTCTGGCCCTACTGGGCGACCAAGATGCGCACCTCGTCCTCGCAGGCCGAAGGCGCCGAGCGCGAGTTTCAGGTGGCGACGCTCGAGTTCATCGGCGAAGACGGCCAGCTGACCGGGGTCAAATGCTGCGAGGTCGACGAAAAGCGCAAGCCGATCGCCGGCAGCGAATTCGTCATTCGTGCCGATCTCGCGTTCATCGCCATCGGCTTTGCCGGGCCAGCCGCTCGCGGGCCGGTGTCGGAACTGGCCGGCCAGATGAAGATCGCCATTGACAGCCGCCGCTCGAAGAATGTCGAGGCCAATGACCGGGACTACAGGACCAGCGTCGAAAAGCTCTATGCGGCGGGCGACGTGCGGCGCGGCCAGTCGCTGGTCGTCTGGGCGATCCGCGAGGGCCGCCAGGCGGCGCGCGCCATCGATGAGGCGCTGATGGGATCGAGCGTGCTGCCGCGCTGAGTCCGTCTCGAGACCCTACTTGTGCGGCCACCTGAAGGCGCTTTCCGCCCTTCCGCTGCCCCGGGCAGCTTACGGACTGATCGCCGTGGTCGTTTCGGTTGTGGCCCCGGCCGCAGGCTGCCGCCTTGGCGGCCAAGAAAAATCGTCGGCGCGGCCGGGCGAAGCAGCGCTGGGTTTAAGTGCTTGGGGTGACACGGCGTGATCTCCGCCGTTGGCGGGAACAGGGCAGTGCAATAGTACTGCCCTGTTCCTTTTGATCAGAGGCCAGTGCGGATTTCTTCGGCAAGCGCCCTCAACGTCGTCTCGACGTCATCGCCGTTTGCCATCTTCTGCATCGCCACGGCCCATGCGTTCATGGCTTCGCCGAAGCCGACACGCGGTGTGAAAGCCAGCGCGGCTTGATCCTGTATCTTTTTGAAGCTGTCAACGAAGTTGTTGAACTCGGGCTGCGAAGCGTACTTAGTCTAGGTATCGTCCTGCCAGGTCGACGTGCGCGGCGGATTGACGAGCTGGCCAGCAAGGGCACCCTTGAGCGCCACCTGCTTGGAGGTGGCCCACGGGATGAACAGCCAGGCCGTGCCCTTCTTTTCGGAAGCCGCGTTCATGGCGAGAGCCCAGATCCAGATGTCAGAATCCAAGCTCGTGGCGCTCGGTGCGTGCAGCGGCGGAGCGAAGGCGATCTTGCCGGATGCCGGCTTCCCCGCAACATCGTTCCAGAAGCCGAACATTTTTGAGTCGATCGTCATCGCGGTGCGGCCGGACGAGATGCCGTCCACGACCTGGTTCCAGTTATCATTGGCGAAGGAAGGAGCCGCGCACTTCTTGATCATGTCCGAATGTAGTCGTATCCAGCATCGGTAAGCTTCGGATCACTCAGGTATTTGTCCAGCAGGCGCCACTCGGAGCGAGGTCCTACGCGGGCTGAATGCCAGTGCCGAACACATCCCATGCTGGCGACTTCGTCGTCAGTTGGATCGTCATCTTGTTCCAGTAAGAATCGTCTGGGTAGAGTTCCGGCGTGACCTTGATGCCGGGTCAGCTTCTCGAACTCCGGAAAGTTGCGCAGCGAGAGCATCCGCATAGGGGTGGATGTCGTAGGCCCAAGTTATGCTGGTCCCTTCGAATTGACGCCAGTTCACGGTGTCGGCAGCGGCCGAATTAGTGAGCGATGCCGAAACGGCAAGAAACGCCAAGTCAAAAGCAAGCTGTTTGCGTAGCGACGCGCACCTGTAACGAGTACGGGGAATGAGCGACCCATGTAATCCTCCCTGGGGCATTTTGCCAATTTTTGGGTCCACTCCTCCATCCCGAGTTTGCTCATAGCCACAATAAGCGGTTTCCAACGACCTCGCTCTGAATGCACCAGGCCAACTGGGTAAAAACGGGTAACCGGCACTTAAAGGCGATGTAGTATCGCCACCAGAAATACTGCTCCGTGGTGCTGGCCTTTGCCTGGGGGCGCAACACGGCAACTACCCGCTCAAAACGGTTGGTCCTCTACCTCTTATTCACCGTCGCTTTCCTCGCGGCCTAACCCGGCCGGAATATCCGTTGCCAGAAAAAGGCCTCGCGGCCGGTTCGAGGCGCATCCCTCCTCCGAAGCAGCACGCTCAAGTATCGTCACAAGCCCCGAGCGCTTCGCGTTCGGCGATGTCCAAATTCCGACAATGTCGGATACAGTCAGATCTACTGGATTGCGTTTGAATGGTTTTCTCATTTGGCACAGTACATGCGGGTCATCCGCAAAACACGTGACCGACCAACAAGAGTTCGCATGATCACCTTACCACAACATACAGCCGCCGCGGAACAATCACTTGGCCCCTGATCGCCCGCCCCGGCACCACAACCGGAGTCATCGATGTTCTGACAGGCTGCCCAAGGATACCTGCTGCAACAGGGCTTGCCCTGGTGACGACCACTCCGGCTCCGCCGGTTACCGACGAGGGCAAAGTGACGGATTTCCTGCTTTTCAACGGCATGGAGGTGGCTGTCATTCCCGACCACCGCGCCGCTCGTCACCGATATGGTCTGGTGCAGGATCGGCAGCGCGGATGAGCCGCCGGGGATATCTGCATGTCTTCGAGCATCTGATGCTCAAGGCGCCTCATGACGAGCACGGCTCCGTCGCCTGGAGAGATTGAACCCAAAGGGAGATTCAGATGTCTGAAGCGAATCAGGAAAAGTTGGACGCATTCTTGGGGAAAATGGTCGGCGATCTCGGTGCGATCGCAACGGGCGCGGGAGTCCTGCTGGGGGACAGACTCGGCCTGTTTAAGGCATTGCGCGAAGGCGGCAAGATGACGGCCGCCGAACTTTCGACACGCACCGGCACCCAGGAACGCCTCGTAAGGGAATGGCTTTCCGGGCAGGCGGCGGCGGGTTACGTCGACTACGATGAAGCGAGCGACAAATTCTATCTCAACGCCGAGCAAGAGCTGGTGTTCGCTGATGAAGACAGCCCGGCCTTCATGGCAGGCGCATTCGAGTTCCTGTCCGCGCTGTGGCTCGATGAAGAAAAGGTGAGGCAGGCATTCCAGTCCGGCAAGGGCGTCGGGTGGCACGATCATAGCGCGTGTCTGTTTCGCGGTACGGAACGGTTCTTCCGTCCAGGCTACAATGCCAATCTGATCGACTCCTGGCTGCCGGCCTTGGAGGGCGTCGTCGAGAAGCTCGAACGCGGCGTGGACGTCGCGGATGTTGGATGCGGTCATGGTGCATCGACCGTGCTCATGGCACAGGCCTTCCCCAATTCGCGCTTCGTCGGCTTCGACTATCATGCCCCCTCGATTGAGCGCGCCCGCAAGGCGGCCGAGGTAGCCGGCGTCGGCGTTAACACGCGGTTCGACGTGGCGGCCGCCAAGAGCTATCCCGGAACGTATGACCTCGTCACATTCTTCGATTGCCTTCACGACATGGGCGACCCGACGGGCGCCGCCACCCATGTCCACGGATCGCTCAAGCCGGACGGCACGTGGATGATCGTCGAGCCGTTCGCGCATGATCATCTGGCGGCGAACCTCAATCCCGTCGGCCGCGTTTACTATGCCGCTTCCACTTTCGTGTGCACGCCCGCATCCGTGTCGCAGGAAGTCGGGCTCGCGCTTGGAGCCCAGGCCGGTGAGGCGAGGCTGCGCAAGGTTGTGACCGGCGGCGGCTTCAAGCGATTGCGTCGCGCCGCGGAGACACCGTTCAACATGGTGCTGGAGGCCCGCCCTTAGCGTGGCCGTCGCCAGAAATTGCAGCTCATCGCATTTGATTGAAGATCACCGCCAAAAATCCGGACGCATCGGGGACATTTTCAAGGCGCCTGGGTTCACGCAGAGGTCGCTGCCGAGTTGTGTGCCAAGAGTCCCATACGTTGCGGCTCAGAAAGGACCCGACGCACGGCTACGAACATGCCCATAGTGATGGCCGCTATAATCACATATGCCCACCATGGCGCGTTCACAAAGCTGGTAAGCCACGTCGCACCGAACGCGCTTACGACAAAAACGAGAGCCTCGATAAAATGACTGAGCCTGTACACATTCAGTCGTCTCATCCTCATACCACCCATCCAAAGACTGAGCTTGTTGCGCTACTGCGACAGAGCCTAACATATTGGAGAGCGCTCACTATTTCTATGCTAAACAGTCTCGCCTGAGTATATGTTTTGAGTCGCTAATTATGGAATTCTGCCAGTCTGCATTTCCCCTGATCTGATGTAGAGCAGCTTCTAAGTGGGAATTAGTCCCCCATCGACCGGATCGGGCGACACGAACATGCGCTGAAGGCTTGGCGGAACGGCTACTGGGACCATGATGCTACTCGAATGCAAGATCGTGTCAGAACGTCCCGGGAAGGCTGCAGGCAGGGGATGTCAGGTCAATCAGCCTATAGATATGATACCGCCCATTCGCTGAGACTTCACGATGGGCATAGGAGGTGGGAATTCGTGCCTTGAGATGGACGCGGCTGTCGGAGCAGGCGAGCACGGCAGCAGCGATGGCCTGAACCTTCGGGCCGCTGACAAAAACGTTCACCACCGCACGCGAGCCGAACCCGTCGAGATACGTCTCGAAAGCATCGAGGTGGGCCATCAGCCCGAAAGCCTGGATGTCGCGAACTTCGCCATCTTCGAGCCGGTGGGTTTCACGTACCTTGGCCACCTGTTGATCGAGCAAAGCATCGATATGCGCATTCTTCTCGCTTCTTGGGACGAGGAGCGAGATCCGTTCCGGACTGACGATATCGATCAATCCGTAGAATACGTCGGCATCTCCTCCGATCCCCACGAGCAGGACTTTCTCTTCGCCCATTCCTCCGCTGCCTTGAAGATGAGGGACGGTGACGTATCGGTCCAAGCCGCTGGAAAAATCCTCTTTGCCGATCGCGTTCCCGTAGATACCTTCGGCGTACCCGAATTCGAGAGACTGAATCGACATTTTCTTGAATGCCACCGCAATCAGCCATTGGATGTAGATTCGCGGCATCGTCGAGCACTCGACGAAAACCTTCCGCAGGCTTCCTTCGTATGAGCCACATGAAGCGGCCATCTGAGTGAGCAGGTGATCGAGGAGATTGATGTTCTTCTGATACTCGATGGAAGGCTCGAGGGTGATCGCAGTCACTTCGACGCCCCATCGGGTACCCATAGCGATGAGCTTTCGCCGGTTTTCTTCGACGGCTGGGACGTTCGCTTCCT
Source organism: Mesorhizobium sp. (assembly GCA_004017275.1). GTDB lineage: Bacteria > Pseudomonadota > Alphaproteobacteria > Rhizobiales > Rhizobiaceae > Mesorhizobium. Next base: position 22,837 of record SAKE01000030.1, on the reverse strand, counting down.
TCAGAGCAAAGTCCAGAACCACGATTTTGCCGACCTTCAGGTCAAGATGGTTTTCGAACGCGGCGAAACGCGTTTCCCATCCAAGCGCGACGATCGCGATATCTGCCTCCATCGTTTCGCAGGTACCTGCATCTCTCGCCTTCTCAGTGACGGCCAGATGGCCGAAGACTCGATACTCGACAGTTGAAGCGGTCATTCGAGATCGCTCTCGAAAAGCGAGTGCTGGAATTCGGTCTTGAGTGCGGGCCGCGCGACGAGCTCCTTAAACACCGAGTCGGCCCAGTCTTCTGGGAGCCGATGCCTGGTAAAAAGCAGGTCGACCATCTGCGCCGCAGGGATTGTGTTGATTTCGTACGGGCCGCGATAGGAGAACCCGAAGTAAGGTGCAAATCGCCGATGCAATCTGATCAGCATCTCCTTCGATGCGGGGTCGGCGCGGTCCACCTCAAAGTTGCCGGCGGCGGAGACCTCCCGGATAAACCCATCCCTTTCCGCCCGACGCAGGACCTCGTCCAGTTTTCCGCTGGGTTGCTCCAGTCGGTTCACCAGCGAGCGCATTTCCTTTAGATCAACCCTGAAAATGCCTCTCTCTGTCGTTCCTAGAGCATTTTCTTCGGCAAACTCTGTCTGGAGGCGAGCGGTCAGGTAACCCAACGCCCGCACCATGCGCACGCTCTCTTCTTCGTACGGATGTGAAAGCGCCTGAAGTCCATCAAGCTTCCGTTGAGAGGCGGCGTTCACAGCCTGTCTCTGCTGTTCGAGATGAATCTGTAAATCCGAGTTGATGAATTCCACCAGTTTTCGTGGATCACTGGAACTCGGAACACTGCGGCGGAAGATCTCTCCCATTATATCAAGGAAATCGCGTATACAGACGTCGCTCAATGATGTGATGATCTGGTGCCCTACGTACGGGTAGTCATGCAGACGCAGCATCTGGCACGCTTTCAGAAAAGCCCATCCCTGTTTCCGGGCGATCGACCTCTTCAGATTTGAAGCATCCGCCTTGCTCATGGGCCGGCGCTTGATTTCCGGGTTCATGAGCGCGAGCGCCAGCCCTTCGGCATAAGGGCGCGCTTTTCGATCAAGAAGGAATTGCTGCTGATCCGCCGTCCTCAAATTCACGGAGAGGAATTCACGTGCTGCATCAGCGAGTGCCACAAGCTCTTCTCTGCCCTCGGAATGACCCGATATGATAACCCGCTCGATGATGTCATTGACGGAAAGCCGCCCCAGCCGGTTTTTGAGCGAAAACGCGCTGAGCGCATCGTTGCGCTTGAGATCACTCCGCAGATGGTCAGGAAGCGCATAGTAGAGCCGAAGCGACGACACGTTCTCGCACAGCGTGGCGAACTCCCTCGGATCGACTGAATCAAGATTCTCGACGTCCCGGTCAGCATTCGAGAGCGACTGGCCGGGTATGATCGTCCGGATCGTGTCGTAAAGGCCGCCGATGTAGGCGAGGACCCATTTCACATTGCCGCGCGTCTTCCTCACCAAGGTGTTCAGGAACTGCTGTTGGAGCGGTGTCAGTGCCTCACAGTCGTCAATCAGGATCTTGAAGAAGGGCGCCCTGTCACCGGCGAAAGATGGGCCATTTAAAAGTGGGGTGATCGCGGTCGCGACCTTGTTAATGATCGCGCCAGGGTCTGTCGCTCTGAAGCCGGTCGCTCCCTCATCGGCGGCAAAGAAGAACGCGTTGAAGCATTCGTCGACGTACCGGGTTATCCCACCCCGCAGCTCATCTATGCTGAAGAAGTCGAGACGGGCAGGTTGGGGTATGAAGTGCAGCACTTCGCGATGCAGTGCCAAGGCGACGTCCCTATCTTCAGAGGCCCGGTATTTCAAGTGGCTGTCGCGTCTGAGCTGGCTGATGCTCTCGAGCAGGCGTTCGACTATCTTCAGCTCCAGATAGTGAGAGAAGATTACGAATTGCCGCGGGATCACGGCGGCCGTGTCGAAGCGTATCCGCTCCGGAATGAGGTTCAGAACCGCGTTGTCGATTAGGGGCGAAAATGTCTCATTGAGCTGGAAGAAGACGCCATACCAGCCGAGCTTGCCGACTTGGTCCGCGAGACTTTTGTCTTCGAGGATATGAACTGTGGAAAGCGAGCGAAGAATACTGGTCTTGCCGCTGCCTCTCGTCCCTGCGACGAAGACCGGCTTGGCGGCGGCAGAAATCAAGGCCGACTTCTGACTGAACCACAGTATCGGGCGACTTTCGTACTCGATCCTGTTGGGGCCGAACGGATTCTCCATCTCTATTCGTCCCTTACCTTAATGCGCCAAGCCGAGTTTGCCTTCGTGAGGCCGTCTATCTCGACGAAGCGCGCCGCTTGGAGCATCAGAAGAGAGTCTTCCAAATCTAGCCCGAGCTCGGCGGAGGCGGCAATCTCAGTGATCTCGTCCCAGAAGAGTAACCCATTCCCGCGCCTGGTGGCATGGTCGCGCAGTCGGCGCATCAGGTCAAACGTGTCGTTGTTCAGAAAGGCCTTGCCGTTGGACATAGTCGAGATGAAGCAATGTTCGCCTTCCATGACCGTCCCGTCGGCGACATTGGTGCGGTAGGGTATAAGTCGGATGCCGACGAGCTCTCCCTGATCGGTCGTGAAGAAGACGAGCTCATTGAAACCTGACTGTATCTCTGGTGCTGAGATGCAGATCAATTTGCCGTCCGGAAACCTTGGATCGTTGACGATCTCGACCGGATCGGCATGTATGTGTCCATGCAGGTAGACGATAGGCTTGTTGCCCTGCAGCAGCTGAGTTCTGACAAATCCGCTGTTGAGCATCTCCGCGTATGGCGTAATGCGCGGAGTCTTTTGTGGCAGCAGATTGTGATGGCCGATCATGATGCCGTAACGCATGTCGGGCTGCTGGAGCAATTCCTGTAGGCCTGCAAGCATCTCACGCGAGATGTATGGCGTGTCCATCTGACCGTAATACTCGTCGTCGGACGCCTCCTTGTCTGGATCGCTGGGAGGTGTCGCGGGCGAATGTCCCGAGGTGTCCGGCGAGCCGAGATCTACAGGTTCTGTAGAAGGACCGAGTGCCTCGAGACGATCACGAAGGAACGCGGGAAGGTTCTGAAGCTCCCAACTGCCTATCGCTGTGTTGACGAGGATGAAGTTTGCGCCTGCGGATCCTGTCGGAAGTCTGAAGTGCACGGGTTGGTCCACGGGAACGGTCTGCCAACCCAAGCGGGCGGCTAAACTCGCCATTTCGCTGAATTTCTCAGTCGGTCCAAGTTCGCGCGCGTCATCACGGTTCACATCGTGATTTCCCGGTACGAATATCAACGGAAGCGCCTTTGAACTGCGCCCCTGTGCGCGGCAGAGCAACGTGAAATGCTGGAATGCCGAAGCAATGAAAGTCTTGTCGCCACGGCTCGTGAAATCCCCCATGAAGGCGATCGAATCCAAGGGCTTCGAAGTCGTCAGCCGCCGAAGCTTCGTCAAGACGGCACGCAGCGAAGACGCGCGTAGCTTCTGCGTTATTTTCGGAGCGAACTTGCTATCCTTGGCATCGATGTTGCTAGAGGAAGGATGCCAATCCGGATAGTGAATATCGCCTACTTGAAGGATTCGCACCCGTCGCATAACTCGCCCCCCCGCCGAGAGCCATAGACTAATCCGTTCGCTTTTGCCAAGCGCGAAACGATCATCCGACCGCATCGCCTGGAAAGCGCGTTTATCTTTTTGTTGGTAATGGAGAGGCACGACGCAATTGTGCCCCCGGTTGCTTGTCTGCCCACCAAATGGGCACTCAATCTGGGCGCATGGCTTATGATTTCTCGAGTTTGTCCCATAACGAGTTTGAGGATTTGGCCCGCGACCTCGTAGGTCGCGAGATCGACAAGCGTTTCGAGGCCTTTCCCGAGGGACCGGACGACGCGATGGATGGTCGACATGCCCTTGCCGGCGGCGACATTGTGCAGGCGAAGCACTACCAGCGGTCAGGCTTCTCGGCGCTGAAATCCAAGATGAAGAGCGAGCGCACAGCCATTGATGGCTTGGCGCCCTCGCGATACTTCCTCGTCACGTCGGCTTCGCCCGCGGCAGGCGGACACCGGCATGCGCAGCAGGATGAAGCCAGTGAGGGCCAGTAATACACGACAATAGTCATTAGGCTAGAGTACAGTCGCCTTGGGAGGCTGTTCGAATTCAATCCGGCGCTTTTCGGCATCCTTTTTTCGTTTGGTGGTGTCGATACGATATTGGTCAATTCCATCAAGATCGCTCTTCATATCGTTTGGTGTTGGAACTGGAATGGCCTTGGCGGACGCCATGTCATGTCCAGAACGCTCCGAAACTCGCTTCATGGCCCAATAGATTCGCTTGTGGTCTTCGTCCTCGACCACCACACCCTTCAGGCTCTGTGTCTTGACATCGCTGTTAAATCGCTCGACGACTTTACCGAGCAGGATTTCTTCAACGAGCCTCTCCCAGGTTTCCCGAAGATCGCTGTAGAAATCCTTCGCTGACCTTCGCCAAGCATCGGTGGTGAAATCAGTGGCGCCGTCGAAGCTCTTCAGGCGCGTCTTGAGAGTCTCGATGCGCTTCGTGACAGACTGTGCGATCCACGGCTCGTCAGTTTCGCTAATCAAGCCAAAACCGGCAGATTCGGACTTGTTGATGTAGTTTCGAACAAGGGGAATCGGCGGATTGGCCTGCGCAGCTGCGTCAACCACCTCGTTGAAGAACAGAAGATTATGGGTGAAAATAATAATCTGACGTCCTGTGGCCGCTTCTTTTACGAGCCTTGCCGCGACCCGCCTGATCCGAACATGGTCGAGAGATGACACGGGGTCGTCGATGATCATGCCTTGACGCGATGTGTCTCCTCCGACCTCGGCTAAGAAACAGGCCAGGGCAAGCGCGCGCTGCTCTCCTTCGCTTAAGACCTTGCTGTTTGAGATCGCTTTTGCCGCGTTGAGCCCGACCTCGAAATAGCTCTGCCCATCTTGACTACGATCATTAACTGCGAACGGGATGTGCGTTAACGCCAGAGTCTCAATCTCGGCGACGACGCGCTTTTCGAGATCCTGCATGACGAGGCTTCGTCGAAGCGACGTCATCTGCCGTGACACCGAGCCTGTTTCGACAGCATCGCAGCATGAGAGAAGCTTGCGCCGCTCTTCGAGATTCGCCAAGCGCGCGAGAACGATGGTGAGATCGTCGCCCAGTTTTTTCCGATCCTTGAGTGTATCGCGACGAGCTCGATCGGTAGCGCGGTTCCCGTCGTCGGCCGCTGCCTTGTCGTCCGTCAGCGCTTCGGCCTCTAGCGCCTCCGCCTCCGTTCGGAGTTTCGATGCAACTGGCGCCGCAAGTTGCGGGAACGCAGCGTACTCGGACAGCGCAGCCGCAACGACAATTGCATCACGCCTTTTACCTGCCTCGACATAATATGCCGAGATCAGGGCCACCATCGCCTTGCGTGCGGCGGACAGATCGCCAAACTCTCCGAGAGCCGCCTCAACCGCCTCCCCGGTCGCAATGGTGAGTCCTTTGATTTGGCGCAGGGCCTCTTCATGGGCAATAGATGCGACTTGCGCCGCCTTATTTGCGGCGCCCGTTACGAAGTCATTGAAGGATTGGATCCGCCCCGCGGCGTCCGCCGTCATCGGCTCCTGGCAGAGCATGCAACGATCGCCTTCCTGATCTGGCAAGTGCTGATGATCGATGCCAGTGACGCTCGCTAAATAGGCTCGTGCATGGTCGAACATATACCGCCAGGGAGAAAGCCCAACGCCGCTCAACGGCATAGTCGCGAACGCTCCTGAGGCGGCAAGTTGTGCAGCCTGCGCTGTAGAATCGGCTGTTGCATATAGATTGCGATAAATCTCGAGGGCCGCCGCTGAGAGAGCCGCGTCGATCTGTTCAGATGCAGTCAGCAGTTTTTCCAAGGCCGCCTTGGCACGCCGACGCTTTGTCGCCATCGTTGAAGGGTCGCTTGCCAGAGCCTGTTCGAGGCCAGCGAGATCAGCCATGTCCTGCTCTGAGAGGGCAGCGAGGTTTTTGATTTCGGCTGCGGAAGGCATCACGTCCTTTGACTTGATTTCGAGACGAGCCAGCAGCTTTACGACCGCGCCGGCAGCTGTGTACCCACTCGGCAATGGTGTCTTTAGGTTCTTTTCGATCGCTTTGATTTCTTCCCGGAAGTCGGCTTCGAGCTCGGTGCGGTGACGTCCATGGCTTTCGAGAAGCGCGATGGCTGCGGGCAGAAAACCGATACGGTTTTGCTTATCGACGTAGAGGCGAGCGTTCGCGGAGTCGAAAACGGAGATCCGTGCAATTGACGCGGGGGGCAGCGTTCCGTCCTTCCAGGTTATGGGGGTCGGTTCCGTAGCACCCTCTTCGAGAAACCGGACAAGCACTTCGGCTGGCGGTTTGGTGCCGATCTCGAACACGTTGCCAAGAAGATCATCCGCCGTCAGACTACGGCAAAGCTTCTTCGCGATCCGGCAATAGCCGCTCTTTCCGCTTCCATTGTCGCCGTAGATAATGGTGATGCCATCGGTGGCGAAACGCAGTTGCTGCTCTTCGGCGAGGCGGTTCAAATGCTTGACGGGGCCGAGTGAGCAAAGCACCGCGCGCGGCTCGTTCGAACTGTTGGCCCTCAAATGCTCCGCCGAGAGCGGAGAGCATTCGGGCAGATCAGCGGTAAATCCACCGACGTGGCGGACCCGAGCTGTTACACCGGCCTTATCCTCCTGCTCGAGGTTGAAGCCCGGCCGCGCGGCGTGTCTTCTTAAGGCATCCCTAATCCAGTCGGGCTGCTTATCCGCCCATTCCAAAAGTCCAACCTCGGCCATTCCTGCCCCCCGAATCTTACCATCATTATACTTATTGATTAGTCCAGATTCGATGAATTCGCTTGTCTGGACAAATTTTCCTCGCGATCGCACATAGAGTGCTGGAGATGTACCCAATAAATGACCTCCCCCCGCGCCGCTAGGTCAGCAAACAAATGCTTCAGCGATCAAACGTCTCCACAACGACATCAGCAATCAAAGGCATTGGACCGCGCGCACGAATTTAGGTAGCCGGCAACGCGTACGAGGAGATAGAGCTGGAAGTGCGTGCCTTTCGATAGTCTATGGGCGGAATTCGACCGCCTCACCGATAGGCCGATCGAGGTTCGCCGTCACTGTCGGGCTGGGTCCGAGTCCGCGATAGGCGCCACGACAGCGCTCGCGATAGGCGCGCAACGCTTGGTCCATGGCGCCCGGACCGCCACACATTTGCGGATGACGTCCTGCCCGTCTTGGGTTTCAGCAGCGTGCGCCGGCGCTCCGATTTCCGCGACTTTTGGATCCCCTCCAATCGTGACGACCGATTATCGCCTGTCTCCATTTCGACCGTTATCTGGGCGGTAACACTTTTAGAAATCTATGCTGCTGGACATAAGCGGCGACCATACCGAGAATTTACTTTCAAATTCTGGCGGCAAAGTTCTATCGTAAATGAAAATAGGGGATGGGGTATGGAAACGAGTTCGGAGACTGGCGATGCTGCCGGTATATCAGCCGCGCCCGTAATAGAAGTCGTGGCGGACATCGCCGCCAGCTTTACATATGCGTCCTTCCAAAATGCTATTCCGGTGATCCGGTCTATCGCGCTCAACAACCCGACCCAGCAGGGTTTCGAAAAATGCACTCTCGAGCTGACATCGAACCCCCCTTTTTTGCGCGCCAAAAGCTGGACAATTGATCGGATCGTTGCTGGCGACCGGCTTCCCTTAAGCGATCGAAAAATCGATCTCGACGCCGGCTATCTGGCCGGTCTCAACGAGGCTGAGCGCGGGGAGATAACGTTGCGCCTAACCTCAGGAGGCGCAGTGCTGGCCGAGCAGCGCGTTGCGGTGCGCCTGCTTGCCCGCGACGAATGGGGTGGCGTCGTCGATATGGCGCAATTGCTCGCCGCATTCGTCATGCCGAACGACCCGGCGATCGCAGGACTGCTGCGTTCCGCAGCGGAGCTGCTCGCAGCGCATGGTCATCCTTCCAGCCTCGATGGCTATCAAAGCGGCAATCCGCAACGCGCATTCATGCTGGCGGCCGCAATTTATTCGGCCATTGCTGGCCTATCGCTGCATTATGCAGAGCCACCTGCGAGCTTCGAAAGCCGCGGCCAAAAAATTCGACGTCCCTCAATTATTACGGCAGAAAAGCTGGCAACCTGTCTCGATACCAGTCTGTTATTCGCGTCCGCCCTGGAGGCGACGGGCTTGCATCCCGTCGTTTTGATGTTTCAGGGACACGCGGCCGTCGGCGTCTGGATGACACAAAGGACGCTCGCCAACGCCATTGAACCCGATGCCATGGAGGTCCGCAAGGCGCTGGCATCGCGCGAACTCATCGTGTTTGAGACGACAGGCGTGACGCATCGGCCGGCGATGACGTTGGAGGCTGCCCAACACGCAATCGAACAGCGGCTCGACGAAACGCAGGTAGCCACCTTTGTCGCAGCCATCGATATACGCCGCTCGCGCAGCGGCGGCATCACACCGCTTGCTTCGCACGAACCGACGCGCCGCAGCGTGGATGCAGAGGCGGCAACCGAAATCGCGTTGCCGTTGCCAGCCGCACCGGCCGTGGTAGCCCTGCCGGTCGAGATCGTCGAGGTAAAGCCGACGACAGCGGCCGGACGGATCGACCGCTGGCAGAAAAAGCTCCTCGATTTGACACTGCGGAACCGCCTGCTCAATTTTCCGGACTCCAAGAAGACAATTCCGTTTCTTTGTACTGACGTCGGCTACCTCGAGGACCGTCTGATGGCAGGCGCTTCGATCCGGCTGATTTCGCTCCCCGAACAGAATCCACTGGGCGAGCGGGATGCTGTCCTCTATCGCGAGGTGCACGGACGTGACCTCCAGCGTGGCTTTGCCGCGGAAGCGCTTCTGCGCGACGAGCTCCCGTCGACGCTCGATGGGCGTCAATTGGAATCCCGGCTGATCGATCTTTACCGGCAAGTGCGCAACGATTTTGCCGAGGGCGGCGCGAATACGCTCTTCCTGGCGGTCGGCTTCCTGCGCTGGAAGAAGAAGGCCGAGGACGAGCGCAGCTATCGCGCGCCATTGCTGCTCGTACCGGTCAAAATCGAGCGCCGCAGCGCAACATCGCATTTTACCTTGCGCTTCCATGAAGATGAACCGCGATTCAACGCAACCTTGTTGCAGTTTCTCGAACGCGACTTCGAGCTCAAACTGCCACAGTTTTCCGGTGAGCTGCCCGAGGACGAAAGCGGCGTTGATGTGCCGAGGCTGCTCGGTCTTATGCGCCAGGCAGTGCGCGACGTCCCCGGCATGGAGGTGGTGGACGAGACGGCGCTGTCGACCTTTTCCTTCGCCAAGTTTCTCATGTGGAAGGATCTGGTCGAGCGTACCGATGCGCTGCGCGAAAACCGTGTCGTGCGCCATCTGATCGACACGCCGGAGATAGCTTTCGAGGGCAATGGCGCATCATTCCGCGACGAGCGCGAACTCGACCGGCACTATGCCCCGTCCGACATGGTTTTGCTGCTGCCGGCCGACTCCTCACAGACCGCCGCAAGTCTTGCCGCCGCTGAGGGTCGCGATTTTGTCATCATCGGTCCTCCCGGCACTGGCAAGAGCCAGACCATTGCCAACATGATTGCCAACTGTCTTTCAGTTGGCAAAACCGTGCTGTTTGTGGCCGAGAAGACGGCGGCGCTCGATGTGGTGTATCGCCGCCTGCGCGAACATGGCCTGGGCGCGCATTGTCTCGAACTCCATTCCAGCAAGGCGGACCGACGCAACTTTCTCACCCAGCTCAGGATCAGCTGGGAAAGCGGCGTGCGCGTGGACGCAGCGGAGTGGATTGCGATCAACGAGCGGCTTCGCGTCCGTCGCGACGAACTGAATGCCTATGTCGAAGCGCTGCATCGGCACCATGTCAATGGTCTGACGCCTTATCTGGCGCTCGGCATCGCTCTCAAGAACAAGCGGCAGCACGCTCCGAGATTGTCCTGGCCATCGCGCGATTCCCATGACGAGGCAAACCGGCTGGCGCTGGAGCATATTGCCGCCGAAACAGGTCTCGCATTTCAGTCGGTGGAGATGCGGTCGGTCTTGCGTCTTATAGATGTCACCGAGTGGACGTCAGGCTGGCAGGACAATTTGCTCGAAGGGGCAAAGACCCTCAAGAATGCGTCCGAGGTTCTAGCGACCGCACTCGACGCCTTCCTGGTGAGCATCGGCCTGCGCGCCAAAGGCGACGCGTCAAAAGCGGAGCTCGAAGCGCTGCGAAAACTAGCAGCGGCACTCCAGGACAGTGCCGGCTATGACGTCAGCATTGTCTTTGATCGAGATTTCGCCCAGTTGCGGGGAGCCCTCGCCACTCTCAATGAGGCAATCGGAGACTATCGCAAGTCTCGCAAGGACCTGTCGGCCCGCTATGACGAGGCTGCCGTTGCGCGCATACGGGTGGAGGACATAGAGCAGCAATGGCAGCAGGCCGCTTCTGCATTCTGGCCAAACAGTCAGTTGGGCAAACGCAAAGTCCAGAAGCTGCTTCAAGGCTATGTCACAGAGGGGGTAGCCGATCCTCAGCACGACTTGCTGCTGTTGCGCCTGATGCAGGACCGCCGGGCCACTGTCGAAGCCAACATCCTATCTGGGAAGCCGATCGGATTTGCCGCACTTGATACCGACACCCACCGTATCGATCAGATACTCTCGATGGCCGAAAGGCTTCGACAGACGCTACGCCTGCCCGGCCTCGGCACGGAGGATTTCAAAGCGCTCCTGCAAGCAACCGCCCCGAGCCTGCGAAGCGGTGCAGCAGATAGCACGATGCGCTATGGGGCAGCCCGCTTCCTTGCGGCTTCTGCAGCATTCGAGGCTGCCAAGACCCAATTTGCGATCCCTGCTGGAAAGACGCCTTCTTGGGCAGAACATGATAACCCGCTGACCGAATTGACGACTGCGATGGGAGACTTGCTCGACGCCCGTCATCTTCTCCGGGACTGGACTTCGTGGTGCGGCATTCGTCGCAGGGCTGTCAGTCACAATCTGGGAGCGTTGGTCGACGATATCGAGGCGGGTCTAGTGCGACCAGCTGAAGCTCAATCCGCGTTCCGCCTGGCCTATGTACGCTGGTGGCTGCCGGCCACGCTGGATGCCGATCCGGTGCTGCGGAATTTCCGTCGCTTCCAGCACGAGCACGCCATCGAAGATTTCCGGGAAATCGACGATCTTGTCCGCGCTCAAGCAAGCCTTCGCGTCATCAGTGCCATCGCTCATGGTTTGCCGGCTGTGCAAGGCGTCCCGCGCAATTCCGAGTTGGGCCTGTTGCGCCATCAGATGGAAATGCAGCGGCCCAGCCGGTCAATCCGCGAGATGATTGGCGCGATGCCGACGAGCTTTGCCAAGCTCGCGCCGTGCATGCTGATGTCCCCTCTTTCAATCGCTCAATATCTACCGCCCGACCAAGCCCTGTTCGACGTGGTGATTTTCGACGAAGCATCGCAGATCACCACCTGGGACGCCGTCGGTGCCATCGCGCGAGCCCATCAAACCATAATCGTAGGCGATCCCAAGCAGTTGCCGCCCACCAATTTCTTTGGCCGCAACGAGGAGGACGAGGAAGTCGTCGAACACGAAAAGGATCTTGAGAGCATTCTCGACGAAGCCAAAGCGGCCGGCATCCCGGTACGTGACCTGCGCTGGCATTATCGTAGCCGCAATGAGTCGCTGATCGCCTTTTCCAACCATCACTACTATCAGAACCGGCTCATCACATTCCCTTCGCCAACGGTGGAAGATCGGGCAGTTCAGCTGCGAAAAATCACGACCGGCATCTATGACCGTGGCAAAAGCCGCACCAATCGAATCGAAGCCCAAGCGGTAACCGACGAGGCGGTCAGCAGGATGCGGCGTTGGCTGGCCCTACCGGAAAAGGACCGACCCACGCTCGGAGTCATCACTTTCAACGCGCAACAGCAGTCGCTCATCCTCGACCTTTTCGACAAGGCACGCCAGACAGAGCCGGAGCTTGAATGGTTCTTTGCCGACGAGCGTATTGAGCCCGCCATCGTCAAGAATCTGGAAAATGTCCAAGGGGACGAGCGTGACATAATCCTGTTTTCGATCACCTTTTCGCAAGATAATGCCGGCAAGCGCAGCATGGATTTCGGCGCGCTGAATCGGGACGGCGGCGAACGCCGGCTGAATGTCGCGGTGACGCGTGCGCGGCAGGAACTGATCGTATTTTCAGGTTTTGCCGCCGACCAGATCGACCCCAACCGAACCAAAGCGATCGGCGTACAGCATCTCAAAGCCTTTCTCGATTTTGCCGAACGCGGCGCTGTGGCATTGCCAGCGCAGGAACGCGGATCGGTCGGAGCCCTGGAATCCCCTTTCGAGGAGGCCGTCGCTGCCGAGCTTGAGAAGCGCGGATGGACCATCGTTCCTCAAGTCGGCATTTCGGGCTTTCGAGTGGATATAGGGATCCGGCATCCCGATCTCGCCGGCGCCTATCTGGCTGGGGTCGAATGCGACGGCGCGACCTATCACAGTTCTGCCACGGCGCGAGATCGAGACAAGGTCCGCGAGCAGGTCCTGCGCGGCCTCGGGTGGAACATTGTCCGGGTATGGTCAACCGATTGGTGGTTTGATCTCGAAGGTTGCACCGAGAGGCTTCATGCCAGCCTGGCCGCGCTGCTCGAGGAAAGCCGTCGCAAACAGGCTGAACAACAGGAAAGTGAAGCCGCGATCCATTGGGACATGGGACATAAGGTCGACCCCATGGACCCATTGCCAGCCGAAGACCTAGCATCGGCCGGCGAACCGGAACATCCGTCGATAAAATCAGAGCCAGAACTTGTCGCCGCTCCCCTCGCGACGGGAGAGCGCCCATCGGCATCTGCAGGAATTTTGCCTGCGGCCGCGCATTCGACGCATGATACCGTACCGACGGGCGGCCGTTATCGCCTGACTGATCTAACCGGATTTTCCACCAGCCCGGATCAGTTTTATGACTTCGTCTACCGAGGCACGCTGCGGTCCATGGTCGACGCGGTGATCGAGCAGGAAGGACCTCTGCGAGATGACGTCCTTGCGCAGCGCATCGCACGGGCGCATGGCTGGCTCAGAACGGGCAACAAGATTCGGGAGCGGATCGACCTGCATCTGCGCGAGTTCGATAGAACTGAAGAATCCAGCGGCAGCTTCCTATGGAAGAGAGGGACGGTGGTCGACCTGCTTGATTATCGCATGCCGTTCGATGCCGATGCCCGCCGGTCCATTGCCGACATTCCAATCGCCGAGCTGGCCGCTGTCGTCGTTGCGAACGAGGACATTCTGGAACAGTCCGACCCCGCTCTCGACCTTGCACGTCTGCTCGGTGTCGAGCGACTTGCGGCGATTTCACGCTCCCGGCTGGATGAAGCCATCGATCGCGCCCAGCGCAACCTGGCATCGACATAGTCTCGGAGACTCCATGTTTCGATTCATCCACAGCTCCGATCTTCATATCGGCAAGCGGTTCGGCAACATGCCAGAGGATCTGCGCGGGCGGCTCCGTGAAGCGCGCCATGGCGCGATCAGCCGGCTGGCAGAGCAGGCACGCGTCCATGGTGCATCCACCATACTTCTGGCCGGCGATACGTTCGATACCGAAACGCCCACTCCAGCGATGTTGCGGCAGGCCATGGCCGAGATGAGCCAGAGCGCGCCTCTGCGCTGGATATTGCTGCCTGGCAACCATGATTCCCTGTTGGCTGATCAATTGTGGAGTGCAGCGGACAGCGTTGTGCCGGACAATGTCCTGCTGGCGACGCGGCCCGAAACCCTGACCATTGGCGCGGACGTGGCGCTGCTGCCTGCACCTTGCACCACCCGCAGACCCGGTCGCGACCTTACCGAGTGGATGAACAGCGCCGCGACGCCGCAAGGCGCCATCCGGCTCGGCCTTGCTCATGGCGCTATTCAGAACTTTTCCGAAGATTCAGCAGCGTCCGATGTCATTGCACCAGATCGCGCGACTAAGGCCGGCCTCGATTATCTGGCACTTGGCGACTGGCACGGACCCGTCACCATCAATGAGCGCAGCCGTTATAGCGGTGCGCCCGAACCTGACCGTTTCAAGCATGATACACCCGGTCAGGCCCTTGTCGTTTCCATTGCCGGGCCTGGCGCCGTGCCCGAGATCGTGGCCGTTGAAACAGCTAGCTTTTCCTGGAAAACCGCTCCCCTGCATCTGCTGTCTGGCGACGACAGCGCCGCGGCATTTGAAGCGTTGCTTCCACCGGCTCATCTGCGGCGTCAGACTTTGCTGCGAATTGCCGCGTCTGGCCGGGTGCGGTTAAGTGGGCGAACGATCCTTCAAGCGGCGATCGCGGTAGCCGCGCCCGACTTCGCCTATCTGGAACTGGACGGGGACGGGCTCGCGACCGACTGCGAAAGTGGCGATTTGGATCGGATCGACCGCTCTGGTGCCCTTCGCGAGGCAGCGCAGGCACTGTTGGATGAAAGCAGCGACGAAACCCGGTCGGCTGTCGAACGCGACATATCGCGAGAAGCACTGGTTCGGTTGTTCAGCTATTGCGAGGCGATGGGATCATGAAACTTACGGCCCTTCGGCTCCACAACGTCAAACGGTTCGCCGGGCAAGGCGTCGCCATCGAAAACATCGGCGACGGCGTCAACGTGCTTTGCGCGGTCAATGAGTTCGGCAAATCAACCTTCTTCGAAGCGCTGCACGCACTCTTTTTCCAGCCTCACACGGGCACACCCGAAGGCGTGCGACTGTTGCGGCCTTACAGTGGGGGCAATCCGGTGGTGGAGGCCGACATCACCACTTCAGAAGGACGCTATCGACTTGCCAAGCAGTTTTATGGCGGCAGGCTGGCCAGCGTTATTGACCTCGACGGCGGGCGACTGTTGGCTCAAGCCGATGAGGCCGAAGCCTTTATCGGCAAACTAATCCATGGCGGAAGCGCAGGACCGGCAGGATTGCTCTGGGTTCGCCAAGGGGTCACCGGCATCGAAAGGCGCAGCAAAAGCGAGGAGGACGGCGAAAAACGCGTGCGCGAAAGCCTACTGTCCTCGGTTCAGAGGGAAGTTGAAGCCCTGACCGGCGGGCGACGCATGGCCGAAATCGCCGCGGCATGTGAAGAAGAACTCTATAGCCTGGTTACGTCAACGCTGCGTCCCAAGAGCGGCGGTCTCTATGCGGCAGCGCTCGACGAGCGTGACAAGCTGGTGAAAGACGAGCAGCGTCTCAGCGCCGAAGTCACCGGTCTGCGCGATTCGCTCGACAAGCGGCGCATGGCGTTGGCGCGTCTGTCTGAGCTTGAAAACCCCGAAGAAGGCGCCACTCGGCGGGAAGCCATCTCGGCCGCGGAAGCCGCAGTCGAGGCCGCCAAATCGCACAGCGAAGCCTTGAAAGCCGCCGAGGCGGAAGCTGCCCTTGCCGCAATTCACCACGACGCGGCGCAGCAGGCCCTCGATAGTTTTCGGACCGCGCTCAAACGAGCCACGGATTTGCGCCAGCAGTCGACGATTGCGCAGCTTCGCCGCAGTGAGGTTCTCGATCGGCGCGCTTCTGCCATTGCCGAAAACGAACAAGCGATGGGCGAAGTTCAAGCAGCCGAACTGGAAGAGCGCGAAGCACGCGAATTGCTCGCGCGGCTGGATGCGACTCTTTTGGCGCGTGACGCTGCCGAACAACTGGCCGGCTCGGACAACCGGTTGAAACAAGCCGAAGTCGCCAGAACCCAGATCGAAGATGGAGAGGCAGCACTGGCGATGCTGGCGGTGCCGGAACAAGCTGTCGAGCAACTCCAGGCGCTCGAAATCGAGATCGCCAGCCTTCGTGCAGCTCACCTGGCAACCCTGCCGACGCTATGCATGGAATACCGGGACGGCGCCGCCGATTTGGTGACCATCGATGCCAAGCCCTTGCCCCATGCAGAAGACCAAAGCTTTGCTGGCACCGTACGCCTGGATATTGCCGGCATCGGAGCCTTGACCCTGCGATCGAATCGGCCGCAGCAGGCCGACCGGACCATCGAAGACGCCGAAGCGAAGCACCGCAGCCTGCTTGCGTCCCTCGGTGTCGATAGCCTCAGGACGGCACGCCAGCGCCTAGTGGAAGCGCGCGACAAAGCTACCGAACTGGGCTTGGCGCGTCAGCGACTTGCCGATCTCGCGCCCAAGGGGATACAGCAATTACACGAGGAGCTTGCTCGTCTGAGTGCCCTCGGGGCCGGGGACCTCGAACTCAAAGTCGATCCAGAACAGATCCGGCAACATCATGCCGCAGCCGAGCAGCGTGTGGCGACAACACGCAACAGCGTGCGCGAGGCCTTGCCTTTGCGCAGCCATGCCGACGAGGCTGTCATGGCTGCGGAGACGGCTTATGTCACCATCCAGGCGGAACTGACCAGCCTCGAGGTCATATTGGGACCCGATGCAGCGCGCGAGGAAAAGGGGCGCTTGCTGCTCACCGAGGCCACCGCACGACAAAAGCTGCGCGAAGCGGCCGAAATGCGCGCTGCTCCCCTGCGCGACGGCGCTCGCGATCTCACCAGCGCTGAAGCCGTTCTGCGCCGCGCCCGTTCGGTTCAGGATGCCGCCACACAGGAAGCAAGTCAGTTGCGTGTAACCCTGGCCGATCTCAATGGCCATATTCGCACTCGGTCCGACGACGCGGTGGAAGAAGCTTTGCGCGAGGCCACAGAAAAATTGGAAATCGCTGGAGAGCGAGCGAGACGCTTCGAATTCGAAAAAGCCGTCCTCGACCGGCTGCGCACGACGCTGGTCGCTGCGCGCTCGACGGCACGCGATCTTTATCTGAAGCCGGTCATGTCCGAGCTGCGACCGCTGCTTGGATTGCTATTCGATGACATCTCCATAGTGTTCGACGAGAACACACTGTTGCCACAGACCGTTCGCCGCAATGGTCAGGATGAGGATGTCGATAGGTTGAGTGGCGGCATGCGAGAACAGCTTTCGGTTCTGACACGTCTGGCCTTCGCCCGTTTGCTTGCCCGCGACGGCCGACCCACACCGGTTATCCTGGATGACGCTTTGGTTTATTCCGATGACGACCGCATCGAGCGCATGTTCGACGCTTTGCATCGTCAATCACACGATCAGCAGATTCTCGTTTTCTCCTGCCGCCAACGCGCGTTTGCAAAACTCGGCGGTAACATTTTGCAGATGAGCGACTGGCAACCGGGTCGGTCATAAGCGGAGATCGCGCAGCCTCAGCTAGGGCGACGGCAGATCGTATCGTGTTACGATTGCAATGCCGTTTTCGATCTCGATTTCGATAACTTCATTAATCAGGAATTCCTCTGGGCCAAGATCCTCGAGGAGAGCATCGAAGAGCTCTCTCTGTTTTTCAGGCCCGACCTGAGGGACGACGATAATCAGGCCGGCGTGAACCGGTTCTTTGGCATAGAGCTTCCTGAAGTCCTTAGCATTGTTGGTGACGAAGGTGAAATCCTCATCGATAATGAGCGGCATGAGGTCCCAGTCGGTTTCGCCGCTTAGCCCAAGCCAGTTGACGTGGTTTGCTTCATGTCCGCGTTCTTGGGCTACCGCAACCAGAGACGTGTGCAGGCACTCATCGATCAGAAACCTCACGAGGTCACACGCGTCTCGACCTGGCCGACGGACCTGGGTCGCCCTTCAAAACCACGCGCTTCGACGACTTTATTTTCACGCCCTGCTCGACCAGCTTCTTAGGCCGCCCACGAACCGGGTGCGCGGCGACCCACATTCTGGCGAGCTCAATCACGCGCGGCGTTAGCTTCGGATATCCCTCCAGAACCTCCGCTTCATCTGCGCCCTGCGCTAGCATCGTCGTGATCATACGAACAGGGATGCGGGTTCCTTTGAAGACAGGCTCTCCGCCCATCACCCCTTTAACGCGGCCGATGGCGGCCTCCGCTTCATCAAGATCCACGATGCGCGCTTTGAGCTGTTTACGTGCCTCGGCGACGTCGACGATCAGCAGGTCGTCGGCCCTTACGGTCTTGGCCCTTGGGGCAGCTTTGATTTCCTCGAACAGGCGGTAGCGACGATCAGCGGGCAATGTCGCACCCACGCCATACCAAAGCTTGAGCCGCAGCAAATCCTCGCCGGTCAATGCCCGT
Source organism: Mesorhizobium sp. (assembly GCA_004017275.1). GTDB lineage: Bacteria > Pseudomonadota > Alphaproteobacteria > Rhizobiales > Rhizobiaceae > Mesorhizobium. The sequence goes on along the minus strand of SAKE01000030.1, from coordinate 4,709 downwards.
CGGACGACCCCACCGATGCGCCGAGCAGTGCTTGGCACAGTATCGACAATGCGTTTGTCGATCGCATTGTGCACGGCCTTGATTCCTATCCCGCTGACGGCGGCTGCCTCTGCGGGGGTGTAGATGCGAGCAAGTGTGCCCATTATTCTTCTCCTTATAAAGAATAATATAGGCCGTTTGACCCCCTCCGTAAAGGCACGCGTCTTTGGAATCACGGCGGTTAGCAAAGGCGGTGGTGAGCCGAGAGGCCTCACAAACCCTTGGGGCTCGAGATGGCAGACTCGGCGCAGTATAATTGCGCTAACTATCGAATTTGCAGTTGGCGACAAACGACACACGAGTTCGTCGCGGACTTTTAACTCTGCGAAGGCGCGTCTTCGAGCGCTTTGAAACCCTACACCCATCTGCAGGCCATCTGTATCAAGCTTTGGACCAAAACCGTTTCCATCGCTCACGAGCGTTCTCTCTGGGGGTCTCAAGTGGGGCTTGCCCATGGCCACGAATTTTTGGGCGACAGCGGTGCAGAGGCCGCATACCGCTGCCTGCTTGACGTCGCTGACCGTGTCCATGTCCGAAATTTGCCTACAAATTTCGGACGCCCTTGGGCGCGCTAGATTCGCTATGGAAAGCTGGAAGCACTCGCAAGCCCGGTGGCCACAGCGTCTGCAGCGCCAAGCTATTCCTCCGTATCCAAACCCGCATCCTCATGGCCACTAGCCAACTCTGGCATAATTTCACCAGCAAGCAGCTCATCTCTGCTCAGCAGCCCGGCATCCTCGAGCGCCTCGCAGTCCGGGAGATCGCGAAGCGTGTCGAGGCCGAACTCGAGCAGGACGCTTTTGTCGTCACATAGGTGTAGGGAGCGCCGGGCGTCGGACTGCGCGGGTTCGACGCGATCAGGCCGGTGCCGCAGATGGCCGATCAGGTCGCGACTGATTACTTCCCGAAAACCGACGACAATTCGGCGCGGGTAATCGGCTGGAAGTGCCGATGCACATCAGCATCAGCACGTCCGACCACGTCAGGTCCACGGCACGCCCGCTGCTTCCGCAGGCGCGGATGGCATCGGCATAGGCCGGCCGTGTCAGGTGCTTCCAGCCGCCGGCGACAGCGACGAGGTCATAGGGCCGTCCGCGCAGCTCTCGGATGTCGTCGATGAGAAGGTCACGGGCGAGCTCGCGGGAGAGACTGCACCGCAAGCGCGTCCCGCGCGCGCGAACTGCTCGATCAACTGATCTCAGACGACGACGAATCTCGTCCAGATTCCAAAAGCGGTGGCCGCAGCGGCGCTTTGCGGGCTCGCGTTACCACAGATCGCAGAACTGTGATCTCGCCTTGTGCCCGAGACCGCAATCTGGGCTCGCGACGAAGCATATCGCTTGCGATCATCAAAGGACGCGTCGACGCCGTCGGTTGCCTTTTCCACCGCCGCCTCACACATCGTGTTGGGGCTGAAGAGCTACCTGCAAATCCTCGCAACGGGCGCGGCCGCATCCTTGATTTTACAAATTGACACGTCTTGGTTTTTAGAAAATGCCACGTGCGATGATGGCGCCAAAAAAAAATGTCACGCGAGATGATCATGCCTGAGGTAAATGGTCCGCCAAAGTTGGGAAAGGTATACCGGTTGAATGGTGGATAGGTACGCCGGATAAAAAGGGCTTCGGGTTCCGGAAGACGAACTAATCGACGGATAGGCGCTGCTCGTGAGGGAAACTGCATGCGCATTACGGTTATGACCATCCAGGGATGTCGGATATGATCTTGAATAGTGACATTGCAGGCCAAAGAGCGGCCGAGAAGCTAGCAGAGGGCCTGAAATCGCAGGGCAAGCAGCAATACGAAGAAAGGTCGAGGGAACGCGAACGAGATGTGTCTCGTTAGGTCGCACGTTGCACCAGGGGTGCGTCGGAAGGCACTCCGCCGTGTCCTGAAGAGGTAGCCTGCACTTGAGAATAGCCACGGTGGTACCTTATTTTCGGCTGTGAAGCACACGAGACCCGCGACGTGAGACCCAGTTGCTCAATACCCAGTTGCTGGGTGAGCGTGCATGACTGCCAACGGAAGGTCTTGCACGCACCCTCGCGATCTTGAGCAATGGTCGCCATGACTTTCTTCTTGCAGGCTTTTGAGTGGCCCAGCCTGCAATCACCAGACCCCACCGACTCTAAAGAGCGTGGCAGACGGGATAGTCGAGGTTGCCCGGCACAATTACGCTCAAGGCTTGCGCCGCCCAGAGGACACGCTGAAAAGGCAGCATGGGCGCGCAAGCACGCCATTCACGAGAGGTTCGACATGAAGACTATGCAAGAAAAAGACATTCCGGCATTCGTGCAAGCAGTTGTGGAGGCCGGCTGCAACATTTGCGCGATTGGCAACTTGGGATATGTCTTTGGCGATGCTGATTTGACGCCGGCGCAACGGAGGTCCGTCGAGCCACAGCTGCGCAGGATTGCTGAGATCTACGGCGAACGCGATCATCTCATGGACGAGATAGCTGTATATCTGCGGTCGATCGGACGCCATGTCGAGGTTGAGCCGAAGACAGGTGTTTCCTGATGGCCGCGATCGATCGCGTTCCGTAGTCGCCATTTCTATTGGGTAACGAGCAGCCGTCTTCCAACCTCTGAAACAAAAAAGAGGTGACCCCCAAAGGCCGCTCTCGAGACCGCAAGTCTGAGCCGCTAACGCATTGCGATAACCAGGCTGTCCGAACTGGGCGTCGATGCCTTCCTCGACCAGGTCGCGGTAGGCGGCGATCTCATCTACCGCATGCATAGCCAAGCCAGAGAAGTTTTCGGCAGCGGAATTCTCGGTCGCTTCCCCTTTTATGACTAGAGGGTGCGGCCGATCCGGCCGCGACGATCTCGCAGGGATTGCCATATACGGCAACACGAACACCGGCGGATCAATACTCGGATAATGGCGGCCGGCTATGTAGCGATCGATCGCGCACCAACATATCAATGCAATAGCTTAGTTGCTTTCAAAGGCGGGTCTCTACGAACTGCAAGCAAGCTAAACGATTGCGTCAACTCTTCCTCGCAGAGCGAAAACTCCGCGCCCACGCGATTTCTCTGCTGGAACAGCGGCACATCCTCAGCGCCAGGACACGGCCGCCGCCGTCGGGTTTTACGAAGCCGGTGATTGCATAAGTTGCCCGCAAGATATCATTGGTATCGGGAACGCCGCCGATGCCGCATCCTGAATAGAGCGGCCGCTTGCACCTGCCAGCCCGACGACCAGATCATATCTGCAACTCCATCTACCTGGACGTGGTGCAAATCACCTCGCTGAAGCCGCAAATCGTCGCCTTCGACCAGGATAACCACATCCGTGACCGCCTGAGCTACTCGGTCGATCTCGACGCACATGGCCGATACAGTTTTTCCATCCTTCACGAAGCGAATGAGACTTTGGCCATTCCAGCCCTGGTCTACGGGGCGTGACTTGTCCCCGATGCATGCGCGAGCTCTCCGCTCGGCCGGCCGCCGGACGTCGCCACCGGCCGAAGGCGCCCGAAGGCGCCCGAAGGCGCTTGACAAAGCAGCACCGGCCCATTCAACTTGAGGCATTCACCAGGGGAGTCCCGGTAAGGGGCTGAGATACTGCTGGCTTTCGCGGCGCAGTGACCCGTTGAACCTGATCCAGTTCATACTGGCGTAGGGACGGTGCAAGCGCTTTGCGGGAGTTTACGCCCGAGGTCCTGCTGCAGCAGGTCTACAGAAGCGTCTTTTCATCCTTCCGGCACAGAACTGGGTCTCCAATGCATGAGCAAAGGAGCCTCACGATGAATGCCCTCACCCCCGCCGTGTCGACGGGACCACTGCCCGCCTCGCGGAAAATCCACAAGCCCGGCGTCCTCTACCCGCAGATCAGGGTGCCGATGCGCGAGATTTCCGTCCATCCGACGGCCGGCGAACCGCCCGTCACCGTCTACGATCCGTCCGGCCCCTACACCGATCCATCAGTCCAAACCAGCATCGAAAAAGGCCTTGCCCGGCTTCGCCACGAATGGGTCACGGCGCGTTGCGATGTCGAAGCCTATGACGGCCGCCACGTCCGGCCGGAAGACAATGGATTCGCCACCGGCGAGCGCCTGACACCGGAATTTCCGATACGCAATCGGCCGCTCAAGGCCAAGCAGGGCAAGGCGGTGACCCAACTTGCCTATGCGCGCGCCGGCATCATCACGCCAGAAATGGAGTTCGTAGCCATCCGCGAGAATCTCGGCCGCGAGGTGATGCGCGGCAAGCTGCAACGCGACGGCGAAGCCTTCGGCGCGGCGATCCCAGATTTCGTCACACCCGAATTCGTGCGCGACGAGGTGGCGCGCGGACGCGCAATCATTCCCGCCAACATCAACCATCCAGAGAGCGAACCGATGATCATCGGGCGAAATTTCCTGGTGAAGATCAACGCCAACATCGGTAACTCGGCTGTCACATCATCGATGGCCGAAGAGGTCGAAAAAATGGTGTGGGCGATCCGCTGGGGCGCGGACACGGTGATGGACCTGTCGACCGGCCGCAACATCCACAACATCCGCGACTGGATCGTGCGCAATGCACCGGTGCCGATCGGCACGGTGCCGCTCTATCAGGCGCTCGAAAAGGTCGGCGGCATCGCCGAGGACCTCAACTGGGAGGTCTATCGCGACACGCTGATCGAGCAGGCCGAGCAAGGCGTCGACTATTTCACCATCCACG
>SAKE01000002.1:3410-456756 GCA_004017275.1 Mesorhizobium sp. | reverse complement strand
CCAGGAAACCGAGCTCGGCACCTTGAAGACCTACACCGAGACCCGCTTCAACTTCAGCAACCACAATGCTGACACCAGCCCATTGATCAATGAGGCCACCAACGACGATACGACTTCGCTGAACTTCGCCTGGATCCAGCTTGGTGGTCTGCGCGTCGGTAAAGACGAATCGGCCTTCAACACGTTCATCGGCTACGCCGGCAACGTCATCCAGGATACGCTGGTTCCTTACGGCGGCTTCGACACCAACGTCATCCAGTACTACTTCGACGCTGGCAACGGCTTCTCGGCCGTGGTCTCGCTCGAAGAAGGTTCTGACTTCGACACGATCGACAGCTATGTTCCGCATGTTGTCGGCGGCGTGAAGTGGACGCAGGGCTGGGGCGCGATCACCGGCGTTGTGTCATATGACAGCAACTACGAAGAAGTCGCTGGCAAGGTTCGTTTGGACGTCAACGCTACCGACGCGATCTCGCTGTTCATCATGGGCGGCTACGGCTCGGACGACAACCTCGTCGACTTCGATGACGGTCGCGGCTTCTACAAGCAGTGGGGCGGCAACTGGGCAGTGTGGGGCGGTGCCACCTACAAGTTCAACGAGAAGACCTCGTTCAACGCTCAGGTCTCCTATGACGAAGACCAGAACCTCGGCGTCGCGGCGAACATCGCCTACGACATCGTTCCGGGCCTCACGGTCACGGCCGAAGTCGACTACGTCAATGAAGGCGACTCCAACTGGACTGGTATTCCGGTCGGTGAAGACGACGCTATCGGCGGTATCCTCCGCTTCCAGCGCTCCTTCTAAGGGCTGGTTCCTTACAGGTGAAATTCCAGCCCGGGCGCGCAAACGCCCGGGCTGTTTTTGTTTCGTGACTGGATCAACGCAAACAGAAGGATGGGGGTAACGGTAGCTGAATAGGATCCGTGGGTGATTTCGTGGGATCCGTCGATGGACGGATGAGATCACAACCGCGTGATTCAAACCTCTTGAAAGGATGCCTCCAAGCGGATAGGTCTGATCTATCCACTCGGGGGTGTGGCAAATGATGACGAACGAAGCGATTCAAGAGGGAGGACCCTCTGATCATTTTGCGGTATTCTCTTCTCAGAATTCAAAGTTTAACTACACCTACAACAAGATTAGAGAAGTAAAGTCGCACAGGATTGGAGAGCTCTTTTTAGCATACCGAGACATATTGTGGGATGATGGGCGGCATAAATACAATGTCAGCTCGTTCATCGGTGAGATAGATGAGCTTCTCCTCGGAGAGCGATTCAGCGCCTTTGACCAGAGTACCCTGGACAACCTTATCGGCACCTTGCGCCAGCGCGGCAACAGCAACGCAACCATCAATCGAAAGATGGCTGCCCTCAGCAAACTGCTGCGCAAGGCTCATAAGATGGGAGATATCCACAGCCTGCCCGAGTTCCGCCGCCAGAAGGAGCGGGCGGGGCGGATTCGTTTCCTCGAGAGGGACGAAGAGACCAGGCTGTTCGCCGCCATAAAGAGCCGCAGCGAGGATGCCTACAGGCTTTCCGTCTTCCTGGTCGACACCGGATGCCGTCTTGGTGAGGCACTTGGGCTGATCTGGAACGACATCCAGGAGCATCGGGTCAGTTTCTGGATTACCAAATCCGGCCGCAGCCGCACCATTCCGATGACCGAGCGGGTCAAGGAGGTCATCAAGCTGCCCCCCACCGAAGGCCGCCGGCCCAAAGGACCGTTCACCAAGCTCAGCCAGGCACAATATCGTGCCATCTGGAACGACGCGAAAGCCGAAGTCGGCCTTGGCGCCGACGACCAGGTGGTGCCGCACATATTGCGCCACACCTGTGCTTCGCGACTCGTCCAGGGCGGTATCGACATCAGGCGCGTGCAGATGTGGCTTGGCCATCAGACACTGTCGATGACCATGCGCTACGCGCATCTGGCCACCAACGATCTCGATGGCTGCGTCATCGTGCTGGAAACGCCTCGATCGACTCAGCCGGCTGGCAATTGCGCTGAAAGCTCCGTGTTTTCATCACCCGTGACGACGCCTTCGTCGCCGACGGCAGAGCGGAAACAGAGGGACGCCGCGGCAAGGGAATTGCTGAAAGCGCCCCGGAAAAATTCAAAAGCCAAGTAGGCTGGCGAGCCTTGCTTATACTATTGTAGCTATCCCGTGACCTTGTTTGGTCATGGGATTTACTTCCGAATATTCTTCCGCTCAGCCCGATCGAGAAAAGCAGCAATGTCGCCGGATAGACTGCCGGTCTCGAGGAATGGCGCATGGCCCTGGCCCTCGACAGTGATTGTTTTCATCATGGAATGGCGCTCTCCCATCTGTTTCAGCGTGTCTGTGGACAGCAATCTCGAATTGGCGCCGCGTATGGCGAGCAGAGGAATCGCGCCCAACGCGTCGAATTGCGGCCATAGGGCAGGCAGCTTCTGCGTCAGATCGAGACTCGCAACGGTATCGACCAACTGAGGGTCGAAATCCGGCACCAGACCTTGATCGGTCTCGCGGTTGAGCGCCCATACCATCCGCGCCCAATCCGCATCGGTGAGTGCGGAAAAATCCTTGCCGTGGACGCTGCGCTGGGTATCCACGGCCTCGGCGAAGGTCTTGGGCGTCGGGTCGCGCTCAAGATAAGACTGGATGTGGGCAAGCCCGGCCGTCTCGATCACCGGTCCGATGTCGTTGAAAACAATCGCTTTCAGGACAGCCGGCCGTATCATGCCGAGCACATGGATAATCAGCCCGCCGCGCGACGTGCCGATGAAGGCCGCTTCCTCGATGCCCAGCGCCGCCAGCCCAGCCAGGACGTCGCCGGCTTCGACGCCGACATTGTAGTTTTTGACATCGGGATCATACGCTGACTGCCCGCGCCCGCGATAGTCGAAGGCAATGACCTTTCGCGGATTTGCCGCATCCGTCGACAGATAGATAGCCAGCTCATGAAAATCCCGGGCATTGCGGGTCAAGCCTGGCAGGCAGGCGACCGGCCAGGTTCCGGAATTTGCTTCGCCGTAGATGCGCGCATGGAGCTTCAGCTCATCCGGTGCGCTGTAGAAGAAGTCGGAGAAACTTTGCTCGCTCGCCATCGGAATATTCGACCTCGCTGTACCGATCTGGACAGCTACAGGCGAGGGCAGGGATGGTCAAATGAAAGGCGCCCTTGCCTTCTCCCCTTGTGGGAGAAGGTGGATCGGCGCGACAGTGCCGATACGGATGAGGGGTGTTCCAGCGGAGTGAGGCGTTGGCGTTCCCTGGAACACCCCTCATCCGACCGAGCTTCGCTCGGCCACCTTCTCCCACAAGGGGAGAAGGACAGAAAGCCTCAACTCCGCCCGTTCACCAGATCTCCGACGATGTCGTATTTGCCGGAAATACGCATCTTGTAGACCTCGTAATTCTCCATCACGCGCTGCACGTAACTTCTTGTTTCCGTGTAGGGAATCCGCTCGATCCAGTCGACCACGGCATCGATGTCCTTGCCGCGTGGGTCGCCGTATCTGGCCACCCACTGGCTGGCCCGGTTGGGGCCGGCATTGTAGCCGGCGAAGGTCAGCACATAGGAGCCGTTGAAGCGATCGAGCTGTTCGCCGAGGAAGGCCGAACCAAGCGTCGCGTTGTAGCCGGCGTCGGTGGTCAGCCGTGTCTGTGAAAACTGCAGCCCGGCCTTCTTCGCCAATTGCCTGGCGGTTCCCGGCATCAGCTGCAACAGCCCGCGCGCGCCTGCGCTGGACACGGCGCCGATGTTGAATTCGCTCTCCTGGCGAGCGATGGCATAGGCCAGCGCCTTGCCCGAGCCGGAAATGTCGGCCGAATCGGGAATGACCCCGAGCGGATGCGACAGCGCGCCGACGTCGATGCCACGCGCGCCGGCGATCTTGCCGATTTTCAGCGCCATGAAATGATTGCCCTGTTTTTCCGCAAGGACAGCGAGCAGCGCCAGTTCGCCCGGACTGGTCAACTGCCCGGCAAGGTCGCGATAGAGCGTTTCGGCATAGCGATCGTAGCCTGCCTCCTGCAGCCGCTTGATGGCGCTGACGGCCTCGCGGCCGGCAAAATTCTGTCGGTCGGCGGCATTTGGCGAGGGGTAGACAATGTTCAGCGCCTGCCGGCCGACGCGCTCGGCGGCAAGCTGGCCGTAAAATGTCGTGCCATAGGCAGCGGCGCGCCCAAAATAGTCCTTGGCGTTGCCCGGACCTCCGACTTCCGCGGCACGGCCGAGCCAGTAATAGGCTCGCGACAGCGTCATTGGCCCCTGCGCGAGGTCGGCGATGCGGACGAAATGGGTGGCCGCGGTTTTTGGGTCGTTCAGCCCGCGCAGCGCGTACCAGCCGGCATGGAATTCGGCCTCCGCCGCATTGGCGGCGCTTTCAGCGGCGTGCGTGGCGACGATCTTGTACGCGGTCTTCATGTCGCCCTGGTCGACCAGTTCGCGCGACAACACCCGTCGCTCGACCCACCAGGCATCAGGATCGACCAGAGCGTCGCGATCGGTCGGTGCCTGCATCACAACGGCTGCAGCGCCGGCAAAATCCTCTTGCTTGCGCAGATATTCGGCCTGCGCGAAGAAATAGCCGGCCGAACGTTGTGCCGCCGGCACGGCCTTCAGCAGTTTGGCGGTGTTCTTGTCGCCTTTGTCGGCCGCCGCCCAGGCATTGGCGAGCTGCTGGGCGCCGGCGAGATCGGCGACGCGCAGCGCGGAATTCGCGCGGTCGGCATAGAACATGCGCTCCATGCGAAAACGGTGATCTGCGGCCGGGATCAGGCTGCCGAACTCCTTGATCAGCGCCGTCTCATCCTTGGCCTCCAGGATCGCCGTGCGCCAGAACGGCGACAGCACCGAATGCGCCGCCTTGGTATTGCCTGACGCCACATAGGCGCGGGCGAGAACCATCACGCCTTCGAATGTCTGTGGCTGGCTGCCGTCGAACGCCCTGACAACGATGTCGGGGGCAGGGTTCTCGCGATAGAGCGCACGCTCGCTGTTCTTGCGCAGCGCGACGGTGCCCGGCCAGTTGGGCAGCATCTTCGCCGCCGCGGCAATATCGCCGCTCGGAACCTTGTCGCCGCCATAAAGAGCGATCGCCCAGGCAAGGATATGCTGGTCGAGCGACTGAGCAGGAAGGGCATCACGCACACCACGAGCGCGAGGACTATCGCCTGCCGCCAACGCATCCAGCCCGCTCTTCAAGAGGGCGACATCGGGCGAGGGCGCCTGCAGCTTGTCCTGAAGGCCCGGCATCGGGATGGCAGAGGCTGGCATCGGAATGGCCGAAGTGACCTGCACATCGACGCTACCGCCCGTCGCCATGCCCGGCATCAGCGCGAGCGTGGCGCCAAGCAGCGCGAAAAGGTGAGGCCGACTGCCCGGCATGATCTCTAGGTCTTTCCCTTGTCCTGGCATTCTACCAGCAGCCGAAGATGCCTCGAAGCCTAAACTTAGGTCGTGAAGAGCCCGTAAACAAAGAGTTAGCGAGGTCGTTCGAATTGCGCTTGCTGGCACCATGGCAATGCTTGCCGCGCAACCATGTCGAGACTATGGTGCCCCGCTTCGCTTTCGGCTAGAAGGCGCGCACGACAAAAATACCGATGAATGTCGCCCAAAAGTGGGTACCGGTTTTGGGACGACGACATGCATGAACAAAGAAACCCCAAGGAGTTGGACGATATGCTGAGAGGCTCGCTTACTGCGCTCGTTACACCGTTCGAAAAGAGCGGGCGTTTCGACGAGAAAGCCTTTCGCGCATTCGTCGAATGGCAGCTTGGTGAGGGCACGACAGGCCTGGTGCCTGTCGGCACGACCGGCGAGTCGCCGACGCTGTCGCATGAAGAGCACCGCCAGGTCGTCAAGGTGTGCATCGAGGTTGCCAAGGGACGCGTTCCGGTCGTCGCCGGCGCTGGTTCGAACAACACCGAGGAAGCCGTCGGCCTCGTGCAATATGCCGAGAAGGCCGGCGCCGATGCCGCCCTGGTCGTCACCCCCTACTACAACAAGCCGACTCAACGCGGCCTGTACGAGCACTTCGCGGCTGTCGCCAGGGCGACCAAGCTGCCTATCATCATTTACAACATTCCGCCGCGCTCGGTCATCGACATGATGCCGGAGACGATGGGCCGGCTCGCGCACGACTTCAAGAACATCGTCGGCGTCAAGGATGCCACCGGCAAGGTCGAACGCGTCTCCGAGCAGCGGGCTACGTGCGGCAAGGATTTCATCCAGCTTTCGGGCGAGGACGCTTCGGCGCTTGGTTTCAACGCGCATGGCGGCGTCGGCTGCATTTCGGTGACGTCGAATGTCGCGCCGCGGCTCTGCGCCGAGTTCCAGGAGGCGACGCTGTCCGGCGACAGCGCCAAGGCACTGGACTTGCAGGATCGTCTGCTGCCGCTGCACAAGGCGATCTTCATCGAGCCTGGCGTTTCCGGCGCGAAATATGCGCTGTCGAAGCTGGGCAAGGTCGAGAACGTGCTGCGCTCACCGCTGGTCACGATCGAACAGTCGACCGCCGACAAGATCGATGCGGCGATGAAGCACGCCGGCTTGATAAACTAGGCATGAGGCGCCACCTCTCCACATCATGAATCAAGTCAGAAAAGCCGATCCCAACAACAAGACCGTTTCGGAAAACCGCAAGGCACGGTTTTCCTATGAGGTGCTCGACACGGTCGAGGCCGGCTTGGTGCTGACCGGCACCGAGGTCAAGTCGCTGCGCCAGGGCCAAGCCAACATCCAGGATAGCTACGCCTCGGTCGAAGGTGGCGAGATCTGGCTGATCAACTCCTATCTGCCGGAATATCTGCAGGCCAACCGCTTCAACCATGAGCCGCGCCGCCGCCGCAAGCTGCTGCTCAACAAGCGCGAAATGGCGAAACTGTCGCAGAGCGTCGACCGCGAAGGCATGACGCTGGTGCCGCTGAAGATCTATTTCAACGACGAGGGCCGTGCCAAGCTGCTGCTCGCTGTCGGTCGCGGCAAGAAACTGCACGACAAGCGCGAATCCGAAAAGCAGCGCGACTGGTCGCGCGAAAAGGGCCGGTTGCTAAAAGAGCGTGGGTGAGGAAGCGGACGAAAAGCCAACGATTTGGCTTTTCGAGCGACGACGGTGAAGGCCCGGTCCGCCTTCGGGCGGATCAAAAGGTCCGGTGGACCTTTTGAAGGGACTGAACGCCCGAAGGGCTGGGAGCCATAGCGGAGGGCCGGCAAGCCCAGGAGGATAGGCTTTGAAGAACCGGATTGTCCTCCTTGGTTTGGTCAGCCTGGTTTCGGTGTGCCTCGTCGCTGCGGGCGGCTATCTCTATTTCAGGTCATATTCCCCCGATCGCGACAAATATCCGGTTAGGGGCATCGACGTTTCTCACCATCAGGGCCAGATCGACTGGCGGCGCGTTGCCGCCGACGATGTCGCCTTCGCCGTCATCAAGGCGACCGAAGGCGGCGATCATGTCGACGATGCCTTCTCCACCAATCTGCGTGAGGCCCGCGCCGCCGGTCTTGCTGTCGGCGCCTATCACTTTTTCACCTTTTGCCGGCCCGGCGTGGACCAGGCGAAGAATTTCATCTCGGTGGTGCCGCACGATCAGCCGCTGCTGCCGCCGGTCGTCGACGTTGAGTTCGGCGGCAATTGCCCGCAGCGGCCAACGCCGGAGCAATTGAGCACAGAACTGGCGGCGTTCCTGGCTCCAGTCGAGGCAGCGTTCGGCAAGCCTGCTATCGTCTATCTGACCGACGAGGCGGCACAGACCTATGCCGGGCGCATCGCGGCCCGCCCGCTCTGGCTGCGCTCATTGCTTCTGGAACCGGATCATGGCGACTGGGTCTACTGGCAGTATCATAACAGAGGGCGCGTCGACGGCATCGACGGCGATGTCGATCTGAATGTGCTGCAGGGTGGGCCGGCGGTGTTGAAGGCGCTGTCTGCACCGCCACGCTGATATGTCTGCCCGCTCTATTTCTGCAGAAACGCCGCGATCTTACTGAAAACGCCAACGAACATCGCCTCGGTCAGCACGCCGGTATTGGTGTTGTAGCGTGAGCAGTGATAGCTCGAAAACAGCATTATGTCTCCGGCAGGCAACTGTCCGCCATGCTTGAACGGGTAGGCAGCGACGCGCCCACCCAGCGCCCGCACGGTCGACTGGTGCGCGATCGATCCCAGTGCCAGCACGGCGCGCAAGTTCGGGAACCGCGCGATCGTCGGCACCAGGAATGTCCGGCAGGTGGCGATCTCGGCACCCACCGGCTTGTTTTCCGGCGGCACGCAACGCACCGCATTGGTGATCGCAGTCCCGATAAGCTCCAATCCGTCGTCGGGTCTGGCCCTGAATTCACCGCGTGCAAAACCGTGCGAAATCAGCGTCGAGTAGAGCAGGTCGCCGGCATAGTCGCCGGTGAAGGGCCGCCCGGTACGGTTGGCACCGCGCAGCCCGGGCGCCAGCCCGACGATCAGCAACTGAACCGCCGCGTCGCCTTCGGGAGGCAAAAAAGTCGGCACCGGTGCGTTGAACCAGGATGGCTCGCGCTGCCGCCACTCGGCGATAAAATCGTGCAGCCGCGGGCAGAGCGGGCAGTCGCGATTAGGTTCAGAGGTGCAAAGGGCGGTCAAGGCGACCGGCCTCAGTAGTCGTCCTCGTCGACTTCGGCCGGCTCGGGCCGGCGCACTGGCCGCTCGGACGGATCGCGTCCCACCTCGTTCTTCAGCGTTGCCAGGTCGATGAAATGGTCGGCCTGGCGGCGCAGATCGTCGGAGATCATCGGCGGCTGCGATGCCATGGTCGAGACGATCGACACCTTGCGGCCGCGCCGCTGCAGCGCTTCGACCAGCGTGCGGAAATCGCCATCGCCGGAAAAGATGACGTAGTGGTCGACGACATCGGCGAGTTCCAGCGCGTCGACTGTGAGCTCGATGTCCATATTGCCCTTGATCTTGCGGCGACCGGTCGAGTCGGTGAATTCCTTGGCTGGTTTGGTGACCACCTTGAAGCCGTTATAGTCGAGCCAGTCGATCAGCGGACGGATCGAGGAGTATTCCTGATCCTCGACCAGTGCCGTGTAATAATAGGCGCGCAGCAGATAGCCGCGCTTCTGGAAGCTCGACAGAAGCTTGCGATAATCGATGTCGAAGCCGAGCGCGCGCGACGTCGCGTAGAGATTGGCGCCGTCGATGAATAGGGCGATTTTTTCACGAGGGTCGAACATGGAAAATATTCCTTCTCGAAATAAACGGCCGTCTAAACGAAATGCGAAAGCGAGTACCGGTCAGCCTCATAATAAACCGGCTGACCTCTGCGCCATCCGAGATAGCGCCAGTTTTGCGGCAATCCAAGGGCGTGTTGCGGCACTGCAAGCAATTGTGATCGGGACCCGGAACGTATGAGTACAAAACTGGTTTTGCTGAATCCGGTGTTTGAGCCGGGGGTTGGGCGCCTTGCAGCTCCGCCATTGCCATGATGCTTGTATTTTGACGGCGTTCGGGTTATGGACCGCGCCTGTTTTCCATCAAATCCATCGCATGAAAGGGGCATCCATGGCCCGCGTAACCGTTGAAGATTGCATCGACAAGGTCGACAACCGCTTCGAGCTGGTGCTTTTGGCCGGCCACCGCGCCCGGCAGATCAGCCAGGGCGCGCCGATCACCGTGGCGCGTGACAACGACAAGAACCCGGTCGTGGCGCTACGCGAGATCGCCGATGAGACGCTGTCTCCCGACGACCTCAAGGAAGATCTGATCCATTCGCTGCAGAAGCATGTCGAGGTCGACGAGCCAGAAGCCGACGGCGAGGCGATTGCCGATCAGACCGGCGCTGCCGTTGCGGCCACCGACGCCGATGACTCCGAGGAGAACATCACCTTCGACCGGATGACCGAGGAAGATCTCCTGGCCGGCATCGAAGGTCTGGTGCCCCCGGAAAAGAGCGACGACTACTAAGCGAGCGCGCTGGACCTGCCTGAATACGTTTCCGGCACTTCCGTCCAGTCAGTTTCGTGGCTATCTAGTACCAACTGTCGCAAATACCAGATGCAGTTTTGGCCGCGCCTGGCATAGTGCCTGAATCTGGTATTTGCGACAGTTGGTACCGGAGATGCGCCGTACGCTAGTGCGGCGCATCAATCATTTCAGCACCGCGAGATCCCGCCCATGATGCGTCAGTATGAGCTTGTCGAGCGCGTCCAGCGCTACAAGCCTGACGTCAACGAGGCGTTGCTCAACAAGGCCTATGTCTATGCCATGCAGAAGCATGGCCACCAGAAGCGCGCCTCCGGCGACCCCTATTTCTCGCACCCGCTCGAAGTCGCCGCCATCCTCACCGAAATGCACATGGACGAGGCGACGATCGCGGTCGCCCTGCTGCATGACACCATCGAGGACACGACCGCCACGCGGGCCGAGATCGACGATCTGTTCGGCCCCGAAATGGGCAAGCTGGTCGAGGGCCTGACCAAGCTGAAGAAGCTCGATCTCGTCTCGAAGAAGGCCGAGCAGGCGGAAAACCTGAGAAAGCTTCTGCTGGCGATTTCGGAAGATGTCCGCGTGCTTCTGGTCAAGCTTGCCGACCGTCTGCACAATATGCGCACCCTCGACCATATGCCGGAGGCCAAGCGCCTGCGCATCGCCGAGGAGACAATGGATATCTACGCGCCGCTGGCCGGGCGCATGGGCATGCAAGGCATGCGCGAAGAGCTGGAGGAGATCGCCTTCCGCTTCATCAATCCTGAAGCCTATCGCGCTGTCACCGCACGGCTTGCCGAAATCTTCGAGCGCAACAAAGGCGTGCTGACGGACATTGAAAAGGCGCTGTCCACGCTGTTCGAGAAGCATGAGATCAACGCCAACGTGAAGAGCCGGCAGAAGAAGCCGTGGTCGGTGTTCCGCAAGATGGAGGCCAAGGCGCTGTCCTTCGAGCAGTTGTCCGACATTTTCGGCTTCCGCGTCGTCGTCGACACGGTCGAGGACTGTTATCGAGCGCTTGGCGCCATCCACACCGCGTGGTCGATGGTGCCCGGCCGCTTCAAGGATTACATTTCGACGCCGAAGCAGAACGACTACCGGTCGATCCACACCACCATCGTCGGGCCGTCGCGCCAGCGCGTCGAACTGCAGATACGCACCCGCGAGATGAACAAGATCGCCGAATACGGCGTTGCCGCCCATTCGATCTACAAGGATACGGGCGGCAAGACGAACGGCGCCGCTCACACCATCTCGAAGGAGACCAACGCCTATGCCTGGCTGCGGCGCACCATCGAGCAGCTTGCCGAAGGCGACAACCCTGAAGACTTTCTCGAAAACACCAAGCTGGAGCTGTTCCAGGACCAGGTGTTCTGCTTCACCCCGAAAGGCATGCTGATTGCACTGCCGCGCGGTGCTACGCCGATCGACTTTGCCTATGCGGTGCATACCGATGTCGGCGACACCTGCGTCGGCGCCAAGGTCAACGGCCGCATCATGCCGCTGATGACGGAATTGAAGAACGGCGACGAGGTCGAGATCATCCGCTCCAAGGCGCAGGTGCCGCCGGCAGCGTGGGAATCGGTCGTCGTCACCGGCAAGGCGCGCTCGGCCATCCGCCGTGCCACCAAGAACGCCATCCGCAAGCAATATTCGGGTCTCGGCATCCGTATCCTGGAACGCGCCTTCGAACGCGCCGGCAAGACCTTCACCAAGGAAAGCCTGAAGCAGGTGCTGCACCGGTTGGCGCGCAAGGACATTGAGGACGTGCTGGCCTCGGTCGGTCGCGGTGAGCTTGCCTCCACCGACGTCATGAAGGCGGTGTTCCCCGATTACAAGGACGAGCGCGTCACCACTGCCGTCCCCAAGCCGCGAGAGGAGGGCTGGTCGAAGATCCGCAATGCCGCGGGCATGTTGTTCCAGATTCCAGGTCGCGTTGCGCGCAAGGACAAGGACCAGCCGCGCGACGGCGCCGTGCCGATCCGCGGCGTGCGCGGCGACCTGCCGGTGCGTTTCGCGCCGGAAGGGGCAGTGCCTGGCGACCGCATCGTCGGCATCGTCCAGCCGGGCACCGGCATCACCATCTACCCGATCCAATCCCCGGCGCTGCAGGCTTTCGACGACCAGCCCGAGCGCTGGATCGACGTGCGCTGGGACATTGACGAGCGCACCAAGGAGCGCTTTCCGGCGCGCGTCTCGGTCACCGCCATCAATGCGCCGGGTTCACTCGCCGATATAGCCCAGGTGGTTGCGTCTAACGACGCCAACATCCACACGCTGTCGATGGTGCGCACCGCGCCCGACTTCACCGAAATGCTGATCGATCTCGAGGTCTGGGATCTCAAGCACCTCAACCGGCTGCTGTCGCAGCTCAAGGACAATTCGAGCGTCAGCGATGCAAGGCGCGTGAATGGGTGAATGGGTGAATAGTGAATAGTGAATAGTGAATAGTGAATAGTGAATAGTGAAAGAAGGTGCTCTCACTGCCATTCACCATTCACCATTCACCATTCACCATTCACCATGGGCATGGAGCGAACAATGAACACCGATGAAGTGCTGGGCATTTTCCGCGAGGCGGGTGCTGTTCTGGAAGGGCATTTCATTTTGACCTCGGGCCTGCGCAGTCCGGTCTTCCTACAGAAGGCGCGCGTGTTCATGCATGCCGACAAGACCGAGCTTCTGTGCAAGGCGCTGGCCGAGAAGATCCGAGCGGCGGTGCCAGGCAAGATCGATTATGTCGTCGGTCCGGCGATCGGCGGGCTGATCCCGGCTTACGAGACGTCACGCCATCTCGGCGTGCCGGCGATCTGGGTAGAGCGGGAAGGGGGCGAGTTCCGCCTGCGCCGCTTCGAGATCGCCAGGGGCTCGCGCGTCGTCATCGTCGAGGACATCGTCACCACCGGCCTGTCGATCCGCGAGACCATCGAGTGCCTGCGCGAGCTTGGCGCCGAGGTAGTGGCCGCCGCGTGCATCATCGACCGTTCGGCCGGCAAGACCGATGTCGGCGTGCCGCTGATCGCGCTCGCCGAATACGAGGTTCCGGCCTATCCGGCCGACCGGCTGCCGCCGGAACTGGCCGCCATCCCGGCGATCAAGCCCGGCAGCCGCAACATCTGACGAGGAGTCCGAGATGATCGCCGGCATCGATCATTTCGTGCTGACCGTTGCTTCGCTCGAAGTGACCTGCGCCTTTTATCAACGTGTACTGGGCTTTGAACGCATCGACGCGCCAGGCCGGCCGACTGCATTGGCTTTCGGCACCCAGAAGATTAACGTGCATGAGATCGGCCGGACCTTCGAACCGAAAGCGAAGGCGCCAACGCCGGGATCCGGTGATTTCTGCCTGATCACCGACCGACCGCTCGCCGAGATATGCGCCAGCCTGGCGGTCAATGGCGTTGACGTGGAGCTCGGTCCGGTCGAACGTGTCGGAGCGAGAGGTCCGATGATGTCGGTCTATTTTCGCGACCCGGACGGCAATCTGGTCGAGGTCAGCGAATACCTGCCGTAGCCTGCGACACTGCGCCTTTCGACTAGGCGACTGCCGTTCCTTAAATTCGCCGCGATTATCCAATGTTCGAAGCGAGACCTGCCATCCCCGAAGGGCGGCAACGAGCGCGCGCTGCACAGAAGGTGTTTGGTTGTTCTTGCGCCAGCGCGTCGCTATATCAAGGTTGCGATTGCCATTGGGTGATCGGCAAGCGCAAGATGTGGCTGTCACGTCCGGCTGAAGGTGCCGGTGCGAGAGCTGTGGAACGGGAACAGAGTGCTTTTTCGACGCCGCAAGCCTGATGGTCTTTTCGAGCGGGTGCGTACCTATCTTTGGCCGCGCCGCTCGTTCTCGCGCTCGCTTCAGTATTTTTCCAAGCGCATCCTGCGGCTGAAGGCCACACCGCATGCGGTGGCGGCCGGCGTCGCGGCCGGCGTCTTCGCTTCGTTCTTTCCCGTCGGTTTCCATTTCATCATTGCCGCCGTCCTGTGCTGGGTGATCGCCGGCAATCTGGTGGCGGCGGCCCTCGGCGCGGTGTTTTTCGGCAACCCGCTGACGTTTCCGTTGCTGTGGGGCGCCTCCTGGGAAACCGGCAAGCTCATCCTGCATGACCGCCTGCCGGCGCACGGCCCGCCGGCGCATCTCGGCGAGATGCTGCACAACCTCTCTTTTGCGCAATTGTGGAAACCTATCCTTGAGCCGATGTTGATTGGCGCGGTCCCGCTCGGGCTGGTCTTCGGGCTGCTGTTCTACGCCATCACGCGCTGGGGCATGAACGCTTTCCGGGAACAGCGGCGCAAACGCCTGGCCGAGCGCGCAAGCCGGCACGCGCAATCGTCCCATCCCGGCGCAAGCATCGGTTCCGCTGCACGATGATCATCGGCATCGGCAGCGACCTGATCGATATCAGGCGCATCGAAAAGTCGCTGGAGCGTCACGGTCAGCGTTTCATCCAGAGAATCTACACCGAGGTCGAACAGGCCCGCTCCGAGAACCGGCGGGCGCGTGCGGCGTCCTACGCCAAGCGCTTCGCTGCCAAGGAAGCCTGCGCCAAGGCGCTGGGCACCGGTCTGGCGCAAGGCGTGTTCTGGCGCGACATGGGTGTCGTCAACTTGCCCAGCGGCGCCCCGACCATGGCGCTGACGGGAGGGGCGCAGGACCGGCTCGACAAAATCCTGCCAAGGGGCCATCGGGCGGCGATCCACCTTACCATCACCGATGATTTCCCACTCGCTCAAGCCTTTGTGATCATCGAGGCGTTGCCGGTCGAAGAAGCGCCACATTGATTGCATCTGACGACCGGCATTGACGTTGCCCAGCGCGCGCCGAGACTCTATACCATCCAACGCACAATCGAGGACGACATGAGCGTGGCTGAAAAACCTGAGAAGAAATCCGGCGGCCTTGGCGAGACCGTCAGCGTCATCGTCCAGGCGCTTCTGCTCGCCCTGGTCATCCGCACGCTGTTGTTCCAGCCCTTTTCGATCCCATCGGGATCGATGCGGCCGACACTTCTGGAAGGCGACTATCTGTTCGTCACCAAATGGTCTTACGGCTATTCGCGCTACTCGCTGCCTTTCGGCCCAGACATTTTCTCCGGCCGCATCTGGGGCTCCGAGCCGAAGCGTGGCGACGTGGTGGTGTTCAAGTTCCCGCCTGATCCGTCTGTCGACTATATCAAGCGCGTGGTCGGCCTGCCCGGCGACAAGATCCAGGTCAAGGACGGCCAGCTGTTCATCAATGGCGTCGGCGTGCCGCGTGTGAAAACCGGCCAGATCGACAATCCCGACATCACCGAGGAATCGCGCCCGATCGATGTCTATCGCGAGACCTTGCCCAACGGCGTCAGCTACGACACGCTCGACCTGAATTCGAATTCGATCGGCGACAACACGCGCGAATTCGACGTGCCGCCCGGCCACTATTTCATGATGGGCGACAACAGGGACAATTCCGCCGACAGCCGTTTCACCGTTGGCTACGTTCCCGAGGAAAATCTGGTTGGCCGCGCCAATCTTGTTTTCTTCTCGATCGCCGGCAAGGCGAGCCCGCTCGAAATCTGGAAATGGCCGTCGCTGATGCGCGCTTCGCGCCTGTTCCACTTCGTCAATTGATGGCTTTGAAGCGCCCGACAGGCGAAACACTGGCCGGTTTGGTCAAGGCCAAGACCGGCTATGTCTTCCAAGACATCCGCTTGCTCGAGACCGCCTTGACGCATTCCAGCGCGGTCAAGGCGGCAAGCAACAATCAGCGCCTCGAATTCCTTGGCGACCGCGTGCTTGGGCTGATCGTCGCCGATATGCTTTTCGAAAAGTTTCCTGACGCGCCGGAGGGTGAAATCGCGCCGCGCTTCAACGCGCTGGTGGATGCGCGGACATGCTCCGAGATCGGTATCGAAATGCAGCTCGAGGATCTGGTCCGGGCCGACGCTGCCTTGAAGATGCGATCGCGTGGCTCGGGCGGAAACTATCTGGCGGATGCGGTCGAAGCTCTGATCGCGGCGGTTTACATCGACGGCGGCATCGAGGCCGCACGGCGGTTCGTCCTGCGCTATTGGGAACCGCGCTCGCACACGGTGATTGCAAAGCCGCTCAATCCGAAATCCGATTTGCAGGAATGGATTGCCAAGACCAGCGATGCGCGCCCTGAATATGTGATTGAAAAGCGCGAAGGACCCGATCACCAGCCCATCTTCACGGTGTCCTTGCAGGTCCGCGGCTTTGCGCCGATAAGCGGCACCGGCGGCTCCCGCAGGGCCGCCGAAGAAGCGGCGGCTTCGGCATTTCTTTTGCGCGAAGGCGTCTGGGCCACCGCATCGGTCCAAAAATCGGAGCGCCCGCGGCGCTCTAGTGAAGGGAACGCGGCATGACCGCCACCGAAGAGCCGGCAACGCAAGCTGCCCCCACGCATTCGGGCTTCGTCGCGCTGATCGGCGCGCCCAATGCCGGCAAGTCGACGCTGGTCAACCAGCTGGTCGGCGCCAAGGTGTCGATCGTCACCCACAAGGTGCAGACGACGCGCGCCATCGTGCGGGGCATTGCCACGCATGACAATGCCCAGATCGTCTTCGTCGACACGCCCGGCATCTTCAAACCGAAGCGGCGGCTGGACACGGCGATGGTGACCACTGCCTGGGGCGGCGCCAAGGACGCCGACATCGTGCTGCTTTTGATCGACGCCGAGCGCGGCATCAGGGGCGACGCCGACGCCATCCTCGAACGGCTGAAGGATGTGCGCCAGCCGATGGTGCTGATCCTCAACAAGGTCGACCGGGTCAAGCACGAAGCACTGCTCGCCTTGTCGGCGGCGGCGAACGAAAGGGTGCCGTTCAAGCGCACCTTCATGGTTTCGGCGCTAACCGGTTCCGGTTGCAAGGACGTGCTCGATTATCTGGCCGAGGCTCTGCCGGCCGGCCCCTGGTATTATCCGGAAGACCAGATCTCGGACCTGCCGATGCGCCAGCTCGCGGCCGAGATCACTCGTGAGAAGTTGTATCTGCGGCTGCATCAGGAATTGCCCTATTCCTCGCATATCGAGACCGAGAAATGGGAAGAGAAGCCGGACGGCTCGGTACGCATCGACCAGACCATCTATGTGGAGCGCGACAGCCAGAAGAAGATCGTTCTCGGCCACAAGGGCGAGACCATCCGCGCCATCGGCCAGGCTGCGCGTATGGAGATCGCAGGCATCCTCGAACAGAAGGTGCACCTGTTCCTGTTCGTCAAGGTGCGTGAGAACTGGGGCGACGACCCCGAGCGCTACCGCGAGATGGGGCTCGAGTTTCCGCACTAGGCTCGATGTTTAGCAATCTGAACATCGACACAGCGCTTGTCGGTCGATTGATCGCCACGCAGTTCCCCCACTGGAAGGACCTTGCGGTCAGGCCGGTTGAATTTGGCGGCTGGGACAACAGGACCTTTCATCTCGGCGACGAGATGACCGTGCGACTGCCGAGTGCGGCGGCCTATTCCCTGCAAGTGGAAAAGGAGCATCGCTGGCTGCCGAGGCTGGCGCCGCTGCTGCCGCTGCCGATCCCCACGCCGCTGGCGATGGGGGGGCCGGCCGAAAACTATCCCTGGCACTGGTCCGTCTACCGCTGGATCGATGGCGAGACGGCAGAGCGCGAGCGTATCGCCGGCCTGTCGCAATTCGCGACCGACCTGGCCGCGTTCCTGGTCGCCTTGCAGCATGTCGATCCGATCGGCGGACCGGCACCGGGACAGCACAACTTCTTTCGCGGTGGGCCACTGTCCGTCTACGACGGTGAGGCCCGGCAAGCGATTGCTGCCCTCGACGGCAGGATCGATACGGATGCCGCCAGCGCGGCATGGGAGGCGGCGCTTGCCGCAACCTGGCACGGCGCGCCGGTCTGGTTCCATGGTGACGTCAGTTGGGGCAACCTGCTGGTCAGGCAAGGCCGGTTGAGCGCGGTGATCGACTTCGGAACCTCGGGCGTCGGCGATCCCGCTTGCGATCTGGCGATCGCCTGGACGCTGTTCGAAGGCAAAAGCCGGGAGGCATTTCGCGCCCGCCTTTCCGCAGACGAGGCGATGTGGGCGCGCGGCCGTGGCTGGACGCTGTGGAAGGCGCTGATCACCGTCGCCGGACACATCGGCGTCAATCCCGTCGAGGTTGAAAAATCCCGTCATGTGATCGACGAGGTGCTTGCCGATCACGCGCACGGGGCGTGAGGCGCCAAACGATCAACCAGGCTCTCGCCCACCAGATCCTAAGGGCATTCTAACCGAAGCGATGCTTTCCCGGACCTATCCGTGCCGATCCGCCTGATCGAGGCGAGGGGCCACATCGCCTGCGTCGTTCAGGTCGACTGAGAGGCGTCACGGAGGAGTCGTCGTCAACGGTTGCTCAGCAACGCGACAGCGCTCCGGCGAGTTTCGATCGCCTAAGAAGAGGCAGACAGGCTTGGCAGGCCTCACCCCGCGTTTTGCCTCAACGACAGCGTGCGATTGGCGGTTGGGCGTCATCCGGCGATGGGTAGGTCCGGCAGGAATCAGGCCATTTTCGGAGAAAACCGGGTCGATATTCCGCGTCTCGACCGTCATGGTAGAAATATGATGCGTTAAAAGTATAGTTAGTCGTGAAAGTATATAGATATATATTGATTATATGACGATGTTCCGATTGTGCCGTTCGCCATATTCATAAGTGTTATTTGTGCAACACAGCATTAATCTGTTTATAGAATTGGGGTTATTTCGGAAATCGTCATTGAAGGCGGAAGATCGATGGGTATGTTCGCGCTCGAAAAGGGGGAGCGGTGCGAACCTTTTTCGTTGTGGGGGTGAGGCGGGAAAACATTGCCGCCAGCCCCGAAGCCATTTTTTAAACTATGACTGGAGAGGTCAGAAAATGAACATCAAGAGCCTCCTTCTCGGCTCAGCCGCGGCACTGATCGCGGTCAGCGGCGCGCGCGCTGCGGACGCTGTCGTCGTCGCTGAACCGGAACCGGCCGAATACGTCAAGATCTGCGACGTCTACGGCGCCGGCTACTTCTACATCCCGGGCACCGAGACCTGCCTGCGCATCGGTGGCTACATTCGCTATGACGCCAGCTTCGGCGACGGCAATCGTGTGTTCGACGGCACCAAGGCCATCGATTCCCAGGATGGCGGCATCAACGACACCTGGAGCAAGAACGCGCGCTTCACGCTGAAGACATGGACCGGCCAGGAAACCGAACTCGGCACGTTGAAGACCTATACCGAGACGCGCTTCAACTTCGGCAGCGTAACCACGGCCAAGGGCGCCGATGGCTTCGCGATCGACAGCGAGGCCGGCAACAAGGCCACCGATCTGCATTTCGCCTGGATCCAGCTTGGCGGGCTGCGCGTCGGCAAGGACGAAACGGCCTATGACTCCTTCATCGGCTATGCCGGCAACGTCGTCCAGGACACGATCATTCCTTACGGCCTCAAGGACACCAACCTGATCAGCTACTACTTCGATGCCGGCAACGGCTTCTCCGCAGTGGCTTCGCTTGAAGAAGGTTCGGGCGCCGAGACCATCGACAGCTATGTTCCGCATGTCGTGGGCGGTGTGAAGTACAAGGGCGACTGGGGTGCGATCACCGCGGTCGGCGCCTACAACAGCAACTGGGAAGAATGGGCCGGCAAGGCTCGCCTCGACATCAAGGCGACCTCGGACCTGACCCTGTTCGCCATGCTGGGCTACGGCACGGACGACAACAAGGCGACCAACTTCTACAAGCCATGGACCGGCAACTTCGCCGTCTGGGGCGGTGGCACCTACACCGTCAACAAGAAGGTCCAGCTCAACGCCCAGGTCTCCTACACCGATTTCGAGGACTTCGCGGTTGCCGCGAACGTCGCCTACACCATCGTCCCCGGCTACACGATCACGGCCGAAGTCGACTACTTCAAGAATTTCGACGACAAGTTCAAGGATGGCGTCGGCGGCATCGTTCGCTTCCAGCGCTCGTTCTGACGGATCGACTGACCTTGCCAGACCGCCCGCAGCACATCGCTGCGGGCGGCTTTTTGCATGCCGATGCGAGCTGACGGCCTGCCGGGCGCCAAACAGGGCTCCGAACTCAGGTTAACAAAAAGACCTGACGACGGCCAGTTGGGCGGTGCCGGCAGCTTTTGTGCCGGTAGCTTCTCATGATAGGAATTTTTTCTTGACTGCCTGCCGTCAGCTATGGTACATATTTGCCTATGGTGCTGATTTGCGCCAGTGACCCGCCGCACAGGCGGGTTTGTCGTTTGATGCTCCGTCAGCCAACGCGCCGGCGAAGGCTCCGAAGGAACCCCAGTTCGTAGCCTAGGGCGCCAAACCCAACCCTTGATTTCGCCATCCAACCGGTGAAAAGCTTTGGAGATGGAATGGCGCGACGAGGGAATCATTCTCGGCACCCGCAAGCATGGCGAAACCAGCGCCATTCTCGAGGTGATGACGCGCGCGCATGGCCGTCATCTCGGCCTTGTTCGTGGCGGCCGTTCGCGCAAGCAGCAGCCTGTGCTCCAGCCCGGCAATCGCGTCGACCTGTTGTGGCGGGCGCGGCTTGACGAGCATCTCGGTACGTTCCAGGCAGAGGCGATCGAGATGAATGCGGCCCGGCTGATGGATAGCGCCATCGCCGTCTACGGGTTGCAGACCATGGCCGCGCATCTGCGCCTGTTGCCCGAGCGCGACGCGCATGAAGGTCTCTTCGAAACGCTTGCCGTGATGATCGTCCATCTCGACGATGCCGACGCTGCCGGCGAACTGGTGGCGCGCTTCGAGCTTCTGGTGCTGGACGAACTCGGCTTCGGCCTCGATCTCAGTCAATGCGCCGCCACCGGCACGCGGCAGGATCTTGCCTATGTCTCGCCGAAATCGGGCCGCGCGGTATCGCGCGAAGCCGGAGCGCCATGGCGTGACAAGATGCTGGCGCTGCCGGCCTTCCTGCAGCGCGGCTCCGGCTTGCGGGCGGATCCAGCGGCGATGGAAGACGCCTTCCGGCTGACCGGCTTCTTCTTCACGCGCCACGTCTATGAGCCGCGCGGCATCGAGCCGCCCGACGCCCGCGCCGGCTTCCTCGCCGCCTTGCGCAAGCACCACGCGCGCGGCAAGGCCACAGCCGGCGAGGATGCCGCATGAGCAAGCTGCTGGCTTTCGGCACCGAAACATGCTCGATCTTCCCGGCGGCCGACCTGGCGGCGCGTTGAGTTTGGTGGCCGTTTGGCCGCCGCATTTGAGTGTCAATGAGACTGAACGTCAGTGAAAACTGGCCTGGTTTGGGGGAACCGCCATGTTTGAAAGCCTGATCGGCCTTGTCGCCATCATCGCTTTGTTCGTCATCATTTCGCGCCAGCAGAGCCGTATCGGGCTTGTCGAGCGCGAGCTTGGCGCGCTGCGCAGCCTTGTGCTCTCGGGAGCCGTGCCACCGGCGGCCAAGCTGTCCGAACAGGCAGCGGCTGACAACGCGCCCGCCGATGTGGCTCCAGCCGAAGCGGCAGCGACCGATATCGTCCCGCCAGCAGTAAGCGAAGCGGCCACCGCGCAGGCGCCAGCCACGGAAACGGAAGCTCCAACCGATGAGGTTTTGTCCGGGCCGTGGGCCGCCGCGGAAGCGGCCCTGAAGGCGGCGGAACCTGTGGCGCCAACTGCCGCGGCGAAAGCCGCCCGCCAGACCGATGTCGAAACCGCGCTCGGCACCCGCTGGGCGGTCTGGGTTGGCGGCATCGCGCTGGCGCTGGGCGGCCTGTTCCTGATCCGCTACACCATCGAGGCCGGCATTTTCGGCCCCGGCGTGCGGCTGACCATGGCCGGCGTGCTCGGCCTGGTGCTGGTCGCCGGCGGCGAGTTCATCCGCCGCACCGGCTTCAAAGTGCCGGTGCAAGGCGCCGCTGGTGCCTATATTCCGGCAATCCTGACGGCCGCCGGGGCCTTCATCCTGTTCGGCACCGTCTATGCCGCGCATGGCATTTACGGCTTCATTGGCCCGGCACTCGCCTTTACGCTGCTCGGCGCCATCGGCGTGGCAACGATCGCGGCAGCCCTGGTCCATGGTCAGGCGCTGGCCGGCATCGGCCTCGTCGGCGCCATGGTGACGCCGGTGCTGGTCGCCTCGCAGGCGCCCAATCCCTGGGCGCTGTTCGGCTATCTCGCGATCGTGCTTGCCGCCACCGGCGTCATCGCCCGCATGCGCGATTGGAAGTTGCTGATGGCCGCTGCCTTTTTCGCCACAGGTGTCTGGACCATCCTCTACATGACCGATGCGCCGGGGGCGAACCTCTCCGCCATCCTGTTCATCGATGCCGTCACGCTGGCGGTGCTTGCCTTCGTCTGGCTCGCTCGCCGTGGTGACGAAGCCGGGCCAGCCCGGGCTTTCGACTGGCCTTCCATCGTGCCCGGCCTGTTCGTTGCATTCTCGGCGCTGGGCCTGTCGGTCGACCCGACCTTTGCCGCCGCCAGCTATGCCTTGCCGGGCGCCGTGGTGATCGCCGCAATGGTGGCTGTCGCGCTCTATCGTCCGCTGGCGCTGCCGCTCCTCTATGCGGCCGGACTGGTCACGGTGCTGATCTATCTCGGCATCATCCCGCCAACCTCGATCGCTTCCGATTTTTCGGGCGGCGCTCTGGGCGTCGATGGCCTGCCAGTAGCCACGTCCAATGCGCTGACATTGCGCATCGGTATCGCGCTTGGCCTGGTCTTCATCGGCGCCGGCTTCTGGGCCGCGCGCCGGTTCGCCGGCGGTATGCAGATCCGCGCGGCCTCATGGGCAGCATGGGGCGTCATCGTCCCGCTGGTCATCTTGCTGGCGCTCTGGTTCACCTTCGGCAATCTCGACCGCGATTTTGTCTACGCTGCCGCAGCAGTACTCCTGGTCGTCGTTTTCGCTGCCGGCGGCGAGTGGGTCGCGCGGGCCGAAGAGCCGCCGCTCATGGGCGGTATCGCGGTGTCGTTTGCCCTGGGCGGCGCGGCCATCGCCGGCCTTCTGCTGCTCCATATGGCCTTCGATTCCGCCTGGACCACCATCCTGCTCGGTGCGGCGGCCGTCGTGCCGGCGCTGGCCACGCGGTGGCGCTCCTATCCGGTGCTCGGCTGGATTTCGGTTGGCGCGGTGATCGCGGTGCTTGGCCGCGTCGCCTTCGACCCGACCATCGTCGGCGCCGAGTTCCTCTCCACGACGCCGGTGTTCAACTGGCTGCTGCCGGGCTACGGCATACCTGCGCTGGCCTTCGGTTTCGCCGCCTGGCAGCTCGCCCGCACCACCAATGGCCGGCCACGCCTCGCCATGGAAGCAGCGGCGGCGCTGTTTGCGCTGCTCACGCTCGCCATGCTGGTGCGTCATGCCATGCATGGCGGCGTCATCGACACGGGTGCCATGACGCTCGCAGAACAGGCGATCTACACGCTGATCGCCATCGGCGCCGGCGCCATCCTGGTCGCCATCGACATGCGTTCGCCAAGCTCGGTGCTGCGCTATGGTTCGATGGCCGCCGGTGTGGCCTCGGTCGCCTTCATCGTTGTCAGGCATTTCGCGGTGCTGAACCCGTTGTTGTCAGACGAATCGACCGGCCGGATCCCGGTGTTCAACCTTCTGTTCCTCGCCTACCTCCTGCCGGCGGTCGCCGCCGGCGGGCTGGCGCTCTATGCCAGGGACAAGCGGCCAAAATGGTATGCGCAAATGCTGGCCGTGGTGGCTGCCGTGCTTGCCCTGGCCTATGCCACACTCTCGGTGAGGCGCCTGTTCAAGGGCGAGTTCATCGGCCTTTGGAGCGGCCTCGGCCAACTGGAAACCTACACCTACTCGGCACTCTGGCTGGCTATCGGTGTGGTCTTGCTCACCGCCGGCGTCCGGCTGAAATCGCAGGTGCTGCGCATCGCCTCGGCCGCGCTGATCGCGATCGCCGTGCTGAAAGTCTTCATCTTCGACATGTCGGAGCTGGAAGGTGTGCTGCGGGCGCTGTCGTTCATCGGCCTTGGCGCTGTGCTGATCGGCATCGGCCTGTTCTACCAGCGGCTTTTGACGCGGGCGGCGAAGGAGGGTAGCGCAGCGCCTTGAAGGAATATGCAAGGTGGAATATATGAATATCCATTGGAGGATATTCCATGCCGCTCTATATCCGTGACGACGAAGTGGATGCGCTGGCAACCAGATTGCAGCGCGAGACTAACGCTCCGAGCAAAACAGAGGCGGTGCGGATCGCGTTGGTACACGAACTTGAGCGCAATCGCGCCACGGTGCCGCTTCGCGACCGGATTGCCAGGCTACAAGCCGAGGCCAAGAAGCTTGGCCTGCCCAATCCCGATTTCGACATGAAGAAATTCACCGACGAGATGTGGGAAGACTGATGTTCGTCGACGCATCGGTGATCGTCGGAATTCTCAATTGGGAACCTGGGTGGGAAGAACTGGTCAAGCGGCTTTCCGGTTTCGCCGACCCGCTCTACGTATCTGCACTGGTGCGTTTCGAGGCGACCCAGGCACTGGCGCGCGCAGCCGCGGGATCTCGCAAGCCGGATGCTGAAGCCCTTCTCAAGGCTCGCGATCTGGTCGATCGCTTCATTGTGGAAATTGGCGCAGAAAATGTGGTCATCAGCGAAGACGTTGGCTCTCAGGCCATTGATGCAAGTGCGCGCTATGGCAAGGCTGTCGGCCATCGGGCTAATCTGAATTTCGGCGACTGTTTCGCCTACGCTTGTGCCAAAAGTCTCGATGTTCGGCTGCTTTACAAAGGCAATGATTTTCCGTTTACCGATTTGGGATAATTCGGCTTTCTTGTTGATTGCCGGGAATAATTTGGTCGATCCTCTCGTTATCTCCTTGCTTGGGTGACCGGGGCGGGAGACCGCTTCGCGCTGGCCGCTTGCGCCGCGCCCGGAAGGCGCGTTCAATCGAGATCAACAAGGGCGACTTCGAAACCAGCGGTCATGGACGAAAAGAAGGCAGCAATCCTTGGCGAAATACCGCGCCTGCGCCGCTACGCACGCTCGCTTTTGCGCGACCGCGACGCTGCCGACGATCTCGTCCAGGACTGCCTCGAGCGGGCGCTTGTGCGGCTCGACAGCTGGCAGACAGGAGAAAGCCCCCGGAGGTGGCTGTTTACGATCATGCATCATTTGTTCATCGACCAGATGCGCAAGGTGAACCGTCGCGGCGAGGCAGCAATGTTGCCGCTGGAAGCGGGCGAGGCTGTTGCCCATCCGGCCGAGCAGGTGGAGAGCATCGCCTCGCGCGAGATCATCGACGCGCTGCAAGCGATCAGCCCCGACCGCCGCGCAGCCCTTGTCATGGTCGCCATCGAAGGTTTTTCCTATGCCGAAGCAGCCAACATTCTGGGCGTGCCGGCCGGCACGCTGATGTCGCGCATTGCGCGCGGGCGTGAGGAATTGCGCGGGTTGCTGGACGACACGGCGCGTCGCCGAGCCATAAGGATCGTCGAGAAATGATCCGCCGCGATTTTTCCGAACGTGACATCCACATGGCGCTCGATGGCGAGCTGCCCGGCGACGAGCGCGCCGCCTACGACGCCTGGCTCGAAGCCAATCCCGAGATGAAAGCCAAGAGCGCTCGCTTCACCGCCGATCGGGCGGCACTGCGCACCGCATTCGCCGGCGTGCTGGACGAAGCCGTTCCCGCGCGGTTGCGCAGGGCGTTGCTAGGCGAGACGCAGGTCAAGGCAGCTGTGCCACGCTCGCGCTGGTGGCTTGCTGCTGCCGCTGCCGCGCTTGTGGTCGCCGGCGGGGTTGGCGGCTACTTTGCCGGCATCGACCGCATCGGACAGGAGGATCAGGCGGAAGATCGACTGGCCGAGCAGGCAATCGCGGCCCATGTCATCTATGCCGCCGAAAAGCGGCATGCGGTCGAAGTGCCGGCCAGCGACAAGGATCATCTGCAGACCTGGCTGTCCAACCGGGTAGGGCTGAAGCTGGTGGCGCCGGACCTGACCGCGAATGGTTTCCAACTGGTCGGCGGCCGGTTGCTTCCGGCTGGCGAGAGCAAGGCCGCAATGCTGCTCTACGAGGACGACAAGGGCGAGCGCATATCCCTTTTCGTCACGGCGGAATCGGCGGAGAATGCCAAGGGAACCTATGCATCGGCGCAAGACGGTCCCCGGGCCGTCTACTGGCTGGACAAGGGCTATGGCTGCGCCGTCGTCGGCTCGCTGCCGCGCGAGCAATTGGCCGTCGTGGCAAAGAGCGCCTATGGCCAGCTTCTGGCCGGTCTGGCCAGTTGAAAAAGCATCGATTTCGATGACGGCGTCAGTGAATAGTGATCCTGTTCCAAGCGTTTTGCCTCGCTGGATTGCTGCCGAATCTGTCACAATTCGGCCCTATTCGAGGTGCGATAGCGCTTTGTGCCATCAGTATTTCGGCTGATGTCTTGAACGTTTTCGAGTAAGGCATTCCCACCACCAATCGAGGTTTTCTCAACCCGCATGCCTGCCGAGATCCGCACGGCCCGCGCGTCTGACGTCGATGATCTCGCCGCCATCGAGAAAGCTGTTTTCTCAAGCGACCGTATTTCCCGCCGCTCCTTCCGCCTGTTCATCGAGCGTGAAACCGCCGAGACGCTGGTCGCCGAAGTCGATGGCCGCGTGGCCGGCTATGCGATCGTGCTGTTTCGCAAGGGCAGCGGGGTGGCGCGCCTCTACTCCATCGCCACCGGTCCTTTCTTCGGTGGGCTGGGTGTCGGCCGCATGCTGCTCGGATCCGCCGAAGACGCCGCCTTCGAGCATGACCGCATGATGCTGCGTCTCGAGGTGCGTGAGGACAATAGCCGGGCGATCCGCATCTACGAGCAGGCCGGCTATCGCAAGATTGGCCGTGAACCCGGCTACTATGAGGATGGCGGGACGGCACTTCGCTATGAAAAGACCTTGCGCGGCGACATTCCGGTCGCCACCAAGGTGCCGTTCTACCCGCAGACCTGCGAATTCACCTGTGGCCCGTGCTGCCTGATGATGGCGATGTCCAATTTCGATCGCGGCTTCGTGCCGGATCCGGTCATGGAAATCCGTCTGTGGCGTGAAGCGACGACCGTCTTCATGATGTCGGGACCCGGTGGTTGCGAACCGTTCGGCCTCGCGGTCTCGGGGTACGAAAGCGGACTTGCGGCGGAGATCTATGTTTCCTTCTATGGCGCACTGTTCTTGCAATCGGTGCGCAGCCAGGACAAGCGCCGGGTGATGGAACTTGCCCAGGTCGACTTTCGCCGGCGCGCGGAACTTTACGGCATCCCGGTGAATTACCGTTCGTTCACTATCGACGACATCCGCGCCGCGATCGCTGGGGGAAAGCTTGTGCTGGTGCTGATCAGCGGCTTCCTGATGTTCGGCAAGAAGGTGCCGCATTGGGTGCTGGCTATCGGCGATGACGGCGACCATATCCTGATCCACGACCCCTGGGTCGAGGACGAAAGGCAGGAGACCATCCTTGATGCCGCCAACATTCCCGTGCCTTACGGCATCTTCATGAACATGGCGCAGTTCGGCCGCGACGGACTGCGTGCTGCCATCATTCTGGGAAAGCGCTGATAACAATGACCTGGGTTATTCTTACAGGCAGGCAGAGCGATCTCGACCAGGTGGCGACGCCGCACAAGATCATCACCAATCGCGATTATCTCGCGCATCCCTCGCTGTTTCGCGGCCAGCGGCCGAAGGTCATCAACCTGTCGAACAATTACGGCTACCAGAGCCGCGGCTACTATGCCTCGCTGCTGGCAAGCTCGCGCGGCCACAAGGTGATCCCTACCGTCGAGACGATGATCGACCTGTCGGAGCGCAAGCTCTATGAGCACGCACTGCCGGAACTGGAGCTGGCGCTCAACAAATGCCGCAAGGATCTCGGCGGCGCTTTTCCGCAAAAGGTCTGCATCTTCTTCGGCATCGGCCCGTCGAAGATCTGGGACCGCTTCGCCAAGCTGTTGTTCGACTGGTTCCGCGCTCCGGCGCTCGAAGTCCACATCAAGGACAGCGCCGAATGGGCCTCCATCCGCAAGATCGGCTTTCATCCGCTGGCGCGTATGACCGAGGACGAGGAAAAAAGCTTTATCCAGTGCCTGGAGACCTACACCAACCGTGAGTGGCGCGACACCAAGGGCCGCACGCCGGCGCGCTACACTTTTGCCACGCTGGTCGATCCGCATGAGGAATTGCCGCCGTCGGAAATCTCGTCGCTGCGCTACTGGGCCAAGATTGCCGAGAAGATGGGCGTCGAAATCGAGCCGATCACCAAGCGGGATCTCGCCAAGCTTGCCAACTACGACGCGCTGTTCATCCGCGAGACCACCTCGATCTCGAACCACACCTATCGTTTCGCCCGCCGCGCCCAGCAGGAAGGCATGCCCGTCATTGACGACCCGCTGTCGATGATCCGCTGCACCAACAAGGTCTATCTCAACGAGCTGATGGCCTATAACAAGGTCCCGGTGCCGCCGACGGTGATGATAGCCGGCACCTCGGATCTCGAACTGGCGGCGCAGACACTGGGTTTTCCGCTGGTGCTGAAGATCCCGGATTCGTCGTTCTCGCGCGGCGTCAAGAAATGCGCCAACTTCGAGGAACTGAAGACGTTGGCCACCGAATGGCTGGAGGATTCCGACCTTCTGATCGCGCAGAAGTTCATCCCGACCGAGTATGACTGGCGCGTTGGCGTCCTCGGCGGCCAGCCGCTGTTTGCGGTGCACTATCTGATGGCCAAAAAACACTGGCAGATCGTCAACCACAAGGCCAACGGCAAGCCCGACCAGGGCGGCATCAAGACCTTCACGCTGAAAGAGACGCCGGCGCATGTCGTCGAGACGGCGGTGAAGGCGGCGCGCTGCATCGGCGACGGGCTCTACGGCGTCGACCTCAAGGAGACCAAGGACGGGGTCTTTGTCATCGAGGTCAACGACAATCCCAACCTCGACCATGGCTGGGAGGATTCCGGCGAGAAGGACGAAGTCTGGGTGCGGCTGACGCAGTGGTTCCTGGAGCGGCTGGACCGGCCGGGGCGATAATTTGATCGAGGGAAAAGATGCTGTTCATCGTGATCGAGGATTTCACCGGCTGCGATCGCAAGGAGATCTACCGCCGCTTTCGCGACCGGGGCCGCCTGAAGCCGGACGAGCTCGTCGTGCACCACAGCTGGATCGCGGCGGACATGAGCCGCTGCTTCCTGCTGGTGGAGGCCGATGATGTCACGCTGCTGCAGCGCTGGGTGATCGAATGGGCGGATCTGGTGGAATTCGAGATCGTTCCCGTGGCGACAAACAAGGACATGGCAGAGGCATTGAGCGGGCACCTTTGACCATCGCCCCCCGTCAGGTCAACGCAGTGCCGACGAGCCGACTGCGCGCCGGCATTCGTCGATCAGCCATTGGCGAAACGCGTGACCATGGATCATCAGATAGATAAGCTCAGCTTATCAAAATTGCAGAAATCGTCGTTTTCGGAAAGTTTATTCGTTGGATACAGTGGGTTTCATCAATCCCAGTCTGGATCGAAGCTCGTGGATCATCGTGACGTAATTTCATCGTTGACGCAGGAAGAGCGCAACCGCCTGACCGCCAAGTCGGATGTCGCGGGCCTTGTCCAGCTTGCCGCTCATTGGGGTGCGATCGTGATCATCGGATCGCTGATCGCCGCCAAGGTGCCGTTCTGGCCGCTGCTGATGCTGCCGCAAGGCATCCTCATCGTGTTCCTGTTCACGCTGCTCCACGAGACGGTTCACCGTACGGCTTTCGAAACGCAATGGCTGAACGATGCCGTGGCACGGGCGTGCAGCCTGGCGATCGCGCTGCCGGCGGACTGGTTCCGCTACTTCCACTTCGCCCACCATCGATATACGCAAGACCCGCAGAACGACCCTGAACTGGCCTTCCCCAAACCGGAGACATGGCGGCAATATCTCGTCCATGTCTCTGGTATCCCGATGTGGTGGGGGCACTTCAAGACGCTTTATGGCAATGCGATGGACCGAGGCCGGGAGAGCTACGTTCCGCCAAAAGGCTGCGACAAGGTGCGCGTCGAGGCGCGCGCCATGATTGCCGTTTATGCCGTGGTCATTCTGCTGGCCGTTTATTTCCGGCTCTCTATGCTTCTCTATGTCTGGATCCTGCCCGCGCTGTTGGGGCAGCCGTTTCTGCGCCTCTATCTCCTGGCCGAACATGGCCGCTGTCCGTTCGTCGCCAACATGCTGGAGAACACCAGGACCACGCTGACCAACCGGTTGGTCCGCAAGCTGGCGTGGAACATGCCGTTCCATGCCGAGCATCATGCCTATCCCGGTGTGCCGTTTCATCAACTGCCGCGGTTTCATGCGCTGATCGAGCGGCATTTGAAGGTGGTAGAGCCTGGCTATGTCAGCTTCCACGAAAAGTATATCGAGACGCTGCGTTGATGATGGCCGAC
Organism: Mesorhizobium sp.; assembly: GCA_004017275.1. Lineage (GTDB taxonomy): Bacteria > Pseudomonadota > Alphaproteobacteria > Rhizobiales > Rhizobiaceae > Mesorhizobium. The sequence goes on along the minus strand of SAKE01000002.1, from coordinate 426,453 downwards.
CTCAGCCGGTCTGGCTGTGCAACGCGCGGGATTTCAGCAGACGCTGGAAATCTGCCACCTTTGACGGCACACCGATCAGATAGCCCTGCGCCTCGGTACAGCCATTGCCTCGCAGGATGTCGAGCTGTGCCTCGGTCTCGACACCCTCGGCGGTGACAGTGATGCCAAGCTCGGCACCCAGCCCGATGACGGTGCGAACGATCGCCGCGGTGTCGCGATTGCCCAGGTCGTGGATGAACGAACGGTCGATCTTGATCTTGTCGACGGGAAAACGCCTGAGGTAGCCGAGCGAGGAGTAGCCGGTGCCGAAATCATCCAGCGCGATACGAATGCCGAGTCCGCGCAACTGGCGTAGTGTCTTCAGCACCGCGTCACTCTCGTCCATCAGCACGGTCTCGGTGATTTCCAGTTCCAGCCGGCCGGCGGGTACGCCGGAAAAGGCGAGAGCCGAGATGACGCTCCGGGCAAAGCTGCCGCTTTTGAGCTGCACGGCCGAGACATTGACCGCGATGCGCAGGCCGGCAGGCCAGCTTGCCGCCGCCGTGCAAGCCTTCCTCAGCGCCCACTCGCCAAGCGGCACGATCATTCCGGTTTCTTCGGCAACCGGAATGAACTTGTCCGGCGTCACGGTGCCGCGTGTCGGCGAATGCCAACGCATCAAGGCTTCGGCGCCGACGATCTCGCCGGATGCGATGTTCATGATGGGCTGGAAATCGAGATCGAATTCATGGCGCGACAGCGCTGTCTCGAGGTCGATCTCGAGTGCGCGTCGTGTCTGCACAATGGCATCCATTCCGGGCTCGAAGAAGCGGTACAGGCTGCGACCTTCGCTCTTTGCACGGTAGAGTGCCGTATCGGCGTTTTTCAGCAGCGTGTCGGCATCATTGCCGTCGTCTGGAAAAACGGCGATGCCAAGACTGATGCCGACATGGATGTCCCGGCTCTTATCGCGGAACGGTTTTGCGATCGCCTCGACGATCCGCTTCGCCAATTTTTCAGCATCGGCAATTCCCTTGAAATTGAACTGAACAACGACGAACTCGTCGCCGCCGAAGCGGGCGACGATGTCCGTTTCACCGCGCAGACAACGCTGCAGCCTTTCGGCCACGCTTTTCAGGAGCCAGTCGCCGGCGGGGTGTCCCAAGGTGTCGTTGACCGCTTTGAAGCGATCGAGATCGAGCGAGAAGATTGCCAGCGGCGTGACCGCCGTGCCTTCCAGCGCAAGGTCGAGCCGTTCGCGTAACATCGAGCGGTTGGGCAGTCCAGTCAGCGTGTCGTGATGCGCAAGATGGGTCATGCGCTCTTCGGTGCGGCGGCGTTCGGTGACGTCGTCGAAGGTCACCACCCAGCCGCCGCCGCTCATCGGCCGGCGTGTGACCAGAACCGTCCTGCCGTCGGTAAGGTGCCGATAGGCCGAATGCATTTTTGCCGCCGCCAGGCAGGCTTCGGTTTTGGCGACTTCGCTGTCGACATCGATCTTCGCGTAGATACCGAGTTCCAGCAACCGTTCGAGCGCGTCGCGGTGCGTGGTTCCAAGCGGGAAGTCCGCCGCGGAGACATTGTAGAGCTCCAGAAAACGCCGGTTGCGCACGATCATCTTGCCGTCGGCGTCATACATCAGCAGGCCTTGCGACATGTTGGCGAGGGCTGCGTCGAAACGGCGGTGCTGTTCCTTGAGATCCTCTTGCGCGCGGCGCTGTTCGGTAATGTCCTCGTAGATCGAGACCCAGCCGCCCAAGGCCAGCGGACGATGCGAGATGCTGATGATGCGGCCGTCCGACAATTTTTCCTCGTATGTCGAGGGCTTTGCCTGGTCGATATAGGGCTTGCGGATGGCGTAGAGTTCGTCGGCGCTTTGCGAGGCGATGCCGATGTCGACGCTGTGCCGCAGGATGTCGATGAAAAGGATGCCCGGCCGCACCACCTTGGCGTCGAGACAGAAGATGTTGATGTAGTGGCCGTTGCAGATGATCAGTCGCTCGTCGGCGTCGAACATGCACAGGCCATGCGACATGTTCTCGACCGCGGCCGAAAAGCGTTGGTTCTGCTCGCGCAGTTCGTCTGCCACGTGGCGGGAGCGGTCCATGCCTTCGGCCTCCCGTCCCGGGACGGCCGAACCATCCTTGGCATCAGCGACGGGCATGAGCGCGCCTGCAGACCGTGATCGAACGCCCTACTGTGGTCTATGCCGGTTAATTTAGGGTTTTTAGCCGCCGGCGGGCGCCGAAACCCGATGCCGCGACGTCTCGATCGCGGAAAATCGCTTGAGGAACGCATTCTGCGCCCAGGTCACCGAGCGTGGCGTGAAATCGAAGCGGTCGGCATTGAAGCCGCGCGGACGGCCGAAGAACTCGGTCGCCTCGGCGGTCGAAAAGCCTGCGAGCAGCGTTGCTTCGAAATAGGCAGCGATCTGGTCGGCGCGCTTGATCTCCTTGCGCAGCGTAGCACCGGGTTCGGGCGGCAGTGAGAAGCGCAGATGGATGGCGCGCTGCAGCCGCAATTCGCAGTCCTTGTAGCTGCCGCCCATCACCGATTTGAACGGCGAGATCATGTCGCCGATGACATATTCGGGGGCGTCGTGCAGCAGCGCCGCCAGTTGGGCGTCGGCAGAAGCCTCAGGCACCAGGTCGCAGAACAGCGCTTCGACCAGCAGCGAGTGCTGGGCAACCGAAAAGGCATGCTCGCCGCTGGTCTGGCCGTTCCAGCGGGCAACGCGGGCGAGCCCATGCGCAATGTCTGAAATCTCGATATCGAGAGGCGAGGGGTCGAGCAGGTCGAGCCGGCGACCCGACAACATGCGCTGCCAGGCGCGTGCCGGCGCACCGACGCGGTCGGCGGCCATCAGGCCTCCTCCGCGCTGACGGCTTCCTGCGGGAAGCTGAACTTGGCCCACGAGGGAATGGCCAGCGTAACCGGCACGTCTCCCGCCAGGATCGACTGGCCCGCGTCGAGCGCCGCCTTGATCCGGTCGATGCGGGCAACGGCCAGGCCGGTCGTGCCGATGGTCGAGCCGAGCGCGCCAACCGGCCGTCCTGCAACGGTCAGCTCGGTGCCCGGCTCAGGCAGGGGCTTTTCGGCCGATGCAATCAGCACGCGCCGCCTGGCCGTGCCGCGATGCTGCATGCGCGAGACAACCTCCTGGCCGACATAGCAGCCCTTCTTGAAGCCGACGCCGCCGGTCTCGTCCAGCAGCACGTCATGCGGGAAGGCATCTCCAAGCTGGTAGTCGCTGCCGCTTTCGGCAATGCCGCCGGCTATGCGGAAGGCTTGCCACGCGACAAGGTCGCTGCGCTCATCTGTTTTGCCATAGCAACGCGTGACGGCGCCGCTGCGAAAGCGCGTGTCTGTGATCGGCGTTGAATCAGATTGTGAGGGTGTTGACTCATGTCCCCATGCGATGGTGACAAGCACCTGATCGGATTTGGCAATCTCGACCTTGGCACGCAGTTTGTAGAGCGTCAGCCGGCGTACGAAATCGTCCGCTATGTCGGCACGGCATTCGAGCCGGAATGCATTCTCGCCGGCACGCGAGATGAGGAAGTCGAACAGGATCTTGCCCTGCGGCGTCAGCAGCGCACCGGGCTTGGCTTCGCCGGGAGCCAGGATATCGAGATTGGTGGTCAGGATGTTCTGCAGAAAATGCTCGGCATCCGGGCCTGACACGGAAATGAGAGCACGGTCTTTGAGCTGGGCAAAGGGCATGGGCGGAAAAGCAGCCTGATCTTGCAAAATGGTCGGCCTTTACGTAAGCCGCTGGCACTCCCCCCGCAAGAGAGCATGGCCATGATCTACGACCTCATCCTGACAGGCGGCACCGTGGTCAACCATGACGGCGAAGGGGCTCGCGACATCGGCGTGACGGCAGGGCGCATCGCTGCCATCGGCGATCTCCGCCAGGCCTCGGCCGGCGAGACGATCGACTGCCGCGGCCTGCACATCCTGCCGGGTGTCATCGACAGCCAGGTGCACTTTCGCGAGCCGGGGCTGGAGCACAAGGAAGACTTGGAAACTGGTTCGCGCGCGGCGGTGCTTGGCGGCGTCACCGCCGTGTTCGAGATGCCCAACACCAATCCGCTGACCACCAGCGAGGCAGCGCTTGCCGACAAGGTCCGGCGCGGCACGGATCGCATGCATTGCGATTTTGCCTTCTGGGTCGGCGGCACCCGCGAGAACGCGAAAGATGTCGGCGAGCTTGAGCGGTTGCCGGGCGCGGCCGGGATCAAGGTTTTCATGGGCTCGTCCACCGGCGACCTGCTGGTCGAGGATGACGAAGGCGTGGCATCGATCCTCAGAAACACGCGCCGCCGCGCCGCCTTTCATTCGGAAGACGAGTTCCGGCTGCGCGAGCGCCTGGGTGAACGCATCGAGGGCGATCCGTCATCGCACCCGGTATGGCGCGACGAGATCGCCGCCCTGCGCTGCACCGAACGGCTGGTGCGCATCGCACGAAACACACGCGCCCGCATCCATGTCCTGCACATCTCGACTGCCGAGGAGATCTTGTTCCTCGAACAGCACAAGGATGTCGCGACCTGCGAGGCGACGCCGCATCATTTGACGCTGTCGGCGGACGATTATGCGCGGCTTGGCACGCTGATCCAGATGAACCCTCCGGTCCGCGCCGCGCGCCATCGCGATGGCGTCTGGCACGGCATTGCGCAAGGCATCGTCGACGTGCTCGGCTCCGACCACGCGCCGCACACGCTGGCCGAGAAGGCAAAGCCCTATCCGGCCTCGCCGTCAGGGATGACCGGCGTACAGACGCTGGTGCCGATCATGCTCGACCACGTCAATGCCGGCCGGCTGACCTTGCAGCGCTTTGTCGACCTGTCGAGCCACGGCCCGCAGCGCATCTTCGGCATGGCGAGAAAGGGCCGCATCGCCGCCGGCTACGACGCCGACTTCACCATCGTCGATATGAAACGGCGCCAGACCATCACCAACGCGCAGGCCGGCTCGAAAGCCGGCTGGACGCCTTATGACGGGAGAGAAGTGACCGGCTGGCCGGTCGGCACCGTCATCCGCGGCCGCCGCGTCATGTGGGAAGACGAGATCGTCACGCCCAGCCAGGGCAAAGCGGTGGAGTTTTCCGAGGCTTTGGTGGGTTAGCTGTTTCCCCAGCGTTGGATTTCTTAAGTACGATCCACTAAGTTAGGGATTATGAACGCAGATATCGCGCCCATGATTGTCCCCGCAGAGTTTCCGGAGCTCCTGGCGCTCGCTTGGAACCGCGATGCGGCACGCCCGATCCCTGCCGAGGAGGCATTCGCGCTGTATGAGCGCAATTGGCGTTTTGTCGATCAAAAACGCCTTACGACGCGTGAAAAGTTGCTTATCCAGACCCTGGCGGACAAGTTCGGTCGTGGCATTCTTTTGACCACTGTTTGAAGTTCGTTTCGCTGTCCTGATCCTTACCTCGCAGATGGAACATCAACAGGACACCGCGAGCGGAAATCATGACGAAATTCAAGAAGCCTGAACATCGGATCATTGCCGAAGCCCTCGGGTTGATGGACCGGCGTTTCCTGACCGCGAACCAGTGTTGGTTCGGCGGCGGGACGGCGATTGTCATGAAGTTTGGTGAATACCGGCGGTCGCTGGATGTCGACTTCTTGTGTGCCGACGCCGACGGCTATCGCGAGCTGCGGACCTGTGCGGCCGAACGTGGCGTCAAGGCGTTTTTTCCCGATCCCGTTGAGGCTGTTCGGGATTTCCAGATCGATCAATATGGATTGAGGACGATTGTGCGATTGAAGGGCCAATCGATCAGATTCGAGATTATCCGCGAAGGGCGCATCAAACTGCAGGGCCATTACGATCACGATCTGAATGTATCCACCCTTGTTCCCGCGGACATGTTTGCCGAAAAGCTGCTGGCCAATGCCGATCGATGTCAGGACCGCGCAACCGCATATCGCGATGCTATCGATCTTGGAATGTTGATTGGCGCCTATGGCGAAATCCCGATCGAGGCGCTTGGCAAGGCGCAAACCGCTTACGGGACAGACATTCGCCGCAAGGTCGCGTGGGTGGTGAACAAGCTTCAGGACAAGGAAGAGCTACGCAACTCAGCCGACGTCCTGCAAATGGACGCCAGCGTGGCAGCCGATGCGATCTCGGTTCTTCGAGAGGAGGGCGCTCGCATATGGCCGGATGCCGAAATCGACGAGCGACCGCGTCGATAGCGGGCGGAGTTCAATCCCCGGCGACGAAGAACGTCCACTGCCCAGTGGGCGTGATGCCGACGCGATAGAAGATATAGGCGCCGAACTGCTTCATGTCGTCGAAGTCGCCAGCGGTGACGATCTTGAACAGTTCGACCCGCTGCTTGGCGTCCAGCTTGTCCAACGGCAGGGCGAAGAAATATGGCCACACATAGAGTTCTTCCGGCTTGCCGGCATCGAGGTGGACATAACCGGCATTGAGCACCTCCTCAAGGATGGCCAGGATCTCCTGGCCATCCGGATCGCCGGAGAGGCCCTTGAGGAAGGCGATGGCGTCGCCGTCAATATCGGTCAGCGATATTTGCGTCATGCTGTCGCCCGTGCCGATCAAGGGCCGCAGCTTTTCGATGTCGCCGCCCTTGCATATCTCGACGATCAGGTCGTGCATGCGCCGTACCGGTTCCGGCAGTTTGCCGAGATCGTAGACAACCTCGGGTGCCGGCGTGTCCGGATCGACGCGCGGTCTGGTCACGCCGCCATCCGCTGGGCTGCCCGGCTCGGCTTCGGCAGGAGCGGCTGGCTGACTGGTCGGAGGCGGCGTTCCAACCGGGTTGGGCATTGGCACGGTGCTTCCCGGCGGCGACATGTCGTCGTCCGCCGGCGGCGTTACTGTTGGGGGGAGCTCTTCGCGCTTGATTTCGCTTAGCGCATAAGCGGGACTGCTCGCGAGACACACAACCAGGGGAATCGCGGCACAGCTAGCAGCGAAGGAGATGCAGAGGACCAAGCCACGCGGCTTGCCTGACATCGAAAAATTCACTGCCCGTTTCTCCCTGCTTCCGGGCATGACGCCCGAGCGGCATGTTGCCGTCAAAGAACCGGAGGTCGGTTCAGTGCCGCAGCCGTTCGGGTTCGAAGGCGCCAGCAATCACCTTTTCACGCATACGGTCGAGCAGGGCAAGGGCCGAGGTCTCGCCATTGGCACGCAACATTTCGCCGAAGGCGGTTTCGAGCGCTGCTTCGGCAATGATCTCGGGCTCTATGCCGGCGGAGAGACCTTCCGCCCAGGCCTCGCTGTGGCTTTCCACGGCGGTCAGGCGCTTCTCTTCCCTGACCAGCGCGTCGATGTCGTTGACACCATGTTCCATATGCGATGTCCACCCTTTCAAGCGGCGATCCGTCGATGCGGATCAGGCTTGATCTGTTCATTTCACACGCAAGGTCAATTAAGTATTTGTAAATACGACATTTTTTTGATCGTCTTTTACAAAGCCGGATTGCCTTGTGCGAAGTTGCGTTCAACTCGGGTCAAACTTAGCCGATTAGGGCGGCCCGCGGGGCGAAAACCTTCAGTTTGAGTTAATTCCGCATTCGCGCGGTAAGGTTTCGTTAATACTGTTGCAGAAGCGCCACATGAGGATTGCACCAAGATATCGCATGGCACAAGCCGGATATATCGGCTGTCACCAGCAATGGTGCGGATAGTTGTTGATGAGCAGCTCGAAATGCCTAGTTCCCGTAACGCGAGGCGATGTCGCGCGAGAGTGTCTCGCCTTCCTTCATGTAACGGCCGATGGCTTCGGTCGCCGAAGGGGTGCACCGCGTGTAAGTGCCGCCGAAGGAACGGTAGCCGCGGTTGAAGCTGGCGATGAAACGGGCGCGCCGCTCGGCGTCCGGATTTTCCGAATCAAGCAGCTTCTGCATTTCGACACGCCACTGGTCACCCTTCTCGCCGCACAAATTGCGCAGGAAATGCAGCGATCCCAGAACTTCCGCCAGCCGCATCAGCCCAGGCTCGAATGGCGACCCGGCGCTGAGCGCAGGCCGTGCCGAGACGGCCATGCTGACGGCCAGACATGCGGCGAGGAATGGAGAGAGGCGGTTCATAAGCCTTTGTGGCGAAACAATTTGTCACCCGCAAGGCGATTTTCAGGACTGCGGCCCGCCGCTTCCGCCGGGATTCAACAACTCTTCGGCGACCTCGAACACCGAGTCCGCAAGCGGCAGCGCCACCATCTCGCTGAGCGTATAGAAGGCCGCCGTCTCGGCGTCGTCGCTGGCCACCGCTTCGCCTCCGGCATAGGCGGCGCCGAAGACCGTGAGGAGATAATCGACCGGATGGTCGTCGTCCCTGCCGTCGATGTGGATTTCCCGAAGCGGGCGGTAATCGGTGGCCCGCAAGCCGGTCTCTTCCAGCAATTCCCGCTCAGCGGCATCCCGTAGCGTTTCGCCGGCCTCGACCTTACCGCCTGGAAAGGCGTAGAGCCCCTGTGATGGCTGCCGCGCTCGCTTGACCAGAAGCACGGTGTCTGCGCGTACAACGGCGACCGAGACTGCTGGAAGTGTCTTGCGCGCGTCGTTCATGGTTTCCCGATCAGGCGTGAAGGCAGGTCCGTTGTGGACCGCCAGCATGGGCAAGCTTTAACGGTTGCGCAACGCCGGTTCCATCGCCACTTTCAAACCATTCGACCGAACCATTCGGCCAAATCATTCGGAAGGCACCAATCGACCATGTGCGGACGTTTTGCCTTGACCGCGACACCGGATCAGACCGCCGCCTTTCTGGACGTGGCGGGGCTTGATGATTTCCCGGCGCGCTACAACATCGCGCCGACGCAGCCGATCCTGACGGCGGTCGCCGGCGCTCCGCGGGGGCCGGGTTCTAACCTGCCCGACCGTCAGCCGATGCTGGTGCGCTGGGGGCTCATCCCCACTTGGGTCAAGGATACCAGGGAGTTTCCGCTGCTGTTCAACGCGCGCTCCGAAGGGGCCGCCGAAAAGGCGTCGTTCAAAGCCGCCATGCGCCATCGCCGCGCTCTGGTGCCGGCGTCAGGCTTTTACGAATGGCGGCAAACCGGCGGCAAGAAGGGGCAACCCTACTGGATCCGGCCCAGGCATGGCGGGTTGATCGCCTTTGCCGGCCTGATCGAGACCTATGCCGAGCCGGGCGGCTCGGAGATGGATACCGGCGCCATCCTGACCATCAGCGCCAATGCCGACATCGCGCACATCCACGACCGCATGCCGGTGGTGATCGACCCCGAGGATTTCGCCCGCTGGCTGGATTGCCGCACGCTCGAACCGCGCGATGTCGCCGACCTGCTGCGGCCGGCACAGCTCGATTTCTTCGAGGCAATCCCCGTCTCCGACCTCGTCAACAAGGTCGCCAACACTGGACCGGAAATTCAGCAGCGGGGCGAGATCGGGACGGAGCCCGAGAAGGTCAAGCGCCAGAAGCCGGGCGCGGACGACAGTCAGATGACGTTGTTCTAGCTGAACTGTTCTTCAGCGGCGCATGTCAGCGCCTTTTTGCCTGGCGCCTTGGTGCCGCCGTACCCGCTTCAGGCAGCGCGGGGCGACACGATCTTCTGTGCCGGCTTTTTCTTCTTCGCGGTGTGGAGGAGGGCGGCAACGATCGCGGCCGGGCCGATTGCGCGATAGTGGTTGGCCAGCGCGGGTTGCTTGGCGCGGTTGGATTCCTGCTTGCTGCGAGGCATGTCTCTCTTCCCAGATAACATTTTCGTGTCTGCGTTTGGTGGCCGATTCTGACCAAATCGTGACGCCTGCTGATCTAGCCGGCGAATGTTTCATGACTGTGCCGACATGTTTAATAAAATGTTTCAGCGAGTCATTACCTGTGATCCAGCGACGTTTTTGCCGAAACTTGCGACTTGACGGCAACACAAGCCAAGGCGATAAAGCCGCCCATGAAAACGTCTTTCGCCATTTGTGGCATTTGCATTATTGGCTAGCCTCGCGCTGGTCCGGACGTTTTCGCCTCATCTTTCCCCAGATTGGACAAACGCCCCGGCCAGCAGGCTGGAGCTTGATTTGCGTTTCGCGCAGGGCTGGCTCCATTCAAATTGAGTTCTGAACCGGGAAGGCACGAATGTCTGACGCATCGCAGGGCCTGCGCCTCTACAACACGCTAACGCGGACGAAAGAGGATTTCGTCCCTATCGATCCGGACAATGTGCGCATGTATGTCTGCGGCCCGACGGTCTACGACTTTGCCCATATCGGCAACGCCCGACCCGTCATCGTCTTCGACGTGCTGTTCCGCTTGCTGCGCCATCTCTACGGGCAGACGCACGTCACCTATGTGCGCAACATCACAGACGTCGACGACAAGATCAACGCGCGCGCCCTGCGGGATTTCGGCGGCGAGATCGCTTCCGGCACGCTTTCGTTGAACGAGGCGATCCGGCGGGTCACCGAAAAGACCGCCGATCAGTTCCACAGGGATGTCACGGTTCTCGGCTGCTTGGAGCCGACGGTCGAGCCGCGCGCCACCGAATTCGTCGAGCCTCGCGCCGACGGCAAGGTCGACATGATCACCTTGATTCAAAGCCTCATCGAACGCGGCCATGCATATGTTGCCGCGGGCGAAGTGTTGTTCGACACGGCGTCGATGCCCGACTACGGCCAACTATCGAAGCGCAATCTTGATGAGCAACAGGCCGGCGCACGCGTCGCCGTCGACGCGCACAAGAAGAACCCCGGCGATTTTGTGCTCTGGAAGCTGTCGTCGCCGGAGGAACCAGGCTGGAATTCGCCATGGGGCAGGGGCAGGCCGGGCTGGCACATCGAGTGCTCGGCGATGTCGGCCGCCTATCTCGGCGAGGTCTTCGACATCCATGGCGGCGGCCTCGACCTCATCTTCCCGCACCATGAGAACGAGATCGCCCAGTCGCGCTGCGCGCACGGCACCGACGTGATGGCCAACATCTGGATGCACAATGGCTTCCTGCAGGTCGAAGGGCAGAAGATGTCGAAGAGCCTCGGCAATTTCTATTCGATCAACGCACTCTTGGAGACCGAGACGTTTGGCGGCCGCAAATGGCCTGGCGAGGTGCTGCGGCTGGCGATGCTGATGACGCATTATCGCGAGCCGATCGACTTTTCCGTGCGCAAGCTGGAAGAGGCCGATAACATGCTGCGCAAATGGAAGCGGGCGGCGGACCTCGCGCCGGCGACGGCAGGGCAGGTGCCCGTGGAGATCATCGATGCCTTGTCCGACGATCTCGCCACCTATGCCGCCTTCCAGGTCCTGACCCAATTGGCCGGCGAGGCTGCGGACGGCAACGATGCCGCTGCTGCGCTGAAGACATCGCTGCTGTTCCTCGGCTTCGATGTTGCGTCGGCGAAGGTTGACGAAGACCACGTTGCCAAGGCCATCGCCAAGCGTCTCGCATTCATCGCCGCCAAGAACTGGACCGAAGCCGACCGCATCCGCGACGAACTGCTGGCACAAGGTATACAGTTGAAGGACGGCAAGGATCCGGTCACGGGCGAACGCGTGACGACGTGGGAGGTGAAGCGGTGAGGGCGGCGCGAAACACCTTTGCAAGGTTGGTGGAGACGCTGGTGACAGCCGATCTCCCCCGCAAGGGGGGAGATCGACTCTAGTCGCCGATTTCGCTAGTTGCCGGCGAAGGGCTGTTTGATGGGACACGATCTCGTTCCGCAACGACATCGCAGGAATGCAAAATCCATGCGTCGCGTCATGACCGATGCGGAGTTGAAACTTTGGAATGAGTTGCGCGCTCACCGGCTTATGGGGATGAGCTTTCGACGGCAGGTGCCGATCGGGCCTTACATCGTCGACTTTGCTTGCTCGTCCTATCACCTCATCGTCGAGGTAGATGGCAGCCAGCATGCTGATAGCGAAAATCTGCAACGAGATGAAGCACGAAGCGCTTATCTGAAGGCGAGCGGCTGGACCATCCTGCGCTTCTGGAATGACGACATCATTCGCGATATCGACAATGTCTGCCAGCATATCGTGATCGAGGCCGGCCTGGCCGGTGCCGAAATGTCGGCAGGTGAACCAGCAAGGGAGTCCGTCTCATGATCGATCATCTCGGCATCACCGTTGCCGATTTCGACGCTTCGAAGGCGTTCTATGACAAGGCGATGGCCCCGCTTGGTGCCGCGCTGCTCTACATGGTGCCGCAGGAATACACCGGCGGCGCCAAGGTCGGCGGCTATGGCCGTGACCGGCCGGTGTTCTGGCTGAGTACGGGCAAGGACAAGCCCCGAGATCACCAGCACGTCGCCTTCACCGCGCGCAGCCGTGGCGAGGTCGATACATTTTATGCCGCCGCCCTTGCCGCCGGCGGCAAGGACAACGGTGGCCCTGGCCTTCGCCCGCACTATCATCCGGACTACTACGCCGCTTTCGTCTTCGATCCCGACGGCAACAATGTCGAGGCCGTCTGCCATGCCCCGGAGTGATCAGCGATGAGCCTCGACAACCGGCCAGTCTACACCGGCGGCTGCCAGTGCGGCGCGGTGCGCTTTCGTGTCGAGGGCGCGCTCGGCGACGCTTCGGTCTGCCATTGCCGCATGTGCCAGAAGGCATTCGGCTCGTTTTACGCGCCGCTGGTTTCGGTGCGCGGCGCCAGGCTCGACTGGACGCGCGGCGAGCCGAAATACTTCCACTCCTCAAACCATGTCGATCGTGGTTTTTGCGCCGATTGCGGCACGCCGCTGACCTTCACCGCGCCGGATGGTGTTGGCCTCGCCATCGGCGCGTTCGACAATCCGGCGGAGATCGTGCCGCTGATCCAGTGGGGTGTCGAGGCAAAGCTGCCTTATGTCGATACGATTCCCCGATTGCCGGGCGAGGAGACGATGGCCGACGTGTCGTCGGCCTCTTATCTGACCGATCTCGTCTCCTATCAGCATCCGGACCACGACACCGAACAATGGCCGCCAAAGGAAAAGCCATGACCGATCAGATAAGAACCGGTGGCTGCCAGTGCGGCGCCGTACGCTTCCGCATCAAGGGCGCGCTCGGCCGTCCGTCGATCTGCCATTGCCGCATGTGCCAGAAGCAGTTCGGCTCGTTCTTCGGTGCGCTGGTCATCGTGCCCAAGGATGGCGTCGAATGGACCCATGAAGAACCGAGCTATTTCCAGTCGTCGGTCAACATCGATCGTGGTTTCTGCGCCCGCTGCGGCACACCGCTGACCTATCGGCAGCCCGGCGGACTGGAAATCGCCATCGGTGCCTTCGACGACCGCTCGGACCTCGCACCGCAGATCCAGGTCAACTACGCCGCGCGGCTGCCCTGGGTGGAGACGATCTTCGATCAGCCCATCCACCAGGATCCCGACTACTATAACAGGCAGGAATCCATCATCTCCTTCCAGCACCCCGACCACGAAACAACGGACTGGCCGACCAAAGGTTTGCAGCTATGAGTAGTCAATTGCGTACCCTCTACCCCGAGATCGAGGCGTTCGAGTCGGGCATGCTCGATGTCGGCGACGGCCACCAGGTCTATTGGGAGCGTTCCGGCACCAAAGGCGCCAAGCCGGCGGTGTTTCTGCATGGCGGGCCGGGCGGAACCATCTCGCCAAAGCACCGGCGGCTGTTCGACCCGAAGCTCTACGATGTCATCCTGTTCGATCAACGCGGCTGCGGAAAGTCGACGCCCAACGCCTCGCTCGAAGCCAATACGACCTGGCACCTGGTCGCCGACATCGAACGCCTGCGCGAAATGGCCGGCTTCGACAAATGGCTGGTGTTCGGCGGCTCCTGGGGATCGACGCTGGCGCTCACCTATGCCGAAACGCACCCCGAACGCGTCAGCGAGCTGGTGGTGCGCGGCATCTACACGCTGACGCGTGCGGAACTCGAATGGTACTATCAGTTCGGCGTCTCGGAAATGTTCCCGGACAAATGGGAGCGATTCCTGGCGCCGATACCGGAAGCCGAGCGCGGCGACATGATGGCCGCCTACCGCAAGCGGCTGGTCGGCAGCGACCGCAAGGCGCAGATCGAGGCCGCCCGCGCCTGGAGCCTGTGGGAAGGCGAAACCATCACGCTGTTGCCGGAGCCTGAGACCAGCGGACCGTTCGGGCAGGACGACTATGCCATTGCCTTCGCCCGTATCGAGAACCACTATTTCGTCCATGCCGGCTGGCTGGAGGAAGGGCAGCTGCTGCGCGACGCGCACAAGCTGAGCGACATTCCGGGCACCATCGTCCACGGCCGCTATGACATGCCGTGCCCGGCGCACTATGCCTGGGCGCTGCACAAGGCCTGGCCAAAGGCGGATTTCCACCTGATCGAGGGTGCCGGTCATGCTTATTCGGAGCCGGGTATTCTGGACCGGCTGATCCGGGCGACGGATCGGTTCGCGGGGAAACAATGATGCCAAGTCGCACCCCCCTCTGTCCTGCCGGACATCTCCCCCTCAAGGGGGGAGATTGGCCTTCGTCTTGGCTTTCGCAAAATTTCGGCGTCGCAAGAGATGGCGGGGCCTCCGAACTGCCGATCTCCCTCCTTGAGGGGGAGATGGCCGGCAGGCCAGAGGGGGGCGTTCAAGCGCCCACACAACAATGACAAAACAGCGTCTCTATCTCTTCGACACCACCCTGCGCGATGGCCAGCAGACGCCGGGGATCGACTTTTCCGTCGAGGACAAGATCGCCATCGCGAAACTACTCGACGCTTTCGGCCTCGATTATGTCGAAGGCGGCTATCCCGGCGCCAATCCGACCGACACAGCCTTCTTCCAGGAGAAACGCACGTCGCGCGCCAAATTCGTCGCCTTCGGCATGACCAAGCGGGTCGGGGTATCGGCGTCCAACGATCCCGGGCTTGCGTCACTTGTGCAATCGAAGTCGGATGCCATCTGCTTCGTCGCCAAGAGCTGGGACTACCATGTCCGTGTCGCGCTCGGCTGCACCAATGAAGAAAACCTCGACGCCATCAAGGCCTCCGTCGAGGCGGCTATTGCCGCCGGCAAGGAGGCGCTGGTCGACTGCGAGCATTTCTTCGACGGCTTCAAGGCCAATCCCGATTATGCGCTGGCCTGCGCCAGGACCGCTTACGATGCCGGCGCGCGCTGGGTGGTACTGTGCGACACCAATGGCGGCACGCAGCCGTCGGAAGTCCGCGCCATCGTCGAGAAGGTTATTGCGTCCGGTATTTCAGGCAATCATCTCGGCATCCATGCCCATGACGACACCGGCCAGGCGGTCGCCAATTCATTTGCCGCGGTCGAGGCCGGTGTGCGCCAGATCCAGGGCACGCTCAACGGCATCGGCGAGCGCTGCGGCAACGCCAACCTGATCTCGATCGTACCGACTCTGGCGTTGAAGCCGGCCTTCGCCGATCGTTTCGAGACAGGCATTTCGACCGAGGCGCTGACCGGCATTTCGCGCCTGTCCCGCGCGTTCGACGAACTCTTGAATCGCGCCCCGGAAGCGCAGGCGCCCTATGTCGGCGCCTCTGCCTTCGCTACCAAGGCTGGCATCCATGCATCCGCACTGGCCAAGGAACCGGCGACCTATGAGCACGTCCCCCCGGAAACGGTGGGCAACCGCCGCCGCGTCATGGTTTCGGACCAGGGCGGCAAGGCCAATTTCCTTGCCGAGCTGAAGCGGCGCGGCATCGACGTGCCGAAAGACGATCACCGGCTCGACGCGCTGATATCAGTGGTCAAGGAACGCGAGGCCGAGGGCTATGCCTATGAGGGTGCCGACGCCAGCTTCGAGCTGTTGGCGCGCAAGATGCTGCACGGCCTGCCGGAATTCTTCAACGTCACCTCGTTCCGCTGCATGGTCGAGCGCCGCTTCGACGCCAATGGTCAGTTGAAGACGGTGTCCGAAGCGATCGTCAAAGTGCTGGTCGACGGCGAGGAGAAGATGTCGGTTGCCGAAGGGCATGGCCCGGTCAACGCACTGGACATCGCGCTGCGCAAGGATCTCGGCAAATACCAGAACGAGATCGCCGACATGGAGCTGGCCGACTTCAAGGTGCGTATCCTCAATGGCGGGACCGAGGCGATCACCCGCGTTCTGATCGAATCGCATGACGGCACCGGCGCGCGCTGGTGGACGGTCGGCGTTTCCGAAAACATCATCGACGCCTCGTTCCAGGCGCTGATGGATTCCATCGTCTACAAGCTGATGAAGAACCGCGAGATGGCCGGGCTGGTGGCGGCGGAGTGAGGCAGATGAGTTTCTCGATCAGTTGGCTGGGCTTTCGCGATTGCGCCGCAAAGGAAGCCGCCGCTTTGTTTGGGCGTGAACTCGGTGATCCATCGGAAGATTTCGACGCGCCAATAAGCGCCTATGTCAACGAAAAGCACTGGGCGATCGTCATTCTCCAACCCTGCAGTTTCCCGAACCCGCCCTCCCAGTATCTGGCCGCGATTTCGCAAGGCCGTGAAGTCATCATAACCCACATAGAAGAGCATATGATGTTCGCACGCGCCGAGCTTTGGCGCGACGGCAGGAACATCTGGAGAGTCTGGCATGGCGGCGACAAAAATATCAGGGACCTGCATACGTCGGGCGATCTTCCAGCATCCTTTGAAGCGTTGAAGCAGCTGTGTTTTTCAAAGCAGGATGAAGAAGATATCAAAGGCGCCGAAGTCGATTTTGTTTTTGACCTTCCTCTTGATCTTGCGGCCGAGCTGACGGGCTTCCGTCACGATGAAGGTGCTCCCGACCGTGTTTTCTTCGAACTAATTGAGAAGCCCGTTCAACCCTAGGTTCGTATTGCGGGCAGATAAGCTTGCAATGCATCACGGACGTGGCAGTTGAACCATCAGCGAAAGTCCATTGATCCATCAGAACTTTGCGATGGTCTTGCCAAGGTGACTGGGCCATAGCGTTGGCCCATGGCCACTGAAGCAATTGCCCTGGACGCGGATTCGAAGGCACGGCGCGGCTTTCTGTTGGCGCTTGGCGCCTATCTCTTGTGGGGGTTGCTGCCCTTCTACATGAAGGCGGTCGCTCACCTGCCGCTCGCCGAAGTCATTGCCCACCGCGTCGTCTGGTCGGTGCCGATTGCCGCCGCCGTCCTGGTCTGGGCCGGCCGCACGGCGGATTTCAAGGCGGCGCTGCGTTCGCCGCGCACCATCGCCATGGCCGCGCTGACGGCGGCGCTGATCTCGGTCAACTGGGGCATCTATGTCTGGGCGATCGCCGTCGACCGCACCGTCGAAACCGCGCTCGGCTACTACATCAACCCGCTGGTCAGCGTCGTCGTCGGTGCGCTGCTGCTTGGCGAGCGGCTCGACCGGATGCAGATCGCGGCGGTGGTGCTGGCGGCGGTCGCCGTCGCCGTGCTGACCATCGAAGGCGGCAGACTGCCCTGGGTGTCGCTGGCGCTGGCTTTTTCCTTCGCCGCCTACGGCTTCTTCCGCAAGACGCTGCCGATCGGCCCGAGCCAGGGTTTCCTGCTCGAAGTGCTTTTGCTGTCGGTGCCGGCGCTCGGCTACATCGTCTATCTCACAGCGACCGGACAGGACCACATCATATCCAGCAGCGGTGCCGATACGGCGTTGCTGATCGGCTGCGGTCCGGTCACATCGGTGCCGCTGCTGCTGTTCGCCTTCGGCGCCAAGCTGTTGCGCCTCTCCACCATCGGCATCATGCAATACATTGCGCCGACCATGGTGTTCCTGATCGCTGTGCTAATCTTCAATGAGCCTTTCGGCACCACCCAGGCTGTTGCGTTCGCGCTGATCTGGGCGGCCCTGGCGATCTATTCCTGGTCGATGTTGGCGACAGCGCGCAGGGCTTCTGCCCGATAAGGAGTTTCTATGTATCTGCTGCATATCGCCAACAAGAATTATTCCTCCTGGTCGCTGCGGCCCTGGGTGCTCATGCGAGAGTTGGATATCCCATTCGAGGAGCGGCTGACGCCATTCCCGACCGGACCAAGCTGGGAACTCTACCGGTCGTTTTCGCCCAGCGGCCGGGTGCCGTGCCTGGTCGAGGACGGTTGGGCGGTCTGGGATTCGCTCGCCATCGCCGAATATCTCGCCGAGCGCCACCATGGCGTGTGGCCTGTCGAGGCCAAGGCACGCGCCTGGGCGCGCTCGGCCGCCGCCGAGATGCATTCGAGCTTCGCCGCATTGCGCGACGCCTGCCCGATGAGTTGCGGCCTGCGCGTAAAGCCGTTTCCGATGTCCGATGCGCTGAAGCAGGATCTTTTTCGCCTCGGCGATCTCTGGAACGACGGCCTTGCCCGTTTCGGCGGGCCGTTTCTGGCCGGCGCACATTTCACCGCCGTCGATGCCTTCTTCGCACCGGTGGCGTTTCGCGCCCAGTCCTATGGGCTTGCTTTCGAGGGTGCGGCTGCAGCCTATCCGGGACAGCTGCTCGATCTGCCGGCGATGCGCGAATGGTACGCGGCGGGCCTTGCCGAGACCTGGCGCGATCCCGGCCACGAAGCGGAAGTCGCCGCCGCCGGCACCGTCATCGAGGATCTTCGCGCCAAGGCGTGAAAGCTGCCGGCAGGCGCTACAATCCGCGGCCCAGTCGCCTGACGAACAGATAGGTAGCCGCCGCGATAGCCACCGATACCGCAGTCACCACCCAGAAGCCAATCGGCGTATCGACCAGCGGCAGCCCGCCGACATTCATGCCGAACAGGCCCGAGATTATGGTCATCGGCAACAGCACCGCCGTCATGACAGAGAGAACATAGAGGAGCTGGTTCGACTGCATGGTCAGCTTCGCCATCAGCTCGTCCTGCAGCAGCCTTGTGCGCGCCTGCAACTGCTCGCCGTCATGATAGAGAGTATGCGCCCGTTGCGAGAGCCTGACGGCCATGTCGTTGATTGGGTCAGGCAGCTCGTTGCGATGCGAATGATCGAGATGCCGGAATAGATTGGTGATTGTCGCCATCTGCCGATGGATCACCACCAATTGCCGGCGCGCCTCGACCAGCGCTTGTCGTTCATTGTGCCATGCATCGCGCACGACGCGATCCTCGATGCCGTCGAGCGTGTCGCCCAGCTTGCCGAGTTCGACCGCCATGCCGTCGAGCGACTGGCCCGTAACCGCCTCGATCAGTTCCGCCGGCGAGCGGAATTTCCGCGATCCATTCTCCACCGCCTTGCGAATGGCATCGACCGATTCCAGCGGCTGCTTGCGCGCACCGATCAGCACCGCGTCGTTGAAGGCGAAGCGGAAATGGACAAGCCCGCGCGCCTCCGAAAAGTTGTGTCTGAGATCAGGCAGATCACCATAGAGCCAGCCATCCTCGAAGTCGATGTGGCAGCCTTGGCTGGGGGCAAGAAAGGCGTCGCGCACTGGCCTCGGCAAAGCCGTCTCGGCGCCGATCTCCTGGCGTGCATGCAGGTCGGTGATCTGATAGCTGCGCCAGGTCCAGCACGCCTGTGCCGGGTCCCTGGTTCGCAGGCCATCAGCCGTGAAATGGTAGATGAAGAACAACCCGTGCTCGTCGGGCAGGTAAGGCGACAGATCGGTGCCTTCCGGGGCGAGAGCGATATCCATGGACGTCGTGCCAGATGGAGGTTTCGAACATGGCGCCGTTTGATGGCCGCCAGACCTTCGATGTCTAGCACGAGCGAACCCGGTTTCGTGTGACGGTTTCTTGACAGTCGATCACAGTCTGTCGATCAGCCGTGGCAATGCGGAGGTGACGCCTTCGCCACCCCGGATTGTGCCGTGTCAATGCTTCGGGCCGAAGCCGGGATAGGGCCTGAGCGGCACGATTGCGGCAATGTCCATCATGCCGGCCTTGACCAGTGGCACGGTGGCGAGATGGTCGCGAACCTCTGCGTCATCAGCTGCCTCGAACATTATACCGCTGCCCGGGATGTCGCCTCGGTTCCAGACCTGGCGCAGCCTGCGTACCGCCGGTGATCGACGGTTTGCGGGAAGCGGCCGGGGAAGTGAGTAGGGCAGTAGGGCAGTAGGGCAGTAGGGCAGTAGGGCAGTAGGGCAGTAGGGCAGACACCTCCAGGCAATTCACATGTTGTCACATATTGCCTTACTGCCCTACTGCCTTACTCTCCTTAGAGCTTGTCGATGACCGACTGCACGCCCTCGGTCGGGGCGTCGACGGAGGATCCAGCCACCATGATGGCGGCGACGATCGCTTCGGGGTCGTCGACCACCAGCGGCTTGACCCTTTGCGCGGTGTGGATGAAGCCTTCGGTGGCCATGTGATCGAGCAACGCCAGCATCGGATCCCAGAATTTGCCAACATTGCCGAAGACGATCGGCTTGCGGTGATGGCCGAGCTGCGCCCAGGTCATGACCTCGACGATCTCCTCGACCGTGCCGATGCCGCCCGGCAGCGCCACAAAGGCGTCGGATTTCTCGAACATCTTGTGTTTGCGCTCGTGCATATTGTCGGTGATCAAGAGTTCGTCGAGCCGGCCAAGCGCGGTTTCGGTCGCTTCCTTGTTGATCAGGAAGCGCGGAATGATGCCCGTAACCTTGCCGCCGGCCTTGAGCGCGCCTTCGGCGACGGCGCCCATAATGCCTTTGGTGCCACCGCCGTAAATCAGCCGCAGGCCCGCTTTGGCAATTGAGCGCCCGAGCAGGTGTCCGGCCTTGATATAGATTTCATCGCGGCCCGGAGACGAGCCGCAATAGACGCAGACGGATCGAATCGTGTTCATGCCGATGATTGGTGATTGGGTCTGAAAGCGCGGTCAAGCCCCAAGGGTTAACAGCATGGGCTTTTTCTTGTCGGTATTGGTAAAACAGGCTAGACCGGCGTTAGGTGGCTAAGGGGTAGGGAAATATGGCAATTAATCCATTGAAGGCGTTCCTGTTCGCAGCGGGTGGGACCGTTGCGGCCGCGGGAACCGCCTATGTATCGGGCGCGCTCGACCCGTATCTCAATCCCACGCCGCCGGCGCAAGTGGCGGCTCTGACGCCGCCCGCGGCGCCGAAACCGGCTGATCCCGGCACGGAAGCGCGGCTGCCCCCCGCGGAGGTCCCGGCCGCTCCCGCTGCGGTGCCGCAGGCAACGGCACCGGCCGCACCGGCTGCCGATGCAGCGGTGCCGGCTGCGGCCGGTCCAGTCGCACCGTCCTTCGATGTCGTGCGCGTCGAGAGCAATGGCTCGATCGTCATTGCCGGCAACGCGGCGCCCAACGCGAAGGTCGAAATTCTCAACGGCTCGACGCTGCTTGGATCGACGGTCGCTGGCCCCGATGGCGCCTTCGTTATCATTCTCGATGATCCGCTGAAGCCTGGCGACTACACAATTGCCCTGCGCGCGACCACCGGAGATGTCGTAACGCCCTCGGTGCAGACCGCCGTCGTTTCGGTTCCCAAGGATGCGGCCGGCCAGGTGCTGGCCATGGTCGAGGAGCCGGGCAAGCCGGCCGAACTGCTCACCGTTCCCGCGCCCGAGGCAAAGCCCGCTGCCGCTCCGGCTGCCGGCGACCAGGCTGCCGCGCCGGGCGCGCCTGCAGCCGAAGCGCCTGCAACCGCTGCTCCAGCGCCGGCCGTGGTCGAAGCAGCACCCGCTCCAGCGGAGCCGGCAACGCCGCCCGTCGCTGCCGTGGCCGAACCAAAGATCGTCGTCGAGGCAGTCGAGATCGATGGCAACAAGATCTTTGTCGCCGGCCTCGCCGATGCCGGCCGCAAGGTGCGTGCCTATGCCAACGATATTTTGCTCGGGGACGCGCAAACGTCGCCGGATGGCCATTTCCTGGTCGAGACGACACGCGACATTCCGGTCGGCAGCTACACCATCCATGTCGACGGCCTCGATGCCGACGGCGTGACGGTGGTGGCCCGCGCCGCCGTTCCGTTCGAGCGCGAGCCGGGCGAGGCGATCGCCGCCGTGGCGCCCTCGAAGCCGGCGCCTGCGGAGCCGAAGCCCGCTGAGCCTAAGCCTGGCGCGCCTGCCGCCGCCGAAGCTCCCCCGGCTGCCGAGGCTCCGGCCGTGGCCGCCGCACCTGCCGGAACGGCTCCGGCCACGACACCCGCTCCCGCTACCGAGACTCCAGCCGATGTGGCGGCAGCGACGCCGCCGAGCGATGTGCCCGAGACCGTGGCGCCCAAGCTCGAACATGCCGACGGTGCCGTCGTCATCCGCCGCAACGACACGCTGTGGCGGATTTCACGGCGCGTCTACGGTCATGGCGTGCGCTATTCGACCATCTACCTCGCCAACCAGGACCAGATCAGCAACCCCGACCGTATCTGGCCGGGACAGGTGTTCAAGGTCCCGGAAAAGTCGAAGGAAGGCGAAGACGCCGACCTCAAGGCGATGGGCGAGCAGGCAACAACAGCGCCGGTGAAGGCACAGTAGCGTCGGCGATTGGCCGATCTCCCTCCTTGAGGGGGAGATGCCCGGCAGGGCAGAGGGGGTCGTCGCGCGTGAAGCGCCGACCTTCTCTTTTCTCCAAACAACGTCGCGTCAGGACGTACCGACCCCCTCTGTCACCTTCGGCGACCTCTCCCCCTCAAAGGAGGAGATTAGGTGCTCTACCCATCGGGTTAGCTTGCCCCGTGCACGCTCATCGTCTATCGCCGATGAACGATGACAGAATCCCTCATGGAAACAAACGCACCCGGCTGCAGCCCGGACAGCCGTGCCGTCGCCGCCCGACTTGCGGCGCTTTCGCACCCGGCACGGATTGAAATCCTGAAACATCTGTCGGCCAGCAACTCCTGCTGCTGCCGCGAAGTCGTCGATCGTTTCGATCTGGCACAGTCCACCGTGTCGCAGCATTTGAAGATACTGGTCGAAGCCGGGCTGGTCCGCTTCGAGCCCGATCGCCAGCGCTCGCGCTACGCGATCGACCACGCCGCGCTGGCCGATGTCTCGGCGTCGCTGGCCGCGCTCGTCGATTCCTGCTGCTCCGGTCGCTGAAATAAGAAGAAGGAATAAAAAATGGCCGGGAAAACCGTCTCCGACTCCTCGACCTTCAAGACGCTGCTCAACCTGTGGCCGTACATGTGGCCGGCGGACCGCGCCGATCTGAGAGCGCGGGTCACCTGGGCGACGCTTCTGCTGGTCGTCGCCAAGCTGACGCTGGTCGCCGGTCCCTATTTCTTCAAATGGGCGACCGACGCGCTGGCCGGCGACTCTAAATCGGTGCCGCCGCTGCCGAGTATTCTGCTGGCGCCCGTCATGCTGGTCGTTGCTTACAATGTGGTGCGCCTGGTGCAGCTGGGTTTCAATCAGCTGCGCGATGCGCTGTTTGCCCGCGTTGGCCAATACGCGGTGCGACAGCTCGCCTTCCGCACCTTCGTCCACATGCACCAACTGTCGCTGCGCTTTCACTTGGAGCGTCGCACCGGCGGCCTGTCGCGCATCATCGAGCGCGGCACCAAGGGCATCGAAACGATCGTGCGCTTCATCATGCTCAACACGGCGCCGACCATTCTCGAATTCGCGCTGACCACCGGCATCTTCGCCTATACCTATGGCTGGAAATACGTGGTCGTCGTCGCGGTCACGGTCTGGGTCTATGTCTGGTTCACGGTGCGGGCGAGCGATTGGCGCATTTCGATCCGCCGCGACATGAACGACAGCGACACCGACGCCAACACCAAGGCGATCGACTCGCTGCTCAATTACGAGACGGTCAAGTATTTCAACAACGAAAGCATGGAAGCCGAGCGCTTCGACCGCTCCATGGCGCGCTATGAGATATCGGCGACGCGCATCTGGACCTCGCTTGGCTGGCTGAATTTCGGCCAGGGCATCATCTTCGGCCTAGGCACTGTCATCGTCATGTGCATGTCGGCGCTGGAAGTGCAGGCCGGCACGCAGACGGTCGGCGACTTCGTCTTCATCAACGCCATGCTGATGCAGCTGTCGGTGCCGCTCAATTTCATCGGCTTCATCTACCGCGAAATCCGCCAGGGGCTGACCGACATCGAGCAGATGTTCGACCTTTTGGATGTGCCGCAGGAGATCGTCGACAAGCCGGATGCCAGGCCGCTCGCGGTCAGTGCCGGCAAGGTCGAGTTCCGCGATGTGCATTTCTCCTATGACCCGAACCGCAAGATCCTGAAGGGCATCAGCTTCGAGGTGCCGGCCGGCAAGACTGTCGCCATTGTCGGGCCTTCGGGTGCCGGCAAGTCGACCGTCTCGCGGCTTCTGTTCCGCTTCTACGACGTCCAGGGTGGTCAGGTGTTGATCGACGGCCAGGATATCAAGGACGTTACGCAGGAGAGCCTGCGCGGGGCGATCGGCATGGTGCCGCAGGACACCGTTCTGTTCAACGACACCATTGCCTACAACATCCGCTATGGCCGCATCGGCGCCAGCGAGGAGGATATGCGCAAGGCTGCCGAACTCGCCCAGATCGGGCCGTTCATCGAGCGGCTGCCCGACGGCTACAAGTCGATGGTCGGCGAACGCGGGCTAAAACTTTCGGGCGGCGAGAAGCAGCGCGTTGCGATCGCCCGCACCATCCTGAAGGCGCCGCCGATTCTGATGCTCGACGAAGCGACCTCGGCGCTCGACAGCCACACAGAAC
Organism: Mesorhizobium sp.; assembly: GCA_004017275.1. Taxonomy (GTDB): domain Bacteria; phylum Pseudomonadota; class Alphaproteobacteria; order Rhizobiales; family Rhizobiaceae; genus Mesorhizobium. Next base: position 402,051 of record SAKE01000002.1, on the reverse strand, counting down.
AGGAGATCCAGGCCGCGCTCGATCTGGTCAGCCGCGGCCGCACCACCATCGTCATCGCCCACCGCTTGTCGACGGTGATCACCGCCGATGAGATCATCGTACTGCAGGACGGCCAGATCGCCGAGCGCGGCACCCACGCCGAACTGATGCGCAAGCACGGCCTCTACGCTTCGATGTGGGACCGCCAGCGCGAGGCGACCGAGGCAGAGGAACGGCTGCGCATCGCGCGCGAGGGCGACGAGCTTGGCGTCGTCGTTCGCCGGCGGACGTCCGAGGTGTCATAGGCGATGCAGTGCCAATCTCCCCCTTGGGAGATGCCCGGCAGGGCAGAGGGGGGCGCTGTCCCGCTGTCATCTCCGGGTTCTTTCCGTGCAGGCGCCGCTATTCTTTTGAAGACATCCGAAAGTTGGCTGAAAACATCCGAAAGTTGGCGATCCTTCACGCCCCCTCTGTCCTGCCGATCTCCCCCACGAGGGGGAGATCGGCAGCGTCGCCGTCGGAGCCCTTCTACAAGTCAATCGAAAAATCCCACTTGACCTCAACTTAAGTTGAGATTGTAGGCCGTTCCTGGAGCCCAAAACACCATGACCCAAGGAACGGAACAATCGAAATGAACGACATAAATCAGAGCGTTAACGGTGGCAGCGTGTTCAGGGTAGACAAATTCGTCGTCCCAGCTGCCGCCCGCGAGGAGATACTTTCCAAGGTGAGGACAACGCATGAATTGCTGCGGCTGCAACGAGGCTTCGTGCAGGATTTCCTGCTCGAGCAATTCTCGGGGCCGGGCGAATTCAACCTCGTCACGATCGTCGAATGGGAAAGCCAGGCGGCCGTCGACAATGTCGTACCGATCGTCAAGGCGGCGCACGAGCGCATCGCTTTCAACCCGCAAGAGACGATCGCCCGGCTCGGCGTGCGAGCCGACATCGCCAACTATAAGCGGATTCCCGGGCTGTAGGTAAGGCTTCTACGGCCAGCCGACGCCAGGTGCCGGCGCTTCAACGCTGAGCACCTGGCCGGTGCGGGCATCGCTGACCATGTGCTCGAAGCCGCGCCATTCGGCGGCGGCGATGAATAGTGTTTGCCTGTCCGCGCCGCCCAGCATGCAGGCAAAGCAGCCGCGATCGACATTGACCGCCTGCAGCACCTCACCACCTTCGAGCACGCGCACGCAGTGCTTGTTGGGCACGTCCGCATACCAGACCGCGCCTTCGGCATCGAGGCAGATACCGTCGGGATAGCCGTCGAGATCGGCCCAGACGCGTCGGTTGGACAAACTGCCGTCGGCGGCGACGTCGAAGGCGGTTAGCCGGTTGGCATGGGATTCGGCAATGATCAGCATCTTGTTGTCGGCAGTTACCGCCATGCCGTTGGCAAAGGCGATGTTTTCCGCCACTTGCCGGACCGCGCCGTCCGGCGTGATCAGCACGATGGTGCCGGGACCGAAATGCTCGCCCGGCGCCGGCGCCGGCCCACCGCCATTGACATAGATGTTACCCCGCCCGTCGACGACGATCTCGTTCCATGGGCTTTTCGAGAGGCTGCGCAGATCGGCGTGGGTGACGAGCCCACCATCCGCCTCCTGCCGCAATAGCAGCCCTTCGCGACCGGACACGACGAGCAGGCGGCCATCCGGCAGCCAGTCGATGGAGTAGGGCAGGACGGCCGGCACTGTGAGCACGATTTCGCGGTTGCCATCGGTATCGACGGCCACGATCTCACCGGTTCCCCAGTTGCAGAGCCACAGGCGCCCGTCACGCCAGCGCGGCGATTCACCGAAGGCAAGGCCGGCAGTAACGAGACGCGCTTGGGTGGCCGATTGTTTCTGCATATGCTGGAACTCCTGGTTGCACGTCATCGCGGCCGAAAGACCGACGAATGACGCTGTCTCACCAAGGACGGGCGAGGGGTCCTCGTCCCGACAGCGGCCCTACTGCTTTTCGCTCTTAAAAAAACTGCCATCGGCATGGCCGTTGGCGCCGTAGGAGGGCGGCTCGGAATTGCCTTGCCGATTGTTGCGTTGCGGCGAGGGGGGCTTTCGGCTATTGAGGCCGGACTTGAAACGGAGCCTGTTTACAGCAGATGAGCCTTGTCGATACGGTCAAGAACGCGTTCGTACCGATCCATCGCGAAGGCTATCCCTTTATCGCGGCGTTTGGCGCGGCAACGCTTTTCCTCGGCTATTTCTCCTCGATCCTGTTCTGGATCGGTCTGATACTGACGGCCTGGTGCGTCTATTTCTTCCGCGATCCCGAGCGCGTTACGCCGGTCGACGACCGCCTGGTGGTCAGCCCTGCCGACGGTATCATTTCGGCGGTCGGACCGGCTGTGCCGCCGCGCGAACTTGGCCTCGGCAATGTCGAAATGACCCGCATCTCGGTGTTTATGAACGTCTTTTCCTGCCATGTGAACCGCGCCCCGGTGCGCGGTCGTATTGCGAAAATCGAACATCGGCCTGGAAAATTCCTCAATGCCGAACTCGACAAGGCAAGCACCGAGAACGAGCGCAACGGCCTTGTCATCGAGAGCCCCAACGGCACGGTCGCCGCCGTCCAGATCGCCGGCCTTGTGGCGCGGCGCATCGTCTGCTGGGCCGAGGCTGGCGGCTCGATTGCCATCGGCGAGCGTTTTGGCCTGATCCGCTTCGGCTCGCGTGTCGATGTGTTCCTGCCTCTGGCCGCCACGCCGCGTGTTGCCGTCGGCCAGACGGCGGTCGGCGGCGAAACCGTGCTGGCCGAATTCGGCGGCGTCGCCGGCACGCCTCTTGTTCGGATTTCCTGACCGGTGGGCACGCAATACAAAAAGTTCGAGGCCCATGCCAGCGGCGGTCCGCGCATCCGCGAGATCCCGATGCGCATGGTGCTGCCCAATCTGGTCACCGTGCTTGCCATCTGCGCCGGCCTGTCAGGCATCCGCTTCGGCTTCGAAGGCCGCTTCGAGCCGGCGGTGGTGATGGTGCTGCTTGCTGCCTTCCTCGACGGCATTGACGGCCGCCTGGCGCGCATGCTGAAGGCGACCTCGAAATTTGGCGCTCAGATGGATTCGCTGGCCGACATCGTCAATTTCGGCGTGGCGCCAGCTCTGGTGCTCTATGCCTTCCTGCTCGACCGCGCCGGCTCGCCGGGCTGGATCGCAGCACTTCTGTTTGCCATCGCCTGCGGGCTGCGGCTCGCCCGTTTCAACGTGCTCGATGACGAGAAGGCCGATCGCCCGATATGGCAGTCCGAATATTTCGTCGGCGTGCCGGCGCCGGCGGGCGCCGTGCTGGTGATGTTGCCGCTCTATCTCTATTTCCTGCGCACAGGTCTGGAGCCGAGCCGTCCGGCCGCCTTCGTCGCCACCGGCTTCACCATCCTGGTCGCCTTCCTGCTGGTCAGTCGGCTGCCGGTTTATTCCGGCAAGAGCCTGAGAATCCCGGGTGACAGGGTCTTGCCGATCATCCTTGGTGTCGTGCTCTACGTGCTCCTGCTGATGACCTATCCCTGGTACACGCTGACCGCCTCGGTCGCCGGCTACCTGATCTTCCTGCCGTTCAGCGTGCGCGCCTATTCGAAGCGCGCCAAGCTGGAGGGCGAGAAGGTGCCGCCTTCGGACATTGGGTAGGGACGTTTTCTCCCTCCTTGAGGGGGAGATGGCCGGCAGGCCAGAGGGGGGTCGCAGCGCGTGAAGCGCTAACCTCCGACTGTCGCAGGAGGGCGCACCCGGTAGAACCGACCCCCTCTGTCGCCTTCGGCGTAATCTCCCCCTGGGGGAGATTACGCCGCGACGCCGAGCCCCAGCCGGTCGATCGCCAGCTTCCTCGTCGAGACATAGTCGGTCTTGCCCGAACCCAGCACCGGGATTTCCTCGACCTTGACGATGTCGTTCGGCACCATGAGTTCGGCGGCACCCGCCTGTTTGCCGAATTTGCGCAACTCGTCGGGATTGGCATCCTCGGCGGTGGTGACCAGCACGATGCGTTCGCCACGCCTCTTATCCGGCACCGCCACCGCGGCATGGTGTTCCTCCGGCCACAGCGACTGCACCAGCATCTCGACAGCACCCAGCGACACCATCTCGCCGGCGATCTTGGCGAAGCGCTTGGCGCGGCCGCGAATGGTGATGAAGCCCTCGCGGTCGACGGCTACGATGTCGCCGGTGTCGTGCCAGCCGGTCAGCGGCTGCAGCTCCCCGGGGCGGTCCGATGTCATGTAGCCCATCATCAAGTTCGGTCCGTCGAGCCACAATTGGCCGGCGTCGGAGATGCCTTCGACCGGTTCCAGCTTCATGCGCATGGCCGGCAGCAGCCGACCGACCGTGCCGTCGCGGCCATGGATTGCCGTGTTGACGGCAACCACCGGTGCTGCCTCGGTCAGCCCGAACCCTTCGATGATCTCGGCCTGGAAGCGTTCGCGATAGACGCGGCGGGTTTCAGGCTTCACCGCCTCGGCGCCGGCGACGACGAAGCGCAGGCTGGAAAAATCGCCGTCCTTGGCGGTGCGCGCATAGTTGGCGAGGAACGTGTCAGTTCCGAACATGACGGTCGGCTTCACCTTGCGTGCGACCTCGGGGATGAGCTTGTAGTGCAGCGGCGAGGGGTAGAGGAACAGCTTTACCCCGGTGACCAGCGGCAGGATGGTGCCGCCCGTCAGGCCGAAGGAGTGGAACACCGGCAGCACGTTGAGCAGGATGTCGGCGGGCGAAATCGTGATCCGCGCCTCGGCCTGCAAGGCATTGGCAAGCAGGTTCTTATTCGACAGCACGACTGCTTTCGGTGTGCCTTCCGAACCCGAGGTGAACAGGATCACCGCCGGCTTGCCCGCGTCCTGCCGCTGCAGCGGCCAGCGCCACAGCAAGGCGGCGGCAAGCTTGTCGAGCGCGCTGACGCCTTCGCGCACATCCTCGAGCCAAAGCAGCCTGGCGCCGCCTTTTTCGACCGCCGCGACGATGTCGGCGAGGTCTGCCTTCTCGATGAAGGCACGCGATGAGACAACCGTGCGGATCACCGCCGTGCGCACCGCGGCGGTCACGCTCGCCGGCCCGGCCGTGTAGTTGATCATCGCCGCCACCCGGCCGGCCGACAAAAGGCCGACAAACGACAGCACCACGCCATTGGCGTTGGGCAGAAGCAGCCCGACCGCTTCGCCGGGCGCCGTCGCCGCCTCGAAGCGCCTGCCCAGGACGCGGGCGCCGATAAACATCTTGCGGTAGCTTAGCGCGCCCGAGATCACATCCTCGATGATCGGGTGCGAGCCGCCGACACGGCTTGCGGCATCGCGCATGGCCAGGAACAGCCCGCGATCGAGGTCGGTGCCGAAAAGCCGCGCCTCGGCGACACGGTCGAACAGCGCATTGGTGTTCGACGCCTGGTCCGGATTGCGCGCCACCAGTTCGGCGATGGTCATCGGCTCCAGCACGCTGATCGACAGCTGCGGAAACCAGTGCCGTGGTGCCTTGTCCGCCGGCGTCAGCGACACCGGCAGGCTGCGCGCGCCGCCGACAAAGATCGGCACGATGCTGGCGTCGGCCTGCATGGCGATGCGGGTGACAGCACGAAACAGCCGAAACGTCTTGACGTCAGGCTCGACCGCATCCGGCAAATAGACGGCGAGCCGGCCCTTGCCCTTCAGCACGCGCACCAGCCGGCGGCTGACGAAGAGATGTTCGGCGTTGAAGGCGATGGTGCGGCCAAGCTCGCGCCACGGTTCGAGCCATGGCGAGCGCGCCGAGACCTCGTCGAGAATATGCAGCGTGTCGTCCGGCAGCAGCGACAGCATCAGCGCCGGTTCGAAACGCGATTGATGCGAGATGACGTAGATGACCGGGGCCGGCGCCTTACGGGCGATCTTGATGCGGCTATCTCCGATCCGGTAGGCGAGCTTGAACGGCACATAGAGCAGCGCCTGGGTGAAGCGCAGGCCGAGGCGGAATTTTTCCACCACCCCGATCAGCAGCCAGGCCAGAACAAGACCCGCAAGCAGCGCCAGTGTCAGGATCATGCCGCGTCTCTCCCAACGATTTTATCACCTCGGCTCTTTTGCGGCCGCTTCGGCCAGAACCTAGACGATGTGGGAGCAACGTCAATGCGGATGAGTGCGCCTCTTGCTTTCCCCCTCAAGCGAGAGGGAAGTCGGAGCTCCTCATGCCGCCTTCAATCGCCCGCTGATGAAACGGAACTCCTGCGTCTTGCCACCGTAACCATAGGCCGCTGCCGGCACTTCGTGCACGAAGGCATAGCTTTCCTCATGCACGCCGCCCAGCAGGCGGCCGAAGGCGGCGAAGATCGCCTTCAGATACGCTTCCAGCTCAAGCTTGGTGTTGGTGCCGTCGACCACCTTGATATCCAGCCAGAACGTATTGGTACCATGCTCGGCCAACGACTTGCCGCCAGCAAACCAGTGCTGCGGATCGACATATGACACGGCAACGGCTGTGATCGTCGGGTCCTTGCGCAACTGCGTCGCGGTGATTTCGGTAATTTCCCTGGCGATGCTGGCGGACAGGGTGGTGTCAGGCTTGCCGGTCACGCTGATGTTGATGATAGGCATTTCTCTTCTCCTTGGTTCGAGCGACGTCCGATCGCCGTTAGAAGAACCATGCCATTATCTTTGGGTCAAAAAAATCGAATTGTTTTTAACTGAAGGTTCGATACCATCGAAGTATGGAAACGCTCGACCCCGATTTGCTCAAAACCTTCCTCGCCTTCGTCGACAGCGGCTCGCTGGCCCAGGCGGCCTCAAGCGTCGGCCGTTCGCCCTCGGCGGTGACCGCCCAGATGCAGCGGTTGGAGGACCTCGTTGGCGAGCCGCTACTGGCGCCGCAAGGACGGGGGCGTGGCTTGACACCGGCAGGTGAGGACCTTGTCGGCCATGCCAGGCGGATCCTGGGCGCTCACCGCGAGGCCTGGCTGGCGTTGAAGGGCGCGCGCGCTGCCGGACGCGTCGCCATCGGCACGACACAGGATTTCGCTGACAGCGGCCTGCCGGACCTGCTGCGTGCCTTCGCCGTCAGTCATCCGCGCGTCAGGATCGAGTTGCGGGTCGGCCGCTCCGCCGAACTGGCCCAGGCGCTACAGTCTGGCGGCCTCGATCTGGCGATCGTCATGCGCCAGGCTGCGGCGCCGGACGAAGTCGGCGTGCTGCGCGAGCCGATGATATGGCTATGCTCACAAAAGGGGCTGGCCACGCGGCAGGAGGAGCTGCCGCTGGCGCTGCTCGATCCGTACTGCGGCTTTCGCGAAGCAGCACTTGCCGCACTCGATGCCGCCGGCCGCCGCTACCGTATTGCTGCCGGCAGCGCCAGCCTGGCTGGCCTGCGCACGGCGGTGAACGCCGGTGTCGCGCTGACGCTGCGGACGGCCCGCTTTGCCCATTCCGGTATTGTCGAGGCGCCGCGCGAGCTTGGCCTGCCGCAGGTTCCAATGGCTGAGTTCGCCATCCGGCTCCGCGCAGGTGCCGATGGTTCGGCAGCCGATCTGGCGGCCCTGCTCGGCGGTAACCTTGCCTTGTCGGCTGGCTGAAAGCTCAAAGAAAAAGCCGATCTTGCGGTCGCCAAGTGGCAAAGAAAAAGCCGACCTTGCGGTCGGCTTGGAAGTAGGACGGGCCGAGGGGTTTGGGGGGACTTGGGGATGGCCCGTCGCACCAACAATGCCTGAGCCGGATGATGGTTCCGTGACTGTGTCACTTTTTTAAGAAATATTTGACGCCACGCGTTGCGAGCCGGCCATGCGTTGCGAGCGGACCGTCAGCCAATCCCGCCCCGCATGGGCGAACACCGCGCACAACACGATGGCGCCGCCGATCATGCTGGCGACTGGCGCGATCTCGCCCAGGAACAGAAAGGCAAACAAGATCGCGAACGGCACTTCGGCCGAGCCGAGCAGGCCGGATTCGGCGGGAGGGATGAGCCGCGCCCCCTCAGTCCACAGGATCGAGGATAGCGCGAAGGAGGCGCCGAAGGTGACGAGCAGAAGGGCGTCCCTTGGCGAAACCGCCAGCGGATCGGTGACGAACCAGCCGAGCACGAACAACAGGAAGGCCGACACTGCTCCGGCCCATACCACGGGCGTGTCTCGGAAGGCGCGCACCATGATCATGTAGAGGCCGCTGCCGATGGTCATCAGCAGTGCCAGCCCGTCACCGAACAGATTGCCGCTGCCGAAGCCGGACCAGACCATGATCGCCACGCCGCACAGCGACACCGCGGCGGCGACCATCGTCTGCAGGCGGAAATGTTCGCGCGTCAGAACCCAGGCCAGCAGCGCGGTGACGAAGGGTGCGGTGGCATAGATGACGGCGACATTGGCAACGAAGGTGAACTTGAACGCCGAGATGAAGGCGATGCTGGCCAGCGCGCCCTCTACTGCCAGCAGCCAGCCGCGCCAGCCAAGCCGCAGCGTTTCGCGGCCGCCGGAACGGTGACGCCGCCACAAAACGTAAAGCGTGATCAGGATCGCGCCGACAAAGCCGCGCCAGCAGATGATGGTCAGCGGGTCGGCATGGATCGACTTGGTCAGAACGCCTGTCAAGCCAAACACTGCCGCCGATGACGACACCAGGATGATGCCGAGCGTGCGCTCCGCGGCGGTGTCGGTGGTGGCTGCAATGTCAGTCATGCCGCCAACCTATGTCGTTCCGTGCTGACATCGTAGTGTCAGCAATGATGGTAACCCACATCATAGCCGCTTGCGGAAATGCTCGCCGCCGACAATCAGCAGGCCGGCGGCGATGATCAGGGCGGCACCCAGGAAGACTTCGCGGCGCGGCACGTCGCCCCAGACGGCAAAGCCGAGCACGAATGCCCACAACAGCGAGGTGTATTCCAGCGGTGCCAGCACCGAGGCCGGTGTGCGCTTCATGCCTTCGAAGAGAAGATATTGCGCCAGGCCGCCGAGCGCGCCGACGCTGGCAAGCAGCAGCAATTGCGGTAGGTTTGGTGTGTGCCACCAAAGCAGCGCCGGCACCGCCGAAAACAGCAGAAAATAGAAATTGTTGAGCAGGAGCTGGATCATCGAGCGCTCGGCAAGGGCGGTCCTGCGCAAGAGCACGATGGCGATGCCCCACAAAAAGGCGGCCGCCAGCACCAGCAGTACCGGCACGGACAGGCCGAGATGGGTCGGGTCGCAAGCGACGAACACGCCGGCAAAGCCGATCAGCACCGCCAGCCAGCGCAGCATCGGCACCTTTTCGCCGAGCATCGCCACCGAAAGCACGGTGACGATGATCGGCGCCGCATAATAGACGGTGGTCAGTTCGGCCAGCTGCAGGCTACGCGCGGCGTTGTAGTAGCAGAGCCAGGCGGCAAGCGTGAAGGCGCTGCGCACCAGCATCGGCCGCACGATCGGCGAGCGCATCGTGTCGGCAAACAGCTGTCGCCCGCCGATCCCCGCGCAGGCGCCCAGAATGGTGATGCTGCGGAAGAACATGATCTGCCAGACGCTCATGCCGACGACCAGCAGCTTGATCGAAGCATCCTGTGTCGAAAACAGCAAATAGGCCGCACCGGTCAGCAGGATGCCTGCGAGAACCCGCTCGCGTGTTTCGAGAATGGCGATATCGGCCATAAGGCGCGTGGGACCAAAAAAATTGCCGGAGCGGCAGAGATGCGATGAGGAGCGACACGAGTGACCTGGGAGCTCAACTCCCTCGGCACCAAGCTATACGGGCGAAAGCCGGTGCGGCGCTACGCCAGCCCGGTGCTTATGTTGGGGCAGGGGTTCCATGGCAAGGCGCACTGTCGCAGCGCTTACTGCGTCGCCTGGTAAAGCTCCGAAGCGGCCTCTTTCAGGGCGCGCCGACCATCGGATCTGAAATACATCATGTGCCCGCCATCGATGACATCGAGACGGATAGGCTTGGCATTGGCGAGCGACGGAATCTGGTTCACCAGATAGCGCGAGGCGAGGTATGGCGTGACCAGGTCGGTGTAGCCGTTGACGATCACGACGCCGAGCGAAGGATTGAGCGAGCGCGCTCGCTGCAGATCGTCCATCACCCCGGCATAGCCTTGCCGCGAGGCGCTGGTCCCGTAATCCCAATTGTGGCTGATTTCGCCATTGAGCAGCCGATAGCTGACATCGGTGCGGAAATTCAGTTCGTCGCTGATGTAGCCGACGAAAGCCGACGTCAACGCCGGCACGCTGCGGTCGAGCACCGGATCCGGGCCGGCGATGCGGGCGCTCTCGGGCGCGATGTCGGCCGTGCCGATCATGGCGTCATATGGGCTGAGCACCTTGCCGCTGGCACGGGCGAACTCCCTTGCGAACAGGCCGGTCGGGATGCGGGCGGAGTTGCGCTGCACGAGGTCGAGCGGCAGGCCGGTGATGTCAGCCACGCGTTGGCTCGCCAGCCGCCCGCCTTGCTCCAGTCCGCTGGTGAGCGCCGTGAGGTAATCGCCCAGCGCGTAATGCTCGACTTCGGCCAGCTTCTCCCGCAGCGCGTCGCCGCTGACGCCTTCGGCGCGCAGGCGCACAGCCGCCAGTGAAGGCAGTTCGAGCGCCCAATGCAGCGGCTCGAATTCGTCGGGCTGCACCAGCGTGAACTCCAGCGCCGGCGAGATCAGCACGATGCCGTTCGGGCTGATGCCGATATCTTCCTGCAATGTCCTGGCGAGCAGCGCTGCGCGGAACCCGCCATAGCTTTCGCCGGCGAGGAACAACGGCGATCCGGTGCGGCCGTTCTGCGCGAGATAGAGCCGGATGAAGGCGCTTATCGAGCTGGCATCCTGGTTGACGCCCCAGAAGTCGCGCGTGTCCTGGCCCGGTGCCTCGCGGCTATATCCGGTTCCGACTGGATCGACGAAGACGAGATCCGTCATGTCGAGCCAGCTGTCCGGATTGTCGATGAGTCTTTGCGGTGAGGGCAGGAATTCGCCGTCGGCTCCCGTCGCGATTATACGCGGACCGAGCGCGCCGATATGCAGATAGGCGGACGCTGCTCCAGGGCCGCCGTTGAACACGAAGGTGATCGGCCGCTGCGGGTCCTTGGCCCCGCTTGCCGGTGGTTCCAGCGTGTAAGCTACATAGAAGATCTCCGCAGTGACGTCGCCCTTGCCCGAAAGCAGCGACAGGGTGGCGGCCTTTGCCTGGTAATCCAGCTTGCGCCCGGCCAGCGTGATCGAATGGCTGGTGGTCTGCGGCGGCGGCAGCAGGGACAGTACGCCGCCCGAGGGTCCCGGCCGCTCCGCGGTTTCAGCCAGGACGGGCTGCGCAAGGGCGGCAAGGATGGCCAGGATAAGGAAGATCAGTTTCAGCTTGGCCGGCATGATGGCTCCGCGAGAACGACTCCCGCATAGGTATGGCCGAGATGATCGAAGTCAAAGGAAATGGCTGTTTTGAACCTGCAACGGCTTGCGCTAGTGTGAGTCCGAATGCAGTCGAACATCTCTCTTGAACGGTTTGGACACTGGAGCGGCGGCGTGGCCGCCGCGGCCATGGCTGCAACGCCCGAAGAATTGTCGGCTCGCTTCACGGCGGCGGCGAGCAGGCTGCTTGGCTCCGACCGAGTCTATGTCGGTTTCTATCGTCGCGATATAACATCCCTGACCATCGACGATGCCGGCCCCGATCGCTGGAACCGCCACTACGACGCTCACATCTATCGCCAGGATCCGTTCTTCCAGAGGTTCGCCAGCACAAGGCGGGATTTCCTGTTGCCGCTATCGGCTCTGCGCAATGGCGACTTCCAGCGCACACCCTATTATCGCGAATTCTATGGTCCCTCCGACAGCTTCGACGAGATAACCGGCGTGTTCAATCTCGACAGTCTGACCGCCGGCTATGTCACCTTTCTGCGGCGAAACGGGGCAGCTCCCTTTGGCGAGCAGGATGTGGCGATGGCTTGCGCGGCAAGCAGCGCGACAAGGCTCATTCTGGAAAGACTGCTTCATCTGTGTCGCTCCCGAGACAAGGACATCGCAATCGGTGACGCTCGCTCGCGGCTGAGCAGGCGTGAGACCGAGATTGCACGACACCTGGTCGACGGCGGCAATGCCAAGACGATTTCGCGAAGCCTCGCCATTTCACCCGGCACCGTCCGCAACCACATCAAGCAGGTCTATCGCAAGCTCGGCGTGCACTCCCAGGTCGAGTTGCTGGCGACCATCGGCTCAGCCGCTCGGGACTGACGGCTTCCGCGCGTTCTATTGGCCGGTCACGATGCGCGTCCACATGCGGTTTTGCGATCGCAGCAGCTTTGGGTCGCTGTTGTCGACCACGAACAGCCTGGCCTTAACGGCATCGGGCGGAAAGACGCCGGGATCGCTGGCTATCGCCTTGTCCATCAGCGGCAGGGACTCCGGTATCGCATTGGCGTAGGAGACATAGTTGGAGTTGGCCGCGGCGATATCGGGCCGCAGATTGAAGTTGATCCAGGCCTGGGCGTTGTCGGGATGCGGCGCATCCTTCGGCACCGCCATCGTATCGAAGTTGATGAGCGTGCCTTCCTTGGGAATGGAATAGGCGATCTCCAGCTTTTTCACGGATTCCGCCGCGCGGGTCCTTGCCTGGAGGATGTCACCCGACCAGCCCAACACCACACAGATGTCGCCGTTGGCGAGGTCGTTGATGTATTTCGACGAGTGGAAATAGCGGATGTAGGGCCGCACCTTGCCCATTAGGTCCTCGACCTTGGCGAGGTCGTCGGGACTAGTCGATTTGGGGTCGATGTGAAGATAGTTCATCGCCATCGGGATGACTTCAGCAGGCGCATCGATCATGGCCACGCCGCAATCGGAGAGTTTTTTGACCACGTCCACGTCGAAGACCATGGCGAAGGAGTCCGTCGGCGCGTCCGGCAGCCGCTGCTTGACCGCGGCGACGTTGTAGCCAATGCCGTCGGTGACTGCCATATAGGGCACGGCATGCAGGTTCTGCGGGTCCGCCCCCGCAATCAGGGCCAGGGTTTGCGGATCGATCTTCGGTTGGTTTTCAAGCTTCGATTTGTCGAGTTCCAGGAACGCCCCCGCCTTCACCTGGTTCTTCAGGAACGGATAGGCCGAGGGGTAGACCACGTCATATCCAGAGCCGCCGGTGAGCAGCTTGGTTTCAAGCACCTCGTTACCGTCATAGACATCGTAGCGAACCTTGATGCCCGTCTCCTTCTCGAATTTCTCAGCCGTATCCGGCGCGATGTAATCGGACCAGTTGTAGACGTTGACGATTTTTTCCTCATCCGCCGAGGCCGCGCCGGCGCAGATGCCGCAAGCAAACCCCGCAAGCAGGGTTGAGAAGATCAAAGCGCGCATGGTGTTCTCCTTTTCGCTGCTGGTTTTCGGCATGCATCAACGTCGTTGCGCGGCATAGACCGGCAAGGTGATGCAGGCGACATTGCCGCCGCCCAGCAGGATCTCGCGTGAGTTTTCAATGCCGACTATCTTGTGGTCGGGAAACAGCGCGGCCAGCGTCTGTTTGGCCGCTGCGTCGAGATCGCAGCCGAACTGCGGCACCACCACGACGCTGTTGCCCGGATAGTAGTTGATGTAGCTCGCCGCGATCCGGTTTCCGGCCGGTCGCGCCCAGGTCGAATCGAGCCGATCAACGCTTTCGCTTTCCTCCGGCGTCATTTCGATCGGCAAGGGGTGCGGCAGCCGGTGGACCTCCAGCGCGCGGCCACGCGCATCACGGGTCGAACGTAGCACCTCTTCGGCTTCGCGCACGATCTCGTATTGCGGGTCGTCCCGATTGTCGGTCCAGCTCAGCACGACCACGCCGGGGCGCACGAAGCAGCAGAGGTCGTCGACATGGCCGTCGGTCTCGTCGAACGCAAGGCCTCGTGGCAGCCAGATGACGGTATCGACACCGAGATAGTCGCCAAGCCGGCGCTCCACTTCGGCCTTGCCGAGATGGGCGTTGCGATTTCGGTTGAGCAGGCATTGCTCCGTCGTGATGAGCGTGCCCTGACCATCGCATTGCAACCCGCCACCCTCGGCGATCAGCGGCGCGCGGTAGCGATCCATGTTCTCGATTTCGAGCACCTTTTGCGCCGCCAAATCATCCAAGTCCCATGGCGAATAGAGGCCGCCGTCGAAACCGCCATAGGCGTTAAAGATCCAATCGACGCCACGCACGTCGCCTTGATCGTTGATGACGAAGTTGGGACCACTGTCGCGCAGCCAGGAATCGTTGGTGGACATCTCCACGACGCGCACATGGCCCGGCAATCGCGCCCTGGCATTCTGCCATTGGCGAGCGGATGCCGCCACGGTCACCGGCTCGCTTTGCGCGATTGCCGCGGCGACATCGACGAACAGCTTTTGCGCGGGCTTGGCGCCGAGACGCCAGGTGTCCGGCCGCTCCGGCCAGATCAGCCAGCAGCCTGACTTGGGTTCGAATTCGCCAGGCGCGCGAAACCCATCCTGTTTCGGCTTTGTCGAGAGGGTACGGGGCATCTGGGGACCGCCGGAAAATGGAGTGACGACTTGCCCGGATCAGACTTTTTGGGACCTTGTTCGTCAATGTCCCATTTGGGATATCGGTGTTGGCGGCTGGCTCCTATTGCGGAATGGCATTGCCTTCCCATGGTGATCGGCGCAACTCTCGACCGGACGGCGTATGCCGGTGACGCAAGCGGTCGACGAAAGGGGAAAGCGGATGGATGCGACCGAACTGAAGGCTGTGCAGGCGCCACTGAAGCAGGCCTATCGCGACGATGCCTCGCAGGCCCTGATCACGCTTCGCGCCAAGGGCTCGATCGACGACCAGTCGGTTGCCTGCAAGGTGGAGACGGGCAGGGCGCTCGCCATCGCCGGACTGCATCCGGCAACAGGCGGCTCAGGCCTTGAGCTCTGCTCGGGCGACATGCTGCTGGAGGCTCTGGTGGCCTGCGCCGGGGTGACGCTGAAGGCAGTGGCGACAGCGCTCGAGTTCAAACTCGGCGCCGCCACGGTGGAAGCCGAAGGCGATCTCGATTTTCGCGGCACGCTCGGCGTGGCCAAGGATGCGCCGGTCGGCTTTCGCGCTATCCGGCTCAGTTTCAGTCTCGACACCGATGAGCCGCAGGAGCGCATAGACTCGCTGCTGAAGCTGACCGAGCGCTATTGCGTGGTGTTTCAGACCATCAACAGCAAGCCGGAGCTGACGGTTTCAGCTCGGCGCTGAAGCTGCGTATCTCCCCCTCAAGGGGCCTCAAGGGGGGAGATACGCTCGTTACTGTGCTGACGGCTCTTCGGCGTCGCCCTCGTCGGTGAAGGGCGAGGCGCTCGGCACGCATTGCACCGACCAGCCGGCCGGTGTCGGCTGCTTCTGATATTCGGTGATGGCGGCGGTGCACTGTTCGCGCTTGTCGAAGGTGCTGGGCAGCACGACCATGCCGCCTTGCGGGCCGGCGATTACCAGATACCAGACCAACGCTGCTGCGGTCGTAGCCATGGGGATTTCCTTGTTCTGCCAGTTGGGCGCTTGTTGCGGGAGTCGCTGAAACCCTACCAACTCCACGGAAATGACGAAAGCATGACCGCGGCACAGCCTTCCACCACCACATCACAGCCGCGTGATGTGGCGGGGGCTAGCCTCGATTGTTAAAGCCCAACCGGCTCAGTTGGTGGCAAAACAATAGAACAGGCCATCGCCCCCGGTGCCCTTCAGCGCCTCCTGGCTGCAGCCGCCGCGCGAGGCGTGTGAGGAATTCCAGGATTTGGCGGCAGCCGAATCGTCAAGGCCGGTGCGGTCGTGATGGCCCATCATCGCGGCCCCTTCCGCCCCGCTCATCGTCCAGTCGCCGCAGGTCTGATCGGCGATCTTGGTGCCGTCGGGCTTCGAGCCGGTCAGCATATCGTGGCGGTTCGGCGTGTCGCCGCGACCGTTCACGACCTCCCCCTTCTCGTTCAGTGCCATCTGCTTGGTGATACCGTTGGCGTCGCTGTGCAGGGAGGCGACGTCGTCGGCTATTCTGACGCCCTTGGCGTTCACCCACGGCCCCTTGCCGATACGGTCGCGCGCGTCGGTGTCGCTGGTCGACAGATAGGCGGCCCAGCTCTTGCCGGTGACGCCGGCGGCTTCCGCCAGCGAGGCGCAATGCGCGTCGGCACCCTTGAGGCCGCCGAGATCGGCACCCTTGCCGGAGCCGACGCTGGTGACGAAGAAGCTCATCGTGGCGTCTTGCGAGTAAGCGGCGCCCGCCGCTGCGATCAGCGTGGCGGCGGTGGCGAGAAGCAGTTTACGCATGTCGGTCCTCCGGTTTGGTCTTCGACGGGTTACGTCAGAAGAAACGTTGCCGGAGGCCTGTTTAATCCGCCTCGCAGTTAGTTTTATTCCGGCTGACGATAGGCGACGAAGCGATTGTGCTTGGCCTGGAAGATCAGCCCGGTCTCTTTCAGCTCCGGGCTGGCCAGCGGCACGATGCGTTTGGCGATCTCGGAAGGGTGCGGCAGCGTCTCGGGATCCTCGCCGGGTACGGCCTGCGCCCGCATGGCGGTGCGGGTGGCACCGGGGTCGGCGGCGTTGACCCTGAGCGGCAGGCTCTGCGTCTCATGCGCCCAGGAACGCATCATCGTCTCCACGGCCGCCTTGGACGCCGCGTAGGGCGCCCAGAAGGCGCGGGCCGAGTGCGCCGCATTGGAAGACAGGATGATCGCGCGGCCGGCATCGGAGAGACGCAGCAGCGGGTCGACCGAGCGGATCAGCCGCCATGTCGAGGTGACGTTGATGGTCATCACCTTCTCGAAGGTTTTTGCTTCGACATGGCCGATCGGCGAGATGACGCCGAGCACGCCGGCATTGGCGACGAGAATGTCGAGCTTGCCCCAGCGTTCGTGGATGGCGCCGCCCAGCCGGTCGATGCCCGCCATGTCGGCGAGGTCGAGCGGCACCAGCGTCGCCTGGCCGCCAGCTGCCTTGATCTGGTCGTCGAGCTCTTCCAGCCCACCGACAGTGCGCGCCACCGCGACGACATGCGCGCCGGCGGCAGCCAATTCCTTGGCGATGAAATAGCCGATACCGCGCGAGGCGCCGGTGACGACCGCAACGCGGCCGGTAAGGTCGAGGGTAGGGGTCAACGGGCAACTCCGAAGGTTAGTGCTCCAACTCGGACTTGGCTCTGCCTGGTCAGCCTGCGTGATTGGCGAAAACAGAGATGAGAGCGCAATCTCCCCCCGCAAGGGGGGAGATCGGCTGTCGCCGCGCTTTCGCCAAACACCAAATTCACTAAGTCCCGCTCGTCGCCAGCAGCGACAGCGTGCGCACATTGTCGTGGCCTTCGAAGTCGAGCAGGCGGGTCGGGTACTGGCCGGTGAAGCAGGCGTCGCAGAATTGCGGCTGGTCATTGTCGCGGCTGGCCTCGCCGACGGCGCGGTAAAGCCCGTCGATGGTGAGGAAGCCGAGCGAATCGACGCGGATGAACTCGGCCATTTCTTCCACCGACATGCGCGATGCCAGAAGCTTCGACTTCTCCGGCGTGTCGACGCCGTAGAAGCAGGAGGCGCGTGTCGGCGGCGAAGCGATGCGCATATGCACTTCCTTGGCACCGGCATCGCGCACCATCTGCACGATCTTCTGGCTGGTGGTGCCGCGCACGATACTGTCGTCGACGAGCACCACGCGCTTGCCTTCGATCATGCGGCGGTTGGCATTGTGCTTCAGCTTGACGCCCATGTGGCGGATCGAATCGCCGGGCTGGATGAAGGTGCGGCCGACATAGTGGTTGCGGATGATGCCGAGCTCGAAGGGAATGCCGGCCGCCTGGCTGAAGCCGATCGCCGCCGGCGTGCCCGAATCCGGCACCGGCACGACGATGTCGGCCTCGACCGGGCTTTCGACCGCAAGCTCGGCGCCGATGCGCTTGCGCACTTCATAGACGTTGCGGCCCTCGACCGAGGAATCCGGCCGCGCGAAATAGACATATTCGAAGATGCAGAAGCGGGTCTTCTGCGGCTCGAAGGGGAACAGGCTCTCGATACCCTTGGACGTGACGACGACCATCTCGCCGGGCTTCAGGTCGCGCACGAAACGCGCGCCGATGATGTCGAGCGCGCAGGTTTCGGAGGCCAGGATCCAGGCGCCGTCGAGATCGCCGAGCACCAGCGGCCGGATGCCGAGCGGGTCGCGGCAGCCGATCATCTTCTTGGCCGTCATCGCCACCAGCGAGAACGCGCCCTCGACCTGCCGCACCGCATCGATGAAGCGCGAGTTCAAATCGCGCTCCTTGCTGGTGGCAACGAGGTGCAAGAGCGTCTCGGTATCGGAGGTCGAGGAGAAGATCGCGCCTTGCTTCTGCAGCGCTCGCTGCACAGTCATGGCGTTGGTCAGATTGCCGTTATGGGCGACGGCGAAACCGCCATCGGCCAATTCGGCGAAGAAGGGCTGGATGTTGCGCATGCCGGCGCCGCCCGTCGTGGCGTAGCGCGTATGGCCGATAGCGCGGTTGCCTTGCAGACTGTCGATGACGCGCTGCTTGGTGAAGGTGTCGCCGATCAGCCCGACATGGCGTTCGACATGGAACTGGCTGCCGTCATACGAAACGATGCCAGCCGCTTCCTGGCCGCGATGCTGCAGGGCATGCAGGCCCAGTGTGACGATGGCTGCCGCGTCCTGTCGGCCAAAAATGCCGAAGACACCGCATTCGTCATGGAAATGGTCGTCGGCCTCGGCGGAAAGCACGTCGTCTGCGTCTGCCATCTTAAGCTCCGCTAAAATCGCCATATAATGCGGGTTCGCGTCGAAAGCAACGCGGGCCGTGCAGTCGTTCACACCATCGTCAGATCCTGACGCCGTTTCCGGCGTCAGTTTGCAGGTGCCGCCGGCGCCGGATTGGCCGGGGTGTTGTCCGCCGGCGGTGTTGCGGCGTCATCGTCAGGCGCCGGCGTGTTGGCATCGTCGCCACCCGCGGGCGCATCAGCAGCAGGTGCGTCCGGAGCCGCGGGCGTCTCCGCGGCCGGCTGATTCGGGTTGAGCTTCTTCAGGATCGCGTTTTCCGGATCCTCGGGCAGCAGGCTTTCGAGCTTGGCTCCGATCTGCTCGAGCAACGGCCGCGACTTGGCGTCCGTGACCCAGGCCGGTGCCTTGGCGCCGGCCAGCCAGTTGAAGAACAGCAGGGCGACGGCGACGACCAGAATGCCGCGTGCCGCGCCGTAGAGGAAACCGAGCGTACGGTCGAGCGCGCCGATCCGGGAATCGATGATCCAGTCGGCGAGCTTCATGGTGATGACCGAAACGACGATCAGCGCGATGATGAAAACGACGCCGGCGGCGGCCGCCATGGCGACCTTTTCATTCTCGATGTAGGGCGCAAGGTAAGGCACAACCGGCTTGTAGAAGAAGAACGCCGCCGCCGCCGCTGCTGCCCAGGAAACGACGGACAGGACTTCGCGCGAGAAGCCGCGAACCATGGCGAGCATCGCCGAGACCAGAGTGAAGCCGACGAGAATTCCGTCAAGCAGCGTAATCGGCATGTCTTTCGCCCCACTCCATGAGCCGCATTATAGCGCCGAGCATCGGGCTCTGGGTCCGATGCTCTAATCTTGTTCGTCCACGCGGCTTCGGCGTGAGCCGGCTATGCGTGCCACGAGGTCGGCAAGCTCGGTCGGCTGGAAAGAACCGGCTCCGATCCCCCCGGCCAGTTCCCCGCTGCCCGAGGGCAGAACCGCGCTTCCAAAACCCAGCTTTTCGGCTTCCTTGAGGCGCTGTTGCGCATGCGCAACCGGCCTCACAGCGCCCGAAAGGCTGATTTCGCCGAAATAGACGCAATCGGCGGGAAGGGCAAGACCGGTGAGCGAGGAAACCAGGGCCGCCGCTACCGCGAGATCGGCCGCAGGCTCGGAGATTCGGTAGCCGCCGGCGACGTTGAGATAGACATCGTGGGTGCCGAAGCGCACGCCGCAATGGGCTTCGAGAACCGCCAGGATCATCGACAGCCGGGCGCCGTCCCAGCCGACGACGGCGCGGCGCGGCGTGCCGAGCGAGGAGGGGGCAACCAGCGCCTGGATCTCGACCAGCACCGGCCTCGTCCCCTCCATGCCGGCGAAAACCGCGGCACCGGGCGATTTGGCATGACGTTCGCCAAGGAAAAGCTCGGACGGATTGGCCACCTCGCGCAGGCCCTTGTCCGACATTTCGAAGACACCGATCTCGTCGGTCGGTCCAAAACGGTTCTTCACCGTGCGCAGGATACGATAGTGATGGCCGCCTTCGCCCTCGAAGTAGAGCACGGCGTCGACCATATGCTCGACGACGCGCGGCCCGGCGATCTGGCCTTCCTTGGTGACATGGCCGACGAGCACGATCGCAGCACCCGTGGATTTCGCATAGCGGATCATCGCCTGGGCGGCGGCGCGCACCTGGGTGACGGTGCCCGGCGCCGAATCGGCAAGGTCGGTCCAAAGCGTCTGGATCGAATCGAGGATGACGAGGTCAGGCCGTTTGCCGTCCGCGATCGTCGCAAGAATATCCTCGACATTGGTTTCGGCCGCGAGTTCGACCGAGGTGGAAGCGACACCAAGACGCTGCGCACGCAGCCTGATTTGCGCGACGGCTTCCTCGCCCGAGACATAGACGATGCGGTGGCCTCCCGAGGCAAGTGCCGCCGCCGCCTGGGTGAGCAGCGTCGACTTGCCGATGCCGGGATCGCCGCCGACGAGCAGCGCCGAGCCACGCACGAAACCACCGCCGGTGGCGCGGTCGAGCTCGCCGATACCCGAGACGATGCGTGGTGCGTCCTCAATGTCGCCGGACAGCGTGGTCAGCACCACCGCGCGGCCCTTGCGGGCGTTGCGCGTGTTGGCTGGCCCCGAGCCGATGCCCCCGGATGTGCCTTCCTCGACCAGCGTGTTCCACTCGCCGCAGGCATCGCATTTGCCGGCCCAGCGCTGATGCACCGATCCGCAATTCTGGCAGATGAACTGCACGCGCGACTTGGCCATCAGAGGGATGCCACGTGGCGACAGGTTAGGGGGGTGCGAAGGAACGAGGCCTGTCTCAAGAGGTCACTCGAACCTTTCCGGCAGGTGATGCTCCTCGGCAAGGTCGGAGAAGCGGGTGAACTCGCCTTGGAAGGCAAGGCTGACGGTGCCGGTCGGGCCATGGCGCTGCTTGGCTATGATCACTTCGGCCTTGCCCTGGACCTCGATCATCTTTGTTTCCCAGGCGAGGTGCTCGGGCGTGCCTTTCTCCGGTTCCTTGTTCTTGATGTAATATTCCTCGCGATACACGAAGAGCACGACGTCGGCGTCCTGCTCGATCGAACCCGATTCGCGCAAGTCGGACAGTTGCGGATGCTTGTCGTCGCGGCTTTCGACCTGACGCGAGAGCTGTGAGAGGGCGATGATCGGCACGCCCAGCTCCTTGCCCAGCGCCTTCAGTCCGGTGGTGATCTCGGTGATTTCCTGGACGCGGTTCTGCGATGCCTTGGCGGACGAACCCTGCATCAGCTGGATATAGTCGATGACCATCAGGTCCAGCCCGCGCTGGCGCTTGAGGCGGCGGGCGCGCGCCGCGAGCTGGGCGATCGAAATACCACCCGTCTGGTCGATGTAGAGCGGGCGCTTGTGGTTCTCCTGCGTGTAGGCGACGAGCTTGCCGAAATCGGCCTCCGTCAGGTCGCCGCGCCTGATCTTCGACGATGGGATCTCAGTCTGCTCCGAGATGATGCGGGTGGCCAGCTGCTCCGACGACATTTCGAGCGAGAAGAAGCCGACGACGCCGCCATTGGCCGCCTTGACGGAACCATCGGCCTGCTGGGCGGGCTCATAGGCGGCAGCGATATTGTAGGCGATGTTGGTGGCCAGCGACGTCTTGCCCATGCCTGGGCGGCCGGCGATGATGATCAAATCGGATGGCTGCAGGCCGCCCATGCGGTGGTCGAGATCGCGCAGGCCGGTGGCAATGCCGGACAGATGGCCATCGCGCATATAGGCCGCACTGGCCATGTCGACGGCGTTCTTCAACGCATCGGAAAAGCTTTCGAAGCCGCCATCGTAGCGGCCGTTTTCGGCCAGCTCGAACAGCCGCCGCTCGGCATCCTCGATCTGCTCGGTGGGCGCCATGTCGACCGGCGCGTCATAGGCGATGTTGACCATGTCCTCGCCGACGGTGATCAGTGCCCGGCGCGTGGCAAGGTCATAGATGGCGCGGCCATAGTCGGTGGCATTGACGACGGTCACGGCCTCCACCGCCAGCCGCACGACATATTGCGCCATCGTCATGTCGCCGACCTTCTCGTCGGCCGGCAGGAAGGTTTTTAGCGTGATCGGCGTCGCCACCTTGCCCATGCGGATGAACTCGGACGCCACCTCAAAGATCTTGCGGTGCAGCGGCTCGTAGAAATGGCTGGCCTTGAGGAAGTCCGAGACGCGGTAGAAGGCATCGTTGTTGACAAGGATGGCGCCGAGCAACGCCTGCTCGGCCTCGATGTTGTTTGGCGCTTCACGATAAAGCGGTGTTTCCGCGACGCCGAATTTTCGCGCTGCTTCTGCCATGATATCCCCGATTTCGATCCCGACCTTCGATATCAGAACGAGACGAGTCGGTGCTGACCTTTCTGCATCACTGCGCAACCAACGAACCTTGATGCCCGTTGTTCACAGGAACGACCAGTCGTCCACAAGAGAGTGTTCCTGGGTCCCGATTCCGATTGACTCGACGAGGCGTTGATTTCTATCTGACTCGCTGGAACGAAGCAAGAACGATTGCTCCGTTCATTTTGCGGTGTTGTTCAACGTGTCGCCCCAGTCCAGGCGCCGGGCGAGCTTGAAGTCGGCGCCGTCGCGCTTGGTCAACAAGCGCTCGACGGCGGTGCCATCTTCCCTGCAAAGCTTGAGCAGAACTTTGCCGGAGCCGGCTTTCGGCGGCGCAAGAACCCGAGCCTGGTGCGACATGGGCCGTTCTCGGGAAGCCGCGACATAGATGAATTTTTCGTCTTCCCATGGCACGTCGGCATCCTTGGCCAGCCGGTGCAGGCGCGAGCGGGCGACGCGGCGGGAAAAATGGCACCAGTCGGGCGGAGCGAGCGGGCAGGGCGCCTGATGTGGGCAAGGGGCAAGCACATGCGCGCCCGCCTCGATCAGCTGCCGGCGCACGGCAAGGATGCGCCGCCAGCCGGCAGGGGTGCCCGGCTCGACGATCAGTAGCGTGTCGCCAGTAAGTTGCCAGAGGCGGTCGATGAGCTTCGGCAGAGATGCCGGGGTGATTTCATCGAGCACATAGGCGCAGCTGACCAGATCAGCCGGCTTGAGGTCGGCGAGGTCGATGGTGGCATCACCGGCCAGCCACCTGGTACGGGCGGCAATCGCGTCGGCGGCAAGCGTTTCGCCGACCTTACGCACCGCGTCGCTGGCTTCGAACAACACAGCTTGTTCGAGATCGGGCCACAGGTCAGTCGTGGCCCAAAGCACAGTACCAGGACCGGCGCCGACATCGAGCAGGCTCCTGGGTTGAAAGTCGGGCTTGGCGTCGCTCAGCGCGTCGAGGCTGGCACGGATCGCGGCATAGGTCGCCGGCAGCCGCGTCGCCAGATAGGCCTTCACCGCCAGATCCTCGGCCATGTGCAAACGGCCGTCGCGCAACTCGGCACGATAGCGGTCGGACAGCGTTTTTGCCGCTTGCTTCAGCGTCGCCAAGGGGACGTTTTCGAGCAGGCGCTCGACACCTTGGCGAAGGGATGCCGGCAGCTCCATCTCACGCGCCCCGCGGGGCGACCAGGATCACCGAAGCGCCGGCAATGCAGAGCGCGGCACCGGCAAGATCCCAGCGGTCGGGGCGCACGCCTTCCGCCAGCCACAGCCAGCCAAGCGACGCCGCGATGTAGATGCCGCCATAGGCGGCGTAAGCGCGACCCGCGGCGCTTGCGTCTACCAGCGCAAGCAGGAAGCCGAACAGGGCAAGCGAGGCGAGGCCGAGAGGCAGCCACATCGGCGACTTTTCCAGCCGCCACCAGGCCCAGAATGAAAAGCAGCCGGCGATCTCGGCCAGGGCGGCAGCGACATAGAGGACGTAGGTCATGAAAAAGGTCCCGAGACGGTCACGGGACCTTTTTCAGTGCAGGCGCCGGCAATGGCAAGCGGCAATGCTTATTCCTGGTCCGCAACCTTGCGGCGGCGAACCGGCTTGGCGGCAGGGCTCTTCTTGACCGGTGCCGTTTCACGATGTCCCATATCGCGCATCTCAAGCGCCTTTTCGCACTTTGCCATGTAGTCGCGCGACATCGGCAGCGTGTCGTTCTTTTTGGCGATCTGGATCTGGAAGATCACCAGGTCCTGCCAGCGGAAGGCGGCTTCGGAGGCGGCCAGATAGAATTCCCACATGCGGCAGAAGCGCTCGTCATAGATCGCCTTGGCCTTGTCGCGGTTGGCGGCGAAACGTTCGCCCCAGTGCTTCAGCGTGTCGGCATAGTGGAGCCGCAGGATCTCGACGTCGGTGACGACCAGGCCCGACTTCTCGATCGCCGGCATGACTTCCGACAGCGACGGGATGTAGCCGCCCGGGAAGATGTATTTGCGGATGAAGGCACTGGTCGCCCACGGCACGCCGGAGCGGCCGATCGTGTGCAACAACATGACACCATCCGGCTTGAGCAGCGTCGCGCTTTTGTCGAAGAAGGTGCGGTAATGATTGACGCCGACATGCTCGAACATGCCGACCGAGACGATGCGGTCGAAACGCTCGTTGAGCTCGCGGTAGTCCTTGAGCTCGAAATGCACGCGGCTCTCCAGCCCTTGCGCGTGCGCCCGGTCGGTGGCGACGCCATGCTGCTCGGTCGACAACGTCACGCCCTGCACGTCGACGTCGAAAGCCTTGGCGAGGTAGAGGCCAAGTCCACCCCAGCCGGAGCCGATGTCGAGCACCGTCTGGCCGGCCTTCAGCCGGAGCTTGGCGGCGATGTGGCGCTTCTTGGCGGCCTGCGCTTCGTCCAGCGTCATGTCCGGTTGCTCGAAATAGGCGCAGGAATATTGCATGTCCTCGTCGAGGAAGAGCCGGTAGAGGTCGCCCGACAGGTCGTAGTGGCGCTGCACGTTGCGGCGCGAGCGCGCGGCAGTGTTGATCTGCTGCAGGCGGCGGAGCGCGTGGCGCAGGCCTTCGATGGCCTTCGACCAGGTGGCATCGATGCCGCCACTGCCCATGTTCTGGAAGGCTATGCGCATCACACCTAGTACGCCACCTTCGAGAATGTCGAGTTCGCCGTCCATGTAGGATTCCGGCACCGCCAGCATCGGATCGAAGGTGATGGCACGCTCGGCATGCGCGGTCTTGATGTGCATGTGCACCGGTTCGCCGCTGCCGTCGCCGAAAACCACTGCCGTGCCCTTGGGGCCGGTTACCTTGAGGTTGCCGGTGCGCACCAGCCGGTCGAGAACGCGCTTCAACAGAATATTCATGACCAATGTCCCCTCTCGGCCAGACAGGCTGTCTCGGCGCGTGACCCGAAAATCGAGATCGATTTCGCCGGAGGTCTTGCGCCGAAACCGAAGTCGCACAGCTAAGTTAGCGCGGCCAAAGGACGCGCGACACCATAGTCTGCAACAATATATAGGGGTTCGAAAAGTTCCATTTGGCACAAAAAAGCCCGGGCGAGAGGCCCGGGCGTTGGTCCAGCATGGCTGGATGACGGTAAAGTGATCGAAGCAACGCTTCATTCGGGATCAGAGCACAGCTCCAATCGAGATCGGAGCAAGGCTCCAATCCCCTTGCGACGTACGATCAGGCGTTGTCTTCGCCGCCTTCGAACTCGGTGTTCGGGTCGAAGAAGTTTTCCGGCCGGGCATTGTCGTTGATGTCGTCGCCATAGATGGCTTCGGCGGTGGTCAGCGTCTCGCCCTTGGCCTGGCGTTCGGCTTCGTCGGCCGTACGGGCGATGTTGAGCGTGATGGTGACTTCGACTTCCGGATGCAGCGCGATCGCCACATTGGTGAGACCGATGGTCTTGATCGGCTGGTTGAGCAGGATCTGGTTGCGGTTGATCGAGAAACCTTCCGCCGTCAGCAGGTCGGCGATGTCGCGGGTCGAAACGGAACCGTAAAGCTGGCCGGTTTCACCCGCGGAGCGAACGGCGATGAAGCTCTTGCCGTCGAGCTTTTCGGCGACCTGGGCGGCTTCCGACTTGCGCTCGAGGTTGCGGGCTTCGAGCTGGGCGCGCTGGCCCTCGAACTTCTTCTTGTTGGCTTCGTTGGCACGCAGCGCCTTGCCCTGCGGCAGCAGGAAGTTACGGGCAAAGCCGTCCTTGACCTTGACGGTATCGCCCATCTGGCCGAGGCGGGAAACGCGTTCGAGAAGAATGACTTCCATGGTTTTGTTCCTTCGGTTGGGCGCCAATCGATCGTTGAGATCGACGCCGAATGTCTCTGGAACAGGTCAGGAAGCTTGAGCGCCTGGGGCGCTGGTGTCGCTGTCCTGCCTGTCGCGGCAGTTAGAGGCTTTGGCCTCAACCCGGGATTTGACGTTCACCCCTGCGGCGCCCGTCGCCGTGGGAGGAAGCGGGCGGCGAGCCGCCCGCATTGGAGATATTAGCGAACCACGTAGGGCAGCAGGCCGAGGAAGCGGGCGCGCTTGATCGCCTTGGCGAGTTCGCGCTGCTTCTTCTGGCTGACGGCGGTGATGCGCGACGGCACGATCTTGCCGCGCTCTGAAATGTAGCGCTGCAGGAGACGCACGTCCTTGTAATCGATCTTGGGCGCGTTGGCGCCCGAGAACGGGCAGGTCTTGCGGCGGCGATGGAACGGGCGCCGGGTCGGGATCTGGTTGATGTCGACCATTATTCTGCACCCCCTTCAAAGCCTTCGCGCGGACGGCGCGGACCACGATCGGCACCAGCGTCGCCGAACGAGCGCGGCGGACGATCGCCACGGTCGCCGCGATCACGGTCACCGAACGAGCGCGGGCCACGATCGCCACGGTCGCGGTCGCCGAAGCCGCCGCGTTCCGAGCGCTCTTCGCGCTTCTGCATCATGGCCGAGGGGCCTTCCTCATGCGCTTCGACCTTGATGGTCAGGAAACGCAGCACGTCTTCGGACAGGCCCATCTGGCGCTCCATCTCGTTGAGCGCGGCCGCTGGGCAGTTCAGGTCCATCAGCGTGTAGTAAGCCTTCCGGTTCTTGTTGACCCGGTAGGTGAGGGACTTCAGTCCCCAGTTCTCGACCCGGCCGACGGACCCGCCATTCGCGGAGATGACACCCTTGTACTGTTCGACAAGCGCATCGACCTGCTGCTGCGAGAGGTCCTGCCGGGCAAGAAACACATGTTCGTAAAGAGCCATTATGTCTTATGCCTTTCTTCGTTTCTCTCCCGGTTCCCGGCGGCAAAAGCCTCTGCAACTTCTCTGACCCGCAAACCCTCGAAGGGTACGGGGAAGAAAGGAGCATAACGAGACGGTCGAGAGCGGAGACACGGGAGGCGGAAGCACTTCTGGCTTCACACGAAGGTTTTCGAGAAAACCTCCGGCCCTCCGTTCAGCCCCCAGCAAGGACCGGCAGATTGCGGGCGTCTATATAGCAATCCGGCTGTAAAGCAAGGGCAAGCGGCATTCGCATTTCGGAGGCAGCGAAAAACCGAGCAGCAACAACGGCCTCAGTCCGTGGCTTCCGGCAACAACGTCTTAACCACACTTTCAGGTTGTGTGGAGTTGAAGCCCCGCCGTCAACAGTCGATTCATCATGGGAGGCGCAGAAGCCGGATAACCGCGCACAAAAGCGCGGCAAGCATTGGCGGGGGTAAGGATGCTTCTCAATAAATTCTGGCGCTCGAAGAGCGGCAATTTCTCGCTTGTGCTGGGACTGGGTTTGCCGGTCATGCTGACGGCTGTCGCTTTCGCAACCGATGTCTCGACCCTAATGCGGGCCAAGAGCAATCTGCAGAATGCCCTCGATTCGGCGAACCTTGCTTCTTCGCATCTTGGCGATCTCGACATCACCCGCAATGACGCTTTCAACCGCTATTTCCAGGCCAACATTGTCGGTCATGGCGAACTCAGCAATGCGCAGGCGACCTTGACTGTCGACAAGGGCGTCAACTTCGTCAAGACAAAGGCGGTTGCCTCGGCGGACGTCAATCTCAACTTCGCCTTCCTGTTCGGCAACAGCAAGCACATCGCGGTCGATGCCTCCGCGGTCGAATCGAACAACCAGCTCGAAGTCGTGCTGGTACTGGACAACACCGGCTCGATGGCCGGCGCCCGCATGACGGCGCTGAGGACGGCGACAAAATCGTTGCTCGACACGCTCGAAGCGGCGAAATCGCCGACGCGCAAGATCCGCGCCTCGCTGGTTCCTTTCGTAACGGCCGTCAATGTCAATGGCGACGGCTTCGACCCGTTCTGGATCGACATGGAAGGCAAGTCCTCAACCAACGGCGTCAATTTTCCCGTCGTCGACGGTAAGCGGCCGAACCACATGGCGCTTTTCAAGCAGCTCAAGGCGACCGGATGGACAGATGCAGGATGGAACGGCACCGGATGGAAAGGCTGCGTCGAGGCGCGACCGGGCGCTTACAACATTTCCGACACCCCACCCGATCCCGCCAAGCCCGACACGATGTTCGTTCCATATTTTGCGCCGGACGATCCGCAAGTTGCCCAGAAACCGTCTGCCTCCTATGGCAATTCGGATAAATACTACAACAATTCCTATCTCGACGACGGCTACGACAAGACCAAGCTGGGTAAGCAGAAAGACAACCTTCTCGGCATCGATCTCAGTGATCTTGTCGGCGATTTGGTGACGCCCGGCAAGTCTGCCAAGGAAATGGTCGCCAAATATGTCGCGCCGGTCAACGAGCTCATCACCGAGACGGGCACCCGCATCACCGTCGGCCCGAACCGCGCTTGCCCGACACCCGTCGTCCCGCTGACCGACGATTTCAACAAGCTGCGCAAGGCAGCCAGCGAGATGACCGAGTGGAACGGTTCAGGCACCAATGTCTCCGAGGGCCTGTCGTGGGGCATGCGGGTGCTGTCGCCCGCCGCGCCCTACACCGATGGCGCACCGTGGAAGACGCCTGGGATCAGCAAGATCGTGCTGTTGCTTACCGACGGAGAGAACGTTGTCTATGGGGCCAGCGAACAGCCGACCAAGTCCGACTACACATCCTATGGCTATCTGGCTGGCGGTCGTTTCGGATCGGACAACCAGGCGACCGCTGCACGCAATGTCGATGGCTGGACCAAAAGCGTCTGCACGCAATTGAAGGACCAGGGCGTGCAGATCTACACCATGGTGCTTCAATCCGACACCGCAGCCAACCGCGCGCTTTACAGCGCCTGCGCCTCTGATCCGAGCGGCTATTATGCAGTCAACGATCCGACCAAATTGCCGGACGTTTTCCAGCAGATCGCCAACAAGTTCTCGAAGCTGCAATTGACGAACTGAACGCGCGATCCGAGACAGTCGAGCCGGCTCCTGACGGATCGTTGGGCTCAACTCGTATGGGCGACAACCTTCTCGACCGTCTCAGGGAAGAAGTCAGGCGCTGCCCGACGCTTGCCAAACATCATATCATACTGCAGCAGGCGGAAGTCGCGGATTGCCGGGTCGATCTCCTTCTGCCGCGCCCAATCGGGCGTGGCCTCGCCAGCTGGCGTCAGCAGCAAATTGCGGTCGACGACACGGTAACGTTCGCGCATCTCGCCCAGGAAGCCGGTGTAATAGGGATGGCTGATGCCGGCCGTCTTCAGGATATGATAGGGCAGGAAGGCCGGGCTGACGGCGCCCATGTCTTCAGCCGGTCCGGTGCGGTTCGACCAGATGACCAGCGGCGTCTCGTGATGTTCGAGTGCAGCCTCGGGCGACGCTTCCTTGCGCGGCGCGACATTGTCCTTCAGGAAACCGGTTTCGACATAGACCGGCCCCAGCGGCGGCAGGTGGTCGCCGAAAAAGGCGATCACGGTGGGGCGGGAGCGTTTCTTTGCCCATTCGACGAGGCGTTCAAGACCGCGATCTGCATCGGCTGAGCCCTCGGCGTAGCTGAGCAGCGATTCGCGTGCCCACTGGCTGATCGGCGCCTGCACCTTATGCGTCGGATTGTAATAGCGGTTCGGCTCGTAGGGACCGTGGTTTTGCAGGCTGACCGCAAAGAAGAACACCGGTTCGACGCTGGCGTCGGCCTCGCCGATGATCTCGTCGGTCATCGCCGCGTCCGATGCCAGCGGCCCGCGCTTTTGCATGGGCGGCAGCGTTTCCTCCGACTTGAAATCGTTGAAGCCGAAATCGGCGTAGACCGCGCCACGGTTCCAGAACCAGTTGGTACCGGGATGGATGGCGCGCGCCCGGTAGCCCTGGCTCTTTAGGAAAGTCGCCAGCGAAGGCGTCGGCGTGCGCACATATTGCTGGTAGGGGATGCTGCCGGCAGGCAGGAACGCGTTGGAAAAGCCGGTCAGCGCCTCGAACTCGATGTTGGCGGTCATGCCGCCGAACTCCGGCGAGAACATCGAGCCAGAGCGGAGCGCTCGCACATTGGGGATCGGATCGGGTGTGATGCTGACGCCGGGCAGCTTGGTCGGATCCCAGAAGGACTCGCTCATGACGATGATGATGTCAGGCTTTTCGGCGGGCACAGAGGCGGTCACATCGTTCCTGCCGATCGCAGCGATTGCCTTGTCGGAATAGCCCGGCGGCGCCGAGACGTGCGCCATTGGCACGTTGAGGGCAAAGGCCAGCGCAAAGCCGTTGGAGGCATAGTTTTCCTTCTGATCCCACATGATCGGGATGATCTGCAGCCGATCCCTGGTCCAAGAGAAGGTGGCGTAGTCCATGATCGAAACGAAGAAGGCGAGCAGCGGCACTGCCAGCGTCAGCCGCGCAAGGCGCCCCTTGCGGCTGAGTGCCGGAACCTTGCGGCGCCACAGCCGCCAGCCGTAGACGAGCAGCGACAGGCCGGCGACGATGCCGACGACCATGGCAAGCGCGGTCATCGGCCGTTCGCGCACCAGCAGCGGTAACAGCGCGAAGATCTGGCGGGCATAGAGGAAATCGGTCGGATAGAGCGGATCGCCAAGATAGTGCGACTTTTGGTGACCGACGAAAGCAAGCGACAAGGTCAGCGGCGCGACGATCACCAGGCTCTGGTGGCTGCGGCCGAGCACCGCATCGAGGCCGATCAGGAGCAGCGCAAACACAACAATGGTGGTCCAGCCGGGCTTGAACGGCTGCAGGAAGAAAGAGACGGTGCCGGCGAAGTCGCCGCGAACGATGAGCTCGATGGCAAACACCAGGACGGCCGCGATTGCCAGGCTGATCAGCCCATAGCGCACGACCGGCCATCTCCTGCCCGGCAGATAGCCGGTGGACGGATCGTCTTCCAGGAACTGTGGCGCGGCTTTTCCGGCGCGTTTGTAACTCTTTGCCACTTTAACTTCCCCACCCAGCGACAACACGTCACTCGATTGTCATGGAATTGTCACGCAAAGCTAGCGGCTGTAGCGAAAATAAGAAGAGCCAGCAAACGAATCGTGAGCGGTTTTCATCAGGAGTGATCGCCAAAAACCCTTTCACAACAGGGACTCGGCAGGCAAAGTCGCCGCCGGGCAGCGGCGAACCGGGCTTGACTTGGCGGCCTGCCTTGCGTCACAGGCAAGAAAAACTCGTCTATCAGGCAAGCAAAACCAGCCCTTGGGAGCCCTCGCATGGCCGTTGCATTCACCTTTCCTGGACAAGGCAGCCAGGCAGTTGGCATGGGCAAGGATCTCGCCGACGCCTTTCCTGAGGCGCGCAGGGTCTTCCAGGAAGTCGACGACGCGCTTGGTGAAAACCTGTCGAAGCTGATCTGGGAAGGGCCGGAAGAGGCGTTGACGCTGACCGCCAACGCGCAGCCGGCGCTAATGGCGGTGTCGCTGGCCGCCATCCGGGCGCTGGAATCGCGCGGCTTCTCGTTGAAGGGCAAGGTCGCCTATGTCGCCGGCCATTCGCTGGGCGAGTATTCGGCGCTCGCTGCCGCCGGCTTCGTTTCGGTTGCCGATGCCGCCCGGCTGCTGCGCATCCGTGGCAATGCCATGCAAGCGGCGGTGCCGGCCGGCGAGGGCGCGATGGCGGCGATTATCGGGTTGGAACAGGCCGATGTCGAAGCCGCCTGCGCAGAGGCTGCCCAAGGGACCGGGAACGGCTCGGTCTGCCAGATCGCCAACGACAATGGCGGCGGCCAACTGGTCATTTCCGGTGCCAAAGCCGCAGTCGAACTGGCGGCCAAACTTTGCACCGAAAAGGGCGCCAAGCGGGCGCTGATGCTGCAGGTCTCCGCGCCCTTCCACTCCGCGCTGATGACCCCGGCCGCCGAAATCATGCGCGAAGCGCTCGCGGGGGTGGCGAAGGCCACGCCGGTGGTCCCCATCGTCCCCAATGTTACAGTCACCCCGACCAGCGAGCCGGACGAGATCGCACGGCGTCTGTTCGAACAGGTGGTTGCCCGCGTGCGCTGGCGCGAGACGGTGGAATGGTTTGGCGCAAACGGCGTCACAACGCTCTACGAGATTGGCGCTGGAAAGGTGCTTTCAGGCCTGGCACGGCGCATCAACCGGGACATCGCCACCACGTCGGTCGGCACTGCGGCCGAGGTCGAGGCGGCACTGGCGTCGCTTGGTTGAACCGCCCGGCTTGAATTCACCAATGCCCGGCCACATGAATACGGGCATCGCAACCAAGGTGCGGCATGTCCACCTCGATCCGTCTTTCTCAAGAAGTCTGGCAGCGCCTGGATGCTCTTGCGTCTAGGACCGGCCGGAGCAAGGCCTATCATCTGCGTGAGTTCATCGAGCGTGGCCTTGAGGATATAGAGGACTATTACCTTGCAGCCGAGGTGTTGGCGCGGATCAGGAGCGGCGAGGAAGACGCGATGAAAGCCGACGACTTCTGGTGCGACGATGTTTACAGATAACCGTTGTCCGGTTTGAGAGAAGGAAATGACATGTTCGAATTGACTGGCCGCAAGGCGCTCGTCACTGGTGCATCGGGCGGCATCGGCGAGGCGATCGCCAGGATGCTGCATGCGCAAGGCGCGATCGTCGGCCTGCATGGCACCCGCGTCGAGAAACTGGAAGCGCTGGCCACCGAGCTTGGCGACCGGGTCAAGCTGTTTCCGGCCAATCTGTCGAACCGTGACGAGGTCAAGGCGCTCGGCCAGAAGGCGGAGGCCGATCTCGAAGGGGTCGACATCCTGGTCAACAACGCCGGCATCACCAAGGACGGGCTGTTCGTGCGCATGTCGGATGCCGACTGGGACACCGTGCTCGAAGTCAACCTGACCGCCGTGTTTAGGCTGACCCGCGAACTCACCCACCCAATGATGCGCCGCCGGCACGGCCGCGTCATCAACATCACCTCGGTGGTCGGCGTCACCGGCAATCCCGGCCAGACCAACTATTGCGCCTCCAAGGCCGGCATGATCGGCTTTTCCAAGTCGCTGGCGCAAGAGATCGCCACCCGCAACATCACCGTCAACTGCGTCGCCCCCGGCTTCATCGAATCGGCGATGACCGACAAGCTCAACGACAAGCAGAAAGAGGCGATCATGGCGGCGATCCCGACGCGCCGCATGGGCACCAGCGCTGAAGTCGCCTCCGCCGTCGCCTATCTCGCCTCCAACGAAGCCGCCTATGTCACCGGCCAGACCATCCATGTAAATGGCGGCATGGCGATGATTTGAACGAGGCCCGGCAACAACGCTGCCGGGTTGTGAAAAGAGACCGTTTCGGCTTGGACCTCGGCCATTTTTCGTGTAATGCGGCCCGCAACCCGGCGGTTCGGGCAAAAACCGGTCCGTAGCCGTTGCGTTTCCGGCAGGACCATCTTTCAGCTTGATTAGCGGCATTCTGCCCGCTAACGAAGACAGACAAACAAAAGACGAGGATGCCCAAATGAGTGACACCGCAGAGCGCGTCAAGAAGATCGTCATCGAGCACCTTGGCGTCGATGCCGACAAAGTGACGGAGCAGGCGAGCTTCATCGATGATCTGGGCGCCGACAGCCTCGACACGGTCGAACTCGTCATGGCGTTCGAAGAAGAATTCGGCGTCGAGATTCCCGACGACGCGGCCGAGACCATCCTGACGGTCGGCGATGCCGTGAAGTACATCGACAAGGCTTCGGCCTGACGCTTTCCGCAGTCATCACCGGGGAGGACCTGCGATGAGGCGTGTTGTCGTCACGGGCCTTGGGTTGTTGTCGCCGTTCGGCATGGGCTTTGAGCACAGCTGGAAGGAACTTCTGACCGGCCGCAGCGCAGCCAAGCGCATCACCGAGTTCGAGGTGGAGGATCTTGCCTGCAAGATCGCCCACGTCGTTCCGCGTGGCGACGGCAGCAATGCCACCTTCAATCCCGAGGCCGTGCTCGAGCCGAAGGAATTGCGCAAGATCGGCGACTTCATCCTGTACGGGATTGCCGCCGCCGATGAGGCGATGAAGGATTCCGGCTGGGAACCAAAGACGCATGAAGAGCAATGCGCCACCGGCGTCCTGATCGGCTCCGGCATTGGCGGTATCGAGGGTATCGCCGAAAACGCGATGATCCTCAGGGAACGCGGCCCGCGCCGCATCAGTCCTTTCTTCATCCCGGGCCAGATCATCAATCTCGTTTCCGGGCAGGTTTCGATCAGGCACGGGCTGAAAGGCCCGAACCACGCCGTCGTCACGGCCTGTTCGACCGGCGCGCACGCCATTGGCGATGCTGCCCGGTTGATCATGTGGGGCGATGCCGACGTGATGGTCGCCGGTGGCGCCGAAGCGCCGGTGACGCGGCTGTCGATCGCCGGCTTCGCCGCATGCCGGGCGCTGTCGACCGATCGCAACGATGCGCCTCTAACAGCGTCGCGCCCCTATGACCGCGACCGCGACGGCTTCGTCATGGGCGAGGGCGCCGGCGTCGTCGTGCTCGAGGAGCTCGAACATGCCAAGGCGCGCGGCGCCAAGATTTATGCAGAGGTGACCGGCTACGGTCTCACCGGCGACGCCTATCACATCACCGCGCCCGCCGAGGATGGCGACGGTGCCTTCCGTTGCATGACGGCGGCACTGAACCGGGCCAAGCTGACGCCTGCCGATGTCGACTACATCAACGCGCACGGCACCTCGACCATGGCCGACACGATCGAGCTTGGCGCGGTAGAGCGGCTTGTCGGCAATGCCGCGTCGAAGATTTCGATGTCGTCGACCAAGTCGTCGATCGGCCATCTCCTGGGGGCGGCCGGTGCCGCCGAAGCGATCTTCTCGATCCTTGCCATCAGGGACAATGTCGCGCCGGCGACCATCAACCTCGACAACCCGGAGCGCGAAACCGCGATCGACCTGGTGCCGAACAAGCCCCGTGCCCGCCAGATCGATGTGGCGCTGTCCAATTCCTTCGGCTTTGGCGGTACCAACGCGTCGCTGGTCTTCCAGCGCTACAATGGCTGACCGTCCGGCCGCCGGGCGATGCTTCGGCGTGCCGTCAATTTTGCCATATTCGCCCCTACTCTGCCGCTGGGGATTCGTTGGGCGATCAAACGGTAGGGCGAAATGAACACAAATCCGGCAGGTAACGGAGAATTCGGGCAACGGCCGGCGACATCCGGACCGATCGTGCCGAAAACGGCCAGCGAGGCGTTGCGGCCGGAGGCTGGCACGCCGCCGCCGAAGCGCTCGCGCGCGTCACGCAGCCAGGTCGTCGTGTTCATGAACTTCGTCATCTCCTCGGTGATGCTGATGGTTTTGGCGGCCGGCGTTGCAGTCTATTTCGGCAAGCAGGAATTCACCGAACCCGGCCCCTCGGCCAATGGCGACACCTTCCTGGTCAAGCCGAGCACCGGCGTCCAGGATATCGCCGACCAGCTCGAACGCCGCGGACTGATCAGCGATGCCCGGATATTCCGCCTCGGCGTGCGCGCCTTTGGCAATGACTCGGCGCTGAAGGCCGGCGAATACGAGATCAAGCCCAGGGCCTCCATGCGCGACATCATGGAGCTTTTGAAGAGTGGCAAGTCGGTGATGTATTCGCTGACCGTTCCAGAAGGGCTGACGGTCGAGCAGGCACTGCAGCGCATAGCCGACGAGCCTGCCTTGAGCGGCGATATGCCGGCGACCACGCCGCCAGAGGGCAGCCTCGCCACCGATACGCTGCGCTTCACGCGCGGCGCGACGCGCCAGCAGATGGTCGACAAGCTGCTGGCGGATCAGAAGAAGCTGGTCGATGATGTCTGGCAGCGGCGCGCGCCGGACCTGCCGCTGGCCAACGTCGAAGAGTTCGTTACGCTGGCCTCGATCGTCGAGAAGGAAACGGGCAAGGGTGACGAGCGTTCGCGGGTTGCCGCCGTCTTCCTGAACCGGCTTGCCAAGGGCATGCGCCTGCAATCCGATCCGACGATTATCTACGGTCTGTTCGGCGGCAAGGGCAAGCCGGCGGACCGGCCGATCTACCAGTCGGACATCCAGAAACAGACGCCCTACAACACCTATGCGATCAGCGGCTTGCCACCGACGCCGATCGCCAATCCGGGTCGCGCGGCGCTGGAGGCGGTGGCCAATCCGTCGAAGACCGACGACCTCTATTTCGTCGCCGATGGCACCGGCGGGCACGTCTTTGCCGCGACGCTGGATGAGCACAATGAGAATGTCGCCCGCTATCGCGCCTTGCTGAAGAAACAAGCCGATGACGCCGCCAAGGCCGCCAACACCACTGGCGCCGGCGACGGCAATGCCGACAAGCCGGTTGATGGCGGCGGAGACGATGCGGGCGCTGCCCAGTAGGATGAAGAAAGGCGCTGCCGACCGGGCAACGCCCTGACATATGGAAGAGCGCCCCGCGTCCGTTTTCGACGTGCCTGGGCGCGCAGTCATTTTCAAGCCGCATTTGCTCCGCCCCGGAAAGCCGGTTTCGGGGTTGATGCGCCAGGGGGACGCGTGGGCGATATGAATTTGCAGAGCATGACCGGTTTTGCGCGAGCCGTCGCCGAGCATGAAGGCACCTCGATCGCCTGGGAGGTGAAGTCCGTCAATGGCAAGAGCGTCGAGGTGCGGCTGCGTCTGCCGCAAGGCTTCGAGCGGCTGGAACCGACCGTGAGGCAGATACTTCAGAAGCGTTTTGCGCGAGGCAATTTCCAGGCGACGCTGAGCATCGGCCGTGCCGCCGGCACGCAGGCGCAGCCGGTCGTCAACGAGGCCTTCCTGAAAGACCTGGCGGGGCTCGCCAAAAGGCTGCAGGAGCAATTCGGCGTTGCTCCCGCGACATCGGACGGATTGCTTTCGCTGCGCGGCGTGCTCGACATTCCCGAAACTGTCGAAACCGAGGAGGCAAGGGTCGCGCTCGATGCCGCGATCATGGCCGCGCTCGAGGTGGCCCTGAAAGGGCTCGAACAGGCACGACAAAGCGAGGGTGCCGCGCTGGCTTTGCTGCTGTCGGGTCATATCGACATGATTGAAGCGCTGACGCTGCGGGCCGAGGTGGATCCGTCACGCGAGACGATGGCGATCCGCGAGCGCATCGCCGAACAGGTCAAGCTTCTGATGGACGCTTCCGCCAATCTGGACGCAAGCCGGTTGCACATGGAGGCGGCGTTCCTGGCCACCAAGGCCGATATTCGTGAAGAGATCGACCGGCTGAAAACGCATGTTGCATCCGGCCGGGCATTGCTGAAGGGCGGCGGCGCGGTCGGCCGCAAGCTCGATTTTCTGGCACAGGAATTTAACCGCGAATCGAATACGCTGTGTTCGAAGTCGAATGCCGCCGCCGTCACCGCGATCGGGTTGGAGCTGAAGGCGGTGGTCGACCAGTTTCGTGAACAGATCCAGAATCTGGAGTAGCCGATGGTTGCCAAGGATTTGGGGTCCCGCATTCGCCGCCGGGGCCTGATGCTCGTCCTGTCGTCGCCATCCGGCGCCGGCAAGTCGACGATCGCGCGCAACCTTCTGGAAAGCGATTCCAGCCTCGAACTGTCGGTCTCGGTCACCACCAGGCCGCGCCGCGGCAGCGAGATCGAGGGCGTCCACTACCATTTCCGGACGATGCGCGAGTTCGAGCGGCTGCGTGATTCCGACGCGCTGCTCGAATGGGCCGAGGTGCACGGCAATTGCTATGCGACCCCGCGCGAACCGGCCGAATTGGCGCTGTCTGAAGGGCGCGACATGCTGTTCGACATCGACTGGCAAGGCGCTCAGCAGCTCAAGGAGAAAATGCGCGCCGACATCGTCTCGATCTTCATCCTGCCGCCGTCGATGAAGGAATTGAAGGCGCGGCTGAAGCGCCGCGCCGAAGACCAAGAGGCGGTGATCGAGACACGGCTGAAAAACGCCCGCAACGAGATCGAGCACTGGAAGGAATATGATTTCGTCATCGTCAATGACGATCTCGACCGCGCCTTCGCCGAAGTGCGCGGCATCGTCGTCGCCGAGCGGCTGAGGCGCGATCGCCGGCCTGGCCTGTTCGATTTCGTCTCGGGACTGCTGGACGAGAAGACGGGCTGAGGCGGTGAAGCGCCAATCTCCCCACTTGTGGGGGAGATCGGCAGCTTCCTACACCGCGTTGGTCAGCCGGACGAACTCCTCGACGCTGAGCGTTTCGGCGCGGCGTGTCGGATCGATACCGGCGCGTTCGAGCAGGGCCTCGCCGCCGAGGCTTTTCACGCTCTGCCGCAGCATCTTGCGGCGTTGGCCGAAGGCTGCTTCGGTGACGCGGCCGAGCTTTTTCACCTCGGCGGGCAGGGGCGTCCGGCGCGGCACCAGATGCACCACCGAGGACGTGACCTTTGGCGGCGGCGTGAATGCCTGGGGCGGTACGTCGAAGGCGATCCTCGCCTCCGTCCGCCAGCCGGCAAGAACTCCCAGCCTTCCATAGCTGTCGCTGCCGGCGGGCGCGACGATGCGCTCGGCCACCTCGCGCTGGAACATCAATGTCATCGAAGTGTAGAAGGGCGGCCATTCGCTGACCGTCAACCAGCGTACCAGAAGCTCCGTGCCGATATTGTAGGGCAGGTTGGCCACGATCTTTACCGGGCCGCCATCCCCGCCCGCTCGACTGGCAACGGTTGCGAAGTCCGTCTTCAGCGCATCGCCGGACACAATCTCCAGCCGGCCAGGATAATGGTCGGACACTTCGGCAAGGGCAGCCAGGCAGCGTTCGTCGCGCTCGATGGCAATGATTTGACGCGCGCCGTTGGAGAGCAAGGCGCGTGTCAGCCCACCAGGTCCGGGACCGACCTCGATCACTGTCGCATTGGTCAAATCGCCGGCGGTGCGGGCGATCTTGCCGGTCAAATTGAGGTCTAACAGGAAATTCTGGCCGAGCGCCTTCTTTGCCTGCAGCCCATGACGCTCGATCACCTCGCGCAGCGGCGGCAGCCCGTCGATGCTCATGCTTGCGGTCTCATGCGGCAACCGGCCTCGTGTTCGTGTCGGCCAATTGCCGGGCAAGCTTCAATGCCGCCATCAGGCTGTCGGGCCGCGCCACGCCCTTGCCGGCGATGTCGAAGGCGGTGCCGTGGTCGGGTGAGGTGCGGATGAAGGGCAGGCCGAGCGTGACATTGACCGCCTCATCGAAGGCCAGCGCCTTGGCCGGAATCAGCGCTTGGTCGTGATACATGCAAAGGGCTGCGTCATAACCGGCTCGCGCCCGGGCATGGAATAACGTGTCGGCCGGAAGGGGGCCGAAAGCGTCGATACCTTCGGCCCGCAGGATGTCGACCGCCGGGCGCACGATGCGCTCGTCCTCGAGGCCCATGGCGCCGCCTTCGCCGGCATGTGGATTGAGCCCCGCAATCGCCAGCCGCGGGCTGGCGATGCCGAAACGACGGATGAGATCGGCGGCGGTGACGCGCGCAGTCGCGACGATCAATCCGGTGGTCAATGCCTTGGGCACCTCCGCCAGCGCGATGTGGATGGTGACGGGAACGGTGCGCAGGTCCGGCCCAGCCAGCATCATCACCGGCATCGCTTCGACGCCGCTGTGCCGGGCCGCCAGATGCGCCAGATATTCGGTGTGACCGGGAAAGCGGAAGCCGGCATCGTAGAGCGGCTTCTTGGCGATGGGGCAGGTGACGACAGCCGAAGCTTCGCCGGCGAGGCAGTCGGCGACGGCGCGGTCGATGGCTTCGATGGTGCCGGCCGCATTGGCCGGGTCCGGTCGGCCGGGGCTGTCGATGCAGCGGGCGGCCAGCGGAACGATTGGCAGGGCGCGGGCAAACACTTGCGCTGCCCGTGCTGGTGTTGTTTCGAGTATCGGCAGCGAAATGCCGAGGAGACGCGCCCGCGATGCGATCAGCGCCGGATCGCCGAGCAGATAGAAGGGAGGCAAGGCAGCAGCCTCGCGCGCCAGGAAGGCGGCGATGGCGATCTCCGGCCCGATGCCGGACGGATCGCCGACGCTCAATGCGAGCGCTATTACTCTGCTGTCCACGTCAGCGCTTGACGATGCGGGCTTTCGCCTTCAGCTCGTCGACATATTTCTTGCTCAGCTCGTCGGCGTTCTTGTCGCCGGAGCTTTCGCCCTGGAACACCATCTGCGCGACCTTGTCGTCGGACACTTCGCGCGACGAGCAGATGCCGATGAATTCGACGCCGCGTTCGGTCTCGCGCGTGACGGTGGCGCCGCCGACCCTGGTTGCTTTGATCTGCTCGGCCCAGTCCGACGGCAATTGCGGCGCCAGCACTCGGCCCAGATCGCGAACGGTAACGTCGATCAGGCCCTTGGCGAATTCGCGCGTCGTGTTGCAGCCGTTGAAGCGGGCACGCATGGCGTCGGCCTCGCGCTTGCGCTTGCCCAGCGTCGCGCTGCGTTCGGCCGCCGGCACCACGAAGATCACCTGCTGCAGCATGTACTCGGTGGCGCTCGGCTTGGAGCCACCTTTTTCGAGCATTTTCCGGACGAGGTCCTGTTCGCTGACGGCACCGGTGCCGTCGCCGGAACGGTTGCGCGCGCTCAAGGCCTGGTTCCAGGCCATCTGGGCGCGGATGAACTCCTTGAAGTGGCTCTTGCCGACGCCTGACTTCTCCATGACGCCGTCGAGCTGGCTGAGCTGCATCTTGTTGCTCGAGGCGAAGCGCTGATAGGCGGCCTCGACCTGCGCGTCGCTGATGCGGATACCAAGCCGCTTGGCCTCGGCCATGCGCAGCGTCTGGTCGATCATTTCCTGGCCGGCATCACCCTTCTTGCGCTGCAGCTTCAGGAAGGCGGCGCGATGGGCGATGTCGCCGGTGGTGACCGGAATGTCGTTGACGACGTATTTGATCTCGCTGGCGAAAGCCGGTGGCGTCATCACCGTGAGCGGCACGGACGCTGCCGCCACCAGCAACGCGAAACCTGCTGAAAAGAGGTGTTTCCTCATCGTTGGCATCCCAATTCTATCCCGGTTCCGCCCAATTTCTATCTTTTCAGGTGCGCGAAATCCGTGCCAGCCCTATGCGGCGAAACGATGTCGCCGATTGTTACTGGATCGAGTCGATGGCACTGCTCGACGAGCCGAAATCGCCGAGGGTGCGGAACGACAGATTGAAGCCGATCGTCTGCGACACCTCCCTGGTGTTCAGGTCGCGCGACTGCGAGTAGGTCATCAGATAGGTGAAGCAGGAATCGTTGTAGGCGAAACCGACGCCATCCCTGACCAGAAGGCTTTGCTGCAGGTCGTAGGTTCCGGTGCCGAAGACGCGCCAGTTCTCGGCGAGATGCGTCGATGCACCAAGCGTGACCTCGTGACGGTCGGTGGTGAAACCGTACAGTGGCTGGGCCTGGATGAAGGCATATTTGGCGCTCAGCGACACCGGCAGGCCGGAATAGGCGGCCTTCACTTCGGCACGGCGGATTTCAAAGCTCTGTTCATCGAAACGGCCGCTGACCGAGGCCGCGAAACCGTTGGGGCTGTTGATGCCGAACAGGCCGACATAGTCGGACTTGGTCGTGTCGAGACCGGAATTGGCGCCGACATTGACCAGATCCGGTGTGGCGAAGGAATTCTCGCCGCCGATCTGATAGGATTGGCCGAAAATGGCGTTGGTGCCCCAGCCATTGTTGTAGGAGCCGGAATAGCGGAAGCCGACATTGGCGCGCGAACCGCCTTCGACACGGTCATAACCGGAGAACTTGTCGCGTTCGAACAAGGTGGTCGCGTCGAAGACCATGCTTTGGGCGTCTTCGTTGGGAACGGCGAGACCGCCGACATACTGCTCGTTCGGTCGCATGAAGACCTGCGCCATCGGCTCGATCACGTGGCTGGACCCGCTGGCCATGGAAAACAGCACCGGCCAACGCATCTCAAGCCCGGCTGTTGCCATGTAACGGGCAAACGACGACCGCATATCGGCCTGCTGCCCCAAATTCGTGGCCATATTGTTGACGGCGTCGAGCGAAGCCGATGACGCTTTGAGGTAGTCGACGTCGCCCTGCAGCGCGAGCAACGGCGTCAGCACCAGCCCATCATCGGTGACGAAGCTGCGCTTCCATTCGGCCTCAGCGGTGAGACGGCCCGATTCGCCTTCGATGCCAGGGACACGCTGTGTGGGGGTGAAGAAAGTCTTATCGAGATCGTCACGGCTGATGACACGCGCGTTGACATTGAGCGACAGCTGGCCACCGGCGACCGATGCGTCGGGAATATAGGCGTAATCCAGCGACGGCAGCACCCAGGGCTGCTGGCCGCTTCGGGCGTAGGGATTGCTGTCGAGCGCATCCTCCTGCACATCGAAGTGCATGGCGCGCACGTCGAAATAGTTGCGGCCATTGAGACCCGTCAGGTAGACCGACGACTGGTGGACGGAGGCATTGTACTTGGCGATGTCGTAGGTGTTCGAGAAATTCTTGTCGGTCTGCAACAGCACGTCCCAGCCGAAATTCCAGCGCGAATTGATGGCGAACTGGCCTTGGGTACCCATCATACCGCGGAATTTGTTGGGATCGCCCGCCGCACCCGAA
The DNA here is from genome assembly GCA_004017275.1 of Mesorhizobium sp. Taxonomy (GTDB): domain Bacteria; phylum Pseudomonadota; class Alphaproteobacteria; order Rhizobiales; family Rhizobiaceae; genus Mesorhizobium. The sequence continues at coordinate 359,309 of SAKE01000002.1, read as the reverse complement.
TTTACATTGTTGCCGTTGGGGGGAAAGGCAGTCGTGTCGAGGAAGGCATCGGGATCCTGCTGATGGATTCCGGCGATTTTCAAACTGTACTGGCCATTGTTGAAGCGCTGGCGCCACTCGGCCTCGCCGAGGAAGCCCTGCTTGGTGTAGCCGGTGCCGGTGACGGTCAGGTCATAGGTCGGTGACAAGGCGAAGTAGTAGGGAACTTTTACGCCGACGCCGAGATCGTCGTTGAAGACGACGCCGGGGATCAGGAAGCCGCTCTTGCGCTTCACCGTCGGGTCGGCAATCTCGAATGCAGGCAGATAGGCGAGCGGAAAGCCGAAGAATTCGAAATTCGCATTCTCGAAGCGAACCGTTTTCTTCTCGCCGTTCCAGATGATCTTCCTGGCCTTGACGCGCCAGGTCGGCGCTTTGTCGGGCTTGTCCTCACACGGTTCGCAGGCGGTGTAGACGCCATTGTGGAACGTGGTCAGCACGCCGCCCATGCGCTCGGCGCTTTCGGCGGCGAAATAGGCCTTGTCGATGGTTTCGACGCGCAACGCGTTGACGAAGCCGTCGGCGAAATCATCGGTGATGTCGATATGTTCCGAATTGATCTTGGTGCCGTCGCTGTTGATGACTTCGACATTGCCGCTCGCCACCATCCGCTTGGTATTGCGGTTGTATTCGACCCGCTGGGCGACAAGGCGATTGCCACCATAGTCGATCTGGACGCCACCGACGGCGGTCACCGTCTGGTTGTCGTTGTTGTAGACCAGCGTATCGGCCGCCAGCAGCATCTGCGAGCCGGACGGAACCGATGTCGCCATGTCGCCGACCTCCTGCGCAAGCGCCGGTGCCGGAACGGCGTAGGCAAGCACGCACGCCAAGGCGGTCGCCGCATAGAGGCGCGCCAAACCGGCCTGCCTGTTGCTGGGCAAAAACGCCTCCCTCACTAGCCGTCTTCCTTGTATAGCAGGAAAGTCACCCCGAAGAACATAGCCACCACGACCGGCACCCAGGCGGCTACGACAGTCGGCACGAACCCCGCCACGCCGAATGCCTTCACCAGCACCGAAACGACATAAAGCAGAAAGCCAGCGATGATGCCACCCAGAATCATCGTCGCCGACTGCCCCATCCTAGCAAATTGCATTGAAACCGTTGCCGCAATCAGCGTCATGGCGACGAGAAGGAACGGCAACGCCAGCAGCGAATCAAACTGCATGGCAAAGGCATTTGCCTTGAGGCCGAAGGAGCGGGCAACCTCGATCTTTCCGGGCAGGTCGTAGAAAGGGATGGTTTCGGGGCGCGCCAGCCGCTCTTGCACGAATTCAGGCTTCAGATTGGTCGGCACGCGATCGCTTGCCGATGCCTGGATCGTGCCGTTCTGGAGCGTCTTGACGTCCTGCAATTCCCAATAGCCGTCACGCAGGAAGGCGCGCGCGGCGTCCTTGCGCTCGACGATATTGCCTTGTGGGTCGAGAATGAAAAAGACGACATCGGCCATCTCCAGGCCCTGGTTCAGGATGGCCCGCGCACCGATGATGGTGTCCCCCGAACCGGTCTTCTGCCGAATCCAGGGCGCGGCGTCGGCCGAAACCGTGTTCGATTTACCGGAACGCAACTGGGTTTCGATCTGCTCGGACCAAGAGAATGCGTGCGCCGCGAGCGGATTGATGACGCCAACCGACAGGACGCCGAACAGCAAGGCTCCGATGCAGCATGGCAACAGGAATTGCCAGGCGGAGACGCCGGCGGAACGCGCGATGACCAACTCGTAACGCCGGTTGAGCGATACCAGCGTCGCCATCGCCGAGAACAGACCGACAAACGGCACGGTCTGGAGCATGATCATCGGCATTCGGAGGCCCGAAATGGCCACTGCCGTCCCGTAGGTGAAGCCGGGCAGGCCTGTCGTGCGTCCGGAGAGTTCGGTGAAATCGATCAGGAACACCAGCGCCAGCAGGCCGATGAAGAACCAGATGGTGATCGTCACATAGCGGAAGAAGAAATAGCGGCCCAGCGTCCAGCCCATCAGCTGACCCCTTGCCCTGAAGTGCCGCGTCGGGAGAAACGCAGCTTGAGAGCGTTCCAGCTGTCGCCGATACGGGTGGCGAAATTTGTCATCCAATCCGCCCAAGCCACCGGCAGTTCCATGGTCCGGTTGGAGACGATGAACCAGATCGCCACCGCGGAAGCCACGATCGGCACGCCATAGACCATATAGGCATATTGCGGGATTTCATCGGCCTTGCTGGCGGCAAAGAAGCCCAGCCAACGCACGAATAGCGATATCGCGATGGCCGTGATCAGCGGATTGACGCGCGCCTCGCGGTGCGAGCGTGCGTCTCCGGCGACCGCAAGCGCGATCAGCGCGAAGACCATGGAGTAGGTCCATTCCGAAAACCGCTGGTTGACCTCGGCCCGGTATTCATTTGGAATTTGCTGGTAGTTCTTGTCGTTGGGGTTTGGATTGAGCAGGTACTGGGTCGTCTGGTCCTTTGGCAGCAGCGTCACCTCCGAAGCCGCCGCCATGAAGGCCGACATGTCGAAGGCATAGGAGGTGAAGCGGATGACGGAGAGATCGCCGGTCAGCGTTTTGCGATGGATGACACCGTCATTCATCATCAGCACCTTTTCGCCGCCGCGTTCGATGATGCTGCCGGTCTTGGCGTAGTAGACGAGGTTGACACCTTCTTCACGCGAATCGGCGACGAAAATGCCGCCCAGCCGATTGTCGGGAAGCCGCTCGCCGACCTGCAGGAACAATCCGTCCTCAATCTTGCGGAAGGTGCCTTCCTGGATGATCAGCGACAACAAATCCGCGCGCGATGACGCCACCAGGGCGCGGTTTTTCTGTCGTGCGTAAGGGTCGATGCCATTGTCGACGGCAAAGGAAAAGACGGCGGCTGCGAGCGCCAGCAACATGATTGGCCGCACGATCGTCCAGCGCGAGGCACCCGCGGCATTGACGACGGCGAGTTCGGAATCCGAATTCATGACACTGAGTGTCTGTGCGACCGCCACCACCAGCGCAAAAGGCACCACGATCGGGATGATGGACGGAAGAATGAGGGCGGCGACTTCGAAGAAGGTCAGCGCCGACTGGCCGCTGTCGGTGACCAGATCGATCTTTGCCAGCACCTGTGTCGTCCACACGATGGCCAGCGTCCAGACAAGCGCGGCCATGAAGACCACGAAAGTGCGGCGCATGATGTAGCGTTCAACGACCTTCATGAAGGCTTTTCTCGATTTTTTCGAACGGCATCATGCCACCGAACAAGGTAGCTGTCCGGCAGCGCCTGCACAACTGGCTCCATCAGATGGTTGATCCGGGTCCCGTCCCACATCACGCCCCCGGCGGGTCGGAGTGTCGGCGGGAATGGATAAGAAAGGGCAAACATCGATGGTTAACAACAGGTTGCGGCAAAAAGCGGAGCCGTGCCGCGACGAATCGTCATCGATTCCGTAGATCATATGGGATGCGAATTCGGCAAAGTCTTGCCAAATGCCGGAAAACGACCAAATGTCGCGCATCGTTTCGGACTACTTCCCCAAAAGCCGCGCATTCCCTGAAAGCAGGACATGATGAATCAAAGACCGTCGATCGCCTTCGCCAAATTTTCTGCGCCACAGACCGCGGCGAACAAGAAGGGCACGGTCTTCGTGCTCTCGGCGGATGAGGGCGGCCTGAGCGACGCCGCCAAGGCCTGCGATCCCGGCAAGACGCTGGAGCGAGCCTTTCCCGTGGCTGAGTTTACGGGCAAATTCGCCAGCACGGTGGAAATTTTGGCGCCGCAGGGAGCGTCGCTCGACAGGCTGGTGGCGATAGGCGCCGGCAAGGTGTCTGGGCTCGACGACTATGCGTGGCTGAAGCTTGGCGGCACCATCGCCGCTTCGCTGCGCAAGGCAACCGACGTGACTGTGGTGCTCGATCTCGCCGGCGCATCGCCGAGTGGCAAGGATGCGGCAAGCCTTGCGGCGGGCATTCTTCTGCGCAGCTACGCCTTCGACAAATACAAGACCAGGAAGGACAAGGACGACGGCAAGGCAGAGCTGAAAAAGTCGGTCAAGGTGACCATTCATACTGCGGATCCGGCCGCTGCGAAAAAAGCCTTCACCGATGCCGAGGCAGTGATCGACGGCGTGCTTCTGGCGCGCGACCTCGTCAACGAGCCGGCAAACGTGCTTGGGCCGGTCGAGTTCGCCGCCAAAGCCAAGGAGCTCGAGGCGCTCGGTGTCAAGGTCGAGATATTGGCCGAGAAGGAGATGAAGAAGCTCGGCATGGGCTCGCTGCTCGGCGTCGCGCAAGGCTCGCCACGCGGCGCCCGCATGGCGATCATGCAGTGGAACGGCGGCAAGCCAAAGGACAGTCCGGTTGCCTTCGTCGGCAAGGGCGTCACTTTCGACACCGGCGGCAATTCGATCAAGCCGGCCTCGGGCATGGAGGACATGAAGGGCGACATGGGCGGTGCCGCCGCGGTCACCGGCCTGATGCATGCGCTGGCGGCTCGCAAGGCGAAAGCCAATGTCGTCGGCATCATCGGACTGGTCGAAAACGCCGTCGACGGCCATGCCCAGCGCCCCGGCGATATCGTCACCTCGATGTCGGGCCAGACCATCGAGGTGCTCAATACAGACGCCGAGGGCCGTCTCGTGCTGGCCGACGCGCTGTGGTACTGCAACGATCGCTTCCAGCCGAAATTCATGGTCAATCTGGCGACGCTGACCGGAGCCATCATGGTGGCGCTCGGCCAACATTATGCCGGCCTGTTTTCCAACAATGACGAACTGGCCGAAAAGCTGACGGCGGCGGGGCAGGCAACGCAGGAGCGGCTGTGGCGCATGCCGCTCGGCGCTGAATACGACAAGCTGATCGATTCCAAGAACGCCGACATGAAGAACATCGGCGGCCGCTATGGCGGCGCCACCATTGCCGCACAATTCCTGCAGCGCTTCGTCAAAGAGACGCCATGGGCGCATCTCGACATTGCCGGCACGGCGATGGGCGCACCGTCGAACGAGATCAACCAATCCTGGGGTTCCGGTTTCGGCGTCAGGCTGCTCGACCGGCTGGTGCGCGACAATTATGAGCAGTGAGCGAATTCAACGACTATAGACTGAAGCGATGGCCGACGTCCTGTTCTACCACCTGACCGAATCGACGCTCGAAGATGCGCTGCCAGGCCTCCTGGAACGCAGCGTCGATCGTGGCTGGCGCGCCGTGGTGCAGACCGGCACCGAGGAGCGCCGCGATGCGCTCGACCAGCATCTGTGGACTTTCCGCGACGATTCGTTCCTGGCGCATGCGACCGACCGTGAGGCTTATCCCGGCGAGCAGCCGATCCTGTTGACCACCGGCGACGGCAATCCCAACCAGGCCAAGATAAGGTTCCTCGTTGACGGCGCGGTGCCGCCTGACCTTGGCGGCTACGAACGTGCCGTGTTCCTGTTCGACGGCCACGATGCCGCCCAGGTCGAAGCGGCGCGGGGGCACTGGAAGGTGATGAAGGACGCCGGCCATGCCGTCACCTATTGGCAGCAGACGCCAGACCGCCGCTGGGAGCGCAAAGCTTAGCACATGTCGCCCAAACGTGACCTCGGTTTTGGAAGAACGGAATCATAAAAACAAAGATCCAAAGCAGGTGGCCTGAACCGTTCAGTCGACCTGCTTTAGACCAGTGGCTTGTCGCAGAAGGCAGTATCTACTGCTTTGCCTTGATCCGGTTCATTTTCCTTGTGACGTAGTCGCCATATTTCAATTTCATCGACTCGTCCGACCGGTCGCGATGCGAGCTCTTGAAAACGTACCATTCGCCATCAGGCGATTTGCGCTTGTAGATAACCTTGCCCACCTGGCGATGCTCGAAGCAGGTCATAGAGCCCTTCACACCCCAGGAGCCGTGCCATTGCGCGCGGTAGCACAGCTTGCCGCCGCCGGGGATGAACCACATGCCGTCCCCATAGCCCGACTTGCCCTTGTTATGGGTCCAGGCGTCGAACTGCCGCTGCTTGACGGCAAAGTACCCGGCGCCCTTCTTGCCCCACAGCCACGAATGGTTCTGATAGATCTGGTAGACGCCTTCGTCAGGAACCACTGTGGCCTCTTGCACCTGCTCGGCGATTTTCGTCGCCGTCTTGGCTGTCGCAGGGACCTGGAAGGCAACAACAAGAACGGAGCAGGCAAATGCCGCTCCGAGACAATTTCCCACTACCCGTTTCACGAGACTTCTCCACAGACTGATTTACGCCACGCCTCAACCCTCATCCCGAACCGCTGATTCGGGATGGATCACGATCAAACAAGGAGATGGAGATCCATCCCAATCGCGTCGGGATGGATCGGCACGATGCGTCTAAGGCAGGACGTGCTGGGTCACCCTCCAGTCGGGCAGGCCATAGCTACCCAGCCACGGCCACACTTCCTTCTGGTTGAAGTAGACAACCGAAGTCAGCGCCGGGAATTCCGCATAGGATTTGCGGGTATCTTCCTGCCACTTCGTCACATAGTCCTGCTTTCCGACATAGCCGAGTTCCGCCACCACGATCGGCTTGTTGAAAACCGCGACGCGGTCATAACCGGGTTTCAGCATCTCGGCGAACGTACGGTCACGACCGGCCTCGTCATTATCCTTTTTCTGAAGGCCGAATACAGACAGGCCGATGACGTCGACGTAGTCGTCACCAGGGTAATATTTTTCCAGACCCTCTTCGCCTTTGGGTGACCACATGTACTTGGCGGCGGGGGCAACCTTGCGGCAGACATCGACTTCGCGCTTGTAAGCCGAGATCCAGTCCTTGGGAGCCCAGTTGGCCCAGGTGAAGCGGCCGTTCGTGTCCTCCATTTCCTGCGCCCAGCGAATGGTCACCGGGCTCTTCATCTGTCCCGCCAGGCTGCAGATTGCCTGCATGTTGGCGTCGTATTTGCCGCTCAAGATGCCGTCGCGCAATTCGGGTGGGGTGATGCGCCAGTCCTTCGACCAGGTCCACGGCTCAACCGTGATCAACAGCGAACGGCCGCGTTGCAGCGCATAGGCGTCGGCTTGCGGCAGCGTTGCCAGATCGACGTCTTCCCAAGGCAGGAACAGCTCTTCGATGCTGGCACTCTTGTCGGTGCTGAAGTCTCCGTAAGGATCATAGGATCCAAACGCCGAGGCAGCGCTGCTCGTCTGGACAGGGTCCGTCGCGGCTACGGAGCCAGCGCCTCCTGCAGTGGGGAAAGCGGCGCTCCCGCCCAATGCCAGCGCGATTGCAAGTGCACCTACTGCAGGGTGTTTCATGTAGACCTCCCATGACCTCAACTTCCTGCGGAAGCTAAGGCTTCGCCCGTGCGCATCGACGCTTGATCGACGCGGCTATCCAAAACCAATCGGCTCTATTGGCGGAATCTGCGGGATTTCGGAGCGACCACTGGCGGGTGTATGAGCTTTCGCACAGAGCCCACCTAAGAATTATCTCTCAAGGCGCCGAGACGGGGGGCGTCGAGAGAAAGTTCGCCGCGATACTCACAAATTCGCGTCAACATCCCGATACATTATCCCTAGCTAAATTAAGAGCCGGTCGCGGCCAAGAGTCAAGAACAATTAACGGTTGCTTAACCTTGACGGCCGCAACATGGTTAACGCTGCTTGAGCCGAAACCCCATCCAACAGCGTCGCCCCCCTACTTGGAATTTCAACATCGAAAAATGAGCGGGCTCGCAGCCGCCGGTCTGTCGGCGGCGCTGTTCCCTTCCCAATTCAAGGCGTTAGGTTAATCAAATATCAAGAATCGAAGTTAACGAATAACTAATTTTAGTTGACACTAAGAAAGCTAGGACTGATTCTACCGCGGGGATCTGAGAGCTTCTGCTATCTGTCGGCGGAAGCCCAAAGTGGCGGCGAGTGGTGTATGAGTGCTTCGGTAAATGCCGGCATCAGCGGCCATACCAGCAAACGGGCGCATCGATCCGAGCTGGCAGCTACTGTGCAGAAGGGACCCTTTCTGGTGCCCGTGCTGTCGGCAACTCAGCAATGGATATTGAGACTGGGGCTGGTTTTCTGGTTCGTCACACTCGGGTTTTTCTGGACCTGGTGGCTAAAGCGAGAGCATATCGAGCATCTCGGGCCGTACGCATTCGCAACACTTATTCTGGCATGGCTCACGCTGATGCCGTTGTACTTCCTCTTGAACGTGCATGCGTCGAAAAAACCGTCCAAGCTTCACACGATTCCGAAGCGGTCGCGGGTCGCGATGGTGGTCACCAAGGCCCCGTCCGAACCGTTTGCCGTGGTTGCGCGCACGCTCGAAGCGATGCTGGCGCAGGACTATCCACACGACACCTGGCTGGCGGACGAGGACCCATCCGAGGAGACGGTTCGCTGGTGCGATGCCCGCAACGTCATGATTTCGACGCGGCGCGGCAGGGAAGATTATCATCGCAAGGTGTGGCCGCGCCGGACGCGATGCAAAGAGGGGAACCTGGCGTTTTTCTACGATCATTATGGCTATGAACGCTATGATTTCGTCGCTCAGATGGATGCGGACCACGTACCGACGCCAACCTATCTGAGGGAAATACTGTTTCCCTTCGCCGATCCCTCGGTTGGCTATGTCTCGGCGCCGAGCATCTGCGACAACAATGCCGCCGAGAGCTGGGCGGCGCGCGGCAGGTTGTTTCCGGAAGGGATGTTTCATGGACCCCTGCAGTCCGGCCATACGGGCGGTGGAGCTCCGCTCTGCATCGGCTCGCACTACGCCGTGCGGACCAAGGCGCTAAAGCAGGCGGGCGGTCTCGGTCCGGAACTGGCCGAGGACCATTCCACGTCGATGCTGATCAACGCGGCCGGATGGCGCGGGGTGCACGCGCTCGACGCCATTGCCCATGGCGACGGCCCGCAGACCTTCGCCGATCTCATCACCCAGGAATTCCAGTGGTCGCGCAGCCTGATGACGATCCTGCTCGAGTATTCGCCGAGCTACCTGCCCAAGCTGTCGCCGCGGCTGAGGTTCCAGTTCCTCTTTTGCCAGCTCTGGTATCCGCTGTTCGCCGTCTTCGCATTGCTGATGTACGTCATGCCGATCTATGCGCTGGCTACCGGGCGCAACTTCGCCAATGTCATGTATCTCGACTTCCTGTTCTACTATCTGCCGAACGCCGTCGCCCTGGTCGGCCTTGTGATGCTGCTGAAGGCATTCGGCGTCTCGCGGCCGATCACGGCCAAGACGATCAGCTGGGAAGGCACGCTATTCCTCTTCTTTGCGCGCTGGCCGTGGGTGCTCGCCGGCACGCTGTCGTCGATCCGCGACTATCTGACCAAATCGTTCGTCGATTTCCGCGTCACGCCCAAGGGCAGCGGTCCCAAGCACCTTCTGCCGGCCCGCGCCCTCACTCCCTATGTGGCGCTGGCGATCGGTGCGGCGCTGCCGGTGCTGCTGGTGGAGCACCCCTTCGATGCCACCGGCTTTTACTGGTTCGCCGCCTTCAACGCCTTCCTCTACGGGCTTCTGGTGGTGGTCATCGTCGTAAGGCACGTCATCGAAAACAGGATTCCGTTGCGCGCCAATGCCGCGAAAGTCGCCTTTCAGGGGGCGCTTGCCGTACTGGCGTTGATCGTGCCGGCAGCAGGCTTCTATGATCGTGGCATGGAAGGCGTCTACGGGCTGCAGCAAGGCGCCGGCGGCTTCCGCATCGTTCGCATCGCTTATGTGGTTTCCGGCGCCGGCCAAGGCAACATCGGTGCCCGCAATTTCTACTTCGACCCAGGTTGGGAAACACGGCGCTGACGCCCAGAGGCATCCGCGCGCAACCAGCTCCTCTGAAACTGCATATGCCCAGATAGCCTGCCTTCATAGCCGACCGACAAGCTGGAACGGCTGCAGGCCAAATAGATCAAATTTTAATAATATCCGATCAAGCGCTGAAAGACCGCGCTCATAATGTCGTTTGCACGAATTTTAATAAGTTCCCGCTAATATTCGGGCTGTGATGTGAGGGCCAGGGCTACTCACATGGCGCGGAAAGAAAATAAGAGAAAATAGGTCTCCGCGCTCCAGCGACTATATTCATGGCAGGGGATGACAATGAAAAAAATTATGGAAAGAGGGGTAAGGATAGGCAAGAAATACGCCTGTGCATTTGCCGCTGTTGCATTGATATCGACGATTTCCGGTTGCCAGAGCATGGATACGACCAAGACCGGTTCGATCGGCACCAAGCCCGTGGTTCATTCGCTCGGCAAGAAGGTGCACCACGTCAAAAAGAAGCGGCTGCATCTGGTCAACCGCAAACCGCTCACCCGAATGTCCAGTGCGATGCGCACCAGGGAGGTGGCCTATGCGGCCTTCGTGCGGACGCAGCGGATCGGCAGGCCCGCGCCGGTGAAGGTCTCCTACAGCCTGGGCAAGAGCGGCCCTCTCCTGGGGCATTCACCCTGGATTTGTGGTCCGAGCGGCTTTGGCCAACGCGCCAGCTGCCGTTCGCGCTACTAGAATATCAGACCTGAAGTGGCGGCCGATTTGACAGCCACTTGGTCTTCGCCGGGGGGCGCGAGTCGAGGGCGAGAGGTTGACGCAGGCTTTGCGCCTTGCCTCTTGCCCTCCGACCACCATCGGTTCGTTCCGATCAGCTCATGATGGTCGGCCCGGGCGATGCCAGCCGTCATTGTCGCCGGCCGGCGGCCGTGGCCGCGCGACATAGGCCGATGCTCCGTTCGCCTCATGATAGACGCGTGCCAGCATTTCCGCCAGCACGCCAGACGTCACCATCTGTACCCCGGCGATGAGCAGGAAGAAGCCGGTGAACAGCATCGGGCGTGTTCCGATGTCTTCGGCGAAAAACAGCTTCAGACAAAGCAGATAGCCAAGGATCAGCGAACCCAGCGCGCCAAGCACGATGCCGATGCCGCCGAAGAAATGTCCGGGCCGTGTGCGATAGCGCATGAAGAAATACATGAACACCAGATCGAGCACGACCCTGAAGGTGCGCGAAATGCCGTATTTGGACTGGCCGTGGATGCGGGCATGATGCGTCACCACTTCCTGCGCGATGCGTCTGGGTGTCGTCACCGTGGCCAGCCATGCCGGGATGAAGCGGTGCATCTCGCCATAGAGCTTGACGCTGCGGATGACGTTGCCGCGATAGACCTTGAGGCTGCAGCCATAGTCCTTGAGGCGCACCCCGGTGACGCGCGCGATCAGCGCGTTGGCGATGCGCGACGGGAGTCTGCGCATGAAAAACCCTTCCTGGCGGTCCTTGCGCCAGCCGACCACCAGGTCGAGATCCTCGCTCAGCAAGCGGTAGACCATGCGTGGAATATCATACGGATCGTTTTGCAGGTCGCCGTCGATCGTGGCGATGACATCGCCGCGCGCCGCGTCGATGCCGGCCTGCATCGCGGCGGTCTGCTTATAATTGCGCACCAGCTCGACCGCATGCACATGCGGGCCGTAATGCGCTGCCAGGCGCCTGATCTCGCTGACCGTGGCGTCGGTGCTGCCGTCATCGACCAACACGACCTCCCACGGCTGGTCATAGCGTTCCATCGCCTGATGAATCCGTGCCAGCAGCGGCTCGACGTTTTCGGCCTCGTTGTACATAGGTACAACGATGGACAGCGTATGGTTCGGCATCACCGCGCCGTCAGGCAGTCCCGAAGCAGGGATGGGCAATATGTTCATTGGGATGGTTTCCTTGCCGGTCCGACAGCCGGGTTCCCGGGCAGCGTCGATTTCGAGGGAAACAGCCAGGCGATCGCACCGGTGACGATAGCCGAGCAGAAGATGAACAGGTGCAGCGCCAGCGCCGCCTGCAGGCCATTCTTCATCGCGATTCCGGAGGTGAGCAGCGCTGCCGCCGCTCCCGCTTCATAGGTGCCGAAGCCGGCGACGCCTTGCACCGGCAGTATGGCGGCGCCTTCGGCCCCGACCACACCGGGAAAGGCGGTCGAAAAGGATGTCCCCAGCAGCATTGCCAGCAACCATCCCTGCACAGCGAGCTTCAGTGACCAGTTGGCGATCGTCCACCACCAGCCGTAGCGCGAGCGCCCGGTCGCCTCGGTGAAGGTGTCGCGAAGCAGGCCGAGCTTCGCTACAATCCTGCTGCGCCCGGCCCAGTCATGCGGCACGCGCGCCCAGCGCGGCAGGTACCAGGCGGCAGCGATCAACGCGGCGACGCCCGCGATCCTTATCGCCGGATGCAGGCCCGGCCACACCGCCAGCGCCAGCACGCCGACGACGAAGGCGTCCTGCAGTCTGAACCACAGCAGCGAGGCGCTGGCGCGCATGATCGATATGCCGAAGACCTGGCGCAGGAGCAGGGGAAAGGCCGTCTCGCCGCCGCGGAAAGGCACGACGTTGATCATCGCATTGTGGATCAGGATGACGCGCAGGCAGGCGCCGAAACGGCCATGCACCTCGTCGCGGAACTCGTCGCAGACGCGCAGCGCGCGCAGTACGTAGGTGACGAACAGGGCAAGCGTGACAGCCGCGAATGCGCCGAGCGTGATGCGTGCGAAAGCGTCGCCGACCATCTCCCAGCGCGAATCGCTGACGACCCAGGCCAGCAGGGCCAAGGTCACGACAATCGAAATCACTCGTTTCAACAATTCAACAATTCCTTCGCAGGCTTTCGCCCTCGAGTTCCGTCGGACGCGGCGTGCTGTATCTCAAGATCCGCGGCATTGGTAGCGGATCGGGTCGCCGGTCGACCGCATTGCCTGGCATGCGGGGGGCGAACGGCCGTTTAGCGCAACCGCCGGCGGCCGTCACATTCCGGCCCTTGCCTGATCTCCGGCCCAAGCCGCTTGCCGGTCCGGCTCCATCAGGGGAGGCCAAGTCTATAGATCAGCAGCCTATCCGAATCCACAAGCTTGGTCGCAGTTTTGTCCAGATACTCGACCACCCCTTTATGATGCTCCATGAACAGCCGGTCCTTCTTGTCGGCCGCGTTCTTGGCGACACCGAACAGGTCCGCGCCTTGCGCGCGCAAGTCCTCGAGCTGCGCGACTGCGGTGGCGTCGTCGGCGACGAATTTGGACCATTCGACGTCGCCGCCGCCGGGCGGGAACACCCAGCCGCGCGCTCGGCTGTAATAGACGGGGACGGGATCGCCGACCTCGGGTGCAATGGCGATGACGAGATCGCCCGGCCTGGCGAGCCGCGCCAGTTCCTCGCCGAGCAGCTTGCCGTCCATGGCGCTCGGCGCCTTCATAGTCGCAACAAGCGGGAAGGTCGACCAGACGAGCGTGACAGCAGCGAGGCAGACCGCGCGCAGCACGACAGCCGGCGACAGGACGGCGCCGGACCCAAACGTTGCCAGCAAAAGTGCGCCGCGGCCGCAGAACATCGCGAACGGCACATGGAAGATGTGGTAGTTCCAGGGATTGCTGGTGATCTCGCGCGCCGCGGCCAGATAAACGACCATGGCAGCGGCCAGCCAAACATAAGGAATGGCCGAAAGGGTGCGTTGCTTCGGGTCTTCGACGGGTCTGGGCGGCATCCAGAAGCCGACCGCTATCAGCACCATGAACGGATAGCCGTAGAACCACCAGACCGAGGTGTTCCATACGGATTTGAAGTAGAAGCTATTCCTGAAGAATGTCCAGAAACCGGAATCCCAGATATAGCCGCTGCCCGCGACGTGAAACGGCGGATAGCTGCGGCCGAGATAGATCGCCCAGCTGAAATAAGCGCCGATGATGGCCAGGCTCAAAAGCCCAGACAGGAAGACCACGGTCGCCTGCTTTCGCTTGTTCTCCAGAATCCAGCAGACCATCAGGTAGAAGATGACGGCGCCGGCTGCGAGGCCCGGCGGCTTTGCCAGCACACCGAGCGAAAAACTGAGCGTGGCGACCGGCAACAGCCAGCCGCTGCCGCCGGCCCAGTATTCGGCGAACAGCCAGACGCCAAGCGTCACCAGGGCCAGCATCGCGGGATCGGGAAGAAACGAGCTGTCGATCATGATCGCCGCCGGCATCAGCGCATAGGCAAGGGCCGCGGCGTGGGCATGTGTCTCGCCCCAGCACAGCGCCGTCAGCCGGTGCAGCGAAAACACCGTCAACAGGCCGAAGAAGGCCGCAACCATACGGCCGAACCAGTCGTGCCAGCCGAAGAGTTGGTAGAGCAGGGCGGTCAGATAGCTGACGATCTGAAACTCGCGACCCTGATAGCTCGGCCCTGGTCCGGTCCAACTGATCTCGGGGAAAAAGATGTTCCAGCTGCGTTGCTGGAAATTGTCGGCCATCATTGCCGTACTTGTCTCGCGCCAGCTAAAGGCGTCGACCAGCGGCAGGCTGATGTTATGGAACCTGAACACCACTGCAATGAAAAGGATTCCCAACAAGATCGCCGTGTTGGGGCTCAGGGTGTTACGAGCAGCCACGTCCTGATCGGTCGACTGCTGCAGGTATTGCTGAACTTCGGCCTGATTCAATTCCGGGTCGTCCGTCATTTGAAACCGCGTCCTACCTGACGCCTGCGGATTGCTTTTTGCGCGCGATTGTCAAAGGTGCAACAGTATACGGCGCAATCCTTAATTTTGGCGACACAGGTTGCGTGCATCTCGAATAGTTGCTGCCCGTCCGCTTCTTGAAAGTTGACATCACGGTTCTCGCGGTTGTTAAGTAGTTCGCATGGCTGTCGCTGATAGCGCTGCCCGGGGTCAAAGGACATGCGAACGCCAATTGTGCCGGTAGCTCCGACCAGATTGCCGCCGCTTGGTGGCGGTCGACGACACAAGGAACGTCGTCGGTCCGCAAATTGCACGCAGCTTGTGTTTCTCCTCGCCCTCTGCGGCCAGACGGCGCTTTCGGGAACGGCGCACGCGGCTGCTGCCAAGGAAAGCAAGCCTGCCGAAGCGGTTGCCGCCATCGTTCCGACTGCCTACGAGCTGTCGCTTCTCTACGCCGACCGCACATGGGTATGGAAAAACGGAGCTGCCTATTTCGCACAGGGCAATCGACGCCTTGAGGCCTGGACGTCCGGACAAGACACCGCCTCTTTCGCCGAGGGCAGATGGCTGGTGACCGAAGGAGGCAAGATGTGCATGGAACTCGCCTGGCGGTCGAAGAGCTACACCGGCAAGCAAAGCCGTACTTGCTACAGCCACCGGATCCAGGGAGGGAACATCGAGAAACGCAAGGATCCGGATGGGGAATGGTACAGTTTCAAGCAGTCTCCCGAGGATACTTCCGACGAACTTCGGAAATTCGAAGTGGGCAACACAAAGAGCGCGCAGTTCGAAGAGGCCCGCAAGCTGGTCGGGTCCAAGAAGTAGGTTGTGTTTCAGCCGCGCCTGTCAAGCAACCGGCGAATCGCTTATGGTGAAGCCTTGAGCGGTTCGGCTGGCGCGATCAGCGCGCCGACCGCCGATTGATCGCATTCAGTCGCATTCCATTCCATCTGCCAGAACGACGAGACGACGGGCCTACCGTACTGGTTTCATGAAATTTAATAATTAGTGATGTCTAATATTCCTGCGTGATGTGCGAGTGGTTGCTCATGCGGCGTGGAAGCGACGGGTGTGTCGCGACACGCCGTTGGCTTATACTTGATAACAAGGGACACATGATGAACAATTCCGCAATGGGCGCATTTCGCCCAGGCAAAAATATAGTATCTATCATTGGGGCTGCAGCGATGATCTCTACGATTGCAGGCTGTCAGAGTATGGATACGACCGAAACCAATTCGGTCCTCATCAAGCCCGTGGTCCACGCGGTCCGAAGCCAGCCTGCAGTCCAGCCGGTCCAAGCTGTATTCTTCGTGCGCTCGCTCAGAGCCGAGCCGACGATCCAGATGACCAGCACAGTGCGGACGGCTGAAAGAGACTACGCCTTTGCATCGCCGCGGCGGATCAAAGTCCGCACTCCGGCGCCGGTGAAAGTCTCATTCAACCCGGGCGATGGCACGTTCTCGAGCGGTTCGCCTTATATTTGCAGCCCTAGCGGGTTTGGCCAACGTGCGAGCTGCCGCCCCCGTTATCTCTAGTCTGCCGAGCGGCGATAGAGGCTGTTGCCGCGGTCCGCGGCAGTTTCATCGGCTTCGTCTTCAGCCCAAAAAACGGGGCAGCCGTCCTGACGATCGTGTCGATGTCGGAAAGCTCTGGCACGAAGCCAAGCTGTTCGCGGGCGCTTCCCGTGTCGGCGTAGAGTTCCGCCGGATCTCCAGGGCGTCTGCTCCTGAAGACGGCCGGAACCGGTCTTGATGTCATTCGGCCGACCGCTTGGACGATTTCCATGATGGATACGCCACGCCCGGTGCCGAGGTTTACCGCCAGGCTTTTTCCACCACCCTCAAGATGCATGAGGGCTTTCAGGTGGGCGCGGGCTAGGTCGCTGACATGGATATAGTCGCGTACGCAGGTGCCGTCCGATGTATCGTAGTCCGTGCCGAAAACCTCGATCTCGTCAATGATGCCCGATGCGGCCATGAGCACCCTGGGGACTAGGTGGGTTTCCGGCGAATGCCACTCACCAAGCTCGCCATCGGGGTCGGCGCCGCAGGCATTGAAATAGCGCAGGATCGCGAATTTCATACCGTATGCCGACGCGTAGTCGCTGATGATCTGTTCGCCCATCAGCTTGCTGCGCCCGTAAGGGCTGATCGGGTTTTGCGCGGAGGTCTCGCGCACGGGCAGTGCTTCCGGCACGCCATAGGTGGCGCAGCTGCTGGAGAAGATGATGTTCTCGATTGAGTTCGCGCGCGCCGCATCGAGCACCGCGATGGTGCCTGTTACATTGGTTGAATAATATTCGGCCGGCTCGTGAACGGACTCGCCGACATAGGCCAGCGCTGCAAAATGGATCACCGCCGTCGGTCGATACGCCTTCATCGCCGCCCGCAGCGCCTCCTGGTTCCGGATATCGCCGATGATTAGCGGACCCCAGGCGACGGATTTCTCGTTGCCGCGGCTCAGATTGTCGAAAACCACCGGCATATAACCGGCGGCGGCCAGCAGCTTGCAGGTGTGGCTGCCGATGAAACCGGCCCCACCCGTCACCAGGATTGCCGGCAGGGTCATGAAGCCGCGGCCCTTTTGGCCATCCGGCCTCCGTAGAGCAGGGTATCAAAATACTCGACGGTATGTGCGAGCCCCTGGCGCAGGCTGACTTTCGGCTCCCAGCCAAGATTGGCCCTGGCAAAAGAAATGTCCGGTTTGCGCTGTCTGGGATCGTCTATCGGCAGCGGCCGATGCACGATCTTCGATCGCGAGTTGGTGTAGTCGACGACCAGTGTCGCCAGTTCCATGATGGTGAATTCGGCGGGGTTGCCAAGGTTGACCGGGTGCGCGGGCGCTTTCGGCGCATTCATCAACCGGACAAAGCCCTCGATCAGGTCGTCGGCATAGCAGAAGGAACGCGTCTGCAGGCCGTGGCCATAGACGGTCAGGTCTTTGCCGCGTAGCGCCTGGACAACGAAGTTCGAAACCACACGCCCGTCATCGGGTTGC
This sequence comes from Mesorhizobium sp., assembly GCA_004017275.1. GTDB lineage: Bacteria > Pseudomonadota > Alphaproteobacteria > Rhizobiales > Rhizobiaceae > Mesorhizobium. The sequence continues at coordinate 341,896 of SAKE01000002.1, read as the reverse complement.
ATGCGACGGCCGTAGGTGTTGAAAATGCGGGCGACGCGGATATCGAGGCCATAGGTTCTCGAATAGTCGAAGAACAGGGTTTCGGCCGAGCGCTTGCCCTCATCGTAGCAGGACCGTGGTCCATGCGTATTGACGTTGCCGAAGTAACTCTCGGGCTGTGGGTGCACGAAGGGGTCGCCATAGACTTCGGACGTCGAGGCCTGGAATATCTTGGCCTTGTTCTGTCGCGCGAGTTCCAGAAGGTTCAGCGAACCAAGCACGCTTGTCTTGAAGGTGTGGATCGGGTCTGCCTGGTAGTGCGGCGGAGAGGCTGGGCAGGCGAGATTGTAGATCTCGTCGCACTGAAGATCCACAGGCAGTGCATTGACGATATCGTGCTCGATGCACGTGAATCTCGGATTACGCAGAAGGCCGCCGAGATTGTATCTCTTGCCGGTATGGAAATTGTCCAGCACGACAACGTCGTAACCGTCCCGCAAAAGACGTTCGCACAAATGCGATCCTAAAAATCCCGCGCCTCCGGCGACCAGGGCGCGGCTTCGGCTTTGATTGGCACCCCTTTGACTGCCGGATTCCAGTTTCAGAACCTTGACAAGCCTACTCATGCTTCCCTCGCACGCACACGCTACCGCCAAGCCGGACAAAGCATCGCCCGGCCACGTCCCTGAGAACGCGGCAAACCCTCCGCATCTGCGGAATCGCCATCGCTGATGTGCGTTAGTTGTTCTTTGGGTTCGCGAAGCTGGTACGGCTACACGACCAATGTGCTGCCGTTCAGCATTCTCTGTGCCCGGAAATCGCGATCACGCGTCTTTTGCCATCATCGTCGATTGCTCGCCCAAATTGCACATCCCAACGCATCGAAAATATACCTGTGAAGATCATAGTCAACTAAATTAGCAATTCCTTAAGCATATCCGTTTGCGAATGGTTAATCATGAAGCCTGCTGCCTTGCCCAAGGCGCACAAGCCGCGAAAGCTCCGGAAGCAGGACAACTGCCGCAACTGGCCATCGCCTTTTGATCGTCGGGGCGCTATTGGCAAGGTCAGAATAGCCTGTGGTGATGCGAATGCGCTTTCTGTTTGTTCTGATCCTGCTCGCCGGCACCGGCATCGGTGTCATCTATCCCTGGGCGATGAGCAATTTCTCCGGCCATGAGATCGGCATCTGGCGGGTCTACGAGCAGGGCCGCTTTAAGCCGCTGACGGTTCCGCTCTCCGGCAGCGACGCGCCGGTGCGGGTGCTGGTCGACCTGACCGCAAGAGCCGAGCGCATCGTCTCGCAGCAGCGCACCGTGCTGACGCTGACCGCCGCCAGCAATGGCCGCACGGTGCTCGCCTCGACGCTGCAATTCAACCACGCCGACAACCCGCGCCAGGCCAGCCCGCAACTGCCCGACAAGATCTTTCGTGACGAGGCCGGCGTGATCGCGACCGTCAGCCCCGGCCCTTATACCTTTACCGTCGGGCCGGGTGATGCCGACGACATACCGATGCGAGTAGTCGATCTCGTCCTGCGCTCCGGTATCAGCGAGATCGATAGCCGCGCACGGCCGGTCGGCTACGCGCTGATGGCGATCGGCCTGATCGGGTTTTTGCTGACCTTGCGCACTCGTGGCGGCCGGCCGGAAAACCCGAATTCGCAGCCGCCACCGCCGCGCTGGGGCAGGGGATCCAATTGAACTACCGCCACGCCTATCATGCCGGGAATTTCGCCGACGTCGTCAAGCATGTCGTGCTGACGCGATTGATCGAGTATCTGAAGCAGAAGGACAAGGCGTTTCGCGTCATCGACACCCATGCCGGCATCGGCCGTTACGATCTGTCGTCGGTCGAAGCGCAGAAGACCGGTGAGTGGCAAGGCGGCATCGGCAGACTGATCGATGCGCCGTTCGCCGCTCCGGTGGCTGCCCTGCTCGCGCCCTATCTGGAAACGGTACGGTCGCTCAACCCAGAGGGCGGCATCCACAAATATCCGGGCTCGCCGCTGATCGCGCGTCATCTCATGCGCAAGCAGGACCGGCTGACGGCGATCGAGCTGCACCCCAAGGATGTCGCGAAGCTGAGGATGCTCTTTGCCGGCGATTTCCAGGCCCGGATCATCGAGCTCGATGGCTGGCTGGCGCTCGGCGCGCATCTGCCGCCGAAGGAAAAGCGCGGCCTGGTTCTCATCGATCCGCCATTCGAGGAAGCGGGTGAGTTCGAGCGCCTCGTCGACGGGCTCATGAGGGCGCACAAGCGGTGGCCCGGTGGCATCTATGCGCTGTGGTATCCGATCAAGGACCGCAAGGCGATCATCGCCTTCCGCAAGGCGCTGAAGCAATCCGGCATCCCGAAGCTGCTCGACATAGAATTCGAGATCAGGCCGGCCTCTTCGGAGCCCAGCCTTGACGGCAGCGGCCTGCTGGTGGTCAACCCGCCTTTCACGCTGGAGGGCGAGCTGCGGACGCTGCTGCCCGCCCTGCACAGACTGCTTGCCGTGGAAAAGCCGGCGCACTGGTCACTGGAATGGCTGGCCGGCGAGCAGGCTTGACGGCGAATGATTTCGGCGTCGCCGTTCGGCGCCGGAAAAGGCGGGCTTTGGCCAACGCCGTTCCAGACTGGAAACCATTGTTTAGGCAACCGCTTGACCGCCGCCAAGCGAATCCGCACAGTGCGCGCAGTCGACCTTGAGAGGCTGCCATGACTCGCTTCGCCAAATCCGCACTTGCTGCCCTGATTTCGCTCTGCACTCCGCTTGCCGCGCCTCTTGGCATCACCCAGGTGGCGCAGGCCGCCGATCTTGCGGTCTATACCGATGAGGACAGCGGCGTCTGCGCCGAAGCCTGGGTGTTGAACAAGATCACCAGCCGCTTCTCCTACCAGGTGCGTCACGTGCCACATCTGCCTGATGTGCAGATCACCGATTTCCGGCGCATCCATCAGCATCGTTATCTGGCGGCCAGCGAGACCTGGCCAATCGGCCGCCGCTACTGCGGCGCCACCGTCAGCCTGTCCGACGGCCGCGATCGCACCATCTGGTACCTTATCGAGGAAGGCCAGGGCTTTGCCTCGATCGGCGACAATGTCGAATTCTGCGTTTCTGGCTTCGACCGCTGGATGGTCTACAACGGCCGCTGCCGCGTCCTGCGCTAAACTCGGCTCCCCGTTTCCAATCCCTTTCGCGCCTGCGGCTTGATCGGCCGCGGGCGTTTTTCCGTGCGGTGTTGACAGAACGCGCGATCCGCTGCATGAATATGAGACAGACCTGTCTCATCATCGGTAGCCGCCATGAAGTCATCGCCTGCTTCCGACAAACGCCAGCATGTCGTTGAAACGGCCTACGCGCTGTTCAAGCAGGCCGGCTTCCACGCCACTGGCATCGACCGGATCATCGCCGAAGCCGGTGTGGCCAAGATGACGATGTATCGCCACTTTCCCAGCAAGGATGAACTGATCGTCGAGGTGCTCGATTATCGCGCCATGCGCTTCGACGCCCAGCTTGACCGGCTCGCCGAAGAGGGCATCATGCCAGAGCAGAAAATCGGAAAAATCTTCGATTGGCATGAACGCTGGTTCCGCAGCCCGGATTTCCATGGCTGCCTGTTCGCGCATGCGCTGGCCGAGTTCGGCGATCCCAGGCATCCGGTGTTCAAGGCTGTCGCCAGGCAGAAGAACGGCCTCAAACAGCGCATGCAGTCGATCCTTGAAGAGGTGATGCCACGTGGCCGCGCCGAGAGCGTGGCGGCGACACTGCTTATGTTGATCGAAGGCGCGACCTTGCTGGCGCAGATGGGGCAGGCGGACACCGCCATTCGCGACGCCCGCAAGGCGGCCCTGGGCATCATCGCTGCTTCGCGCAGGCCGCAATGAGCCCGCTGGTCATCGGACTCGCGCTGTTCGCCGCGATCCTGCACGCGAGTTGGAACGCCTTCCTGCGAACCGGGGCCGACAGGTTGTGGACCGTCACAGTCATGAGCTTTTCCAGCACGGCGCTCGCCATTCCCTTCGCCCTCTTCCACGCCCTTCCGGCCGCGCCGGCCTGGCCCTATGTCATGCTCTCGGCCTGCCTGCAGGTCGGCTACAGTGTGTTTCTGGTGGCCGCCTACAGATATGGCGAGCTGGGACAGGTCTATCCGATCGTTCGCGGCAGTGTGCCGCTGCTTGTGACGCTCGGCGGGTTCTTGCTGGCCAACCAGCAGCTCACCCTGCCGCAGACCGTCGGCGTCGCGCTGGTCTCCGGCGGTATCATGGGCCTTTCGCTCGGACGAGGAAGAGCCGCCACGACATCGATCCTCTTTGCACTGGCAACGGGAGCGATCATTGCCGCCTATGCGACGGTCGATGCGATCGGCGTTCGTGCGGCGGGAAATGCCGCCGCCTACACTGCCTGGGTGCTGCTGCTCTACGGAGCCTTGCTGCCGGCGACCTTCGTCGCCTGTCGTGGCCGGCTCGTCGTCAACCTGCGGGCTGCGGAAACCTGGAAGGCGCTGGGCGGCGGCCTGTTCGCACTTCTGGCCTATGGCGTCGTGGTCGCCGCCTTCGCGCTTGGGCCGGCAGGTCCGATTACCGCGATCCGCGAAACCAGCGTCGTCTTCGCGGCCTTTATCGGGCGGCTGTTTCTCGGCGAGATGCTGACGCCCAGGCGTGTCGGCGCCTGTGCGATCGTCGCGCTCGGTGCCATCTGCCTCGGCTATCAGCCGTGACGGAATGCACATCGCGAAGATCCTGAATTTTCCTGATGGCGCCGACGTGTAAACTGGCTAATCTGAACGCCCGAGAGCAACAGATCACTTTCGGGAGCCTTCATGGATATTGCCACCATCCTTGCCTTCGCGGCCGCCTTCTTCGTGTTCGCTGCCAGCCCCGGACCGGACAACATGACGATCGTCGCGCGTACCATCTCCAGCGGCGCTGCGTCGGGCATCGCCTATGGCGCCGGCACGGTGGTTGGCATCCTCATCTTCCTGATGCTCGCCGCTTTCGGCCTGTCGATCATCGCCGCCAAGATGGCGCTCGTCATGACGGTGCTTCGTTATGGCGGCGCGGCCTATCTGATCTGGATGGGCATCAGGCTGTGGACCGCCGTACCCGTCGTGCCGGAACTGCAAGCCGTCTCCGGACGGCGCGGGCTGCTGACGATTTTTGCCACCGGCATCGCGCTCAATCTCGGTAATCCGAAAATGCCGTTGTTCTACATTGCGCTGCTGCCCAATGTCGTCGGCGCGTCGCTCACCCTTGGGCATGTCGGTGTGCTGATGATGGTGATCCTGGCCGTCGAAGTGGTGGTGATCGGCGGCCATGTCGCCCTCGCCGGTCGCGCCCGCAGCCTGTTGCGCACGCCAAAGATCGTGCGCCGGGTGAACCGTGCAGGGGGTGGTGTGATGATCGGGGCCGGTGTCGCCGTGGTCGCCACGCGATGAGAGGCTTGTCCAGTCGCCACGCTATTTTCTGCGCGGAGCCACCTCGGCCTGATCGAGGATCTTGCGCAGGAACGCGGCGTGGCCGCGGAACGCACGCCGTCCGCTCGTCGTCGCCCTGACGCGCGTCTGCGGCCGGCGGCCGACGAACAGCTTTTCGATGTCGACATAGCCGGCCCTGGCCAGCCTATCGAGATGTGCACCGAGATTGCCGTCGGTAACGTCCACGATTGCCTTCAACTGGCTGAAGTCCAGCGTTTCGCGCCTTTCCAGCATGTTCAGGGCAGCCATGATCCTGAGCCGTGTGCTCTGGTGGATGATTTCGTTGGCACTCATAAGTCAGCTCCGATGCGACCAGACCAGAGATCACCGACGACGGGGCCGCTGGCATGGGTCGCCGTCTCGGCAATCTTGAACAGCGAAGGCGCCGCTTGCTCCCGTGCGATGAAGCGCTCCAGCAAATTACACAGAATACTCTGTGATGTAGAGTACTCTGTCAACATGCGCGTAGGCGGGTGGTGCGATGACGTTTGACAAGGTGAACGCAGCGATCGGCCATCGCATTGCAGTGTAGATCGACTTCTTGCACGAGATGATCGCGCCGATGAAACAGCGGTCATGACATCAGCGACCGAAGATCGATGCGCAAAGCTTCCGGATGATCTTCAGAGCTTTGCAGGTGAGTGGTCTCGCAGGTGTGGAGAATGTCGACGGCACACTCTAGGCAATGGTAAAAGATCAGCACTGGTTTTTTGCGGCGATCGACACGATCGCATGCGATCCGTAACCAAAATTTAAGCTGCGAAAATCAGTCTGTTGCTTCGCTGGCTAGCAAGCCGCGAGTCAGATATGCATGAGCGCGCCGGGTCATTACGACCGTCGGCACAACGGAAGGGGCATCGCATGGCTAAGCAGTCATCCAAAGCGCCGGCGTCCAAGGCACCGGCAAAGAAAGCACCCGCAAAAGCAGCGACTGCGAAGGTCGCAGCCGCAGTGAAGAAAGCAGCACCTGCTGCCAAGCCGAAGGCGGCAGTGGCCAAGGCAAAAGCAGCGCCGGGCAAGAAGCCGGCGGCAAAAGCTGCTGCAAAACCGGCAGTGAAAAAGGCAGCACCTGCCAAGGCAGCGGCGAAGCCGGCTGCGAAGGCCGCACCTGCCAAGAAGCCTGCTGCAAAGGCCGCGGCCAAACCTGCTGTGAAGAAAGCAGCACCGGCCAAGAAACCGGCTGCGAAGGCAGCGCCTGCCAAGAAGCCGGCTGCGAAGGCTGCACCGGCAAAGAAGGCAGCGGCAGCGAAGTCTTCGGCGCCTGTGAAGAAGGCGACACCTGCGGCCAAGCCGAAGGCGGCACCCGCCAAGGCTGGCAAGAAGTAGTCGCGTTCTCCCTCGTCTGGGGGAGTGCCGAAACAGTCAAGGGCGGGTGCCTGACAGGGCGCCCCGCTCGTTGTTTCGGTAATCGGAAGGCGAGAACAGAGGCGGACGGAGGAAATCTTTTCGCAGCTCCCAGGACTTCGCCACGAGGCGGAGTCCGGTGGGGCTTTTTTTGTGTCGGCGTGGGGCTTTCCAACCTTGGTTGTTGACCACCTGATCCGAGTGCCGCCACTGTCTGCGCCGCAGATTTCGGATTTGCCGAACGTCGCTCGCTGGCGGCTGGGTTTTCCGCTTCTGGCCATTGCTCGATCGCGCCCAATCGGTCAACACTGCCCTCCAGCAAACAGGAAACCGATCCATGCCGAAGCTGCTCTACGCGTCGACTTCTCCCTACAGTTCCAAGGTACGGATGGCAGCAGCCTATGCCGGCATCGCCGTCGATCTGGTGCCGATCAAGACCGAGGAGAAGCCGGCCGACTTGATGATCGCCAACCCGCTCGGCAAAATCCCGGTTCTGGTGCTTGAGGACGGTCGCTCCATCCATGACAGTCGCGCCATCACCCAGCACCTCAACCGCGTTTCGAAGAGCGCGCTTTTTCCGCGCAATCCCGACAAGCGGCTCGAGGCGGAAGTGCTGGAGGCATTGGCGGACGGCATTTGCGACTGCGCGCTGTCGATGGTCTATGAACGGCGCACGCGGCCCGAGGAGATGGTCTATCAGCCCTGGCTCGACCGCCAATGGGCGAAGATCACGGCAGCGCTCGACCTGCTCAACGCCAACCCGCCGAAGCTGCCGAAGAAAATCACTGCCGGCCAAATGGCGCTGCGCGCCTGCCTCGGCTATCTCTCGCTGCGCTTTGCCGGAAAATGGGAAAAGGGTCGCGCCCGGCTGACGCGCTGGGCTGCACGGTTCGACGAAAAATTTCCAGAGCTGAAGCCCTGCATTCCCGGTTGATCGGCCGATCACCCCGGTTGATCGGCCCGATGAACCCGGTTGATCGACACGATCAGGCGTGATCACCCGGACACAAAAAAAGCCGGGCGCGAGGCCCGGCTCTTTCGTGTCGTGGCTTTGAACGACTTAGAACTTCATACCGACGCCGAAGGTGACGCGGTTGTCGGTGGCCTTGACCTTGCCAATGCCATCGAAGCTCTTGCTGCCGAAGTCGGTGTAGCGATACTCGACACGGCCGAAGACGTTGTCGGTCAGCTTGATGTCGGTGCCGAGGCCAGCGGTCCAGCCGAGCATGGTTGCGGTATCGCTGGCGCCAAGAACGCTGTCCTCCACCTTCAGGCTCCTGCCGGCGAGACCGCCGGTGCCGTAGAGCAGGATTTCCGGGGTCACGGCGTAGCCGAGGCGAGCACGCAGCGAGCCTTCGAAGCCGCCCTTGGAGTTGATGCCGTTGTCGTCGCCCTTGACGCCGTTGTAGCCGAGTTCGGCTTCAGCGCCGTAGACGAAGTTCTCCTGCTGCCATTGATAGCCGCCGAAGACGCTGCCGACAAAACCCTTGGTATCGGTCTCGACGCCGAAATCCTTTTCCTTGGTGCGGCCGCTGAAGCCATAGCCGACGTTAAGACCGGCATAAGGGCCGGCCCACGAAGCGACCGGGAGTTCAGCGATCGGCGCGGGTGCCGGCGGCTCTTCCTGGACGACGTCTGCGGCATAGGCGGTTCCGCTGAGGGCGAAGAGCCCGAGCGCGACGGCCAGCGGCCGTGCGAATTTGAGATTGGCTTGCATTGTTCTTTACTCCTTAAGCCACAGGACACAGGCTTGTTTCTCACGACCGCCATCTACCCGTCCGGGGGGTGAAACGGATCTGGCGTTCGTCGGTTCCAAATGTCGTGTCAAAATGCGGCTGAAGCGAACCTGAACTTGGGTCATTCCCCGGCGCGAATGAGGCCGAACCTTGACGTTGCATCTTCGCAACAGCGAAATGGCAGGAGCCATCCCGCGCTGCGCTGCACACCGCTTGGTGCAAGGAGTCCAGCGCCCTATATTCCGGTCCGGCGCTCCCGAGTCCAGGACGGCTTGGGAGCCCAACCGGCGGTTTCGCCACAATGCTGCCCAAGGTACAAACGCCATTTAACGCATGCCGGGCCATATTTCGCCGGCACCGTGTTTTCGGGCCAAAATTGAGGATTGACACCCTATGAGCAAAGCCACTGCCACGGCGCTGGTGACGGGCGGGGCGAAACGGATCGGCAGGGCAATCGTCGAGGATCTGGCCGCCCATGGTTTTGCCGTCGCCATCCATTGCAACCGCTCGCGTATCGAGGCAGATGCGTTGGTCGCCGCAATCAATGCCGGCGGTGGCCGCGCCGCCGTGGTCGCCGCCGACCTGACCGATATGGACGCCGCCGGCGACCTTGTCGGCCTGGCACAAGCAGCGCTCGGACCGATTTCGCTGCTGGTCAACAATGCGTCGCTGTTCGTGGATGATTCGGTTCTGGATTTCGACTGGCGGGCCTGGGACCGGCATTTTGCCGTGCATGTGAAGGCGCCAGCGCTGCTGGCGCAGAACTTCGCCCGGGCGTTGCCGGAGGGGCAGGAGGGTCTGATCGTCAACATGATCGATCAGCGCGTCTGGCGGCCGACGCCCCGCTACTTTTCCTACGCACTGTCCAAGTCGACGCTGTGGACGGCCACCCAGATGATGGCGCAATCGCTCGGCCCTCGCATCCGCGTCAATGCCATCGGCCCTGGGCCGACCCTGAAGAACGCGCGCCAAGACGACAGCGATTTTGCCGCGCAGGTCGATGGCTTGATCCTCAAGCGCGGCCCGGAATTGCCGGAATTCGGCGCCACAATCCGCTATCTCTGGGAAGCGCGCTCGGTCACCGGCCAGATGATCGCGCTTGATGGCGGCCAGCATCTTGCGTGGCAGACGCCCGATGTGACAGGCATGACGGAATGAGTCCTGTGGATCACAAAAACAAACCGCGCGGCGGCGCCGACGATCTGCCCCCCGACACCGACCTTGAGGACGAGGCGGTCGACGAGATCGTCGAACCTGCCGGTCCCGATGTCGCCTTCACCGCCATCGACTGGACGCCGCATGCCGGCGACGCCGAAGGCATGGTCGGCGCCGAGGTGATCCAGACGCTGGTCAAGCGGCTGCCTAACGCGCCCGGCGTCTACCGCATGATGAACGCGGCCGGCGACGTGCTCTATGTCGGCAAGGCGCGCAGCCTGAAGAAGCGCGTCACCAACTATGCGCAAGGCCGTTTCCACACCAACCGCATCGGCCGCATGGTGCGCGAAACGTCGACGATGGAATTCGTCGTCACCCGCACCGAGATCGAAGCGCTGCTGCTCGAAGCCAATCTTATCAAGCGCTTGCGGCCGCGATTCAATGTGCTGATGCGCGACGACAAGTCGTTTCCCTATATCCTCTTGACCGGCGACCATGTCTCGCCCGGCATCTACAAGCATCGCGGTGCGCGCTCGCGCAAAGGCGACTATTTCGGCCCCTTCGCTTCGGCCGGCGCGGTCGGCCGCACCATCAATTCGCTGCAGCGCGCCTTCCTGCTCAGGAGCTGCACCAACTCTTTCTACGAGAACCGCACGCGGCCGTGCCTGCTCTACCAGATCAAGCGCTGCGCCGGGCCTTGCACTGGCGAAATCTCGCACCAGGACTATGCCGAACTGGTCAATGAGGCGAAGGACTTCTTGTCCGGCCGCAGCCAGAAGGTGAAGACGGAAATCTCGGTCGCCATGCAGCAAGCGTCGGAAGCTCTCGATTTCGAGCGCGCCGCCATCTATCGCGATCGACTTGCGGCACTGTCGCATGTGCAGAGCCACCAGGGCATCAACCCGGCGACCGTCGACGAGGCCGATGTTTTTGCCATCCATCAGGAGGGCGGCCAGGTCTGTATCCAGGTGTTCTTTTTCCGCACCGGCCAGAACTGGGGCAACCGCGCCTATTTCCCCAAAGCCGATCCGGCGCTGGAGGCGGCGGAGGTGCTGGGTTCTTTCCTGGCGCAATTCTATGACGACAAGCCGACGCCGCGCGCGATCCTCCTGTCGCATGGCGTCGAGGATCAGGAATTGTTGGCCGAAGCGCTCTCCGCCCGTGCCGGCCGCAAGGTCGCGATCTCGGTGCCGCAGCGCGGCGAAAAGAAAGACCTGACCGACAACGCCCTGCAGAATGCCCGCGAGGCGCTCGGGCGGCGGCTGGCTGAAACCTCGACGCAAGGACGCCTGCTGGTGGGTTTCGCCGAAACCTTCGGCCTGACCAAGCCGCCGGTGCGCATCGAAGTCTACGACAATTCGCACATCATGGGCACCAATGCGGTCGGCGCCATGGTGGTCGCCGGGCCGGAAGGCTTTGTGAAGAACCAGTATAGAAAATTCAACATCCGCTCGACCGACATCACGCCTGGCGACGATTTCGGCATGATGCGCGAGGTGATGGAGCGGCGGTTTTCGCGGCTGCTCAAGGAACATGGCGATGTTCCCGCTGGCGATGCAGTTGACGGTTCAGCAGACGATATCGAAGACGACATCTCCGGCAGCTTCCCGGCCTGGCCCGACGTTATCCTGATCGACGGTGGCCAGGGTCAGATGACGGCGGTGCGCAAGATACTCGCGGATCTCGGCATCGAGGACCGCGTGGTTGCCATCGGTATCGCCAAGGGCCAGGATCGCGATGCCGGCCGCGAGCGCTTCTTCGTCAAAGGGCGGGATTCGTTTTCGCTGCCGGTTCGCGATCCCGTGCTCTATTTCGTCCAGCGCCTGCGCGACGAGGTCCACCGTTTCGCCATCGGTTCGCACCGTGCACGCCGCAAGAAGGAGATGGTCAAGAGCCCGCTTGACGAGATCAGCGGCATCGGCCCCGGCCGCAAGCGAGCGCTCCTCATGCATTTCGGCACCGCCAAGGCAGTCAGCCGTGCGGCAATAGAGGATTTGAGGAAAGTCGACGGCATTTCCGAACAGGTCGCCAAACTGGTCTACAATCATTTCCATGAGAGCTGATGCATGTCGCCCAAAAGTGTGCAGCGGTTTTGGGGCAATGACATGCATGAAAAGGAAAAATGCATGTCGCCCAAAAGTGTGCAGCGGTTTTGGGGCAACGACATGCATCACAGTTTAGATGGATTCGGGTATTTTCGGCTGGCCAATCGATTCTGGCCTGTTGACCCCCCACATTCGTATCTGATTTGAGTAGGCAGGCAGAAAGAGTTCCCCCGGATATGGCCAAGCGCGCGTTCAACCTGCCCAATATGCTCACTTACGCCCGCATCGTCGCGGTGCCGCTGGTGGTGCTGTGTTTTTTTCTCGAAGGACATCTGAAGTCGAGCGACTTCGCCCGCTGGTCGGCGCTGATCATTTTCCTGCTCGCCTCGATCACCGATTATCTCGACGGCTACCTGGCGCGCGCCTGGCAGCAAACCTCCAACATCGGCAAGATGCTCGACCCGATCGCCGACAAATTGCTGGTCGCTACCTGCCTGCTGCTGCTGGCAGCCGACACCGATCGCCATGCGGGCATTGCGGGCTGGTCGCTGTGGGCGGCGATCATCATCCTGTGCCGCGAAATCCTGGTCTCGGGCCTGCGCGAATATCTGGCGGCGCTGAAAGTCTCGGTGCCGGTGACGCAGCTGGCAAAATGGAAGACCGCCATCCAGATGGTCGCCATCGCCTTCTTGCTCGCCGGGCCGGCCGGCGACAAGATCTTCCCGCTGACCACCCAGACCGGGCTGGTGCTGTTGTGGATCGCGGCGTTGGTAACGCTCTACACCGGCTACGACTATTTCCGCGCCGGGCTCAAGCACATCATGGACGAGTGAGATGACGACCCGGCTCATCTATTTTGCCTGGGTGCGCGAACGCATCGGCATGCCAGAGGAAGACGTCGACTTGCCTGCGGGCATCGAGACGGTCGCCGATCTCCTGCGCTGGCTGAAATCGCGCGGCGAGGGCTATGAGCACGCGCTGCAATATCCCGACGTGATCCGCGTCGCCATCAACCAGGAACATGTCGAGCATCGCGAGAAGATCGCGGGCGCCCGCGAGATCGCGCTGTTCCCGCCCATGACCGGGGGCTGACATGACCGGCGCGGTCGTACCCGTCGTGCGTATTCAGGCGCAGGATTTTGACGTCGCCGCCGAGATCGCCAGACTGACGCAAGGCCGCGCCGATATCGGCGCCGTGGTGACTTTCTCCGGCCTTTGCCGAGACGAGCAGGGCGCGCTCTCAGCGCTTGAACTCGAACACTATCCCGGCATGGCCGAAGCAGAAATCGCCCGCATCGCTGCTGAAGCGATCGAGCGTTGGCCTCTGCAAGGCCTCACGGCCATCCACCGCCACGGCAAGATCGCGCCCGGCGACAACATCGTACTGGTGGTGGCCGCCTCGGCGCATCGCCAGGCTGCTTTCGAGGCGGCGAATTTTCTTATGGATTATCTCAAATCGAGCGCGCCCTTCTGGAAGAAGGAGCATCGCGCCGACGGCTCCGAGGGCGGCTGGGTCGAGGCCAAGGAAGCCGACGCCAGGGCCGCGCAACGCTGGAAACCGTCCGAATAAAATCCTGCTGCAGCCATGCATTGACCGCAATCCTTTGGCCAATTGACGGGATTGGTCAGCCTGGGAATCGGCAGCCCTGGGTGAGGGAGGTGGTCATGCTGGACAGGATCGCGGAGTTCTTCGTCTTCGGTTTCGTGCCTCTGGTCGTCGGCATATTGGCCGTGCCGGACCCCTCCCTTGCCGCCGAAAATTCCGTGAGAGGCCAGGTGATCTATCGCGAGCGCATTGCCTTGCCGCCCAGTGCCGTCCTCTCCGTCCAGCTAGCCGACGTGTCGCTGGCCGATGCGCCGGCCACCATTATCGGCGAGCAGAAAGTAAAGCCAGCCGGCCAGGTGCCGATCAGCTTCGAGATCAAATTCGATCCCTCCGCTATTCGGTCGCAAATGACTTACGCGTTGCAGGCCCGCATTACCGTAAACGACAGGCTCCTGTTCATTTCCGATATGCGCCATCAGGTCGATCCGCTGACCGACGTGCCGCAGACCATCGTGCTGAAGATGGTCACTCCGAGCGCCGAGCCGACGGTTTCCGTCTTTGATCAGCTCTGGCTGGTCGACTTTGTCGACGGCATCGGCGCCGTCACCGCACCGCAAGCGACGTTCAAGGTCAGCGAGGCCGGCAAGGCAGGTGGCAACGGCCCCTGCAACAGCTATTTCGCCGCCGCCAAGGTCGAGGGCCAGACGATCGCGATCAGCGACATCGGCTCGACCTACAAGGCCTGCGCGCCTGAGGTGATGGCCGAGGAAAAGGCGTTGTTCGATGCCTTGGTCAAGGCCGCATCATACCGTATCGATGCCGGCAAGCTCATCATTGTTGACAAGGACGGCCACGAAATCCTGCGCTTTAGCGCCGCAAGTTAAATCTAGCGCGAATTTCGATCGCCAGCACTTTTTCGGAATAATTCGGGCAAGGGAAGCGTTCCTCTCCCAGACATGGCGGGCAAGGCAAAAGGGATATTTCGAGTATCCCTTCGTTGAAGCCGCCAGACCTGCTGCGGCTCGTTCTGGCTTAACTCAAAGGAGTCCAGAGATGAAAACGCACGCGCTTATCCTCGCTGCCACAGGCGCATCGCTCCTTGCTTTCACCGGCCTTGCGAAGGCGGACGACCATCTGGTCAATGCCCTGCAGCATGGTCTCAGCGACGATGGCCACCCGTTCCAGACCAACAAGGCCGGCCACAGCGGCGACCTCGCGCCTGGGCAAGGTAGTCCGTTTGCCGGTGAGGATACACAGACACCGGCCACCGATACGGAGGCAGCGAATGACCATGCGAACGTAAAAGATCGCCAGCCGAAGTGACCAAAATCCGTCGCGGGCGGCGGGCGCGTCTCAAGCCTTGGTCAGTTCGAATACGGCGCCGTAGTGATAAGGCGGCACCTCGACCAGTTCGGCAAAACTGAGGCCACCCGCCTCGGCGGCCGCTATGGTCTGCTCCGGAGACAACCTCAGCTCGGTCTTCGGTCCGCGCGGCTCGCCCAGCACAGTCGTTTTGTCCCGCGGATACTGGTGCCAGTTGACGATGGCGAAACGGCCGGCCGGGCCAAGCGTCGCGCGCACGGCACGGGCGAGGCGCGGCCGGTCCGGAACGCCATGAAAAGCGTTGGCCATGAAGATGAAGTCAACGGGTCGAGGCACAAGCCCTGCAAGCTCATAGGCGTCGCCCGCGACAAAGTCGCAATTCGTCGCGCCGCCGTCGACCAACCGCTGTCGGGTGATGTCGAGCATGCTGGCATCGATGTCTATGGCGACAACATGGCGGGCCACTTTGGCAATCGGCAGCGTGAACCAGCCGTCGCCGCAGCACAGATCGATCACCTCCATGCCCGGCTTGATCCCCGTTGCCGAAAGCACCCCGGCGGGGTCAGGCCACAGCGCCTCCCACCAGCCGCTGTCCGGCATCTCTGTGCCTTGGAAGAAGCCCGGAATGGCACTGGTCATGCTGAGGTCCGCTCCATTGTCGGATACATCAGTTCAATGTCTCACCCTAATACATGCAGTTCGCAAGGGAACCCGACAGTTCGGTCATGAAAAAAGGCCGGCGAAACACCGGCCTTTCTACGGGATCCAAGGTTTGGATTATCGGCTCAGCCGACGATCTCGGTGTCCGAGAACCAGTACTTGATCTCTTCCGCCGCGGTCTCCGGCGCATCGGAGCCATGCACCGAGTTTTCGCCGATCGACAGCGCATGCACCTTGCGGATGGTGCCTTCGGCGGCGTTGGCCGGGTTGGTGGCGCCCATCACTTCGCGGTTGCGCGCAATGGCGTTCTCGCCTTCCAGCACCTGCACGATTGTCGGTGCCGACGACATGAATTCAACCAGTTCGCCGAAGAACGGACGGTCCTTGTGGACGGCATAGAAGCCTTCCGCCTCACGGCGGCTCATCCAGACCCTGCGCGAGGCGATGACGCGCAGGCCGGCCTCTTCCAGCATCCTGGTGATGGCACCTGTGAGGTTGCGCCGGGTTGCGTCCGGCTTGATCATCGAAAATGTGCGTTCGAGCGCCATGGGTCGTCCTTGTCTGAGAATGGAATTGAGAGTGGCGGGCTCTATACAAGCCGCCCGGCCCATTGCCAAGGGGCGCCGATCAGACGGCTGCACAGCAACGCTTTGCTTGCTATAGTCGCGTGTCGGCGCCGCGCTGAAGTCGGCCCGCATGGAGACAACAGGACCATGGCAGACGATCGTCAGGAACGCATTCGCAACCGCGCGCATCAGATCTGGCTACAAGAGGGACAACCGGCTGGACACCATGAGCGCCATTGGCATCAGGCGGCGGCCGATGTCGATCAGGAAGATGCCGCGGGGAAGTCGGTAGCCAAAAAGCCAACCAAGAAGGCAACTGGCGCCGGCAAGGCAAAAGCCGCCCCCAAGGCGGCAAAGCCTGCCACGAAAGCCAGCAAGCCAAAGAAGGCGGCGGCCAAGTAAGGCCTGGCTATCGCCTCGGCTGACCTTTTTTGCAGCACATTGACGGCTCGTGCTGCCTTGCGGCAGGGCAGGCGCTGCGGCGTTACGCTGCCGCGGCTACCTTTCGTCCCAGCCCGCCATGCAGGTCGAGGCAGCGGGCGAACCACTGCGCTACCACGTCGCCGTCGTCGACCAGTTGGTAAGGCGAGGCTATGCGTGCCCATTGCAGCGCGCCGAAGACGATATAGTCGGCAAACAGCGGCGACGTGCCGCCGATGAATGGCTGATAGAAGAGCGTCGAGCGCAATGGTTCCAGCGAGGCCCTGAAGGTGCCGAGCCGGGCCTCCCGGGTAGCCATCACGTCTTCCAGCCGCTTGCCGAGACGCTGCTCCCGGCTCTGACGGAAATAAGCGGCGTTTTCCGCGTCCTGCATGGTGTGGAGGTCCATGATCGCCGCGCTGGTCACGTAGGGGTGGATGGTCAGTTGCGACCAGCGTTCGACGAAGCGCGCCGTCGTCTTGCCGCCTTCACCGTCAAACAGCGTCGGCCGGTCCGGATAGGCTTCATCGAGATAGAGCGCGATGGCGAAGGAATCCGTGACGACCGTCTCGCCGTCCCGGATCACCGGGACGGTTTTCGAAACGCCGCCCTCGACAGCAGGCACCTCGAGAAAGCGCGTCGGCACGGTCGATGTGTCGAGCCCCTTGTGGGCGAGCGCCATCGTCACCTTCCAGCAATGCGGGCTGAACGGACGTGTGGTGTCGCGTCCGACGAGGTCATAGAGCAGAATGGTCATTGGCGGCGGCGTTCCTGCGGGTTAGGTAGGCCCCGCATCGACGCGAGCCGAGGGGAAGCCATGAGACAGCATTTCATGATGTTTGCGGCCTATAATCAATGGGCCAATGGCCGCATCTATGATGCCGCCGCCGAGCTCGACGAAGAGGAATTCAACCGCGATGTCGGCGCCTTCTTCGGCTCGATGATGGGCACGCTCAACCACCTTTTGACAGCCGACCGCATCTGGATGAAGCGCTTCACAGGCGAGGGCGACGCGCCGACGACACTGGACGCTATCCTGCATCGGGGGTTGGCCGGCCTGCGGATGGCGCGTGAAGCCGAGGACAGGAGGATCATCGATTGGGTCGGCGGCCTCAGCGACAAGGCATTGACGGGCCGCTTCACCTACATGACCGTCTCGGACATGCGCACCGTCTCGCAAAGGCTGGCGCCGGCGCTGGACCATGTCTTCAATCACCAGACACATCACCGCGGCCAGGCGCATACGATCCTGACCATCCTGGGACGGCCAAGCCTGGGGTTGGACCTGATGCTCTTTCAGCGCAGCGAGGAGGGCAGGGCCTTTGCCTGATCCGGTGGCGAGCCTGATCGACGCTCAGCTGTCGATCTCGCTGTCGAGCTCGTTCTGCGTCGTAGCCGCTTCCGCCATGACCCATTGCTTGAATAGATGCACCTTACGGGCGGCAAGGCTCTTCGGGGGAGAGACAAAATACCAACCAGCCGTGTTCGGATGGTGGACGGCGAAGGGAGCCACCAGCCTTTCGGCGCGGATGTCGCTGGCCATATAGGCACGGTTGGCCACCGCAAAGCCCATGCCGGAATTGGCAGCCTCGTAGGACATCATGCACGAGTCGAAATAGATGCTCTTGGTCTCGTTGAGCTCGAAGCTGGCGCCGGCGAAGCCGAGCCAGGATTGCCAGTTCTGGGTGCAGGTATCGGAATGCAGCAGCGTGAAGTGCTTGAGGTCGTCCGGTGTCACCCTCGACGGCGGCTTGTCGCCGAGAACTTCACGAAACAGCTTGCGGCTGCACACCGGTGTCAAGTCTTCCCGAAACAGCAGGTCGGACTGCAGCCCGTGAAAGTGGCCGTCGCCATAGCGGATTTCGAGATCGAATTCGGAAGTCGTGAACTCGTGCGTCGCATAGGACGTCGAGACCCGCATCACGATATCGGGATGTTGCTGCTGAAACAGCGGCAGGCGCGGAAACAGCCAGCGTGCCGCGAAGGTTGGCAGCACCGATATTTTTAGCACATGCTCCTGCGATTGCCCGGTCGCTTCCATGCTGGCGGCGACGATTCGCTCCAGCGCCTCGCGAACGCGCGAGACATAGGTCTCGCCCTCCGGCGTCAACGACACCGCATTGCCACCGCGCTGGAAGATCTTGAAGCGCAGTTGATCTTCCAGGCTTTTGACGCGCTGGCTGACCGCTGAAGCGGTGATAAACTGTTCTTCGCCGGCGCGCGTGAAATTCCCGTGCCGCGCAGCACTCTCGACGATTTTCAGCGAATTGAGGTTGACCTGACTGAGCAGACGCACGGTTTCGACCTTAAGCTGGGCTTACACTAGCACCAGCATTCCTAATTTTACAGGGGTGGGTGAATTAATCGACTGTTTACCAAGTGTTGCCCCCATCCTGGAGAAGTAGAATGAACGCCCATACCATTCCCGAACTGCGTTATGCGATGAGTCGCGAAGCCATCATCGGCCATGAAACCGCCTGGAAAGTGTCGAGCTTCGGTGTCGCGCAATATCTGCACGGCTACGATCCGGCGCTGCTAGCCGCGATCGAGGAGGCTGCTCTGAAGCTCAAGGCCAGCCACGCCGTGCACAAGCACCTCGACCTGACCTTCATCACCGGGGCCGACCGTTTCATCCCCGAGATCAAGGAATTGCTGCACGACAAGCTGCGCCTGGAACGCCTGTCCGACATGATGGGCACAAAGCTGGAGCCCTATCCGCTGTCGATCGTCGGCTCGACAGTCACCTTCATGAACCCCAAGGACGGTGCCGTGGAATGGCATTGCGATGGCGTTCCGGTCACCGAACTCATTCCGCTGTCGATCAGCAATCCGCTGGTTGGCGGCCATCTCGAAATCTACTGCGACGACTCCGAAACCGGCCGCGCCATCCTCGAATCCGGCCGCGAGATTCCGCGCAACCAAGTCATGCGCATCGATCACAAGATGAACTACGCGACGCTTGGCCAGTTCCTGGGCGTCCTGCATCGCACCGCGCCGATCCGGTTCGGCGAGCGCGTCACACTGGTGCTCAACCAGCGTTCGGTGGCCAAACCCTATGTCGATGACAACCGCATGTTCTATCTCGCCGCCGACAACGATCATGACCGTGAGTGGGTGAACGAACTGGCCGAAGATGTCTGGACCAACCAGCTGCCGGCCTATCGGCGCTTCGAGGCTGAGCATCCCGTGCCCGCTCCCGTCGACGCGCCCGTTCCGGGTGGAGCCAGGGAATCATGGTAATGAACCACGATCCCGAAAAGTGGCAACCGGTTTTCGGACAGGATCATGGTCGAACAGCGAACTAGAGCTCCGCGCCGATTGTTTCGGTTTGGATCAGGCTCGATATCCGCGCTGGCCTTCGCTGCCGGCGCGGTGGCGTTGTGGTCGACAAATGCGCTGGTCGGCAAATCACTGCTGGCCAGCCACCCGGTGTCGCAGGTGCAGTTCCTGCAATTTACAGGCGCTGCACTCGTCTTTGTCGCCATCCGGCTGATGAGCCGCGAAAGAGTAGCACCGGTCACGGCCGGGGCTGCGCTCATCCCTCTCGCGGTCGGCTTCATCGGCCTCGTCGGCACCATGGTGCTGCAATACATCGCCTTCGCTTCGATGCCGGTCATCGAGGCCAATCTGATGGCCTACACCTGGCCGTTGATGGTCGCTGCTGCGGTCATCGCCTTGGAAAATCCGCGACGCCCGGCACTGCTGGGCCTCGCCGCGGTGGTGGGTTTCATCGGCGTCGCGCTGGTGATCTCGGGAGGGCGGAACCAATCCTGGCTCCAGGGCGATCTCGTCGGTTATCTCGCCGCATTCGGGTCCGCGCTGTGCATGGCTTTCTATTCGATCATGGTGGGACGGGTTGCCACCTCACCGGATCGCCTGTTGCTGCCGTCGTCGTTGATCGGCGTCGCCTTGACGTTTCTGTGGTGCGCTCGCGATGGCGGTGCCTGGCCCGTCGGCTCGGACCTGGCTCTCGGCCTCTATCTCGGCGCCGGCCCGATGGGCCTGGGCTACTATTTCTGGTCACGCGCCGTGAAACTCGAAGGCAGCGGCAAGATCGCGGTCGTCGCCTATCTCACGCCGATCACTTCGACCCTGCTTTTGACCCTGTCCGGCGAGCGGCTGACGATGACGGCCATTGCCGGAGCTGTCCTCGTCATCGGCAGTTGCGTCGCGGTCGGTGTGGAACGTTCGGAGGCCGAAAACCATGTTTGACGAAAATGAACGTCTGGCCATTCAGGAAGCGCACTGGCTGATCAAGGAATTTGGCGTCGAGGCACCGCTTTACGCCGCGATAAAGGCCGAAAAGGCGATAGAACAGAAGGATTTCGGGCGTTGTGCCCGCTGGAAGCGTATTCTGGAGATATTGGCCGACAGCCCCGCCACGAAGTCTGCTAGTTCCAAGTATTAGATTTTCTAATTTGCATAGCGCCGATTTCGCATGAAAGCTATTTCTGCCGATTCTTAATTCCTTTATGAGATTTGGCGGTCCGTCGGGGGACGCGGTTAAAGAGATACATCGACACAAGTCTTCGCTGGGGTGGAGGATTTTGTCGCAAATAAGGTGAAAGAATTGTCAAATATCGATGATAAGACCGTTATCGAGCTGACGGCCGATATTGTCTCGGCCTATGTAGGCAACAATCCGCTTCCGGCTTCCGGCCTACCCGAGTTGATTGCCAGCGTCAGCGCTTCGGTTCGCAAGCTCGCTGGTGCGGCTGTCACGGAAACCCCAAACCTGGTTCCGGCCGTCAATCCGAAGAAGTCGGTGTTTCCCGACTACATCATCTGCCTTGAGGACGGAAAGAAGTTCAAGTCGCTCAAGCGGCACCTGCGGACCGACTATGGCCTGAGCCCGGATGACTACCGGGCCAAATGGAGCCTGCCGCCGGATTATCCGATGGTCGCACCGAACTATTCGGCGACACGGTCGGCGCTGGCAAAGTCGACCGGGCTCGGCCGCAAGCCGGCAGCAGTGCCGGCCGCTGTGACGAAGTCGACGAAGCGCAAGGCGACTGCCTGAGGCAGGCAAGCCGCTGATCGCCTGCTTTGACGACGCCCTCGCGGGCGTCGTTTCCAGGCCTTGTGTGGCCAACTGGCCCGCAAGGCCTTGCGAAGCGTTGATGTCCGGTGCAAAAGCGCCGGCATGCTGATCATCAACGACCTATCGCTCCGCATGGCCGGACGCTTGCTTCTCGACCATGCCTCGCTGACCTTGCCGGCCGGCACCAAGGCCGGACTTGTCGGCCGCAACGGTACTGGCAAGACGACGCTGTTCAAGGCCATCACCGGCGATTTCCCGTCCGAGACAGGCTCGATCAGCCTGCCGAAGAGCACCCGCATCGGCCAGGTGGCGCAGGAAGCGCCAGGCACCGAGGACCCGCTGATCGAGATCGTGCTCAAGGCCGACCTCGAACGCACGGCACTCCTTGAAGAGGAAAAGACCGCCACCGATCCGCACCGCATCGCCGACATCCATATGCGGCTGGCCGATATCGACGCTCATTCCGCCGAGTCTCGCGCCGCCACCATTCTTGCCGGCCTCGGCTTCGATGACGCGGCGCAGCGGCGTCCTGCCTCGTCCTTCTCCGGCGGCTGGCGCATGCGCGTGGCACTCGCCGCGGTGCTGTTTGCCGAGCCCGATCTTCTGCTGCTCGACGAGCCGACCAACTATCTCGACCTCGAAGGCACGCTGTGGTTGGAAAACTACGTGTCGAAATACCCGCACACAGTGCTGTTGATCTCGCACGATCGCGACCTGCTCAACCGCGCCGTCAACTCGATCGTCCATCTCGATCAGAAGAAGCTGACCTTCTGGCGCGGCGGCTACGACCAGTTCGAGCGTCAATATACAGAGCAGAAGGAATTGCAGGAGAAGGGCCGCGTCAAGCAGGAGGCCGCCCGCAAGCACATGGAATCCTTTGTCGAGCGCTTCCGCGCCAAGGCCTCCAAGGCCAGGCAGGCACAGTCGCGGATCAAGGCGCTGGAGAAGATGAAGCCGATCGCGGCCATAGTGAACGATTCGGTGCGGCCATTTTCTTTTCCCGAACCGGTGAAGACGGTGGCCTCGCCGATCGTGGCGCTGAACAACATCAATGTCGGCTACACCGAAGGGCAGCCGATCCTCAAGAAGATGACGCTGCGCATCGACGCCGACGACCGCATCGCGCTGCTCGGCGCCAACGGCAACGGCAAGTCGACCTTCGCCAAATTGCTGTCCGGCCGGCTCAAGCAGGAGAGCGGCACCATGACGGTAGCGCCCGGGCTCAAGGTGGCGATCTTCGCCCAGCATCAGCTCGACGATCTCCGGCCTGACGAAAACGCCTATGAGCATGTCCGCCGGCTGATGCCGGAGGCACCGGAATCGAAGGTGCGCGGCCGCGTCGCCCAATTTGGTCTCACGACGGAGAAGATGAACACCGCCGCCAAGGACCTGTCGGGCGGCGAGAAGGCGCGGCTGTTGATGGGCCTGTCGGCCTTCGAGGGTCCAAATCTGTTCATCCTCGACGAACCGACCAACCATCTCGACATCGACAGTCGCGAATCGCTGATCCACGCGCTGAACGAATTTCCTGGCGCCGTCATCCTGATCTCGCACGATCGCCATTTGCTCGAGGCGACGGCCGACCGGCTGTGGCTGGTCAGGGACGGCGCGGTCAACCCGTATGATGGCGACCTCGAAGACTATAAGACGCTGGTCACCGGCGTGTCCGGCGACCGCCGCGGCAAGCGCGAGGCCGACAAGGCGTCAAAGGCCGATCGCCGCCGCGATGCGGCGGCACGCCGCGCCGCCTTCGAGCCGCTGGCCAAGGAGATCCGCGCCACCGAAGCGCTGATGGACCGCATCCGCAAGCGCATCGACGGCATCGAGGACGAACTGTCCAATCCGGCGGTCTACGAAAAGGATCCCTCGACGGCGACACGGCTGGCCAAGGAGCGCTCGCAACTGGCCCAGACGCTGGCCGGCCACGAGGAAAAGTGGCTGACCATGTCGGCGGAGTACGAGGAAGGCACGGCGGAGTGATTACCCTCCCCCTTGTGGGGAGGGTCGATCCGCGAAGCGGAGCGGGGTGGGGGTCTGCGCCACACCCCACCCCGGCGCTACGCGCCGACCGTCCCCATCAAGGGGAGGGTAAGATCTGGCCCTACACGCCACGTTCGGAACCAGCTAACCTCACCCCAATGAACCAGCACGCCCACCTCCGCATCGGCCATTCGGCCTGTCCGCATGATTGTCCGTCGACCTGCGCGCTCGAGGTCGAACTGCTCGACGGCAACCGCATCGGCCGCGTCCATGGCGCCAAGTCCAACAGCTACACAGCCGGCGTCGTCTGCGCCAAGGTCGCGCGTTATGCCGACCGCGTCCACCATCCCGACCGTTTGCTGAAGCCGCTGATCCGCGCCGGTGCTAAGGGCGACGGCACCTGGAAGGAAGCGAGCTGGGAGGCCGCGCTCGACCTCGTCGCCGAAAAGTTCATCGCAGCCGAGGCAGAATACGGCTCGGAGACGGTCTGGCCCTACTATTATGCCGGCACGATGGGGCTGGTGCAGCGCGACGGCATCGACCGGCTGCGCCACGCGAAAAGATATTCCGGCTTTTTCGGTTCGATCTGCACCAACCTCGCCTGGACCGGCTGGATGATGGGAGCCGGCGCTTTGCGTGGTCCAGATCCGCGCGAGATGGCGAAATCCGACTGCGTGGTGATCTGGGGCACCAATGCCGTGGTCACACAGGTCAACGTCATGACCCACGCCATCAAGGCGCGCAAGGAGCGTGGCGCCAAGATTATCGTCATCGACGTCTACGAGAACGCGACGATGAAACAGGCCGATCTCGGCCTGGTGCTGAAGCCCGGCACCGATGGCGCGCTGGCCTGCGCCGTGATGCATGTGCTGTTCCGCGACGGCCTCGCCGACCGCGCCTATCTCGAAAAATACACCGATGATCCGAAGGGGCTGGAAGCGCATCTCAAGACGCGTACGCCGGAGTGGGCGGCAGGTCTCACCGGCCTGACGGTCGCCGAGATCGAGGCATTCGCCCGCCTCGTCGGCACGACGAAGAAGACCTATCTCCGGCTCGGCTACGGCTTCGCGCGTCAGCGCAATGGCGCCGTCAACATGCATGCTGCGTCATGCATCGCCGCGGTCACCGGTAGCTGGCAATATGAGGGCGGCGGCGCCTTCCACTCCAATTCCGGCATCTTCAAGCTCAACCAGGATGTGCTGGAAGGCACCAAGATGCGCGATCCCTCGATCCGCTATCTCGACCATTCGCGCATCGGCCCGGTGCTGACCGGCGCCAGCGATGCGCTCTATGGCGGCCCGCCGGTGACGGCTATGCTGATCCAGAACACCAACCCGATGAATGTCGCGCCGGAGCAGCGGCTGGTGAAACAGGGTTTTATGCGCGACGATCTGTTCACCTGCGTGCATGAGCAGTTCATGACCGACACGGCCCAGCTTGCCGATGTCGTGCTGCCGGCGACGATGTTCCTGGAACATGACGATGTCTACAAGGGCGGCGGCAACCAGCACATCACACTTGGCCCGAAGCTGATCGAGCCGCCGGAAGGGCCGCGCACCAATCATTTCGTCATCGAGGAATTGGCCGGGCGTCTCGGCGTCGCCGACCGCCCGGGTTTTGGTCTCACCGAGCAACAGCATATCGACATCATCCTGGGCAAACGCGGGCTGGGCAGCTTCGACAGCTTGAAGCAAGACAAGTGGGTCGACCTGCAACCGGATTTCGAGGCAGCACACTTCGTCAACGGATTTGGCCACGCGGATGGAAAATTCCGCTTCCGCGCCGACTGGACCGGGCAGGCGGCGCCCAACCGGCCGCCGAAAAGCATGGGCCTGTTCGGCCCGGTGGCGCTTCTGCCGGAATTTCCCGACCATGTCGACCTGATCGAAGTCGCCGACGAAGCGCATCCGTTCCGGCTGACGACGTCACCGGCGCGCAACTTCCTCAACTCGACTTTTTCGGAGACACCGGTGTCGAAGGCCAAGGAGGGCCGGCCGGAACTCTTGCTGCATCCCGACGATGCCGCGGCTCACGGGCTGGCAGACGGCGATCGTGTCGAGGTCGGCAACCAGCGTGGCGAAGTCGTGCTGCACGTAAAACTGTTCGACGGCATCAAGCGTGGCGTCGTGATCGCCGAAGGCATCTGGCCAAACAGCGCGCATGAGCGCGGCGAGGGCATCAACGTGCTGACCGGCGCCGACGCGCCGGCGCCTTATGGCGGCGCTGCCTTCCACGACAACAAGGTGTGGCTGCGCGCGGCAGGCTGAAGCCGGCTGAGAACCCAATCTCGCCAAATCATACCGGCAGGGTTTCAGCCGCTTTCTTTCGGTTTCGGCGGAGGCTGATGTCGTCGGCGATCCGCTTTGCCTCGATCGAGATTTCGCGCAGCAATCCGGTGACCGGATTGTGAAAACCGATGAGATAAAGACCGAGCTCTGAAGCCCGGGCATTGACGCCGCTGCGGCCTGGCTGGACACCTGGCTCCAGCAATCTTGCATGGCCCGGCCGGAAGCCGGTGGCGAAAATGATCGCATCGAACTCGCCATGCCCGCCATCGGCAAAACGGGCGCCTTGTTCGGTGATCTCTGCAATGTCGGGTGCGACCTTGATCGCCCCTTCGCGGATTTTGCGCACCGTGCCGATATCGATCGTCGGAATGCGCGACGCCTCGGAGATCTGCTGCAGCATTCCTTGCTTGGGCCGCTTGAGCCCGTATTTCTCCAGCTTGCCCAACGCCAGATCGAGGATGATCGGGAACAAGGCATCGTTGATGCGTTGCGGCATCAGGCGCGCCGCCATGCCGATCATTTGGATGGGCACACCGAGCAGCTCGCGCGGCACGATATGGACGCCGCCGCGCACCGAAATCGTTGGTCGCGCGCCGCCTTCCACCAGATCGAGCGCGATCTCGGCGCCGGTGTTGCCCATGCCGACGATAAGCACCGGCCGGCCAGCGAAAGGCATGGCGTTGCGATAGTCGGCGCTATGCAGCTTTCGGCCCTTGAAGGTATCGGCGCCGGCAAATCCGGGCATCAGCGGCTCTGCATTGTTGCCAGACGCAATCACAACGTTTGGAGCATGCATGGTGCCCGTCGTCGTGTCCACGAGCCAGCTTCTGCCTCGCCGGGTGATCGCCCGCACCGTTTCTCCAAATCGGGGCCGCAGATCGAAGCGCTGCGCGTAGGCATCGAGATATGCGGCGAAGAGATCGCGCGGCACATAACGCGGATATTCCTTGGGAAAGGGCATGAAGGGCAGCGAGGAATAGCGCTTGGCCGTGTGCAGATGGACGCGCTCATAGTGGCGTCGCCAGGCGGGCGCGGCCTGCTGCTCTTTTTCCACGAGGACGAAATCCTGCCCAGTCTGTCGTAGGCACGCGGCAATGGCCAGGCCGGCAGGCCCGGCACCGATGATCGCAACTGGGGTGGTGTCGTCCACGCACGCCTCCGCAGCAGAATTCGCAGCCCGAGAATGTCAAAAACATAGTGGGCAAGTAAAGGGCCTGCCGTGCGGCAAATGCTTAAACAGGTAAAGGCACCGTCAACCCTACCTTGACCCGGTCCATGGCAACGAACGTGCGAAATTTGCGGACATTGTTGCTGTCGAAGAACAGTTTTCGCGTCAGCGTCTCATAGGCGCCCATGTTGGCCACTGTGATCACCAGGATGAAGTCGGCCTCACCGGTGACGTAGTAACATTGCTGGACCTCAGGGGTCGCCGAGAATTGCCGCTTGGCCGCATCGATCAGTTCGGCACGTTCGCTCTCGAGTTCCACCTCGACGAAGATGGTGATCGGCTGGCCGACCGCTGCCGGCTCGATGACAGCGACATTGCCGGCAATGACGCCGGTCTGCTCCATGCGCTTGATGCGGCGCTGCACCGCGGGCGCCGACAGGTTGACGGCCTCGCCGATGAGCCGTTGCGGCGTCGCGTTGTCGCGCTGCAGGATGGCAAGGATGGCGAGATCGAAACTGTCGAGCGAGGGCGGCAATGCAGGCAATGGAATATCCCGGGCGAAACAAACTTGCATTTGGGAGGCCATATTACAGCGCCCTTTGCGTCCGTCCTGCAATATATTCTCGCTGAATGCCAAGGAGGCCGCCGTGTTCCTGCTCAACCGCAATACTCTGCATCGCCTGCCACTCGATCCGGCCGATGCGGATACCCTTGGCGCGGCCGGCACCGACACGGTCGAGCGTTTTCTTTCCCATCGCGACAATCACCAGATGACGCCGCTGCATGCGCTGCCGGCGCTTGCCGCCGAACTCGGCCTTGCTGCCCTCCATATCAAGGATGAAGGCTTTCGCCTCGGCCTCGGCAGCTTCAAGGCGCTTGGCGGCGCCTATGCCGTCTTCCGCCTGGTGCTGGAGGAGGCAAGCAGCCGGCTTGGCCGGCCCGTCGATGTGGCGGATCTCGATCGGCCCGATGCGCGGGCCGTCGCCGCGGCGATGACATTTGCCTGTGCGACCGACGGCAATCATGGCCGCTCGGTCGCGCAAGGCGCACAACTCGTCGGTGCACGGGCAGCGATCTTCGTCCACGCCGGCGTCAGTGAGGAGCGTATCGCGGCGATCGCCCGCTATGGCGCCGAGATGATCCGCGTCGACGGCAATTATGATGATTCGGTCAGGCAGGCGGCCCGGGTTTCGGCCGAGAAAGGCTGGACCGTGGTGTCCGACACCTCGTGGCCGGGCTATGAACGCATTCCCGCCCTCGTCATGCAGGGTTATACGGCGATCGTGCGCGAAGCATTGCGCCAGCTCGGCGAGCCGCCAACCCATGTCTTCGTGCAGGCCGGTGTCGGCGGCATTGCCGCCGCGGTGGCCGGCCATCTGGCCATCGTGCTCGGTGATGCCAGGCCAATCTTCATCGTGGTCGAGCCGGCGCGTGCCGCCTGTGTTTTTGCGGCGGCCCAGGCCGGGCGCCCGGTTAAGGTCGCGCATGGCCAGCCGACGGTGATGGCCATGCTCGAATGCTACGAGGCTTCCCCGGTCGCCTGGCGGGTGCTGGCGCGCGCTGCCGACGCTTTCATGACGGTGGATGAGGACGCCGCCGTCGCGGTGATGCGGCGGTTGGCGCAACCGGCCGCCGGTGATCCGGTGATCGTCGCCGGCGAAAGCGGCGGTGTCGGCCTTGCCGGACTGATCCGGGCGGCGGCCGACAACAGGGCGGACCTTGGGCTCGACCGCAAATCGCGGGTGCTGGTGATCAACACCGAAGGTGCCACCGACCCGCATCGCTATGCCGAGTTGGCCGGCGTGAGTCCGGCCGATGTGCTGGCCGGCAAGATGCTTGCAGGACAAATGAGTTCGGTCGATCTGTGCTGATTGCGGCCATGGATCGTTTCAACGACAGTCCATCCAGGAGGCGAAATGGCTGACTTCGAAAGTGACGCGCTGAAGCGGGAGATGACTGTCTGGCGGCGCGATCTGCACGCGCATCCCGAATTCGGTTTCGAGGAGAAGCGTACCGCCGCCTTCGTCGCCGCCAAACTGCGTGAGTTCGGCCTCGACGATGTCACCGAAGGTGTCGGCGGCACCGGCGTCGTCGGCACGCTGAGGCGCGGCAGCGGCAACCGGGCGATTGCGCTCAGGGCCGACATGGATGCGCTGGGCATCACCGAACAGTCGGACGCACCCTACCGTTCCGGCAATCCCGGCATCATGCATGCCTGCGGCCATGACGGCCACACCACCATGCTGCTCGGCGCGGCAAAGCTGCTGGCCGGCGAGGGCGGTTTCGACGGCACCGTGCGTTTCATCTTCCAGCCGGCCGAGGAATGGGGCAGGGGCGCGCTCGCCATGCTCGACGATGGGCTGATGCAGCGCTTTCCCTTCGACGAGATATTTGGCCTGCACAACATGCCCGGCCTGCCGGTCGGGCATTTTGAAACGCGTTCCGGGCCGGTCATGTCGGCCGAGGACAACTTCGAGATCGTGCTCAAAGGGCTCGGTGGCCATGCCGCGCGGCCGCATGCGGGCAACGAAACGCTGGTCGCCGCCTGCGCGCTGGTCACCAATCTGCAGACCATCGTCTCGCGTCGGCTGAGCCCGGCCGACATATCGGTGGTTTCGGTGACCGAGCTGATCACCGACGGCACCCGCAACGCTCTGCCCGGTCTTGCCCGCATTCTCGGCGATGCGCGCAGCTTCCGCCCCGAGGTCAGCGCCGAGATCGAGCGGCAGATGCGCATCATCGCCGAAGGCACCGCCGCCGCCTACAATGTCACCGCCGAGGTCAAGTACAGCAGGGAGTTCGTGCCGTTGCGCAATGATGCCGAACTGGTCGATGCCGCGTTCGCGGCCGCAAGAGGCGTCTTCGAGCCTGGCAACATCGCTGTCGCCCGCGAGCCGATGACCGCCTCCGAGGATTTCGCTCGCTTCCTCGACCATGTGCCGGGCTGCTTCGTCTTCCTCGGCAATGGCGAGGCTTCGGCGCCGCTGCACAATTCCAGCTACGACTTCAACGATGACGGGCTGTTGTTCGGCACGAATTTCCATGTCGCCGTGGTCAGGCAAAGGCTCGAAGCCGGGAGATGATCGTGGCGTGACCGCCGGCCGTGCTCGTCGCTGGCCCAAACACCATCGCTATCGGCAGCCAACTCCCGGGTTTATTGAACTCCGCCAGTTTTTATTGAACTCCCCCAGTTCTTATTGACCCCCATTGACGGAGATCGGATGCCGATGACCAGGATTTCACTTCTGGGAATTCCCCACGACGACAACTCGTCCTTCGCCAAGGGGGCGGCGCTTGCCCCCGCACATATCCGTCCCGAATTGTTCTGCGATGCCTACAGCATGTGGAGCGAAACCGGTTTCGACCTGACGGACAGGCTGGTCGATCACGGCGACATCCGTTTCGACGCCGCCGCCGATCCATGGGATTTGATCGAAGACGAGGTCGGGCGCGTGCTGGAAACAGGCGATCCGCTGATCTGCCTCGGCGGCGACCATGCCATCTCGTGGCCTGTACTGCGCGCGGTGCGCCGCCGGCAGTCCAGCCTGACCATTTTGCACATCGACGCGCACCCCGACATGTATGATGCCTATCAGGGCAATCCGCGCTCCCACACCTCGCCCTTTGCACGCATTATGGAGGAGAGGCTTGCCGACCGCCTCATCCAGGTCGGATTGCGCACCGTCAACGACCATCATCGTGACCAGTTCAAGCGGTTCGGTGTCGAGGTGATCGAGGCCGCGCTGTTCAGCGATGATCTGCGGCTCGACCTCACGACGCCGGTCTATGTCTCGATGGATCTCGACGGGCTCGACCCGGCTTTTGCGCCAGGGGTCTCGCATCGTGAACCCGGCGGCCTGACCGTTCGTCAGGTCATCAACCTGATTCAGTCAGTCAACCAGCCGATCGTGGCCGCTGATATCGTTGAATTAAACCCGTCTCGCGACGTTGCCAACCTTACCGCCGGCGTAGCGGCAAAACTCCTCAAGGAGATTGCCGGGATGATGGTCAAGACACGCGTGTGATGAGCCGGCGAGGGTACGCTTTTAACGAAGACAATCGCCCGATGACGCAAGGGAAAGACTCAGCTAAGTTCTGCTGTGCGGCGGACCTGATTATCCGCTTGGCCGGCGCTTCATTCTCCTCCCAAGCGGCGCCGGCCTTCTTCCCCAAAAACGTATCGAGGAATACATTGCGTCGGCTTTAGCGAAGCTATAGCCGCCCTTCGATCTCTTGCCACGCTGTCGCGACAGTCGGCAGGGAACCAAATGCCGTTTCCTCGGTTGGTCCTATTCCAACGGAGTGCTGCAGCCATGTTTCGTCTGCTAGTCGCCGGCGCTTTGGCCTATGTCGCCTATCGCATCGCCAGGAAGATGGTCGAGGACGTGCCCGATACAGTCGACCCCTTGCTATTGCCGCCGTCGCAACATGATCGTGAGACCTTGCGCCGACAGTCGGCCGCGATGGGCGTCGATCCCCAACGCTAAAGACACGGACGTCGCGCTTCGGCCTATCGGGCACGAGGTCATCCGCGCATCGACATTGCGAACAAAGCAGAAACGATGCTTGATGGGCGATGAACCTCGCCGCCGCTGATTCGACCTTTCGGGAACCGACCGTCCAGCCAGCCTATCTCGCTCGGCTGAACGATGCCCAGCGCATGGCCGTCGAGCATGGCGACGGCAAGATCGCCGGCCCGTTGTTGGTCATTGCCGGCGCCGGATCTGGCAAGACCAACACGCTGGCTCACCGTGTCGCCCATCTGGTCGTCAAGGGGGCTGACCCGCGCCGCATCCTGCTGATGACCTTTTCGCGCCGCGCCGCGTCCGAAATGGCCAGGCGCGTCGAGCGCATTGCCGGCGAGGTGCTCGGCCGCGACGCCGCGGTGATCACCGATGCACTGACCTGGGCCGGTACGTTTCACGGCATCGGTGCGCGGCTGCTGCGCGACTATGCGTTGGAGATCGGCCTCGACCCGGCCTTCACCATCCATGACCGCGAGGATTCCGCCGACCTGATGAACCTGGTCCGCCACGAACTCGGCTTCTCGAAGACGGAAGCGCGTTTCCCCACCAAGGGCACCTGCCTTGCCATCTATTCGCGCGCCGTCAACGCGCAGGCGCCGCTTAACGAGGTGTTGGGGTCCGCCTTTCCCTGGTGCGCTGGCTGGGCGGAGCAACTGAAAGAATTGTTCGCCGGTTATGTCGAGGCAAAGCAGGCGCAAAACGTGCTCGATTACGACGACTTGCTGCTCTATTGGGCGCAGATGGCGGCCGAGCCTGAAATAGCAGCGCATCTGGGTGGACGTTTCGACCATGTGCTGGTCGACGAATACCAGGACACAAACCGCCTGCAGGCTTCGATCCTCATGGCGCTGAAACCCGATGGCGCCGGGCTGACGGTGGTCGGCGACGATGCGCAATCGATCTATTCGTTCCGTGCCGCCGAGGTGCGCAACATCCTCGACTTCCCCAACCAGTTCGCGCAAGCCGCCGATGTGGTGATGCTGGAGCGCAATTACCGCTCCACCGAAACCATTCTGGCCGCCGCCAATGCGGTGATCGGCGAGGCCTCGGAGCGCTTCACCAAGAACCTATGGTCGGAGCGCAAATCCAGCGACAGGCCGAGACTGGTGACCGTGCGCGACGAAGTTGAGCAGGCTAATTTCGTCTGCGACACCATCCTGGCCGAGCGCGAGACCGGCACGGCGCTGAAATCGCAGGCGGTGCTGTTTCGTGCCTCGCATCACAGCGGGCCGCTGGAGATCGAACTGACGCGCCGCAACATTCCGTTCGTCAAGTTCGGTGGCCTGAAATTCCTCGATGCCGCGCACGTCAAGGACGTGCTGGCGGTGCTGCGCTTTGCCGAAAACCCGCGCGACCGCGTCGCCGGTTTCCGCGTGCTGCAACTGATGCCGGGCATCGGCCCTTCGGCCGCCGCGCAGATCGTCGAGACCATGACGACGGCGCTGGATGAAGCGATGGGGCTGGCCGGCTGGCGCCCGCCGCAACGCGCGGCGGATGACTGGCCGGGCTTCGTGTCGCTCTATTCCGGCCTGCGCGCCGGCGCCAAATGGCCGGCCGATCTCGAACAGATCAGGCTGTGGTACGAGCCGCATCTTGAGCGCATCCACGAGGATGCAACGACGCGTCGGGCCGACCTGTTGCAGCTCGAGCAGATCGGTTCGGGCTATGCCTCGCGCGAACGCTTCCTCACCGAACTGACGCTCGATCCGCCGGACGCCACAAGCGACCAGGCCGGGCCGCCGCATCGCGACGAGGACTATCTGATCCTGTCGACCATCCATTCCGCCAAGGGCCAGGAATGGAAGAATGTCTTCGTGCTCAACACAGTCGATGGGTGCATCCCGGCCGATCTCGGCGTCGGCACCAAGGAAGACATCGAGGAGGAGCGCCGGCTGCTCTACGTGGCGATGACCAGGGCCAAGGACAATCTCAACCTGGTGATGCCGCAACGCTTCTTTCCGCACGGCCAGGCGGCGCGCGGCGATCGCCATCTCTACGCCTCGCGCACCCGCTTCATCCCGGCTTCGATCCTCGCCGCATTCCAGCAAGTATCATGGCCGAGCGCGCAGGCGGCACAGGGCAGGGCGGCCCGACCGGAGGTGCGCGTCGACATCGGCGCGCGCATGCGCGGCATGTGGAAATAGCCGCTGGGGATAGCGCGATGCCCCAACCACCGATCAGGATAGCCATCGCCGGCGCGCTGGGCCGCATGGGCCGCCAGATGGCGGAGGCTGTGCGGGGCGATGCGCGGCTGGCGCTCGCCGCCCGCTTCCACCGACCGGGCAGTGTCGGCGAAGGGTTGGTGAGCCGTGACGAGGCGCTTGCCGTGGCCGATGTCGTGGTCGATTTCACCACGCCGGCTGCCTCGGCTGACCTGGCCAGGACTTGCGCCGAGCGCGGCGGTCCGGCCCTGGTCATTGGCTCGACGGGCTTCAGTACCGCTGAGTTAGCTGATATCGCCGACGCCGCGAAAACGGTTCCCATCGTGCGCTCCGGCAGCTTTTCGCTGGGGCTCAACATGCTGATCGGACTGGTCGAGCGCGCGGCGCGGGCGCTCGATCCCGACGGCTGGGATGTCGAGATTGTCGAGGCGCATCATCGCAACAAGATCGATGCGCCATCGGGGACGGCGCTGATGCTGGGGCAGGCCGTTGCCGGTGGACGCGGGGTCGAACTGGACGCGGTCGCAAGGCGGGTCCGCGACGGCATCACTGGCCCGCGACGAGCCGGCGAGATCGGTTTTGCGGTGATGCGGGGCGGCAGCATCATAGGCGAACACAGCGTCAGCTTCTGCACCGAGGGCGAGACCGTGACCTTGTCGCATGCGGCCGGCGACCGCATCATGTTCGCCCGCGGCGCCATCGCCGCCGCACTCTGGGTGGCGGGACGCCCGCCCGGCGAATATGACATGCGCGACGTGCTGGGCATGACCGGGTTATAGCAGCCGGTTTGTCGTCCTCGGGTTGGATGTCGGATCCATATCTCGTCCGCCTTGCTCCAGTAAAAAAGAACGCCGCAGGGATAAGTAGCTCAAAACCGAACGTTCGGTTCGATTTCTGTTGACGCACTGTGTAGCAGATGGTGAACACTGACTTGGCTAAGGCATTGCCTGCTCAAGAGTGAACCTAGATAACTGGCTGATTTATAATCATAAAACTTTTACCGCCGAGACCCTGTGCCAAATTTCAAGACCCGGATTCGGGTCGCGAGGAAACATCTTCGTGATTGGAATCCGCGGCAGGGCAAACCCATCTCGGCGTGGTCCGAGCGACGCGAAATTCCTCCCAAGGGCACGCCACGAGACGGACAGAACAAAGAAATACTGGAGTAAATAAAATGACCAAGATCGCACTCACCGCCGCCGCCATTCTCGTTGCCACGGGCAGCGCCTTTGCCGGCAGCGACAACTATGGATCTTACAATGCCAACCAGCCGGTTCCGAACCAGTCGGTTACGAACCAGTCGACTTTCAACCTCGACACCTCGCACACCGGCTCGATCCTGAAGCCCTCGAAGGCACAGGGCGACGCCAATGCCAAGGTGCCGGCTCAGTCTGGCCAGGGCATCTGGGGCCGCTGATCAACGCAGGCCTTGACTACAAAGAGCGGTGGGCTTGGCCCGCCGCTCTTGTTTTTTGCGCAGAGCGATAGGCACCGGATTGCCCGGGGGTCCGCAGCATGGCTGGCTTGGCCTGCCGCGCCTCGATTCTAGCCCAGATCCTTCGGCCGCAGGCAATGCGTCAGTCGGGCGACGGACAGGCCCGGCCAGTCGCCCTCGAAGACGAAGCGCGCAAGGGCTGACGTGGGGAATTTTTCATCGAGTCTCTTGCGCGCCTTGGGCTCCGACCCCGATCCCGCAAGCTGTTTAGCCAGATCTTCCAGGCCCGGATTGTGGCCGACGACCAGCAAGCTGCCGCATGACGGGTCAGCTTGATGAACCTGGTTCAGAATGTCCTTCGCTGAAGCACCATAGAGCGCCTCGGTGAACGCGATCCGGGGATGCGTGGATAGCTCAGCCGCCACCAGCCGCCAGGTGTCGCGGGTGCGCAGCGCCGCCGACACCAGCACCAGGTCCGGTAGCCAGCCGCGCGCCGCAAGTTCCCGGCCCATCAACCGGGCTGTCTTCACTCCGCGTTCGGCCAAAGGCCGGTCGAAATCATTGAGATCAGGATCGTCCCAACTCGACTTGGCGTGGCGCAGGAGGAGCAGCTGCTTCATCAATTTGATTCCGACCAAGGAATGTCGGCATGAAAGTCTTTGCCATATCCGCCGCCATGCTTTGTACCGGCTTCGGTATCGAAAGCTGCGGACAGGGCACCGAAGATAAACAGCCCGACGCGCCGCTCACGCTTGTCCCATCGAATGGCAATATCCGGCGCGCTGATGGCCCAGGCGCCCGATCGCATGTGAATGGCATCAACGACTGAGCCTGGGGCGTTGCCTTGGGCTCGATAGAGATAAAAATATGCCGTCGCGATTTGCGGATCTCCGGCCTCACTATATTCGAAGACGCCGGCCAGATCACCTTTTGTTCGAACCGCGCTATCGAAAACATCCATGCTCCGGATCCTAGAACAAGGTCGACACATCGCGCGCGCCATGCACGATGCGTACAATTTCGATCCGGCCGTCGGCGCGACGATAAAGAATTAGATAATTGCCGATGGTCAGCGCTCGCGTATCTGCGCCGATGTCGGGTCTTCGGGGGCCGGACTCGGGAAAAACGGCAAGCTGCAAGATGCGCTCGGCGATGGCATCCAGAAAATGATCGGCGGCACGAGGGCTGTGCTCGGCAATGGCGAGCCAGATGTCGATAAGATCATTTTCCGCCGCCGGGCTGCGAATGATCTGCACGCCTGCCACTGCCTATTTCTTCACAGCGTCGACGAGCCGGCTGCGGGCCTTCCGTTTGATATCCTCGATGTCGAAAGCAGCGAACGGGCCGCTCTCCAGTCCCTCCGTCCATGCCTTGCGCAATCGCTCCATTTCGGCCTCGCGAAGCGGCTGACGCAACTGCCACTCGCGTAGCGCTTCACGGATCACTTCGCTTGCAGACCCATAGCGGCCGCTGTCAACGGCCTCCTTGACCATCCCCAGCAATTCCGGGGAAAGCGCCACGCTGACTTTTTCGACTGTCGCCATCGAACTGTCTCCTTGGCAGAAGGTAGCAATATTTGCTACCGTCCTCAAGGGTTCAAGGCGTGATGCGCGCCAGATGCTCGAGGTCGGCTTCCTCGCGCAGCGGGTCGGGCGCCATCACCACCGAGGCGCCGTTGTCGGCATCGTCGGCAAAGTGGGCAAGCACGGTGCGGCCGGCCTCCATGCGCGCCTTGCCTTCGGCGACCAGTCCCAGCGCCAGTGGATAGAGCCGGTGCTCGGTCTTCAGCACGCGGGCAGCCAATGTATCCGCGGTGTCGCCGACCATCACCGGCACGGCCGCCTGGGCGATGATCGGGCCGTCATCCATCTCGGAGGTGACGAAATGCACGGTGCAGCCATGGATGCGCATGCCGGCGGCCAATGCGCGCGCATGGGTGTCGAGCCCCTTGAACGCGGGCAGCAGGGCAGGGTGGATGTTGATCATGCGGCCCTGCCATTTCTGGACGAAGCCGGGGGTGAGGATGCGCATGAAGCCAGCCAGCGCCACAATCTCGGCATTGAAGGCCGCGAGCGCTGCGTCTATCGCGGCGTCATGCGCCTGCTTGCTGCCATGGTCGGCACGCGAGATGACCTGTGTGGCGATGCCACGCGCCTTGGCGATGCCGAGGCCGGCAGCGTCGGCCTTGTCGGAAATGACGCCGACGATCTCGGCCGGGAAGGCCGGGTCGCTGGCCGCCGCGATCAGCGCGGTCATATTGGAGCCGCGCCCCGAAATCAGGACAACGGTGCGTTTCCTCTGCGCGCTCATAGGCCGATCGAGCCTCGATAGATGACGCCAGCGTCGCGGCGCGGCACGATGCGGCCGATCGGCGTCACGGTCTCGCCGGCCTCCTGCAGCACGGCGGCGACCTGAGCTGCCTGGCCGGACGCGACCGCCAAAATCATGCCGATGCCGCAATTGAAAGTGCGCATCATCTCTTCCGGCGCCACGCCGCCGGCCTTGGCCAGCCACGAGAACACGGGGGGGACGTCGATCGCCTCGAGGTCGAGCTCGGCAGAAAAATCCTTGGGCAGCACGCGCGGAATGTTTTCCGGGAAGCCGCCGCCGGTGATGTGGGCGAGCGCCTTGATGCCATGCGTGTTGCGGATCGCCTTGAGGATCGACTTGACGTAGATGCGGGTCGGCTCGAGCAGCGCCTCGGCAAGAGTGGCCTCGTCGTTGAACGGAGCCGGATCGCTCCACGCCAGGCCGCTGACGGCGACGATGCGGCGCACCAGCGAAAATCCGTTCGAATGCAGGCCCGAGGAGGCAAGCCCAAGCAGCACGTCGCCCTCGACGATGTCGTCGGTGGGCAGCAGTTGGCCGCGTTCGGCAGCACCCACCGCAAAGCCGGCAAGATCGTAGTCGTTGCCGTGATACATGCCGGGCATCTCAGCCGTCTCGCCGCCGATCAGCGCGCAGCCAGCCTGGCGGCAGCCCTCGGCAATGCCACCGACGATCGCGGCACCCTGGTCGGGATCGAGTTTGCCGGTGGCGAAATAGTCGAGGAAGAACAGCGGTTCAGCACCTTGCACGACGATGTCGTTGACGCACATGGCGACGAGATCGATGCCGATCGTGTCGTGCTTGCCGGCATCGATGGCGATCTTCAGCTTGGTGCCGACGCCGTCATTTGCCGCCACCAGCACCGGATCGGTAAACCCGGCCGCCTTGAGGTCGAACAAGCCGCCAAACCCACCGATCTCACCATCGGCGCCCGGCCGGCGCGTCGCGCGCACCAGCGGCTTGATCTTCTCGACCATGAGATTGCCGGCATCGATATCGACGCCAGCCTCGGCATAGGTGAGCCCGTTCTTGCGCTTGGTCATTTCTGACGCTTGCTCATCGCTGTTTCCACTCGGTTGCGGGCTCTTCGCATGAACGGCCTCGCCTCGCAAGGATAACGGCAGAATGGCAGGCTTTTGCCCCCTGATAAAAGCGTGGGCGGCGGTTTTTCGGCGGCGGTGGCGCGCCTTGTGCAAATACCCTGTCCTCGCTTTCTATCGGAGGCAAAGCCCAGCGTCTCGAGCTTCGCCTCGTATCCTTGTGTCTAGCCGTTGTTGGTGCTCTGTTGCCATGCATCAGGCATATGGGGACAAGCCATGCTCAATCCGTCGCAACAGATCATGAGGCTGGGGTTCGGATTCGCCGTGTCACAGGCACTGCGCGTCATTATCGAACTCGGCATCCCCGATTTCCTGGCTGCCGGCGAACGGTCGGTAGATGAACTGGCGGCCGCCACCCAGTCAGACGCTGACTCGCTTTATCGTGTGATGCGGCTTCTCGCGCCTGAAGGGATTTTTAGGGAAGTGCTACCCCGTCATTTCGAGTTGACGGAGGTTGGCGCCGCGCTGCGCTCCGATCGGCCGGGTCCTCGTGACTTCGTCCATATGATCAACAGCGAGGCCTATCTTGCCTTCGAGCAGTTGCTACATTCCGTGCGCACCGGAAAGCCGGCCTTCGACAAGGTGTTCGGAAGCCCAAGGTTTGACTGGCTGTCGGAACACCCGATGCAGGCCGCCTTGTTTCAGCGCGCCATGATCGCCTTGAGCCAAGGCAGCAACGAGGCCGTTGCCGAAGCTTATGACTTCAAGCCTTTTACGCGCGTCGTCGATGTTGGCGGCGGGCATGGCCAGCTTCTCTCGGCGATCCTGGCCAGCAACCCTGATCTGAGCGGCGTGCTTTTCGATCTGCCTTCGGGCGTCGCGGCAGCACGCGAGGGTGCGGGAGGCGACCTGCCGCGCACCGATTTTGTCGCCGGCGACTTTTTTGAAAGCGTCCCCACCGGTGATATCTACGTCATCAAGAAGGTCGTTCACGATTGGGATGACGGGCGT
This sequence comes from Mesorhizobium sp., assembly GCA_004017275.1. Classification (GTDB taxonomy): domain Bacteria; phylum Pseudomonadota; class Alphaproteobacteria; order Rhizobiales; family Rhizobiaceae; genus Mesorhizobium. The sequence goes on along the minus strand of SAKE01000002.1, from coordinate 302,681 downwards.
GCCGTGAGGATACTGCAGAATTGCCGCGAGGCGATGCTGCCGAACGGGAAGGTGCTTGTGGCCGAGACACTCGTGCCGCCGGGCGACGAACCGAACCCGATCAAGGGTATCGACGTGGTCATGCTCGCCGTGACCGGCGGTCTGGAGAGAACGCAGGTCCAATATGCAAACTTGTTCGAAGCCGCTGGGCTACGCCTTGAACGGGTGATTCAGACCCGAGGACCCATTTCCATCCTTGAGGCGTCCGCGGTCTGAGAAGGCCGGCTGTGTGGCGCTTCTCTGTTGCACCCGGCCCCAGACTCCATCATCTATCAGCAGAACAGAACCAACGGGATATCGCGTGACCATCCCCAATCTGATCACCATTCTGCGCCTTGTCCTGGTGCCGGCAGTGGTGCTGGCGATGCTGCAGGCGCGCTGGGACTGGGCCTTTGCCGGGTTCCTCATTGCCGGCATTTCCGACGGCGTCGACGGCTTCATTGCTCGCCGTTTCAACCGGCAATCCAGGCTCGGCGCCTATCTCGACCCCGTGGCCGACAAGCTGCTGCTGGTTTCGGTGTTCGTCGTCATGGGCTTCAACGGGCAATTGCCGCTCTGGCTGGTCGTCACCATGGTGTCGCGCGACGCATTGATCGTCTGCGCTGTTGTGTTGTCTATCGTCATGGCCCATCCGGTCGAGATAAAACCGCTTTTCGTGTCGAAGGCCAACACCGCCATCCAGATCGCACTGGCCGCTGTTGTGCTGGGTGAACTCGCACTTGCCGTGCGCCTCGACCCGCTGAGGCCAACTCTCATATTGCTGTCCGGGGTCTTGACCGTGGCTTCCGCCGCGGCCTATCTCGTGGCTTGGCTGAGGCATATGAGCGGCTATGGCGAAGGCTCCAAACCGAGCACCTGACCAAGGATCCATCGAAGCGGCAGCCGAGGCCGCGGCGGCAGGCGAAGCTGCGTCTCTGGCGTTCCGCAGGCAGATCTTCTTCTGGCTGACCGGATTGGCGGTGCTTGCGCTTTTTCTCTATGTCTTCAGTGCCATCCTGCTGCCCTTCGTCGCCGGCATGGTACTTGCCTATTTCCTCGATCCCGTTGCCGACCGGCTGCAGCGGCTCGGGCTGTCCCGTTTCATGGCGACGGTGGTCATCCTCATCACCTTCCTCATCGTGCTGGTGCTGGCCTTCGTCATCCTCATTCCGGTTCTGGCAACGCAGATGGCCGATTTCGCCGGCAAATTGCCGGAATACCTGACCCGGCTGCAGAGCCTGATCACGTCGTTCGATCCAAAATGGCTGGAGCAGAAATTCGGCGTCAACGCCAATGGCCTGCGCGACGGGCTGAATTCGCTGCTGACTTCCGGCTTCGGCCTGATCACCACCGTGTTCACCTCGCTGTGGAGTTCCGGCATGGCGCTGGTCTCGGTGGTCAGCCTGTTCGTGGTGACGCCTGTGGTCGCCTTCTACATGCTGCTCGACTGGGACCGCATGGTGGCGGTCATCGACGGCTGGGTGCCGCGCGATAACGTCGCGACCGTGCGCGCCATCGCACGTGATATCAACACCGCCACGGCCGGCTTCGTGCGCGGCCAAGGCACGCTGTGCCTGGTGCTGGGCGCCATGTACGCCACCGGGCTGACGCTGACCGGACTGAATTTCGGCATCCTCATCGGCCTGTTCGCCGGGCTGATTTCCTTCATCCCCTATGTCGGCTCGCTGACCGGGCTGGTGCTGGCCGTCGGCGTCGCCTTCGTCCAGTTCTGGCCGGACTGGACGATGATCGTCGCCGTCGCGGTGGTGTTCTTCATAGGCCAATTCATCGAGGGCAACATCCTGCAGCCGCGTCTGGTCGGCAAAAGTGTCGGCCTGCACCCGGTATGGCTGATGTTTTCGCTGTTTGCCTTCGGCGCGCTGTTCGGCTTCGTCGGCTTGTTGATCGCGGTGCCGGCTTCGGCTGCCGTTGCCGTGCTGGTGCGGTTTGCCATAGCCCGCTATCTCGAATCGCCGCTCTACAAGGGCCACGGCGCGGCACCTGTGCCACCCCTACCGGCCGATCGCGGCGGCGGCCACCGCACGCAACCGCGTCGCTGAAGTGACTGCCCAGCCAACCGACCCGCCGCGCCAGTTGCCGCTCGATCTCGGCCATGGCACCGGCTATTCGCGCGACGAACTCGTCGTCTCCAGCACCAATGCCCAGGCGGTCGCGCTGGTCGACCGCTGGCCGGACTGGCCCTCGCCGGTGGTGGTGCTGGCCGGTCCCGCAGGTTCGGGCAAGACGCATTTGGCCTCGATCTGGCGCGCACGCGCCAATGCGCTGGCGGTCGACGCCAGGCGCATAGGCGACTGCATCGCCGATCTCGACGCAAGGCCGGCGCTGATCGACGATGTCGATACCGGGGCGGTCGATGAACAAGGTCTGTTCCATCTGATCAATGCGGTGCGTGGCGCCGGGTCCACGCTGCTGCTGACGGCGCGCCGCTTTCCGTCGGCCTGGGGCGTGAGGCTGCCTGATCTCGCCTCACGGCTGAAAGCTGCGGCGACGGTGGAAATTCATGAGCCCGACGATCTCCTGCTCGCCGGCGTCATCACCAAACTGTTCGCCGACCGCCAGATCGAGGTTGAGCCGCATGTCGTGCAGTATCTCGTGCGCCGCATCGAGCGTTCACTGGCGACAGCGATGCGCGTGGTGGAGCGGTTGGACCGCACCGCGCTCGAACGCAAGACGCCGATCACGCGCACGCTGGCGGCCGAAACCGTCAACGCCATGGACGAGGGGCAGGGCGAATTCAAGATCTAGGCCGTGGTTGCGGCTAACTACGCTCCTACACTGTCGGATCTTGAAATGGACCATTTAATGGTCTATTTTCGGATAAAATGTGGACCAGAGAATGGTCCATGAGGAGCAAGCAATGCAAATATCCGTCACCGATGCAAAGGGACAGCTGACGGAACTGGTACGCCGCGCGGAGGCAGGCGACGAGGTCATTCTGACCCGTCACGGCCATGCGGCGGTGCGGCTGGTTCCCATCAAGCCTGCAACTGACAGGAATGGCCGTCGGGCGCTCATGGAAGCGGCGCGGGCTGCGGGTGCCGCCAAGGCGAAGGCCGGACCGTCGGCCGCGCGCAGCCAGGATTTCCTTTATGGCGATGACGGCATGCCCGAATGATCGCTGTCGACACCTCGGCGCTGATGGCGATCGTGCTTGATGAACCGCAGGCCGACGCCTGCATGGCCGCGCTCGAAGCCGAGAGCGATCTCCTGATTTCCGCCGGCACTGTCGCCGAGGCGCTGATCGTTGCGGCCCATCGTGGCATCGCCGCCGAGATGTCCGGCCTGATTGACGGGCTTGGTTTCGAGGTGGTGGCGGTGACGCCGGCGTCAGCCCGGCGCATCGCTGAGGCCTATGCGCAGTGGGGCAAGGGTATCCATCCGGCCGCGCTCAATTTCGGCGATTGTTTCTCCTATGAGGTGGCGAAGGAGCACGCTTGCCGTCTGCTTTATGTCGGAGCCGATTTTTCCAGGACCGACATCGAAGGTGTGTATTGAACGTCGCGAGCCGGGATATGTCGTTCTCGGGCCGGTGAGCTCGGCCAGTCTCACAGCCATATTCTGGCAAAATGGCGGACCGCCAGGTAGACGGCCGAGTGGGCAGCGATATAGCCGGCAGCGACCAGCACGAACATCCCGATGCTGGCACGCCAGGAGCGGGAGACGACGGCGCCTGGGGCCCGCCTGGCCTGTCTGCGGCTTTCCCGGTTGTTCCACATCGCCAGCGCTGAGCAGGCAATCGCCCATGTCACCATGAATGGAACCGTTATGCCGGCATAGGCAAAGTAGGCCGGTCCGAACAGCGACACCCAAGCATCGATCCCAACCATGGCTTATCCCCTGTTTGCCGAAGTTTTTGCACCGCAAAACTGTGGCGGCCAGTGCACGACCAGAGCCGGCGCGGGTGACCACCCGGTCGCGCCGAAGGCATTCGCATTTCCAGGGATGGTCGGAGTGGAGAGATTCGAACTCCCGACCCTCTGGTCCCAAACCAGATGCGCTACCAGGCTGCGCTACACTCCGAACGGTCTGTTGCCTATTCATTTCGGTGTTGCATGGCAAGAGCAAAAACCTGCAAGAGCAAAATCCTTGCCGCCGTGCGCATTGCGCAGTAATGACGGGCGAAGGGTGGCGATGCTGCCTTGCACAAGAACGAGGTGGCCATGTCCGCGCGCATTTTCAGCCCAGCCAAAACCGCGATGCAGTCCGGCAAGGCCAAGACCGGCTACTGGGTGCTGGAATTCGATCCCGAGACGCGCAAGAAGATAGACCCGCTGATGGGCTATACGACGTCGGGAGACATGAGAAGCCAGATCAGGCTTACCTTCGATACCCGGGAAGAGGCTGTGGCCTACGCCGAAAAGCAAGGGCTCGCTTTCCGCGTCGAGGAGCCGAAAGAGACCAAGCGCCGCCAGATTTCCTATGCGGAGAATTTCCGCTATGACCGCAGGACGCCCTGGACGCATTGATCGGCGGCCAGCGCCAAAACATCCAGCCGGCCCAACGGCCGGCCAGCGGTCCCGTAGCTCAGCTGGATAGAGCACCGGCCTTCTAAGCCGATGGTCACAGGTTCGAATCCTGTCGGGATCGCCAATATTTCCATGTCCGTTCCGGGCACATAAATTACGGTTTATACCGGAGACATCGGTAACACTTTTGGCCTGAAGGGTTCCGAGCGGATCGCGCAGCCGCCTGGGCCGTCGTATTATTTCGTGACTCAACCTTTTCGGAACCTTCCCGCGCACGGTGCGTTTCGGCGCCTGTATTCGCAAAGCCTCATACAAAAGCGGATCGGTGGGAGGCAAACACGGGTGGGGAGGAGTGTTGCCATGTCGAAGCGAGAGATAGGAATGTCCCCGGCCCTGGATCGGCGCATAGCCGACCTCAGGGCGCGGATGCAGGACGCCCGGATCACGGAATACGAAATGAAGACCTTTCAGAAAGTGGCTTCCGTCATGGGAGGCGGCGAAGGCTCCCTACGTCTTGATGCCGATGACCTGATTGCGGCATCTTTTGTCACCGACGTGCTCGGTGAATCGACGCTCAACTGACGGCGGGCAGTCCGTCCAGCATCGAGCGTCGTCTGTCCTTGCTCAGCCAACAACCTGTCCGAGCCTTCAAGCCGGGAAGAAGTGGGGCGGTCGCCTTTTTCGGCGGCCGTCCTGTGGCGTCCGTGCGCCCTGGAATTGCTCGATGTCGCCCGACATCGAATTCGAGGGAAAGTCTTATCAATTTGTTTGCGTTGGTGCCGCATAGTAGCGACGGCTAACGGAGTGAACATGATGAAGCTCGATCTGTCGCCGACGAGCTGGGGCAGGGTGATCGCTGTCACGGCAGCCGGTACGGCATTCTTCATTGCCGTGGCGTTCTTCGTCGATTCCTTCAATTTCCCCTATCTTTCGCCTGAGGCCGTGTGGCGGGCGCAGATGACCGATTTGATGCTGCCCTTGGTGCTGGGCGGCTCGTTTCTGTTTTTCCTCATGTGGAAGATCCGCCAGCTGGCCATAGCGCAACGCGACCTCAGCGTCGTTGCCGCGACCGACAGCCTGACTGCGGTGCTGAACCGTGGCGCCTTCTCGATGCTGGTCGAAGCCTATCTCGAAGAGACCCGCAAGCGGGAGGACACCCGTTCGGGGGCGCTGCTGATCATCGACGCCGACCACTTCAAGTCGATCAATGACCGCCTCGGCCATGATTGCGGCGACCAGGCGCTCAAGCTGATAGCGCAGGCGATCAAAGGGCAATTGCGCGGCGGCGATATCGTCGGCCGCATCGGCGGCGAAGAATTCGGCGTGTTTCTTCCAGGCGTCGATCCCTCGCAATCCTGGGTGGTTGCCGAAAGCATCCGCCGGCGCATCAGGGAGATGGAGTTTTCGCCCGGCGGCAGGCCTTGCCCGCTTTCCGTCAGCATCGGCGGCACGAGCTTCACCGGCCCGATCACCTATGAGGAGATATTTTCCGCCGCCGACAGAAGGCTTTACACCGCCAAGTCGAACGGACGCGATCAGGTCAGCTTCGATCCGGCGGGCGTCGTTCCGGTGCCTCTGCCCAGCGTCGCTACGGTGCATTGACGGCAGGCCTGGCTCGGACAGCACGCTGATTTGTGCAGGCTGTTGCACGGACGGCGCTTTCGCTTTGCCGACATCACGCTAAAGGTAGTGCCCGGTGCCCCGCCGGGGCTGGATGAATCGGGCAGGGCCTTCTTACTGATGACATTGATGGGCGCGGCGGCACTGCTGATCCTGGTCCTGACCTACGCCGGTGTCGCCATTGGCCGCATCCCCGGCCTGCGCCTCGATCGGGCGGGGATCGCGCTGCTCGGCGGGGCCGCGATGATCGCCGTCGGCGCGCTCAGCATGGAGGATGCCTACCGGGCGATCAATTTCGACACCATCACGCTTCTGCTCGGTATGATGATCGTGGTGGCGCATCTCAAGGTCTCCGGCGCCTTTCGCGGCCTTGGCGCCATCGCCATCGAACACGCGCACGCGCCCTTCATGCTTTTGGTGATGGTGACGCTGCTGACCGGCGTGCTGTCGGCCTTCCTGGTCAACGATGCCATCTGCCTCGTCATGGCGCCGATCGTCGTCCACGTCACCCGTGTGATCAAGCGCAATCCGATCCCCTATCTGATCGCCACCGCCACCGCGTCGAATTGCGGTAGCGTCGCCACCATCACCGGCAATCCGCAAAACATGGTCATCGGCGCGCTGTCGGGCATTTCCTATCCGGCCTTTTCGGCAGCGCTCGCTCCCGTCGCTCTGTTCGGCCTCGTCGTGGTCGTCATCATTGTCCGCATCGTCTACCGGACCGAATTCGTCCGCACGGTCCAACTGACGCCCGAGGTTTCGCGTGGCCGCATGCACAAGGGGCAGGTGCTGAAGGCGGTGGTGGTGTGCATTGGACTGGCAATCGCCTTCTTCGCCGGCGTCCCCGTCGCCAAGGCCGCACTTATCGGCGGTGCCATCCTCTTGCTTACCCGCGCCATCAAGCCGGAACGCATCTACCGCGAGATCGACGGTCCGCTGCTGTTCATGTTCGCCGGCCTGTTCGTGGTCGTCGCCGGCGCCGAAAAGACGCTTCTCTCGCCCGACATGATCGCCTCGGCCAAGAACCTCGGGCTGGACGATGTCTGGCGGCTGTCCGGCTTCACCGCGGTGCTTTCCAACATCATGAGCAATGTTCCGGCCGTGCTGGCGCTCCGACCCTTCATACCCGGCCTCGAAAACCCCGAGCGCGCCTGGCTGGTGGTTGCCATGAGTTCGACGCTGGCCGGCAATTTCACGCTGCTCGGTTCGGTCGCCAACCTGATCGTCGCCGAACAGGCACGGGCCGCCGGCACGCCGCTGTCGTTCGGCGCCTTCTTCAAGGTCGGCTTGCCGTTGACGCTGATAACGCTGGCGGCCGGCACGGCATGGCTGGCGTTTGGGTTCTAGATCTAGCTGCTTGAAATCCGCGCCCGCACAAGCGTTGCGGCGGCGTGCCCTGCCGCCCCGATATAGTCGGGGTTGTGGTGGATCAGCATGCTCGAGAAGGCGCCGTCCATGAGCAGCACGATCTCGCGCGCCAGCATATGCGGCGCCGTGACGCCGTGGGCCGACAGTTCGGCTGCGAGCCATTTTTCGAAATTTGTCTTGTGCCGCGATCCGGCCTTGACTGCCGGGTGTCCAGGCATGGAGGCAAGCTCCGCGGCCGTGCGCAGGAAGCCGCATCCTTTCCATTTGGGATGGCGGGCGACACGCGCCAGATTGGTGAAAATCGCTTCCACCTTGCGGTCGGCACCACCTTCAGCGGCATCGAACCAGCCGGCCATCTGCTTCAGATTGGGCTGGTCGCGGGCGTCGAGATAGGCAGCGATCAGATCGTCCTTGCTCTTGAAGTGATAGTACAGCGTCCGCTTGGTCAGTCCGGCTTTTTCGGCGATGGCATCGACGCTGACGCGGCCAATCCCTTCGGCATAGAACAGCTTCGTCGCGGCATCGACGATGCGTTTGCGGGTGGGGCTGGATGCTTCAGGCATGGCATCAAGTATACCGACTAGTGAATATACAAGCAATCGAAAACCTGATCCTTTCCAGTCAACGCATGCTGGAAAGGAAGCCAAATGACCGATCTTGTCCTAGGCGAGACACGTGACGGGGTAACCATACTTACCCTCAACCGGCCGGAGAAACTCAACGCACTGAACTATGCCCTGATCGATCGCCTGCTTGCGGTCCTCGACGACATTGAGGTCGATGGCAGCGTCCGGGCTGTCATTCTAACCGGGGCAGGGGAACGCGCGTTTTCGGCGGGGGGCGACATTCATGAGTTCTCGGCCAGCGTGGCGCTCGGCGTCGATGTCGCGATGCGAGACTTCGTCATGCGCGGCCAGCGGCTGACGGCGAGGCTGGAAGCGTTTCGCAAGCCCATCATCGCCGCCGTCAACGGCATTGCCTTTGGCGGCGGTTGCGAAATCACCGAGGCCGTCCCGCTGGCCATTGCAAGCGACCGCGCATTGTTTGCCAAGCCGGAAATCAACCTTGCAATGCCGCCGACCTTTGGCGGAACGCAACGCCTGCCCAGACTCGCCGGGCGCAAGCGGGCGCTCGAACTGCTGTTGACCGGCGACTGGTTTGCGCCGCCACGGGCGCTTGAGCTGGGTCTCGTCAACGAGGTTGTGCCGCATGCCGAGCTGATGCCGGCAGCATTCGGCCTGGCCAGGCGTATCCTGCGGCACTCCGATCTGGCGATCGCGAGTATTCTCACGGCGGTGGCGCGCGGCCTCAACCAGAGCATCGCCGAAGGCCTGCTGGTCGAGGCCGGGCAGTTCGCCCGCATGGCCTCGACAGCCGATTTGCGCGAAGGGCTCGATGCCTGGATCGAGCGGCGCGGACCCCGCTACGACGGCGCATGGACGCATATCGCGCGGCCCGACGAGGCCAGGCGAGCCTCGTTGGCGCTGGATCAGGGCGCTACCATCAATCGGCCTTTCATGTTGGGGTGAAAGCGGCAGAAATAGTCGACCGGTCCCGCCGCCTTCAATGTCAGGCTTGCGGATTTCTTCGGCGGGATCATCACCTCCCAGCCGCCCTTCACGGTGGCCGTGTGGGCGAATACGTCCTTGTTCACCCACACGATCGTGTCGCCGACCTTGGCCTCGACGGTGGCTGGCGAGAACACCAGCCTGTCAATCGTGACCTGGATGGTTCCAGCTTGCGCCGGAACGATACCGACGGCCAGCGTCAACGCAATCCACAGATGGCGTTTCGGCATGTTTCCGGTCCCTACTTCAGTATGCCGGCGACGTGTTCGGCATGCTGTTCATGGCCCTGGAATATCTTCAGGCCGGTTTCCAGCAGGCTCTTCAGTTCGGCATTTTTGGCCGACGGAATGAGCAGCGTTTCGAGCGCGCCGTTGACCTGCTTGTGGTAGGCGACCTCATTGTCGACATAGGCCTTGTCGAAGGCAGCACCGTCGAGCTTGGCCAGCTTGGCTCTCTCCTCGGCGGCCGCCTTGCTCAGCGCCTGGCTGGTGGCGTTGTCTTCCGGCGTGACGTTGAGTTTCTTCACCAGGTCGAGCGCCTGCACGTTGACGGCTTCGTGGTCGCGCACCATGTCGTTGGCAAAATCCACGACCTCCTTGGTCTTCGATTTCTCGATCGCCAGCTTGGCCGTCTCGACGTCGATGACCCCGGCCGTGTAGGCGATGTGGGCGATCTGCGGATCGGTCGGCTTGTCGGCGGCTTGTGCGAACGGGGCAGTGCCAAGCAGCAGCAGGGCGGCGAGCGCGGTGGTGTGTCGGATAGACATGGCATCTCCTTCGCCCGGGCGCCGAAATCGCGCCGGGCAGTGTTTTTCGGTTGACGGTCATTGGATGCAGGGTGGCGGCAAACGTTCCCGCCAAAATCAACTGAATCGGGTGAGGGTCAGCTTTCCAGGCCGAGCCGCCGCATGACGGCGCTGGTCAGTCTTTCGCAACGCCGGCCGGCGAAGGGGAAGGCATCGAGCAGCACCGGCCCGATCTGGTCGTCCAGCGCCTTGCGCACCAGGGCTCGGGCACGGTGCAGCCTTGTCTTGACGGTTTGCGGCCGCACGCCGAGAAGGTCGGCCGTCTCTTCGATGCTCAGCCCCTCGATCACCCGCGCCACGAACACCGTCCGGTAGACGTCGGGAAGGCTGTCGGTAGCCCGTTCGACCAGTTGGAGGATCTGCCGTTGCGCCATCGTCCGTTCCGGGTCGTCGCTGGGGTTGAGGGGAAACCGGATGATCTCGGCTTGCGGATTTTCCGGCAGTGCCACCGTTTTGCGCCTTTTGCGAAGGCGGCCGAGAGCCTCGTTGATGACGATGCGCGACAGCCATGTGGCGAGCGAGGAGTCGCCGCGAAACGCATCGAGATTGGCGAAGGCCCTGACATAGGCCTCCTGGACGATGTCCTCGGCCTCGCTGTCATTGCGCACGATGCCGCGCGCGATCCTGTAGAGCCTCTGATTGTGTGTCTTGATGATGGTGCGGAAGGCGTCGCCGTCGCGCGCCAAGGCGCGGCGCACAAGCTGCATGTCGCCTGACGCAAGAGAAGGCACGGCCGTCAAGACAGCAGGCATGACCAGTTTCCTCAACCCGATCTCCAAATCGGAACCTCGATTGAGAGATTGGACGCTGTTGCCGGCAAAAGGTTCCCGAAGATTTTCGCCGGGTCAGGCAGCGGCGATCCTACCGCCCCAGGGATGGCTTGTCAGGCAGCCTGCAGGCGCGCCGTGGCCGCCAGCAGGTCGGTTTGCGTGATCAGCCCGAGAATCCGCTTGTCGTCGTCGACGATGATCACCGCATGGCTACGGCCATCGGTGAGCACGGGCAGCAGACCCATGGCGGCGAAACCGGCTGCGGCTGTCGCCGCGGGCGATATCACGGATCCAACCGGGCCGGAGGCCAAGGTCAGTTCCCGCAATCCCACGGTGCCTGCCAGCCTTGCCTCGGCGTTGACGACCGGCAAGGTGCGGATGTTGTGGTCGAGCAGCAATTGACGCGCCGCCTCGGTGGAGGTGTGGGCGTCGACCGAGATGACGTCGCGCGACATGATGTCCTCGCACAGAAGGGTCTTGTGCGCGCGCACCATCGCCTGCAGTTCGACCTGCCGCAGCAGTCGGTCGAGATCGTTGCGATCGATATCGAACGTTTCTTCAAGCGCACCAAGCGCGGCGTCGATGTCTTCGGGCTGGAAACCAACGCGCGACTGTGCCGGCGGATCGACGGTGCCGTGGCTGTTCGCCAGTGTCGGAACCGGCACATGCGGATAATTGCGCCGGGCCAGTCTGTGGAAGCCGCAGCCGAGCGCCACCAGCAGGATCGAGTTCAGCGCGACCGGCACGAACGGAAACAGGAAGCCTGCGCTGATGACCGCAGGCCCTCCCAGAACCGCGGTCAGCGCGGCCGCCCCGCCCGGCGGATGCAGGCAGCGCGTGAACGACATGGCGGCGATGGCCAGTGCCACCGCGATGCCGCTGGCAAGGGCGGTCTCGTGGATGAAATGCGCCACGATCACGCCGACCAGTGCCGATATCGTATTGCCGCCGATGATCGACCATGGCTGCGCCAGCGGGCTGGCCGGCACCGCGAACAGCAGCACCGCCGATGCCCCCATCGGCGCCACCAGCAGCGGCACGTGCGGGCCATTGCCGAGCACAAGGCTGGCGATCACACCGGTGAGCGCAATGCCGATGGTCGCGCCGATACAGGCAACGAGGCGCTCGCGCAGAGTCGCGCCCGCAAGAATGGGAACAAAGAGGCGGAAGGCCATGGGGTCGGAAACTCTACAGACTGAATCGGAACGCGCTGTCGATTTGTCGCCTCGCAATGGCGTTATGCTTCCGAATTGGGAAGCCAAAACGATCCGCTGAACATCCACTTTGGGAAATAATATTGCTGACGCCGAACAATCATCCCCGGCTAGCGATTAAAGCAGACTAGGGAGCTACTTCGTTCAGTCTTTCCAAAAGCATGAGAGCTCCCGAAGGGATGCCAGTACGGCAGGCGAGCGATGCGCAGTCACGCCGTGAGCCGTCTACCGGTCGCATGCCGAGAGGGGCAGCTTTGGTTCTAACGAGATGGGAGACGCGATTTTTCCCGGAACGCCTTTTCAGCAAACCTGCTTGCGCCCAGGCCAAGCTCCAAAGGTGCACCATTGACGGCGAGCCACTTAAGCACATCAGGATGCCCTACGGCCGTGTAAATGCCACCACCACCGCAATAGCCGAGGCCGAATTGCGGTACTCCACCTAGTCCTCTCGACGTGATGCCAACGAGCAACCTATGGAATTCCGTGAGTCCGTCCGGCCGCAATTTGGAACCGATGAAATAGACCGGGCCTCCACTGTCTCCGTCGCACGTGTCCGCGCCTGGATCCGTTTCTGTGACGAGGCTCGCCAAACTGAATTCACGAAAAATGGCGCAACGCGACGGATCGAACCTATCGTTCAAACAGAACGGATCGCGGACGGCGGTGGAAGCGGCAATCAGATTGTGGGGAAAGCTGTTGTCCTCGCGGCGTCCATAGCCGACGATCAGCAGGTTCCGCAACTCGCCTTTCCGGCTAAGCTCGTAGGGCAGGAAAACTGATACCGCAGGCGGGGCTACTGGGTTGAACTCGTCCAGCGGCAAAGAAGAGGGCTCGAGGAACAGCAGGCCCAAATCATGTCCGGGTTGTGGGTCCATCATACGCTGGCAGTCGAAGGCAAAAAAAGGCAGCGGACGGCGAGATAGCGTGCGCGGATCGTAAAATTCCGATTCGAGAGGTTCAACTGCCCTGTTGAAATTCAGATTCTTCTTCGAATATCTCGGAAATCGAATGCGATAGGCTGTCTGTGCGGCACAGGTGCAATGACCTGCTGTCAAAACTATATCCCTATTTAACGCCACGCCGGTGCAAAGAGCCGGCTGGCTGAGCCCAACGTCGAACTCGATCCGGACCACCTCATCCAAAAGTGGCGGAATGAGTATGCCATTATCGATTCTGATTCCGTCGTCTACCTTCGGTCGCCCGTCGGCACCAATTTCAAGCCGAAGCTTATCAGTCGGAATGGCTCTGATGTCCCCTCCAGACTGTTGCAATTTCAGTATGTATTCCAAATTGAAAACGTCACATCCGTCAGCCCATTCGCACTTTGGATAGCCGATATCACCTTGCTTCGGCTCTTGCGCGTGCGTTGCAAATGACAAGCACAGCAGGGCAACAACGGACGCAGCCAGTCGAAGAGCCGAGTTCATTGCACGAAGTTCCCGCCTCCTTGTAAGGCCTCTGTGCATTTGGCCAGTGGGTTCTCCAGCGCAGCCGCGGTGTTGAGGCACGCGGAAAGGTCCGACTCTCCCGATGAATCGGAAACAGGAATCGAATTGGCGGTACTACGGGTTGGCGAAGCAGTCCCGCCGGCAGCGGCTTGGCGCCGCCGTTTTTCGTTTTCTACAGCCTGATCATAGGCCTCCAGCGTTGCAATCATTTGGGCCTGCGCCTGAATGAGTGCTTTGCGGTTCTCCGCGTCGGTCTTGCCAACAACCAGTGCGCGAACCGGTATGGAAACGATGACTTGCACTGTGCGTAGCACGAACCCGGAGAAAGCTTCGGCCTCACTCGGCTTGTCGATTTTGACAGTCTGCAGCACGCCATTCGCGAAATCGATGTCCATAGTGCGATTCACGAAGAGCGAGCGATTGATTTCGAGCAGGAAAGCCGGCGCCGCATTGGTCATTTGCACACGCTTGGTTTCGAAGAGCTGCCAGGCTGCGCCGACCGGATCGCGGTTGCGCTTCATGATCACGAGCTTGTGGGTCAAAAGTGGGCGATAAAGGACGCCGCGCAGCGCTTCCGACCGAGCCGGCAGTTCGGCCTTGATGACGGAAAGACCATGATAGGGCGGTGGGTCTTTGGACGGCGCGTAGGCAGCGGACGTGCAAAGCGAGGCATGCCATGGCGGTACATAAGGATCGTTGGTGGGATCGAGGAACACGCAGTGATCAAGCGATTCAAGCGCGTTGTTGACCTTTTTGATCTGTTCATAGTCGAACGGATCAAAGTCGAATTGCCCTACGACAAGCTCGACGTTTTTGGCGTCGATTGGTACACCAAACGCGCCCCTCGGTCGTACCGCCACTCGCGCCGCCGCGTCGACCAAGGCGTTGGCGATTTGGAGTGTCCTGTCGTCGAATTCCGATGAGATTCTTGTGAGGAGCAGACTGGATGTTGCATTGTTGCCAATATCGGTTCCGCGTCCGATGGCAATCTGGTCGTTGGCAAGCGCCGATCCCAGGAAGTCAAGGCAGTAGATTCTGCTTGGATCTGCGGTTCGCAGCGTAGTTACGTCCTGGGCCGCGTAGAAGACCGGATCGGCGGTCACATTCTTTCGGATTTCAATATGCAAGAGATCTCGCGGCAGCGCATAGGCTCCAGCCTGGTATCGGCAGGCGCTGCCGTCTCCCGCATCTGGCAATTCACCAAGCGTTTCGCTGACCAGCGTCGGCCCGCAACCAGAGACGAGCAAATGAACGCACAGCAATGCCGTCGCCAAAAAACACCGCCAATAAAGCTGAGATCCCGGCATCATGGATCACCCGCCCGGACTGCGGTAAGCTGCGTCGTAAGTTCTTTGCAGATACCAGACTCCGTCGCGTCCAAGAACGGGCCAGCCGCTTTGACACCGTCGTTATTCGTCATGGTTGCCGGCGTGGCTACGCATTGGTTGTTAGGACAAGCGTTCGTATTCTGGATGCCGCCTTGCGGCGGCGTCCCCACATTTGAACTTTTGCCACGCAGGAACAATTCATATTGACGCTGAGTTTCGATCAGGCTGGTCTGTGCTGTTGCTAATGCCGCCGTTGAATTGGCGCGCTCGAATTCCGCCTTGATCGTCTGGGTGGGCAATTCCACGATGCCGTAAACGATTTCGAGTGGAATATCGACGAAACCCGCCACCTCGCTCGATTTGGCAAGGCAGAAATTCTGCAGAACACCTGCGTCGAATTCCAGCCCGACTCGTGCCTCGGCAAAGAGAGCGCGGTTGATGCCGAGCGATACGATCGGCGAAATGTTTTCGAGCTTGACCTCCGTGACTTTGCGCAATTGCCACGCACTGTGGCGGGGATCCTCCTGCGTGTAGATTTCGAGCGAATATGGAATGCGGGGCCGATAGAGGATTCCTCTCCGTTCCGGCTTCGAAGTGAGCCAGGCTTGCTGATGAGCGATCGCAAGCCTTCGTGAGGGGTGACGATTGATGGTGCCAATGGGATCGGCGCAGTAGGTCTGGGCGGATGTGCCGGGAATGCCCGGAAGAGATTCTTCAAAAGAATAGCCGTCAAGCACCAGGCAGAACCCGAAATCGGCAAGCCGGTTGTTCAGCACTGCCATTTCCTCGGCGTCGAGTGGGTCAACCTCAAAACGACCGCGGGTTCTCACATCGGTCGTGGGTACCGCTTCGCGCGCAAATGAAAAGTCTCCTTTCCCAGAGATGCCGATGAAAATGGCGCGGATCAGATTGCGGACAATGACTGGAGTCTTGTCCACGGAAAAGGAAGCGACGTACGCGAGCAGGCCGCCGCCGATGCCCTTGGTCGCGTCGGCGGAACTGTAGCCTACCGCAATCCGGTCCTTTGTAAGCGCGGAGGCCAGATAGTCGAGACAATAGGTGTGCGTCGCATCGGGATAGTGCTTCTCCTTGATGGCTTCGAGCACGAATGGGCTGTTTCCATAGGTCTTGATCTCGAAAGCCCAGGTTGTCATCGACAATGAATATGACCCTGTCTCGCTCGCGCATTGAGCCACGGGAGACTCCTCTCCCGGTGCGACCGATACACGGTACGATTCAGCCACGGAGCAAGCAGCGAGAAAGGAAACCAACGACAGAACGGCAAGCCCGTGCCGCAGGCGCCGCTCTGTCGAGGAATTGCCGGGGGGCGATGCCGGATATGCGCCGTGTGTCGGCATCAGTTCAGCGGCGGCGCGCATTTGAAGCTTTGGTCCTTGCCGTAAAGCAAGGCAATTAGCAGGTCGGGATCTTGGGGTGGCACGAATTTGCGATCGATCCCCACATTGCCATCTCCCGCCACGCCGTCAGTCCAGATCGCGTCGTCGTTGTTGCGGCACTCGTAGATCACGACAAGCGCCTTGTAGGCGGACGACATGAAGGGCGCGGGGTCGTAGCCGCACAGCGCCTGCTTGAAATCCAAATTGACCTGGCAACTGGATAGCCGCTCGCATGCGGCGGCCGCGGCTGAAGCGATACACCAGCGGTCTCGTTGCAGGTTCCTGACGGGTCGCCCCTTCTGGAGAATCCTGTCTATGACCCCGATATCGCCGTAGAGCGCGCTGACGATATGGATTCTCGGCTGCTTTTGAGCGGCAAAAGGCATAAGGTCGGTGCGCAGTTGCGCCAGCTTTGCCGCGATGTCTTTGTCCTCAAGCAGTACCTTCTTGAGAGCGGCGTCATCCAGCAATTCTTTGAGGGTGGTTTGGGCAACATCTGCCCGCGCACGGGCAGATGCCGGGTTACCTGTCGTCAGCTTTTTGAGCAAAGCCATTGCAGAAGTTCGCACTGCTGCATCATCCATATCGATTGTTACGGATGGCGCCGTGATAAACTCCATTCTTCTTAGGATTGCCTGCGTTGGGTCACGAAGAAACACGAGCCCGTCGAAGTAGGTCGCGGCGTTCTTGACTTCCAGAATCAAATCACGCGGCCAAGCCGAAGCAGGGAAATCAGTTGAAAATTTGCTTCCACCCAACAGAGCCGAAGACAATTTCACTTTATCTATTTCTATGATGTTTGAATTTTTGGCCGCTCTGAGCCTAAGCAATTGCCCGATCAGGAGGTCGAAATTCTTGTCCTCAATCGTTTCACCGTTCGGCAAATTGACTGATTTCAGGACAGTCAATAGCTCCGCGACCTGCTCTGCCGCCTTTGCCGGCGTAGTTTGGGCCAAAGCAGCACCAGGAGCCAGAAAAATCATCACTAGCGATAGCGCCAACCGGCCGGCACAACGGAACTGATCACGAATTCTCATTGCTGCATCCCCCCGGATACTGCCTCTGAACCTGAAGCTTAGAGAACTATTTTGTGAAATCAAAGATAAAAATTTGGCAGAAGACATTTCGAACGATACGATACGATCCATTCTAGCGGGTTTGAAAAAGCCGCTGGGGAAATTACGAAGCAGATACATGCTGATACAAGGATGAAGGCAGCGGGGGATTGGACGCCAAATATCTTGGTTGTCATTGATACGAGTCTTTTAAGGCGGAATTCATTCCGTGTGCGGTTGCCGTTCGTCCGCCAGGATTTTAATATGAGCTCTTTGGATTCAATTTTTTGAACGAGGGGGCAAGACTAATGCTGCACCGCATAGAGCAAATGGCGACTTGGCGTTTCCGTTTCATACCTATGCTGGCTTTGTCGCTCGGGAGTGTGCCGACGACTAGCGTACTCGCTGCCGGCCAGAACGATTTCACTGAATTCCAGTCGGGGCAGTTGGTTTCTGTCCTGCGTCAAATCAGCGGGCTAACCTCCTTTATGCCCGAGACCTTGTTTTTAGAGGGCGTTCTTCAAACCAAGGAAATGAACCTAATAGCACGCACGATCACCTTCTCACCCGATACCCAACTGGTTTTTCCGAGCTCGCCACTTTCTGGGCAGGGAAACAGCATCTTCATCGTCGCCGATACCATCAAGCTTTCAGGCGACGTGAGCATTGTCTGGGTCAAGCCAGCGGGTCAGAGCCCTCTCCCTCCACGTGGTCAAGCGCCAGACGGCATTGCGGCCCGAGAACCCAGCCAGCCCGGCAGTCGCGGATATGACGGAGAAACCGGCAACAGTGGCATCGATGGTGCTGCTGCTCCTGGAATAGTGTTGTTGTTCCGGCATATCATTGGCGAGGGACGCATTTCTATCGACGTGTCGGGTATGGACGGGCAACGCGGCGGAGATGGGCAGAACGGGGGCAGGGGTGGCGCCGGCGCTGCAGGTGCGGATTCGATCGGCCAGGTTGTTCTTAAGAATTTTTTCGTCAGCCAGGGCTGTATACGTCCTCCGACTTCCGGCGGTGCGGGGGGCGACGGTGGAGATGGAGGGAGCGGCGGTAGGGGTGGCAATGGTGGAAGCAGCGGTGATGTGCTTATTTTCACGACATCCCAAAGCGAACTTAAGCACCTGGACGTCGATCATCACGCAGGCCTGGGTGCGGACAGCGGCAACCCGGGAAATGGTGGGCCGGGCGGGGCAGGCGGGCCTGCCGGGCGGGATATTGGAGGGTGCGGAGCTCAGGCTCAGAATGGCCTCGACGGTGTGGCGGGCAAGATTGCAGGTGCGGGCCTCCAAGGCGGGACAGGCCTCACAGGGGTGCTCGGGTTTGGGCTCTTGTCCGAGCGACAGCTGGACACTGTCCTCAATCCTGCCCCCAGGTTGTAAGTCAAGTGCGGTGGGGATGGCATAGCATTCTGGCGCTGTGGATTTCAGCAGCAAGCGCGCTTGTCTTTCCTGCTGTTTGCTTCGGGAGCACAACTGTACCCCGTCTCGCTCTGGTTATAGGAAACGCGAGTTACGACGGCTTTGACGGAGTAGAAAGAGCCCAGAACGATGCGGTGGATTTTGGTCGTCTTTTACGCTTGAGGCTAGGGTTCGACGATGTTCGCATCGTATTGGATGCTCGCGAGAAGGACTTGGAAGTAGAAGTCGACAACCTGGTTTCCAGAAGTAGCATCTGGCAACGCAGTCGACGAACAAAGCCGATCGTCGTTGTTTACTTCTCGGGACATGGTTTCACCGAGGGCGGCAGGCAGTTCCTGGCGGCAGTCGACGCGGGCGCTGATGGTCAAAATCCGGCAATTAACAGTTATGCGGTCGAAGGTGTTATCGAAAAGCTTAGATCGCACGCAATCGTGGTCCTCCTAATCGACGCTTGTCGCAGTGAACTCCAGTGGAGAGACAAAGAACGCACGATGGAAAACATACATTTTTTGGCTGGGTCTCAGACAGGCATCATTTCATCGTCAAAGTCACTAGCCGACTCCATCGTAATCTCCAATCCAGAGCGCTCCATGTATAATGAGCGCGCAGAGTTTATTACGGCTTATGCAAACAGCAATGGTCAATTGGTCAGTCAGTCCGTACAAGGAAAGGACCGGAACAGTCCATATACGGCAGCACTGTTGAAAAATTTTGGGCGACCTGGGCGCTCTATTGCCAGAGATTTCTTTCGAATCCACGAAGACGATGGCCTTATGAGTATAAATCACATCCCGGTGGAAGAAAATGCCATGATCGGGGATATATACCTCGAATTTACACCTGTAATATTGAATAATATTGAGAAATTATGGGAATCTATAGATAAAAGCTCTGACAAAGAGATGTTTTTGGAATATATAGGTCAGTATAGAAATGGTATAAATATAGTTGAAGCGATGGAGAATCTTAAGAAAATTGGAGAAGGGAAAAGATGAGCGCCCTATGTAGGTCAATTGCAATATTTATCATTGTTTTTGTTGCCGGCATCATTTTACCGACCTATTCTCGGGCTCAAATGACATTCGAAGAAAGCGTGGAGGTTTGGAAAAACGGAGACCATGATGGCAATAAGGTCATCGAGGGCAACGTGGTCATCAGGACTGGTTTTTTTTCATGGGAAGTGGCGCTCGGATACTCAGAGATTTCAGATGATTTTGCCGCCCATTTTTGCGGCGGCGTGTCGGTAGCACCCTCGATCGTTTTGACCGCTGCGCATTGTGTGTTGCGTGCAGGGGATCACCCTATATTCGTGTTGAGCGGCACGGCGAAATTGTCCTCGGGTGGGACTCGGCACGCTGTCGTAAACTCCTTCATCAGTCCCTTGTACAATCCCGAAACCAAGGAAAACGATCTGGCAATTGTCGTAGTCGACGGCGGCACGCTTCCGGCATCAATTCCCATTGCAGATATGCCTGAATCGCTATTGGACGAGACGATTTTGACGATTAGCGGGTGGGGCGTCATGGATTCTTCCAGAAAGACGTTCAAAAGTGACGATTTGCGCGAGGCGCATGTTCCGACGCAGGCGACCGATGTCTGCAACGCTCCCGATGCCCTTTCAGGGCGGATAACGGGATCAATGTTCTGTGCCGGCAAAATTTCCGGCGGAAGCGATACTTGCCTGGGCGATAGCGGCGGGCCAGCCATAGTTGAAACGCCAGACGGTGCATTCCTTGTAGGGATAGTCAGTTGGGGGGACGGATGCGGTCAGCCAAAAAAATATGGAGTGTATGTAAAAGTCTTTCCACACGTTGATTGGATAAAACAAATAGCAAATCATGGCTAGGCCCGGGAATCAGCAGGATATTGCCACTCGGTAAGATAGACCAGTTCCTGCCTCTGTAGGGTCATGCTCGCTGGCCTAGGCAATCCCTTGCCCTCCAGCCGCCTTTGACGGTCACTGCGGGGGCGAAACCACTTGATCGTGTCAGCGCCTCGATGTTCGCTGGCAAAACGGGGTTTGATAAGTTTGCTTGAGATACGAGCATTGTCTCCTCACGCCGCCGCCGCGGCGGCCAGACCGCGCGAAATGTCGGCCTTCAGGTCGTCGACGTCCTCGAGGCCGATCTGCAGGCGGATCAACGGACCCTCATAGGGACCCTTCGCGACAACGCGGTCGCCGAGCCAGACCGGCACCGCAAGGCTCTCATAGCCGCCCCAGGAGTAGCCGAGGCCGAAGATCTGTAGCGCGTCGAGAAAGGCATGCTGCTGCTTTTGTCCGCCGGCGGCAAGCACGATGGAAAAGATGCCGCTCGAGCCGCAGAAGTCCCGCTTCCACAACTCGTGGTCCGGGTGGCTGGGCAGGGCCGGGTGAAGCACGCGCGCCACGCCTGTCTGGCCTTCGAGCCAGGAGGCGATGGCAAGCGCGCTGCGCTGATGGCGTTCGAGCCGCACACCCATGCTGCGCAGGCCGCGCAGCACCTGGTAGACATCGTCTGGCCCGGCGCAGCAGCCAAGCGTGCAGAAGCTTTCATAAAGATGCTTCCAGCAGCTCTCATTGGCCGACACAGTGCCAAGCAGCACATCGGAATGGCCGGCCGGGTATTTCGTCGCCGCATGGATCGAGATGTCGACGCCGTGATCGAGCGGACGAAAATACAGCGGCGTCGCCCAGGTGTTGTCCATCATGACGATGGCGCCCGCGGCGTGCGCCACCTTGACGATGGCCGGAATGTCCTGCACCTCGAATGTGTTGGAGGCTGGCGATTCCGTGAACACCACCTTGGTGTTGGGCTTGATCAACGCCGCGATGCCGGCGCCGATCTCGGGGGCGTAGTACTCGACCTCGACACCCAGTCGCTTCAGCATCGTGTCGGCGAAGTTGCGGGTCGGGTGATAGACCGAATCGACGATCAGCAGATGGTCGCCCGCCGACACGAAGGCGAGCAGCGGCACGGTTACCGCCGCGAGACCGGACGGCACCACGATCGTGCCGGCCGAGCCTTCCAGCGCGTCTATGGCCTGGGCAAGCGCATCGGTCGTCGGTGTGCCGCGCGTGCCGTAAGTGTATTTCTGGCTGCGTGCCGCCATCGAAGCCGCATCGCGGAAAAGCACGGTCGAGGCATGCACCACCGGCGGATTGACGAAGCCGAAATAGTCGTGCGGATTGTTGCCCGAATGGGCAAGCCGCGTGTTGATGCCCATCCCGCCGCTAAAGTGCTCGCTGCCGTCTTTCGCCATTCTGCGTCGCCTTGTTTGATAAGCCGCTAGCCATAGTGCCGCGGCATGGACCGTGCAACAGCCACCGTCCGCCAGGAGATGGACTTCGAATATGCCAATTCGTCGCGGCAAAAACAGCGATGCCGGGTGCGGCGTGACCCCGGGGGTGTGCATCGTCGGCAACTGCGCCAGTCTCCGCCGACAGGGCTACGAACTCGGGTTACGGGTTCCTTCGGAGCCTTCGCCGGCGCGTTGGCCGACGGAGCATCAAACGAAAAACCCGCCTGTGCGGCGGGTCACTGGCGCAAATCAGCACCATAGGCAAATATGTACCATAGCTGACGTCAGGTAGTCAAGAAAAAATTCCTATCGTGGAAGCTAACCTGGCACAAAAGCTGCCAGCACCGCCGAGCTGGCTGTCGTCAGGTCTTTTGTCAACCTGGGTCCGGAGCCCCTATCTCCGCCGATCGGCCTATTGTGGGCGACCGTGAACAGTATATGATCTAAAACTAATATTAATCGCCGGATTGCTTCGATCAGATGCTGCCGGATGGTTACTGCCCGGTTGACCTCTGGTCCCCACGATCCGGATCGCGCTCACGAAGCGTGAGCGCGGCAAGGGGAGGAATGCCATGCCGGACGTCAAATGGACAATGAAGGCGCGCGAATTCATCAACTGCAATTGCGCTTATGGCTGCCCGTGCCAGTTCAACGCCATGCCGACATACGGGTTCTGCCAGGCGGTCGCCGGCATGGAAATCGAGAGCGGCCATCACGGCGACACCAAGCTCGACGGATTGCGGTTCGTCGGGATCTTCAGCTGGCCCGGCGCCATACACCAGGGCAGGGGCGAAGCCGCGGTGGTGATCGACGAGAGGGCGACGGAAGCCCAGCGTGGCGCGCTGCTTCGCATATTGGGCGGACTGGACACCGAACCGGGCGCAACGATATTTCAGGTCTTCTCGACCACGCTGGAGAAATTCCACGATCCGATCTTTGCCCCGATCGAATTCAAGATCGACGTCGACGGGCGAACCGGGCGGCTGCATGTCAAGGGCGTAACCGACGGCCGTGGCGAGCCGATCAGGAATCCGGTCACCGGCGCCGAGCATCAGGCACGCATCGACCTGCCGCACGGCTTCGAATACGCGATCGCCGAGGTTGGACGCGGCTGGACCAAGGCGACGGGCCCGATCAAGTTCGAGCTGGCCGACACCCACAGCCATTTCGCCAATCTGCATCTCTCGCAGAGCGGCATCGTGCATTGACCTGATCCAATGGGCGACACGGCCCTCGAGGCGGTGCTGCGGCGCGACCGCGCGGTCGTAACTGCCGCGCTCGTCGTCATCGCCGTGCTCGCCTGGGCCTATGTGCTGTGGCTCGCCGCCGACATGGTCATGCCCGGCTCCCCCGTACCGGACAGCGCAGGCGGCGACATGGCCGGAATGGACATGTCGAACATGGACATGTCGACCATGGACACGGGCGGCATGGATATGGGCGCCACCGTGGCACCCGCTTTCCGGACCTGGGCGCCGGCCGATTTCGCTTTCATCTTCGCAATGTGGGCGGTGATGATGGTCGGCATGATGACGCCTTCGGTCGCGCCGATGTTGCTGCTCTATGCCGGTGTCGGTCGCAAGGCGCGGGCGGATGGCCGGCCCATCGCTGCGACAGGATGGTTTTTTGCCGGCTATCTCGCCGTCTGGGTCGTCTTCAGCGTTCTGGCGACCGGCGCGCAATGGCTGCTCGCCCGTCTCGCCTTGCTCGATCCTTCGATGGCGACCGACAGCGCGATCCTCGGCGGCCTCTTCCTGATCGCCGCCGGTCTCTATCAATGGACGCCGATGAAGGGCGTCTGCCTGCGCCAATGTCAGGCGCCGATCGCGTTCCTGGCCAGCCATGGCGGGTTCCGCCCGGCTCCGCTCGGCGCGCTTCGGCTGGGCATCGAGCACGGCGCCTATTGCCTCGGCTGCTGCTGGGCGCTGATGGCGCTGCTGTTCGTCGGCGGCGTCATGAACGTGCTGTGGATCGCCGGCATCGCCATCCTTATTCTGCTGGAGAAGACGGTCCCGACCGGGCAGCTGATTCCGCGCGTTTCCGGCGCGCTGATGGCCGCGACCGGCGCCTGGCTCATCTTTCAAGCCTTTTGAGAACATTCATCGTGACCGGTGGTATTGGCCTGCAACCGCCCGGTATCCCGTCAGATGACAGTCTTCTGAGATGGCAATTCATGACGCACTGAGGTCAACAACGCCGTGGTATTAGCTGGGATGGATTTAGCTGCCGCGGCCCGTATTGGCCCCGTATTGGCATTGAATGAGCTTTGCCGACTTTATTCGCGCTGCTGACTAAATCGCGGGCGTGTTTGTCTGTAAATCAGGCATTTGCGGCAATCGGTTTTCAAACTCTTTGGGTTTCGGTCATTTCCCTTGACCTCACGAGAATTATCGCCTTCGATGACATTCGTGAATGGGAGGCGGCGCGTCGGTTACGATGCGGGGCACCGGGAATGGGCCGGGATGGGAGCTGCGTTCACGCGGGAAAAAAGATCAGGGTTTGCCCCTGGAAAACAGAGAAAAGGGTCTGTGGGTCATGAAACATATTGCTATCGGCATTCTTGGCGCCGCCACGCTTGGGTTGGTGGCGTCGGCCGCCTCGGCAACCACGCTCGACACCGTCAAGGCGAAGGGCTTCATCCAGTGTGGCGTCTCGACCGGCCTCGCCGGCTTCTCGGCGCCGGACGACAAGGGTGACTGGCAAGGCATCGACGCGGATTTCTGCCGCGCTGTCGCGGCCGCCGTCTTTGGTGACGGCACCAAGGTCAAGTTCACCCCGCTCAGCGCCAAGGAGCGGTTCACCGCGCTGCAGTCCGGCGAGATCGACATCCTGTCGCGCAACACCACCTGGACCATCAACCGCGACACGGCACTTGGCCTGAATTTCATCGGCGTCACTTACTATGACGGCCAGGGTTTCATGATCAATGCCAAGAAGCTGCCGGGCGTCAATTCGGCATTGCAGCTCTCCGGCGCCGCCGTCTGCGTGCAGAGCGGCACGACCACCGAGCTCAACCTCGCCGACTATTTCAAAGCCAACAAGATGGAGTACAACCCGGTCGTCTTTGAAAAGCTGGAAGAGGTCAACGCCGCCTATGACGCCGGCCGCTGCGACGTCTACACCACCGACCAGTCGGGCCTCTATGGCATTCGCCTGACGCTGGGATCGCCGGCCGACCACGTCGTGCTGCCCGAGATCATCTCGAAGGAGCCGCTCGGACCGGCCGTTCGCCAGGGCGACGACCAGTGGTATCACATCGTCAAGTGGACCTATTTCGCACTGCTGCAGGCTGAAGAGCTTGGCATAACCAAGGCCAATGTCGATGAAATGAAGAACTCGGCCAGCCCCGAGATCAAGCGCGTGCTCGGCCAGGAAGCCGATACCAAGATCGGTACCGATCTCGGCGTCTCCAACGACTGGGTCGTCAACATCGTCAAGGCAGTCGGAAATTACGGCGAAATGTTCGAGCGCAATGTCGGCTCGGGCAGTCCGCTGAAGATCGCGCGCGGCATCAACGCGCTGTGGACCAAGGGTGGCCTGCAGTACGCTCCGCCGATCCGCTGATCGAAATGTGATCCGGGAGGCAGGTCGTCTGCCTCCCGGTTTCTCTTTCCAGGGGACGGTCGAATGGCATCTCAGGAAGTTCTTCGCGAGGAGCCCAGCCGGGGCTCCTTCATCAACGATCCGAAGGTCCGGGGCATATTCTTCCAGGCGCTGGTCGTCGTCGTGCTGGTGGCAGGCGTCTGGTGGATTGCCCACAACGTCATCGACAACCTGACGCGTCTGCACATCGCTTCAGGCTTCGGCTTCCTCAAGGGCCGCGCCGGCTTCGACATCAGCGAGAGCGCCATCGCCTATTCATCGGATTCGACCTATGGCCGCGCCATTCTGGTCGGCCTCCTCAACACGGTGATCGTCGCCGTCGTCGGCATCATCACCGCGACAATCATCGGCTTCATCATCGGCATCGGCCGGCTTTCGCAGAACTGGCTGATCCGGAAGATCTGCACGGTCTATGTCGAGGTGTTCCGCAACATCCCGCCGCTGCTGGTCATCTTCTTCTGGTATTCCGGCGTGCTGGCGGTGCTGCCGGCGCCGCGCGACAGCATCAATTTGCCGTTCGGCTCCTTCCTCAACCAGCGTGGTTTCTATTTTCCACGCGCGGTGTGGGGCGACGGCTCCTGGCTGATCTTCGTCGCTCTGCTTGTCGGCATCGCCATGGCGTGGTTCGTCGCGCGCAAGGCGCGGCAGCGGCAGATGGCGACCGGCCAGCAATTCCCTGTGTTGTGGACTGCTCTGGCCCTGATCGTCGGGCTGCCGCTGCTCGCCTATGCGCTGAGCGGCTTTCCCCTGACTTTCGATTACCCGAAGCAATCGACTTTCAACCTGACCGGTGGCTTCCAGGTCAGGCCGGAGTTCCTGTCGCTATATCTGGCGCTGTCCTGCTATACCGCCGCCTTCATCGCCGAGATCGTACGCGCCGGCATCAGGGGCGTCAGCAGGGGCCAGACGGAAGCTGCCGGTGCGTTGGGTTTGCGGCCCGGATCGATCCTGCGGCTGGTCGTCGTGCCGCAGGCAATGCGCATCGTCATTCCGCCGCTGACCAGCCAGTATCTCAACCTGACCAAGAACTCGTCGCTCGCGATCGCCATCGGCTATCCGGACCTGACGGCGACCGCCGGTACGGTGCTGAACCAGACCGGCCAGGCTGTCGAGGGCGTGGTGATCATGATGGTGATCTATCTGGCCATCAGCCTCCTGACCTCGCTCGTGATGAACTGGTTCAACGCCAAGATGGCGCTGGTGGAGAGGTGAGGTAAGGACATGCAAGAACATGATATGTCCTGGGTGCGCACCGAAATGGTGCTGGCGCAACCGGCGCCGGCCGGCGTCACGGGTTTCAGGGCGTGGGTGCGCAAGAACCTGATCGCTTCCGCTGGCGACACCATTCTGACCATTGTCGGCATCGCATTGGTGGCGATGATCCTGCCGCAAATCATCAATTGGGCGTTCATCAACGCCGTGTGGACGGGACCGGACCGGACCGTATGCGCCACGGTGGCGCAAGGCGGCGTGCAGCCGGATGGCTGGACCGGCGCCTGCTGGGCTTTCGTCAATGCCAAATTCGGCCAGTTCATGGTCGGGCGCTATCCGATCGAGGAGCGCTGGCGGCCGATTCTGGTCGCCATCCTGTTCGTGGCGCTGCTGGTGCCGATGCTCATCCCGAAAGTGCCGCGCAAAGGGCTGAACGCCATTCTGCTGTTCTTTGTGCTGCCGATCGTCGCCTTCATCCTGCTCGTCGGCGGCATGTTCGGCCTGCCGCATGTCGAGACCTCGCTGTGGGGCGGGCTGCTGGTTACGCTCAGCCTGTCTTTCGTCGGTATTGCCGTGTCGCTGCCGCTTGGCATCGTGCTGGCGCTCGGCCGCCGCTCCAAGATGCCGATCATCAAGACGCTGTGCGTCGTCTTCATCGAGACGGTGCGCGGCATCCCGCTGATCACCGTTTTGTTCTTTGCCAGCGTCATGCTGCCGCTGTTCCTGCCGGAGGGCGTCAGCTTCGACAAGTTCCTGCGCGCTTTGATCGGCGTGTCGCTGTTTGCCGCCGCCTATATGGCCGAAGTGGTGCGCGGCGGATTGCAGGCGATCCCCAAGGGCCAGTATGAAGGTGCGGATTCGCTCGGCCTCGGCTACTGGCAGAAGATGTATTTCATCGTCATGCCGCAGGCGCTGAAGCTGGTCATCCCGGGCATCGTCAACACCTTCATCGGCATGTTCAAGGACACCAGCCTGGTCATCATCATCTCGATGTTCGACCTGCTCGGCATCGTCAAGCAGAACTTCTCCGACCCGAACTGGGCAACCGCGCAGACGGCCAGGTCCGGCCTGATCTTCGCGGCTTTCGTCTTCTGGCTGTTCTGCTTCGGCATGTCGCGCTATTCAATGTACACCGAACGCCGGCTCGACACCGGCCACAAACGCTGATGCATGTCGCCCAAAAGTGTATAGCGGTTTTGGGGTAACGACATGCATCATAACCAACGATAAAAGAACAAGGGGATCCCGTCATGGCCACCGAAAATGCCGTCAGCGCGGAAGAGATCAAGGTCAACGCCGCCAAGATGCAGATTTCCACCACCGATGTCGCCATCGACATCATCGCCATGCACAAATGGTATGGCGAGTTCCATGTGCTGAAGGACATCAATCTGAAAGTGATGCGCGGCGAGCGCATCGTCATCTGCGGCCCTTCGGGCTCCGGCAAATCGACGATGATCCGCTGCATCAACCGCCTGGAAGAGCACCAGAAGGGCAAGATCATCGTCGACGGCAAGGAACTGACCAACGATCTCAAGAAGATCGACGAGGTGCGCCGCGAGGTCGGCATGGTGTTCCAGCACTTCAACCTGTTCCCGCATCTGACCATCCTGGAAAACTGCACGCTGGCGCCGATCTGGGTGCGCAAGACGCCGAAGAAGCAGGCCGAGGAAATCGCCATGCATTTCCTCAAGCGCGTCAAGATCCCGGAACAGGCGCACAAATATCCCGGCCAGCTGTCCGGCGGCCAGCAGCAGCGCGTGGCGATCGCCCGCTCGCTGTGCATGAACCCGCGCATCATGCTGTTCGACGAGCCGACCTCGGCGCTCGACCCGGAAATGATCAAGGAAGTGCTGGAGACGATGGTTGGCCTTGCCGAAGAAGGCATGACCATGCTGTGCGTCACCCACGAGATGGGCTTTGCCCGCAAGGTCGCCAACCGGGTGATCTTCATGGACCAGGGCCAGATTGTCGAACAGAACACGCCGGCCGAGTTCTTCGACCACCCGCGCCACGAGCGCACGAAACTGTTCCTGTCGCAGATCCTGCATTAGGCCTTTAGATGTTTGCGAGGAGCCCGGCTGAAACAATGCCGGGCTCTTTTGCGTATGGAGAGCAGGCCGGCGGTTCGTCGCGCCGGAGCGCGTTGCGGGGCCGCCTTTCGTGAAAAGACTGGGACGGTTTCTAGGCCTTCTGCTGATCGTCGTCGCACTCGCCGTGACGACGGGCACCCTTGTGCCGCGACCGCTGTGGCCGGCGGCCGCCGCCACGCCAGCTGCGACGCGCCACATCCTGGTGCTGAGCAACCCGATCCACACCGACATCGCCATCCCGGTCGACGATGCCGTGCGCCGGCGCTTCCGCTTCCTGGCTGACGCCGGCATACCGGCCGACAGTCCGGAGGTCCGCTACATCGTCTTCGGCTGGGGCGGCCGCGCTTTCTACCTGGAGACACCGACATGGTCCGACCTGAAGGCGGTGCCGGTGATGAAGGCACTGACCCTCGACGCGTCGGTCATGCATGTCGATGTCGCCGGCGACATCATCGAACCGCGCGCGGGCATAGCGGGGTTCGATATCGGCGAGGATCGATTCGCAGCGCTGCTCGATTTCACCGATGCGAGTTTCCAGCGGGGTCCGAAGGGTCAGATCCTTGTGCAGGATGCGGCCTATTCCAGCTTCGACGGCTTCTACGAGGCCAATGGCCATTTCAATGCGCTGGTCGGCTGCAACACCTGGACCGCGGCCGCCTTGCGTACAGCAGGCCTGCGCACCGGCTGGTGGAACCCGCTGCCGGCTTCGCTCGGGCTGTCGATGCGGCTGTATAATTAGCGTGCGCATTCCGCGAATTGGCAAGCGTCGCGTTCCGTCACCCCCCCTCTGTCCTGCCGGACATCTCCCCCGCAAGGGGGGAGATCGGCTGGCATCGCCGATTTCGCCAATCTCTAACGCTGCAGGAAAGAGCGAGGCGCCGAAACCGCCAATCTCCCCCCAAGTGGGGGAGATGTCCGGCAGGACAGAGGGGGGCGCTGTCCCGCCAACCTATCTGGCTTTCAAGCCTATTTGCCCGGCCCGTGCCCGCCAGCCATAGAGCCAATCCAAATCAGCCGCGAGTTTTTCCGACGAACGCATTCTCAGGAACAGATTGCGCGCGATAGCCACTGGGCCCGTGGCATGCCAGGCAAGGCGGTTAACGGCGCCGCGACGTGCGACCCTGGCGACGCGCGGCCGCCGCAGGTTCTCCCAGATCTGAAGACTTTGCGCCGGATCGGCAGGGAGGTCGGCGATGATATTGGCAAGCGTCGCCGCATCCTCGATCGCCATGGCAGCACCTTGCGCCGCGAACGGCGTCATCGCATGCGCGGCGTCACCGATCAGCGCGATGCCGGTCGGTGTTGTCCAGGACTGTTGTGGATTGACAGTATGGATTGGCCACGCCGTCCATGGGCCGGCCTGCTCGACCAGACGGGCAAGTCCTGCCGCGGTGCCGCGCAGGGCACCGGTCAGGATCCCGGCATCGGCGTTGCCCGACCAGCCCTCGGCGATACGGTCCCCCTTGGTGAAGGCTGCGAGATTGAAGGCAGCGCCTTTGCTGACGGGATAGGCAACCATATGGAAGCCGGCATGCAGGAAGGTGGTGACGCAATTGGTTGCACCGATCGCTGCAAAGGCTTGTCCGGCAGCGCTGTCGGCGACAATGGTGGCACGCCAGGCCAGTTCGCCGGAGAAATAACTCCTTGCGGAGGTCGCCCCCTTGGCCGAATCGACAAGCCCGCGCATCGACGACCAGACGCCATCGGCACCAACCAGCAGGAAGCCCTTGGCCTCGATGGCTTTGCCGTCGATCTCGGCTGTCGCCGTGATGCCATGGGAGCCGGCGACAACGCTGCTGACACGCGCGCCAGTGGTGAGACGAATATCAGGCACCTCGGCAACGCGCGCCGTCAGTGCGCTCTGCAGATCGGCCCTGTGAGCGACGAGATAGGGTGCGCCCCAGCGCGCTTCTGCCGCTTGCCCCAGCGGCACGCGCGCCAGTTCGCGCAAAGTCGCGGCGTCCTTCAGCTCCACCGCCTCCGGCCGCACCGCGACCGGCAGCAGCTGGTCGAGCACGCCAAGCTGGCGAAGAACGCGTGTTGCGTTCGGAGAAAGCTGGATGCCTGCACCCGCTGCTTCCAGGCGCTGCGCCTGTTCGAACACCCGTACCGTGTAGCCGCGTTCGGCGAACGCAAGCGCTGCGGTCAACCCGGCAACACCGGCCCCGGCGATGACGACTTGCCGGGAACGCGTGTCGTTCATCGGGCTTGTCGCGAAAGAATCAGGCGGCCTGTTCGATGTAGATACAGCCGGCCGGCAGCGTCTCCGTCGCCTTCAGCTTCGGCGAATAACGGTACAGCGTCGAGCAATAGGGGCAGACTTTTTCGTTGTCGTCGCCCATGTCGAGAAACACATGCGGGTGGTCGAAAGGCGGATTGGCGCCGGTGCACATGAATTCCCTGACGCCGATGTCGATCGCCGGATAGCCCGCATCATTCTGAAAATGGGGAATGGAACCGCCTGCCATCGTCATCTCCTTGATCTCGTGGAATTGCATCTGGATCATAACCCATCTCTTTGCAAGATCGATGAAATGAAACTGTCGCAAAAGCCTGTCAGAGGATAAGTTAAGCCGGTTAACCGGCCAGTGCGCGGGAAGAGCGGGAATCATGAACGAACTGAAGCCGGTGCAAAGCGAATTCATCAACGGCGAGGCGGCAAGCCCGGAAGGCGGCAATCCGGACCGTTTCGTCAACCGCGAATTTTCCTGGCTGCAGTTCAACCGGCGCGTTCTCGAGGAATCGCTGAACCTCAACCATCCACTGCTGGAGCGCGTCCGCTTCCTGTCGATCTCCGCCGCCAATCTCGACGAGTTCTTCATGGTGCGCGTCGCCGGCCTCGCCGGCCAGGTGCGCGAAGGCATCGTGCTGAAGAGCCCTGACGGGCGCACCCCCGAACAGCAGCTCGAACAACTGCTGCGTGAGGTCGAGCGGCTGCAGGAAGACCAGCAGAAGAGCCTTTCGGCGCTCACCGTACTGCTCAACAAGGAAGGCATCGAGAGCATCACCCGCGATGCGCTGACCAAGGACGAGAAGGTCTGGCTGGAAGAGCATTTCCAGGAGCAGGTGTTCCCGGTACTCACCCCGCTGTCGATCGACCCGGCGCATCCGTTCCCGTTCATCCCCAATCTCGGCTTCTCGATGGCGCTGCAATTGCGCCATCGCAAGAACGGCGAAGAAATGAGCGCGCTGCTGCGCCTGCCGGTGGCGCTGAAGCGCTTCATCCGCCTGCCGGACCGCAAGCGCCATGTCCGCTTCATCCCGCTGGAAGAGGCGGTCGGCCTGTACATCGGCAAGCTCTTCCCCGGCTATGAGGTCAAGGGCTCCGGCACATTCCGTATCATCCGCGACAGCGATATCGAGGTCGAGGAGGAATCGGAAGATCTGGTGCGCCTGTTCGAGACGGCGCTGAAACGCCGCCGCCGCGGTTCGGTGATCCGTATCGAATTCGACAGACTGATGCCTGGCGAACTGCGCGACTTCGTCGCCGGCGAACTTGGCGTCTCGTCGAGCCGCATCAGCGTGCTCACCGGGCCGCTGGCGCTCAGCCAGATTTCCGAGATCGTCGCCGTCCCCCGCGACGATCTGAAATTCACACCCTACAATCCGCGTTTTCCCGAGCGTATCCGCGAGCATGGCGGCGACTGTTTCGCTGCCATCCGCGAGAAGGACATCGTCGTCCATCACCCTTACGAATCTTTCGATGTGGTGGTGCAGTTCCTGCGACAGGCGATGGCCGATCCGGAAGTGGTGGCGATCAAGCAGACGCTTTACCGCACCTCCAACGACAGCCCGATCGTGCGCGCGCTGGTCGACGCGGCCGAGGCCGGCAAGTCGGTCACCGCGCTGGTCGAGCTCAAGGCGCGCTTCGACGAGGAAGCCAACATCCGCTGGGCGCGCGACCTGGAGCGCGCCGGCGTGCAGGTCGTGTTCGGCTTCCTCGAACTGAAGACACATGCGAAAATGTCGCTGGTGGTGCGGCGCGAGGACGGCAAGCTGCGCAATTACGTGCATCTCGGCACCGGCAACTACCATCCGGTCACGGCGCGCATCTACACCGACCTGTCCTTCTTCACCACCGATCCGACGATTGCCCGCGATGTCGCCCAACTCTTCAATTTCATCACCGGCTATGCTGAGCCGACGGACGAAATGCGGTTGGCGATTTCGCCGTTCACGCTGAGAAGCCGTATCCTGAAGCACATTGCCGACGAGATTGCCCATGCGGTGGAGGGGAGGCCGGCGCGCATCTGGATGAAGATGAATGCGCTCGTCGACCCGATCATCATCGACGCGCTCTATGACGCCAGCCGCGCCGGCGTCGAGATCGATCTTGTCGTGCGCGGCATCTGCTGCCTGCGGCCGCAGGTGCCGGGCCTGTCGGAAAACATCCGCGTCAAATCGATCGTCGGCCGTTTTCTCGAGCACAGCCGCATCTATTGCTTCGGCAACGGTCACGGCCTGCCATCGGACGAGGCGATCGTCTACATCTCCTCGGCCGATCTCATGCCACGCAATCTCGACCGCCGCGTCGAGACCATGGTGCCGATCACCAATCCAACTGTGCACGAACAGATCCTTGGCCAGATCATGCTGGGCAACATTATGGACAATCAGCAAAGTTTCGACGTATTGGCTGATGGAACCTCCCGGCGCGTCGTGCTGGAGGAGGGTGAGGAACCGTTCAACGCGCAGGAATATTTCATGACCAATCCGAGCCTGTCGGGACGGGGTGACGCGCTGAAGTCGCACGCGCCCAAGCGCATCGCGCAGTTCAAGCGCCGCAAGAAGAACGCCGCAGCGTCCGGCTGATGCTGTCTGATTCCCAAGGCCGGCTGCAGGACCGCCGACCGCTGTCCATCATCGACATCGGATCGAATTCGATTCGTCTCGTCGTCTATGAGGGGCTGGCGCGCTCGCCGACCATGCTGTTCAACGAAAAGATGCTGGCCGGTCTTGGCCGCGGCATCGTTTCGACCGGCAAGCTCGACCCCGAGGCGGTAACCCGCTCGATGGAAGAGTTCCGCCGCTTTCGCGCGCTCTCCGAGCAGGCCGGCGCCGAGCACATGTATGTGCTGGCGACCGCTGCGGCCCGTGAGGCAGTCAACGGTCCCGATTTCATCCATCGTGCCGAGGATGTGCTGAAGACCGAAATCCGTGTGATCAGCGGCCGTCAGGAAGCCTATTATTCGGCGCTCGGCGTCATTTCCGGCTTCCATCCGGCCGACGGCATCGCCGGCGACCTTGGCGGCGGCAGCCTCGAACTGGTCGACGTCGACGGCGAAGCGATCGGCGACGGCATAACGCTGCCGCTGGGCGGCCTGCGTCTGCAGGACATGGCGAAGAACTCGCTGACCCAGGCGGCAAAGATCGCGCGTGACGAACTGGCGAAAGCGAAGCTGTTGAAGCGCGGGCAGGGCAGGCCCTTCTACGCTGTCGGCGGCACCTGGCGAAATCTCGCCCGGCTGCACATGGAGATGACCAACTACCCGCTTGGCGTCATGCACCATTACGAGATCTCGGCCGAAAGCGCGGCGAACTTCCTCAAGCAGGCAGCCAAGGCCGAGATCGAGAAGGTCAAGGGGATCGAAGGCGTTTCCAAGAACCGCCGTTCGCTGCTGCCTTACGGCGCCATCGTGCTACAGGAGATCATGGCGGCTATGCAGCCGTCGAAGATCATCGTCTCGGCGCTCGGCGTGCGCGAAGGCTTCCTCTATTCGCTGCTCGACAAGGCCGAGCAGAAGGCCGATCCCTTGATTTCGGCCTCGGAGGAGCTGGCCCGCCTGCGCTCGCGCTCCGTCACCCATGCGCATGAACTTGTCGACTGGACCGCCAAGACCTTTGCCGCCTTCGGCATCGACGAGACTGAGGACGAGGCGCGCTACCGTCACGCGGCCGCATTGCTGGCCGACATCGGCTGGCGCGCACACCCCGAATATCGCGGCAAGCAATCGCTCAACATCATTGCGCACGCGTCCTTCTTCGGCGTCGACCACCCCGGTCGTGCCTTCCTGGCCATGGCCAACGCCTATCGGCACGACGGCATCTTCAACGAAGCCATCGCCCCCGAGATCAAGGCGCTGGCGCCGCCGCGTTATCTGGAGCGCGCCCGCGTGCTTGCCGCGATGATGCGCGTCGTCTACCTGCTGACGGCGTCGATGCCTGGCATCATGCCCAGGCTGAAATGGGAACAGCGCGGCAACGGCGTGCTGGCGTTGGTCTTGCCGGCATCGCTGGCCGATCTTTATGGCGAAAGGCCGGCCGGGCGCTTGGCGCAACTGGCACGGATCACCAACCGCCGGCTGGTGCTGGCTGTCGAGGGCGGCCCCAGCGTTTCGGTGAAATGAACACGGCCTACCAGAGCCTGATTATCCGACCCACGCGGGTATGAGATCAACTCGATCGCGCCACTTGTCAGCGGCTTCGCGTTTGAAGACCGGCTTCCCCACTCCGTTGCTGCCTTGCAGCGCCACCTTGTATCTACACGAGAGAAATTTTGTGGGAATGAAGCGATTGAACCAAGGTCCGGGCGGCCACCCGGACCTTGGCTTGGCGAAGTCGCCCGTACCACCTGAGGTTACAACCGCGGGAGAGCTTGGGATCTTCGCCTTCGTCACGCACGACCGAACAGTCGCTTGGTTCCAACCGTACGCACAAGGCAGGTTACCGTGAACAGTATCATTTGTGGAGTTGATGTTTCGAAGGATTGGCTGGACGCGCATGTCTGGCCAGGCGGCGCTGCAAAGCGCTTCGCCAATGACGCGACAGGGATCGCAGCTCTTGGGCTGTTCTGCCGCGGCCATCACGCAGCCCATGCGGTGATGGAGGCCTCGGGCGGCTGTGAGCGGCTGGGCTTCATGCTTTTGTGGGCGCACGGCATGCCGTGCGCCCTGGTCAATGCCAAGAGCGTGCGCCGCTTCGCCGAGGCGATGGGCTATCTGGAAAAGACCGACCGGATCGACGCTGCTGTCATCGCCCACTACAGCGCAGTCAAGAAGACGGTCCCAACGCCACCGCCGAGCGCCGCCCAGCAGCGCCTTACCGCGCTGGTTGGCCGGCTTTGCCAGGTTGTCGGCGATGCGAGCGTCAACAAGCAGCGCAGAAGTGCAGCACGCGATGCCGAGACATGTGCCTCCATCGAGGCGATGCTGGCCTTCCTCAAGCGCGAGGAGCGGCGGCTGGAAGGTGAGATCGCCTCGATCATCGACGACGATCCGCTGTGGGCCAAGCTGGAGCAAGCCTTCCGCTCGCTTAAGGGCGTGGCCGGCCGCACCGTCGCCCGCGTAATGGCCGAACTGCCTGAGATCGGCCTCATCTCCAACAAGGCAATCGCCAAGCTGGCAGGCCTCGCCCCCATCGCCGATGACAGCGGCAGGCGCGCCGGCAACAGGCATGTGCGCGGTGGACGCGCCGGACCGCGCGGCATCCTCTTCATCGTCGCTGCCATCGTTGCAAAATACGATCCGCATCTGGCCGCTTTCCAGCAACGGTTGCAGGCCGCCGGAAAGAAAAAGAAGGTCATCCGCATTGCACTCGCCAGGAAACTTCTCGTCATCCTCAACGCAAAAGCACGCGATGCGAGAAGCGAGTTCGCAAATGCAACTTGACACCCCAGACAGTCGCTCTCCCCCATTTCATGGGGGCGAGGAATCCTAGGTCTTCAAGGCCGGCAAATCCCGCGCGAACTCATCGATCTCTGCCCACGGATCGCCCGACGTCGCCAACAGCCCCGGCAGTGACGAATAGTTCAGATCTTGCGGCGCATCGATCGCCTCCAGATCGCTCCAGCTCACCGGGGTCGAGGCCGGCAAATTGGTGCGGGCGCGCAGCGAGTATGGTGCTGCCGAGGTGTGACCGCGCGCGTTGCGGTGATAGTCGATGAAGATGCGCTTCTTGCGGTTTTCCTTGCCCATGGTCGTGGTGAAGGTGTCGGGCGCAGTTGCCGCCAGATGCGTGGCGATGGCGCTGGTCGCCTGGTGCAGCTTCTTCCAGTTCTGCTTGCCCGTCACCGGCACAGTGATGTGGATGCCGCTGCCGCCGGAGGTCTTGGCGAACGGCATCAGTCCCAGACCTTCCAGCTCGCTTTTGATGTGCACCGCCGCCTCGACCACCTCGCGCCAGGTGATCCCCTCGCCCGGGTCGAGGTCGAAGACGATCTGGTCGGGTCTGTCGAGGCTGGAGCGATGGGTGCCCCAGGTGTGGAACTCGACGACACCGAACTGCGCCAGCGCCAGATAGCCTTTTGCCCCTTCTACCGAGAGGTAGGATTTGGTCTCGCCTTCGGAATTGGTCGCCTCGAACGTCACCACCGAGGGTGGCATGCCGGTGAAGGCGTGGCGCTGGAAGAAACAATCCTTCGGCAGGCCGGTCGGGCAACGCACCAGCGACACCGGCCGGTCGAGAATGTGCGGCAGCATGAAGTCGCCGACCAGCGCGTAGTAGACGGCGATGTCGAGCTTGGTCGGACCGGTCTTGCCGAACAGCCTGCGCGTCGGATTGGTCACCCAGATGGTGGCCAGATCAGCCTCCGAGATCAGCCGCTTGCGTGTCGAGGACACCGGCGTCGACAGGCCGACATCCCTCAAGCCGCGGAAGACGCCGTGGCGCAGCGCATTGTCCGCTGTGCGGTTGGCGTAGTGAATGCGCGCCGACAGCAGCGGCCGCACCCAGTTCATCTCGCGCATGATCTCGCGCGGAACGCCCTCTGGTGCAGTGGCGCCTTCCCGCAGCGGCTCCAGCCTGGCAAGCAACTCACTGGCGGTGGCAGCATCGAAGCCGGTGCCGACCTTGCCGCGATAGTGCAATTCACCACCCTCGAACTCAGCCATGCCGAGCGCCGCCAACCCTTCGGCCGCATCGGAGATGGTGTAGCCGGCGATGACGAAGTCTTCCGATAGCAGCGCCTTGGTCTTGGTCCAGCTCTTGGTGCGGCCGCTTTGGTAGGTCGCGGTGGCACGCTTGGAGACGACGCCCTCCAGCCCGAGTTCCGACGCCTGGTCGTAGAGCCCCTGTCCCGAGCCCTCGACATGGTCGGAGAACTGGATGGCGGCATTGGCGCCGAGGCCGGACAGCATCTGCGCCAGCAGCGCCTTGCGCCGGATAAGCGGCACCTTGGTCAGGTCCCAGCCGTCGAGATAGAGAAGGTCGAAGGCGTAGAAATGCAGCTTGCTGCCAGCGCCCTCGGCCAGCGCATCCTGCAACAGTGCGAAGCGGCTGATGCCCTTGGCGTCGAGCACGACGATCTCGCCGTCGATGATGGCGGCGCGGCACGGCAGTTTGGCGAAGGCATGCGGCAAGTCGCCATAGCGCTTCGTCCAGTCGATGCCGCCACGGGTGATCAGCTTGACCGCTCCGTCGGCAAGATGCGCCATGGTGCGGTAGCCGTCGAATTTGATCTCGTGCAGCCAGGTTTCCCTGGTATCCTCGCCATCGGGCGGTTTTGGCACCTGCGTCGCCAGCTGCGGTTCAATGCGGCTGAGTGCCGGGGCCTTGAATGCGCCCGGCAGCGTGCCTGGCTTCAGCGAACCCTGCTTGGGTGCGGGTTTGGCAGCCGGTCTCGCCGGCGCCACCAGCTCTTCGATGCGCAACCCGGATTTGACGCTTTCCGGCCGCGCTGTGAGGATGTCGAGCACGGTGTCGGACGCAAGATCGCGCTCCTTGAACAGCAACCAGTTTTTCTTCCCGCTGTCCTCGCCGGGTTTCGGCTTCAGCCGGGTCAGCAT
This sequence comes from Mesorhizobium sp., assembly GCA_004017275.1. Lineage (GTDB taxonomy): Bacteria > Pseudomonadota > Alphaproteobacteria > Rhizobiales > Rhizobiaceae > Mesorhizobium. The sequence goes on along the minus strand of SAKE01000002.1, from coordinate 264,273 downwards.
CCAGCCGCCATTGAGCTTATCGCCGGCCAGCCGGAACTTGAAGGCGCCGGTGCTAAAACTCTTTTCGACATCGTCCATCGGTGCCCAGGTGCCGGTGTCCCAGACGATCATCGGCCCGCCGCCATACTCGCCCTCGGGAATGACGCCTTCGAAGTCGATATATTCGATCGGATGATCCTCGGTCTCGACCGCCAGGCGCTTGTCTGCCGGATTGAGCGAAGGCCCGCGCGGCACCGCCCAGCTCTTCAAGACATCGCCGACCTGCAGGCGCAGATCATAATGATCTGATGTGGCATGATGCTTGTGCACGACGAAGCGGTTGCCTTCGCCAGAGATCAGCCCGCCGGCTGGTTCCGGCGTTTTGGTGAATTCGCGCTTGGCGCGATAGGTCTTGAGTTTGGGGGACGGCATAGGTTAGGTGTCGGTGGTGGCAACTACGGCTTTCCTGCGCCGCGATCCTTCCCACCCCCCTCTGTCCTGCCGGACATCTCCCCCGCAAGGGGGGAGATCGGATGTTGTTTCGGGTTTCGCCAATCTCGAACGTTGCAAGGTGGGCGGCAAAGCCAAAGCTGCCGATCTCCCCCCTTGCGGGGCAGATGTCCGGCAGGACAGAGGGGGGTGCTGTCCCGCCAGCATTTCGGATTTCCCGGCGCGGTACGAACGGATGGAAGTCACGCTCAATCGTCAGCAGCCGGCGTCAACTCGAGCTCCGCCGGCGACAACCCCTGCTGCAGCTGGCTCAACCGGAATTCGTCGACCCAGTAGGCCTCGCCGTCGACCAGAACGCGGGCTTGGTAGGTGCCGTCCGAAAAACTCTGCGCGGTGATATAGACCTTGTGGCGGTCGAGCGCCTTGCGCACTGCCGCGCGCTTGGAATTCTGGCCGATGACGGGACTGAACATGACGCTGCCCTCGGTCGCCTGACACGGAACGCGGCCGCTGTCCGCAGCCTGGCGACTGGGCTCAAGGATGACGGAGACGCGCCTTCCTGTCAATTTCGGTGCGCATTCCACCTTCAGTCCTTCAGTCGCCGCAAGCGGCGCATCAGGCCTTGGATAGTCTTGTTCAGTCGCGGATGCGACCGCGCCATGCCTTCGGCCCGGCTGCGCAGCAAAATGGCCGCGTTCGCAGCCCTGCCCCGCACCGTCATCGGTTCGCAAATCTCGGCCAGAACCGAGCTCGAGGCACCGATATGTTCCTTGTAGCCCTGGCTGCCGACGGACAGGTCGAAATAGTCGAATCCCCGCTCGCATCCCCACATCATCAGCTTGCCCATCGTCGTCAGGCCGGGTGAGACATTGGCGACCGCATTCTGGTCGATGCCGAGCAGGAGGGTGTGAAGCGTGCCTTTTCTAGCCAGCACATAGATGGAGGCGAGCCAGGCTTCACCGACGCGCAGCCCGAAGAGCCGCACCGATCCATCGGACAGGCCTTGGAGCGCTGCATGGCGGTAGAAGTCGACGACCGGGGCCTGCGTCAGGAGGTCGAAACGCCCAAGCTCGCGAAAGCGCTTCAGCCGCAGTTCCAGCAACGCGTCGAAAAGCTCCTCGGTCAGCGCCGGCGTGTCGGCCTCGACCAGAGCGAGGCCGCCACGCTGTTCGAAGGCGCGGCATTGCTTGTGGAACGTCTTGGCGAAGGACGGCCTGCAGATGCGCTTGATGAGCGTCTGCGGGTCACCGTGCAGGCCGAGGCCGGAGGTGATCTGGATGGAATCGCGCGCCACCGAAAGCAGCGCCAGCGGATTGGTCACACCGTGGACCTGTTGCGGGATTCCGGCGATGTGGATGCGATCCGCCGGCGGCAGCGCGGCGCGGACTGCCGCCCAGACGGCGTCGGCACCCTGCCTGGTCCACGCTCTCGCATCCGCCAACAGCGGCACCGAATAATCGCACACGCAGCAGCTCAGCCATTCGATGACGTGGTGGCCGAGAGCGCGGCGCCGCATCAGCGGCAGCAGCATGACCGGCGCGCCCGTCACGGCGTCACTCACCTCGACGAAGACCAGGTCCGCGTCTTTGGGCATCAGCCGTGCGGCGATTCCTTCGACCCAGGCATAATGCTGGTGGGCCGTGCAGACGCCGTCCGCCTCATGCTGCAACCAGAGCGACCTGACGGTCTCGAAGCTGCTATGCAGCCGCGCAGTATAGCGCATGCCGGCCTCGGCGCTGGCTGCAATCGGGGAAGCCGGCCCATCGGAAAGGTCCGTAACAGCAGCCATTTGCATTGCCCGGCTTGCCACATGCTTCTCCCGTCATTCCGGTCTTCCACGCAGGCGCCGCAAACCCCGCATCAATCCCTGGATCGCCTTGAGCAGCCGCGGTTTGGAGCGCACGAAAACCTCGGTCCGGTTGCGGACCTTGATGGCGGTGCTTACGGCACTGCCGCGTACCGTATTCTCGTGACAAAGCTCACCCAGGCTCGAACCTTTGGCGCCCATATGCTCCTTGTAGCTCTGGTTGCCTACCGACAGGTCGAAATACTCGAAACCCCGCCCGCGCGCCCAGCTCATCAATTTGCCCATGATCAGAAGTCCCGGTGAGACGTTGGGCACCGCGCCCTGGTCGATTGCTATCATGAGAGCATGAACGGTTACTTGATGGATCAGCAGGTATTGTACCGCGATCAGAGCCTCACCGACGCGCAGCCCGAAGAGCCGCACCGACCCATCCGACAGGCCCTCAAGTGCGGCGTTTCGATAGAAGTCGACAACCGTCCCCTGCGTCAGCAGGTCGAAACGGCCCAATTCGCGAAAGCGGCTGAGCCGCATCCGGACCAGGTCTCCGAAGATAAGCTCCACCAGAGCTGGCGTGTTGGCCTCGACCAGTTCCACTCCGCCGAGCCGCTCGAGCCGGCGCCAGTCCTTGTTGAAGGCCTTGACGAAGGATGGCCTGAATAGGCGCTTGAGGACGGTTTCCGGGTCGCCGTCGATGGCGAGGCCGAAGCTGGTGTGCAGGGAATTGCGCGTGGCCGTGAGCAAGGCCAGCGGGTTGGCGATGCCGCTGATCTCTTGCGGAATTCCCGTGATGTGGATGCGGTCCGCCGGCGGCAGCACGGAACGCACGGCTGCCCACGCGGCCTGTGCGGATTGCCTCGTCCAGGGGCTAGCATCGGCCAGCAGCGGTGCCGAATAGTCGCAAACGCCACAGCTCAGCCATTCGATCAACCGATGGCGGAAAGCCGATCGCCGCATCAACGGCACCAGCATCCGCGGCGCGCCTGTCACGGCGTCGTTTACCTCAACAATGAGCAGTTCCGCACCTTCCGGCATCAGCCGCGCGACGATCCCCTCGGCCCACGCGTAATTCTGGTGGGCGGTGCATACACCGTCCGCCTGGAAGCGCAGCCAGAGCGGCCCGGCCGCTTCCAGACTGGTGTGCAATCGCGCCGTGTAGGCGTCGTTCGCGACGCCGGTGACGGGATGGGAAGACTGCCCGTCGGGCAGGCCGCTCACCGCAGCAATTTGCACTGCCTGGACTGCCATACTTTTTCCTATCGTTTTGCCGTCGCGAACGAAAGCGTCCGCCGCCACGCGCCCAACCGGCTGTCGCGCGCCTCATCGGGATGCTCGATATTCCATATGCGGTGATGCGCGAAATACCATGATGCCACGAGCACAAATATCTCGGAGACGGCGGAACCCGCCAACGCCCACGGCGGAGACGCGATTGCCAGCAGGATCGCGATCAGCACCAGCCCGACGACCGCGCCGCCCGTTGTGATGAACGCCACGATCCGAAAATCGCCGAGTATCTCAAGCACGATGCGGGGCATGATATAGAGCATGATCGGGACAAAATTCGCGATAACGAAAAGCGCGATGAACCAGATCGAAGCGTCCTGGAGGGCCTGGGATTTTATCATCGGCAAGACGAACATGATGGCGCATCCATAGGCGAGGCCACCGAGTCCCATGACCAGCGCCCAGATCTTCGCCTGCGCCCAGACACGGACTGTTTCGTTGTTCCGCATCAGCCTGGCGAGATCCGGCTGCGTCATGTTGACGAAAGCAAGACTGATGATGCGTAGCGGGGCAAACAGCACCAGAACCGCCGCCAGCGGTGCGTAGGCGGCAGGCCCGGCAATGCCCGCGACCAGCAGCGCCAGACATTGACCCTGGATGTTGGTGGTGGTCGCGCTGAATGCCGACCAGCGCAATTGGGGCCAGAGCCCGATATAGCGTCGACGCGTCGGCATGCGGAAGCTGATGCGAAGTGTGCGCCTGGCCAGCCGGGCCAGGACGAAAATGCCGAACACATTTGCCGCGGCAAGTGCATAGAACACCGTCTGCAGCGGGTCCTGGACCTTCCAGATCGTCAGGCCGGTCAGGACAATGCCGGCGACTGTAAAAGCGCCGTCGCTGATGGAAACGATCACCTGCTGGCGACGTGCGAAGAAAGTCGTGCGCATATGGCTGCGCAACGACCAGGCGCCGACGAAGCAGCCGGCAGCAATTCCGCTTGGATCGCCAAGCAGACGCATCAGAACAGCCGTACCGACGGCCATCAGCGACGCCACGATCAGCGCCGCCGTTCCGAACGCCACGTCATAGGCATCGACACCGGCGCTGTTGGAGCTTTTGCTCATCCAGATGCTGGCGGGAACGGCGGTGAGTGATCTGATATAGGATAGACCGACACCGCCCATCACCATGCCGAGGGCAAAGAGACCGTAGCCTTGCGCCGACAGCAGGTGCAACAGCATGATGTTGAGGGCAAAGTGAAAGCCGCTCTGCATCGCCTCGCCGCCGATCATCAGCACGAGGCGTCGAACCAGATGGCTCGGGAACGCAAGTTTCAAGGCCGTGTCTCCGCTTCGCGGGCGGCCGGCGCCCTGCCCGGCCGTGCGATGGTCGCCTTCAGCTTGTCGGCGGCGATCGCCGCGATCGCCGCGGCCGCGACCGGTTCGCTGAAGATTGCCTCGTAGCGCGCCCGCCCGGCAGCGACAAAACCGCGCCAGGCCTCGGGGGCGAGGATGATCTCCTGCAATTTCTCGCCAAGAGCGGCTGCATCGCCGGGCGCAACATGCCAGCCGGTCTCGCCGTCGCTGACCACCTCCACCAGTCCGCCGATCGCCGACACCAACGGTGGCCGGCCATAAGCCATCGCCTCGATGGCGACGCGGCCGAGCGATTCCGGACGCCGCGACGGCACGGTGACTATATCGGCCCAGCGGTAGTGCTCCGAAGGATCTGAAATGAAAGGCAGGACGCTGACGCGCCCGGTGAGGCCCATGGTCTCGACCAGTTCGGCCAAAGCGCGCTCGCGCTCGGTGCTTTCGAAGGCGCCGCCGACCAGCCGCACGTCGATCCTCGCCTGCAGCGCCTGCGGCATCGAGGCGATCGCCTCCAGCAGGACCTCCTGCCCTTTGATCCGGTTGATGCGGCCGAGCAGCAGCACCCGCAATGGCCTCTTGCCGTCATAGGTCGTCGGTTCGACCGCCGCCGGCCCGGCAACGCCATTGTAGACCACATGCGTGCGCGCGGCCCTAGGGTCGCCGAAAGCGGCGCGCGTCGCGCGCGAGTTGAAGATCAGATCCGCATGGCTCCAGTGCATCAGGCCGACGAGTATCCTGCGCATGGCGCCTTCGGGGATCTCGTGGATATGCAGGATGGCTTTGTGAGGCAGCAAGCGTGCGGCCAGCGCATAGTCGGCCACGATCGAGGTGTTGACATAGACGAGGTCGCAATTCCTGAGGCGCCGCCACGCCCTGAACACGGCAACCGGTAATCGCGCCATCTCGACCGTTGCAAGACGCGCAATGGCCTGGCGCCTCAGCACCCAGAGCGGTTCGAAGACAATCCGGCTGGCATGTGCTTCCAGGATCTGCACGATCGGCCCGCTGCGCGGCAAGACCACCTCGATGTCGGCCGACGGAAACGCGGCGCGCAACGCAGCAACGCTCTCCGCGAAGCTGCGGTCCGAACCATAGAGTTCATAGCCCTGATGAACGCAGGCAATCCGCATCTTTATATCCCGCCAGGTGCTACAACCATCGCGCTCGGCGATAATGTGCAGGAGCCTTGCCGCAAGAACCATGCCGGATTCAGTAGGCCGGCTACCCGGCCGCACGACACCGGCACTGCTTCGTTTCGATACAGCTACGCACAGAAGGGTTGACCGAGAATGAAACAACTATCGGGTTCAACACCGTTTTTTTACAACCCCACGCGATGATCACCCTCCAGAATACCGAAATCGGTGGATGGCACGGAAGTTGCCACCTGCTTCTTAGAAATTAAGCTATACCTAATATATTGACATATGAAAGTGCCGCCGGCCATGAAACCAGAGACGCCTGCCATTCTGATCCTGGGGACCCGCGGCATACCCGCGGCCCATGGCGGCTTCGAAACCTTCGCCGAAAGACTGGCGCTGTTTCTCGCCGGGCGCGGCTGGAAGGTCGGCGTCTATTGCCAGGATGAGGTCGAACGCATTGACCAGCGGGTGCGCAGTGAAACCTGGCGCGGCATAGAGCTCATTCACATCCAGGTTGCCTCCAGGGGGCCGCGCGCGACCCTGGAATTCGATTGGCAGTGCGTCCGCGACGCCGCCAGCCGGACGGGCGTCTGCCTCGTGCTCGGCTACAACGGCGCGGTCTTCCTGCCCTGGCTCCGGCTGAAGCGGCGCAAGATATTCACCAACATGGACGGCATCGAGTGGCGCCGTCCCAAATGGGGAATGGCGGCGCGCACCTGGTTCTGGCTCAACGAATGGATCGGCGCCTGGGCCTCGCATCGGCTGGTCGCCGATCATCCCGCCATCGCAGACCACCTGGCGACGCGCCGGCCGCGCAGCGCCATCGCCACCATCGCTTATGGCGCCGATCCGGTGACATCGGCTCCGGAGGCGCCGGTCCGGGCGCTCGGCCTCGAGCCCGGGCGCTATCTGGTCTCGATCGCGCGCATTGAACCCGACAACAACATCCTACCGATCGTCGAAGCTTTTTGCAGCCGCAAACGCGACATGAAACTGGTGGTGCTGGGAACGCTGTCCGACGACATCCCCTATCATGTCGCCATTCGCAAGGCGGTGAACGGCTCGGTGGTCCTGCCGGGCGCCATCTACGACCAGGCGACCGTCAAGGCGCTCAGATACCACGCCCGCGCGTATCTGCATGGCCACACGGTGGGCGGCACCAACCCGTCGCTGGTCGAGGCGCTGGCGGCCGGCAACATGGTAATCGCTCATGACAATCCCTACAACAGATGGACCGCCGGCGCTGCGGCGATCTACTTCACCGACAAGGACAGTTGCGCCGACCGGATGCAGCAGGCGTTGGACGATAATGCCCTGGTCAGGACCTGCGGCGTTGCCGCCAGGGCGCGCGCCCGCGAAGCTTTTCGCTGGGACGATGTCCTGCTTGCCTATGAAAATGAGGCCTACCGCTTGCTCGGCGTGACCGCCGCCGAGACCGCCGCGATGGATCACGCATCGCACGGAGCCGCATGACAGACTGGTCGCGACGACGGGTTCTGCGGACGGCGCTGTCCACGGCTGCGGCCCTTGGCTCGCTTCCGATCGCGCCAACCGCCCACGCCGCCGCGCCGCAATTTCGGCGCGGCGTCAACGCCTGGCCCTGGTTCTCGCTGACGCGCGAATTTCCGGCACCGCGCACCGACTATGACTGGCCGCCCTTCCAGTCGCAACGGCCGGTGCCGACCCCAGACGACCTTGGTCGGCTGCGCAGGGCCGGGCTCGATTTCATCCGTCTGCCCGTCGATCCTGGCCCTTTCCTGGCTGCCGATGCCGCCACGCGCGGCAAATTGCTGGATATGCTGGACGTCGCCGTCAGCGCCACGCTCGACGCCGGCCTCGGCATCATCGTCAACGTCCAGGCCAATGGCGCCACCCATTACTGGAACCCCGACCGCATGGTCTCCAGCACTGCCGCGCCCGCTTTCGATCTCTATCGCGGGCTGGTCGCCGAGCTTGCCGGCAGGCTGGAGCGCTTCCGGCCCAGCAAGGTGGCGCTCGAACCGGTCAACGAACCGTCCCAGACCTGCGCTTCCAACGTCTGGTCGCAGGTCCAGCTCTCCCTTCTGACGGCGGCAAGGGCATTGTCGGCAACCTTGCCGCTGGTCGTCACCGGCGGCTGCGGCTCGATGGTGAGCGGACTGACCGCGCTCGATCCGGCGCCGTTGGCGCCGTTCGAGCCGATCCTGTTCACCTTCCATTTCTACGAGCCCTATCTGTTCAGCCATCAGGGCGCACCGTGGATGCGCGAGCCGGTCTACCGGTCGCTCAACAATGTACCGTGGCCGGCATCCGCCGGCTCGTTGGAACAGACGCTGGCGTCGGTCAGGGCGCGAATGGCGCAGGACACCGAAACCGCTGAAGACGCCAAGCAGGCCGCCTATGCCGAAACCGAGCGCGTGCTGAAAGTCTATTTCGACGCCAAGCCCGACCGCTGGTTTGTCGACAAATATCTTGCCGAGGTTCGCGCCTGGGCCGACGGCCACGGCCTTGCGCCGGAGCGCATCATCATGGGCGAGTTCGGCGCGCTGCGCACCGACGCCCGCTATGTCGCCGCACCCAACCCGGATCGCGCGCGCTACATCGCCGATGTCAGGCAGAGCGCCGAGGCGTTCGGCTTCCCCTGGGCATTCTGGGACCTCTTCGACGGCATGGGCATGATGGATGACAGCACGCGGGCGCTGGACCCGGCGATGGTTGAGGCGCTTGGGCTGGTTATGCCGGCGGACTGACCGGCCTGAACAGCGTCCGCGCCGGCCGGTAGAGCACCAGCGCCAGCACCACGAACTTGGTCAGCAGCGTCGTCTTCGACGCGACGCTTTCCGAGGTGTTGATCAGGATGATCCAGGCCAGCATCGGCAGCCAGATGCCGGCATGGCAGCGGCGCGCCACCTCAAACAGGAACAGCACGAAGCCAAACGTCAGCAAAAGGGTGAAGAAGGCGCCCTGATAGACGATGGTGCGGATGATGGGGTTCTCGATGCCCTGTTCGAGACCGTTGATGCGGCGCAGGCTGTCGATCAGGTCGACGTCCGGCCCCACGATCAGATCGCGCCATTCCAGGTACTTGAAGAGTTCGAACATCTCGACGCGGGCATTGGCGCTGCCGCTGTCCGACACGAAGCGCTCCAGCAGCGCGTCGAAGAAACCATAATATGCCGCCACGACGATGACGACCGGCAGCAGCGCGGCAAGCATGAAGCCGAGCGCCGCACCCAGCAGGTTGACGCGGCCCTGGCGCAATTTGGTGATGCCCTGAAAAAGCAGGTAGCAGCCCCCGAGCACGACCGTCGTCACCATCGCCGTGCGGCCGCCGAAGGCGACGAGTGCCGCGCATTGCAGGCCGATCAATCCTATCCGCACAGGCGTCGACAGGGATCTGGCACCGGAGAGCAGCGCAAGCACGTAAATCGCTGTCACCATGGCATTGGCAAGCGGATGCCCCTGCAGCGCGCTCGAGCGCAGATCGGTGGTAAACGCCACGCCATCGAGGCGATAGGGGAAAATCAGCGTCTTGGTGGCGAACTCGAAAAGCGCAAGCAACGCATTCGCCGTCATGACCACGTGAACAACGGTCTGCAGCCCGGCGAATGTCCGTTCGTCGTCCTCGCTGAGCATCAACGCCAGAAGTGCTGACACCACGAACGTATCGATCATGCCGGCCATGCCGGGACGCTGCCTGACGATGACGACAAACAGCAGCACGATGGATATGGCGGCCATCAGAGCGCTGGCCGGTCGCCTGTCGGCGACATGGACGAGATAACCGACCGGATTGCCAAAAGTGCAGGAGCGCCAGGCAAGCAGGAGCACGATCAGATAGGTGGACGGGTGGATCTTGGTCGCCGGGTTGCCGAACAGGCCGTCGTAATTGTAGCCCACCAGCCACAGCATGCCGCCCGAGACGCTGAACAGCACCGCCACCGCCGCGATCAGTCCGAACCGCGTTAGCGCATCGACCGATGTGCCGGCCCGCGGCACGGCAGCACCATGGTTCGAAGCGCTTGCGCTCCAGCTGGCGGCCATATCAGGCCGCCTCGTCGACCAGCAAGGCCCCTGTCGGCAGCCGCCCCATGACGGAAACGGCCTGCGAGGTCGTCGTCACGTCGCGCATCGGCGTGGTGTTCAGTGTGGCGACGAGCACGATCTCGTCGGCCATGGCAACCAGCGGCGAGGCATTGAGATTGTCGGCCAACGCGCCGCCGTCGATGACGACGAGCTCGAAGCTCCGGCTGGCCTGGGCCAGCATCTGCTGCGCAAAATAGACGCCGTGCGCTTCCTGGAAGACCGCCTTCGAGCGGCCCCTGCCCAGCAGCGCGACATTGCTGCCGGTCGCGTAGTGGCTGACGGCTTCAAACGCGTATTCGCCGCGCAGCACGTCGAGGATTCCCGGCTGCGGATCCTTCTGGCTGCCGCCGCCATTGGCATCGATGAACAGCACACGGCTGCCCCTGGATGCTGCAGCATTGGCCAGCAGCCGCGCCATCCGGCTGCGCTGCGCACCTTCGCCCGGCGACGATGTCACCAGGATGGATGGCACCAGCGGCCAGTCCGGCGGCCGCTGGCCCGAACTGAACATGCGCCTCAGCGCAAAGCCGACGACGGCGTCGGCCTTCTGGCTGGACGCGGCTGCGCGCTCGCCGCCAAAGGGCCACCAGCGCCGGCCAGTGCCTGACTTTACCGGCACCACGCCCAGCACCGGCGCCTCGATAGCCGACTGCATCTGGGCGCTGGAAAGCACCGTTGGCGAGACATATTCTGCGATCAGCGCCAAGCCGGTGCCGAGCCCCAGCCCGCCGAATATCGCGCCGATAAGCAGCAACGGCAAAGGCGGCCAGCTCTTCTTCAAGGCGGGCATGGCGTTGGAGATGATGCGCGCATTGGTGCTGTCGACATTGATCTGCTCGCGAGTCTCCTGGGCGCGCTGGAGATAGTTCGAGTAGACGGAACGCAGCGCCTCGAGATCGCGCTGCAATTCGCGCAGCCGCACCGAGGCCTGGTCGGTGTCGAGCGACTTGCTCTTCATGCCCGCAACCTTGGCTTCCAGCGCCTGCTGGTTGGCCAGCGCCCGTTCGTAGTCGGTCTCGGTGGCGGTGGCGATGCGGCCGAGTTCGCGCGCGATGAGCTGGCGCGTGTCGCGCAGCTGCTGCTGAGCTGCGATCAGCGAGGGGTGACGCGGCCCCAGCTCCGTGCCGAGCTGCGAGACTTGGTCGACCAGCGTCGCCTCCTGCGCCCGCAGGCTCGAGATCACCGCCGAGCGCATCGCTTCCGAGGTTGCGTCCGCCGTGCCGCTCTGCCGGCGCATCTGGTCGACTTGCGCCTTCAGCGCCGCCGTGCGGCTCTGCGCCGCCGCAAGCTGCGTGTTGATCTCAGTCAGTTCCTGGTCGCTGACCAGATTGCCCGCCGCCATCACCATATTGTTGGCGGACTTGTAGGCCTCGACGGCGTTTTCGGCTTGCTGGACGCGTTTGCGCTGTTCGTCCAGCCGGGCGGTGATGGACTCGGAAGCGTCCTTGGCCATTTTCGCGCGCGCGCTCGCCTGGTCGACCAGATAGGCCTGCGCGATGGCATTGGCCAGCAGGGCGGCCTTGTCGGCGCTCTTGGCGGTGACGATGACGTCGAGGACCAGAACCTTGTCGGCCCGCTTCACCGCCAGGCGCCGGCGCAGCGCATCGAGCGTCTGCGCCGACCTGTCGCCTTCGGCCGATGCCGAACCAAGTAGCCGCGACAGCAAGCCCTGCCCGTTGAATTCCGGATCCTGCGTCAGGTTTGTCGCCGCGATCGCCCGCATCAGCACACCTGTCGACTGGACCACGCTGACCTGACTCTCGACCTGGGTGATGCCGCCATCGGGTGAGATACGGCTGGGATTGACGTCGTTGGTGACCACCTGCAGGTCCTGCGGATCGATAAGGATTTCCGCCGCCGAGCTGTAGAGCGCCGGCGTGAAAAGACCGTAGAGCAAAGCGACCAGCGTCAGCAGCGCGACGGTGCCGAAAATCCAGAACCGGCGGCGCACCAGGATGCGCTTCAGATCGCCCAGCTCGACAGTTGAAGCTGCGTATGATCCCGCGGATCCCGCATCGGGAGCGTGTTGCTGAGGAACCATGGGCAGGGATGATTGCATGGCTGCCTCCGACAATACCCCATCTGCCGGCAAGATCAGATTGCGGCACCACCGTAGCTATTCCTCCAACTGTTAAAACATTGTTAATTACGTTGAGAGGTCATGTGAATTTTGGCATGCAGTTTGCTTAAAAATATACATACCGAGGTGTTGGCTACGCAGCGAGCGGAGACGTATTAGATGGGGCTACAATTTCACCGGACCGGGCCGGCCGGCAAGACCGGACACCGCCCTTTCGGGTCTCCACCATGCAGATAAGCCTGCGCCTGGACGGCGACTGCGTGCGTGCCTTTCATGTCGCGCTGCTGGAACGCCTCGCCGCGCTTGGCGATGTCGAGCTGTCGGTCGATGCCCGACCCGCGGGCGGGGGCATTCCACGTAGCGCCGCGGCCTTGTTTCAACTCGAAACGGCAATACATGGCCTGTCCCATGATGGGCTGGCGAAGCATGTGCCGCTTTCGGCGCTCGCCCCCTACCGGACGCAGTCCCCTGCTTCGCCCGACCTGGTGATCGACCTCTGCGGCGATGTCAGGCTGGAAGGCACGCGGGTGTGGCGCGTCACCTATGACGGCGCCAGTGGCGAAGCCGCCTTGCTGGCCTTGATCCTCGCCGGCCGCACGCCGCTTGCCCGCATCGAGGAGAACGGCGTTGCGGTTGCCGCCGGGCGCCTGGGCACCGAATATGGCGGCATCGCGCTCGCGTCCTTCCAGGACATGCTGGCGCGCACCGCAAGTCTGATCGTCGCGGCGATGTCAGGCGCGGCAAGATCGGTGCCTGATCTGCCCGAGCCGGCGCAGGCAGGCAGCCCGCCGCCAATGCCTTCGGCCGGCAAACTTGGGGTCAGAGCCGGCAAGGCACTGGCGCGGCGGATCGTCCAGAAGATCTATCACCTTTGCTACAACGCGCCGCACTGGAAGGTCGGCTGGCGGCAAACCGGGGGCCGCGATCTGTTCGACCTGCGCGCGCATCCGGCATCGGGCTGGCAAGAACTGCCGGACGACGGCAGCCGCTTCTACGCCGACCCGTTCCCGATCCTGTATCAGGGCCAACTGACCCTGTTCGTCGAGGACTATATCCATCGGCTGGGCCGGGCCATCATCTCCGCCGTGCCTTTCGGTCCGGCAGGTCCGATCGGACGCCCTGAACCGGTGCTCGACCTCCCCTACCATCTCTCCTACCCCTTCGTCTTCGAGCGCGACGGCGAGGTCTGGATGGTGCCGGAAAGCTGCGCCAACGGCACGATCGATCTCTACCGGGCCACAGCCTTTCCCGGCGGATGGGTCAAGGAGGCGACGCTTCTGTCCGGCGTCGTCGCCAGCGACGCCACCCTGGTCGAGCATAGCGGCGCCTGGTGGCTGTTCGCCACCGTCCGCGATGGCGGCGGCGCGTTTTCCGACGCGCTGCATCTGTGGTCGGCGCCGGATTTTCGCGGTCCCTGGATGCCGCACCCGAACAATCCCGTGTTGATCGACATCGCCTCGGCGCGGCCGGCCGGCCGCATGGTCAGGTGCGGTGACGAGCTGCTGCGCCCGGTGCAGGACTGCCGCAGGAGCTACGGTGCGGCTCTCGGCATTGCACGCATTTCTCAATTGGATTTGATCGGTATGGAGCAGGTCGTTGAAACCATCTTAAATCCTGGTGCGCTATGGAGTGGCCGCAAGCTTCACACACTCAACGAGGCCGGCGGTTTTGAGTTCATCGATGGCTCGGCGATCGCACCGCGCTGGAAACGACGGGTCCGCGATTAACCTAAACATTGGTTACTACCAGACACGCGCTCCGGTTGCTTGAGGTTGATTTAGGCCCGGAAGATATTTCTATCGCAGATTGCGAAATGGAAAATTGCCACCAGGAGGGGCAACGAAATGACTGTCGCAGAAGCCGGCCAAACCGAAGTCGAAGTGGCGATCGTCGGCGCCGGAATGGCCGGTACCACCTTGGCAACGGTGTTGGGGAAAGCCGGCCGCAAGGTGGCGCTGATCGATCCGCACCGCGTCCATCACGACGAGTTCCGGGCCGAGAAGATAGGCATGGATCAGATGCTGCTGTTCGAAAAGCTCGGCCTCGATACGATGGTCAAGCGTCTCGTCACCTCGACAACCGACACGCATATCTTCCGCCTTGGCCAATTCTTCGCGCATGAGAAGAAGTCGGAATTCACATTTTCCTATGGCGCGCTGATCAATGGCCTGCGCGACGCCTTGCCGGCGCAAGTGCCGCTGACGGTTGGCAAGGTAACAGAGGTCTCGACTGGACCGGACCGGCAACGGCTTGTGCTGGCCGACGGCACCGTCATCCACGCCCGCCTGCTGGTGGTGGCCACCGGCCATGGCGAAGCGGTGCGGCGCGCCGTCGGGGTCGAGCGCATCGAGCAATCGAAGGCGCATTCGCTCTCGATGGGATTCGACCTCGCCATCTCGCCGCGTGAATTCGGCCATCAGTCCGTCACCTGCTATAGCAGGCGGGCTGCCGACCGTGTCGCCTACATCAGCGTCTTTCCCCTCGGCGACAAGATGCGCGCGAACATGTTCCTCTATCGCACTGTGGCCGAACCGTGGACGCGGGCGTTCCGCCAGGAGCCGCAAAAGATGCTCTGCGAGCTTATGCCCGAGATCGCCGCGCGATGCGGCAACTTCGAAGTCGCAAGTCCTGTCGAGGTCAGGCAGATCAGCCTGAACACGACGCAAGGCCACCGCCGCGACGGGGTTGTCTTCATCGGCGACGCTTTCTGCACGACGTGTCCGACGCCAGGCGTCGGCATCGGGCGGGTGATGACCGATGTCGACCAGCTGCATTCGGTTCACATTCCGCGCTGGCTCGAAACACCGGGCATGGCGGCCGAAAAGATCAACGCTTTCTATGACGACCCGGTCAAGGTGGCTACCGATGAGGATGGCATGCGGGTGAGTTACTATGCCAAGTCGATCACCATCGAAACGGGGCTGGAATGGCGCGTGCGGCGCCTGCGCAACAACACCGCGCGCCAGCTGATGATCATCGGCCGCAAGGTGCGGCATCTGGGACAGCGGCGGGCGCCCGGCATGGCGTGAGGGGTCCTTCCACCCATCCGCCATCGAGGGCGACGGCGTCTTTCCTCCTCTCTTCCCTGCGGGAGAAGGGAAGCGTCGAGGCACCTCACCCCAGCCTCAGCCCCCTTGCGTGCTTCCTCGCACAGGAAGCCGCACGTGCCGTCTATTCGCCGCCGTCGGCGCCCGTCCGGAAATCTTGCCGATCGTGCCGCAGGTGACGTCGCCGAGCGCTTCACCGCCAACCGCTTCGCACACAGTGAAGACCGGTTCGAGGAAAGCCAGCGCCTCATCCGGCCGCGCCACCACGTCGAGCGCGGCAGGCAGGCCGAGCAACGGGGTGAGCGCGACATTCCATCGTTCCGGAAAGGCGCGTTGTAAATCGTTCAATCCACGGTAATTTGCCATCGAGAAGACGCGATGCGGATCGCGCCGGGAGGAATTCCATGTCCAACAACGCCTTGCCGCTGGTCATCAGCGCGCCGGAACCACGCACGCTCGACCTTATCTTCACATCGCCGCAACTGGCGCGGCTCAAGTCGAAATACCGCATCGTCGGGACCACCGCCGACGGCGTTGCAAAACTGCCGGCCGATGTGCTGGCGCAGGCCCGCTACATCGTCGGCCAACCGCCGATATCGCCGCAAACGCTCGAGCAGATGAAGGCGCTGCGCTGCGTGTTCAATGTCGAGACCAATTTGATCAACAACATGCCCTATGAGACACTATTTGCGCGCGGCATCCATGTCGTCACCACCGGCCTTGTGTTCGCCGAGCCGGTGGCCGAGCTTGGCCTTGCCTTGGCGCTCAACCTCGCCCGCAACATCGTCGACGCCGACCTCGCCTTTCGCCAGGGCCAGGAGCTATGGGGCGGCGACGGCAACCAGACGGCGCGGCTGTTGTCCGGCGCCGATGTCGGCATTATCGGCTTCGGCGATCTCGGCCGCGCGCTGAACCGACTGCTGTCGGGCTTCCGCACCCGCACCAAAGTCTTCGACCCCTGGCTGCCGCCGTCGATCCTCATCGACAATGGCGTCGAGCCGGCCTCGCTGGATGACGTGCTGTCGACCAGCGACTTCGTCTTCGTCGTCGCCTCGGTGACCAGCGAGAACCAGGGGTTTTTGGGCGCCGAGGCCTTCGCGTCAATGCGCAAGGGTGCGGCCTTCATCCTGCTCAGCCGCGCCGGCGTCGTCGATTTTTCCGCCCTGATGGCAGCGGTGAAGAACGGCCACATCGTCGCCGCCAGCGACGTCTTCCCCGAAGAGCCATTGGCGAGCGACCACCCTGTGCGCGCGCTGCCCGGCTTCCTGCGCTCGGCCCATCGCGCCGGCGCGCTCGACATCGCCTTCAAGCGCATGGGCGACATGGTGCTGGAGGACATGGATCTGATCGACCGCGGCCTACCGCCGCTGCGTTCCAAGCGCGCCGAGCGCGAGACGGTTTCGCGCATGCGCTCCAAGCCGGCCGACCGGAACTGAGCCGGGGTTTCGTCGCTGTCCGGTTGGCCGACCTTGACCGCTTCGGTTCGCCCTTCCACGCATCGCCCGCCGATCGAGGTGGCGATGGCCGACGCGGTTGCGTTGGGCGGGGGGCCGGATCCCGCGTCGGCCAAGGCGGCTCCTGAGGTCCGCCGCGTTGCGAAGCTAGCGAGTTACCGCCAGGCGAACAATTGCGCGGGCCACTGGGTACGTTTTCGAACAGTTCACGGGGTCCGCTGACGCCCAAAAGTGACGCCGGTTCAGGCGGGCGACATGGATCAGATTTCCCCTGCTCCGCACATCACGTGTGACAGGTTTCTTGTGCATCGTCGGCACTTATTGGCAGTTCATGGCTGCTTTTTCGATCTGCGGGCGACCGCTTCCATAAAAGAGCGGGCGGCAGCGTCGCAAGCCGTTCTGGACGGTCCGTTCGCCGACAGCACGACCTCCGCGGCCTTCTCCGACATGCCGTATTTTGTGGCAAAGGCCGCAATGTCGTAAGGCTCGTTTTCAGCCACGGGCGTCGCGGACGTGATCCTGGCCTTGGTCATTGGCGAGTCCGCCTGAAGCTCTCAAGCAATTCGCTTTCATTTCGGCAGCCATTCTGGAAAAGCGAGAACACCGTGGCTGCCAGCCGCTGCACGTCCGGCTCCGCCGACATGCGGTCAAGTTTGCGTTCGGAGCAGACCTGATCGAAGACGCGTTGGCACAGTTGCAGATCGGAAGGATGGAAACCGGAATTGCGGTTATGAAGGCTCGACATGAGAAGCCCCTCCCGGAGCAGCGACCCACTTGCCCTGACGCTGTCGATCAAAAAATGAAATCGGGCGCGGCAAGAGTCAATATCGGCGTCATCACAGTAAAAATCGTACAATTCTCCCGCCGGTATGGAGCGCCCTTTCGAACGGCTCACAGGTCCGGGCGCAATATGGCGCCCTTGTCGTTAGCCGGCGGATTTTATCGACCGTCACCGTGATCCGGCGCTCTCAACCAAATGTCGGTTTTGTACCAAGCGCCGTTTGGTACGCTTCCGACACTAACATTCAGGCCGATCTTTTCATATGCGAACGGGCGTTGGGGGGGCGCCGTGCTTCGAATTTCACATCGTATTGATAGCTTTCTTCGTTCAGAGCCCCTATACATAGGCCATCGTCCGCACGTTTTTACGGGCGCGGACGGCTGGGAGATCGGATGGCTCTTGCCCTGCATTGGGCCACGCTATGTCTGATCCCAACAAGAACCATCGATACCGAAATCAGCTGCTGCGGCGCATGCCTGCGAACGATCTGGCGCTGCTCGAGCCGCATATGCAGCGCTGCGACCTGCCGTTGCGCATGATGCTGGTGACACCCAACGTTCCGATCGAGGCCGTCTATTTCATCGAACAGGGCATCGGCTCGGTGGTCGCCAGCACGACGAGCGGCCAAGAGGCCGAAGTGGGCTTCATCGGCTTCGAAGGCATGACGGGATCCTCCCTGGTGATGGGCGACGACCGTGCGCCGCATGCCTGTTTCGTGCAGCTCGAAGGCGAGGCGATCCGCATCGAAGCCGGCGCTTTCAGCGCAGCACTGGCGTCAAGCGCAACCTTGCGCATGTTCCTGCTGCGCTTCGTCAACGCGCTCCAGACTCAGGCCTGCTGCACCGCGCTCGTCAACGCACGGCTGAAGCTTGAGGAGAGGTTGGCGCGATGGCTGCTGATGTGCGACGACCGGGTGCCCGGCGAACACCTCGCCATCACGCACGAATTCCTGGCCATCATGCTTGGTGTCAGGCGACCAGGCGTCACCGTCGCCCTCCAACTGCTCGAAGGCCGCGCCCTGATCCGGGCACGCCGGGGCGAGATTGTCATTCGCGATCGCGCCGGGCTGATCGAGCTCGCCAATGGCAGTTACGGCGAAGCCGAGGCTGAATATGTCAGGCTGTTCGGCGAGATCGGCGCGGCCTGATCAGGATCGGTTGCCGCGCGCGGCCGGCCTGCCCGATGGTGTCGCTTCGCCGGGCCGTGCTTTAAAGCCATCCGCTGCTTGGTACGGGCCAATCGGCAGCCCGGCATGCTCCAGGCTTGCGAGCTTGCATCCGTCTGTTCGGCGGCCGCCCCGCCCTCCATCATACGATGTCGAGTGGCCGATGTGAGGTCGCTCTTGGCACCGAAATTTGCACGACTTGCATAGCCAGACTGTCAAAACCGTACAGTTTTGGCGCCACTGGTGCTTTATTGGCCAAAGGTCCTCCTTTGCGCCGCCGCTACGGAGTGAGATGTTATATAAGAAATAACTAATAATGGTCCGGACGTCTGTCGCGGGGCGATGTCGTGGCAATTCGGGAGAATCTCGCCGCCAATCTCAGGCGGCTGATCCAACGCCACGTTTCCGTAAGCGCGGTGTGCCGGGAGCTTGGCATCAACCGCACCCAGTTCGAGCGCTATCTGCAGGGCAAGGCGGTTCCCAACAAAGCCACCGCCAGTTTGATCTGCGATTATTTCAAGATCGACGAGAATGAGCTGTATCGCGAGCCCGCCGCCGCGGCAGCCGGCGGCGACCCCCACGCATCGCTGCGCCAGACGCTGTATGAGGACATGGTGCGGCCGCCGTCGCCCGCTATCGCCAGCGGCACCTATTTCACCTACTTTTCGATCCCTGGCCGCACCGATCTTTTGATGCGTTCGGTCACCTTCGTGCGGCGCGAGGCCGATTTGGTCACCTTCAGGCGGGTGACGCGGCCGGCTCCAGGCGATGTCCAGGGCGGAGCGAGTGTGCCCGGCAACCATTACGGCGTGGCGATCTCGCGCCTGAACTGGATCTATTTCAGCGGCATCAACCGCCGCCGGACCAGCGAGCCCTCGATCATAACCGTGCAGTGGGCTCCGATCTCCGAGCCGGTTCTGGTCGGCAGGGCGATTGTGCTCACCGGATCGGGGCCAGCCCTCGTGTCGGTCATCATGCGGCAGGACTTCACCCGGATCGGCATGAAACGGGCAATGCAGATGGCGCACATCGTCAAGCTCGACGACACCAGCGTCGATCGACTGGTGGTCAGTCTCGCACGCGAGGCTGATAAACTCGCCTGAAACGGAAAAAACGAGAAAATTTCAAGCTTTTCGACTATATTTTTCTTCTATCGGGCGTTTTTGCGCAAAAACCGCAGGAACTTTCATCCAGACCTGTCGTTTTTAAGACGATCGTTGCTCGACGATCTCAAAGCAACAGGAGGATACGCCATGAACATCAAAATGATCTGCTTGGGCGCCATGGCACTTTCGATGGTCGGCGGCGCGGCGTTTGCCAAAACGTCGGCTCTCGACGACCCGGCCAAGATGCAGCCCTTCTACACCGACTCCACCATGAAGACGATGGTTAGCAACGACGACTTTGTGAAGGCCTGGAAGGCCCTGACGCCGGACGACCAGACC
The DNA here is from genome assembly GCA_004017275.1 of Mesorhizobium sp. GTDB lineage: Bacteria > Pseudomonadota > Alphaproteobacteria > Rhizobiales > Rhizobiaceae > Mesorhizobium. The sequence continues at coordinate 244,261 of SAKE01000002.1, read as the reverse complement.
GCGATGATGAAGGCCTGCGAGGACGAGGCCAAGGACGCCAACGCAGCCAACAGCCACCCCGAATTCTGCAGCAGCGTGAAAGCGAACGGCGGCAGCAAGTAGCAATCCACCGAACCGTCGAGAAAACAGCCCCGATCGGGGCTGTTTTGCGTTGGCGTGGGGCGCGAAAGATCTCTTTTCTGCGAGGTCAGCCTGCGACATTTGCGGATGTGACGGCATTATCGCCGTCAACAGACGCCCGCCGGTCAGCCATCTGCTTCGCCGGCGGCCCGCCCCATTCCCGCCTCCCTATTCTGGCCATGTTGCACTGCGAAAGATTTGTTGCATTGCGACGTCGGCCTACCCAGCCGACACTGCCGAGGCTTGGGCGCGGGGCTGTGGGCTTGCACGAAGGAACCGTCGTGGCAGCATCGTTCCGGCCGGACATACAAGGATTGCGCGCGCTCGCCGTCGGCGGTGTCGTCGCTTATCATTTTGGCCTCACCGCGCTGCCCGGCGGCTTTGCCGGCGTCGACATCTTCTTCGTCATCTCCGGCTGGCTGATATCGACCCACCTCATGCAGGAGATCGGCGACACCGGCCGGCTCGACCTCTGGCGCTTCTATGCCAGGCGCGCCCGGCGCCTTCTGCCGGCAGCTCTGTTCGTCATCCTGGCGACGCTTGCCGCAGGCTACTTCATCCTGGCGCCGCAGGAGCAGGCGCTCTATTCGCGCGGCGCCATGTTCGCCTCCGCCTATGCCATCAATCTGTGGCTGCTGCGCTGGTCGTTCGACTATTTCGCCGCCGACGCCGCCAGCAATCCTTTCATCCACTTCTGGTCGCTGTCGGTGGAGGAGCAGTTCTACCTGGCCTGGCCAGCGCTGCTTCTGCTGGCCGCCTGGCTGCGCCCGGGCCGGCGCATGGCCGTGATCGTGATCGGCGCGGCCGGCCTCGCCTCCTTCGCCACCTGCCTGTGGCTGACCAGTGCGGCACCGGCCTGGGCCTTCTATTTCTCACCGCTGCGCGCCTGGGAGTTCGCTGCCGGCGGCCTGGCGACACTGGCCCCGATGACTGTCCTGCAGTACCGCGCCTGGCTGCGGGCCGCACTGGGCTGGCTCGGTCTGGCGCTGATCGCGGCGGCCTATCTGCACTTGAGCGAAAACATGCCCTTCCCCGGCTGGTACGCACTGCTGCCGGTTGTCGGCACCGTGCTGGTGCTGCTGAGCGGTGCAGGCGCAGAGCAGACCAATGGGCGGGCCAATTGGCAGGCCCTTGGCCCGGCCACCGCTTTGTCGCTGCCGCCTTTGCAATGGATCGGCACGCTCTCCTATTCGCTCTATCTCTGGCACTGGCCGGTCATCGTCTATGCCGGCATGCTGGTGCCGGATCTCACCGTGCCGCAGCGCCTCGGCTGCGGCGTGCTGGCACTGGCGCTGTCAGCGGTCACGTACCATTTGATCGAAAACCCGGCGCGGCGCGGCGCCTGGCTGATGGCGGGCGCCCGCTCCTTTCCCAGCGCAATTCAAGGCGCAAGACCTCTCCGCGCTTTTCCTGGACTTGTTCTGGTTCCCGCGCTGGCGCTGACCGGTACCGGCGTGGCGGTCGCCTACGCCAATGCGCATCTGGCCACGCACAACATCGGCCCCGAGCAGCGCGGCATCGTACAGGCCGCCGAACAACCCTCCATCGTTCGCGCCGTCGACAAGAGTTGCCTGCTCGACTTCCAGACGGTGACGCCCAAACCCTGCGTGTTCGGCGCGGCGAACGCCGCCCACACCATCGTGCTGTTCGGCGATTCGCACGCCGACCACTGGTCGACGCCGCTGATCGAAGCGGCCAAGCGCAACGACACCAAGGTGGTGACCTATCTTAAATCGTCGTGCCGCGCCTCGCGGCTTTCCACCTTCAACACGGTGCTGAAGCGCGACTACACCGAATGCGACGCCTGGCGCGAGCAGGCGATATCGGACATCATCCAGGCCAAGCCGCGCCTGGTGGTAATCTCGGAATTCTCGATCGGCAATCTGACGCGCGATATGCCCGACGCCAGCCGCACCGCAGAGGTGGAGCGCTGGCAGGCCGGCCTGCGCTCGACATTGCAGGCCTTCAGCCGGGCCGGCGTCGAGACGGCTGTCATCCGCGACACGCCGATCAACGCCAGCTTCGCCGACTCCTGCGTAGCGCGCGCGCTCTGGTGGCGCGAAGCCCCCTCGCCGCACTGCGATACGCCAAGGGCGGACGCCGCCAACGACAGCATCGCCGCCGCCGAGCGCGCCGTGGTGAAAAGCGTGCCCGACACGCGCTACATCGACCTCACCGACCGCTTCTGCGGCCCCACCGCCTGCCACGTTGTGATATCAGGTAAGCTGGCCTTTCGAGACCGGCACCATCTGGCGACCGCCTTTGCCGAGACGCTGGAGGGGCCGTTGGAGAGGGCGCTGTTTTAGGAATGAAAAGCGGTTCGCGCAGCGAACGAAAAGCCAGTTGCTTTCTCGCGCCCGGCCCGCTCCGTTCGTCACATCTTACGAATCTGTGGAACGGGGCCGCATCCCAGGGGTTATATTAGTCTAACCTTGAAAAGGAGGCAGCTATGAAGAAGCTCCTGCTTGTTTCGGTTATCGCCATTGCTTCGGCGGCGGCGATGATCGCCCCTGCGGAAGCCCGCAGCCGTATCACAATCGGCATTGGCGGCTATACAGATGACTATTACGGCGACGACTATTACAACGGTTACGACTATGGTGATCGCTACGTCTATCGCCGCCCCTATTACCAGTATGACGTCTACGACAATGACTACCGGCCGCGTTATTACCACCGCCGCCACCATTGCCGCATCAAGCTGATCAAGCACTGGCGCCATCACCACAGGATCGTCGAGGAAATCCGCGTCTGCCGATAATCTATCCTGTGATCCGGCCGGCATCGCCGGCCGGATTCTTGCGCCTCTCATCCCAGCCATCGCTCCATCATCATCCCATAATGCACCGCCAACAGATCCAGCCCGATCTTCAGCAGCTTCGTCACCAGATCCCGGCGCTCGCCGATCTGCTCCGCCACGCCGTTGATCGACCCTTCCGCGCAGCAGACTTGTCGCACCACGGTGGCGATATCCCGGTGGCCTAGCGCCCTGGTGGCGGCGGCGTGCGCGCGGCCGGCTTCGAGCACGCTATCGGCGATGCCGCCGCCGTGGCGGCCGCCGTCGACGCGCTCGGTCCAGTGCATCGGTTTTACACTGGCCTGCTGGCTGCAGCGGAAATCCTCGCGGTAACGCAGGCCGGCCTCGCGCTGCTGGCGCGACAGCGAGGTAATGCCGACGAGCGGATCGACAGCGCACACCCGCACGATGCCTCCGGTTGCGGTGTAGCCGTCATTCGACACCTCGTAGACACGCCTTGCCTCGGATGTGCCGGCGGCCAGCCGCTTGCGGCCGAAGGCGTCGTTCTTCAGCGCGAAATCATGGCCGACCTCGCGGCGGATGCGCACCTGCTCGGCCTCGCCCTTCGGCAGTTTTGGAGCCTGGGGTTTGACGGATTTGGTTTTCCTGGACATGGGGGGCTCCTCGGTTGGGGTGTTGGGTGGGAAGCTGGCAAGGTGGCGATCCTTCGCGCCTCCCTCTGCCCTGCCGGGCATCTCCCCCACGAGGGGGAGATTGAAGTCATCGCGGCTTTCGCCAATCGCCGGCGTTGCAGGAGAGGCGGCGCGGACGGCACCGCCAATCTCCCCACTTGTGGGGGTTGAGGAGTGGTCCGCGCAGCGGACGGAAAGCCAATTGCTTGGCTTTCCCGAACGACGAACGGCCGGCAGGCCAGGGGGGCGCTGTCCCGCCGACCTATCAATGAATCGGAGATCTTCGCCGCTGCGCCAGCATCGTTGCAACCCCGCATCCAGAGCGAATGGAACCAGCGCGAATTTTCGGCGTTATGCGGCGTCTACGTGAGACACGCCGATGACAGCCTTCATGCCGGTTACCCTGCGCTTTTGCGACAACAGGACCATGCTGGTCAGCTCGGTGGCCGAGGCCGCCAGGGCGCTGGGGCAGCAATGGCCCGACAAGCTATGTCGAGGCGGCCCGGCTGGTTATGCTCGCCGTCGACGGCACCTGCTGCCAACGCATCGCCTTCGACGCCCTCACCCAGGCGGCCAGGCAACAGAACATACTGATGGCCAAGCCAAAAAGCCGCGCCCATGACTGGCTGGACGCCGTGACCAGCCCGTGAGAGGCACGCGACGGCCGAAGATGTGATGCAACCGCCCGCCGGGACGGCGCGTTTATAAAAGCGGTAGCTGCAGCCGCGCGCAAAGCGAAGGTGAACGCCGTGGGTACGATGAAAACCGGAGTGCCTCTCAAAGTGGAGCTTGACGGGCAGATCGAAGAAATCGACAGCGTCAGCGACGCGGCCGATTTCCTGCAACGATGGCCGCTTGAGCGGCGCGGCCATGTCTATCGCAGTGCCCTCAACGCTTGCAGCGCGGCAATCGCCGCGCAGATTTCCGAAGCAGACGCCATTAAAGTGTTCACCGGTTTTGCCCGGGTGACTGGCATATTGGTCGACAGAGGCAAATCGGCAATGACGATGGATGCGAAGAGCGCGCAGAGCGGCCTGCCCAAACAGGGCCGGCAGATGCCGAAATAGGGTTTTGGCGGTTTCGGCTTTGGTTCTGCTCATCTGAAAAATCCTTCAGCGCTTAGCGTATTGGACGCAACGCGGCCTTCGTCAGAGAAGCTCGGCGCTGACGCCCTTCTCCCCGTCTCTAGACCGGGAGAAGGGACGCTTCACTCACCCCGTCGCTTCGAACACACGGCGCCGAAAGCGCGCCTGGTGGTACGTGCAATAGCTTTTCCGCGCCTTGGTGCGCATACCGCAGCACAGCATGTCGGCGCCCGGCCGGCTGCCCGGCGCATCCCCCTCTTCGGCAATAGAAATGTCCGGGTCCTCTTCCAACGTCAGGTTCAGCGGCGCGCGGCAGCGGTTGAATAGGCAGTCGATGAAGCGCATCGCCACGCCATGCGGCTGGCGGCCGACGGGTCCACGCGGCGGCACCGGAACTTTGAAACGATAGGCTTCGCCGTCGGCGATCAGCACCTCGCGCACGAACAGGCGCGGCGGCAGCCAGGCCTGCGAGGGGTCGCGCTTGGCGGCCGCCTTGCGTGCGCCGGCGCCAGCGAACGCGGCGCCGGTGACCGGCTTGGCGCTCGCTTTGCCATGCGCTGGCACGCCATCTGCCTGCTTGCTCACCGTGCGCCGGCCCGCAACGCGCTTGGCGCCCGCAGGCAGTCCCTTGCCATTGGCAAAACCGATCTCGCCCAGCAGGGCATTGCGGTGCACGATGCCGATGATGGCGTCGCGCGAAACCGTACTGCCGCGCAGCGCGCTGAACGCGGCGGCGACCCTGGAGGCGGACAGCCCGTCCTCCAGCAAGCGGGCGATCTCCTGCAATTCCGCGTCGGTGTAGCTTGCCATTTCCAGGTTCCATCCAAGGTTCTGCCTTCGGCAGCGCGCCGCCAGGCAAGCATTGGGGTACGACCCCACGGTTCAGGGTTGTTTTTTCGAAGGCTGGCCGGACCCCTGGTCAGCCTCGACCGAGTGCGAAAGCCGCGCCTCGGCCGTTTTTCTGTCAGGCGCGGAAACCGCCCTGCCCGTTGCCGGCTCAAACAGTATGACCGTGCCATCCTGCGTGCGGATGCACGACCTGGCGGGCAGGCCGGCGCCGCACCGGTCTAATTGGGGGCCGGAGCCGCTGGGAGCGGCGGCTCCGGCCGTTCCGGTCGCCGGTGACGGGCGGACCGGACCCGGGGCCGGTGCAGTCAAGCACGGAGCCTCGGACTTCGCCCCGGCCGGGGAGGAGGACGACCGGGACGGAAGGGGGCCGGCGACATCAGCCGGATGTGCCTCATGCGAGGCCGGCGCCACGGCGCCATGGGTGATGGACAGGTTTTGCATGGCCATATATAAGCATAACTCACAAACAGATGCAAGTCATTCTTTCATAGACGAGAGCCGCTTTCATCGCTCACATGGGCGCCATGGCAAAAACGGAACTGTCGATCAAAGTCGGGGCGGCGATCCGCAAGGCGCGCAAGCAGCGCGGCCTGGTCATGCGCCACATTGCCGAGCACAACGACACCGATGTCGCCGCCGTCGGCAACTGGGAAACCGGCCGCAACCTGCCCAAGACCGAGAACCTCTTGAAGACCGCCGCCTTCCTGCGTGTCGACCCGGTGGCGCTGGGCCAAGGGCAGGTCATCTTCCTCGACGACGCCGGCCCGGTCGCCGACGCCGAGATCGTCACCGATGCCGGTCCGCTACCCGCCGGGTCGATGGATATCGAGGTGCTGGGCGCGGCCGTCGGCGGCGACGATGGCGATTTCACCTTCAACGGCGAGCCGGCCGGTTACGTCCAGCGCCCGCCGGGCGTGCGCAACCTGCCGAAGGTCTTCGCACTGCACGTGCTGAGCGATTCCATGGTGCCGCGCTACGAACCCGGCGACCTGATCTATTGCGGCGGCCGCGACGCCGTACCCGGCGACCACGTGGTGATCGAGACGTTTCCGGAAGAAAACGAGCGCAACGGCAAGGCCTTCATCAAGAAGCTGGTCAAGCGCACGGCGGGTGAGCTGGTGGTCGAGCAGTACAATCCGGCGAAGACGCTGACCTTCAACCGCTACGCGATAAAACACGTCTGGCGCGTGATTCCGCTGAAGGAATTGCTGGGGTATTGAGGGTTCATCGTGCCCACCGGCCCCCCGACTGGCGATAGCTTGTACAAAAGTGTATGATTAAGTCATACACCTCTCATTTGCCTAGGAACGACAATGCGCAGCACCCAGCCACTGACCATTACCTTGCCGCTTGAGATGGCTCAGATGGTGAAGGACAAGGTTTCATCCGGCGAGTACGCCACTGAAAGCGAAGTCATCCGCGATGGCTTGAGAACTCTCGCCGCACGCGATGCAGCGGTCGATCGCTGGTTGCGGGAAGAAGTTGCGCCAACGATGGATGCGCTCCAGAAGGATCCTTCGCTCGTCTCGCCTCTCGAGGACGTGCGCAAGCGACTTCACAACCGCATTGACGCACTGGCGGGTAAGCGTTCACGCCAAGCATGAAGCACAGGGTCGTCTTCAGCAACGCTGCAGAGAAAGACCTGCTCGATTTGCTAATCTATCTGGTTCCACAGGCCGGCGAACGAATTGCACGAGCCTATGTCGATCGCCTCATCGATTACTGTTCGGACTTTGACACTTTTCCTGAGCGCGGGACGCGCCACGATGATATCAGGCCAGGCCTCCGCACCGTGGGCTATCGCAGGCGGGCGACGATCGCATTCACCATCAAAGACAAGACGGTGACGATCCTTCGAGTCTTTAACGGCGGGCGGCACGTCATCCTCGACGATGAAGACGACGCCTCCTGACGGCCCTCTCCCTCAAGCCCGCCTCGCCCCTTCCACCGGCACCTCGCGCTCATTCAGCATCCGCGCCTCGCTGCGCACCCGCTGGCGCTCGTCGACAAACGCCGCCTGGATCGTAACCGTCGCCCCCGGCAGTCCATCGGCGCGGCAGGCCGAGCAGACGATGCGGCCCGACAAGGCGGACAGCGGCGTATTCCCCGTCACCCCGAACCGCTTGAGCTGATCGGGCCGCCACCACCTGTTGCGGCCGCAATCGGCGCACTCGACCGAGATCGAGGCGACATGTGCGATTGTTGGTTCCTTGCCCGGCAATGCCATCGCCCCTCCTCGCCCTTTTGTTCCTGATTTGTTCGCATATTCCTGCGTTTTGTGCCGGGAGTCGAGTCGCAGTTTTCAAACAGTCCCAAAAGTTTTTCTTCTCCATGCATTTGAGTTATGCTTATATTAACTCGCAAATGTGAGTCGGGATTTGAACCGCTGCCACATCGAGCCTGGGAGTGACGATGGACGCCGCCGATTTCGCCCGCGCCTGCGGTTACACTGGCGACAGCCCTGCCCTCCTCGAAGCCTTCGAAGCCATCCGCAGCAACGGCATCGCTCACGCGCGCCATGATCATATCAGGCGCAAGGCGGTGATCGACGAGTTGAAACCGTCCCAGGCGCTGTTCCTGGCCGCGATCGGCCCGGCGCTGTCGGCGGAGGAAGCCATCGCGGATGCCGTCCGTCTCATCGCCTGCTGGCGCAACATGCCGCGCTGGCGCCAGGAGCGGCGCCTGCCCGATTTGATCAGAGCCAAGCAGCAGCGCCTGCTGGCGCGCTTCTTCCGCCGCTACGGCTACCTTCTCTGGGTGCGCGAAGGTGAGAAGCGGATCGCGTAGCGACCGACAAGCCAATTGCTTGGCCTTTCGAGCTTCGGAACGCCCTCAGCTTACGAAGGGCCGGGCGCGCGTCGGCGCTGGTGACGGTGGCCTGGACCAGCCATTTGCGGGTTCCATCGGCCATCTTTTCTTTCTAAACTGCGCGTGGGGTGGCTGATCGTTCGACGTGCATAGTTTGGAATGTTCAAGACTGCCCGCTCAAGACTTCAAACCTGGATAACGGCCGGCGCGGGAACCATTGCCGCCCTGTTCGTCGCCGGCCTGATGGGGGCCTTCGGCGCCCTGCCCGCGCACGCCCCGCCGCAATTGCCGCCCGGCGCCGCCATCGATGCCGGGCGTTGGCGCGTCCAGCCGGTGCGCGCTTATGTCAGCCGCGCCAAGGTCTATGGCGTGCCGTTGAAACCAGGCCAGAAGGCGCTGGTGCTGGAGGTCGACCTGACCAATCGCACGGCGCAATCCGACAAGGCCTATTTCAATGTCTTCAAGCCGGACGGGCTTATCTTGCCTGACCCCATGCCGATGGTCGCGCTGGCACGCGATTCCACGCTGACGCCGGAACTGCATCCCGGCATGACCGAGCGCATGGCCTATGTCTGGCCGCTTGCCGGCGATGCCGCCGTGCCGGCAAATCTCCGCTTCGGCGTCACCGCCGAAATCTTCAAGCCGCGCGACAATCTCTATGGCACGCCCGGCTGGTTCAACCCCTACCGGCTCGGCACCGTCGCCTTGCCGGTCGCCGACCTATCAAAGAGCGGCTCATGAAGATCCGGGCCATCGGCAATCTCCTGATCCTTTGCACGACCGTGGCGCTCAGCTACGGCATGCAGGTCTCTAAGCCGCATTATGCCGAGCTGACCGCGCCGATCCCGCTCGACGGCGCCATGCATGACACGATGCGGGCGCGCAGCTTCGATGTCCGCCTCGACAGAGTGGTCTTCGCCCGCACGCTGAAGACCGAACAGTTCGGCCAGGAGAAGCTGTTGACCACCAGCGGCCTGTGGGCGGTGGTGACGACCAATCTCACCGCCACCAGCACCTCCACCGCGGTCGCCGACGGCATTTGGCAAGGCCCGACCGGCCTGCGCTACCGCCAGACGGAGCGGCTCAGCTATCGCCAGGACATGCCGCCGCATGCCGTCGATCCGGGTCTCGATAAACGCGGACTGTTCGTCTTCGAGGTGCCGCAAGACCAGATCCGCGGCGCCAGCCTGCTGATCGCCGAACGCCGGTTCGGCCCGCTCGACGCCCAGGCCCGCATTCGCCTTGATACATTGGCGACCGGCGCCGATGGCCAGCCGGCGGATGTCTTGCCGGAATACGATCTCGACGGCCCGGCGCAAGGAAAGACATGACCGCAGTTTCGACCGACATCGAACCCACCGGCTATGACCGGCAGGCTGAGAAGAAATGGCGACGGCGCAGTCTTGTCGCACTCGCCATTCTGCTGCCGCTGACGCTGGCCGAGATCGGGTATGACAGCGTCCGCGAATGGCTGCATGGCGAGGACCTCATCGCCATGGATGTCGATTTCGGCCAGTCCGTGCCGTTCGGCGGCAGCGACTGGCGGCTGGCCGACCTGCGCGGCGGCAAGGCCGGGCGCTTGCCAGAGCATGCCTTCGCCGTCATCGCCACCTTTTCCGTCACGGTTCGCGACCCCGATCTGCAAAAACAGTGGCTGGGCTGCAAGGTGATGCTGACCGACGTCGCCGGCCGCCGCTGGCTGCCCGACTTCATCTCCGGCGTCAGCCTGCCCGATGGCGTGATGAACTGCACTTCGGCGATCTTCTCCGGCGCCAAAAAGGGCGATGTCATCACCGTCGGCGAGACCTTCATCGTGCCCGAGGACGCCGTCAAGACCATCCGCCCGGCGGTCGGGCTAGGCAGCGAGCGGCCGTGGTATTTGCGTTTTCAGAGGCCGCCGAAATAGGCCTTCCTCTCAGGGCTTGGGTTCCTCGCCCCGCAAAGCGGGGGAGAGGTGGCCGCGAAGCGGTCGGAGAGGGGGCTGCGACGCCGGCGGGTTCGCTCTGAATTCACTTGAGGCCGAGCCATTCCCCCTCTCCGTCTCGGCTTCGCCGAGCCACCTCTCCCCCACATCCGTGGGGGCGAGGAACCGGCGCCAGCTATTCAGCCACCAACCCCACCCGCCCCCTTCGCCATCGAAAACGCAGTCTCCAGCACCGCGGCGAGAAAGCATATGCGCAGCGGCTCGATCAGGATGCCTGTGGAAGAATCCTGGAATGGGCTGCCGAACAGCAACGTCACGCCGTGCGAAAAAATCTGCCAGATATCGAGCTCGTGCGGGCCGATCAGCCGCGTCGCACCCAGCCATAGCCACGCAGCGCCCCAGTCGAGCAGGCGGTAGCCGACGACCAGCGTGCACAAGAGCACGAGGCTGGAGCTCACCGTCAGCCGCACGCCGTTGGCGATCGGCAGGTAGCGCGAGCGGTAGCCGGCGATGAAATGCTCGACGAAATCGCGCAGGAATTTCGGCAGGCCGGCATAGCGCTGGCCGGCGCGCTCCAGCCGGCCGTGCACGCGCATCAGGGCGGCATCGTCGCGCACGTCATAGCCGTAGATCAGCGCCGCCATCACCAGCCAGATCAGCGGCAGCAGCATGTAGAAGAACAGGTTGATCGCGATTGTCGACGGCGCGATCGAAGTGATCTCGACCGGCACCATCGGTGCGGCCGAGGCCATCGGCACAGGGCTCGCCAGCCCGTCGGCCGACGCCTGCAGGGCCGACCAGAAATTCCGGCTCATCAGCCATTGCAGCGCCGAGTCCTTCCAGCGGCTGATCACATAGAGACCGACGAAGATCCAGTTGGTCTCGCAGATCACCACGACGATCTGCCAGAACGAGGCGGCTTTCGTTTTGGTCTGCATGAGCTTGGCCAGCCGGCGGATCAGCCACGACACCGCCACCGAGACCAGCAGCCAGCGTGAATCGAGCACGTCGAGCACATCAGCGCTCTGGCCGAAATCGGCCTGGTCGAGCGTGGCGCGCGAATATTGCCGCACGATGTCGCCGAGGAATCCCCAGGCAGCGTAATAGGCGAAGAACGGCAGCAGCGCGATGGTGATCATCCGCACCAGCCGCGAGCCGCGCCGGTTCACTGCTGCGCCCGGCTCCGTTCGCGCCTCAATGGTTGCGGCCTTGTCGGCGGCGCGTTGCGCGGCAAGCACATGCGGCAGGCCGGGGCGCAGCACATGGAACATCGCCACCGTCACCACCAGCTGCGCCAGCGCCACCAGCGTCAGCATGGCCAGCCCGGCAAAATGATTGGCAAGCGCCACTTTCGCCGCCAGCTGCATCAGGAGATCGCCGACCAGCACGCCGGCCAAGACCAGCGCGACAAGCTGCGGCCAGAACCGCAGCAGCAGCGAAAAACTCAAGCTGATCGGTCTGATGATGTCGGCAAACATGAGGTCTCTCACGATGCCACCCGCCCCACGTCTTTCTAGCAAAGCATGATTGTTTTGCAAGGAATGGGATGGGGTCTGTCGATGGCAGAGCGAGGCGCCCCCCTCTGTCCTGCCGGACATCTCCCCCACACGGGGGGAGATTGGATGTCATGATTACTTTCGCCAATTTCAACGTTGAAGAGAAAGTAGCGAGGACGAAGCTGCTGATCTCCCCCCTTGAGGGGGAGATGTCCGGCAGGACAGAGGGGGGCGTACGGGCGCTAACAGCCCCCTTTGCCCTCACCGTCTTACCCGCGACTTCAGCCACCGGTCGAACGCCACCGCCAGGATCAGGATGAGCCCGATGACGATGCTTTGCGTGTAGGACGACACGTTGTTGAACTGCAGCCCGTTCTGCAGCACGCCGATGAGCGCTGCGCCCACCACCGTGCCGCCGACCGAGCCGATGCCGCCGAACAGCGAGGTGCCGCCGATGACGACGGCCGAAATCACCGTCAGCTCGTAGCCGATGCCGGCCACCGCTTCCGATGAATTGAGCCTTGCCGACAGCACGAAGGCAGCGAGGCCGGCGAAGAAGCCAACGATGACGTAGACGGAAACCAGGATGCGATCGACGCGCAGGCCCGACAGCCGCGCCGCTTCGGCATTGCCGCCGACGGCATAGACGGCGCGGCCGTAGCGCGTGTAGCGCAGCACGATGTGGCACAGGATGGCGGCCGCCGCGAAGATGAGCGCCGGCACCGGCACCGGGCCGATCAACCCTGTGCCGAACCAGCGCATCGAGGCGTCGAAGCCCGAGATCGGGCCGCCATTGGAGATGGTCAGCGTCAGCCCGCGAAACACCGTCAGCCCGCCCAGCGTGACGACGAAGGGCGGCACTTTCAGCCGGGTGATGACAAGCCCCTGCACACAGCCGGCGCCCGCACCCACCACGACGGCGGCGAGCAGGGCGGCGAACCAGCCAAAACCTTGCGTGCCGGAGGTCGACAGCGACAGCGTGTTGGCCGTGCCGCCCTTGGCCACCACGGCGGCGACCATGCCGCAAAAGGCAAGCAGCGAGCCGACCGACAGATCGATGCCGGCGGTGAGGATGACGAAGGTCATGCCGAGCGCGATCAGCCCGGTGATCGAGATCTGCCTTGTGATGTTGAACAGATTGATCGGGTCCATGAAGCTCGGCTTCAGCACCGTGAAGACGACGATCAGCGCCACCAGGAACAGCAGCGGCCCGAAACTCATCAAAAGCCGCGCGAAATTGATACCGCCGCGCTGGTCCTGTTCCCCGGCCACGCTCATAGTGTCTCCTTGCGGTCGAGTGCCATCAGTTCCATCAGTCTTTCCTCGTTTGCCTCGACGCCCGGCATCTGCCCGGTGATGCGTCCGCGGCGCATGGTGACGATGCGGTCCGACACCGCCAGCACCTCGGGCAGTTCCGACGAGATCATCATCACCGCAATGCCGCGCGCCGCAAGCTGCACCAGGATCTGGTGCACCTCGGTCTTGGCGCCGACATCGACGCCGCGCGTCGGCTCGTCGACGATCAGCACCTTGGGATCGCGCGCCAGCCAGCGCGCCAGGATCACCTTCTGCTGGTTGCCGCCCGACAGGCCCTCGATCGCCTGCTCGGCCGAGGCCATGCGGATCGACAGCATCTTGCGAAAACCCGCCAGTGCATCGCGCTCGCGCCGTTCGGCCATGAAGCCGAAGCCATTGCTGAAATGCCCAAGCGACGCGACGGAGAAATTCGGCAGGATGCCCAACGCGGCGAAGATCGCCTGGTGCTTGCGGTCCTCCGGCACCAGTCCAATGCCAAGCGCAGTCGCATCCGCCGGTGACGGCGGCGCGATGTGCTTGCCGTCGAGCGTGATGGTGCCGGCAGCGATGCGGTCGGCGCCGAAAATGGCGCGCGCCAGTTCGGTGCGACCCGAGCCGACGAGGCCGGCGACGCCGAGGATTTCACCGGCCTTGAGGTCGATATCGACGCCGTCGAGCACGATGGCGTGCGGCGCCTCGGGGTCGCGCACGGTGCGCAAGCCGCGCACTGACAACACGACATCGCCGGCCACCGCGCGTTGCGCCGGCCGTGCGTAGAGCTCGGACGCGGCACGGCCGACCATCTTCTCGATGATTTTCGGCAGCGCGATTGGCCCGCCTTCGCGGTTAAGATGCCCGGCCAGCCGGCCGTCGCGCAGAACCGTCATGCGGTCGCAGATGACCGACGCCTCCTCCAGCCGATGGGTGACGAACATGATGGCGACCTTGTCCTTGCGCAGCCGGTCCATGATCGACAGCAGCCGCTGCACCTCGGTCTCGGTCAGTGCCGAGGTCGGCTCGTCCATGATGATCAGCCGGCTCTTCAGCGACAGCGCGCGGGCGATCTCGACCAGCTGCTGCTCGGCCACCGACAGCGCCGAGACCGGCGTCATCGGGTCGATGGAGAGGCCGACGCGGGCGATGATCGCGCGGGACTCTTGCTCCATGCGCCTCCAGCTCACCAGCCCGAGCGGCCCTACCGGCGCGCGGCCAATAAAAATGTTCTCCGCCACCGTCAACGTCGGGATCAGGCTCAGTTCCTGGTAGATGGTGACGATGCCGAGCCGCTTGGCATCCTGCGGGCTGGATGGATGGTACTCGGCGCCATCGAAAATGATATGCCCGCTCGACGGCGGCATCACGCCCGACAGGATTTTCAAGAGCGTCGACTTGCCGGCGCCGTTTTCGCCGAGCAGGCCGAGGATTTCGCCGGGGCGGATGTCGAGCGAGACATTGTTCAGTGCGGTAACGCCGGCGAAATGCTTGGTGATGCCCTCGACGGTGAGCAGGACGGGTTCGGGCGATGCGGCTTCAGCTGGCAAGGTTGGCTCCCGGATTGCGGCAGGCTGCGGGACAGCGCCCCCCTCTGTCCTTCCGGACATCTCCCCCTCGAGGGGGGAGATTGGCAGTGTCGCCGGCGGCACCTTTCCTTAGACGTTTGAGAACTGGCAAAAATAAACGAACAGCCGATCTCCCCCCTTGAGGGGGAGATGTCCGGCAGGACAGAGGGGGGTGCTGTCCCGCCGGCTTACCAATATAGCCTACTTCGTCTCGCCAATCCGCTCGGCCTTGTCGAGATTGTCCTTGCCAATCACGATCGGCGTCAACAACACCAGCTTCTCCTTCGGCTCGGTCTTGTCCTTGGCGAAGGCGACCGCGATGCGCACCGCGGTGCGCGACTGCTCGCCGGGGAATTGCTCGACGGTGCCGGCAAGCTTGCCATCGCGCACCGCGACAAGCGCTTCCGGCAGCGCGTCGAAACCGTAGATCTTGACGTCGGTGAAGTTGCGCGCCGCGCAGGCTTCCATGGCGCCGAGTGCCATGTCGTCATTGGCGCAGACTATGGCGTCCGGCTTGCCGTTGGCGGCAAGGCCGGCTTCGGTCACCGACAGCGCCTCGGCCCGGGCGAAGTTGGCGGTCTGCTCGAAGACGATCTGGTATTTGTCCTTCAGCGGATCGAGCACGTTGTGAACGCCCTTGTTGCGATCGATCGCCGGGCCGGCGCCGGGCTGGCCCTGAAGGTGAAAGAGCTTGGCGCCGTTGGGGAACGCCGCCACCACGGCATTGGCTTCCGCCTCGCCGCCCTTGACGTTGTCGGCGCCGACATGGGCCAGGATGCCCTCGACGCCGTCGACGCGGCGGTCAATCGTCACCACGGGAACGCCGGCCTTCACCGTTTCCTCGATGGCCGGCGCCAGCGCGTTGACGTCGAGCGGCGATATGACAATGGCATTGACCTTTTGCACCAAGGCCGCCTCGATGTCGGCGGTCTGCTTGGTGGCCGAGTTCTGGCCGTCGCTTTCGGTCAAATTGACGCCTTGCGTGGCGGCTTCCGCCTTGATCTCGTTCAACATGTGCACGAAGAACGGAAAGCCGAGACTGGGCACCGAGCCCAGGATGGTGAGCTTGTCCTGCGCAAACACCGAGGGTGCGGCAAGCACCAGGGCGCCAAAGGCCGCCGACGACAGCAGGAATTCGCGTCTGTTCATGGGATCCTCCTCCACAAAAACGCACGACCCCGAAAACCGGGATCGGTTTCAGGAAGGATCATGCGTCGGTTCAAAGTGTTGGAGCATCCTCCCTGCGCCCGAAAACGCATGCCGCTCCAGCTGGCCGCCGCTGTAAAAAGAGCCTCCCACCGACGCCTGCCTGGGGATGCTAACCCAGGGTCAACCATTTGTGCAACATCGATATAACAGAGCCGCCGGGCAGTTTATCGGAATTCTCGGATTTTTGGTTTGCGGCGCAGACAACATCTCCCTGAGGCGCCTGGCTTCCATTCCCTCTGGCCGGCACTACCTTGGACTGACTCGCGAAGCCTTTGTGATCTGGAGAACCCGTATGAAGCCGCAAATCATCTGCCACATGCTCGCATCACTCGACGGCAGCCTCCATCCAAGCCGCTACACGACAAGTCCGGACGGGACCCGGGCGGAATGGTCGAGCCTCTATGAACACATCCACAATGATCTCGCCGGCGATGCCTGGATGGTCGGTCGCGTCACCATGGCCGAGATGAGCAAGGCCGGCGCGCACCCACCGGCCAATGCCGGCAAGGTCGACCGGCCCCATCATTTCGCTCAAAAAGATGCAGGAACCTATGCCGTGGCGCTCGATGCCTCCGGCAAGCTTCATTTTTCCAAACCCGACATCGGCGGCGACCATGTCGTGGTGCTGCTTGGGCATGATGTTTCCGACAGCCATCTGGCCGAGCTCACATCCGATGGTGTGTCCTACATCGTCTCGGAAACGGAGAGCATCGATCTCGCCGCGATGCTCGAGGTTCTCGGCCGTGAACTCGGCATCCGCAGGCTGCTGCTCGAAGGCGGCGCCGGCATCAACGGTTCTTTCCTCGCGGCCGGGTTTGTCGATGAACTGAGCCTTCTCGTGGCGCCCGCGATCGATGGGCGCGCGGCAAACCAGGCCTTCGTCGAGGTCGGCGAGAGCGGCCTGGCGGGCAAGATGCAGTTGTCTCTGAAGAGCTGCGAGGCCTTGGCGCATGGGCTCGTCCATTTGCGCTATGCGGTGATCCCTGCATAACCCGAAAAGTCGTCATCCTGGGGCGGAGCAAGGAGCGCAGCGACGCGGCGCAGACCCCAGGATCCATGCCGGGACTCCTGAGCAGCGCAACGGTTCAGAATTCTGCTCCGCTGCGCCCCTCGACTAAGGTCGCGGCATGGATCCCAGGGTCTCCGCGACGTCGCTTCGCCCTAGGATGACGAAGTTTAGAGGCTTCGGCCAACCCCGAATGTTGCTCCACCGAGGCGAACGATGAAATTCTAGTCTAGCCGCTTTGCAGCCCCGGCTGACGCCGCTTTGTCAGCGCCTCAATATTGCATGGCATCGAGATCGGCGATCAGCGTCGGGCCGGTCGGCTGCCAGCCGAGCCGTGCCTGGGTCAGCGCGCTGGAGGCCGGCAGATCCATGGGGGCGAACATCGCCATCCAGCCGAAATGCTCCGCCGCCATTTCCGGCGCGATGGAAACGGCCGGCAATTTCAGGCCCCTTGCAAGCGCCTCGGCGATTGCGCGCACGTCGACACCTTCCTCGCCGACCGCGTGATAGCGCGCGCCGGGCTCGCGCTTTTCCACGGCCAGCCGATAAAGCCGCGCCGCGTCCAGCAGATGGCCGGCCGAATAGCGATTGCGGCCTTCGCCGACATAAGCCGAGACGCCTTTTTGGCGCGCGATCTCGATAAGCGGCGAGATGAGGCCCTGCTTAACCGGGTTGTGGACCTGCGGCAGCCGCACCACCGACACATTGACGCCGGCAGCCAGCAAGTCATTGCCGGCCAACTCAGAGGCAATGCGCGGATTGGGATGGCTGGCGTTGAAGACGTCCTCGATCGCCAACTGGCCATGTCCGGGGCTGCCCATGCCGACGCCGGAGGTGATCACCAGCGGCCGGTCGGAGCCGGCGAGTGCTGCGCCGAGTGCCGCGATGACGCGCTTGTCCTTTTCGCAATTCTCTGCAAACCGCG
Organism: Mesorhizobium sp.; assembly: GCA_004017275.1. GTDB lineage: Bacteria > Pseudomonadota > Alphaproteobacteria > Rhizobiales > Rhizobiaceae > Mesorhizobium. The sequence continues at coordinate 226,555 of SAKE01000002.1, read as the reverse complement.
AGAAATCATGGTCGAACGCCGTGTGGATCACGGCCTCCGCCTTGGCCGCGCCGTCCCGCAGGCCCCCGGGCTCTTCGAGCGTTCCGCGGTGCACCTCGGCGCCAGCGGCAGCCAACGCCTCGGCGCCGGCGTCGGAGCGGGTCACGCCGACCACCTGGTGACCCGCCTGAATGAGTTCGGGTACCAGCGCCGAACCGATGAAACCGGTCGCGCCGGTGAGAAAGATACGCATGCAAAATCTCCTGCACAGTTGCCTGCGTAATATTGCTGGTCTATTATTCTATTAAAGTAGTGACGTTATCATGGTATAATGGTTAACAGGATGCCCTCCAATTCCACCGGCTCACTGGCAGCGTTCCTGAAAGACCGGCGCACGCGGCTCGATCCCGCATCGTTCGGGTTTTCCGGGCGTCGACGCACGCCGGGACTGCGTCGGGAAGAGGTCGCCCAGCGCGCCAACATAAGCCCGACCTGGTACACATGGCTGGAACAGGGCCGTGGCGGCGCGCCTTCGGCCGATGTCCTGAACCGCATCGCCAAGGGTCTGCTGCTGACCGAGGCGGAGCGCGAGCATCTTTTCATGCTCGGGCTGGGGCGCCCGCCCGAGGTCCGCTACACCGGCGCCGAAGGCGTCAGCCCCCGGCTGCAGCGCCTCATCGACACGCTCGATGCCAGCCCTGCCCTGGTCAGGACCGCCACCTGGGACGTCGTTGCCTGGAACCGCGCCGCGCAAGTGGTGCTGACCGACTACAGCGCCCTGCCCCCCGGCCAGCGCAACATCCTGCGCTTCATGTTCCTGAGCCCCGTCATCCGCGCCAAGCAGCACGATTGGCAAAACCTCGCGCGTTTCGTGGTTGGATCGTTCCGCGCCGATGCGGCACGCGCCGGCGCTGTCTCCGAGGTGCGCGAGCTCGTCGACGAACTCTGCAGCGCCAGCCCGGAATTCGACGCTCTGTGGCGGGAAAACGACGTGCTCAGCCACGGCGACGGGACAAAGCGCCTGAAGCATCCCGAACTCGGCGATATCGAACTGGAATATTCGGGCTTCGCGGTCGACGGCCGGCCGGATCTGAGCCTGACCGTCTACAACCCGGTCGACAGCGCCGTCGCCGACCGCATCCGCACCCTCGCCCGGCGCGCCTCAGGGCAAGGGTCGGACGACGGTTGATATTTACGGCGACTGCGACCATTCCAGACGCAGTGCTCCGGCCCAACCGACCGGTCCCTCGCTTAGCGGCGTTCGCAGACCGCCTTCAGTATCTGCAAGGTCGGCCCCCAATAGAGATTGGCATGCGGACGGATCGCCGGTTCGGCGAAGTCGCTGAGCGTCAGCGTTAACAGCGTTCCTCCATCCGCCGGCGCCAGGGAAAAACTGACCACGGTGTGGTTTTCTGGCACGTCCGCCAGGCGCGAGGCCGACAGCGTGCTCCAGTAGCCGTAGGCGAACGCCCTCTCCGGCTCGAAGGCCCGGACGGTGCCGTGGTTTTCGAACGGCATTCCGTGCAGCACTCCTTGTATCAAGATCGCGCCGCCGACATGTCTCTCGAGGCTGACAATCAGCGCCTCGTCGGACATCCAGTGCGGGATCATTTCAGGCGTCGTCAACACCTGCCAGACCCTTGTCTGTGTGGCGGCGATGAGGACGGTCTTAGTGATCGGCGAGATGTCGGGAGACTCACTCATGCGGTGCAAGTTTATCGCGGATGCGGCGGCGACAATATCGCCGGTCCAAGAACCGCGGATGCCGCCATTGCCCCTTGCCCCGCGCACGAACGCTGCACCACGCTTGCGAAGCCATCGCGGCCCGTGGCATCTCTGGGCTTCACCAACACAGACGGCAGCATGACACCACGGCAGACGCAACAGAGCGGCAGGCAGGCGGCGCCCGGCGTCAGCTTGAACCGCGCCCTGTCAAAACTTGGACTGTGCTCGCGCACACAGGCCGAGGTGCTGATCGCCGAAGGCCGCGTGCGCGTCGGCGGCAAGGTGGTGCGCAATGCAGCACTGCGCGTCGACCTCGACCGCGACCGCATCGTCGTCGACGACAGGCCGGTGGTTGCCGAGCGCAAGGTCTATCTCATGCTCAACAAGCCGCGCGGGCTGGTCACCACCCGCGACGACCCGCAACAGCGCGACACCGTCTATGCCTGCCTCCAAGGGCTCGATTTGCCCTTCGTCTCGCCGGTCGGCCGCCTCGACAAGGCCAGCGAAGGCTTGTTGCTGATGACCAACGACACCCGATTTGCCAACCGGCTGATGGACCCGGCCTCGCATCTGCCCAAGACCTACCACGTGCAGATCGGCACGGTGCCCGACGCGGCAATGCTGGAGACATTACGCGCCGGCGTGACCGTCGACGGCGACATCCTGATCGCCAGCTCGATCGAAGTGTTGCGCAGCGGCGGCCGCACCGCCTGGCTGGAGATCGTGCTCGACGAAGGCCGCAACCGCCACATCCGCCGGCTGCTCGCCGCGCACGGCATCGAAGTCAAGCGCCTCATCCGCATCGCCATCGGCCGCCTGCCGCTCGGCGACCTCGCCAAGGGCAAGGCGCGGCATCTGACACCGGAGGAACTGGCGCTGCTGAGTGGCTGAATGGACAGCCTGGAGGTAGCGCTTTGTGGCGCCCCCTCTGTCCGGCAGGACAGAGGGGGGCGCCACAGAACTCGGCGGTGGGTTCTTGAGAGCGCCGCAGAAAAAACTTTCGCCCCCACCGATGATTTCTGCCCATCCCCACTGTCCTCACCTACAGGCGCTGGAATCTTCCGGGCCGGAAAAGCGAGGTGATCCATGGGATCGTTGCAAGGTCAAAATGTCGTTGTGGTCGGAGGCAGCCGGGGTGTCGGTCGCGCCATCGTCGAAACCGTGCTGAGCGAGGGCGCGACGGTGCTCGCCGTCGCCCGCGGCACGCAACCCCTTCAGGAACTGTCCTGGGAGCACCCCAGGGTGAAGATACTTGCCGCCGACGCCACGCAGGACACGGCGCCCGATATGGTTTTCGCCGCCCTGCAGCCTGACGTGCTGGTGATCTGTGCCGGCGCGCTGGCCCCTTCAGCGCCCGTTCAGGACCAGAGCTGGGAGGATTTCTCCGCGAACTGGGACATGGACGTCAAGGCGTCGTTTCTGTTCTGCAAGGCAGCCCTCCAGGGCCAGCTGAAGCCGGGCAGCCGCGTGCTGCTGATCTCCAGTGGCGCGGCGCTCAGCGGCGGGCCGCCGAACTCCGGCGGTTATTCCGGCGCCAAGCGCATGCAGATGTTCCTCGCCGCCCACTGCCAGAAGGAGGCCGACCGGCTTGGCCTCGGCCTGCGCTTCATGGCACTGGTGCCGATGCGCATCATGGCGGACACCGGTGTCGGTCAGGCCGGCATTTCAGGCGTTTCGGCCTATCTCGGCATCAGCCCGGCGGATTTCCTCGCCAGCATGACCGATGTGCAGACGCCGGCCGATGTCGGGCGCGCCGTGGTCACGCTCGCCGGCGACAGGCTGCAGGGCGTCTCCTTCACGGTCAGCGGCAGCGGCCTTGCGGCGGCGGCATGAGGCGCGCAGGATGCCGGCCGAAATCAGCACCGCAGGCTCGCTATGACAGATGCTCCCGGCCCGCTTGAACCGCTGGGCCAGCCGATCCTCGATCGGCTGGCCTTCGAGCGCCTGACAACGGCCCACCGCCGCGAACTCAAGCTGCACTGCTACCGGATGATGGGCTCGCTGCACGAGGCCGACGACCTTGTCCAGGAGACGTTCCTGAAAGCCTGGCGCGGCCGCTCGCAATTCGACGGACGCGGCTCGCCGCGTGGCTGGCTCTACACGATCGCCACCAACAGTTGCCTCAACGCCATCAAGGCGAGGTCGTCAGCGCATCGGGTCATCGAGCAGCCAGGACGGCCGCCGACCGAGGCGCGCGCCGCTGCCGGGCCGGCCGCCGAACTTGCCTGGCTGGAGCCCTATCCGGACGCCGAGCTGCCGGATCTGGTCGACGGCTCACCCGGTCCGGACGCACGCTACGAGACCCGCGAAGCCGTGCAGCTTGCCTTCGTCGCCGCCATCCAGCTTCTGCCGCCAAGGCAGCGCGCCGCGCTGCTTCTGTGCGACGTGCTGGGCTGGTCGGCGCTGGAGACTACGCACTTGCTGGGCGGCACGACCGCTTCGATCAACAGCGCCCTGCAGCGGGCGCGTGCAACGCTAGGCGAGCGCTATCCGCATGGTCGTCCCCTGCAGCGCGAGCGGCCCAACCGCGAAGAGAGCCTTCTGCTCGAACGCTACATGCAGGCGTGGCAGGCCGCCAATCTCGACAGCTTCGTCGAACTGCTGCGCGAGGACGCGACCTACCACATGCCGCCATGGCGCGACTGGTATCACGGGCGCCAGGCGATCCACGGTTTCTTCAAAACCGTCTGGGACAATTTCGCCGGCTATCGCGCCGTGACAATAAGGGCCAACGGTCAGCCCGCCTTTGCGATCTATGCGCGGCGCCATCAGGAATCCGAATGGCGCGCGCAGTCTCTGCATGTCATCGAACCGGCCGATGGCGGGATCGCCTCACTGACGGTCTATGTCGCGCCGCTCGGTCCCGACCTGTTCGCTGCCTTCGGCCTGCCGGCCGTCTGGCCCGAACCGAACAAATGACCGTCGCATCCATCTCCTGACGGAAAGCTGTCAGCAGGCCTGGCCTATAAGGCGCTCATGGAGCCCGGCAACGGCTCCGGCAATCAAGGAACAGTGCGATGAATTTCGTCTCCGTCCGCATCATCACGTCAGACGTTCAGCGCCTCGTGCGCTTCTACGGTGAGATCACTGGCATGCCCGTGACGATGTACACGGAAGACTTCGCCGAACTCGCGACATCGGCCTGCACGCTGGCGATCGGCAGCACGCGCACCTTGATGCTGTTCGGCGGCGACATCGCCCGCCCCGCCGACAACCACACGGCGATCATCGAATTTCGCGTCAGCGACGTCGATGCAGAATTCGAGAGACTGTCGGACACCCTCAACGGGGTAACGGTGCAGAAGCCGACCACCATGCCCTGGGGCAATCGCTCGTTGCTGTTCCGCGACCCGGACGGCAATCTGTTGAATTTCTTCACGCCGGTGACCGCCGGGGCGATCAGGAAGTTCGACAGTGTGGAAGCGGCGCGGCTAACCTAAGCCGCCCTACTTCTGGTTCCATTTCCGAATGACCGGCTCGCTCAAATCATGCTCGTAGCCGAGCACGCTGATGCTGGCCGTATCGAGCACCAACAGCGCGCCGCCTTCGGGCGGCAGTCCGAGCCAGCGCGCCGCCAGCACGCGCAAGAAGTGCGCGCTGGAAAACAGCAATATGTCGGCATCAGCCTCCCGCAGCCCAGCGATGATCCTGTCGGCGCGCGCGCCGACATCGGCTGCCATTTCGCCTTTCGGGCAACCATCGCGAAACACACTCCAGCCGGGGCGCTCGGCCAGGATCTGCTTGGTCGTCAGCCCCTCATAGGCGCCGTAGTCCCATTCCTGTAGATCGTCTTTCTTCACACTTTGCGCACCGAAGCCAGCGAGCACGCTGGTGTTGTAGGCGCGCTGCGCCGGGCTCGACCATACGGCCGAAAACGACAGGCCTTTGAGCCGCTCGGCAACACCCCGCGCGGCGGTCTCGCCAACCGGCGTCAACGGCATGTCGGTGCGGCCGGTGTGCTGCCCCGAAAGGCTCCACGCCGTCTCGCCATGCCGAACCAGATGAATTTGGGGATACGTGCTGCTCATGAGATGCCTTTCGGTGTCGCCCACACCTTAGGGGACGATCCCGCAAAGGGGAATCCGGTTGGTACAAAACTGCGTGGTCGCCTGGCCTTGATCCGCATCGAGCCAGCCCTGTGATCAGCCCTACGCCGCAACTATATCAAGGTCAGCCTCACCAGGGCTCCCGCCACCACAAGGGCATCGGCCCTTGCACAACAGGTCAGGATCGTCATGTACAAACATTTGCTCATCGCCACCGACGGATCGGAACTGGCCGGCAAGGGCGTTGTCCAGGGCCTGACATTGGCCAGCGGCATCGGCGCCACCGTCACCTTCGTCACCGTCTCTGAACCATTCCCGATCTTCGCCTGGGGCGGCGCCATGGCCGGCTATGCCTCCGGCGACGAACTGGTCACCTACAAGGAAGAGGCCGGCAAATATGCCAAGGAAGTGCTCGACAAGTGCAAGGCGTCGGCGGACGCGGCCGGCGTCGCCGCCGAAATCATCCATGTTGAGGACAAGCGGCCCGCCGAAGCCATCCTGGAGCAGTCGCAAGCTCGAGGCTGCGACCTGATCGTCATGGCCTCGCACGGCCGCCGCGGATTGGGCAAGTTGCTTCTCGGCAGCCAGACGGCGGAGGTGCTGTCCTACACAAAGATCCCGGTTCTGGTGGTGCGGTAATAGATTGGCCCAGCGCGCGCCTCACATGCCCGAGAGGCTAACGCGACAGGGTTAATATTGTACGGATTCAATCCGTACTGTATGATGGAGAGCAAAGGAGATAGCCATGCCCCGCAACGTCAGTGACAACGGTCGAATCGATCTCCGGATTCCGCCCGAAGCGAAAGCCGTGATTGCACGTGCGGCGGCCTTGTCGAATGTCGGCCTGACCGAGTTCGTTACGCGCTCCGCACTGCGCGACGCCCAGGCTGCGATCGAACGCGCCGAACATCTTGCGCTGTCGGAACGGGATAGTCTGCGCGTCCTCGACCTACTTGAAAACCCGCCCTCCCCGACCAACCGCCTTATCCGCGCCGCCAAAGCCGGCCAGACTCTCGCGTGAACTCCATCACATGGCAGGAAGTGCCGATCGGCAGACAACATAACCGTGCCGCCTTCGACTGTGGCGACGCGGACCTCAACATCTATTTGCAACGCTTTGCGCGTCAAAGTCATGAAAGCGGTGGAGCGAAAACTTTCCTCGCCGTAACGGCGCAAGATCCTTTGCGCATCCTCGGGTTCTATTCTCTCAGCCCGGCTTCGATCGACTTTGCCAGGACCCCTGCAATCGCCAGACGCGGCCTTGGTCGCTATGACGTGCCGGTCTACCGTCTAGGTCGGCTTGCCGTAGACCGTACGATACAAGGCCGCGGCCTCGGCGGCGGTTTGCTGCTCGCCGCCGGGAAGCGCTGCATGGCAGTCGCAGAGGAGGTCGGCGGCGTTGCCTTGCTTATCGATGCCAAAGCTGACCAGGCTGCACAGTGGTATGAGGGTTACGGTGCGGTCCGTCTCGATGACGCGCCATTGTCCCTGGTCCTGCCTTTCGCCGCGATCGCCAAGGCGATGGCTGCGTCCTGAACGCTCGCCGCAAGCTACAGAATACCGTCTCCCGCGAGATAGACCCCCAGCGCCAGCAACCCTACGAAGAATACCGTGCGGAAGGTCTCGACGCTCATCTTCTGGCGTAGCGCCTGGCCGGCGAACATGCCGGCCAGCGCCGGCGCAAGGGCTGCGAACGATCCCGCCAGTTGCGCCGCCGGCGACGCCAGAGCACCGGTCCTGAACAGCCCGATGGCAAGTGCTGCCGTCGAGACAGTGAAGGACAGGCCGAGCGCCTGGATCAGGTTTTCTTTCCCCAGCCGCAGCGATTGCAGATAAGGCACCGCCGGAATGACGAAGACGCCGGTGGCGCCGGTGACCAGCCCGGTCGCCACGCCGATCAGCGGTGACATCAAGGCTTCGTGGCGCGCCGGCGTGGTGAAGCCGGCCTTGGCGAGACCGAGGATGGCATAAAGCACCAGCGCCACGCCCAGCCCCACGGAGGCCACGCCCGTATGCGCGCCGGTCAGCAGGCCGGCACCAGCCACGGTGCCGAGCACCACCCCGGCCATCATCGTCCACAGCCGCTTGCAGAGGCCGCCGAAGGACGGGCCGGTCAGCAATTGCCAGAGATTGGTGACCAGCGACGGGATCAGCAGCAGCGCGGCAGCCTGGGCCGGCGCCATCGTCACCGCCAGCAGGCCCATCGCCACGGTCGGCAGACCCATTCCGACGACGCCCTTGACGAAACCGGCGGCGAGGAACACGGCACCGATCCAGGCGAGGATTCCGGCGCTCAGCATGCTCGCATTCTCAGTGCGCGATCAGTCATGCAGCAGCATGTCGGTTGCGTCGGCCTCTGGCGCGGATTTCTGCGGCGCAACATCGCGGCTGATGGGAGCGATGGTCGCCGCGCATCTCCGCACGGGCTCCGCCCGCGCCATGACCATGCATGCCACGGCGACGGCCAGCACGATCGCTGTGCTTTCCAAGAGGCCAAGCCGGACCGATGTTCGTTCGCTCATCACAGATCTCCCCGCAAACTGTTTGACGAATATCTCGCCCGATCACAATGTGGAAATTGCGCTGTCAGCCTTCGGCTAAGGCGAAGGCTGAAAGCGCGAGCCGCAACCGTTTGCAGGGAGCAAAACAATGCGCTTCGATCTGATCGATCTCAGGCTGTTCCTACTGGTGGCCGAGCGCGGCAGCATCACCCATGGCGCCGAACTTGCCGGGCTGGCCCTGGCTTCGGCCAGCGCCCGCATCAAGGGCATGGAGGAGCGCCTAGGCGCGCCGCTGCTGGAGCGCCGCCGGCGCGGCGTGGTGCCGACGGCGGCCGGACAGGCGCTGGTGCATCATGCGCGTGCGGTGCAGAATCAGATCGAGGCGATGGCCGGCGACCTCGCCGCTTATGCCACCGGCCTGCGCGCCCGTGTGCGGCTGATGGCCAACACCGCCGCCACCAACGAACTGCTGCGCGGCATCCTGCCGGCGTTCCTCGTCGCCAATCCCCGGATCGACGTGGATCTCGATGAACGGCCCAGCCATGAGATCGCGGAAGCCGTGGCCAGCGGTGCGGCCGATCTCGGCATCGCCGCAACCTGGGCCGGCTTGTCGCATCTCGAGCAGAAACCGTTCTTCATCGACCGGCTGGTGGTGATCGCCGCGCGGAATCGGCCCGGCCTCGAAGGCCTGCGCAGAATCAGCCTCACCGACATTCTCGGCGAGTCCTTCGTTGGCCTCAGCACCGGCCATGCGCTGCAGGAGCACATCACGCGCCAGGCGGCCCGCCTTGGCGGCCATCTGCATGTTCGCATCCGCGTGCCTGGTCTCGACAATGTCTGCCGCCTGGTCGCCCAAGGTGCCGGCATCGCCATCGTGCCGGCAAGCGCGGCGCGCCGCACGGTGCGTTCACTACGGCTGACCGACGACTGGGCGACGCGCCAGCTCAACCTCTGCGCCCGCCGCTTCGATGAGCTGACGCCGCAGGCAAAGCTGCTGGCGGCCGCGTTGGTGTGAATTCCGCGGCCGAACAGCAGGCCGCCGCCAACGCCACGGCGGCGCGTTCATGGACGCCGGCGCCATCGTCGAAAGCGGCACGCCGGACGAGTTCTTCTCTCACCCCAAGACCGACCGTAGCCGCGCTTTTCTGAGCGAGATTCTGCGGCATTGAGCCGGGCAGTCAGGTCGCCTCTTCCGGTCTGCCGCCAATCGCGAACGCTGCCCGGCCGCGCCGCCTGAGTAGCGCGATGGCGAGGAAGGCAATCACGCCACTCGCGGCGACCACCGCCAGCACCCACAGGGAATTGGCGACGGATGTCCGCGCCATCATGAAGGCGAGCGCGAACGGCGCGAAGGCCGAAGTGAACTGGCGGGCAGCGCTCGCCCATCCGAGCCGCGCGCCATAGCCCTCGCGGCCGAAGAGCTCGAGCGGCAAGGTGCCGCCGACGATGCTGGTGAGGCCTGAGCCGAGGCCGAACAGCAACACGAACAGAAAAGCGCCGGGCAGCCATGGCGTGGTCAAAAGCAGCGCGCACAGTCCGGCTGTGATCAGCGACGCGGCGATGACGGCAAGGTGCGCTTGCTGAAGCCGTCCGCCAAACAGCATGTTGATCAACCGGCTGGCGACCTGCGCCGGCCCGAACAGGGTCGAGACGAAGAGGCCGGCGGTGCCGAGCCCCAGGGCTGCGGTCAGCGGCACCATGTGGATGAGGATCGCCGACAGCACGAAACCCTCGGTGGCGAACCCCGCCAGCATGAGCAGGAACGCTGCCCGGCTGCGCCTCGGATCGAGCGGCGCGCCTGCTTCATGGGCGGAGGCAGGTCCTTGCTGCGTGGCCGTCGCCTGGCGGCGCGACAGGCGCATCAGCCAGGCGTGGATCGGCAGGCAGAGCCCGAGATTGAGGGCGGCAAACAAGAGATAGACCTCGCGCCATGTCAGATGCGCGTGCAGCACCGAGGTCAGCGGCCAGAACAGTGTCGAGGCAAAGCCCGCGATCAGCGTCAGGTGGGTGATGCTACGTTGCGGCCGGGGGACCCCTATCTGCACGATCGCCACGAAGGCGGCGCTGTAGAGGACGAAGCTCGAGGCCAGCTCCATTGCCAACAATGCCAGAACGAAGCTCACGCGGCCGGGCGCGACGGCGCACAGTGCCAATGCCACGGCTGCCGCGACCGAGCCGACGGTCATGATGCGGCCGGCGCCGAAGCGGTCGGCCCACCGCCCGGCCGTCGGCGCGAACAGGCTGCCGGCAAACAGCGAGGCCGACAAGGCGCCGAACACCCAGCCTTCCGTCAGGCCGAACTCGCTGGCCATTGCCGGCGCCAGGATCGAGAAGCTGTAGTAGAGCGTGCCGTAGCCGATGATCTGCGTCAGCCCGAGCGCCCAGATCGCTTTGCGCAGGGCGGACCGGTCAGGCATCGACGCTGGCTGCCATCGTCTCTCGCCCCTCGGTGCTGGCCGGCGTGGTTGCGCAGCCGCAGCCCGATGCGCCCTTGGCCTTGGCGTCCGCATCCCTGACGCAGCAGGCATCGATAGCGGCGGGCGCGGGTCCGCCGCAGCAGCCGGCGCTTTCCAATGCCGTCACGACGCCGACGGCGCTGCATACGCCGGTCTCGGGCAGCACCAGCCGCACCTCGCGGGCCGCGGCATGGTCTCCGGCAATGTCGGCGACCACCGAGCGGACCTGCTCGTAGCCGGTCGCCATTAGGAAGGTCGGGGCGCGGCCGTAGGATTTCGAGCCGACAATGGTGAAGCCGGGCTCGGGATGCGCGAGCTCCGCAATGCCATGGGCTGGAACCGTGCCACAGGAGTGGAAATTGGGATCGATCAGCGGCGCCAACGCCGGCGGCGCTTCGACGGCGGGATCGAGTGCGATGCGGATTTCGCTCAAGAACGACAAATCAGGCCGGAAGCCCGTGGTGACGACGATGCGGTCGACGGCCAGGCTGAACGGCTTGCCGGCAAGGTGAGCGTCGACGACGAGCCCCTCGCCCTGCGTCTCGATGCGGTCGACGGCGAAGCCCGTCAGCATGTTCAGCCTACCGTCAGCCATCGCCTTTTTGGCGGCCAGCCCAAGCGCGCCGCGTTCCGGCAACTGGTCGTTCAGCCCACCGCCAAGCAATCTGTCGACGCTGGCATGGCGCAGCGCCCAGAAGATGTCGGTGCTAGGTGCCGCGTCCTGCAATTCCATCAGCGCCAAGGCGACGTTGATGGCCGAATGGCCGCCGCCGATGACCAGGACGCGCTTGCCCGCATAATCATCTCTCGCCTCGCCAACCACGTCGGGAATGCCATAGGCGATGCGCGCCGACGCCGCGCCTTCGCCGGGAACCGGCAGCCCGTCGACGCCGATCGGGTTTGGCCGCCACCATGTTCCGGACGCGTCGATGACGGCGCGTGCGAGAACGCGGTGCTCACCGCCGGCATCGCGATAGCGGATGACGAAGGGCGCGTCGTTGCGGCCGTCATTGGCGACCTTGTCGTGTCCCTGACGGGTGATTGCGTTGACCTCGGCGCCGAGCTTCAGATTGGCGGCGATCGCGGGAAGCCGGCCAAGCGGCGCCAGATAATCGCGCACGATCTCGCCACCGGTCGGCAGGCCGCGCCTGTCAGGCGCCGTCCAGCCGGAGCGGTCGAGCAGCGCCCGCGCCGCCGCATCGATGTTGTATTCCCACGGCGAAAACACCCGCACATGGCCCCATTCTAGCAGTGCAGCACCCACGCTCTCGCCGCGCTCCAGGATGAGCGGACGGATGCCGCGCTCGACCAGATGCGCCGCGGCGGCGAGGCCAACCGGGCCGGCGCCGATCACCGCGACGGGAAGGTCTGTCATCATGTTCATAGGTTCGATCCTTCCGGTAACTTCGAATTACAAGCGCAAAAAATCAGGCCAGTGCCTTGCCGACGGCGGGCGCACAGGCAGCGTCGGCACAGCACTCGTCGGCGAGATAGCCGATCAGCGCATTCATGCCGGGATAGTTGGCGCGGCAGATCAGTGTCGTCGCCTGCCGCTCCTGCGTCACCAGGCCGGTGTCGACCAGCCGCTTGAGGTGATGCGACAGCGTCGAGGACGGAATGTCGAGCTTGCCCTGGACACTGCCGACGGCAAGCCCGTCATCGCCGGCGCGCACCAGGATGCGATAAAGCTGAAGCCGCGTCGGATTGCCGAGCGCTTCGAGTTGAGAGGCTGCTTTTTCGAGTTTCATGGAAATAAGTTACGCGGCGCTTTTCGCGCCGTCAATCCCAATTTCGAAAAATATGGAAATAGCGTCAGCCGACGCGTTTCCCCGAGGCGTCTATGACCTCGCCATCCTCCTTGGTGAAGGCGCCAATGTCCGGGTTGGGCAGGATGTCCAGCACCTTTTCCGACGGCCGCGCCAGCACGACGCCGAGCGGGCTGACGACGATCGGCCGATTGATCAGGATCGGATGCGCCTGCATGAAATCGAGGATCTGCTCGTCGGACCATTTCGGGTCGGCAAGGCCGAGTTCGGCATAGGGCGTACCCTTCTCGCGCAGCAACTCGCGCGGCGTCATGCCCATCGCCGCGATCAACTCGACCAGCCTTTCGCGCGACGGTGGCGTCTTCAGATACTCGATCACCTCCGGCTCCTCGCCGGACTGCCGGATGATGGCCAGCGTGTTGCGCGAGGTGCCGCAGTCAGGGTTGTGGTAGATTGTGATGGTCATTGCGCGGCCTTCATCTGTTTGATCGGTTTCGCTTCGGCAAGCAGCCAGCCCGCCAGTGCCATCGCAAGCAACGCCCCTAGCAATTCCGCGGCAATGAAGCCCGGCAGGTCGACCGGACGGATGCCAGAAAAAGTGTCGGAAAAGGCGCGGGCGATCGCGACGGCCGGGTTGGCGAAGGATGTCGAGGCCGTGAACCAATAGGCGGCCGTGATGTAGAGCCCGACCAGCCAAGGGATCGCGTCTGACCGAAAGCGCAGGCCTGCCAGGATGGTGAAGACGAGGCCGAAGGCGGCGACTGCCTCCGCGAGCCACTGCCCGGTTCCGGTCCGCACCGTCGCGGAAACCTGCAGGATCGGCAGCTCGAACATGGCGTGCGCCAGAAACGATCCGGCGATGCCGCCCACGATTTGGGCGACGACATAGGCGAGCACCGCGTTCGCCTCGATTTCCCGGCGGAGCGCGAACACCAGCGTGACTGCCGGATTGAAATGCGCCCCGGAGATCGGCCCCAGTATCGCGATCAGCACGACGAGGATCGCCCCGGTCGGCAGCGTGTTGCCGAGCAGCGAAATGGCGACGTCATGGGTCAGTCGGGCCGCCATGATGCCGGAGCCGACCACGGTCGCGACCAGCAGTGCGGTTCCCAGCGCCTCCGCGACGATGCGGCGTGGCAAGTCGTCCGCCACCGCCTTCATCCGACGCGGTCCGGCATCGTCTCGGCCAGGATAGACCGGGCCGAATTGCCGGCGCATGGCGAAAGAACGTTGAATGTCGGATCGCTCATCGGCGGTTGCTCCCAGACAAGACTAGCAGTCACAGGTCACGGCATTGATGATGGGACGGCAGAGCTCCGGCGCGCCATTGCAGCAGTCTTCCATCAGATAGGCCAGCAGGTCGCGCAAGCCGGTCATGTCGGCGACGTAGCGCACGATCCTTCCGTCGCGTTCGGGGCGGATCAGCCCGGCATGGGCGAGCACCTTCAGATGCGCCGACATGGTATTCTGGACCGTGTCCAGCCTCGTCGCGATCTCGCCCGCCGGAATGCCTTCCGGACCGGCGCGCACGAGCAGCCGGAAGACATCCAGCCGCGTCTCCTGGCCAAGTGCGGCCAGCGCATTCAACGTGTCTTTCTTATCCATATATCCGAGTCCTTGGATTTATGGATATCGGCTTCTCCGCGATCTGTAAAGCGTGACCACTCGCCATCAGGTGACGGCCAGAACCTTTCCCGTATCGTGCTGGCGCACGAAGTCCACGCGGGCGCCGTCCCAATGGTAGCTGTAGTGGCGGCCCTGCACCGGAATGGTGATGACGTCAGGCCAGAACATGCCGATGCAGCCGCCGCCCGGCATGCGCACACTGTTCCACACCAGCCCGTCGCTGCCGGCAGCCCGCAACGCCCGTCCTTCCGCCTGCGAGGCGGTGTAGTCGTCCGGGTCGAGCACGCCGGGCACGGCGTTCACGTTATCGAGGTCGCGGTCGACGCTGCCGATCAGCACCCGGAAATCCGCCGTCCAGCCCGGACCCTCGTTGGTGGCGCTCATGAATTTCTGATGGTGGTGGATGGTCTCGGCCAGCGCCACCTCCTCGCTGTCGCCGGCATAGTAGATGCCGTAGCTGCCATCCGAAAAGCGGCCTGGCCTGAGCGTCGAGCAATGCACGAAGGGCGCCATCACGAAGCTGGCGCCGGGACCCGAAACCCGCCTTACGGCCGACACCTTGCCGAGATCGCCGATCTCGAACCTTATGCGCGGGTTGGTCTTCGCCTCGACGGCGGCCAGCGCCTCCCAGTCGCGCGGGTCGGCAATGTCCTCGAAGAGGTCGATCGGCGGGTGAATGGAGCGGATGATGCGAAAGGTCTGCTGCCAGTCGACGCGGCGACGGACCGCAAGCCCACTCACCATGCACTACGCTCCGCATCGAGCCATTCGCGCATCGCCGAGAGATCGGAGATTTCGCCGCGCAGCATCAGGTCGAGAGCCGATTGGCCGCCGAAGGTGGCATTGGGCTTGCGGATCCAGGCGTAGCCGCGCGCCGGCTCCGTGAACAGATAGCGCAGGCCCTTGTGGATGCCCATCAGGTGCGCCATGCGGGTGCGCAGGTCGCGGTCGATCCTGCCGACGCCGCCTTCCTTCGCCCCGGTCTTCCAGCGCGCCCAGGTACGCGCCGACATGCCGCCGAGCAGGACGCAGGCCTCCAGGTCGGTGAGGTTCCAGGCCTTGAACAGATTGACGGTGGTGCGTGCCAAGGCACCCGCCTCTTCATCTGAAATGGCGCTGCCGACCGTGGCCGGCGTGGTGACGATGGACTGAAGCTGCATTTTGCTCCTCGCTATTGGCAGAAATATAGTATGTATTTGCCAATTGGCAAGACCCAGGCCCAACTGAATCCCACTGGCGCTCAGCCGTGAGCACCGGAGGCCGCACAAAATCAGGCTTTTGGAACAGTAGAGACGCGAGTCAGGGTTTCACACCGCTCCAGCGCATAATTCCAAGCAGAAAAAGGCGGATCAACCCGCAGCCCAGGCGGTGTTTTTATGAACGGATCCGAGCCGAACAAACTGTATTTCTCAAATAGGTCTTCGGCAGTAAATCCCGGTTTGAAAGCATCGTCCAGTTCGCTGTCGACTATCGCGCGGCACCGCTCCACAGCCTCATCGTAGGTTGGGAATTTTCCGTCGAGGTAACGGTGGCTCTCATCCCGATAGTGAAAATGATCGTCGACAAAAACTTGGTAGTGGCTCTCGTCGGGCTCTTGTCTTTCCAGCTTTGGCTGGTCCGGGATTCGTCGGACAACGGCCAAGAATTTCCTCGTTAACGCAATAAACGCCCGGCAGCTCCCCGCAATCAATGCTCGTATCCTTTTGCTGCCGGCAACTGGAGATAACGATGCACAAACGCCACTGTCAAACGCAACCCCCGAAGTGCTGGAGCCAGTGCGCATTGATCCGGAGCGGCTGGACCAGCAACCGGCTTGGTGAGGATCGACTACAGCAAGATATGCCCGGCCTCGATCAGAAACCGCCTCGCGGCGACCTGATCCGCCGCTTTCACCAACAGATGGTCGCCATCGAAAGTGGACACCACGAAGATGCCCAACCTGTTTTCCGACAACGGCCTGATGACCGACAGCACGATACCGGTTTCGTCGAAGGCAAACGGCCCCTCGAATTTGAAGGCCACCCAGTCGATATCCTGCTTGATGGCCTGTGGGACGCGATCCTGCAGGCAAACGATCGAAAGTTCGTCATCGGTTCTTGTGATGCTGACGAAGCCCGGCCCGTCCGCCCAACCAGGAACAGCTTCGCCCGCCTCAAGCCGAGAAACCGCGTAAAGCCCTGAGAGTTGCTTAAGCCTGACCGTGGCAGCCATTATCGAACTCCTTCCTCAGATTGGCGGTGATCCCGCGAGCCGCTTGCTCATGTAGACCGTCACGCCGCCCATGAACGGCTCTTCCCGGTCCACGATATAGCCATGCCTCTTGTAGAGCGACACATTCGCCTCGAAGGCGCCGTTGGTCAGCAAGCGAAGCTCGGGACGTCCCGCTTCGACTGCCTTGCGCTCGGCTAGCTCCAGCAACAGCCGGCCGATCCCCCTGCCCTGCGCATTCGGCGCGACGCAGACATTCTCGATCCAGAGGTGATCGTCGGCCAGCATGGTTTCGATCATTCCCACGATCCGATCATCCTCGACGGCGAGATCGAACGGATGCTCGGCAACGGCCTTGTCGTAGTCGGCGCGCATCGGCAGCGGCTCGCGGCCGATCACCGGCACCCATTTTGCATAGGCGGCGCGCACGATATCCCGGATCGCAGCGGCGTCCGCCGGCTCGGCTGGCCGAAGCCGGATGGAAGAGTTGTTGGTCATGACAATGCTCCAGACATCAAAAAACCCCGCCGGCGGTTTCGCGGGCGGGGCTGGAACGAACGAACCAGGTCTATCGTGCCGGTCTTTGTCGTCGCGCAATCACCTCGCCGCTCCGCACCGTGCATGGGCGGCGTCGCTTTGTGATGGCTGGCGCAAAGACGAACATGGCGTCAAGCTGGAACAGGAACTGCAGCGTTGTCAAGGCGGCCGCCCAATCGCTATTGCCTCATGTCGGCGAGGCGCTTCTGGCCTTTAGGTCCGGCGGGCATGGGTTAGCTTTTCGAGCCGGCTGGGGCGATTGTGCCAGGAACAATATCCGTGTTCTGAGCCACCTTGATTCGCCATCCTGACTGCCCGTCTTGGGCAATCAGAAGCAATATGCCTTTCCTAACCCCGGCCGGGGACCCGTCCGGAGCAGATGCTCCCGTTAGGGTCCAAGTGTAGTGAATAGAAGCAAGCCCCGGAGCCAATTCCACAACTGACGAAATATTGCCTTCTAATCGGCTATCCCGAAACATGGTGTCATGAGTGGCTCGGTGCGCCGCTTCGATCTCGGATCGGTTCTTCCACCAAACACCTACGACGTTGACGAAATTAGCATCGGAAGCGAACAGAGATGCGAACTCATCGATATCATGCCGGTTCCAAGCGTTCGCAAAGGCAGTAGCGACATGCTCTGGCTTGCTAGTCGTCACGCTCATGACCCTAGTCTCCTGCGCATACTTTCCGCTAAGCATATAGGAGTTCAGACCGATATGGGAAATGCATGTTGCGCTTCTGGCCTTTAGGTCCGGCGAGCATATGCTTTGCGCTAACGGCAATCGATCGATGGACAAAATATGACCGGGACACTGAACAAAGCGGTGCGGATGGTGGCCATCCTGAACCTGGCCTATTTCGGGATCGAGTTTGCCGTAGCCGTTTGGATCGGATCTGTATCGCTGTTCGCGGACAGCATCGATTTTCTTGAGGATGCATCGGTCAATCTCCTGATCATGGTCGCGCTGGGCTGGACCGTCCGCAACCGAGCGCGGCTCGGAATGGCGCTGGCGGGGGTACTGCTGATCCCGGCATTGGCGACCCTTTGGACGGCCTGGGAGAAATTCAACATTCCAGTCCCGCCTGCTCCCGTTCCGCTAACGCTCACAGCGGCTGGCGCGATCCTGGTCAACCTGTCGTGTGCGCTGATACTGGCCCGCTATCGCCATCATAGCGGCAGCCTTACCCGTGCAGCCTTCCTGTCGGCGCGCAACGATGTTCTGGCGAATGTCGCAATCATTGCCGCCGGCCTTGTCACGGCATTCGTGTGGAACTCGGCCTGGCCCGATATCATCATTGGCCTCGCAATCGCCGTCATGAACGCGGATGCCGCACGAGAGGTTTTCACGGCCGCGAGACGTGAGCTCGCGGACGGACAGATTTCAAGCTGAAGCACCGCCGATCCGGGCACGATCCCGCGCGCCTTCAATATTCCTGCGCCGTCGGCCGGAAGCCATGCGGCGGCTGGGCGAACAGGTGGCGCGCGACATGATCGCGGTGCGCATCGGCCCCGGCAGGCGACATCAGCGTTCTCGCTGCTGGTCGACGCGCTGCGCTACCGGCATTAGATGTGAGCCTTTCGACCGGTCAGGATCGGTTGCCTGCCCGGTTGACGAAGCAGCATCGGATCGGCATCATTCTCCGTGGCGTGGCCTGCGCCGAACCTCCAGGGACCGTCCCCAGCCCGGTCTTTTAACGGAGGCAAAGGGGCTTTCCAGTCTCAGGCCGCTATCTTGGTCCGATCGTTTCGGGTGTGGTTGCTGGGGAACTCCATCCGGGACGTGAAAGGCCATGACAATGACGCAAAATACAAATTTCAAACGTCGAGTGCGGGCCCGCGCTGCCAGGACAGGCGAGTCCTATACGGCTGCTCTCAGGCATTTTCACCGCGGCGCGCCGGATGATCCTGCGCCCCAAGTGAGATCGGTGCGACTGGCCGTGGCGCAAAGCACCGTCCATGACGACCCCCGCGACATCGGCAAACTGCGCGACAGCGGGCTGGAGATGAGGCGCCTGATGCGGGAGGCCCGGCAGGCGGGCGCGAGACTGCTGCACTTTCCCGAAGGCGCTACCTGCTCCCCAAACAAACGCATCATGTCGGTCAGCGGCCGCGAACATATCGGGCCTGCCGATTGGAGCCGGTTCGAATGGACGGTGCTGCGCGAGGAACTGGCGGCGACGACAGCACTTGCGCGCGAGCTTGAACTGTGGACGGTCTTCGGTTCGGTGCATCAGCTCAGCCAGCCGCGCCGGCCGCACAACAGCCTGTATGTCGTCTCCGATCGCGGCGAACTGGTGACGCGCTATGACGAGCGCATGCTGTCGAACACTAAGATCTCCTTCATGTACACGCCGGGTTCGACCCCGGTGACGTTCGAGGTCGACGGGCTCCGCTTCGGCTGCACGCTCGGCATGGAAGCGCACTTTCCCGAGATTTTCATCGACTATGAGAGGCTCGATGTCGACTGTGTCTTGTTCTCGACAATCACTGCCGCCGATGGCCCGACATTCGCCGTCGAGATGCAGGGACACGCGGCAAGCAACAATTACTGGGCGAGTTTCTCCCTCCCCGCCCAACACAGCCTGACTGCCCCTTCGGGAATCGTTGCCCCCGGCGGCCGGTGGGCGGCGCAATGCCCGGCCGATGGAACACCCTCGATTGCCGTCGCCGATATCCACACCAATCCTGCGGACCCGGCCCGGCCCTGGCGGCGAACGGCGCGGACGGGAATCTACCAGCCGCATCTGGTGGAAGACGACCAGCGCAGCAACGACCGCGGCATGTTCTAGGGATCGGCTGGCGGCGATGTCGCATCTGGACTGGCTCCGCAGTCGTTCTATCTTTTTGCTCGACAGAGACCAAGCACTGGAGCCATCGCCGTGACCGTGACCGAACTCTATCGAGGCTACATCGCCTGCCTCAACAGTCAGGACTGGCAGAAGCTGCATCGCTTCGTTCACGACGAGGTCCACTACAATGGCGACCGCGTCGGGCTGTCGGATTACCAGGAAATGCTTGAGCGCGATTTTCGGGAAATCCCGGATCTCTATTTCGATATCCAGCTGCTGATCGCCGAACCGCCCTTCATTGCCAGCCGGCTTCAGTTCAACTGCACGCCGAAGGGAACCTTCTTCGGCCTGCCCATCAACGGCCGGAAGGTCTCCTTCAGCGAGAACGTCTTCTATGAATTCCTCAACGACAGGATCAGGAACGTCTGGTCGGTGATCGACAAGGCGGCCATCGAGGCGCAGCTATAGCTATGGGCGGGTGCGCCGCCCCTCACCTGCCTGCCGGCATCCTCTCCCCGCATAGTGACGGGGAGAGGGACGCTCTCATCGGCAGTTTCGCCAATCACCAGGGTCGCAAGAAGGTGCCGAGGATCGCCAGCCACCTTCTCCCCGTCACTATACGGGAGAAGGTGCCGGTAGGCGGATGAGGGGCAGCGCCGACTTCGGCAGTCGCAATTAATCGTTAAAACCGATCATTCCAATAATAACAATTCGTTGGAAAGATTATTTCAGGAATGGCATTCCTCCCGCGTACCCGCCTGGAGCATTGCATTGTCTTCTGTTTCCCCCTTCGCGAACGATATTCCGAAAAGCGCGTTTCCTGCCGATCTGACACAAGGGCGAAAGTCCCTCAAATGGAATGGCGTCGTCCCCGGCATCGTCCTGGCCACGATGATCACTGCCGTCGCCTTCTCGGCCCGCAATGTTTCCGGCTTCGCGCTATTCAGCCCAATGATCCTCGCCGTCGTCGCAGGCATGATCTACTCCAACGTGCTCGGCACGCCGCTACACGCCAAGGCCGGCATCGCATTCTCGCAAAAGCGCCTGCTGCGCTTCGCCATCGTGCTGCTCGGCTTCCAGCTGACGCTCGGCCAGGTGGTCTCCATCGGCGCTGGCGGCGTCGGCATTGTCGCGTTGACCCTCGGCGCCACTTTCGTTTTCACCATCACGCTCGGCCGGTTGATCGGCGTCGACGCCAAGCTGGCGCAGCTGATCGCCGCCGGCACCTCGATCTGCGGCGCCTCGGCAATCGTCGCCACCAACATCGTCACCGATGCGCGCGACGAGGACGTCACCTACGCCGTCGCCTCGATCACCCTGTTCGGCACCGTCGCCATGCTCGGCTTCCCCCTGATGGCGCCCTTGCTTGGCCTCGACCAGCACGCTTTCGGCCTGTGGGCCGGCGCCTCGATCCATGAGGTGGCGCAAGTCATCGGCGCCGGCTTCCAGAACGGCACCCAGTCCGGCGAGATCGCCACCGTCGCCAAGCTGACCCGCGTCGCCATGCTGGCGCCAATGGTCATCGCGCTCGGCCTGATGGCGCGCCGCAAGAGCAGCGATCACTCGGCAGCGCGGCCGCCCATGCCATGGTTCGTCGCCGCCTTCGTTGCCGTCGTCGCACTCAACAGCCTCGTCTCAGTGCCGGCCGAGGTGAAATCGGCAATGGCGCTCGCCACCACAATCATGCTGACCATGGGGCTAGCCGCCATGGGCCTGCAGGCCGACATTTCGCAGCTGCGCTCGCGTGGCCTGCGCCCGCTAGCGCTCGCTTTCTCGGCCTTCCTGTTTATCGGTGGGTTCAGCCTGATGCTGGTGAAGTTCGCCTGAGCCCAAGCGCAGCACAATCGCGTGTTTGGGAATCAAAATCACATCGGCTAGGGTCCGCGCATCAACACGCGTCCGCGCCCAATCCATGCCGTTTGTCCCCCTGCCCTTCGTCGTCGCCCTGTCGTTGTTCGTCCTGCTTTGGGTCGTCGCCACGCGTCAGGATGAAGCAGCACCGAACCTGCCGTTTCTCGGCCTGATCCTCGTCGCAGCGCTGCAATCGGTACTCACGGGACTGCGCTGGGGCTATGGCATCAGTGAAGTCGGTTACATCGCCCCGTGTCCGCCGCGATCATGCCGTCACTGCTCTATGCCGGCGTCTCGAAGCTCGTCCGCAACAGCGACCGCCAATGGCCGGCGCTGCTGGGGCTCCACGCAACGCCTGCCGTTATCATCATCGTGCTGATGATCTTTTGGCGCGAGGCGATCGACATAGCGCTGACATCAATTGACTTTATCTACGCCGCCGCCATTCTCTGGCTGCTTCGTTCCGGCGCGGATGGGCTTCGCCTCGCGCCTTTCGACGGCGCGGTCCCTGTCTACAGGGCCATCCTTTTGGCGGCGGTTACTTTGTGCCTGTCGGGAGTAGTCGACATGCTGGTGTCCTTCGATCTGGCGTCGGGGGATGGCGCTCGCGCGGCGACCTTAATCGGCATCGGCAATCTTTTCATGCTCGTCATTATCGGCGTGGCGGCGGCAGCGGCCAGCCAAAGCCATGTCCCGCTCAATGCCGCCGACCCCACCGACGCTCAGTCCCCACCCGACGCCGGCGAAGACGCCGATATGATCGCCAGGGTCAACGAGTTGATGCAGGAGAAAAAACTCTACCGGGACGCCAATCTCAACCTCAACCGCCTTGCCCGCCGCGCCGGAATTCCGGCACGGCAGATTTCGGCGGCGATCAACCGGGCCACGGCCAGGAACGTCTCGCAATATGTCAACGGATACCGCGTCAGCGAGGCCTGCCGGCTGCTGACCGAGACCGATCAGTCGGTGACGGAGATCATGCTTGCGGTCGGCTTCCAGACCAAGCCGAACTTCAACCGCGAGTTCCGCCGCGTGACGGACATGACGCCGCTCGCCTGGCGGCAGCGGAACGCGCAATCGCTCTCGTTAGCGAACGCTGTGGGCCGCTGAACCTCAGCTGCTGTTCCGTTGAGCAGTACTCAATCGCGATAAAGCACGACCTCGATCGCGATCGAGGTCGCGGGCTTCGCTCCGATCCGCTGAAATCGCGGCATCGACACAGAAACCGGAACGCCAACTGGCCCGAGAGCTCAAGACTCCAAGCTCTCCAGCCATGGCGCACGCGTTCGACAACGGAGATCTCAATGAAATTCTGGACCATGCTTTGCGCCATCATCGGCTCGACAATGCTGATGCAACACCCGGCCGAGGCCGGCGACAATGTCGGCTTTCGTCAATTCCAGGCCCCGACAAGGGAGCGCGGCACCGATCTCGATGTGACGGTCTGGTATCCGGCGAAACCGGGCGGTGAGATGATTATGTCGGGCGACACCGCGCTTTTCGTTGGAACGGCCGCCATGCACGATGCGCCAATATCAGGCGGAACATTTCCGCTTATCCTGCTCTCCCATGGTGCTGGCCTTGCGGGAACGCCGCAAGCCCTCAGCTGGATTGCAACTCCTCTGGCCAGGCAGGGCTTCGTCGTCGCCGCTCCCACACATCCGGGAAATACGGGGAAAAACAAATCCGCCGCCGAGACGATGAAACTCTAGTTGCGGCCGGCCGATCTAACGGCAGCCCTGACCGCGATGGCGAAGGACGCCTTCTTCGCAGAGCACCTCGAACAAGGCAAAGTCGGCGTCCTCGGTCCTTCCATGGGCGGCAACACAGCGCTCGCCATAGCCGGTGCCCGCGTCGACCCGAAGCTGCTGGCGGCCTATTGCGATACGGACCTGCTCAATGCCTCGCTTTGCGATTGGGTCAGGCAAAGCGGTGTCGATCTGCACGCCATGGATTGCGGGCCGCCGGCCGGGACAACCGGGATGAACGCATTCATTTCACCATGGCGATCGATCCCGCCCCATCCGATGTCTTTGACGTCAAAAGCCTCGCCAGCATCAGAATTCCGGTCGATATCGTCAATCTTGGCCGGCCAGGAAAAATCCCCGCAACCGCCGACGCATCCGAGATCGCAAAAGCGATTTCAAAGGCGAGCTATGCGACGATCGAGGATGCGAGCCACTACAGCATGTTCGGCGAATGCAAGCCCCGCGCTTCCGAGATCATTGCATCAGAACAGATCGGTGACCCGGTTTGCGACGATGGCGGCGGACGGTCGCGCGGCGCAATCCACGCGCAACTTATCGAGATGGCGACCGCAGCGTTCAATCGCGCGCTGAAGGCTGGGCGAAAGGGGTATCAGCAGTGAAGGCAGCGTTCTGCGACGATGGTCCGAGCAGCTAGTCCTCGAACGAACTCGCCGCGGCATAGATTGCCGCCAGCGTCTCGATGCCGGCTTGGTCGGCCTTGTCGAAGCGGCCTGGCAGCGGGCTGTCGAGATCGAGCACGCCGAAGACACCGTCATCGTCCTCGAGCAGCACCACGAGTTCAGAACGCGAGTCGGCGTCGCAGGCGATGTGGCCTGGAAAATCATGCACGTCCTTGATCAGCATCGAGGTGCCGAGTTCGACCGCCGTTCCGCACACGCCCTTGCCGACGGCGATGCGCACGCAGGCCGGCTTGCCCTGGAACGGTCCAAGCACCATTTCCTCGTCCGACTGCAGGAAGTAGAAACCGGCCCAGTTGAGGTCCGGCACCACCTGGAAGATCAGCGCGGCTGTGTTGGCGGCGTTGGCGATCGAATCGCGCTCGCCCTCGAGCAGCGCCTTAAGCTGGGTGGCGAGGTCACGGTAGAACGCGGCCTTGTCCGACGTGTCGATGGTCTTGGCCGCAAACATGGCTTGTCTCCCTATCGAGAACCGCGGTTTCGTTTCCGCAAGCTCTCTGCTCCAAACGACCACCAGACGATACTAGCGTGAATTCTGGTCACCGCGAAAGTCCGGAGAAGATGCGCCATCCCACATAAGGCAGCACGGCACGTCGATCGAACCGTGCTGCCTTGATCAAGAAAGGCAAGTCCATCAGCCGGCGGGTTTGTACGCGCCAGCAGCCTTGTTCGCAGCGGCGAGCACTGCCTTCATATCGAGTTCCTCCAGTACAACCATCTCGGTCAGCGACCCACTCGCTCGCACCGCAAGGGACATGCCAATCCCTGCTGACTGGTCCGGCACCTCGCCATTGACGACGACGTCATAGATGCCGCGCGTGAACATCACGCTGGTCACCTTGCCGCCAACGCTTTCAAAAAGCGCCTTGACCGCAGCTTGCCTGTCCGAGCCTTGCATCAATCCTTTGGCGGCATGAGGCGCATAGTTTGCCAAAATAGTCACTTTCATGGGTATTCCTCCAAAAGTTATTGTCTCGTGGCTGCTCCATAATTCGAGCGGCACGAAGTGCTTTTTTCGGTAACGATTGCAGGCGCCCTTGGCCGCTTTGGCGGCCAAGGACCCGCTGCCCGACAAATATGCGCCTTGGCTAATATAATAACAATACTGGGCAGGCCGACAGCGGCACGGAGGCGCGAAGCGACCAAACCAGGTGGTTTCGGAGAACCGGAGCGGACGTACTTTTCATACGAGCACCGGAACCGCAGGAAACCGCCGTTTGCAGACCGGCATCACCTGAATCTTAGTAGCCGCCCACGCCGCCGCCGCCGCCCGCAGGTGCGGCATCCTTGGCCGGGATGTCGCTGATCATCGCTTCGGCGGTGATCAGAAGTGCGGCGATAGAGCCGGCATCCTGTAGCGCGGTGCGCACCACTTTCGCCGGGTCGACGATGCCGGCCTTGAACATGTCGACATAGACCTCGTTCTGCGAGTCAAAGCCCTGATTATGGTCCTTGCTGTCGGCGAGCTTGCCGACGACGATCGAGCCTTCGACGCCGGAATTCTCGGCGATCTGGCGGACCGGGGCTTCGAGCGCCCGCAGCACGATCGAGATGCCGGCGGTGACATCGGCATTGGCGCCGGTCAGGCCGGCAAGCGCCGACCTTGCGCGCAGCAGAGCCACGCCGCCGCCGGGCACGATGCCTTCCTCGACCGCCGCGCGCGTCGCGTTCAGCGCGTCGTCGACGCGGTCCTTCTTTTCCTTGACCTCCGACTCGGTGGCGCCGCCGACGCGGATAACGGCAACGCCGCCGGAGAGTTTGGCCAGCCGCTCCTGCAGCTTTTCCTTGTCGTAGTCGGACGTCGTCTCCTCGATCTGGCCCTTGATCTGGGTGACGCGCGCCTGGATGGTCGCCTGGGTGCCGGCGCCGTCGACGATCGTGGTGGTGTCCTTCTCGATCAGCACGCGCTTGGCGCTGCCGAGCATCTCGAGGGTGACATTCTCGAGCTTGATGCCGAGATCCTCCGAGATCATCTGGCCTGATGTGAGCACCGCGATGTCTTCCAGCATCGCCTTGCGGCGATCGCCGAAGCCCGGCGCCTTGACGGCCGCGACCTTGAGCCCGCCGCGCAGCTTGTTGACGACCAGTGTCGCCAGCGCCTCGCCCTCGACATCCTCGGAGATGATCAGCAACGACCTGCCGCTCTGCACCACCGCTTCGAGGATCGGCAGCATCGCCTGCAGATTGCCGAGCTTCTTCTCGTGGATGAGGATGTAGGGCTCTTCCAGCTCGACGCGCATCTTGTCTGCATTGGTGACGAAATAGGGCGAGAGATAGCCGCGGTCGAACTGCATGCCTTCGACGACGTCGAGTTCGGTCTCTGCGGTCTTGGCTTCCTCGACGGTGATGACGCCGTCATTGCCGACCTTGTCCATCGCCTTGGCGATCATCTCGCCGACGCTGGCATCGCCATTGGCGGCGATGGTACCGACCTGCGCGATCTCGGCCGACGACTTGACCTTCTTGGCGCGCGCCTTGATTTCCCCAACCACGGCGGTGACCGCCTGGTCGATGCCGCGCTTGAGGTCCATCGGGTTCATGCCGGCGGCGACCAGCTTGGTGCCTTCGCGCAGGATCGAGGCGGCCAGCAGCGTGGCGGTGGTGGTGCCGTCACCGGCAAGGTCGTTGGTCTTCGAGGCCACTTCGCGCACCATCTGCGCGCCCATGTTCTCGAACTTGTCGGCAAGCTCGATTTCCTTGGCAACGGTGACGCCGTCCTTGGAGATGCGCGGCGCGCCATAGGCCTTGTCGATGATGACGTTGCGGCCCTTGGGGCCGAGCGTGACCTTCACCGCATTGGTGAGGATCTCGACGCCGCGCAGCATGCGGTCGCGCGCATCGGTGGAGAATTTGATTTCCTTCGCAGACATGATTTTTATCCAATTCGTTCGGAGAAAGTGAGATCAGGCAGCCTTCTTGGCGGCCATGGTCTTCTCGATAATGCCCATAATGTCGGCTTCCTTCATGATCAGAAGGTCCTCGCCGTCGATTTTGACCTCGGTGCCCGACCATTTGCCGAACAGGATGAAGTCGCCGGCCCTGACGTCGAGCGCAATAAGTGCACCGTTTTCGTCGCGTGCGCCAGGTCCGACGGCGACGACTTCGCCTTCCCCAGGCTTTTCCTTGGCCGTGTCGGGGATGATGATGCCGCCCTTGGATTTGATATCGCCTTCGGCGCGACGAATGACGACGCGGTCGTGGAGAGGCCGAAATTTCATGGGAACTTTCTTTCTGAGGCCGGCACAGGCGGCCACGCCCCTCCTCTATAGAGTTGTTGGCACTCGATAGATAGGAGTGCCAAAATTTATTCATGGGCCAAATTAAATATTCAAAAGTATTATTTCGGCCGGTCGTTTCGTGCAAATAATTCAAAAGATTGAATTTTGCCGATCGAGTGCCTATTTATCGGACAAGTTCATTTTCACGATTTCAGGCACAAGGGAGATTTCTTCGATGGCCGAAGGCAATCAGACGATCATGGAAAAAGCTGAAGCCCGCTTTGTCGACAAGCAGAAGAAGACGGCGGAGAAAAACAAGGCAACCGCCGAATACATGTCCGAGGCAAGGGCCAGGGAGATCAAGACGGCAAGGCTGAGGGAGCTTAGGTTGGCCAAGGAAGAGGCCGACCGCGTCGCCGAGGCCCTGAACCCGACACCGAAGAAGAAGCGGGTGACCAAGAAGGCCTAAAGCGCGTCGCAACGAAACGGATTGATGCGATGCGCTTTAGGCCTTTGTCTCTATGCATGTCGTTGTCTCAAAACCGGTACTACTTTTGAGCGACATGCACTAAGCAATTCCAGGAAAAGTGTGCAGCGGTTTTCCGTCCGGAATTGCGCCAAAACAAGGGAGCCAAGACATGAGTCTCACCTTCCCCAACCGTAGCCGCAGCTATGACGAGGCCGGGCAGCGCATCCGTTTCGTCGGCCATGACGGCATGTTCCAGATCTCCTTCTCCGTCGCCGCCGACGCGATGGCCAGGATGCAGCCGGGAGCCGCGGCCGATGAAGCCGGCTACCTCGCCACATTCGACATGCAGAGCAGCACCATCCGCGAGGTAGCGTCGAAGGCCTACGACCGCACCCACAAGAGCATGTATGTGCTGACGGCGGCCGATTTCGGCTGAAGCCGCGGCGAGTAGGCGCTAGCCGCGATCAGGGCGATCAGGGCTTGCGCTCGGCCCGTTCGCGGCGCTTGACGTCGCGGATATTCATCTGCACGACCATGCTCTCGGCCTCACGCGCACCCATCCCGACCATCACCTTTTGCCGGACCACCGCAAGCTGGCCGGTGAAGACGTCGATGATGCTCCAGCTCTGGGGAAGCTCCATGCGCAGCGTGTAGCGGTTGGCCATGCCGGTCAGCCTTGCATCATGAAGAACACGGCGCCCAGGATCAGCACCGTCCAGGCGATGACCGACAGTTTCAGCACCATGCCGCCATGCGCGGCCAGAAGATCCCGTAGGCGCGACACGACACCCGCCGGCCGGGCCGGCGCGGCCACAAAGGCGACAGGCGCCTTGAGGCCAAGTTTTCCAAAGACGGGCAGCAACGACGGTTCACGCACGAAAATGACCTCGAATATCGGGAAGAGCGGAGCAAGAACGCTCATGTCCCTTCATAGCACCAAATGCAAGACAGGATTGCTTCAACGACCGGTCTGCACCGCTTTTGGAACGCACAAATCTGCTCGCTGGGAATTGACCGCCTTGGGGCACATGGGAGTGCTGTTCGACGCGAAATTTTGGAGGCCTCGCCTCGGGATCGAACCGAGGCTTCAGAGATTTGCAGTCTCCAGCGTAGCCGCTCCGCCACGAGGCCATGGCTATTGAAGTAGCGGTCAAATATTTACGGAAAGGTTAATCCCGAGGGATTGTTCAGGATTTTTGGCAGCGATTTTCAGAACGCGCCAGCATGTGTGTTGGAGAGGCTTGCCCGGCGCGTATTCTCTCCGATGGCGGTCCGCTACAGAACAGGAGATACCACACGTGGCAACTCTTTCCTGACGTCGCTTCAGGCCGCGGCACTTACGCCGGCCTCGGGCTTGAAGATGCGTGTTGCGTCCTGCCGCCTTGGCGGCATAGAGCGCGGTGCGGACCACCGTGAACAGATAGCAGGTCACGACTGTACGCCAGCGCAGGCCGACATAGGCGGCCTCCAGCGGGCAGACCCGTCCCGACGCTCTTCCCCTGAGCTTCGGTCTGCCGGCGCTGCTTTTACACAATTGCTTCGCGGAGGAGAGAAGCCCAGGCCCAACCAACTTTCCCCTTGAACAGCCACGGGATCTGGCCTAGCCTTGAGTTGAGAAAAGGTTTTTCCAAACATCTCTGATCGGGTTCGGCCACATGCCGTGCCTTGTTGGGGCCAGCAAGAGAAAACCTTTTCCCAACAAGGATCACGGCGCGATGCCATCGGACGATCTGCCTGTTCCGGTCTTTTCCAAGCCAGTCACCTTACGTGACGTGGCCGCGCAGGCAGGAGTCAGCGTCGCCACCGCATCGAAGGCGCTCAATGACCAGGGCCGGATGACCGCCGAGACGCGCGAGCGTATCCGCGAGACGGCCCGGCGGCTCGGCTTCCGGCCCAACAGCCTGGCGCAGAGCCTGCTGAGGCGGCGCAGCTTCACCGTCGGGCTGCTCACCAACGACACCTATGGCCGCTTCTCGCTGCCGCTGATGTCGGGCATTTCGGACGCGCTGGTCGACAATGGCGTCTCGGTGTTCCTGTGCAACGTCGAGGAGGATCCTCGGCTGGGCCAGATGCATGTCGACGCCATGCTCGACAAGCGCGTCGACGGCATCATCGCCACCGGCAAGCGCATCGACCGCCATCTGCCCGTCGACCTCTCCAATCTGCGCGTCCCGGTCATCTATGCTTTCACCCAGCCCGATCCCGACGCCATCGCCTTCGTCTCGGACGACGCCGATGGCGCGCGGCTGGCGGTCGAGCATCTGTGCCGGCTGGGCTGGAAGCGCATCGCGCATGTCAGCGGACCGGCGAGCTTTGCCGTGGTGCACGCCCGCGCCCAGGCTTACCGCGACGTGCTGATCGAAAACGGCCTGCCGGTGACCGAGCCGCTGCTCGGCCCCTGGTCGGAAGCCTGGGGTCACGAGGCGGTAGCGCAACTGTTCGACAGGGGGAAAAAAAGGCCGGACGCCGTCTTCTGTGGCAACGACCAGATCGCGCGTGGCGTCATCGATGCCTTGCGCGAACGCGGCTTGAACGTTCCAGGCGATGTCGGCGTCATCGGTTTCGACAATTGGGAGATCGTGGCCGAGGCGACGCGCCCGCCGCTGACCTCCATCGACATGAACCTGGTCGCACTTGGGCGCGAGGCCGGGCTGACCCTGCTTTCGCTGGTCGGCGGCAAGCCTGCCGCGCCAGGCATTCGAAAACTGCCGTGCCGGCTGGTGGTGCGGCAGTCATGTGGCCATCCGCTGGATGGCTGAAGACGAAGCGCCGCGTGATCGGCGCCAAGCCGCGGAGCGGCCAAACCTGGAGGAGGAAAACATGAGGAACCTGATTGCCAAACTGACCCTGGCCGCTGCCGTTCTGGGCAGCGGTCTCGGCACTGCCGCCGCCGAAACGGCCAATATCTGGGTGCGTGCCGACGGCTCGAATTTCATGCCGAGAATCGTCGACGCCTACAACAAGGCACACACCAACCAGATCAAGCTCGACATCATCCCCAATGCCGAGATCATTCCGAAATATGGTGCCGCAGCCGCCGGCGGTACCGCGCCCGACGCGCTGTCGCTCGACCTGATCTACACGCCATCCTTCGCCGCAGCCGGCCAACTGGAGGACATCACCGACTGGGCCAAGTCCCTGCCCTATTTCGCCAGCCTGTCACCGGCGCATGTGAAGACCGGCACCTATAAGGACCACATTTACGGCCTGCCGTTCTCCGCCGACGCCTCGGTGCTGATCTGGAACAAGAAACTGTTCAAGCAGGCCGGCCTCGACCCTGAAAAAGGCCCGGCCAACTGGGCCGAGATCGCTGCCGATGCCGAGAAGGTCAACGCGCTCGGCGGCAACATCAAGGGCTTCTACTTCTCCGGCAATTGCGGTGGCTGCAACATCTTCACCTTCACGCCGCTGATCTGGGCGTCGGGTGGCGACATCCTGAGCGAGGACGGCTCGAAGGCGACGCTGGACAGCCCGCAATTGCGCGGCGCCATCGATCTTTACCGGTCGATGGTCAAAAAGGACCTGGTGCCGGCGGGCGCACAGACCGACACCGGCGCCAATTTCTTTGCCGCCTTCGCCGCAGGCAATATCGGCATCTCGCCGTCCGGCGCCTTCGCCATCGGCGCGCTCAACACTCAGTATCCCGATATCGACTACGGCGTCACCTTCCTGCCGGGCAAGGACAGCGGCTGGTCGTCCTTTGCCGGCGGCGACAATTTCGTCGTCACCAAGGGCACCACCAAACTGCCCGTGGTGAAGGAGTTCCTTGATTTCGCCTATTCGCTCGAGGGCCAGACCATCCTGGCGAAGTACGGCAGCCTGCCGGTGCGCGGCGACATCGCCAAGGAGGCGCTGAAGGATCTCGATCCACGCTATCAGATCGCCGCCGAGGCCATGGCCAAGGGCAAGACACCCTATTCGGTGGTGTTCAACGACCTGATCAACTCCGCCAACGGACCGTGGACCCAGATGATCAACGAGGTCTTCTTCGGCGACGATGTCGACGGCGCGATAGCCAATGCGCAGGAAACGATGCAGTCGATCATCGACCAGGCGCCGCAGAAGTAAGCGCCAACCCCACCTACCCCTCGAGGGAGGTCGGACCGCAGGCCCGGTGGGGTCGCCTCGGAAGTGCTCAACGTTTCTTGATGTCGGCGCGCTGCAGAGAGGACCCCACCCCGGCCTTCGGCCGGACCCTCCCCTCAAGGGGGAGGGGACGCAGCGCTAACGGAAAAACAGCCATGGCCATCATCACAGCTGCAACTACGGCGCCGCCCAGCGCCCACAAACGCGCCGGCGCCGCGCGCCAACAATGGATCGGCCTGCTCTATGTCGCGCCGGCTGTTGCGCTGGTCGTCGTCTTCTTCCTGATCCCGCTCGGCATGACGGCGTGGATGTCGCTGCACAACTGGCCTTTGATGGGCGAGCACAGCTTTATAGGCCTCGGCAACTATGTCGCCATCCTGCGCGACACCAGGTTCTGGAATGCGCTGCGCTTCACCGCCTACTACACCGTGATCGTCACCATCGCGATCTTCGTGGTGGCGTTTCCGCTGGCGCTGTTCGTCGAACGGCCGCGGCCGCTGACCAATCTTTACCGGACGATGTTCTTCATGCCGGCGGTTGTCGGCTTTGCCTCCGCCAGCCTGCTCTGGTCATGGCTGTTGAACGTCGATTCCGGTCTGTTCAGCCCGGCCGCCTACGACCTTGGCCTGATCGACAGGAAGTTCAACCTTTTGGCCACTTTCCAGCCGGCCTTCTGGTCGATCATCGCCATGGTCGTCTGGAAGGTCGCCGGCTTCACCATGATCATCCTGATGGCCGGCCTGCAATCGATCCCGCAGGACCTGCAGGAGGCGGCGGTTATTGACGGCGCCGGTCCCTTCGCCAGGTTCAGGGCGATCACTTTGCCGCTGATGCGCCGCACGCTGGCGCTGGCGCTGATCCTGTCGGTCGCCGGCTCGATCCTCGCCTTCGACCAGTTCTACATCATTCTGCGCGGCGGCCCGCGCAACCAGACGCTGACGGCGGTCTACTGGATCTTCAACCAGTCCTTCGTGTCGTTCAAGCTCGGCTACGGCGCGGCTTTGTCGATGGTGCTGCTCGTCATCCTGGTGGCGCTCAGCCTTGTCCAGCTGTGGCTGCTGCGCAAGCCGGAGGGTCTCGACTGATGGCGCAGGCCGCTTCCCGCAACCGCCGGCTCTTGAGCCGCATCGGCGAGCATTCGACCGGCATCATTGCCTCGGTGCTGTTTGCCGCGCCGATCGTGTGGGCGATGCTGTCGGCGTTCAAGCCGGCGGCCGAAGCGCGCCTGCCGCCGCTGCCGCCCTGGCCAACGTCAGGCTTCTCGCTGGAAAACTATGCCACGCTCAACAGCTTCGGCGATGGGCTCTGGGTCTCGGCGCAGAACAGCATCTATGTCTCGGTGATGACCGTCGTGCTGTCGGTCGCCGTCAGCGTGCTGGCCGGTTATGGCTTTTCGCGCTTCCGGTTTCCGTTCAAGAACCTGTTCTTCATCCTCATCCTGTCGACGATCATGATCCCGTTCCAGTCGATCCTGACGCCGATCTTCCTGGTTCTGACCAAGCTTGGCCTGCACAACACGCTGACCGGGCTGGTCGGCGTCTATGTGACGCTGCAGCTGCCGTTCTCGATCTTCATGATGCGCAACGCCTTCGACGCGGTGCCGCGCGAGATCGAGGAAGCCGCCCGCATGGACGGCGCCAGCAATCTCACCATGCTGTTGAAGGTGATGCTGCCGCTGGTCTGGCCCGGCGTCGTCACCATCGCGCTGTTTGCCTTCCTCGGCGCCTGGAACGAGTTCCTCGCCGCCCTCGTGCTGATGACCGACCAGTCCAAGTTCACGCTGCCGGTGATGATGACCGCACTGCAGTCGGGCCGCTTCGGCGCCATCGACTGGGGCGCGGTGCAGGCGGGCGTCACCGTGATGATGGTGCCCTGCCTCATCCTGTTCCTGGCTCTGCAGCGCTTCTACATCCGCGGCCTGATGGCCGGGGCCGTCAAATAGAATGGAGTAAGTTCATGACCGCATCGCCATCCGCCCAAGCGGCAAAACTGGAAAAGAGGCCAAAGTTCGCCTTCCGCCCGCTGCCGGTGCCGCAGGTCGACGTGCACGGCTTCTGGGGCGACCGCGCTGACGCTGTGGCCACACGCACTGCCGATATCCTCTACGAGCGCTGCGTCGAAGCCCGCATGCTGGAGCAGATCGACCCGGACCGGCCCTCGCCCGGCATCGTCATCCCCTTTCACTCGCCCTCTCCCGACGAAGCCGATCGCCAGGGCGCGGAATTCACCGGATCGACGGTGACCACGCAGATGTTCTGGGATTCCGATCTCGGCAAGACGATCGAGACCGCGGCTTATTCGCTCTACCGGCGCAAGAATCCCGAACTGGAGAAGAAGATCGATGCCGTCATCGACATGTACGGCAGGCTGCAGCAGGAGGACGGCTATCTCTCCAGCTGGTACCAGCGCATCCAGCCCGGCAAGCGCTGGACCAATCTGCGCGACTGCCACGAGCTCTATTGCGCAGGCCATCTGATCGAGGGCGCGGTCGCCTACTACCAGGCGACAGGAAAACGCAAGCTGCTCGATATCATGTCCCGCTATGCCGACCATATCGCGTCGGTGCTCGGCCCCGAGCCCGGCAAGAAGAAGGGCTACTGCGGCCATGAGGAGATCGAACTGGCGCTGGTCAAGCTGGCGCGGGTGACCGGCGAGCGCAAATACATGGAGCTGGCGAAATACTTCATCGACCAGCGTGGGCAGCAACCGCATTACTTCGACGAGGAGGCCCGCGCCCGCGGCGCCGACCCGAAAGCCTATCATTTCAAAACCTACGAATACAGCCAGTCGCACATCCCGGTGCGCGAACAGGACAAGGTCGTCGGTCATGCTGTCAGGGCGATGTACCTCTATTCCGGCATGGCCGACATCGCCACCGAATATGGCGACGACACGCTGCGAGCAGCGCTCAACCTTCTGTGGGACGATCTCACCACCAAGAGCCTCTACATCACCGGCGGACTGGGACCATCGTCACACAATGAGGGTTTCACCAGCGACTACGACCTGCCCAATGAGAGCGCCTATGCAGAGACGTGTGCCTCGGTCGGTCTGGTATTCTGGGCCAGCCGCATGCTCGGCATGGGGCCGAACGCACGCTACGCCGACATGATGGAACGCGCCCTCTACAATGGGTCGATCTCTGGCCTGTCGCTCGACGGCTCGCTGTTCTTTTACGAAAACCCGCTCGAGAGCCGGGGCGCCCACAACCGCTGGAAATGGCACCGCTGCCCCTGCTGTCCGCCCAATATCGGGCGCATGGTCGCCTCGATCGGCAGCTATTTCTACAGCTTGGCGGACGACGCTCTTGCCGTCCATCTCTATGGCGACTCGACCGCCCGCTTCGACATATCAGGCGTCCCTGTCAGCCTGACCCAGGCGAGCCGCTATCCCTGGGACGGCGCCGTCGGGATCACGATCGAGCCGCAGGTGCCGGTGGCGTTCACGCTGCATCTGCGCATCCCGACATGGAGCAGCAGCGCCGCGCTCACGATCAATGGCGAAACGGTCAAGCTGGCGGATGCCACCAGCGACGGCTACGCCGCGATCCGGCGGACCTGGAAAAAGGGCGATCAGGTCCGGCTCGACCTCGACATGCCGATCGAGCGGCTCTACGCCAACCCGCAGGTGCGCCAGGATGCCGGCCGTGTGGCGCTGTCGCGCGGTCCGCTGATCTATTGCGTCGAGGCAACCGACAATGACAGCCAGTTGCATCGCCTGACGTTGCCAAGGACGGCCAGTCTCGAAGCGCGGTACCGGCCGGAGCTTCTCGGCGGCGTGGTGACGCTGTCGGCCACCGCGCAGGCCGATGCCGCGGACGGCTGGCAGAACGGGCTCTACAGGCCCGAGCCGCCTGCCACCGCAGAGGCGCGGCTGACCGCCATCCCCTATTTCGCCTGGGACAACCGCGAGTCCGGCGAAATGCTGGTGTGGCTCAGGGACGGGTGAGCTGTGACGTCAGCCCGATCTCTTCGGCCACCAGTTCCTGCAGCCGCCACAGATTGCGATCGCGAATGCCGCAGGCGTCGAGATGGCGGATCGTTTCGAACAGATATTCGGCACCCGAGCCCCAATGGCCAACCGCCGTGGCCAGCGTCGCCGCGATCACCTGCTTGTCGAGCTTGCCGGCATAGCGCGGGTTGGCGGGATCGACGACGAAGCCGAGCGCGCGACATAGGCCGCCTTCGGTTCTCACCTGCAGCCAGCGCGGCACGTTGACGGCGGGCAGGATGGTCATCTCGCGGCGCAGTAGCGCTTCGAGATTGGCGGCCACCGGCTCGGCGATCTCGAACACCATGCCCTGGCATTGACCGCCGCGATCGAGCGCCATCATCAGGCCGGGCTGTTCGATTGTGCCGCGAAAACGCTGCACGGTGAAGCAGAACGACCGATGCCAGCCCGTCGCCACCGCCCGCTGGCCGCCGCCCACCTCGCCGGCGGGTTTCCACAGCAGGGAGCCATAGGCAAACAGTTTCACCGGCCCGACCGGCGCTGTGGCCAGCACCTCGTCGCGGATGCGCGCATAGTCGGCATCGGTCATATAGACCATGCCCGGCGTCGGCCCGGCATCCTCGACCGCGCGCATCGTGCGCGCGACCAACGCCTCGGTCAGCGCCATCGGCACCTTGCGCGGCGTGGACTTGCGCGGCGCAGCGGAAATCGGCTTGTTCATTTTCATGCCCTCGACCGTCGCCGTCATGTTGCCGAAGGCAGAGGGATTCTCAAGGGTCCATGTGACCGGCGCGAAATTCGGCGGCCGATGCCCGGCGGGCGCGCCGCCGGGCTGCCAATCTATTCTAGTGCTTGGCGCGGCCTGGAGGACAAGGAACAATGCCGCCAGCAAATTGTTCTAGTCTTTGCCGGAGGATGCCATGAACGACACGTCGGCAAAGCCCGCTGGCCCCGTCCTTTCATCGACGGAGCGCGTCAACACGCTGTCGCATTTCCATCGTGCCGAGATCGCGCGCATGGCGGGATGGCGCGATCGGCTCGACAGGACGACCAACTGGGCAATCACAGTGGTGGCGGCGCTGCTTTCAGTGTCGCTGTCAACGGCCAGTGCGCATCACGGCGTGCTGTTATTCGCCATGCTGCTGATCCTGCTGCTGCTATGGATCGAGGCGCGCCGCTATCGGTTCTTCGATTTCTATCGGGCGCGCGTGCGTCAGTTCGAGCGCCACTATTTCGCGCAGATCTTTTCCCCGCAGCCCGACTTCGCCTCGGATTGGCTGCTCATCGTCGGCGAAGGCTTGCGCGCGCCAAAATTCCTGCTGTCGCAGCGTGTCGCGCTGGCCCGTCGCCTGCGGCGAAATTACCTCTATCTCTTCCTGATCCTGCTGCTCGCCTGGGTCCTCAAGATATCGACCCCCAGCCTTCAGGCCGCAGGCGTCAGGACCGGCTTTGTCGGCTCGCTTCGCGAGGCCATCGACAGCGCCACCCTCGGCCCCATTCCCGGCCTGGCGATCGTGGCAATTGTTGCGGCATTCTATGTCGGGCTATTCGCCTTCGCTTTTTTCGCGGCCGGCGACGACGGCGAACTCTCCTTCGGTGATGTCCATGTTTGACGTTGATGTCTGACGACAGCCGCTGTCGCGGTCCGCCCAGGTGTTTGAGCGTTTGAAGGAACCGAAGACCTGTCTTCGCGCCTAGATACCGAAGAACTGCTTGCCAATCATGTAGCCCAGCGCCGCCGCCACCAGCGGAAACAGCGCCGGCGCGGCCTTGCCGAGAAGGGAGACCTGCTGGTCCTTCGCCGGCGTGTGGCGTGCATTGCCGAGATTCTTGGTCATTGCTTGCCCCAGATTGGGATACTTATTAGAGGATGCTTATTAACAGCACGGCCGCATTAACGGCTTGCAAAGAAAATAGATCGAATAGCCGACCTTTGGCCGTCGCCGCGGGCAACCGAGAACCATAGGAAAACCAGCGCTCGGCGGGAACCGAATGGCTCGGCACTTCAGGCGAGGCGGCTGATCTTGCGCTGGCGCGAAGGCTGCGGCCCGACAGCTATGGCAATAGCTGGATGACGAAGGCCAAGAGCAACCAGAAAAGATTGTTGACGAACAAGACGATAGAGCCGTGTCTCGATTCAACGAATGAGCGCCGGCTCCCAGCCGTCAAGATCGAACCGGTGCAGTTTGTCCGGCGACTTGAGCAGCGCCATGCAGTCGCAGTCATCACGACACGGCCGCGCCGCGGTTGCCGATCGATAGCGTCAATGCGGCGAACTGCTCGAGGGCTGCGTGAAGCGGGTGACTTTGATTGGGGCGCAGGGTCGAATAACATGCGCCAGCGGGACGCGGACTTGAAAAAGATCCGAGGGCCTATGTCGGACTGGCTATGCCTCGTTCGTCCTTGGAGTATCGAATAGGCATTCATGAAAGGATCAAGGATATGCCCGGCACCGTACGTTTGCATCGCGTTCTGACGACCAGCCCGGAGAAGGTCTATCGCGCCTTCGTTGAAGCGGATGCGCTGGCCAAGTGGCTTCCGCCGAACGGCTTCACCTGCACGGTCCATCACCTCGAGGCCAAGGTCGGCGGCACGTTCAAGATGTCTTTCCGCAACTTCACAACCGGCGACAGCCATTCCTTCGGCGGTGAGTATCTCGAACTCGTTCCCTCCGAGCGGCTGCTCTATACCGACAGGTTCGACGATCCCAATCTGCCCGGCGAGATCCGCGTGACCGTAATGTTGAAAAAGGTGTCTGTCGGCACCGAAATTGACATCACCCAGGCCGGCATTCCGGACGTCATTCCGGTCGAGGCCTGCTATCTCGGCTGGCAGGAGTCGCTCAGAAACCTGGCAAAGCTCGTCGAACCCGAGATCAATCAATAGGCTGGGAGCGTTCTTGTCCGTGGCCCTAACCAACCGGGACATTGTCGAGCTGACCGCGTGGCGGCGCAAGCTGCACCAGCAGCCGGAAATCTCGAATGAGGAGGAGAAGACGGCAAAGGAAGTCGTCGACTTCCTCGCCGATACCGAGCCGGATAAGGTGCTGACACAGCTTGGCGGCCACGGCGTGGCGGCGATATACGACAGCGGCAGAGCGGGGCCGACGGTGCTGTTCCGTTCGGAACTCGATGCCTTGCCGATCGAGGAACTGTCCGGCGTGCCGCATGCATCGCGCGTGCCGGGCAAGTCGCATATGTGCGGCCATGACGGACATACCGCGATCCTGGCATCCCTCGGCCGCCAGCTGGGCCGCGAGAGGCCCGCAAGCGGCCGTGTCGTGCTGATGTTCCAGCCGGCGGAGGAAACCGGCAATGGCGCGGTCGGCGTCGTCGCCGACCCCCGCTTCGGGGAGATCGCGCCGGATTTCGCTTTCTCATTGCACAACCTGCCCGGCGTGCCGTTCGGCGAGGTGCGGCTCAAACCCGGCGTGGTCAATTGTGCTTCGCGCGGCATGCGCATCGTGCTGGAGGGCAAGACCGCGCATTCGTCGATGCCCGAGACCGGGACGTCGCCGATGCTGGCGATCAGCCAGTTGATGCCGGCTCTGCCTGCGCTTGGGCGCGGAACCTTCGCCGATGACGATTTCTCGATGCTCACTGTCACTCACGCCGCTATGGGCGAAGCCGTGTTCGGCATCGCTCCCGGTCATGCCGAAGTGTGGACAACGCTGCGGACCCGGCGCGACGAGCGCATGGCAGATTTGTGCGCCGCCGCCGAGGCGCTGGTCGCGAAGATCGCCGGCGAGCATCGCCTTTCCGCCCGGTGGGACTATCACGAGATCTTCGTCGCCAGCGTCAATGCAACCGATGCGGTGGAGCACCTGCGGCGCGCGCTCAACGAAGAGGGCGTCGCGCACGGCGAAGAAGCCCTGCCAATGCGCGCTTCGGAAGATTTCGGCCTGTTCGGCCACAGCGCTTCGTCGGCCATGTTCTTCCTCGGTGCAGGCGAGCGGCACCCTGCATTGCACAATCCGGACTATGACTTTCCAGACGACCTGATCCCGATCGGATCGAAAATCTTCATGCGCACAGCGCGCAACCTTCTGGGCTGACTTCCGCCGGAGGCATGGCAGGCCGCGGCTAATGATGCTTGAAGTACTGGACCTCACGTTCGT
This sequence comes from Mesorhizobium sp., assembly GCA_004017275.1. Lineage (GTDB taxonomy): Bacteria > Pseudomonadota > Alphaproteobacteria > Rhizobiales > Rhizobiaceae > Mesorhizobium. Next base: position 186,783 of record SAKE01000002.1, on the reverse strand, counting down.
GCTTCTCAGCGGCCTCCCGCGATTTGAACGTACCGAGATTTCTGCGCTTATGTGTTTTTGGGTCGACTTTCCGGGAATAGAGGCGGTACTCCCCGGACTTGAGCTTACGGATCATGGCAACCTCCTGTGCCAACACTAAATCCTTCAGGGCCATGCCGGTTCCGTGACCCGTTTGTGCTCAGCCGCGCTTGCCGGCTTGCTTCCACCGGGTGGCGAGAAACGGGCGGCGACTTATGTCACAAGAACGTGGGTGGGACCCAAGGACGAGATCCGGCTTCAGATCGAAAGGAACAAGCGAATGCCAGGGAATACGATACCAAAGAACACGATTTGCGTCTGGTTCGACAAGGACGCCGAGGCTGCGGCTCGCTTCTACGCAGAGACCTTTCCCAACACCAAGGTGGGCGCCGTTCACCGTGCGCCGAGCGACTTTCCGTCCGGCAAGAAGGGCGACGTGTTGACGGTCGAATTCACCGTCGCAGGCATTCCCTGCATCGGATTGAATGGCGGCTCCACGTTCAAGCAAAGCGAGGCCTTCTCCTTCCAGATCGCCACCGACGATCAGCAGGAAACCGACCGTTACTGGAATGCCATCGTCGGCAATGGCGGCCAGGAGAGCGTGTGCGGTTGGTGCAAGGACAAATGGGGCGTGTCCTGGCAAATCACGCCGCGCACACTGACCGAGGCGATGGCGGTCGGTGGCGACGAAGCCAAACGCGCGTTTGATGCCATGATGGAGATGAAGAAGATCGACGTAGCGAAGATCGACGCGGCGCGGCGCGGCTGACGCCCGATCTCAGGCGCGCACTTCTCCCGCGCCTTACCTCATCGACATTAAGTTCGTGATCAGGCCCGCCTTGATGTCGAGCACAGGTCGATGAGCCTCCGGTTGACCTATGTCGTTCAGCTGATCGGGCGTCAAATCTGCTAGCACCCTACGTCTTGCGCGGGTCCGCCACCACGTGTCGAAGGCGGCGATCATCGTTGCTACGCCTTTGCGAACGGACCCGAGGAAGTGTCTCTTCGATGCGCTGGCGCCGGTGCGGGTTTCTGTGCGAGCCATTTTTATCTCCCATTTCAAGATGCGGCTGGGAGCGTGCCAGGCGGGTGTTTTCGGGCTGTTCGGCTGCACGTGAACAAAACAGAAAAGTTCGACAAACCGCCGCTAAATCGGTGTTAAATCCGTCCGCCGAAATGCTATTCTGCCGCAGCGGCAAAGTCTGGAGATGATCCGTGCGCATCAGGTTGCTAGGCGGCCTTGAAGTTACATCCCCGGAACAGCGGCCAGTCCGCTTCTCCACGCGCAAGACTTCGCTTCTTTTCGCAGCCCTGGTGCTAGCGGGCCGCCGGGGCCATCGTCGCGAACAGCTTTCCGAAGCCTTCTGGCCAGGACGAAGCAATGGGCAGGCCCGCAACAGCTTGCGGCAAGCGCTGGTCGACATCAGGCGGTCGTTCCCGAACAGCGAGGATGCCACCGTCCATGTCGATGGGGATCAGGAGGCAGTCGCGCTGATTATCGGTCCGGATGACGTGGACATTTCGATCTTCGACCGGAAACTGGAGGAGGGCAGGATCGCCGATCTTGCCTGCGCGGCGGACCTCTACCGTGGCGACGTCCTTGCCGACGAAGCCATTCCCGACGGCCTGGAGGAGTGGTTTGGACCGTATCGGAGCAAATATCAACGGAAGGCGCGGCAACTGGTGGAACGGCTGAGCCTCGCGCTCTCCGATCCCGGCTGCGCGGAGGAGACAGCCTGCGAAGGGCTCGCGGAGCGGTTGCTCGCTTCGGACCCGACCGCGGAGGCCGCCCATCGGGCGTTGATGCGGATTCATGTTCTCAGAGGGCACGAAAACGCAGCCTTGCGCCAATTCGAGTCCTGCCGGGCTCTCTTGAAGAAGCATCTGGACGCTGAACCCGAAGCACAGACGACTTCCCTGGCGGCTTCGCTGCAATCACGGGAAGGAACCGCATCGAAGCCCCATGTCGTGTCGCAGCCGCAGGTTCTCGCAGTCGCGGCTAAACATCATGATCGGCCCTCGGTTGCTGTCTTGCCGTTTCAGAATTTGAGCGGGGATACGGAGCAGGAATATTTTGCCGACGGCATAGTGGAGGATATCATTATCGCCTTGGCTCACTTCCGCCACCTGTACGTCATCGCACGGAATTCGAGCTTCACTTACAAGGGGCAGGCCGTCGACATAAAACAGGTCGGGCGCGAGCTGGACGTGCGCTATGTGGTCGAGGGAAGTGTGCGCCGGATGGGTGACCGCCTGCGCATTGCCGGGCAGCTCATCGACACATCGACGGGTGCCCACCTCTGGGCCGATCGGTTTGACGGAACGCTGGCGGATGTATTCGATCTTCAAGATCAGGTTGCCTCAAGCATAGTGGGTGCAATAACGCCGAAAGTGGAGGAGGCCGAGATCGAGCGTGCCAAACGCAAGCCTACAGAGAGCCTCGACGCTTACGACTACTATCTTCGCGGGCTGTCGGCCTTTGATCGGACGATCACCAATAGATCAGCCATTGACGATGCCTTGCAGCTGTTCATGAAGGCGATCGACCGTGACCCGGAGTTCGCCACAGCCCATGCCCGGGCGGCGCGGTGCTATGCCACCAGAAAAAGCAACGGCTGGATGGTCGACCGTGCGGAAGAGATTGCCGAAGCCACTCGACTGGCCAGGAGAGCGGTCGAACTCGGCTGGGACGACGCGGTTGCGCTCTCCTACGGTGGATACGTCCTTGGCTATGTAGGCGGTGACCTCGATAGCAGTGCGGCTTGCATTGATCGCGCGCTCGCTCTCAACCCGAATTTGGCCGCTGCTTTGGGCGTCAATAGCTGGGTGAAGGCTTGCCTGGGCGAGCCTGATAAGGCCATCGAACACGCTGCGCTTGCCATGCGCCTAAGCCCGCTGGATCCTCGCCTGTTCGCTTGGCAGTTTAACACAGGGCTCGCTCATTTTTGTGCTGGCCGCTACGATGACGCCGTCGCTTGGGCGAGAAAGTCGTTGCGGCACCAGCCGAACTACCCAAGCGCCATGCGTGTGGTGGCGGCGAGTCATGCCCTGGCGGGGCGGCTTGCAGAAGCACAGGAAATGATCGTCCGGGTGTGCGAACTCGATCCCGCGCTGCGGCTTTCGAATCTGGCCGATATACTGCCACCGTTCCGGCGGCCGGACGATCGCGGTCGGTATATCGAGGCCCTTCAGAAGGCTGGGCTGCCGGAGTAGCCGTATCAGAGCGAGCGAGACCGCTACGTCTACTTCCGCGCGGCCGGACCCGGTAAGCTCATGCGACGGTCCGCACGTCTCCGCAACCAGGTCGAGACAGGAATGGGACGCGATTCTCGGTCAGGCCGGGCTCGAGGGCACTCGCGGCAGGGAAAGCTATCTGACCTTGATGACCACCTTGCCCTTGGCGCGTCCTGTTTCGACGTAGGCCAGCGCCTCGTTGGTCGCTTCAAAGGGAAAGACCCGATCGACAACCGGGCGGATAGCGCCGGTTTCGATGAGCGATGTGATCTTGCTCAGCTGCTCGCCTTGCGCCCACATGAAAAGGAACGAGAACGTCACGCCACGGCGCCTGGCTCTGGTTCGAATACCATGGCTCAGCAGGCGCAGCACCAGCCTCAGCACTACGTTCAGTCCCTTTTCCCTGGCAAATTCCGGATCCGGCGGACCGGAGATAGAGATGAGCTTGCCACCTGGTTTCAGCACGGCGAGGGATTTTTCAAGCGTCTTGGCGTCCTGGCTGTTCAAGACGACGTCGTAGCCTGACAGGACTTTTTCGAAATCGTCTTTCCTGTAGTCGACCACGACATCGGCGCCGAGCCCCTTGACCAGACCGGCACTCGCCGCGCTGGCGGTGGTCGCGACGGTTGCGCCGAGATGCTTTGCCAGTTGGATGGCGAATGTCCCCACGCCGCCGGAACCGGCCTGAATGAAGACCTTCTGTCCTTTCCTGAGATTTGCCCTTTCGACGAGCGTCTGCCAGGCGGTCAGGCCGACCAGCGGGATCGAGGCTGCCTCCTCCATGCTGAGGTTCACAGGCTTCAAGGCCACGTCGGCCTCATCCATGGCGATGAATTCGGCGAACGTCCCGATCCGGCCATCGCGCGGCCGCGCATAGACGTCGTCGCCGGCTTTGAATTTGCGGACTTTCGCTCCCACGCGGACTACCCTCCCCGCCACGTCATGGCCCAGGATGAAGGGCCGGCGATAGGGCAGGATGAGCTTGAACTCTCCGGTCCTGACCTTGGAATCGAGCAGGTTCACGGCCGCGGCATGGACCTCGACCAGGACGTCGTTGTCCCCGAGCACCGGCTCCGGCATCTCGGCCAGCCGCAGAATGCCCTTCTTGTTATATTTATCGACGACGAATGCCTTCATGGCAGTGACTTTCTGAAAATGTTTGTTGATGTTCCAGGACGAAAACCCGCCCAGCACAGAGGCGTCAGGCCTTGAGGAAGGCCAGCGCTTTCGGAACGAAATCCGCGTGGTTCTGGAACACCCCGCCATGCCCGGCATCCGCATAGATCACCAGTTGCGCCCCCGGAATGCGCCGGGCGAGATCGTAGGTGTTTCCGCTCGGCACCATCCTGTCGTGATCGCCGTTTGCAACCAGCGCAGGGATGCGGATGGCGCTCAAATCTTGCGGCGCCTGCAGTCCATAAGCCTTGACCGCCTTGAGTTGCGCGCCGAACGCGCTTAGCGATATCGGCTTGTCGCGGTCGGCCTTGCGCTCCGTCAGCCGCTGCAGGAATGCCTTGGCGGCGCGGCGCCCATTCACCGTTCTTGTGAAGAACAGATAGTATTTCGGATCCCGAAAAGTCAGCGCACCCTTGATCATGTCCACGATCGTGAGTGGCGTCACCTTGTCGATGCCTTCGCCACCGGCCGGCCCCGTGCCAGCCAGAATGAGCTTGCGCACAAGCCTGGGCTCGGTCAGCACAATCTCCTGCGCCACGAAACCGCCGAGGGAAAAGCCGAAGAGATCGACTTGCTCGAACCCCAGCGCCCGGACAAAGGCGACCGCATCGCGTGCCATCTCGGCAATGCTTGACGGCGTTTTGCCGCCCGAAGCACCGACACCCCTGTTGTCGAAGGCAATCACCCACCGGGTCGCGGCGAGGCCATCGACGATGCGTGGATCGAAATTGTCCAGTTGAGCGCCGAGATGGTTGAGCAGGATCACCGGCACGCCCCTCCTGGGTCCGACTTCCCGGTAGACGAATGCCGTGCCGCCGACATCGACGGAGCGCGTCGGCGTGTCCTGGAACAATGCCGGTGAGTGAGGTAATCGATTGAATCCATGCGTCATGCTCGGCACCTCCGTCTTGTGGGGCCTGGCCGATTGTGTTGCCGTTGCTAGTCGCATGTGCGTGAAATCCTCTGCTCGCTGTCGTTCAAACCGGCAGGCGGAACTGTTTGCGCAGGCTCTTGTCGAATATCCCCGCAGGGGCAAAGCGGCGCAGCAGGCTGACCTGGCGCGCAGCCTTGCCGGCGGTGTAGCGCCGTCGCGGATGGGCATCGGTCGCTGCCTTGACGACCACCGCCGCCACCACTTCCGGCCGGTCGGCTACGGGCATCACATCGCGAAGCAGCGCTTCCAGCGTAGCTCGAGCCTGATCGTATTCCTGCAACAGCGAATCTGGCTGGATCCCGTTCTGGTCGAAGACAGTGCGAACGAATGCCGGCTCGATGACCGAGACGCGGATATTGAAGGCACGAACCTCGTGGTCGAGCGATTCCGAATAGCCCTCGAGCGCGTGCTTGACCGCCGAATAATGCGTTGAATACGGCGCCGGCACCAGTCCCAACACCGAGCCGATATTGACGATACGCCCTTCGCCACGCCGCCGCATCGACGGCAACACCGCATTGGTCATGCGGATGACACCGAACAGATTGACGTCGAACAGGGCCTGCACCTGCGCGATCGAGAATTCCTCGGCGCCTCCAAGCAGGCCGACGCCGGCATTGTTAACCAACAGGTCGATCCGGCCGGTCTGCGACAGCACCGTCGAAACGAGTGCGGCGACGGCCTCATCGTCGGTCACGTCGCAAACCAGCATGGTCACCCTGTCCGGGTCATTGCCGGCCTTGCGCCGGCTGGTTCCGAAGACAGTGAACCCAGCTCGCGCCAGGGCCTCGGCACTGGCGCGGCCGATGCCCGAAGAGGCGCCGGTCACAACAGCGGTTTTTCCGGAATTCGCATTCATTTCGTGCTCCAAAGTCATCAGGGCTAGCTTTTGCATGTTCATTGAATTACACTCATAATATCAGATTATGGTCATAATACAATAGCGGAAAGGAATGGCAGCCATGCGCTACGAAAAGGGCAGAAAGGACGCCTCACGCGGACGGATCCTGGAGGTCGCCGCCGACCGGTTTCGCGGCGAAGGCATAGCCGCGTCCGGACTGGCGACCATCATGAGCGACGCCGGGCTGACGAACGGCGCTTTCTATCCGCACTTCCAATCCAAGGCGGAGCTTGTCCGCGAAAGCGTGGCGGCGGCGATGGAGCTTCAGGCGCAACAAATACGGGAAGCGTTGGCCGCCGGTGGCCCGGAGATGGCCATGGAGATGTATCTATCGACGGAGCACCGCGACAATCCCGGAAAAGGCTGCGCGTCAGCCGCGCTGCTGCCGGAGCTTGCCCGTCAGCCGCCTGAAACGCGTGAAGCCTATACAGATCACTTGCTGGCTTTGGTGCGCCAGTTGGCTGAAGCATTTCCGCAGGCCAAGGATCCGGAAGGCGTGGCGCTGGCTGTCTTTGCGACGCTCATCGGTGCGCTTCAAATGGCCCGCGCCGTGGGCGGAACGGAATTGTCCGATCGCATCCTCTCAGCGGGGAAAGATGCGGCGCGGGTACTGATCGAGCAGCGTAGCTAGCGTCGCGCACCATCCGTCACATTGGGCAGGAAAAGGAGATCCTCAAGCCACCCTGCCCCAAAGCTTCGCATCAAGATCGCCACTCTTCAATGCCCAGCACCGCGACCGAAGGGTCCGGCGTCCATTGCCAGCACCAGCTCAGCGTCGTCGGCAATATAGCTGACATAGCGATAGTCGCGGATGAAGCTGATCAGCCCTTCCCGCCACTCCAGCCACATGAAGTGATGCGGCTTCGGGTCGGCCTGGTGTTCGAACACCGCGATGACCTCGCGGCCGTCGAGCCAGGCCGGCGCGAGCCACACGCGGTCGCTTTTGGCGTAGACCGTGAAGAACATGCCGACATCCGCGGCACCCGAGCGCGGCTGGTGCAAGGACTGATGAAGTCTGACGTCGTCGGCAAGCAGCGCGCGCAAGCCGTCCCAGTCGCGCTGGTTGAACAGGGTCGCATAACGGACCACGGCGGCCGACGCGATGCGCGCATCGGGAAGCGCGGGCGCGGTGACGTTGATCTCCCGAAGCCGGACGCGACCGCGCGCCAAATGCCCCTTCACCGCATCGACCGTGATGCCAAGCAGGGTGGCGATCTCGGCCAGAGGCTCGTCGAGCACATCCATGAGGATGACGACGCTGCGCTGGAGGACCGGCAACTCCGCGAAGCGCGACACCGCAGTTTGTACAGCTTGGCTGCGCATCAGCGTCTCCACCGGGTCGGCTTTGGTGTCGTCGGCAATTTCAAGCGCCGCCTCGATAGGCTCCGCAGCGCGGATCGCGCGGCTGCGCAACAGGTCCAGCGCGCGGTTGTGGGCGATGCGGAACAGCCAGGGCCTGAGCTGCGGCACCTCGCACAGTTCGTCCAGCGCAACGAAGGCGCGGGCAAACGTGTCCTGCACGACATCCTCGCCGTCGATGACCGATCCCATCAGACGCGCACAGTAGCGGTGCAGTTCCGGCCGCAGCGCGGCGGCAAGGGCGAGCAGCCCTTCCTGTCGGTCGCGGTCCACGGCAGTTTTTCGCTCGCTCAAGCCGCAGCGCCCTCCATCACGGTTACGCCCGCATCACCATTGAGGCCGAAGACGACCCCCTCCGCATATTGCGGGTCTTCCAGCACCGAAACCACCCTGTCGCCGAACGCCCGGGGCGGCATCGGTGCGCCGAAGCGCGTGACAAACTGTTCCGGCGTGATGCCCATGGAGCCGGCATAGGCGCCGGCCGCCGCATCGCCTGTTCCGGTGCCGAGGATCATCTGCCGCGGCACGATCGCCTGAAAACGGATGCCGAGGCTCTTCTCCTGCGAAACGCCATTGGCATATTTGGCCATGAACCACAGCATGCGCTTGGCGCCACCATAGCCGCCCGACATCTGCGACCCGGTGACGGCAGCCCCACTCGATCCCACCAGCACCCGGCTACCTGGCCTGAGCGGCAGGGTCAGCGCCGCCTGCAGCCAGTAGAGTCCGGCCTTGACGTCGGTTTCCCAGGCGATAGAGAAATCCTCCCACTTCAGCTGATCCAACCGCCCCATCTTAGGTGTCGCACCAGCGTTCAGCACCAGGATGTCCGGGCCGACCTCGCCAAGAATGCGATAGGCCGCGTCCTCGTCGGTGACGTCGGCTGAGATGGTGGCAACCCCAAGCCGCGCTCCAGCCGCCGCCAGCGCCTCGGCGCCGCGCGCAACGACGGTGACTTTGGCGCCCTGCTCAACCAGCGCCTCGACCAATCCGAGGCCAAGCCCACGGCTGCCACCGGTGACCACGATTTTCTTGTCCTTGAGGCTCATTTGACCCTGCTCCGTTGCTTCACTGTAGCTAAGACGTTTGAGGGTCGGGAAAAGAGTCAGGGATGCGCGACGCGCGGTCGCGGCGGCGGTCCGCGACATGCCGGCAACGCTGGCGATGGGGCGGAAGAACATGATATCATGCGGCGCGGGTAGTGGAGGGATTAGGGGCGGTATTGGTTTTGGAAGGAAGTGTGCGCAAGGTTGGGCAGCGCGTGCGAATAACAGCTCAGCTCATCAACGGGAAGGACGGCGTCCATCTATGGGCCGACCGCTACGACCGAGACCTGACCGATATCTTCGCTATCCAGGACGATCAACAAACCGCAAGCAGCATCGCGAAAATTCCCAGCCGAATGAAAAGGGTCCGGGACGGGGAGCAATCGATCGCTGCGCACCCCGGCGCGTTTCACTCCTCCCGGAATGCTCGCTGGATCTGATCCGCCAGCGGCTTGATGAGATAGGACAGCATCGTGCGGCTGCTGGTCGAGAAGAACACCTCGACGGGCATGCCGGGCGCCAGGGTCAGTTCCTTGAGTCTCGTAAGTTCCGTGCGCGGCAAGACGATATGCACGGTGTAGTAGCCGGCGCCGCTTCGCTCGTCGGTGCTGAGATCGGCGGAGATCTTGCTGACGGTTCCGTTGAGTTCGGGCGTGGTTCGCTGATTGAAGGCCGAAAGCCGCAGTGTCGCCCCCTGTCCCTGTTTCAGCTGATCGATGTCCTGCGGGGCGACGCGGGCTTCGACGGTCAGTTGGTCCGCGACCGGCACGATGAGCATGACCGGCTCGCCCGCAGTGATGACGCCCCCAATCGTATGCACGGCAAGCTGAAGGACGACGCCGGCCTGCGGGCTGCGAATGTCGACGCGCTTGAGCTGGTCCTCGGCCGATACCTTGCGTTCGACGAGTTCCGAGAGTTTTGCCTGGACCTCACGCAGCTCCGTGGCGACTTCGCTGCGCAGATCCTGATCGATCTGAATGATTTGCAGGCGGATTTCCGACGTGTGGCCTTTCGACTGTGCTATCGCCGCGGTCAGCTGCCCATGTTCAGCCTCTAGCCGCACGGCCTCGCGCTCGAGCGCGGTGATGCGATCGATCGAGACCAGCTTGCGCTCCCACAACGTGCGCATGCCCGCGAGCTCGGTTCCGATCAGCTTGATTTCCTGGCTCTTGGCGTCTCTTTGCTCGGTCAATCCGGAGACCTCTTCCGCGAGCTGGGAGATACGTTCCGCCAACTGCGCCTTCTGGCCGGCGCGTGCCTGTCGGCGGAACTCGAAGAGCGACTGCTCGCCGGCCATTGTGCCGCCGACATCGGGATCATCCCGCCGGGACGTCAGCGACGGCGGAAAACCGATGCCCTCCGCACCATCGCGCTCGGCCGCGAGACGTGCCAGGCGGGCCTCGAGTTCATCCGTGCTCTTGGTGACTATGGCCAGATTGGCGCGGGTGACGGTTTCATCGAGATGAATCAGAACCTGTCCCGCTTGCACGGCATCGCCTTCGCGCACGAAGATCTGGCCGACCACGCCGCCCGTCGGATGCTGCACCTTTTTGACGCTGGAATCGACAACCAGCTTTCCCGATGCAATGACCGCGCCGGAGAGGTCGGTCACCGCGGCAAGGCTGCCCGCTCCGCCGACCAGAAGGATGGAAGTCGCAACGCCGCCAAGCAGATAACGTCGAATGGTCCGGTCGATCACCGACGTCGCCCTCTCCGCCATCAGAGCGCCGCCTCTTCAGGGCTGGAAACAACTTTCAACGGAACACTGATCGGACGGGTCACCTTGGTCATGATCTCATTCTTCGGGCCAAAGGCCTGAATGCTGCCGTTCGTCATGACAAGGATCTGGTTAAGGCTTTGCAACGCGCTCGGCCGATGGGCTACCACGATGGCCATGCCGCCCCTGTCGCGCACGCCCTGGATCGCCGCCGTCAAAGCGGCTTCTCCGTCGGCATCGAGATTGGAATTCGGCTCGTCGAGTATGACAAGAAACGGATCGCCATAGAGAGCACGCGCCAAGGCGATCCTCTGTCTCTGACCCGCCGAAAGCGCCGACCCCGCCTCGCCGATCCGCGTTTCATAACCTTCAGGCAGATGAACCACCAAATCATGGACACCGGCGGCGCGCGCGGCGGTCAGTATTTTGTCCGAGGACGGCTGGGGTTCGAAGCGAGCTATGTTCTCGGCAATGGTGCCGTCGAACAGCTCGACATCTTGCGGGAGATAACCGACATGCTTGCCGAGTTCTTCCGACGACCACTGGTCGAGCGTCGCACCGTCGAGCCTGACGGTACCGCGCGCCGGCAGCCAGACGCCGGCTATAGCTCTGACGAGCGAGGATTTTCCCGAAGCGCTCGGACCGATAATGCCGAGGCCAGCGCCCTTCTCCAGCACGAAGCCCGCATCCTGGACGACAAGGCGGCGCTCGCCCGGCGGCGCTACACTGATGCCTTCCACCGAAAGGCGAAACGACGGCGGCGGAAGCGAGACGCTTGTAGCCGGCTCGGGCAGCAGCGCCAGAAGCTGGGTCAGGCGCGCCCAAGCCTGGCGGGCGCTGACGAAGCTCTTCCAATGCGCGATCGCGAGTTCGATCGGTGCCAGCGCCCGGCTCATCATGATCGAACTGGCGATCATGATGCCGCCCGTCGCCTCCTGATGGATGACGAGGTAGGCGCCGATCGCCAGGATGCCGGATTGAAGCATCATGCGCACGACTTTCGAAATCGTTCCGAGCGTCCCCGCCAAATCGCTCGCCTTGGCATTGGTCCTGAGATAGTCGGCGTTGACGCCTGACCAGCGCTCGGCGATGCGTGGGCCAAAACCCATCGCCTGAAGGACCTCGACATTGCGGCGCGTCGCCTCCGCCAGCGTGTTGCGTGCGGCGGCTTGGAGGTTGGCACGTTTCGCGGGCTCCTTGGTACGCACTTCCGCCAGCAAGGTCAGGCCAAACAGAATGATAGCGCCCAGCAGCGCGGTCATACCGATCCAGAAATGGAACAGGAAGCAGATTGCAAGATAAAGCGGCATCCACGGCAGGTCGAACAGCGCGGTCGGCCCAACGCTCGAAAGGAACGATCGGACCTGATCGAGATCCCGCAATGACTGCAAGCCATCGCCTGTGAGCTTCGCGCGCAACGGCAGACGCATCAGTGCGGTGTAGACCTGCCCGCTGAGCCGCGCATCGAGCGCCATGCCGATACGCACCAGCAGCCGCGATCGGATCAGCTCGAGAACGCCCTGAAAGACGAACAGCATTGCCGCAAACACGGCAAGGCCGACCAGCGTCGGCACGCTGCGGCCGGGGATGACGCGATCGTAGACCTGCAGCATGAAGAACGAGCCGGTCAGCGCCAGGACGTTGACGACCCCGCTCATCAAGGCGATACCGGCGAATGCCCTACGAAAATAAGCCAACACCGCCGTGTGGATCGTTTGCGGCGGCTCAGATGGACGGGAGTGAGACATGTCTTTCACCTCGGTTCCAGCGCGGGCGCAAGCAGCAATGAACGCGTCCGAGAACAGTTGGCGAAGGTGTAAGTTTCACTCCATCTTCCAGCATGGCCTCTAGATGAACCAATCATTCAGCGCGTAGGCATGGACATAATCGATATGCATTTCGGAAGGGGTGGTAAGCCCGTCGGCGGGCGCTCCCGCCATGCCGCCGACAGCCTGGTCGACCAGCATATACATTGGCTTGTGCATGTCGGCAGGCGTTGGTGCCCGGGCAACTTCGACATCGTCGAAGTACCAAACCAGTTCGCTTGGGGTCCAAAGCACTCCATACTTGTGGAACCCTTCGGTATCCGCTGCATAAACGGTCGAGGTCACTTTCGTATGCGACCCCGTCGCGTTCGAGTGGCTGGTCAGAGTGAGCTTGTTGGGATCCTGGCCGACCATCTCCACGGCGTCCAGTTCCGGCGGCCAGGACCCATCCGCCGGAAGAAGCCAGAAGGCCGGCCATGCACCCTGCTTTTCGGGCATGTCGGCGCGAATTTCGAAATAACCATAGGTCTGTGCGAAGGAATGGTAGGTCGTCAGCAGACCTGATGTGTAATCATAGTTGTTTATGTAGGGCTTGATCGCGTCGGGAGCCCGGGCGGCCGTAATGGTGAGAACACCGTCCTGGACGCTGAACGGGTTGACGGAACTCGTGGGGGCGTAGCTGGCGTCGACATACCACTGAAGCTCGCCGTTGGTGGTGAGCGAGCTGCCGTTCGGAGCACCCCACCAGAAGTTCGTATCCCAGGTCCCGCTCGAACCGCTGTGCAGGTTCAGCGTATTGAACTCGTCCGAGAAGGTGAGCGTCAGATGCGACCTGTCCAGAGCGAGATCGAACTGGTTGGCGCTGAACTGGTCGATGGTCTTGTTGGCGAAGACGAGAAACTCGGTTGGCGACAGGTTGAGTCGGACGTTCGATCCCGACTGCACCATGTTGGCGTGCACCTGGTCGAAGGAGGTGAATCCGTAGCCCCCGACGCGCACGGTATCGTCGGCGCCGAAGTCGAGAATGAGGTCGCTGCCATTGCCTGGATTGACGACAAAAATGTCCGCGCCGGAACCACCTTTGAGAACATCGTCGCCCTTCAAACCATCGAGCGTCTGCTGGCCGGAGCCGCCGATGATGATGTTGTTCAGCGCGTTTCCGAAGGCATATTGTTTATCGCCCGTGACCGTCAGATTCTCGAAATTCTCCGGCAGCCTATAGCTCACCCAGGTCGAGATCGTATCGATGCCCTCGTTGGGCAGCTCCACCGCTTTGTTCTTCAAGGAGTACAGGTAGTAGATATCGTCGCCCTTGCCGCCATACATCGTGACGCTGACGCTGCCGTCGCCATACAGCGAATCATTATAGATGCTGCCGTAGAGGGCCGGACCCGAATTCGTCGCCGAGTACCACCTTACGGAGGACCCGCTATAGGGGAGCGGAACGCCCTTGGCGTTGGTTACGGTGGCCACTTTACTCACAGCTCCGTTGGTTTGTTCCAAGCCCTAACACGATGGAAGGCAAAAGGAGCCGATACGTTTTGTCTTCCAACTTAGGAGGGTTACCAAAGGGTAAATGCGGAGCGGCCGAACGCCCCTGGTGGTGCCTGAAAGCGGACCTTGCCATCGATCCTGTGGAAGTTCGCGGTGCGCCACCCACGATGAGAATCGGAAGAGAGTGAGCGAAGGCCCTTCGGGTTCGGACTGCGTATAGGCGATGAAGGCGCTATCGCCGGGCTGACGCGCACGCATCCCAGTCGATTTTGCCCTAAATATCGAGCGCGACCATCATGCCGCGGACTTCGGCCATTTCCAGCAGCAGGTCCTGCAGTCTTTCGTCCAAGGCGGCACCGGTCAGCGTCAGAAGCTCCGTGATGCTCTCCTTCATCGATATGACGGCGGCGCCTGTCTTCTCGGCGAGCAGCCGTCCGATGGCCGCTCGGATCAGGTCGTCCTGATCAGACATTGTTTCACCTCCCAACGCCCTACAACCTCCCCTTGCTTCCCATGCCTCACCGCCGCTTTCGACGACAGAGCGTGATTTCCCTTACGGTATGATTTTTTGATGCGATGTCGGCTGGTTTTGCCCACGCCTAAAGCTCGTCTGAAAGCGGCTGATCGTCTCGCTCGGCCCGCCAGTCGTTCAACGCCGACAAGGATAGCACAGCGAAAAACTGCCGGACTGAACCGTTTCAATGGCTGCAGGCAGCGCCGGCGGCACTTTGTGCCGGTAGAGCCCGATGCACGCATCTCCTTCGACCATCACTGGCAATTCCGTGATCGTGTCAAAAATCGAGAACGTGCCTGTCGGCTCTTCCAGGATTTCGAAACGCCCCACCCAAACTTTCCCCTTGCACAAAAGTAGCGACCAATGCCGATACTCCTAAAAGGTTCCCTCCGCGATATTTTTTTCGCGTCTTGGTTGTAGCGCATGCCGGCAAGCCAGTCATTCCGCAGGCTGCACGGCCAATCTTGACGCGTGTAAATTTTTTACAAAACATGCGAATGCTGGCATGGCATCGGCCAACGCTCTGGGAGGAGTCTACGACACGCCCTATATCCGCAGCCTGCCGACGCGGTTGGAGGTCACCGATGCCGGCTCGCTCGGCCCGGTGACGAAAACCTTCGCCCCCTACTTCCCACAATGATGATCGTTGATCTTGTTCAGCGCATTCGCGTCGGGTCCGACGCGATGGTAGGAGCAGGCGCCGGCCGCCGTCGTGACCAGCTGCTGATCGTAGTAGCGCGGGCCGCCGAACAGGATGTCGATGAGATCGCCTTCGGCGGGAACGTAGCGTTCGGATTGAACCCGGCGGTCGTGATGCCGGTCGCCGGCGAAGGCCGAGGCGCAAAGGCTTGTGCCCATGGCGACAGCGAGAGCTAGGATCGCAACGCATTTCGTGGTCATAGCAAACACCCTCCTGCCATTCCGAAACCATAGCATACATCCAAAATCGCCGGCCGGACAAAAGTTCCACCGAAGCTCGCGATAGGCTCTTGCCGAAGCAGGCTACCTCGCTCATCCATGGCGCGTGGAAATTTTGAGACCAGCGATGACCGATGCCAGCCTTCATCTCGTCGAAGCGACGATCGACCAACTGCGCCGCGCGCTCGATGACGGCACCGTCACCAGCGTCGAACTGGTCGGGGCGTATCTTAGGCGCATCGCGCATTTCGACCGCCATGGCATCAGCCTCAACGCCGTTCCGGTGCTCAATCCTGACATGTTCGAGGAAGCCGCTGCCTCCGACCAGCGGCGCCGCAACGGCGCCGTGCTCGGGCCGCTCGACGGCATCCCCTACACCGCCAAGGACAGCTACAAGGTATCGGGCCTGACGGTCGCCGCCGGCTCGCCGGCCTTCGAACATCTCATTGCCAATGAAGACGCATTCACCATCGCCCAGCTGCGCGCCGGCGGCGCGGTGCTGATCGGCCTCACCAACATGCCGCCAATGGCCAATGGCGGCATGCAGCGCGGCGTTTATGGCCGCGCCGAGAGCCCTTACAATGGCGACTACCTCACCGCCGCCTTCGCGTCGGGCTCGTCCAACGGCTCCGGCACGGCGACAGCAGCCAGCTTCTGCGCCTTCGGGCTGGGCGAGGAAACCTGGTCGTCGGGCCGCGCGCCGGCCACCAACAACGCGCTGGTCGCCTACACGCCGTCGCGCGGCGTCATTTCGGTGCGCGGCAACTGGCCGCTGGTGCCGACCATGGATGTCGTCGTGCCGCATACGCGCAGCGTGCCCGACATGCTCGAACTGCTCGACGTGATTGTCGCCGACGATCCCGAGACGCGAGGTGACTTCTGGCGCACCCAACCCTGGATCAAGCTGCCGAAAAGCTCCGACGTGCGGCCACCACGCTATACCGACCTCGCGCTGGCGGGCTCGCTCAAAGGCATGCGGTTCGGCGTGCCCAGAATGTACATCGGCCGTGACACCGAGGCGGATGCGCCGATCGAAACCCGCGCCTCGGTTCTTGCCTTGTGGCAACAGGCGGCGGCCGATCTCACGCGGCTTGGCGCCGAGGTGATCGAGGTCGATTTTCCCGTCGTCTCCAATTACGAACGCGACCGCTCCGGCGCGCGCAGCATGGTCGAGCGCGGGCTGGTGCCAGCGGACTTCGCCGAGCGCGAACTCTGGGATCTCTGCATCTGGGGCTGGGATGACTTTTTGCGCGCCAATGCCGACCCCGCTCTGCCCGATCTCGTTTCGGTCGACGGCCCAAAGATCTTCCCGCAATCGCCGGGCACGCTGCCCGACCGCTATGAGGGCGGCTTCGACCTGGCGGAGTATGTCGAGCGTGCGCGGGCCGGCGTCACGCCCGTCGCGGACATCCCGACGCTGGAAGACGGGCTGAAGGGGCTGGAAGCGACGAGGCGGATCGATTTCGAGGATTGGCTGGACGCGCAAGGCATCGACGCCGTGGTGCTGCCCGCTGCCGCCGATGTCGGGCCGGCCGATGCCGACATCAATGAGGCCTCCGCCACGCTGGCCTGGCGCAACGGCACCTGGGTCGCCAACGGCAATCTGGTCTGGCGCCATTTCGGCATCCCGACCGTCACCGTGCCGATGGGCGCCATGGCCGATATCGGCATGCCGGTCGGCCTCACCTTCGCCGGCAAGGCCTATGACGACGAAAGGCTGCTCCGCATGGCCGGCGACTACGAACACTCCACTCAGCGCCGCACTCGCCCGCCGCGTACGCCCGAACTGCCCGACGACGTCTTTTCGAGCCGCCCCGGCCAAGTCGGCGACGGCAACGCGACTCGGTTCGCCATCACGCTTTCCGCCGAAACGTGGTCTTCCGGCGATCGGGACGAGATCGTCATCACGCTCGACCTGCCCGGCGAAGCCGCGGAAACGGCCAGCGTCAGGGTGCATGTCAACGGAGAGGCCATCGCGCTACAGCAGAGCGGTGCGCGCTTCAGTGGGCGTGCGCTCGTCCCGGCCGCGGAGCATCAGCGGTTGCACAGCGTCTGGCGCGGCTCCTACGGCTCGATCGTGACGGCGGTGGTGCGGCTGGACGATGGGCGCACAGCGGGTGCTTATGCGGTCACCGGCGGGATTGAGTAAGCGAAGCGACCGCCGAGTTCCTTCGCGCCTCCCTCTGTCCTGCCGGACATCTCCCCCACGAGGGGGGAGATTGGCCGTCATTGCGGCCTTCGTCAATCTTCGACGTGGCAGGAAGAGAGTCGGCGTCGAAACTGCCAATCTCCCTCCTTGTGGGGGAGATGTCCGGCAGGACAGAGGGGGCGCCATAGAGCGCCACCGGCAAAATGCCGGCCCTCTCAATCCGTCCTGATCCAGACACCCTTGGTGTTGAGATACTCGTCGAGATGCTCCGCCCCGCCCTCGCGCCCATAGCCGCTCATCTTGTAGCCGCCGAACGGTACTGCCGGGTCGATCGCGTGATAGGTGTTGACCCAGACCGAGCCGGCGCGCAGGCGGTTGGCCAGTTGGTGCGCCTTGCCGAGGTCGCGGGTAAAAACGCCGGCACCCAGCCCATAGGGTGTGTCGTTGCCGCGCCGCACTACTTCGTCCAGCGTGTCGAAGGGCAGCGCCGAGATGACCGGGCCGAAGATTTCTTCCCGAGCAATGCGCATGTCGTCGGTGACGCCTGAAAACACGCTCGGCGCGATGAAATTGCCGGCGCCGAGCACGCCTTCGGTGATGCGCTTGCCGCCGGTGACCAGCCGCGCGCCTTGCCTTGTGCCATCCTCGATGAAGCTGGTGACGCGTTCGAGCTGCCTGGGTGAAATCAGCGGTCCGATCTCGGTTTCGGGATCGGCGCCGTCGCCGATCCGAAGTTTTGCCGCATAGGCCGAGACCCGCTCGACGAATTCGTCGTGGATCGGCCGTTCGACGAACAGCCGCGAGCCGGCGATGCAGATCTGGCCGGAATTGGCGAACACCGACATTGCCGCGATCGGCACCGCGCGCTCGAGATCGGCGTCGACGCAGACGATGACCGGCGACTTGCCGCCGAGCTCCAGCGAGACCCGCTTCATGTTGCCGGCCGAGGCGCGTAGGATGCTCTGACCGGTCACCGTCGAGCCGGTGAAGACGATCTTGTCGACATCCATATGGGCGGCTAGCGGCGCGCCGGCCTCCGCACCCGTGCCGGTGACGACGTTGACGACGCCGGGCGGCACGCCGGCCTCCATCATCAGCGCGCCGATCAGCAGCGGCGTCAGCGGCGCTTCCTCGGACGGTTTCAGCACGATGGTGCAGCCGGTCGCCAGCGCCGGGCCGATCTTCCAGATCGATGCGGCTGTGGGCGCATTCCAGGGAATGATCGCGCCGACGACGCCGACCGGCTCCTTGCGCGTATAGGAGACGATCTCGCCCGGCAGCGAATTGCCGATCGTGTGGCCGTGGATCGACGTCGCCATGCCGGCATAGAAGCGCAGCATGCCGAGCACGCGGTTCTTGTTTGCCAGCGTGCGCACGATGGGCATGCCCATATCCGTGGTGTCCGAAAGCGCGATCTCTTCCCAATGGCGCTCCATCAGGTCGGCGATCTTGAGCAGCAGCACCTGGCGCTCATACGGCTTGAACCGGCTCCACGGTCCGTCGAAGGCGCGCCGGGCCGCCGCCACGGCGAGGTCGATATCGCTGGAATCGGAGAGCGGCACGGTGCCGATCGCAACCCCCGTGGCGGGGTTGCGCGTCTCGAAGGTCCGGCCACTCAGCGCATCGCACCAGGCGCCGTCGATCAGCATCTTGCGGTGCCGACCATCGATGGGCGCATGCAGCGGGAAATCTCTCACTGGTGCCGTCATGGTCCTGTCCTCAGTTCGCACCGACCTAGCGGGCGGCCCAGATGAGACCCCGCTCGACAATCAGCGCCATTTCCGGGACCGCGAACTCGTCGGCATTGTGCCCCAGCGCGCTGTAGAAGACCTTCCCCGCGCCATAGCGACGCTTCCAGACGACCGGCATGACGACGCCGCCTATTCCCGGGAAATGCGCGTCGGTGAAAATGGTCGTGGCCAGCACCTCGTTGCTCGGGTCGACATGCATATAATACTGCTCCGACCGGTAGGCGAAATCGCCAATGCCTGAAGTGATCGGGTCGTCCGGCCGGGTGATCGCAACCGTATAATCGATGATGTCACCGGGATGCGCGACCCACTGGCCGCCGGTCATGAACTGATAGTCGGGCTCATTGCGAAAACTGTCGCCCATCGTGCCGTGAAAGCCGCCAAGCCCGCTTCCCCCGCGAACCGCAAGCGTCAGGTTCTGCAGCTCGGCCTTTTCGATCTTCGACATCGTGATGACAGGCACGATGAGATCGAAGGAAGCAAGCTGCGGATCGGCGAACATCGCGGTGCCCTCACCGAGCGTGACGTCGAATCCGTTGCGTTCAAGCAGGTTGCGGACGAACTTCGCGCTCCGCTCCGGCGTATGGCCCTCCCAGCCGCCCCAGGCGATCAACGCCTTCTTCGCCATGGTGTACCTCCCTGGAGTTATCCGCCTCGATCCGAACGTCAGCGCCAGCCCAGCGCCGGCGCGACATGGGTCAGAATCGCCTCGATGACATGCGCATTGTAGTCGACGCCGAGCTGGTTCGGAACGGTGAGCAGCAGCGTGTCGGCCTCGGCGATCGCCTCATCCTCAGCCAATTCCTTGATCAGCACATCCGGCTCGGCGGCATAGCTGCGGCCGAAGATCGCCCTGGTGTTCTCCTCGATGAAGCCGATCTGGTCGCGGCTCTCATTGCCGCGCCCGAAATAGGCGCGGTCGCGATCGTCGACCAGCGCGAAGATGCTGCGGCTGACCGAGACACGCGGCTCGCGACTGTGGCCGGCAGCCTTCCAGGCCTCGCGGTAGATGCGGATCTGCTCGGCCTGCTGGATGTGGAAAGGCTTGCCGCTCTCGTCGAATTTGAGCGTCGAACTCTGCAAATTCATGCCGAGCTTCGCAGCCCATTCCGACGTCGCGTTGGTGGCCGCACCCCACCAGATCCGCTCACGCAATCCTTCCGAATGCGGTTCTAGGCGCAAGAGGCCGGGCGGGTTGGGAAACATCGGCCGCGGATTGGGCTGTGCGAACCCCTCGCCGCGCAGCGTATCGAGGAAGACCTCGGCGTGATGCCGCGCCATGTCGGCGTCGCTTTTGCCTTCCTGTGGTGCGTAGCCGAAGTAGCGCCAGCCGTCGATCACCTGCTCCGGCGAGCCACGGCTGATGCCAAGTTGCAGCCGGCCGCCGGCGATGATGTCGGCAGCGCCCGCATCCTCGGCCATGTAGAGCGGGTTCTCATAGCGCATATCGATGACCGCGGTACCGATCTCGATGCGGCTGGTCTTCGCGCCGACGGCCGCCAGCAGCGGGAACGGCGAAGCGAGCTGGCGGGCGAAATGATGCACGCGGTAATAGGCCCCGTCCGCGCCCAACTGCTCGGCGGCGACAGCCAGCTCTATGGATTGCAAAAGCGCGTCCGAAGCCGAGCGTACTTGCGATTGCGACGAGGGCGTCCAGTGCCCGAACGACAGGAAACCGATTTTCTTCATAGCCATGCGATATAAGGATGCGCGTCAGGCTTCAATGCAAAAGAGATTTTTTGGCGCCCGGATCAAGGCTCATGCATCGCTATTCTCGAAGGCGCCGATGCCTTGCGCGATGAGGTTAGTCGCCGTGACCAGCGAGACGATTGCCGCGGAATTGAAGACGACGACCCACCATTTGCCGCCGGTCAGGAAGCCGTAGCCGTCGGCGACGGCAAGTCCCCAGTCGGCCGATGGCGGCTGGATGCCGAGACCGAGAAAGCTCAGCGTCGCGATCGAAAAGAAGGCGTAGCCCAGCCTTGTGACGAGCTCGATCAGGATCGTTTCCCTGATGTTGGGCAGGATCTCCAGGAACATGATGGCGAGCGGGCCTTCGCCGCCAAGCCGGGCGGCGCTGACATAGTCGCGCTCCTTCTGTTCGCGCACGGCGGCGCGAACGGTGCGCGCCACCAGCGGCGCATAGGCGATGCCGATCACCAGGATGACGGTGAGGTTCGACGGGCCGATCGCCACCAGCGTCATGGTGACGAGAACGATGAACGGAAACGCCATCAGCGTATCGAGCAGCCGCGCCCCGATAGCATCGACCAGGCCGTCGAAATAGCCGAGCACCAGGCCGATGATGCTGCCGGCGGCAACGCCGGCAAATGTGGCCAGCGGCGCAACCAGCAGGATGTCGCGCGATCCGATGATGATGCGCGACAGCACGTCGCGGCCGAGCTGATCGGTTCCGAACCAGTGCGCGGCATCCGGCGGTGTCAGCATCGCCAGGAAATCCTCGGCATAGGGATCGTATGGAACGAAGAGGTTGCCGAACAGCGCGCATATGACCCAGAACAGAAGCAGCAGCGATCCGACCACGACCGAGGGGGGCAGTCCGGAGAAAGCACGGCGGATTCTGCGCGCTGCCGGAAAGCCGGCCACGGCACGGCGCGGCGCGGGAAACTCCGCCAGATCCGTCATGGCGAGGTCCGGCGGCGTTGCCGCGGATCGAGCAGGGCCAGCACGAGGTCGCCCGCCGCCGCCGACAGCACGAAGATTGCCGCCATCACCAGCGCGCCGGCCTCGAGCATCGGGAAATCGCGTGCCTTGGCAGCGTTCAGGACCAGATTGCCGAGCCCCTGGATGCCGAACAGCGCTTCGATCACCACCAGCCCGCCAAGCATGTATCCGGTCTGCGTCGCCAGCACCGCGATGGTCGGCGTCAGCGCATTGCGCAGCACGTGCCGAAAGATGATCTCGCGCCGCTCGAGCCCTTTCAGGACGGCGGTGCGTGTGTAATCGGCGGCCATTGCCTCGATCACCCCTGCCCGCGTCATCCGGGCGATATAGCCGGCCAGGTTCAGCACCAGCGGCAGCGCCGGCAGGATCAGATAATAGCCATGCGTCCAGAAGCCCGCGCCATCTGGGGCAACACCCGAGATCGGGAACCAGTTCAGCCACAGGCCGAAAACGATGAGCAGCATCAGGCCGGAAACGAAATCAGGCACAATCCCGAAGGAAACGCCTGCCATCACGATCAGCCGGTCGATGAGCCGGCCAGCATTGAGACCGGCGACGACGCCGGCGCCTACGCCCAGCGGAACGAGAAAGAGCAAAATAATGCCGGCAAGGGCGGCGGAGCGCTTGAGGCTTTCCAGCACGAAGGGTGCCACCGGCGCGCCCATCGACAGCGAGGTGCCGAAATCGCCGGTGACGGCCTTGCTGAACCAGAGCCAGTACTGGACGAGAACCGGCTGGTCGGCGCCCAGCCGCTTGTTCAGTTCCGCCACCGCCTGCGCATCAGCGAACGGCCCGAGCATCACGCGGCCGACATCGCCGGGCAGAACCTGCCCGGCGAAGAACACCAGGATGCTGACCAGCCATAGTGTGAGGACAAGTGTGCCCACACGCGCTGACAGAATGCGGCCGGTCAGCATGTCGCGATCATGCCTGGACGAAGGAAACGCGGTCGAGCAGTAGATGCGAAATCGCGGTGAAGCGCACGCCCTCGACCTTGGAGCTGACAATCCGGCTGTATTGCGAGAAGTAGCTGATGATCGCCGGCGTCTCGTCCAGCAGCAAGGTCTG
Source organism: Mesorhizobium sp. (assembly GCA_004017275.1). Classification (GTDB taxonomy): domain Bacteria; phylum Pseudomonadota; class Alphaproteobacteria; order Rhizobiales; family Rhizobiaceae; genus Mesorhizobium. The sequence goes on along the minus strand of SAKE01000002.1, from coordinate 164,053 downwards.
GATCTTGCCGGCAACAAGGCGCTGTGCCTGCAGATCACGCGCCTTCGAGTAGTCGAGCAACAGCGCATCATAGGCGGGGTTGTTGAAATGCGCCGCGTTCCAGGCTCCCGAACTCTTCAGCGTGGCGTTGAGGAAGATGTCGGGCGTGCCGCGATGGCCGTAGTCGGTGATGCCGAGAACCGAATCCAGCCAGGGCGAGCTGCCAAAGGTCGCCGAGCCGTAGTACGCGTCCTGTGGCAGGACATTGAGCTTGACGTCGATACCGGCCTTCTTGGCGAAGTTCTGGATGATCACCGCATAGTCGGGAATGTCATAGGCGCGCTCGGTGGTCAGCGTCACCTCGAAGCCGTTGGGCACGCCCGCCTCGCCAAGCAGCCGCTTGGCCTCGGCAATGTCCTGCTTGCGCTGCGGCACCGACGGATCGGCCGAGGGGAAGATCGGCGCGAACGGCGTGTCGTTGCCGACGATGGCACGGCCCTTCAGCAGGCCCTTGACCACCGCCTCGCGGTCGATGGTGAGCGCCAGCGCGCGGCGGATGCGTTTGTCGGTGAACGGCGCCTGGTCGGTTCTGAGATGCACCTGGTCATGCGAGCTTGCCTGTACACTCAGCAGCTTGAAATTGGGATTGCCCTCGATCGCCAGTTCCAGGCGCGTCGTGCTCGGGATGACATCGAGCTGGCCGGCCTGCAAAGCCAGCACCTGCGCCTGCTCGTCGTCGAAGAACTTGATCTCGACCCGGTCGGGCAGCGCCTTGTCACCCCAGTAATCCGGATTACGCACGAAGCTGGCACCTTGCTTGGGACGGAAGGATTCGAGCTTGAACGGACCGGTGCCGTTGAAAGTCTTCTCGAAATCACCAGCATAGTCGGCCGGCAGGATGACGGCATTGTAGACGTCTGAAGAGACATAGAAGGGGAAGTTGCTGTTCGGACCGTCGAGATCGAAGGCGACGGTTTCGTCATCGACCAGCTTGGCGCCGCCCTTGGACAGGATGCCTTTGTAGGCTGACAAGGCCGACGAACCGCTAGCCGGATCGACCAGCCGCTCGAAGCTCGCCACCACATCCCGGCCCGTGACCGCGCGGCCATCGTGGAATTTCACCCCTTGGCGCAATTTGAAGGTCCAGCGGCTGGCCGTCTCATCGGCCTCCCAGGACAAAGCAAGCTTCGGCTGCAGCCCGTCTTTCGGATCGTCGAGGATCAGATATTCGCCGACCTGGCTGATCACCCCGATGCTGGCCGGATCCGTCACCGAGACCGGATCGATCGCCTTGGTCGGCTGGCCGAGCCCGACACGGACCGTTCCGCCGGCGGCGGCCGAGGCGCGCGCACCTCCTAACCCCTGCGAGGCGGCAAAGCCGGTCAGGCCGAGCAGCGCGGCATATTTCAGGAAATCGCGACGCTTGAGAAAGCCGCCCTGATATTCGTCGACGGCGACATTCCAGATGTCCCCCGACAGGTTGCGAAGTGCGTCGATATCTCTGCGTTTGGTCATGTTGAAACCCCTGCTCTGAAATGAAGATTGAAAACCTATGCGACGGGTTCGCCGTCGAGATGGATGCGGTCGACGGCCTGCGGATAGAAGGCGATGAGCCCTTTGATCTTGGGCATCTCCGCGATTGGATCGCGGTAGCTCCAGGCGATGTCCGGGCGCACCGAACCATTGCTCAGCAGTCCGGACCAGTAGGAGGCGATGCCCTTGTAGGGACATCGCGTCGTCGAGTTGGACGCCGTTAGTCGCTCCAGCCGGATGTCTTCCGCGGGCAGATAGAAGCGCGTCGGCAGATGCGTCTCGAACAGCAGCACCGGCCGATGGCTGTCAGCGATCGGCTCGCCGTCGAACCAGACCTGCACGTGGCTCGAGCTTTGCAGCACATCGATGCGCGCATAGGGGTCTCGGGCGTGGACGAAGACCTCCTCTTCCTCCTCGAACCATTGGTCAACGGCCTTCCAGGTGAAGGCGATGCGTCCGGCCAGAGGCGTCAGGTTTTCATCCGGCGGCGAAACGAACGCCCACGCCGCGTTGGCGCTGCGCCTGTCGCCGCTGTCGATATCCCAATAGGCAGTCTCGCCACCGACCGAATGCGGTTCGCGATGCAGCGAGGGCTTCAGCACCGATGGGTCGACGGACGATGGCGGAAAGAAATAGATCGGCAGGAAATGGTTGGAGCGCAGCACCAGCACGTTGCGGCTGTCGGCGATGGTGCGGCCGCCGAATTTGACGCGCACGCGCTTGGGGCTGTGCAGGACATTGACGAGCTGCGGCGCGGTCGCTTCACGCAGCTGCAGTCTTGGGGCGACGGTCATGAATTCTTCTCCCGGTCAGGACACGGCGCGCGCATTGTCGCGCTGTTCGGCGAAGCGGTTGGCGGGCCGCGCCAGGCCGAAGCGGTCGCGCAGCGTTCCCGGCGCGTATTCGGTCGGGAACACGCCACGCCGCTGCAGCTCCGGCACCACCTGTTCGGCGAAATTCACCCAGTCTTCCGGCAGCAGCGGGAACATCAGGTTGAAGCCGTCGGCGGCACCCGAAACGAACCAGTCCTGCAACTGGTCGGCAATCTGGACCGGCGTGCCGGCAACGGTCGGCACCGAACCGCTGTTGGCGAGCTTGCGGGCAATCTCGCGCAGGCTGAGATTCTGCTTCGCCCACTGCTTGACCCGGTTGAGCGACGTGCGCCCGCCATTGAAGGTGCTTTCATCCGGCAGCGGCGGCAGCGGCCCGTCCGGCGGGAACACCGACAGGTCCAGCCCGCTCCAGCTCGATAGAAGGTCGATGCCAACCTGGTCGGGCAGCAGGGTCTGGAGGTATTCCTGCTTTTCCCGGCCTTCCGCTTCGGAAGCCGCGACGATCGGCAGGATGCCGGGCAGGATCTTGAAGCTCTCCGGCCGCCTGCCGTGGCGGGCCAGCCGCTCGTTGATGTCCTGACGATATTTGATGCCATCCTCCTTGGTGCTGTAGATGGCGAAGTGCGCATCGGCCTGGGCGGTGGCGAAGTTCTTGCCGTCCTCGGACGATCCGGCTTGGACGATCAGCGGATGGCCCTGCGGCGGCCGCGAGACGTTGAGCGGCCCGCGCACCTTGAAGTGCTTACCCTTGTGATCGATGGGATGGACCTTGTCGGGGTCGGCGAAATAGCCCGACGCCTTGTCGATCAGCAGCGCCTCGTCTTCCCAGCTGTCCCACAGCGCCTTGACGATATCGAGGAATTCGGCCGCGCGCTCATAGCGGAACGCATGCTCGATATTGCCGTCGCGGCCGAAATTGCGCGCCTCCTCGTCCATCGCCGAGGTGACGACGTTCCACGACGCCCTGCCCTTGCTGATATGGTCGAGCGAGGCAAACATGCGCGCCACATTGTAGGGCTCGCTGTAGGAGCTCGACGCGGTGGCGATCAAGCCGATGTGTTTGGTCACGCCGGCCAGCGCCGCCAGCAGCGTCAGCGGTTCGAGGCGAGCATTGGCGTAGTGGGCAACGCCGCTCTCGACCGAATCCCAGATGGACACATGGTCGGCGACGAAGATCGTGTCGATCCTGGCACGCTCCGCTGCCTGCACGAGATCGCGGTAGAATTCGAAATCCAGCACTTCCCGGCCCGGTGCCCTGGGATGGCGCCACGACATTCGATGATCGCCCTGCGGGTTGAAGAAAAATGCGCTGAGGATCATGTGGTCTCGAGCCATGTCGGTCTCCTTCCAGATCTGCCTCCGGAGACCGTGGCGCTGCTTGCGCAAGCGGCGACAATCTCTGCTGTGCGATGAAAGGTAGATTGCGCTTCGGCTTAATCCGAGTAATTTTATAGAGATAATGCATTGCGAAAGCGGAAGCGATTGCCCTCGATGGCAGCGCTGGAAGAAAGTGGTTTCAGGCTCCCATGTCCTCCTCGGTTCTGAATGTAGATCAGCTGACCATCGCCTATGACGGTAGCAAGGGATCGCATCCCGCCGTCAGCGGCGTGTCGCTGCATATCGGCGAAGGCGAGGCGCTCGGCCTGGTCGGCGAGTCGGGATCGGGCAAAAGCTCGGTGGCGCTCGCCATCCTGCGCTATCTGCCGAAGAACGCCCGCATCGCGGCGTCGGCGCTTGAATTTCAGGGCCGCGAAATCCGCGATCTTTCCGCCGAGCAGTTGCGCCAGCTCAGGGGAAACTATATCGCCGCCGTCTACCAGCATCCGGGCGCGGCCCTCAACCCAAGCATGACGATCGGCCGCCAGATCACCGAGACGATCATGCGGCACCGCCCGGTTCGCCTCGAAGAGGCGCGCGAGCGTGCCGCCGAACTGTTGGGCCGTGTCCGCGTCAGCCATCCGGAGCGGGTGCTCGGGCTCTATCCGCACGAACTCTCCGGCGGCATGCAGCAGCGCGCCAACATCGCCATTGCGATCGCGCTCGATCCGTCACTGCTGGTGCTGGACGAGCCGACGACGGCACTCGACGCCAGCGTCCAGTCCGAGATCATCGCCATCCTGCATGACCTGCGCAAGGATCACAAAACCAGCATCCTGCTGATCAGCCACGACATCAACATGATCCGCCGCTCCTGCGATCGCGTGGCGGTGATGCAGTCGGGTACGGTGGTGGAAAGCGGCGTTGCAGGCGATGTCTTCGACAACCCCTCTCATGCCTACACAAAGGCGCTCATCGCCTCCATCCCGGCGCTCAACTACACCAAGCAGGATGGAAGACTGGCGGAGACGGACTGCGTGCCCGCGCACCCGGCAGCCCAGGATGAACACGCCGGCACGCGGAAAGAACGCCGGATCGCCATCGCCTGCAAGAGCATCAGCCATGCCTTCGGCAGCCAGCCAGTGCTGCACGGCATCGATCTCGACATAGGCCAGGGTGAAACCTTCGGGCTGATCGGCGAGTCCGGTTCCGGCAAATCGACCCTGGCACGCATCATCACCGGCCTGCAGACGCCGGACGCCGGATCGGTCGAACTGTTCGGCAGGACCGTCGCGCCGCGCGTCGAGAAGAGAAATCTCGCCGAACGGCGCGACGTGCAGATGGTCTTCCAGTCGCCGGATCGCACGCTCAACCCGCGCCAGCGGATCGGCCGCATCCTCGGGCGTCCGCTACGGCGGCTCGCTGGCCTGCGCCGCAGTGAGGTGAGAGCGCGCGTCAGCGACCTGCTGCAATCGGTCCGCCTCGCCGGCGCCATGGCCGAGCAAAAATCGCGGTCGCTGTCCGGCGGCCAGCGGCAGCGGGCGGCGATCGCGCGCGCCTTCGCCGGCGTGCCGAAAGTCGTCGTGCTCGATGAACCCACTTCCGCGCTCGACGTCTCCGTCCAGGCGACCGTTCTCAACTTGCTGAACGACCTGCAGCGCGACAAGGACACCACCTATCTGTTCATCAGCCATGACCTCAGGGTGGTGCGCTACATGGCCGACAGGATCGGCGTGCTCTATCGCGGACGCCTCGTCGAAAGCGGCTCCTCCGACCAGATCTTTCGCGGCCCCAACCACCCCTATACGGCCCTGCTTCTGGCCGCGTCCTCCGAGGACGCCGCCACCAAGCTATCCGCTCCGGCCGAGACCGAGGCAGCCGGCAGCCCGCACACGGGATGCTCCTTCGCCGACCGCTGCCCCCTGGTCCTGCCCTACTGCCGAAAGGCTGAACCATCAGCCACAGCGGTCGAGGCCGGCCACCGGATTGCCTGCTGGCGGCACGGCCAGGGTTTTTGAGCGGCTGAACAGCAGCCGAAGGTCCGCAGCACGTTTCCTATCAGGCACAGTGCGATGTCAGAATTGGCTCTTGAAGGGTCAACTCGGACACGCGTAACATCACGCCATCTGAATTGAGTCTGCTTTATTAGTCCGGGCTAACGTCCGGATTGGTTTGGATATTTTCCTTGAACACGCAAGCAATCGGCGGCGCGCCGGAGCGCGGCAAATCGTTTGCCCATGTGGCGGAAGCCTCCTGGGGCAAGGGCCTCAGCACCTTGCTCCGCATTGTGCGCATGACGCTGCGCCATCCCTGGCAGGTCGCCATCACCATCGTCTCGACCTTCATCGCCGCGACGCTGCAGCTTTTCATTCCACGCCTGCTGGGACGCGCCATCGACCAGGCGCAGGGCGTGATGGCCGCGGGTGCCGGCGCTGCTGCGGAGCAGGCGCTGTGGAACACGGCGCTGACGCTGCTCGTCGTCAGTATCCTGCGCGGCCTCTTCACCATGGCGCAGAACTACTATGGCGAGGCCGTCGGCCACCGCACCGGCTATGAATTGCGGCTGGCTTTCTACGAGAAGATCCAGCGGCTGAGCTTCGCCTACCACGACAGGGTCCACACCGGCGATCTGATCACGCTCGGCCTGCTCGATCTCGACGGCGTGCGCATGTTCTTTTCCACCGGCATTTTGCGCGTCGTGCTGCTCGGCGTGCTGATCGGCGTCGGCGCCTATCTCCTGATCCGCACCGATCTCGTGCTCGGGCTGCTCAGCCTGAGCTTCGTGCCGTTCGTCGCCTGGCGGTCCTCGGTCACCCAACTCAAACTGCGAAGCACATGGTTGACGTTGCAGGAGCGCCTGTCGGTGCTGAGCCGGGTGATGGATGAGAACCTCGGTGGCATCCGCGTCGTGCGGGCCTTCGCGGCACAGCGGCATGAGCTCGAAAAATTCGACCGTGCCAAGCTGTCGGCGCTGGAGCTTGCCAATCAGCGCGTCGACATCCGCGTCTCCAACACCAGCGCCATGAACTTCTCGTTCCTGGCCGCCATGGGGCTGGTGCTCTGGTTCGGTGGCCAGAAGGTGATCGCAGGCCAGATCAGCGTCGGCACGCTCGCCCAGTTCCTCACCTTCATGACTATTCTGCAGATGCCGGTCCGCCAGCTCGGCCTCATGGTCAACTCGTTCGCGCGCGCCTCGACCTGCGGTACCCGGCTGTTCGAACTGCTCGACGCCGAGCTCGACATCGAGGACGCGCCCGGTGCCAAGGATCTCGTCGTCACCGACGGCGTGCTGCGGTTCGACAATGTCGGCTTCCGCTACGAGGGCGCGGGCGAGCGGCCGACGCTGTCGGGCATCTCCTTCGAGGCCAGGTCCGGCGAAACCATCGGCCTTGTCGGCCCGCCGGGCAGCGGCAAGTCGACCATCGCGCATCTGATCCCGCGTTTCTACGACGTCACTTCGGGCGCGATCACCATCGACGGCCAGGACATCCGTGCGGTGACGCTGCAATCGCTGCGCAAGGTGGTCGGCGTGGTGCAGCAGGATGCGTTCCTGTTCACCACCTCGATCGAGAACAACATCGCCTACGGCAATCCCTGGGCGCGCGAAACCCGCATCGGGCAGGCCGCCGAGTACGCCCAGCTGCACAATTACATTATCGGCCTCCCGGCTGGTTACACCACGGTCGTCGGCGAGCGCGGCGCCTCGCTTTCCGGCGGCCAGCGGCAGCGCCTGACCATCGCCCGCAGCCTGATGCTGCGGCCATCGGTGCTGGTCTTCGACGATTCGACCGCAGCCATCGACGCCGGCACCGAGCAGCGCATCCGGGCGGCCATGAAGCGCTTCGCCAGGGATCGCGTGACGCTAATCATCTCGCACCGGCTGAGCTCGCTGATGCATGCCGACCAGATCCTGTTCGTCGAGCGCGGCCGGATCGTCGAGCGCGGCACGCATGAGGAACTGCTGGCGCTGGGTGGACGCTATCGCGCGCTGTACGACCTGCAGCTGCGACCGGAAGATGACCGGCCTGCGGCCATGGGAGCCGCATGATGTCGACACAGAGCGACGACGACAAGGAAGACACCAGCGGCCGGCCGACCAAGGCCGTCGTCGGCTCGCACCGCGACGAGGAAGAGGTTTTCGGCAAGGCCTACGATCCGCGCATCATCAGGCGCATCTGGAGCTTCGTAAAACCGTATCAGAGCCGGATTTTCATCTCGGTCGCCGCCGTGCTGGTGTTCACGCTAACGCAGCTGGCGATCCCGCTGGTCATCCGCTACGCCATCGACCACGGCATGACGAAAGGTAGGCTCGACCAGTCGGTGATGATCGCCGCGACCGGCGCTTTCGCCGTGATCATCCTGATCAACTACGCCGCCAGCTACGTGCAGGAAAGCGTCGTTGGCAAGGTGGCCGAGAACGTGCTGTCCGACCTGCGCCGCGCCATGTTCAGCCACCTGCAGCGTGTCTCATTGAGCTTCATGGACAAAACCGAGGTCGGCCGGCTGATGTCGCGTCTGCAGGGCGACGTCAACTCGATGCAGGAATTCCTCGAGACATCGGTCATGTCGGTGGGCGACATCGTGCTGTTGTTCGGCATCGTCAGCGTGCTTTTGTGGCTAGATTTCCGGCTCGGCCTGCTGACGCTGTCGACCATGCCGGTGCTGTTCATCGTGCGCCTGTTCTGGCTGCCGCGCGCCAAGGTCGCCTTCATGGCCGCGCACGAAACCAATTCCATCGCCAACGGTGCGCTGGCCGAGGGCATCCATGGCGTACGCACGGTGCAGAGCCTCGAACGCCAGCACGTCAATTTCGACCTCTACGACGAAAAGGTGCTGGCCAATCTCAATGCTCATTTGAGGTCGGCGAAATACGCGCAGGTCATGGTGCCGATCGTCGATACGCTGACCGGCATCGCCATGGCGACCGTCATCGTCGTCGGCGGTTCGATGGTGCTCTCGCACAGCCTCGATATCGGCGTCATGGTGGCGTTCCTGTTCTACATCCAGCGCTTTTTCGACCCGATCCGTTCGCTGACCATGCAGTACAGCGTCATGCAACGCGCCATGGCATCAGGCCAGCGCATCTCCGAAGTGCTCGACGTGCCAGTAGATGTCAGCGACAAGGATGGCGCCATCGCACTATCGCGCGAAATGGACGGCTCGGTCGAATTCAGGAACGTCACCTTCGGCTATAGGCACAACCAGCCGGTGCTGAAGAACATCTCGTTTCGCGTCAATCCGGGCGAGACCGTGGCTCTGGTCGGTCCGACCGGATCGGGCAAGTCGAGCTCGATGGCGCTGGTGCACCGCTTCTACGATGTCTGGTCGGGTGAGATCCTGGTCGGCGGCCATGATGTGCGCGAGCTGACGCAGGATTCGCTCGGCGACCAGGTGGCGATGGTGCTGCAGGAGCCGTTCCTGTTCTCCGGCTCGGTGCTGGAAAACATCCGCTACCACAAGACATCAGCCAGCCGCGAGGAAGTGGTGCGCGCCGCACAGGCCGTCGGCGCGCACGACTTCATCGAGAACCTGCCCGATGGCTACGACACCGAACTCGAACAGCGCGGCGGCAACCTCTCGCTCGGCCAGCGCCAGCTGATCAGTTTTGCCCGCGCACTGGTGGCGGATGCAAAAATCCTGGTGCTCGACGAAGCCACGGCCAGCATCGATTCCTACACCGAAATGCTGATCCAGAAGGCGCTGACAACATTGCTGGAAGGCCGCACCGGGCTGGTCATCGCCCACCGTCTCGCCACCATCCGCGGCGCCGACCGCATCATCGTGCTGCAGAACGGCGAGATCGTCGAAGGCGGCAACCACGAACAGCTGATGGCAAGAAAAGGCCTCTACGCCCGCCTCTACAACATGAACTACGCCTCCTTCGACGATATTTCGGAAGGTGAGCTGGGACCGGACGCGGCGGCCGGTAAAGCGACGTGATTGGGCCTACTGGTGACCGCAGGCGCCTACGCCATTTCGGGGCGTTTTGAAGCCTCGCGAATGGCCTTGTGCACACCGCGCTGCAGATCCATGAATATAGGGCTTTCCATCACCTCGTCGCGGCGCGGGCGCTCGATGCCGACGTTGAAGGTCTGCGTGATGCGTCCCGGGCCGATGCCCATGACGACGATCCGGTCCGACAGATAGACGGCCTCCTCCACATCATGGGTAACAAACAGGACGGTCAACCTGTGTTCCTCCCAGATCTGGGTCAGCAGTTCCTGCATCTGGTGCCGGGTCAAGGCATCGAGCGCGCCGAAGGGCTCGTCCATCAACAGCATCTTGGGCCGATAGGAAAGCGCACGCGCTATGGCGACGCGCTGTTTCATGCCGCCCGAGAGTTCGGCCGGATAGCGGTCTGCGCTACCAGACAACTTGACGAGTTCGAGATGCTCCAGCGCGATCCTGCGGCAGGTCGAGCGATCGTAGCCGGCCGCCTTGAGCGCGAACTCGATGTTCTGCCGCGCTGTCAGCCAGGGAAGCAGCGTGTAGGACTGGAAGACGACGCCACGGTCGAGGCCCGGCTGCAGGATCGGCGCACCGTCGATGCTGAGATCGCCGGCATCGAAATCCTGCAACCCGGCCACGATCGACAGCAGCGTGCTCTTGCCGCAACCCGACGTGCCGACCAGGGAGACAAACTCGTTGTCGGCAAGATCGAGGTTGATGTTGCGCAGTACTTCCGTGCGCCGATCGCCTGTGCCGAAGCTCTTGTGAAGACCGGCGATCCGCAATTTGGGGGGGCTCATCGGCTTGACCTCATTGCGAGCGGCCCTCTTGCTTGAACAGCACCTTTTCCAGCGCCTTCATCACCTGGTCGGTGATGAGGCCGAGCAGGCCAAGCAGCAGGATGTAGCCGATGATGGTGTTGGTCTGGAAATAGCGCTGCGATACGGTGATGCGATAGCCGAGCCCCGAAGTCGCGGCGACAAGTTCGGCCAGCACCAGCCAGGTCCATGCCCAGCCCAGGCTGATGCGCAACGTGTCCCAGATACCCGGCAAGGCGCTGGGCACGACGATGCGCGTCAGGATCTTGCGGTCCGGCAGGCCGAGCGTGCGCCCAAGGCCGATGAAATCGGCGGGAACGCGTTTCACATTGTCCATGATCATCAGCACCTGCTGGAAGAATGTGCCGATGAAGATGATCAGGAACTTCTGCGTATCGCCGGTGCCCGCCCACAGGATGGAGAGCGGCACGAAAGCGACGACCGGCATGTAGCGGATGAAATCCACCAGCGGCTCGATGGCCGCTTCCCAGGAGCGGAAACTGCCGATCAGCACGCCGATCGGTATCGACAGCGCCGAGGCGATGAGGAAGCCGATGGAAATACGGTACATCGAGGCTTTGAGGTCCAGCCACAACGTGCCGTCGGCCGCGAGCTTGGCGATCTGCATGGCGACACTGCCTGGCGACGGCAGGAAGATCGCCTCCACCCATCCCAGTCCTGTCGCCGCCCACCAGGCAAGGCCAAGCCCGACAAAGACAGCCACGGCGATCGTCAGGAAGCGCGACCTGGCGATCGGCACGCCGATCCCGGAGGATCGGCGGCGCCTCGCCTGTTTCGCCATGGGGCCTGGCGCCGGATCCGTTGCGGGGGGCTTCGCGGACATCTGCGCTACCACCGCGACCCGGCCTTGATCATTCCGCCGCCTTGACGAAGGAGGGATCGATCATCTGCTCTGGCGTCACGTCGGCTTGCAGCAGCTTGGCGTTCTTGGCGGCCGCCTCGACATCGGCGAAGGTCTTGGTGGTGAAGTCGCCGGTCAGCGCCGTCTTGTTTTCGGTGAGCGAATAGTAGCGCACGCCGTCAAAGGCGGTGTCGAGGTCCTTGACGTCCGACCCGACGGCCTTGGCGATGATGGCGCGGCCGCCTGGCGTGTCGCTATTGTAATCCTTGAGCGCCGCGTCCCAGCTCTTGATCATGGCCAGCACCTGGCCAGGCCGCGACTTGATCACCTCGTCGCGCACAACCAGCACGTCGCTGATCAGGCCGGGATCCTCGCCGGCGGTAAACAGCAGCTTGAGGTCCTTGTTTTGCGCCATGGCGACGGTGAGATAAGGTTCATAGGTGACCGCGACCGGCACCTGGCCGGCGATCAAGGCGCTGCCCGCGTCGGACGCCGGCATCGGAACCGGCTTCACGTCGTCGATCGACATGCCGTTCCTGGCGAGCGCGTATTTGAGCAGGATGTCGCTGGTCGTGCCTTCCTCGAAGGCGACCTCCTTGCCCTTGAGGTCCTTGATAGAGGTGATGTCCTTGCCGGCGATCATGGCGTCGGCGGTCATGGAGACGTCGAGCAGCAGCACGATCTTCACCGGCAGGCCGGCCGCAACCATGCCCATCGCCGTGTGGGTGGCAATGTTGGCGGCGTCGAGCTGGCCGCTTGCAAGTGCTGCGTTGATGTCCTTATCCTCGGCGAAATTGACGATCTGGACGTCCGTCAGCCCGTTTGCCTTGAACAGCGCCTTGGCCTCGGCGACATGCCACTGGCCATAGCCAAGCCAGGGCTCGATGCCGATTTTGAACGATCCTGCTTCGGGCGTGGTGGGAATGGCCGCATCGGCCGCGTAGGCTGCCGGGGCGGCGGCGAGTCCGATGGCGGCCGCCATCGCGAGCGCGCGAAATTGTCCTGTTAGGTTACGCATCATTTTTGTTCCCCTTGATGATCAGACCGCTTTTTCTAACCCAGGTAGCCGGTCTGGTGAGACTGCGGGTTTCTGCTCTTGCGGCACTGTGCCTCGGCGTCTTACCTGCCACTTCATGGTGAAGTGCGAGGATATTTCAGCGTCAGCGGGAGCGGATGTCAAGGCTAAAATACATACATGCATATACAAGTTGGAAAGACTCAATTTCCACCTTGACCGGGTGCATCGGCCTGCCGCGCCATGGCCATCACTCACACCTTTTCCGGATCGATCCGGTCGAGGAAATCGGTCACCCGATCGGCCCCGGCAACGGGTTCGCTGCCGACCGTGACCGCCACCGAAAAGGCAATGAGGGAGGAGACCGGCGTGTGGCTGCGCGCGCCGGCGCGCAGGTTCATGACCAGCGTCGGTGACAGGAAAAGACCGGCCCGCAGCACCGCCCGCCAATCGGCCGGAAGCATGCCGCGCCGTTTGAGCTCCAGCAGCAATGGCCGCCATAGCGCTGTCGCCTTGACCTCCAGCAGGTCGCGGCGGACGGGGCTCAGGTCCCAGTCCGTATCGACATGGAGCAGGTTTCCGTCCAGCCGCGCCTGGGCGCGAAAAGCCTTTGTCGCGGTCGCCGGATCGTAGAGCCAGAACGGGTGGGCGAAGATGTTGTGGAACGTGGCCTTCACCTCCGCCAGCAGCGTCGGGATATGCGAGCCGGCAAAGGCCGGATCGAAGAAGGACAGCTCCGCCCGCCCCGCCTTCGCCGTGTACCAGACATTGGCATTGTGGGCGTCGCCATGCGCGACCACGCCGCCGGCGTCGGCAAGCCGGTCCGGCCGCAAGCGTACCGCGGCGGCGTCGAAAAGCTCGCCAATGCTGTTGGCGTAGCGCTGGCCGTTGATGACGAATTTCAGCCGGGAAAACCGGTCCCAATCCAGTTCGACGCCGGGAAAGACGAAAGGCTTGCCGACATAGAAATCGGCCAGCCGGCCGCCCGGCGACGAGCGTGTGCCGACATCGATCAGCCGTTCGTAAAACAGCCTGTGGATCGGCTCCGCCGACACCTTCTCGACAGTCACCGGATGCAGGGTCTCGAGATAGACCTTGAGCAGCCTGGCCGACAGATCGCGCTCGGCAAGAACGGCTTCTCGCCGTTTGCCGGCATCGTCCTGTGCATCCAGCGCGAACAACACATCCGAAAATCTCGGATCGGTGCGGCGGTGGTAGACAAGGATCTGCTCGCCCGGCTGGGCCGACATATGCACGGGTTGGTCGACCGGCAGGCCGGCGCGCGACAGAATCTCGGCGCGGTAGTACTCGCCCGACATTGCCTCTTCCCGCTCCTCCTGATGGAACTTGAAGAAATAGGCCTTGCCGTCATCCTCGAAGAAGCCGTTCAGCGAATTGAGGCTGTATTTGTCGAAGTTGATGCGGACATTGCAGGGGCTCATCTCGAACAGGTCGCCCAGCAACGCCGCCAGCCCGCTTTGTGCTTGGGCGACATCATGCTGCGCGAGCGCCCGGATCCGCGCCGTGCGGCTGGGTGCCGGCGTCATATAGCATCTCCTCTGGCCGGTTCGTCGGCCGAGGGTAAAACCGTTCCCGTCAGTACATGTATATACATCACTGGTGAAACCTCTCCGGCTTGCATTCGCAACCTCGCCGTCAGCTGTGCTTGGAGGGGGAATAGCGACTGCCGAGCGAGTAGCGGCTGCCGGCGTAGGTCAACTTGCTGATCGTCGCCACCACCGCACCCGTCCATGTCCGGCGGTGCAGAAAAAGGCAGCAGGCGCCGACATCTATACCCAGATGCCGCGCCGTCTCGGCGTCGGCCGGGATCGCCGAAATGATGTGCTCGACCTCGGTCACCGGGGTTTTCTGCATGAGGTAGTCATAGGTCGCCGTCTTCGAAAAATCCTGCTTGTCATAATCGGGGATGAGGCTCGGATTGACGAAACGTTCTTCCAGCTGCACCGGCAAATCGTTCTCGAAATTGACGACGACGGAATGATAGATCGAGACCCGCTTTGCGAACTCGAACGACAGCGCCAGCTCCTTTGTCGGCGTGATCGTTTCGAGGACAAGGACTTCGGAGCGGTGCCTGTTGCCGCGCTCGACGATCTCGGCCGCGATGTTGTTGATCTCGATCAGCGTCGATTGCGGCCGCGGTGGCGCGATGAAGGTTCCCACACCTTGCAGCCGGGTCAAGAATCCCGCCGCGGTCAGTTCCCGCAAGGCCCGGTGCACCGTCATCCGCGACACGCCTAGCGAAGCCACCAACTCATTCTCGGACGGCAGCTTGCGATCCTTGCCCCACTGGCCCGTTCCGATATTGGTCAGGATGTAGTCCTTCACCTTCTCGTAGAGAGGGCTGGCCGTGTCGGGCAAAGTGATCATTTCTCAAAAATCCTTTCCGGCGATTTATCGGAAATCACGATTGCTCGACAGGTTGCCGCATGCGGATGATCGTTTTCAAGCCGTCGCTGCGTCCCGCCAGCAGCCGCTGATAGGCGGCGGGAACCTCATCGAGGCCGATCTCCTGGTCGATCAGGGCCAGCAGCGGTTCGCTGAGCTCACCCAGCATCCGCACGGCCTCGGGCAACTCGTCGGCAAAGGCATGGCATCCCAGCAACCCGATTTCGCGTTCGACCAACATGTTGGGGTCGATGTCGAGGCGGCCATGGAAGATGCCGACCATGGCAACCGTGCCGCCGGGATCGAGAACGCCGAGCAACTGATTGAGGGCCGCGATGCTGCCGGTTGCCTCAATGGCCGCCAGTAAGGGGGCATTGGCGGTTGCGGCGGCAAGGGCATCCCGGTCGAGTTCCACGATCGTTGCACCCGTCACCTGCGCCACCCGGGCGCAGCGGGCCTGGTTGCGGTCGGCAACGAGCACGGTGCCAGCAAAGCTTCTGGACAGCAGCAGCGCGGCAAGACCGCCGATCGGCCCGCAGCCGACGACCAGCACCGAGCCTGCCGTTTTCGGCAGGCGCCGCACCGCATGCAGCGCTACCGCCAGCGGCTCGGCCATCGCCGCGACCCGCTCGTCGAGCGCGGCGTCGATAGTATGCAAAAGCCGTGCGGGCAGCACCGCCTGTTCGGCAAATCCGCCGTCGCAGATTTCTCCGACGAAGCCAAGTGACGCGCAGAGATGCCGCCTGCCGGCACGACATTGTGCGCAGTCTCCGCACCAGAAGCGGGAATCGGCGACCACTCTGTCGCCGATAGCGACGGTGTCGACGCCCTCGCCGATGGCGGTCACCGTGCCGGTCAGCTCATGGCCGGCCGTCGAAGGCGACCGGCTGATCCATTGGCCGGTGCGAAAATTATGCAGGTCCGAACCGCAGATGCCGGCGGCATCGACCCTGAGCTTCACCCAGCCCGCATCCGGCGCGCCTGGCGTCGCAATATCCTCGACGCGCAGATCGCCGGATCCATAGAGTCGGGCAGCCTTCATCGCGATCGCTTCCGCTCAGCCGGCGAGATAGCGGTCGCGGATTTCCGAGACCGCGTTCTCGTGCGAGCTGAAGCCCTCGTAGCGGGCGAGCCTGCGGGCATGCAGAGCCAGTTCCGGATAGGCGGCCGAGGTGACATAGCCGACCGACGAGCGCTTGACGAAATCCGTCACCGAAAGCGGCCCGTAGGTTCGCGCCCAGCGGCTGGTCGGCAGCACCGCGTTGGGACCGAGGACGAAGTTGGCAAGCGTCACCGGCGTGTGCGGACCCATCAGGATTTCAGCCGCCTCGGTGATGTGCCCGAGATGCGCGAACGGCTCCTTCGACAGGATCTCGAGATGTTCGGGCGCGTAGTCGTTGATGAAGCGGTAGCTGTCTTCCAGCGACGCGGTCAGCACGATGCCGCCACGCTTGCCCGTCAGCACCGCGCGTGAAAACTCCACACGCTGTTCGGTCATCCGCGACCAATGCTCCGGAAGTGCAGCGAGTGCTGCTTCTGCAATCTTGCGGCTGTGCGTCACCAGATAGGCCGAGGAATCCGGCCCGTGCTCGGCTTCGATGAGAAGATCAAGCGCGGCAAGGCCGCCGTCGACGCTGTCATCGGCAAAGATGATCGCTTCCGACGGGCCGGCCGGAAGGCCGGTGTTGATGACCGATGACAGCACGCTCTTGGCCGCCACCACCCATGGGCTGCCGGGGCCGACGATCTTGAGCGCGGGCTTCACCGTTTCCGTGCCGTAGGCGACGGCTGCGACAGCCTGGGCGCCGCCGCATTTGTAGACGGTGCCCACGCCGGCGAGACGCGCGGCGACCAACGTTGCCGCGTCCACCGAACCATCCGATGTCGGCGGCGTCACGATGGCGATCTGCGGCACGCCGGCAATCACCGCCGGCACCGACGTCATCATCGTCACCGACGGAAATGCGCCCTTGCCGCGCGGCACGTAAAGCGCAACGGAGGCGATCGGTGTGTACCTGTCGCCGGCATAGGCGCCCGGCCGGACTTCCTTGAGCCACATCGTTTCCGGCTTCTGCTCCTCATGAAAGCGCCTGATGTTGTCGATGCCGAATCTGATGCTCTCCACGACATCCTTTTCGACCTTGTCGAAGGCCGCGTCGAACTCCCTCTCCGATACTTGCAGTCCGCCCTCGGCGACATTGGCCTTGTCGAGTTCCCTGGCGAAGCGGATCAAGGCGGCGTCGCCCTCATCCTTGACGGCCTGGATGATCGGCCGGACCTTGTCGACGAAGACCGTCAGATCGGCCTCGGCGCGCTTCAACAGGCTGGCGCGCTGGTCAGCATCGATGGATGACAAATCGTGGAAGCTGATGTCGGACATGGCTGCTCGTTCTCCTGGAACTCTTGGAACGCAATGACGGCTGGCCCTGGCCGGCCATAATTCTGCGGCCGACAAGTCGACCCGGGACAAGGATCAAAGCCATCGAGAGGCTACACTCGGGTAAAAGTATATACATGTATGTATGATGGTCGCCAGCAATTTTTCCATCGCCCTTCCGGTAGAAACCGCCGAGACAAACCGCAAAGATCAGATCGAGGCGAGAAAGCCGCCATCGACCGGGATGGACTGGCCGGTGATATAGGCTGCCGCATCCGAAGCAAGGAACACCGCGATGCCGTGCAGGTCGCGGAGATCGCCGAAACGGCGCTGGGGGATCTTGGCCAGCATGGAGTGCTGCCATGCCTCGTTGCTATAGAAGACATCAGTCATCGCCGTCCTGAAATAGCCCGGCGCGATGGCGTTGACCCTTATGCCAAGCTCTGCCCACTCCGCCGCGAGCGCCCGCGTCATGCCGAGCAGGCCCGACTTCGACGAGCCGTAGGGCACCGCGGTCGGAATGCCGACTTCCGACGTCAGCGAGCAGAGATTGATGATGGCGCCGGGACGGCCGGCGTCCCGCATCTGCCGCGCCGCGGCCTGGGCGCAGAAGAACGCCCCCTTGAGGTTCGTGTCGACGATCCTGTCCCAGAGCGCCTCGTCTACATCGAGCGAGGGCCGCACCTCCTCCATCCCGGCATTGTTGACGAGAATGTCGAGACCGCCAAGCAGATCGGCGGCCTCGGCGGTTGCTGCCCGGCACCGCTCGACATCGGTGACGTCGAGGGCGATGGCGTGCGCCACCCCGCCGGCGGCGCGGACGGCTGCCGTCGTGTCCTCCAGCGAGGCCAGGCTGCGCGCCGTGACCGCGACGTCGGCGCCGGCAGCACTCAGCGCCTCGGCGATGCTGCGCCCGATGCCGCGGCTTGCACCGGTGACAAGCGCCTTCCTGCCGGAGAGATCGAAGAGAGAAGCGTTGCGCATGTGATCCTCCTTGCCGGCGTCGGCCTCGGCACCTGTATCAAACCTAGCATATCAAGTCCCATATACAAGCATATACAAACTATGTCGTCTGCGTTAATGATAGTGAAATCCGTCGCACGAAGCGCCTGTCGGTGACCCCGGCTCGCCCTGAAAGATGCGGCGAAATCCGGAGTTTGAAAACCCGGCCGGTGACGGGAGTCTATCGGCTGGCCACAGAGGAGCCCACCCATGTCGAAAGCCTCCGATATGGTCCGCACCGAAGTCAACCATCTGTCGCCCTACAGTTCCGGGCTGACCATTGACGAGGTGCAGGAACGATACGCGCCGGCCAGGATCGCCAAGCTGGGCTCGAACGAAAACCCGCTTGGCCCGAGCCCGTTGCTGGCGACGATCATGCAAGCCGGCTCCGAGACGTTCCGCCTCTATCCCGACCCTGCCGGACGCAAGCTGCGCCAGGCGATCGGCGACAAATATGCCGTTACCGAGGACCAGATTATCCTGGGCAATGGGTCCGAAGATCTTCTCTCAGTGATAAGCAGGGCCGTGTTGCGGCCCGGCGACGCCGTCGTCACGCTCTATCCATCGTTCCCGCTGCATGAGGACTATGCGACGCTGATGGGCGCCACCGTCAAGCGCGTTGCCGTCAACAGTGATCTCACCATCGATGTCGACGCGCTGGTCGAAGCGGTGCGCGAACGGCCACGCATGCTGCTGTTCTCGAACCCGATGAACCCGGTCGGCAGCTGGCTCTCCGGCGGCGATCTGTCGAGGGTTCTGGAAGCGGTCAGCGACGAGACACTGATCGTCATCGATGAGGCTTATGCTGAATATGCTGAGGGCGACGACTACGCATCATCCCTGCCCTATCTCAGTAAGCTCGACCCGCCATGGATCGTGCTTCGAACCTTCTCCAAGGCGTTCGGCCTGGCCGGATTACGGATCGGTTTCGGCATCGTCGGCGACCCGGAGCTGCGCGCGCTGCTCGACCGCGTCCGCACGCCTTTCAACGCCAACGGCATGGCCCAGGCCGCCGCCCTGACCGCGCTGGCCGACGAGGAACACCTCGCCGAAGTCGTCACATTGGCCAGAGCGGAGAGAGCACGTGTCGAGAATTTTCTGGCGGACAAGCGCCTCGACGTCGCTGCCTCCAGAGGCAACTTCCTGTTCTTCAACTGCCGGCAAGATGCGTCCGTCTTCGTCGAAGGCTTGCTGCGACAAGGTGTCATCGTCAAACCGTGGAAGCAGCAGGGCTTCGACAGCTATGTCCGCGTCAGCATAGGCTCGACTTCTGAGAACGACCACTTCATGGCCGTTCTGTCGGAGCTGTTGTGAGTGCGCGCCCGATCCTTGGTCACCCGATTTGGACGAGGCTTTGAGCAACCTCATTGATCGCCGTGCGGCTCGTCGATGACGGAAGCTAATTTTTTTCACCTCGGACTGGCCGCAGGCCTTAACTTTCACGGCATGGGTTTTTACATCCCAGGGGTCTGGAGACGATCGAGCTTGAGGAGGCTCCCTTGCAGCAACCAGAAGACATCACCGCCCGCCGGCTGGGGATCATCATCGAGCAATATGTGGAAGCGCGCAAAAAGCGCTACGACTATGTGTCGACAGAGCAGGCCTATCAGGCCATCCGGCAGGTCCTCAAACCCGCCATTCCCGATCGCGAACTCGACGACATGGTCGCCTCGCTGGCCATCAAGAACGGGCTGGCGGTCGTTTTCGACCGCCAAACCAAAGCGTCGGTTCCTCCGGAGCCAAGGCCCTAGACAGCCGAGCAGCACCGATTTTCAAATGACCTGAGCGAATCCGCTTGTCAGGAGGTCAGCGAGACGATCTATCTGGGGTCGAAATACCAGGTGACGCTGCGCGACGGCTCGGTCGCCGTCGTGCGCGCCTCGCTGGAAGCCCCACCGTTCTCGATTGGTGACACGGTCGATCTGCGCTGTCCGTCGTCGATGCAAAACTTCTTGCCGACGACGACCGCGCCGACATGACGATGACCTGACCGCTCATTCCCCTGCAGGATTTTTAGACATGGACGCCAAAGTCAACGGCAACGTCTCGTTTTGGTATGCTGATATCGGCCTGCCGGCCTATCGCGCGCCGCTCCCTGGCGATCTCGAGGCCGATGTCTGCATCGTCGGCGCCGGCTATACCGGCCTGTGGACGGCCTATTATCTGAAGAAGGCCGATCCTTCGATCCGCATCGCCATCGTCGAAAGGGAGTTCGCCGGCTTCGGCGCGTCCGGCCGCAACGGCGGCTGGCTGTCCGGCGGCTTCAGTTGGTCGCGCGAGAAATATCTGCAGACCTCGACGCGCGGCGCCGTCATCGACATGGAAACCGCCATGCATGGCACGGTCGACGAAGTGATCGCGGTGACCGAGGCCGAAGGCATCGATGCCGACATCCGCCGCGTCGACAATCTGACGGTCGCCACCAACCCGCCGCAGCTCGAAAGGATCAAGGCCGCCTATGCCGATGCGATCGGCTGGAGCGTGCCGCCGGATCGCGTCAGCCTGATCGGCCAGGAAGAGGCCAAGGCCCGCATCAACATCCACAATGTGCTGGGCGGCTATATCCACCACGGCACCGCACGCGTACAGCCGGCCAAGCTGGTGCGCGGGCTCTCCGAAGCCGTCAAGCGGCTTGGTGTGCCGATCTACGAGCAGACCACCGTGACCGGCATCGAGAAGGGCAAGGTCACGACGAACCGCGGCACCGTGCGTGCGCCGATCATCATCCGCGCCACCGAAGGGTTCACGGCCGGCATATCAGGCAATGAGCGGCTCTGGCTGCCGCTCAACAGCGCGCAGATCATCACCGAACCGCTGCCGCAGTCTCTGTGGGACGAGATCGGCTGGCAAGGCCATGAGCTTCTGGGCGACGCCGCGCACGCCTATTGCTACGCGCAGCGCACCAGGGAAGGCCGCATCACCATGGGCGGACGCGGCGTGCCATATCGCTACGGCTCGCAAACGGATGTGCGTGGCCAGACGCAGCAGGCGACCATCGAGAGCCTGCACGCGATCCTC
Organism: Mesorhizobium sp.; assembly: GCA_004017275.1. Lineage (GTDB taxonomy): Bacteria > Pseudomonadota > Alphaproteobacteria > Rhizobiales > Rhizobiaceae > Mesorhizobium. The sequence continues at coordinate 142,944 of SAKE01000002.1, read as the reverse complement.
ACCCGGCTTCTGCCGCAGACAGCCGAACTTCGCATCGACCATGCCTGGTGCGGCGTGCTGGGCGTGCCGCGCGACTGGTGCACGACGGCAGGCCTCGATCCGCAAACCGGCATCGGCTGGGCCGGCGGCTATGTCGGGCTCGGCGTGTCGAGCTCCAACCTTTCCGGCCGCACCCTGCGCGACCTCATCCTGCGCCGCGACACCGAACTGACCCGTCTGCCTTGGGTCAACCGCCAGGTCAGCAAATGGGAACCCGAGCCGATGCGCTGGCTTGGTGTTCACTCGATGTACCAGCTTTATCGAGTCGCCGACGAGCGCGAGGAAGCCGGCCTCCAGCACACGTCGAAACTGGCCGCAATCGCCGACCGCATCACGGGACATTGAGAGACTGCCATGACCGACTTCCAGACCTTCGCCCACCTCGCTTCCATCGATCTCGGCGAGCCTGACCTCAAGCCGACCTCGATCAGCGGCGATCAGCTCGAAGCGTCGAAGACATTGTGGACCTCGCCGGACGGCACGCTGGAAGTCGGCGTCTGGGAGTGCACGCCCGGCCGCTTCACCGCGTCGCGCGACAGCAATTCCGAAACCTGCCACATCGTCTCGGGCCGGGTCTCGCTACATGGTCCCGACGGCCGCAGCGAGGATGTCGGCCCCGGCGAAATGCTGGTGCTGCCGAAAGGCTGGAAAGGCGAATGGACGATCCACGAGAAGACGCGGAAGCTCTACATCCTGCACTTCGAAGCAGGAGACGACGTCCGCTTTGGCCGAAGCCTCCCCAACTTCGTCATCCCAGGGCGAAGCAGGAGCGAAGCTCCGTCGCGGAGACCCTGGGATCCATTCCGTGACAGCTATCGAAGAATGCAGCGGAACAGAATTCTGCACCGTTGCAGCGCTCTGAAGTCGCGGCATGGATCCTCGGGTCTGCGCCGCGTCGCTACGCTCCTTGCTCCGCCCGTGGATGACGAAGCGACGAGCGCTACTCGTCGTCCGAACCGCTGGCCGTCGGCTTGCCTTCAATCGCCTGCCGCAAGGCGTCGTTGATGCGGTCCTGCCAGCCGGGACCATCCTCCTGAAAGTGGTCCAGCACGGCGCGGTCGATCCGGATCGAAACAAGCTCCCTGACGCCTGGAGCGGCCGAGGGCTCACGCACCGGAGCAGCCGGCTTCTTGATTGGCTTGAAAGCCGCTTCGGCGGCCGTCATCGGATTTGTCGGTCGGCGCGGGGGATTTGCCATTGGATGACCCTGACTGAAGACGATTCATGCGCGACGCTGCACGCTTGCACCACCATAGCCCAAGCCGCGCCGTCGTGCAGGCCCCTTGGCGAAGACAATCACTCGGCTGCTTGAAGGCTCTGTGCGTCGACTATGACCCTGATCTCGGCGCGGCAGGAGCCGCAATTCGTGCCGGCATGCAGGGCCGCGCCGATTGCCGCGACGCTGCCGCAGCCGTGGCGCACCGCCTCCGCGATCTGGTTGGCGCCGACGCCGAAACAGGAGCAAACGATGGCGCCGCGGTCGACGTCGACCCCACCCGGCCGCCCGGCCACGATCGCCAGCCTGCCGCGCCGGTCGACATGATCGGCACTCAATTGGTCCGCCGCCCAGCCGCGCGACACGGCGACGGGGCCGGGCGCGACGAACAAGGCGCCCAACAATCGATCGCCGTCGAAGGCGGCGATGCGATGCTGGCCGGCGTCGCGATCATGATAGGCTGACATTTCGGCTCCGGGCGGAGCGCCGAACAGTGATCCGGCAAAACCCGCCCAATCGATGTCGTCGTCGGCAAAGGCCAGTTCGACCCGCCAGCCGCCCTTGCATTTGGCCACGGCCCAATAGGCCGCGGTATCCGGCTCCGGCCTCTGCCGCATCACGGCAAAGCCGAAGGCTTTCGCGGCGAATTTCTCGATGCGGGCGGCGACATGTTTCAGCGCCGGCTGACCGGAAATGGGATCGGTCAGCGGCGCGGTCAGCGTGTCGAGCCGGCCCCTTGCCGAAAACTGATCGGTCCAGTGCATCGGTGCAAACAGGCTGCCCTGGCGCTGGCGCGCCGTCACCAGCGCGCGCACCAGCACGTCACCGCGCGGGTTGGAAACGCGCACGATGTCGGCGTCGCCGATGCCGAAGCGTAGCGCATCCGCCGGGTGGATTTCGACGAATGGCTCAGCGATGTGCTGCGAAAGCCGCGGGCTTTTCCCCGTCCGCGTCATGGTGTGCCAATGGTCACGGATGCGGCCGGTGTTGAGGATCAGCGGATAGTCGGGACTGGTGCGGATTTCGACAGTGGGGCGGATGGCGATGAAGCGCGCCTTACGGTCGGGTGTGTAGAAATCGCCGTTGGCGAAGAAGCGGGTGGGTTGGCGCCCAGTCGTGCCGCCCCCTTCTGGCCAACCTCCAGCTTGAGCGCCCCCCTCTGGCCTGCCGGCCATCTCCCCCTCAAGGGGGGAGATTGGCAGCTTCACCGACTGCCCTCGTTTTGCGACGTTGGCAGTTGGCGAAGGCTGTAGCAACAGCCGATCTCCCCCCTTGAGGGGGAGATGGCCGGCAGGCCAGAGGGGGGCGGCTTGGCTCGGCGCTGGCCATTGGAACGGCTCCAATGCGTTGTAGTCTCCTTCATTGACACCAGCATAAGCCCCAATATCGAAATCCCGCGCGCCATCATTCTCGAACCCCGACAGCGCGGCGTGTTCGGCGAACACCTCTGCCGGCGTCTCATAGGAAAACGCCCCGCCAAACCCCATCCGCCTACCGACCTCGACGACAATCTGCCAGTCGGGCCTTGCCTCGCCAGGCAGCTCCAAAAAAGCGCGTTGGCGCGACACCCGGCGTTCGGAATTGGTAACGATGCCGTCCTTCTCGCCCCAGGCGGCGGCGGGCAGCCGGACATGGGCGTGACGAACGGTGTCGGTCTGGGCCAGCACGTCCGATACCACCACGAACGGGCAGGCCTTGATCGCCGCTTCGACAGCGTCGGCATCCGGCATCGAATCGACCGGGTTGGTGGCCATGATCCACAACGCCTTGATGCGTCCGTCGGCCAGCGCCTGGAACATCTCGACCGCCTTCAGTCCGGGCTTTTGCGCGACATCAGGCGCATTCCAGAAGCGCTGCACGCGGTCGCGATGTTCCGGGTTTTCGATCTCCATATGGGCGGCCAGCATGTTGGCCATACCGCCGACCTCCCGCCCGCCCATGGCGTTGGGCTGGCCGGTCACAGAGAACGGCCCTGCCCCCGGTTTGCCTATCCGGCCGGTGGCGAGATGGCAGTTGATGATGGCGTTGACCTTGTCGGTGCCCGAAGACGACTGGTTCACGCCCTGGCTATAAACCGTCACCGTTTTCGCCGTTGCCGCGAATAGGCTGTAGAAACGGCCAAGCTCGTCCTCGCTCAGGCCCGTGGCGGTGGCGACGCCGGCAAGATCGAGCGCCGAGGCAGCGAAAAGCGCTTGCCCGAAGCCAGTCGTGTGCGTCGTGATGTAGGCGCGATCCAGCGCATTGTGCTGCCCGAGATAAGAGAGCAGCCCCGTGAACAAAGCGACGTCGCCGTCCGGCGCGATCGCCAGATGCATGTCGGCAATGTCTGATGTCATGGTGCGGCGCGGATCGACCAGCACGATCTTCATCTCCGGCCGCTTTTCCCGCGCCGCCGCGATGCGCTGGTAGAGCACGGGATGGCACCAGGCGAGGTTGGAACCAACCAGCACGATAAGATCGGCGAGTTCCAGATCCTCATAGGTTCCCGGCACGGTGTCGGAGCCGAAGGCGCGGCGGTGGCCGGCGACCGAGGAGGCCATGCACAGGCGCGAATTGGTGTCGATGTTGGCCGAGCCGACAAAACCCTTCATCAGCTTGTTGGCGACGTAATAATCCTCGGTCAGCAATTGGCCGGAGACATAGAAGGCAACCGCATCGGGTCCGTGCTCGGCGATGGTTTGCGAGAAGGTCGAGGCGACAAGGTCGAGCGCCTCGTCCCAGCCGGCGCGGCGGCCGTGAATCTCCGGGTAAAGCAGCCTGCCGTCGAGGTCGATGGTCTCGGCCAGTGCCGAGCCCTTGGAGCAGAGCCGGCCGAAATTGGCCGGATGGTCGGGGTCGCCGCGGACGGACACTTGCCCGTCCGCGGCGACCTTCGCCAGCACGCCGCAGCCCACCCCGCAATAGGGGCAGGTGGTCCTCACCTCGCGCGCTTCGTCAATCTCCATGGTTCAGGCCGCGCGGCTGGCCAGCGCTTCCAGCGCGATGAACAGACGCTCGCCTTCGACCCGCACCGGAATGGTGCGCACCACGCCCTCGTCGGCGCCGAGCGCTTTGCCCGTCTCCAGCGAAATCACCCAATTGTGCAAAGGACAGGTCACCGCCGTGCCATGCACGATGCCCTGGCTGAGCGGCCCACCTCTATGCGGGCAATGGTCGTCGATGGCGTAGACCTGATCGTCCACGGTGCGAAAGACGGCGATCTTGCCTTCCGGGGTGGCCACACAGCGCGCGCCGCGGCGCGGGATGTCGGAGATGGAGCCGATTGCTATCCAGTTCATCTCCATCACTCCGCCGCCTGCGCAAAGCCGACCGAGGCCATCGGCCGGAATTCGTGCTTGTCCTTGCCGGAAACGCGCTCCGACCACGGGTCGACCTGGGCGAATTTCTGGCTGAAGACGAAGCGGTCGTAATAGGCCTTGCGCTTCTCGCCATCGTCCATGATCTGGCGCTTGATCTCGGGGATGCCGATGCGCTTGGCCCATTTGTAGATGCGCTCGAGATAGCGGCCCTGCTCGCGATACATCTGCGTCAACGCTACGATATGCTCCAGCGCTTCGTCCTCGGTCTTGACCAGGCCGAGCACTTCGGTGCCCTTGATGTCGAGGCCGGCCGCACCGGCGAAATGGATCTCGTAGCCGGAGTCGACGCAGATCACGCCGACATCCTTGCAGGTCGCCTCGGCGCAGTTGCGCGGGCAGCCCGACACCGCCATTTTGACCTTGGCCGGCGTCCACGAGCCCCACATGAATTTTTCGATGCGGACGCCAAATCCCGTCGAATCCTGCGTGCCGAAGCGGCACCAGTCGGAGCCGACGCAGGTCTTCACCGTGCGCAACCCCTTGGCATAGGCGTGGCCGGAGACGAAGCCGGCCTGGCCGAGATCGGCCCACACCGCCGGCAGGTCCTCCTTGCGGATGCCGAGCATATCGATGCGCTGGCCGCCGGTGACCTTGACCATGGGGATTTCGAACTTGTCGACGACGTCGGCGATTGCGCGCAGTTCGGCGGCGTTTGTCACCCCACCCCACATGCGCGGCACCACCGAATAGGTGCCGTCCTTCTGGATGTTGGCGTGGACACGCTCGTTGATGAAGCGCGACTGGTAGTCGTCGGCGTAGTCGTTCGGCCAGTCGCAGACGAGGTAGTAGTTCAGCGCCGGCCGGCATTTGGCGCAGCCACAGGAAGTCGTCCATTCCAGTTCCTGCATGACCGCCGGAATGGTCTTCAGGCCCTTGGCCTTGATCAGCCGGCGGACCTCGTCATGGCCGAGGGTGGTGCAGGAGCACATCGGCTGCACGGCGGCGGGGTTGTACGTGTCGCCGAGGGTCAGCACCATCAGCTTCTCGACCAGGCCCGTGCAGGAGCCGCAGGAGGCGGACGCCTTGGTGTGGGCGCGCACATCGTCGAGCGAAGTCAGGCCTTTGGCCGTGATCGCGCCAGTGATCTTTCCCTTGCAAACGCCGTTGCAGCCGCAGATTTCCGCATCATCCGGCAAGGCTGCAACGGCCGCCATAGGGTCCAGTGGGGCACCCCCCTGGTAGGACTGGCCGAAGATAAGCGTGTCGCGCATCTCCGATATGTCGGTCTGCTTCTTCTTCAGGTCGTTGAACCAGGCGCCGTCGGCCGTCTCGCCATAGAGCACGGTACCGATGATGCGGTCGTCCTTCAGCACCAGCCGCTTGTAGACGCCGGCCGAAGCATCGCGCAGCACGATCTCCTGGCGATCGTCACCATCGGCGAAGTCTCCGAGCGAGAACAGTTCGATGCCGGTGACCTTGAGCTTGGTCGGCGTGTCCGAGTGAACGAAGGCAGCAGCCTCGTCGCCGGCGAGCTGGCTGGCGGCGACACGAGCCATCTCATAGAGCGGTGCTACCAGACCATAGACCTGACCGTTGACCTCGGCGCATTCGCCGAGCGCGTAGATATCGGGATCGTTGCTGCGCATACCGGCGTCGACGACGATGCCACGATTGACGGCAATGCCGGCCTCCTTGGCGATTGCCGCGTTCGGCCGGATGCCGACAGCCATCACCACCAGCGTCGCAGGGATGACGGTGCCGTCGGCGAGCTCGACCTGCTCGACCTTGCCGTTGCCCGTGATCGCCTGGGTGTTGGCCTTGGTGATAACCTTGATGCCGCGCTGTTCGACGGCACGCTGCAGCAAGTAGCCGGCCGCGGGATCGAGCTGGCGCTCCATCAATGTCGGCATGACATGCAGCACGGTGACGTCCATGCCTTGCGCGTTAAGGCCGGCCGCGGCCTCGAGCCCGAGCAAGCCGCCGCCGATGACGACCGCCTTGGCCCGCGACTGTGCGGCAAGCATCATCGCCTGGACGTCGTCGAGGTCGCGATAGGTCAGCACGCCCGGCAAATTGTGGCCCGGCACCGGGATGATGAACGGCACCGAGCCTGTGGCGATGACGAGCTTGTCGTAGGGCTCGGTCACGCCGTGATCGGAGGTGACGGTCTTTGCCTGCCGGTCGATGGCGACGATCTTGTGGCCCTTGTAGAGGGTGATGCCGTGCTTGATGTACCAGCCGTCGCCATGGATGATGATCTCCTCATAGGCTTTTTCACCCGACAGAACCGGCGACAGCATGATGCGGTCGTAGTTCACGCGCGGCTCGGCATTGAAGATGGTGACCTGGTAGCGCCCAGGCGCCTTTTCCAGGAGATGCTCCAGCATGCGCCCGGGGGCCATGCCGTTGCCGATGATGACGAGTCTTTCGGTCATTGTCCTGATCCGCTCCTGTCTCACTCAGCTGCGTAGGAAAGAGCTGAAGCATCGGCAGCCGCCGTGCGCTCCATCCGCCGGATGGAAACATGCATCCAGGCAAAGCAGGTGGCGACGATGACGAAGAGCAGCATGAAGCAGCTCGACCAGACGCCGGTGAGGTCGTTGAGAGCGCCGAAGGCGATTGGCAGGATAAAGCCGCCGAGCCCGCCAATCATGCCGACAACGCCGCCGACCGCGCCAACACTCTGCGGATAGTAAGCCGGGATGTGCTTGTAGACGGCGGCCTTGCCAAGGCTCATGAAGAAGCCGAGCACGCAGGCAACGGCTATGAAGGCCAGCGGGCCGATCTCGAAATGGAAGGCGATCGGCCCGCTGATGCCGCGCACGACGTAGTCTGCCGAGGGGAGAGACAAAACGAGGGTCGCGACGGCACTGACAGCGAAGGTGCAGTAGAGCACGGTGCGGGCGCCGATCCGGTCGGACAGCACGCCGCCATAGGCGCGGAAGACACTTGCCGGGATCGAATAGGCCGCGCCGATCATGCCGGCGGTCGCAAGCCCGAAGCCGTAGACGCCGATCAGGTAGCGCGGCAACCACAGCGACAGCGCGACGAACGCACCGAAGGCGAAGAAATAGTAGAAGGCGAAGCGCCAGACCTGCAGGTTCTTGAGCGGCGCGAATTCCTGCCAGAAGCTTCTCGCGGGTGCTGCCTTGCCGGCGCGGCGTTCGCGGATGACCGGATCGTCGCCGGTGGTGAACCAGAAGACGGCGGCCATGACGACGAGAGCTGCCGCCCAGATCAGCGCGACCGACTGCCAGCCCCAGGAAAGAAGCACGAACGGCGCGACGAACTTGGTGACCGCGGCCCCGACATTGCCGACGCCGAAAATACCCAGGGCCGTCCCCTGTTTGCCGGCCGGGAAGAAGCGCGAGACATATGCGACACCGACGGCGAAGGAACCACCGGCGAGCCCGACACCGAGCGCGGCGACCAGCATCTGCCCGTAGGTGTGCGCAAAAGCCAGCAGGAAGGTCGCGACCGCGGCCGCAAGCATGGTCGCGGTGTAGACCAGCCGTCCGCCAAAGCGGTCGGTCCAGACGCCGAGCACCATGCGCACGAGCGAACCGGTCAGGATCGGCGTGCCGACGAGCAGGCCGAACTCGGTTTCGTTCAGCCCCAGGTCCTGCTTTATGCGCACGCCGATGATTGAAAAGATCGTCCACACCGCGAAGCAGACGGTGAAGGCGATGGTGGACATCACAAGCGCCTGCCGGGAAGCACTGTCCTGGCTGGGCGCGGCTGGGAGATTTGCGGTCAATGTCTGGCTCCGGTTTGCGGCGTGGGAAGCACCGCGGATATTTTGTGGGTGAATCATCGATGCGGCATCGGTGCATGCAACGAGATCGGGTCCGCCACGGTCAGGTCCCTGCTTTCGGTCTTGGCGCCGACGGGAAACAGCAGGAGCGCCGCGGTGAACAGAGCCGCCGTCAGCGCGCTGCTGGCCAGAAAATCGCGGCGCGTGAAGTCCGCGAGGGACGTGCCAGTTCCGATCCGTTTCGTCATCGTCGTCTCCGGTTGGGCGCCGCCTGGGACCAGCGCCGTCGATTGCGTGTTCGGTAAAAATAAAAAAGCCGCCGGCCAGGTCTTCGCGCGCCCGTCCATTCGGGATCGCATATTGACCTGAGCGGCAGCTTTGCCTGTGGCGCCCGCCATTGGACGCCGTGTCACTTGGCCCTGTGGACCTACATTCTCAAAGGCAGGAAGCGTGCCAGTTCGACAGCGCTCTAGATTATCGAATAAAATCAATGTGAACCGCAGCCGTGCGAATTTTGACCACGCCCGGCAGCGGATCAAAGATTAGTCAGAATGCCTTGCACAGCAGCATAATATTTGTGCAATGCGGTAGATTGCCCATTGCCGATGCAGGTTGCCAATTGCCGATGATGACGAATTTATCGATCATGGCCTCACTCCGCGGCTTCGACGAAGCGGTGGCGTTCGTAGAGGAACTTCAGCACCGCTTCGCGGCAGCGCAGGAAGGTCCGGTCGGAAGAGAGTTCGACGCGCCGGCGCGGCCGGGCGAGCGGCACCGCAAGCACCTCGCCGATCGTTGCTGCCGGACCGTTGGTCATCATGACGATGCGGTCGGAGAGCAGCACCGCCTCGTCGACATCATGGGTGATCATGATCGTCGTTGAGCCGAGCCTGGAATGGATGTCCATCACCGCGTCCTGCAGATGCGCACGGGTCAGCGCGTCGAGCGCGCCGAACGGCTCGTCGAGCAGCAGGATCTTCGGTTCCATGGCCAGCGCCCGGGCGATACCGACGCGCTGCTTCATGCCGCCCGATATCTCGGCCGGGCGCTTGTCCCTGGCGTGCGCCATCTGCACGAGGTCGAGGTTGCGCATGATCCAGTCATGCCGCTCGGCCTTGCTCTTGGTGCGGCCGAAAACCTTCGACACCGCGAGGTTGATGTTTTCGTAGACGGTGAGCCACGGCAACAGCGAATGGTTCTGGAACACCACGGCGCGTTCGGGTCCGGGGCTGTCGACCTCCTTGTCCTCGAGCAGCACGGCCCCGGCTGACACTTTGGTCAACCCGGCGATCAGGTTGAGCAAGGTCGACTTGCCGCAGCCGGAATGGCCGATGATGGAGACGAATTCGCCCTTGTCGATGGTCAGCCGGATGTCCTTCAGCACCTCGCTGACCTGACCACCACGGGCAAAGGATTTGTCGATATGGTCGAGTTTCAGATAGGCCGTCATCGCTCCTCTCCTCACTTTGCCGTTGTGCCGCGGGTGACGAAGGCGCCGACTGCCGCGACCAGCCGGTCGAGGCAGAAGCCGGTGACGCCGATATAGGCCAGCGCGACGATGATGTCGGGCAGCCGCGACGAGTTCCACGCATCCCAGATGAAGAAGCCGATGCCGACGCCGCCGGTCAGCATTTCGGCGGCGACGATGGCGAGCCAGGACAGACCGATGCCGATCCGCAAGCCGGTGAAGATGTACGGCGCGGCGGCCGGCACCATGATCTTGACGAAGAATTCGAACTGGTTGAGCCGCAGGATGCGCGAGACGTTGCGGTAATCCTCAGGAATGTTGCGCACGCCAACGGCGGTGTTGATGATGATTGGCCAGATCGAGGTGATGAAGATGACGAACAGCGCCGACGGACTGGAATCGCGAAACGCGGCCAGCGACAGCGGCAGCCAGGCCAGCGGCGGCACCGTGCGCAGGATCTGGAACACCGGGTCGAGGCCGCGCATCGCCCAGATCGACTGGCCGACAAGCGCGCCGAGCGCCACGCCGACGATCGCCGCCAGGCCGAAGCCGATGGCAACGCGCTGCAGCGAGATCAGCACCCGCCAGGCGAGCCCAATGTCCTGCGGGCCATTGTCGAAGAACGGATGCGCGATCAGATCGTAGGCCTCGTTCCAGACCTGACTCGGCGGCGGCAGGCTTGACGTCGGCGACGAGCAGGCGATCTGCCAGACGACCAGCATGAGAGCGATGACGATGATGGGCGGCATCAGCGCGCTGGCCAGTTTGCCGGCGATCGCCACCGCGTCGAAGCGAGGTTTCGTCTTGGCGGTGAAGGCAATCACCTCGGCCGGCTTGGCCGGCGCGGGAAATGTCTTCACCTTGCTGTCCTCGATAGTCTGGATCGACATGTCTGGGAAAAACTCCGTGATCGGAATCTGCGGCAGCAGGCGGCGCCGTCGGCGCCGCTCGCCATCGGGCTTATGCCGAGGCCTTTATCTTCAGGCTGTCGAGATAGGCGGACGGATTGGCCGGATCGAAGATCTTGCCGTCGAAGAAGGTCTCGACACCGCGCGACGATGACGCCGGGATGTCGGCTGCCGCGACGCCGAGGTCCTTGGCCGCCTCGCGCCACAGATCCTCGCGGTTGACCTGGTCGACCAGCGCCTTGATGTCGGTGGTCGGCGCGAATTTGCCCCAGCGGATGTTCTCGGCGAGGAACCAGGAGTCATGGCTCTTGAACGGATAGGACACGCCGTCCTTCCAGAACTTCATGTAGAGGTCGGTGCCGTTGGCGATGCGGCCATTGCCGTAATTGATGTCACCCTTGAGACGGCCGATGATGTCGGCGACAGGCACGTTCATCCATTGCCGCTTGCCGATGATGGCTGCCATCTCGTCCTTGCTTTCCTTGGCCTCGCACCATTGCTGGGCTTCCATGACGGCCATCAAAATCGCCTTGGTGGCGTTCGGGTACTTGTCGATGAATTCGGCACGCAGGCCCAGCGCCTTTTCCGGATGGCCCTTCCACAATTCGCCTGTAGTGGCGGCGGTGAAGCCGACGCCCTGGTGGACGAGCTGCTCGTTCCATGGCTCGCCGACGCAGAACACGTCCATGTTGCCGACCTTCATGTTGGCCACCATCTGCGGCGGCGGCACGACGATGGTCGATACGTCCTTGTCCGGATCGATGCCGCCGGCGGCCAGCCAGTAGCGCAGCCACAAATCGTGGGTGCCGCCCGGGAAGGTCATGGCGGCCTTGATTTCCTTGCCGGCCGCCTTCTTGGCGGCAAAGGCGTCCTTCAGCTTCGAGGCGTCGAGGCCGACGCCAGTGCCGGCATATTCCTGGGCCACCGAAATGCCCTGACAGTCGTAGTTGAGCCGCGCCACGATCGCCATTGGCATCGGCTGGTTGTTCTGCGTCACCTTGCCGGTGTGCATGAGGTAAGGCAGCGGCGTCAGTATATGGGCGCCGTCGATGCCATTGGCCGCGCCGCCGAGCATCAGATTGTCGCGCGTCGCGCCCCAGGAGGCCTGCTTGAGCACCTCGACATCGGGTATGCCGAACTTGGCGAACAGGCCCTTCTCCTTGGCGATCATCAGCGGCGCCGCATCGGTCAGCGCGATGAAGCCAAGCTTGGCGCCGGTGACTTCCGGGGCGGCGGTCGCCGCATAGGCGCCAGAGGGCAGCAGCGCACGCGCGGCCGCCAGGGTTGCCGCGGTGGCAGCACTTGCCATCAGGAAGTTGCGGCGAGTCATGCCCTCGAGGGGGGCTTCGGTCTTGATGCGTTTCGTCATCGTCGTCTCCCGTTGGGCACTGCTTGGGATCAGCGCCGTCGATTGCGTGTTCGATCAAAACAAAAAAAGCCGCCGGCCAGGCCGCGCGCGTCCGTCCATCCGGGATCGCGTGTTGACCTGAGCGGCAGCTTTGCCTGTAGCGCCCGCCATTGGACGCCTGTTCCGTGACCCGAGAAGGGCCTGCCTATTGCAAAGCAGGAATCGTGCCAGTTTCGGAATAGACGGCAAATATCAATGAGATCAACGACATGATCCAATCGTCGGCACGCCGGCCCGCTGGGGCAGAAAGCCAAAGATTGTTCATTAGAGCAATCGCACGCATAATTTTTGTGCAATGCACAAGAATGGCGCCGAAATGATCAGACTCCCGCGCGGGCCGATTTCTGGCCAGCAATATAGGCGTCGATCTCGTCGGGATCGAAGATCTGGCCGTCGAAGAAACCGTCCGGGCCAAGCACAAGGCCGGCACCGGTCGCACCGACCGCGGTGGCCGCGCTCAGCGCGCCCTCGACTTTCGAATTGGCGCCAGGAAGTGCGACGCCAAGCGGCTTCAGCGCCGAGCGGTAGAGGTCGGGCCGGTAGCAGTCGCGAGCAATGGCGAGGTTTTCCAGCGTGTGCGCCACGTGCCCCCAGCGCACCATCTGCGTGTAGAACCACAGCGCATGGCTCTTCCACGGAAAATTCGCCGCCTTATCGAAAGGCAGGAAGAAGTCGTCGATCGTCCGCTCCGCGCCGCCGCCGAGTTGGAGATGTCCGGTCAGGATCGGCATCTGCACCGCCGGCGGCAGGCCGAGGAAGCCGGGCTGCGCCATGACAGCGGCCAATTCGCCGTGGTTGGCCGGATCCTGGCACCAGCGCGCCGAGTGATGCAGCGCGCGCAGAAGTGCTGCCAGCGCTTCGGGATTCTCATCCGCCCAGGCCTTGCGAACGCCGATCACCTTCTCCGGGCTGTTGCGCCATATCTGTGCCTTGACGGTGACGATATGGCCGGTGCCGGCGGCCACCGAGGCGCTGTTCCAGGGTTCGCCGACGCAGTAGCCGTCGATGCGGCCTGCGGCCAGCGCGTCGGCCATGAATGGCGGCGGCACGATGACGATCTCGATCTGCCGCTCTGGATCGATGCCGCAGGCGGCGAGCCAGTAGCGCAGTTCGTAATTATGCCCGGAATGCGGATGCACGACGGCGAAGCGCAGCGGATCCAGGTCGGCAGCAGCGCGCTCTCGGATGAGCGCACCAAGAGCGGCACCGGCGCGCGCAGGGTCGAGGTCAGCCTCGGCGCCATGCGCCACTATCCCAGTCCAGACGGCGTTGGAGATGGTGACGCAATTGCCGCCAAGGCCGAGCGAGAACGGCACGATGGTTTCCGAGGCGAGCGGCGTCAACCCGAGATTGCATGCGAGCGGCATCGGTCCGAGCATATGGGCGAGATGGAAGTGGCCGATGGCGATGCGGTCGCGGATGTTGGCCCACGACGTCTCGCGGTGCAGCGTGAGGTCGATGCCTTCGCGAGCGGCGAAGCCAAGCTCGCTTGCCGCGACCAGCACGGCGCTGTCGAAAAGTGGCATGAAGCCGGCGGTGATCTGGTGCGCAGCAGTCATGCTCATTCGTCCTCTGCCGGTCCCAGCAGCCCGGCGGCGGTCACCAGGCTCTGGGCGATGTCGCCGATCTTGCGGTTCTGGTTCATCGCCGTCTTGCGCAGCAGCGTGTAGGCCGCCTCTTCGGAGAGGCCGCGCGACTTCATCAGGATGCCCTTGGCGCGATCGATCACCTTGCGGCTCTCGAGTTCGCCGCGAACCTCTTCCAGTTCGCGCGCCATGCGCGAAAAAGCGTTGAAGCGGCTGACGGCCATGTCGAGGATCGGCTTGACGCGTTCCTGCCGCAGCCCGTCGACGACATAGGCCGAAACGCCGGCATCGACCGCCGCCTCGATCGAGGCCTGGTCGGAGCGGTCGACGAACATGGCGATCGGCCGCTTTACGGCGCGCGACAGCTGGAACATGTTTTCCAGCATGTCGCGGTTCGGGTTTTCGAGATCGATGACGATGACGTCGGGCTCGATCTCGGCGATCCGCCGCGCAATGCCGGTCACGTCATGGATGACGGTGACCCGCTCATGACCGGCCTCGCGCAACCCCGCCTCGATGATCGCGGCGCGGATGCGGTTTTCATCGATCACCAGGACGGCGAGTGCGGTTCGAACCATGCCTGTATTGTGACCAAGCGCAGGATTTGTTGCAATGCGGTATAGTCGAACAATTCTGACATTCGCGGATCGTGGCGCCGGCGCCTATTCCGCCGCCAGCGCCGTGACCTCGCGGCGGAAGGGCAGCGCGTCGCCGATATCGGCTTCATCCAGCTCGCGGGCGAAGCGATGGCCGGCATAGGTTGCCCAGGCGATCGGACCCGGCGCCTTGGCATCGCCGATGATTTTGATCGAGCGGATGCCACGCCCGCGCGAACAAGGCTTCGTAGCCGACATCATGGCCGGCGTTGGTGCCGACAATATCGGTTTGCGTCAGCGCGATCGAGACGATACCGACCTCGGCCAGCGTCATCATCTCGCCGGCGTCGGATACGCCGTCCTAATCAAGGTCCTGCCAGACCCTGAGCCTGCTGAACACCCGTCGGACGCATCGATCTTGCCGTCGCCATTGGTGTCAAACGACGAGGCCAGCCTGAGCGCACCTCGAAAGGCTGTCGAGATCAAAGGCGTCTCCAAGGTGTTCGGCACCTACCAGGCGCTGGAGCCCGTTTCCTTCGACATCTACGACAACGAGTTCTTCACGCTGCTCGGCCCGAGCGGCTGCGGCAAGACCACCCTGTTGCGCATGATCGCCGGCTTCGAGCAGCCGACGGCGGGGCAGATTTTCCTGCACGGCTCGGACATACAAGGACTGCCCCGCACAGGCGGCAGGTCAACACCGTCTTCCAGAGCCACGCCTTGTTTCCGCATATGAGCGTCGAACAGAACATCGGCTTCAGGCTCGATAACCTCGGCTGGTCGAAGGACCGCCGCGATGCGCGCGTCGCCGACATGCTTCGTCTCGTCCATATGGAGGCCTTTGCCGGGCGCAAGCCGCAGCAATTGTCGGGCGGCCAGCGCCAGCGCGTCACGCGAAAGATCTTGCGTGATTTCAGAATAAGCGATGGACAAAGACCCAGCATTCGACAGATTTCGCGTTGGCGTGGCGCGGGCCGTCGGAGGCTATTCGCGTACCAGGCGTCCGGTTCCCCACCAGATCACCGATACCACTATGATCGAGACATAGCCGTCCACCGCGTAGTGCCATCCTGTGTACACCGACCCATACATGATCAAGGCAGCGAAGATCCAACCGAGAACGCCGAGCCAGCGGTTGAGCGAGGAAAGGAAATAAGCATTCAGCGTGGCAAGAGCGACGTGCAGGCTGGGCATGGCCGAGATGCCGCCTCCCAAGCCTGCATTTCCTGTCGTGTGCAGGGTCAAAAGATACTCAGCGTATTCGCGGACGATGACGCTGGACTCCAGACCGGACATGGCGACCCTGAGATCGCCGAAGCGGTCTCCGCCGACGAAGTGGTCATAGTAGATCGGACCAACGGACGACAGCAGGAGAGCGAGCAAGCTACCAACGATGGAGATGGTCAACGCCACCGCCCACAGATAGCGAATGCGCGCTATCCGATCCGACCACATGGCAACGAAAAGAATCATTCCAAGCCATTGCGCAAACCAAAGCACATCGTAACATTTGAAAACAAAGAACGCCCATAGATCGTGATCGAGGCGATGCGCCAATTCCCACGGCACCGCTCCATGTATCCACTCGTCCAGATCCGCAAGCCATGGGTCGGCATAGAACGGGACGATCCTCGGGATCATGCTCTTGTGGGTAGAAAACGCAGTCATGCCGATGAGGAGGAAAAGGAGCACCGGCACACAACTCCGCCAGCGCGTTCGAAGCAGCTCAACGGCGTATCGCGTCGGTGCCTGACGGCCGAAAATGAGAGCCGCGGTGCCAACGCCGCCAACCAACAATATCGGAACGGCGGCGATGAAATTTTCGCCGTAAATCCGACTTAGGGCTACGAAGGATTGCGGGTCCAGGAAGAATGCGGAGAGCACATAGACGCCTACGCTGAATGCCAGTCTCACCGACCATTTTGCGGAAGGGCTGTAATGCGAAACTTCTGTAATTAAGACCACGGCAATCTACCATTGTCTAATATGGTTTATTGCGGAAAGCACCCTATCGATACTGGGTCGATATTACTGATAAGTTACTTTGGATCGATCGCGATGCGCATTGCCCAGGCACGCCGCCGAGCCCGGCAGCGAAACGGGCATGGCGGCCAGCGCCGACTGGATCAATGCGATTTTCTCGCCGTCGTAGCCGTAGGGATTGCGCACCACGCTGGTGCTGCCGACCCAATGGTCGCAGCTGTCATGGATATGTCCGTGAACCCATCGGGCAGGCCGTCGCATTCGATCACCTCGCAGAGGTCTGACGCAAAGGCGGCATTCAACCAATCGCCCTGAAGCGCGAAGGACATCTCAGCTTCAATATCTCCCGAATTACGAATTATGAATTACCTTGTCTCACCTAAGGGGTGCAGTCCAGTGCACTATTTTCTGTTCGCCGCCTGTACGAGCATGGCGGGTCAAGCGATCAATCCCGGCACATGCTCAAAGCCGAATGTCGGGATGATGTCTGCCGTTTCATGTCGCTCTTCAGTCTCGACAAAAGCTGTGACTAATCGGCCTCCAGCACCTTCGCTAATATCCGCATCACGACAGCATTTGTAGTAATCTCACTTTGAAAGCCTCGGCCGAGAATCAGCCGGGGCGGCGGGCGGCTGGTTGTGGCGACACTCAACGCGCAGGTTCTGGATTTCCTCGACTGGTGGCTCGATGAGCTGCGAGGGGTCTGGACGCGGCTTGTGCCCAAGCAAAGGCAAGCCACCACCTCCGACTGGATCGTCAGCATGGCGGATGACGGCATTCGCGCCCGCGAGGCCAATGCGCCGGAATTCCAGTCGATCCCTTTGGCACTCACCGCCTCCTCGGACGAGGTTCTGGCACTTCTCCAGGGCGGGCCTCGGCGCAAGCGGCCGACCTTCGATATCAGCATTGAGCCATCGCTGTTCCTGACCCGGCAACTGGCGGCGCGGCGGCTGCCGCTTCGCCAGGCTCGCGACATGGCCGAACTCGACCTTCTGGCCACCACGCCGATCGACCCGGCGCAGGTGCACGTCGTCTTCGCCAGGCACGCCGGGCAGGACTGCCTCTACCATGTCGTCAAGGCGAAGACGCTTGCCGCGGCGCTGGACGCCGTGCGTCGGGCCGGCGGGTCCGTCCGCTGCCTGTCACTGTCGCAGCCGGACGCTGCGCTGCGTGCCGATCCGCTCAGCCTCGCTGCCATCTGGCCGCCGACGGCGCGCGACCGGCGCCGCAGAACCGTCTGGGTAGCGGCCTGTTCGGTGCTGGCCGGGGCAGCGCTCCTCACCTTCGCTCACGCGCATTGGCGCAGCTGGCAGGCGGGCGCCGAACTGGACGCGCAGATCGCCGATGCGCAGGTGGTGGCCAAGGCGGCACGCACCTCGCTGCAGAAGCGGCAGGCCGGCATCGAGCAGGTCGAAAAAATCCGTCAGGAGAAGAAGACGACAGCGTCGCTGGTTCGCGTCTGGGCCGAGCTGACGCACCTGCTTCCCGACACGACCTGGCTGACCGATCTTTCGGCCAAGGGCGACGACCTGACAATCACAGGCTTTTCCGCCTCGGCCGCCGAACTGATCCAGCCGCTCGACGCCTCACCACTGTTTTCCGCGCCCGAATTCGCAGCTCCGGTGGTCAAGGTTCCCGGTCAAGAGGGTGAACAATTCACCATTTCGGCCAAGATCGGAGCGCTCTGACGATGCTCTCCGCCATCCTCAACACAAGGCCGCTGGTCCGCCGCCTGATCGCCCTAGCCCTTGCATCCGTGACGGCCGTTGTCCTGGCGTGGGTGGTGTTGGCGGCGCTTGACAGTGTCACCTCGGCGCAAGCCGGGATCGAGGAAAAGCGCGAGCTTCTCGGCCAGCTGCAGGGCGTGGCGGCACTGGCAAAGCGCCTCGACAGCGCCGCCAGTCCCGTGCCGGCGGCAAATTCCGAATTTCTCACCGGCGAGAGCGAAGCCATCATTCGCGGCGGACTGCAAAAGCGGCTGAACGCAATCGCAATCGCCAATGGCGTGAACGTGCTGTCGGCTGGCAATGCACCTGCGCTCAGCGAAGGCGGCGTGGATTTCATCGGGCTGCGAGCGAACCTTTCGGGGCCGCTGGAGGGCATTCACAACGCTATCCTTGCCATCGAAAGCTCGCTCCCGGTGCTGTTCATTCGCGAGGCCACCGTGCGCACGACCGATGTCGGACCGGCTGCCGGGAGGACCGGCGACCCCGAGATCTTTGCCGAGATCCTGTTTTACGGCCCACTGCAAACGCAAGGCACGCCGGCCGCTAGTGGGGTCAAGCCATGAGCCGCAAAGTCACCGGCCTGGCGATTGCGGCCACGATCGCAGGCCTCGTCCTGGTCAATGTCGCACTCTACAACACGCCTGTCGACATCACGCCCATTGCCTCCGGGAAAGCCCATGACGGCTCACTGGCATCAGCGGCGGGATCGCTTCAGTTTCCCGAGGCCGGCGATTTCAGCGAGACGTTCCAGCGTCCGCTGTTCACACCGACGCGCCGAAAAATAGTGCCCCCGCCGGCAGCGCCGCAGCCGGTGGAGATCGCCGTCGCGCCGGCCGAGCAGCCGGCGCCGCCGCCCGAAGCCGCATCGGCCGTCGCGCCGTCGCTGCTGGGCGTCAGCAGAAACGGCGGCGCGGCAAAGGCCCTGTTGCGCGTCGCCGGCAGCGACGCGGCCGTCTGGTACGGCAATGGCGAGACCGTCGACGGCTGGACGGTGTCGGCGATCGACAAGGATCAGGCAGTGCTAGAGCGGGACGGCAAGGTAGCGCGCATCCTGCTTTATCCGCCATGGAAGAACCTCCCGCCGCAACCACCGCCCCCTCCGCCACCGCCGGTCCCGGAACTATGAGCGGCCGCACCTCTCACGGCAGCGCAAACACAGGCGGCGAAAGCGCCGACGCCGGCTTTTCGCTGGTCGCCGTGCTGGTGTTCATGCTGATCGTCTCGGCGATCGTGGTTCCCTTTGCCGTGACGGCGAAAACGCGGCTGATGATCGCCAACAACGAAGTCGAACAGGAGCGTCTGTCTCTGCTTGCCGAGGGCCTCGGCAATGTGGTTGCGAGCGAATTGACCGGAGGCTCGGGGACGAAGACGTTTGCGCTGGATTCCACACCGGCGGCATGCCGGTCGGGTGCGTTCAGCTTCGATGTGCGCGTCCAGGATCATAACGGGCTGGTCGATCTCAATGCCGCCGACGATCGTTTGCTGGCGCTTGGTTTCGCATCGCTCGGCTTCGAGCAGCAGCCGTCGCAAGCGCTGGCCGAGGCGGCGATCCGGTTTCGCGACAACGCCAAGCTGTTTGCCGGCCAGCCCCGGCCCAGAAGCGCCGTCGGGCCGCCACAAGACAAGCAGGCGCCGTTCGAATCGGTGTCCGAACTGCAGGAGTTCGCGGCACTTGCCTCAGTGCCCCTGCAGGCGCTGCATGCCGCCTTCACGGTCAACTCGAAGCGCGGCACGATCAGTGCCGACCATGCGCCGAGCCGTCTTCGCGCTGCCCTTGCCACTGGTTCCAGCGCCGCGGTGGTTCAGGCGGCCGAGGCTTCGGCCTACACGGTCGACGTCCTCGTCAGACGGGACGGATCCGGCATCACCGGCGAAGCCGGGTTCATCATCGAGAAATCTCCGGCCGACGACACGGCGTTCTGGCGCGTCTCGCGAAGCTCCGCCCGTGAAGCCGGCGCATTACCGACACTCGCCGGCAGTGCCGGCTGCGAGGTGCTTTTCGGCACCGAGGCCGCACAGATCCTGCAGGGGTGGAGCTCATGAACGCTTCCGTCCAGCCCCAGGGAATAGAGGCGTTTCTGGCCTTTCTCGAGGGCGAGAAGGTGCTGACCGCGCACGCGGCTCAACGCGCCTTGGGGGCATCGCGAACGTCAGGACACCCGTTCGATACGGTGATGACCGAACTCGGACTGATCGGCGAGCAGGACCTTGCCAGCAGCCTCAGCCGCTACCTCCAGGCACCGACGCCGGTCGAGATTCCCGACCAGGTCGGCCCCGAAATGCTGGCGGGCGTGCCGCTCGCCTATCTCAGGGAAAACGCGATCCTGCCGCTACAGATGGACGCCGAGCAACTGGTGGTCGCCGTGGCCGATCCGTTCTCCTCGGCAACCATCGACGCGCTCGCCTTTCACTATGAGCGGACCCTGGCGCTGCGCATCTTGCCGAGGCGCACGATCACCGAATGCATCGATCGCATCGAGCAATCGGCCCTGGCGGCCGTTTCAAACGGCGGTGGCGGTGGCGAAATCCTGGATTTCGGCCCCGACGATCTCGAACGGTTGAAGGATTTTGCCCGCGAGGCGCCTATCGTCCGCTTCGTCGCCGAAACCATCCACAAGGCGGTCGATGCAAGAGCCACCGACATTCACATCGAGCCGCTCGAGGACCACGTCCGCATCCGCTTCAGGCATGACGGCATGCTGTCCACCGTCGACACCGCCTCGATCGCGATGCTGTCCGGCATCTCCACCCGCATCAAGATCCTGTCGCGGCTCAACATTGCCGAACGGCGCCTGCCGCAGGATGGACGCATGCGCATTGCCGTGCGCGGCCGCGATGTCGACCTGCGCGTCTCGGTCATTCCGTCGATTCACGGCGAAGCCATCGTGCTTCGAATTCTCGATCGCGCCGGCGTCGAATTGAAGTTGGGCAAACTGGGTTTCGACGACGCCGCGCAAGCCAAGATCCGCTCTATGTCGCAAGCCGCCAACGGCATCGTGCTAATCACCGGACCGACCGGCAGCGGCAAGACGACGACGCTCTATTCCATCCTCGCCGAGCGTTCGCGTCCGGACGTCAAGATCTTCACCGTCGAGGACCCGGTCGAATACCGCATGGCCGGCATCACCCAGCTGCAGGTCAATCCGGCGATCGACCTCGACTTCGCCGCTGCCTTGCGTTCGATCCTGCGGCAGGACCCCGACATCATCCTGCTCGGCGAAATTCGCGATCGCGAGACGGCGCAGGTCGCGGTCCAGGCGGCCTTGACCGGCCATCTGGTGTTTTCGACACTCCACACCAACAGCGCCGCAGGCGCCCTGACGCGGCTTCGCGACATGGGCATCGACGGCTATCTGCTCGGCGCGACGATCAGGGGCGTCATCGCGCAGAGGCTGTTGCGCCGTATATGCCCGACCTGCCACGGCGCGGACCAGACCGGTCCGGCCTGCCGCACCTGCAAAGGCTCCGGCTACAGTGGGCGCACGGTGACCTATGAAATGCTGCAGGTGTCGCCGCGGATCGCCGAGCTTATCGACCAGGGCGCCGGCGAAATCGAGATCGGAAAAATTGCCGCCGAGGACGATCTCGTGCCGATGTCGGTCCACGCAACCGCCCTTGCCCGGTCGCAGGTCACCACAATGGATGAAGTCCGGCGTGTCATCGATCTCGCGGGAGGTGGCTGATGCCGGCCTTTGCCTATCGCGCCTATCTCGTCGACGGCAGCACCGAGACCGGCGTTCTCGATGCGTCGACGAAACAGGATGCCGCGCGCAAACTGGCGCAGCAGGGCCGCCGTTCCTATCATCTTGCGCCGGTGAATAGCGACAAACAGCAGCTTCGCTTGCCGGGACGCAGCGCGCTGACGTTCACCCGGAAAGTCGATCTCAGCCGCCTGTTTTCCGAGCTTTCGGTGCTTCTAAACGCCGGCTTCACCGTCGACCGCGCTTTGGGTGCGGTTATTTCGGGCGAGGCCAACGGTCAGCGGCGTCAGCAGCTGCAATCGGTGCTCGATCTGACGACCGGCGGTCGGCCGATCGCCGAGGCATTTGCCGGCCTGCCGGGCATCACCTCCGACGTCGCCGCCTTGCTCGCCAGCGGCGAGCGCAGCGGCAAGATGGCCTATATCTGCCAGCGGCTGGCGGACACGTATGAGGCAACGGCCAAGCGCCGCGCGGCCATCATCGAGGCCCTGGCCTATCCGGCCTTCCTGCTGCTGGTCATGAGCGGGGCGCTGGTCATTCTGGCAACGGTGCTGGTGCCGGCGCTGGAACCGATCTTCGAGGGCTCGTCCGCCCCAAAACCGTTCACCATGACCATGCTTTCGGCGTTCGGCACGGTGTTCCGCGACTATCCGTTCGTCTTCCCGCTGGCGGCGGTCCTCGGCCTGCTTGGCTGGCTTTTTCTGTCCCGGTCCACCGGTGCCAGAAAACGCCTCTCGCATTGGCTGCTGAATATCCCCCTGATCGGCGCGCTGGTCAGAGATGCGGTGATCGCGCGCTATCTGGAAACGCTCGCTCTGCTGCTCGGCAATGGCGTGGCGATGACCGAGGCGCTTGGCCTGGCCGCCAACGTCTCCAGGCAGAGTTCACTGGCGGCAAGCTTTGCAGCGATCGAGGAAACCGTCGCCAATGGCGCCCGCCTGCATGGCGCGATCGTCAAGGCGGGGATTTTCGACAATGCGACGATGTCGCTGGTCTCGCTCGGCGAAGAGGCGAACGCCCTTCCGGTGGTGCTGGATCGGGCGGCGAAAATGCTCCAGCTGACGCTGACGCGACGCATCGACACGGTGCTGAAGCTGCTGACGCCGGCGCTGACGATTTCGCTCGGTTTCCTCGTCGGCAGCCTGGTCATTTCGGTGATGACGACAATCCTCAGCATCAACGATCTGGCGCTGCAATGACAGCCGCGAGGGCCAGCGTGCCGGAACACGCAACGGCCGGATTTACCCTGGTCGAGATGCTGGTCGTGCTGGCGATCATGGCCTTGGTCGCGACTATCGCCGCACCGGGGCTGGTCAGCAACTATCGCACCAAGAACCTGGAGACACTGGCCGGCGAGATCACCATGCGGCTGCGCCTGTCGCGCACATCGGCGATCGCCACCGCCAGGCCAAAGCAGGTGGTCGTCGATCTCGGCGCCCGCGCCTTCCGTTTTGGCGAGCGCGACACGCTCGCTCTGCCGGACGATGTCAAAATGACCGTGACCACCGGCCAGGAGACCGTCATTGCCGACCGGCAGACGGTCTTGACCTTCCTTCCCGACGGCAGCGCTTCCGGCATGGACATCGCCCTCGAGCGAAAAGGGCGGAAGGCACGCATCGCAGTCAACTGGCTGACCGGACTTTCAACCTGGCGCACGGTGCCATGACCGGGCCATCGTCGCAGCTCTCCTCCGAAGACGGATTTTCGATGCTGGAGATGATCGTCGCCTTGACCATCCTGGCGCTGGTGCTTGGCATCGCCAGCCAGTCGATCGTGCTGGCCAGCCGCAGCATCATCGCTGCCAAGCGCCAGGCCGACGCCGCCAGGACCGTGCGGGTGATGCTGGCCGACTATGAAGCTCGGGTGCAAGCCATGGCGCCATCCGGCTGGACCCTGAAGACGCGCACGATAGAAATGTCGAAGGCGAAGGTGACCGCTGTTCTCATCGAGAAGACCGGTGGAGCGTCTCCAGGCGGGCCATTTCTGACCTTCGTGCCGATGCGCGAGCCGGGTGCTCCATGAGCGGCCTGGTATTCCGCGCTCGCTCGAAGCCCGGCGCCATCTGCCGGCCGAGACGGCTTTCGGGCATGCCCCCGCCCGATGCCAGATCTCGCCCGCCGGCATCGGTTGAGGGGTTCGCGCTCATCGACGTGCTGGTCGGACTGGCCCTGATCGGCGTGATCACATCGCTGATGATGGTCTTCCTAGGCCAGGCTCGAACCATGGTGCGCATCGAAAAGGCGACCGAATTCCAGATGGAGGTCGATGCCGCATCGCGGTTTCTGGAAACCGCGATCAGCCATGCCGAGCCATTGCCATTGTCGAAGTCGTCGCCGGACCAGGTGCTTTACCTCGACGGCGATGCTGCTCGGATCGAATTCAACGCCGTTCAGGCGATCGGCTTCAAATCCTCCGCACTGCGTGAAATTGCCGTTTCGCTTGGCGGAAATGCACTGGCCATTGTCCAGAAAACACGGCGCGGCAGCCAGCCCGGCGCGTCGACGCAGAGCGAACCGGTGCGGCTGCTCGGCGGTGTGAGCGCCATAAGATTCGAATATCTCGACGGTTCGACGGCAGCGTCATCGTGGTTGCCCGGCTGGAATGCGCCGCGGCGCCTGCCCGCCGCCGTGCGCTTCACCGTCTCGGTCCTGCGGGATGGTGCCGCCTATTCGGCGAGAGGTTTTGCCCGCCTCGACCTGGCAAATGCCCGGCAGCTGCCGCTCACGACCGAAACACAGCGCCCATAGAGCAGAAAAGTCAGTTGCTGACGTCCTGGTCTTCGCCGGTTCCGTCCGGCTTGCCGTCTTTTCCAAGGCTGCGGATGACCACGCCGCTGGCATCGGCCTTCACTTCGTAGGAATAGGGCCTCCCCCACGGATCCTTCAGGCCGGTCGTTCCCTTAAGATAGGGGCCGTTCCAGCGCGCTTCGCCCGCGGGCGCCGTGACCAGGGCCGAGAGCCCCTCCTCCGCGGTCGGATATTTCGCATTGTCGACATAGTAGAGTTCGAGCGCGCTTTCGATGTTGCGGACTTGCGCCTTGGCCGCGTTGGTCCTGGCCGAGCCGAGATAGCGCAGCACCTGCGGTGCTGCGAGCGTGGCGATCAAGGCGATGATGGCGAGCACGACGAGAAGCTCGACCAGGGTGAAGCCGCTGTCGCGATCGTCGCGTTCAGGGCGGGATCTTTCAGAGGTGAGGTGCAGAGTGATCATCAGAAAAGTCCTATGTCCAAACCTGCAAATTGCTCCAGCGCCCAGCTGCAGCCGAGGCCGATGGCGATGAACGGACCGAAGGCGACACGCGCCTTCGCCGCCGCCGGGCCTGTCGCAACCACCTGCCCACCGACGAACAGCAGAGCGCTGGCGCTGGCAATGAACAGCAGCACCGGCAATAGCAGCGGGCTAATCCAGCAGGCGGCGGCGGCCAGCATCTTGACGTCGCCGAGGCCGAGCCCAATCCTGCCGGTCATCAGGAAATGGCCACGCCGGATCAGCCAGGCAGCGGCAAACGTCGCGGCGACGAACAGCGGCCGCACCGGCAGGCCATCCAAATCCGTCGCCATCTGATAGGCAAGGCCAATGCCGGCCAGCGCCAGATTGAGCCTGTCCGGGATGATCTGCCGACGGAAATCGGCAATCGAAATGGCGGCAAGAACTATTGCCAGGGCGATGGTGGCAGCCAGCACGAGCGATGGGTGCGCGGCATCGGTCAATACGCCAGCCTCTTCAAATCCTGCTGCAGCTTGGTGCCGCCGCGTCGCTTCTGGATCGGTGTCTGCAGACTGATCTTGCCGCGGAATTCGTCCGTCACTTCGCGGGCTTCGTTGATGTCGCGCACAACATGCGGCCTGATGAAGATGATCAGTTCGGTGCGTCCGATGCTGTCCGTCTTTTGCTTGAACGCATTGCCGATGATCGGAATATCGCCGAGGATGGGCACCTGCGTGCGGTCGATATTGTTGCGCGACTGGATGAGGCCCCCCAGCGCCAGGCTCTCGCCATCATTGACCAGGACGCGGGTCTGGATCTTGCGCTGCTGGATGGTCGGCGAATCGATGCCGGAGCTGGTCGTCTTGGTGACATTGCTGACCTCCTGCTCGATGTCGAGCATGACCCGGCCGGCATTGTTGATGCGTGGCGTCACCGTCAGGATGACGCCGGTGTCCTTCATTTCGACCGAGACGACCGGCGAGCTGCCGATAGTCTGGTCGACCACTTGCCGTGTGGCGATCGGCACCTGGTCGCCAACCTGCAACACCGCTTTTTGGTTGTTCAGCGCCATGATCGTCGGCGCCGAGATGACATTAACGTCGGTGATGCTGGATAGTGCGTTTAGCGTCACCTGGATATTGTCGGTGGCGTAGCTCCAGTTGAAGCCCGGCATTGCTGCGGCGGCAACGCCCTTTGCCACATCGGACACCGAGATATTCATGCCGCCATTTTCGAAGAACCAGCGCAGGCCGTATTTCAGATCGTCGTTGAGCGTCACTTCGGCGATGACGGCTTCCAGCATGACCTGCGTCGGCAGCACGTCGACCTTGGCCAGGATCTGCTCGATGCGTTCATAGTCGCGCGCCGTGGTCTGAATCAGCAGCGCATTGTTTTCGACATCGGCGACAACAGTGGCTTGCGCAGGCGGCTGTCCGTCTACCGTCGGCATCGAAGGCGACGGCCCGGTCAACGGCACCGGCGTGACACCATCCGACTGCATGGCGATCGGCGTCTGGTCGGGTGACACGTTCGAGCCGCCTGAATCGCCCTCGGTCTTGACCGTGGTGCCAAGCACGGAACTCAGCACCGCGGCCAGCTCCTTGGCCGGGCGGTTCTGGATCTGGTAGACGAAAAGCTGGTCCTCGTTGGTCTCGGCGAGCTTGTCGAGCTTGTTGATCCAGGCCGCGGCGCGGCTGAGATAGGCTGGGCGCGACGTGATCACCAGCACCGAATTCAGCCTGTCGTTGGGGATGAACTGGATGAGCTTGGCGCCCGGCCCTTCCTTGGTGCCGAAGATCGAATCCAGCTCGGCGGCGACCGCCTCCGGTTTGGAGGTCTTCAGCGGATGCAACGCCACCGACATGCCGCGCATCCAGTCGACATCGAACACCGAAACCGCTTCGCGGATGGCATTGAGGTCGCTGTCATTGCCGGCGACAGTGATCAGGTTGCGGGTGGAATCGACCCGCAGCACCGAGCCCTGGCGGGTGATCGGTTCGAGGATGGTCTTCATCTCGTCGGCGGCGATGAATTGCAGCTGCAGCACCTGCACCTTGACGCCGGGGCCGGACGGCGAAACCGACGGCACGCTGACCGGCGGTGTGCTGGACATGATCTCGGCAAGCGGCACGACCTGGGAGGTGCCGGCGCGGTTGGTGATGCCGGCGCCGTTGACCGCGAGCGCCGATTGCAGGATGTCGACCAACGCATCCTTCGACACCGGCTGCGAGGTCTGCAGCGTCACCGTGCCCTGCACGCGCGGGTCGACGATGTAGTTGAGGTGCAGCGCATCGCCGAGCACCGCTTTGGCTGCCTCGGTGATCGGCGCATTGATCAAATTGAGCTCGAACTGGCCCGAACCATCTGTCGTCACCTTGGTGACGGGGGCGCCGGAGGAGACGAACTGACCCGAGCCCTGATACTGCGTGCCCTTGAAACGCTGCGCCTGGCCGGCTGCCGAGGTGACGGCGCCCGGTCCGGTATAGCCCGCCCGCAACGGCGAATTCTTGGCGTGCAGGCTGTCTATGGTCTCGGTGAAGAAGTCCTTACCCGGCGCGGAGGTACAGCCGGCAATCGCCAGCAACGTGAACAACACGACGCGATGACCGGACCCAATTGCCATACACCTGATTCCCCTGACACCAAGTCTAGGGCTTCTTGCAAGCGGATGTCGGGAATGATGGGGGGCTTCGGGGTCTATCCACAGGGTTGGTGGTGGAGGGCGCCAGGTTTTCGGGCGGGGATGGGCAGGCTCGATTTGGATAGCTGGCGACGTACGGCGTATAAAACGGCAGCCGCCCGAATGCGGCGAAAGTGTACGCCGAGCGATTCTAACGTCAATCCGTCAAGCGATTGGTTTTGCGCCACTCCTCGTATTCGCCACGGGCATCGTCGTGCAGCGGATAGTAGCGCTGCAGCGGAGCCCCCTGCATCAGCTTCATGCGGGAGAACTCCTCCCAATCGTGATGCTTCTGCGATTCTTCGATTACCTTCGTGGCCATCGCGACGGGAAGCACCACCGCCCCGTCGTCGTCGGCGACGATAATGTCGCCGGGGATCACCGTGACACCGCCGCAGGCAATCGGAACGTTGACGGCGTTCGGATAGATGCTGGTTTGCACATGGTAGTTGGGGGTCCAGCCGCGCAGCCATAGCGGCAGATCAAGTTTTTCAACATTAGGCCGGTCGCGCATGCACCCGTCGATGACGATGCCTGCGCCACCTCTGCCCTTGAAATACGTCGACATCATATCGCCGAAGACGCCCGAACTCATATCGCCGCGCGCGTCGACCACGACCACGTCGCCCTCCTGTGCGTGATAGAGCACATGCCGGTGCAGTTGCGTTTCCGGATCTGCATATTCACCTTCGCTGAAGAGATCCGGCCGCTGCGGCAAGAATTGCAGCGTCAGCGCCGGCCCGACGATCGACTTCCCATGGTTCTGCGCCACCGGACCGACCATGTGCGGATTGCGGAAGCCCATGTGACCAAGAGTGCCGGCAACCGTCGCGGCGCCGATTTCCCTTAGCGCGTCGATCAGGTCTTTGGGCGGCCGCGTGATCTCGGACGTGTGCGTCATTATCGTACTCCGGTTGAAGGGAACTACCAGTTCGTGACGGAACCGTCGCGGCGCCTCAGGTGAGGCGCTTCCCAGAAACGCAAGCTCTGCGCCTGGATCGCAGCTTCGTTGACCTCGATGCCGAGCCCCGGCAGATCGCCGACCGGATAATCTGGGCCGTCGAGCCTTGGTTGCACGGGGAAGAAGTCGGAATTGTCGAAGCCCAGTTTTGTTTCGGGCTCCCTGGTCTCGAGCCACGCGAAGTTAGGTACCGCGCAGGCCAGATGCACGGTCGCGGCCGTGCACACTGGACCAAGCGGATTGTGCGGCATCAGGTCTACGTAGTGCGCCTCGCTCCAACCAGCGACCTTCATCGCCTCGGTGAGCCCGCCGACATTGCAGACATCGATCCGATTGAACTGATGGATGCCACGCTCGATATAGGGCAGGAACTGCCACTTGCTGGCAAATTCCTCGCCGATGGCAAAGGGGATGTCGGTCATCCTGCGCAGGGATTCGTAGGCCTCCGGCGTCTCGTCGCGTATAGGCTCCTCGAGGAAATCGAGCACGCCGCGGCGGAGCTTGTTGCAGAAGCTCGCCGCCTCTGCCACGGACAGTCGGTGATGATAGTCGATGCCAAGGACGACGTCGTCGCCAAGCGCCTCGCGCGCTTTGTTCAGCATATTCGCGGTAGCGCCGATCGACTCGCGCGGCTCGAAGATGTCCCTGCTGCTTTGCCCGACGGGAAAGAAGCGAATCGCCTGCCAACCCCGTGCGCACAGTTCGCGGGCGCGTTCGATTGCAGCATCTCCCTCGGCTTCGTCACCGGTCGAGGCGAAGGTTGGGATGCGGTCGCGCTGTTTGCCGCCCAGCAACTCGTAGACCGGCACCCCCAGCGCCTTGCCCTTGATGTCGTGAAGGGCGATGTCGATGGCGGAAATCGCCGCCTGCAGAACGCGCCCGCCTTCGAAATACTGGCTGCGATAGACCTCCTGCCAGATCCGTCCGATCTGCATCGGATCGCGGCCGATGAGAAACTCGCGATAATGCTCGACCGCTCCGGCCACGGCCCGCTCGCGGCCGCTCAAGCCGCTCTCGCCCCAGCCGAAGATGCCCAGGTCGGTCTCGACCTTGACGAGCATCTGGTTACGCGTTCCTACCCACACAGGATAGGGCTTGATCGCGGTGATTTTAAGCTTCTCAGTCATCCACGCCCACGTTCCACACGCATCTGCCTGTCCTAGTTGGCCTCGAGGGCCATTTCAGTTTCGCCGTCGAACAGATGCATCCGCTCCTGGTCGAACTCGAGCCAGATCTGCTCGTCGGGCGCGACGGTGATGTTGGGGGACACGCTGATGTTGACGATGGCGCCGGAGAGGAGCGCCTGCACGAAGGTGACGTCTCCGGTTGGTTCCACCGTATAGGCCTTTGCCGGAATGGCGCCGGCGACGACGCTCTTGTGCAGCTTGACCGTCGAGTGTCGCGCTCCGAGCACAACCTTCTTGGTCGTTGCTCTCGCGACCTTCTGGGCGTTGCGCGGCGAGAGCTCAAGGCTCCAGCCCTCCGCGCTGGTCAACACAGTGTTGCCGTTTGCCGCCGAAGCTTCCAGCGGAATGAGGCTCATCGCCGGGCTGCCGATGAAGCTGGCAACAAACATGTTCACCGGATGAGCAAAGACCTGCGCCGGTGAATCGTATTGCTGCAGGTAGCCTCCGTTCATCACCGCCATCTTATCGGCCATGGTCACGGCCTCTAGCTGGTCGTGCGTCACATAGATGATCGTCGCCTTGAGGTCCTGGTGGAAGCGCTTGATCTCCGACCGCATCTGCACGCGCAGTTTGGCATCGAGGTTGGAGAGCGGCTCATCCATGAGGAACACCGCCGGGTCTCGAACGAGGGCACGGCCGAGCGCCACGCGCTGCTGCTGCCCGCCAGAAAGTTCGCGCGGCTTGCGCTCGAGCAGATGCGTCATGTCGAGGACCCGCGCCGCTTCCTTGACCTTCCTGTCGATCTCGTCCCTGGGCAGTTTGCGCATCTGCAGCGGGAATGCCAGGTTCTTGTAGACCGACTTCTGTGGGTAGAGCGCGTAGTTCTGGAACACCATCGCGATGTCCCGGTCCTTGGGGTCGAGGTCGTTGACCACCCGGTCTCCGATGACGATGTCACCCGATGTGATCGGGATCAGCCCGGCGACAAGATTGAGCGTCGTTGTCTTGCCGCAGCCCGACGGACCGACGAGTGCTACGAACTCGCCGTCATTGACTGTCAGCGAAACGTCGTTGACAGCCTTGAAGCCGCCATAGGTCTTGACGAGATCTTTGAGGACCACGTGGGCCATCGGCAAACTCCCTAGTGCTTGACCGCGCCTTCTGTAAGGGCGCGTACGAAGTATCGTTGCAGGACGAGGAACAGCACCACGACGGGCACGCTCATCATAAAGCTGGCCGCCATCAGGCCCGGAAAGTCCGTCGTATTTTCCGAGAAGAAGCGCTGGATGCCGACCGGCAGGGTCAACTGGTCGTTCTTGGAGAGGAAGGTGTAGGCGTAGATGTACTCGTTCCATGCGCCGATGAAGGAATAGATAGCGGTGGCGATGATCCCCGGCGTCGAGAGCGGCATCACGATCAGGATGAAGGCCTGAAACCGCGTTGCGCCATCGATGCGCGCTGCCTGCTCGAGCTGCACCGGGATGTTGTCGTAGAAACCCTTGAGCAGCCAGATCGCCAGCGGCAGGCCGAAGGTGAGATAGGTGAGAACCAGGGAGCCATGCGTGTTTACCAGCCCGATCGCGCGCATCAGGATGAAGAGCGGCACGAGAAAGATCACTGCCGGGAACATGTTGCGCAGCAGCACCGCGAAGAACAGGAAGTTCCGGCCGGGAAAACTGAAGCGCGAAAACGCGTAGGCCGCGGGAACAGCCACGATCACCGAAAGGATTGTCGTGACGGTCGACACGAAGAGGCTGTTCCAGAAGAAGCGGAGGAAGTCCTGGCCGACGCTGTTCTGCGGATCGAGCAGCTTCTGGTAGCTGGCGAGGGTAGGCTCGTCCGGCCACCATTGCGGCGGGAATTGCGTCGCCGCGAACCCGGACTTGATCGAGGTGATCAGCATCCAGATCATCGGCAACGCGGTATAAAGCAGCATGAACACGAGGAAGACGCGCCCGGCCCACCGCCATCCTTCGACGCGTATGCGGCGACGGGGCCGGTCTCGAGGGGCTGTCTCGGCGGTCGCGGTCATGCGCCCCCCTCTTTCCGCTCGTTGCCGGTTAGCGCGCGGACGTAGAAGTAGCCCAGCATCATCAGGATGAGGAACAGGAGCACCGAATAGGCCGATGCGACGCCCCAGCGCTGCCGTCCGAAGGCGAGCTCATAAATGTGCGTGATCCAGATATGCGATGCGTTCGATGGCCCGCCGCCGGTCATGATCCATGGGATGATGAAGGAATTGAAGTTCGCGACCGCGAGCAGCAGGATCGTCACAGTCGAGACGTTGCGCAAGTGCGGAAAGGTGACGTGCCAGAAGCGCTGCCATGCATTGGCGCCATCCACTTCCGCGGCACGCAGCAACTGCTCGGGGACAGTCTGCAGGCCGGCCATCATCATGATCATGGCGAACGGAAACTCGCGCCAGATATTGACGACGATCAGCGACGGCAGCACGGTGCTGACATTGTCGATGAAGTTCGGCGGCCGGTCCGCCAACCCGAGGCCGACCAGCACCGCGCCGATGATCCCGAAGTCCGAATGGTAGATCCACTTCCAGATGTAGGAGGCGGCAACCGCGCTGATGACCCAGGGAATGATCAGGATGGCGCGTAGGACGCCACGGCCGACAAAGTCGCGGTGGAGCGCCAGCGCGGCGCCAAACCCCAGGACAAAGGAAATGAGCGTGGATCCCAGTGTCCAGATCAGCGTATTCCAGGTGACTTTCCAGAACACCTCGCTGGTAAGGATGGCTGTGTAGTTGTCAAAGCCGATGAAGCTCTTATCGCGAAGCTGCAGGCCAGGCGGCGTCTTGAAGAACGACAGCTCGATCGTGTAGTAGATCGGATAGGCGATGACGATGAGCATCACCGTGATCGCAGGAAGCACATACGCGTAGTCCGCGCGATGCTCCCATACCTCTCGCAGCACGCCGGACCTGCTGGGTTGCAATCTTCGGCGAGCCTCGGCCTTGCCGGTCAAGATCGTCACTGGGTGTGCCCTTATTCTTCGGAACGAACCGGCTGCACGATCGGCGCAGCCGGTCAGGCTCGGACTAGAGTCCGCCCATCAGGTCTTTTACCTTTTTGGCCGCGTCGTCCGCTGCCTGGTCGACCGTCATCGCTCCGGTCAGCGCATTCTGCAGCATGTCCGGGACAATGATGTTCATGATCTCGGGGGACTGCGGCAGCGCCGGGAACGGGATGCCGTATGGCAGCATCGAGGTCGTGACGTCGAGGAACTTGATGTTATCCAGGCGTTCCTTCATCCATTTGGTCTTGAAGCCGTTAAGGTTGCCCGGGTTCGAACCGGCGTACGCCATCTTCAGCGACCATTCCGGGCTTGTCCACATGCAGATGATGGCCTTTGCAGCCGGCTCATCCACCTTGCCACCCTCGACATATTCGGGCTTCAGGATGTGGATGTTCGAGCCGCCGAACACGACCGCGCGCTTGCCGTCGGGGCCGGTCGGAATGAGGCCGTACCGCATGTTGTCGATGACGGTCTGCGCCTTGTCCTTGTCGGTGCCCGTCGCCTTCTTCTGCAGGTCGAGCATCACGTTGTAGTCGGACGGGTGCGAGATCATCATGCCGAGCTGGCCAGCGACGAACAGAGGCTGGTTATCGGCCTGCTGGTTGGTGAGCGCCGAAACCGGGACCGATTTGTCGCGAACATACATATCGTACGAGGCTTGCAGCGCCGCCTTGCTCTGCGGGCTGTCGAGTTCAACCTCGCCGTAGGTCGGGTTGGCGGAGGCCTCATCGAAGACGCCGCCGCCATAGGCCCACAACTGTGGCATGAAGCGGTACGGCGTATTGCCGGCGTTCTTGCGAGCCACGAGGCCGTAACCGGCAATGCCGAGCTTGTCGTGGATCTGCTTGGAATACTTGACGACGTCGTCCCAGGTTGCCGGAGCCTTGTCGGGATCGAGCCCCGCACGCTTGAAAATGTCGGCGTTCCAGATGAAGGCCATCGTCTCGTTGTTGGTCGGGATGCCATAGGTCACCCCCTCCCAGGTCACTGCCTTCATGGCGCCGGGCCAGAAATCCTCGGTTGAATACCCCACATCCTCGGGCTTCAGCGGCTCCAGATAACCCTTTGAGGCGAACTCGGTACCACCGAGGATTTGCAGCCGGACCGCCATCGGCGCGGCATTGCCCAGCAACGCCGTGCGGAACTTGTCGAGAAGGTCGTTATAGGTGAGGGCTTGGTCCTCGAGCTGAATGTTCGGATAGGTCTTGCGGAAGGTCTCGAAGAAATCCTTGTAGTACTGGCGCAGGAGGTCGGGGTCGCCCTCGAACACGCCCTGATACCAGAAAGTCAGTCGCCCCTTATAGTCGAGCGGGGTGACCTTGCCGCAGTCGGCCGCCGTGTCGAAATCCTGTGTGCCCGCGATGGAGCGCACATATTCCGGCGACCATTTGCTCAGGTCGACCGGCGGCGCACCCAGCGCCGTTGTGGACGTCAGCGATGCCATCAACACTGGGACGACAGTGGCGCGCAGGACCGCACTGCCGAGCGTAATCCTCGTCATAGGTTTCCTCCTGGTTCTCCCATGCCGCTTCGGGCCGAGGCAAGCGGTCCTTGCTCTTTCGACCGCGGGGATGCGTCTCGGCTCTATGTACCCCTTCGATCGCTTAGTACGTTTTCAGATCGCGGATTGCCTGTCAACGCACCAGATCGTACATTGTTTGTGAAAGACGTGTGTGATATCGGGGAAAATGTGTATTAACCTTGGGGAGCCGGCGTTGGCCGAAACAAGCGATTTTAAAGCAGAGCCACCCACGGGAATTGACCCCATCGGGGCCTCCAGCGAGGGCGCCTCGCTCTATGAACTGATCAGGGAAGACATCATTGAGGGACGGTTGGCCGCCAACGAGCGCCTTGTGGTCACCGATCTCGCCCGGCGTCACGGCACCTCGACCAACCCCGTGCGGGAGGCGCTGCAGCTGTTGCGTGGAGAGGGCTTTGTCACCTTTGTCGCCAACCGCGGCGCGCGCGTCCGACCCATAGATCAGGATTTTGTCAGGGATATCTACGAGATCGGTGTCCTGATCGAGCCAGCCCTGACACGATGGTTTGTGAATATGGCTACCGACGAGGACATCGCCGAACTCGAACGTATCCAGGCGCTGATCGAAGAGAACAACTTCGCCGACACATTCAGGCACAGTGAACTGGATACCGCGTTCCACACCGTGATGTACCAGCGCCACTATAACCGTCATGCCGCCGAGTTGTGGTGGAAGCATCGCGAAGTGCTGCGAGCCGTGAGCCGGCGTTTCAATTTCACGCTCGCGCGGCGGGCCGCCATCATGCGTGAGCACCGCGAACTGATCGCACATATCAAAGCGGGAAATGCCGACGCGGCGGGCGAACTCATTTCCCGCCATGTCGAGGGTTCTGGCCGGCATGTTCTTGAACAGATGCGTGCGCGCAACGCCGCTCGGGCTGGATAGATGTCCGGTCCAGAACATCGTGGCCTGACCATTCCAGATAAAGGCAAATTGGGATGAAAATCACCAGCGTCCGGCCGTGGCTGATCAAGTCCGATGCTTCCTATTGGGGAGAGTTCCTGTTCGTCGAGGTGACGACCGACGAAGGGGTGAGCGGGTGGGGAGAGATCACCACGACGACAAGGCTCGCCAACCGCGCCCTATGCACGATCCTGCGCCAGATCGGTGTGGCTGTCACAGGAGAGAATCCAGCCCGTATCGAGCATCTCTGGCACAAGATTTTCCGCAGCTTCACCTATATGGGCAGCCGCGGCGCCGCCGTCGAATGCGTGAGCGCCATCGATATCGCGCTCTGGGACATCCGGGGCAAAGTCCTTGGCAAGCCGATTTATGAGCTGCTGGGCGGACCCGTACGCGATGAAATCGCGCTCTACACCCATCCCAACCAGGCCAAATTCACAAGCAAGGAAGCTGTGGTTCGCGAAATTCGAGATATCGTGGAGTCCGGACACACCGCGCTCAAGTTCGATCCGTTCCCCCACCAGGGCCGCGGCGCCGATGGCCTTTCCCGCGAACAGCGGGACGGCTATCTCGATGGCAGCATGACCCGCAAGGACGAGCGCGAAGCCGCCGAACTCACGGCCCTGATCCGCGAAACGGCGGGACCCGATGTCGACATTCTCATCGATGCGCATGGCCGCTTCGACGTTCCCACCGCCATCCGCCTCTGCCGGAGCCTCGAGGAAGCCGGGCAGATCGACTGGTTTGAGGAGCCCTGCCCGCCCGAGAGCCTCAACGCCCTGAAGCAGGTGCGTGATAAGGTCAGTGCCGCCATCTCGTGGGGCGAGCGCGGC
This sequence comes from Mesorhizobium sp., assembly GCA_004017275.1. Lineage (GTDB taxonomy): Bacteria > Pseudomonadota > Alphaproteobacteria > Rhizobiales > Rhizobiaceae > Mesorhizobium. The sequence goes on along the minus strand of SAKE01000002.1, from coordinate 106,977 downwards.
CACACGAAGTGGGATTTCGTGCCGGTCCTCGAGAACAGGCTCGCCGACTACATCATGCCGGACGTCACCTGGACCGGCGGCATTACCGAACTCAAGAAGATTTCCGCCCTTTGCGAAGCCTACTACATCCCGGTTTCGCCACATGACGCCGCGGGACCGATCAACGTGGTTGCGGGAGCGCAGGTGATGATGACAGTTCCCAATTTCTATAAGCTCGAAACGTCCGAATGGAACCTGGACAAATACGATCATCTCATCGACAGGCCACTCGACGTCTCGAACGGCAGCCTCAAGCTGTCGTCGAAGCCCGGTCTCGGTATCGAGATGAACCGCGACTACCTACAGGCCCATGAGATTGAATTGGGCTAGCGACGCCCTGTGCGGGCCGGCCTGTGCGCAACAAGCCCGCCGACCAGAACGAGGACAAGCCATGCCAAAAACGCGTGGAGCCGACGAGGCGCTCAATCGGGTGAACCCCAACTCCAAGCCGAGCGACCTGCGCATCACCGACCTGCGGGTGGCCGAAATCGTCGGTGCGCCGTTCACCTCGGCGCTCATTAAGATCTACACCAACCAAGGCATTGTCGGCCTGGGGGAAGTGCGTGACGGGGCCAGCGCGACCTATGCGCTGATGCTCAAGAGCCGGTTGCTTGGCGAAAATCCTTGCGACATCGACCGCCTGTTCCGCCGGATCAAGCAGTTCGGCGGCCATGGCCGGCAAGGAGGAGGTGTCTCGGCGGTCGAAATCGCGCTGTGGGATCTCGCCGGCAAGGCCTATGGCGTCCCCATCTACCAGATGCTTGGGGGACGGTTCCGCGACAAGGTGCGTGTCTATTGCGACACCGACGCCGAGAAGCCCAGTGGCACCGAGACCGGCAAACGACTCAAGGCACGGATGGATCTCGGTTTCACCTTCCTCAAGATGGACCTCGGGCTTGCGCAGATCTCCCACATCCCAGGCGCGGTGGTCGCCCCGGCCGGCGTGCTCGACGATTTCCGCACGCATGCCGCTCGCGGCCGGGCACGCACGCTGGACGAGCGCCGGGCGCGAAACGCCGCCTATGACGCGCAGAACGTGCCACATCCCTTCACCGGCCTCCACTTCACCGAAAAGGGCATCGACCTGCTCGATCAATATATCCACGAGGTCCGCGAGGTGATCGGCTACGAAATCCCGCTCGCCATCGACCACGTCGGCCACATCTCGCTGCAGGATGGCATCCGTCTCGCCCGGCGGATCGAGAAATACGCCCCAGCCTGGCTCGAGGACGTGATCCCCTGGCAATACACCGAGCAGTATCGGCAGTTGCAGCAGGCGACGTCCGTGCCGATCTGCACGGGTGAGGACATCTACCTCAAGGAAGCCTTCGAGCCGCTGCTCAACGCAGGCATCTCGGTCATCCACCCGGACCTGCTGACCACCGGCGGCATCCTCGAGACCAAGAAGATCGGCGATGCGGCGCAGGACCACGGCGTTGCCATGGCCATTCACATGGCGGAGAGCCCGATCGCCGCGATGGCCGCCGCGCATGTCGCGGTGGCCACGGAAAACTTCATGGCGCTGGAATATCACAGCGTCGAAGTGAACTGGTGGGACGATATCGTCACGGGCTTGCCCAAGCCGCTGGTCAAGGATGGGTTCATCACAGTGCCGGACAAACCGGGCCTGGGCATCGACGACGTGGTTGATGAAGTCATCAGCCAGCACCTGCAGGAAGGCGTCAAAGGCATCTGGCAGCCGACCGATCACTGGGATGACGAATATTCCTGGGACCGGACCTGGAGCTGACTGCTTCACCTTTCGGGCGAAGGCCCACCTTTTGAGGGAAAGGCCACCGTTTAAGGAAGGAAAGGCCACCGTTTAAGGAAGGCAAGAGAGGGAAAGCATGAAGATCACCGACCTCCGGTGCGCCGTCATCGGCAAGCATCCCATCGTCCGCATCGTGACCGACGAAGGCCTTTATGGCCTTGGCGAGGCGGAATACACCAAGCCTTATCTCAAACCTTGGGTCCTGCATTTCCGTGAGGCGCTGATCGGTGAAGACCCGACCGACGTCGAACGCTGCATGCTGAAGATCCGTCAACGGGGCTCCTTCAAACCCTACGGCGCCGCCGTCAGTGCCATCGAACACGCTCTCTGGGACATCGCCGGCAAGGCGGCCGGCGTTCCGGTTTACAAGCTGCTTGGCGGCAAGGTGCGCGACAAGGTGCGGGTCTATAACGGTTCGATCCGCAAGAAGCGGACGGGCGACCGGCCCGAGGACTATGCGGCGGACGTCAAATGGATGATGGAGCGGCCTGAAAATTTCTTCATGGTCAAGCAGGGCATCAGCTTCCACTCCAACATGAAGACGAGCGTGCCCGACTTCCACTACGGCGTCCGCCAGCCGCCTACCTATCACGGCGCCATGGACCAGGGGCAGATCAGCGAGCGCGGCATGGCGCACATGGTCGAATGCGTCATCGCCATGAAGGAAGTGCTTGGCGACAAGGTCTCCCTAGCCCTCGATTGTGGCCCTGGCTGGTTCCTGCCGGACGCCATCCGCTTTGCGCAGGCAGTCGAGAAATACAATTTGATGTGGCTGGAGGACATGCTGACGGGCGACTACGTGCCGTGGGTCAATCCGCAGGCTTATCGCGAACTCACGACATCCACCTCCACCCCCATCCACACGGGAGAGCAGATCTACCTGCGTCACAACTTCAAGGAACTGATCGAGACGCAGGCAGTCCGCATCATCGGTCCGGACCCCGCCGATATCGGCGGCATCGCCGAGCTCAAATGGGTGGCCGAGCATGCCTACATGCACTCGATCATGATGGCGCCGCACGGCACGGCGAACGGTCTTCTGGGCCTCGGCGCGCTGATCAATGTTTGCGCCACACTGCCCGCCAACTACATCGCCTTCGAATACCCCAGCGCCTCCGATCCCTGGTGGGAGGATGTCGTTGTTGGGCTGCCTGCGCAGATCGTGAAGGATTCGATGATCGATTTGCTCGAAGCTCCCGGATTGGGCGTCGACATCGACGCCACGGGCGCGAAGAAGCACCTCAAGGAAGAGGACGTCGGCTTCTTCGACTGAATGTCGGCAGTTGCCTGCTGACCTACTGTGCCTTGATGGGTCGCGCGGGGCTTCGGATGGTTCCAACTTGGCCCGCAGGAAGACTCGAAAAATCGCAGCAAAGCCAATCCGGCCGACGTGGTAATGCCCATATCGATCTCCTTCGACCAATATGACTGGCTTTAGCCCGGTGGCGGGGCAGCCACAGGGTGGACATTTCGGCCCACATGGAAAATGATCATGTTGCCATGCACAACACTGCAGTGCTCTGATCTCGACGACAAGCCTGAGCGTAGAAGCGGATCAACCGACCTCCGGGTCCAGCGAGCGAGGACGCAAATGGACACCCCAGAGAATGGGCGATTGCATCGCGACGCGGGCAGGCGACCTTGTCGATCGGCCGGCTGGCTTGCCCGCGCCGCCGTGTCGGCGGCATTCCTGCTCGGCATGGCTTTCAGCAGCACCGCGTTTGCGCAGGACCAGCAGCTACCCGTGGTGACGGCGGCCAAGCCGGTGGTCCGTGAAATCGTCGAAGACGACGAGTTCGTCGGGCGCTTCGAAGCCGTCGACCAGGTCGCCATCCGTTCGCGCGTCAGCGGCTATCTGGACAAGGTCAGCTTCCAGGACGGCGCACTGGTCAACAAGGGCGACCTGCTCTTCACCATCGACCAGCGTCCGTACCAGGCGGCTTACGATGCCACCAAGTCGCAAGTGGACGTCGCCAAGAGTCTGCTCGAATTCTCCAAGATGCAGCTGGATCGTGCCGACGAACTCGCCAAGACCGGCAATATCTCAACCGCGACGGTCGACGACCGCCGGCGGGAATACCTTTCGGCGCAGGCGCAGATGCAGGGCGCGACGGCTGCGCTGACGACGGCCAGCCTGAACATGGAATTCACCGAGATCAAGGCGCCCTTGTCCGGCCGCATCGACCGCCGGCTGGTGTCGGTCGGCAACCTCGTGCAGCCGGATTCCACCTTGCTGACGACCATCGTTACGCGCGATCCGATCGACTTCTATTTCGACGTCGATGAGCGCCTGTACTTCAGCTATGCCCGCGACGCGAAGGAGCGTGGTGGCAGCATGCAGGAAGGCGCCGGCGGGCTCGAGGTGGTGGTTCGCGTCGCCGACCGCGCGGAGGCGGTATTCAAAGGCAAGCTCGATTTTGCCGAGAGCCGGATCGACAACGCGACCGGCACCATGCGGGTGCGTGCAAGGTTTCCCAACGCCGACGGCATTCTCCAGCCAGGCATGTTCGGGCGCATCAACGTGCCGGGGTCGCTGCCGCATGGCGGCGTGCTGGTACCCGACGAGGCGATCGGCGCCGATCAGGATCGCCGCATCGTGTTCCTGGTGGACGAGGCCGGGATGGTGTCGGCGAAGCCCGTGCGCACCGGCCCGCTTCTCGACGGCTACCGGGTGATCCGGGGGGGCCTGACCGGCGACGAGACGATCATCGTCAACGGGCTGATGCACGCCAGGCCCGGCACCAAGGTGAAGGTCGAGATGGTGACGTTGCCGCCCAAGGCCGAGACTGCCGAGTTGCAGCAATGAGGTTCGCACATTTCTTCGTCGACCGTCCGATCTTCGCATCGGTCGTTTCGATCGTCCTGCTGATCCTCGGCGGGATTGCTTATACCCAGCTGCCGGTCGCGCAATATCCCGAGATCGCGCCGCCGACCATCGTCGTTCGCGCGCAGTATCCGGGCGCCGACGCCGAGACGGTCGCAGCGACGGTGGCAACGCCGATCGAGCAGGAGATCAACGGTGTCGAGGGCATGCTCTACATGTCGTCCTATTCGTCGGGCGACGGGGCGATGGCGCTGACCATCACCTTCAAGCTGGGCACCAATCTCGACCAGGCGCAGGTGCTGGTGCAGAACCGGGTGTCGGTTGCCGAGCCGCGCCTGCCCGAAGAAGTCCGCCGCCTCGGCATCACCACCACCAAGAGCTCGCCCGACCTGATGATGGTCGTGCATATGCTGTCGCCCGACAATACCTACGACCAGCTCTACGTCTCGAACTACGCCCGCTCGCGGGTGCGCGACATACTGCTCAGACTCGACGGCGTCGGCGACCTCATCATCTTCGGCGAACGCGAATATTCGCTGCGCATCTGGCTCGATCCGGAAAAACTGTCCGCCCTGGGGATGACCTCGGGCGATGTGGTGCAGGCGCTGCGCGACCAGAACGTCCAAGTGTCGGGCGGCTCGATCGGCGCGCCGCCGACCAGCACCGGCACCGCGTTCCAGTACACGGTCACCACGCAAGGCCGCTTCAACGACGCACGCGACTTCCGATACGTGATCGTCAAATCGACCGACGACGGCCGCCTGATCTCGTTGCAGGACGTGGCGCGCATCGAGCTCGGCGCCAAGGACTACGTCACCAACTCCTATCTCAACGGCAAACCGGCGGTGGCGCTCGCCATCTTCCAGCGGCCGGGCACCAATGCGCTAGCCGCAGATCCAGGACAAGATGAAGGAGCTTTCCCGCGACTTCCCGAAGGGGTTGAGCTACGACATCGTCTACAATCCGACCGAGTTCGTCGCCGAGTCGATCCAGGAGGTCTACAAGACGATCCTCGAGGCGATGCTGCTGGTCATCATCGTCATCATCGTCTTCCTGCAATCGTGGCGCATGGCGATCGTGCCGATCGTGGCGATCCCTGTGTCGCTGATCGGCACGCTGGCGGTGCTTTACGCCGCCGGCTTCTCGCTCAACATGCTGACGCTGTTCGGCCTCGTTCTGGCGATCGGCATCGTCGTCGACGATGCGATCGTCGTGGTCGAAAACGTTGAGCGCAATATCGCCAGAGGGCTGGCGCCCAATCCGGCGTCGCACCTGACCATGGACGAAGTCGGAACGGCCGTGATCGCGATCTCGCTGGTGTTGATAGCCGTGTTCGTACCGACGGCCTTCATCCCCGGCATTTCTGGGCAGTTCTACCTGCAGTTTGCGATCACCATCGCGGTGTCGACGGCGATCTCGGCATTCAACTCGCTGACGCTTTCGCCAGCGCTGGCCGCACTGCTGTTCAAGCCCCACCACGCCGCGGCGGCGCCGCCGCGCTTTTTCCTGGCGCGGTTCGGACGGGCGCTCGCCGACGGCTTCAATCGCGGCTTCGACAGGGTCGCCCACGGGTATTCGAGCATCATCCGCGTGCTGGTCGGCTCGCGGATAACGATCGCCGCCATGCTGGCCGTTTTTGCGGCCCTCATCTGCGCCACGGTCTACATGGTGCAGACGGTGCCGCGCGGTTTCATTCCGTCGCTCGACCAGGGCTATGCGATCGTCGTCGTCCAGTTGCCGGACGGCGCCTCGCTGTCGAGGACCGATGCGGTCATCCAGCAGGCGTCGCAGATCATCCAGAAAACGTCAGGCGTCGACTATGCAGTCGCCTTCGCCGGCTTCTCCGGCGCGACCTTCACCAACGCCAGCAACGCGGGCGTGATCTTCGCCAGGTTCAAGCCGTTTGACGAGCGACTGAAAGCAGGCCAGTCGGCGACCCAGGTCATCGGCAATCTGTTCGGCAGCCTGCAAAGCATCAAGGAAGCCTTCATTATCGCACTGCCGCCGCCGCCGATCCGCGGCGTCGGTAATGCCGGCGGCTTCAAGCTGCAGATCCAGGAGCGCAACAGCGCCGATATGCGGCAGATTCTGGCGCTTGCCTACGAAATCGCCGCCAAGGCTAACAAGACGCCGGGGCTGACGGGCGTGTTCACCACGTTCTCCGCGTCGAGCCCGCAATTCTTCCTGGCGATCGATCGCGACAAGGCACGCATCCTGAACGTGCCGATCCCCAACATCTTCGAGACGCTGTCGATCAATTTGGGCACCGCCTACGTCAACGACTTCAACGCTTTCGGGCGCGTCTACCAGGTGCGGGCGCAGGCCGACCAGGCGTTCCGCCTCGATCGCGCCGACATCTTGAAACTGAAGGTGCGCTCGGCGACCGGCGCGCTGGTTCCGCTCGGCACGTTGATCGAGATCCGCGACGTCACCGGCCCGGCGCTGGTCCAGCGCTACAACATGTACGTCTCGGTGCCGCTGCAGGGCAACGCCGCGCCCGGCGTTTCCACGGGCGACGCGCTGGCATTGATGGAAGGGATCACGGCAGAGACGCTGCCGGCCGGTACCTCCTATGAATGGACCGAGCTCGCCTATCAGGAGCGCAACACCGGCAATGCCGCTGTCTATATCTTCGGACTGTCGGTGCTGTTCGTGTTCCTGGCGCTGGCGGCGCAATATGAAAGCTGGGTGCTGCCGTTCGCCATTGTGCTGGTAGTGCCGCTCGGCGTGCTCGCGGCGTTGCTCGGCGTGTCTTTCCGAGGGCTGGACAACAACATCCTCGTGCAGATCGGCCTCATCGTGCTGATCGGGCTTGCCGCCAAGAACGCGATCCTGATCGTCGAATTCGCGCGGCAGGCGCAGGAACGCGGCCTGTCGGCAGCTGAGGCTGCCGTCGAAGCCTGCCGGCTCAGGCTGCGGCCGATCCTGATGACCGCCTTCTCGTTCATCCTCGGCGTCGTGCCGCTGATGATCGCAACAGGCCCGGGCGCAGAAATGCGCCAGTCGCTCGGCACCGCGGTGTTCTCCGGCATGCTCGGCGTCACCTTCGTCGGCCTGTTCCTGACGCCGGTGTTCTACGTCACGCTCAGGTCGCTGTTTTCACGGCGCAAGCCCCGTGCCGAGGCCGAGCCTTCGGGACCGGTAGAGGCGCCATCGGAGACGGCCGCCGAGTAGGGTTACGAATTCGCCGCGTCGGGCGCTCCATCATGCAAACCAGGACGGCAGTGGAGGAACGCTGGTCGTTTCGGATAGCACTCATGACGCCACGTGCTCGGCGCTTGCGATGCGGACAGCTTCACAGTTGGCGACGACGGCACGGGCGGACCGGCAGCGGATGACTTCCACTTCGTCCGACGTTGAAGGCAACAGGGCTCCAACGTGAAGCGGGCGCCGGGTTGATCCGGCGCCCGCTTCACATCTGAAACTTGCGATACCCAGGAGGCAGGCGAGCCTATCTCTCCCGGAAAGCGCGCTGGAACGAATCCACCAGGGGCTTGGTCAGATAAGCCAGAAACGTTCGCTCGCCGGTTGAGATGAATGTTTCGACCGGCATGCCTGGATAGATCTGCTCGGGCTTGATCTGCCGCGGCAACTTGTCGGCCATTTTAAGCCGTACGGTGAAGTAAGGCAGTCCCGTGCTGGGTGTGATCAGCCGGTCCGCCGAAATGTAGAACACCTTCCCGGGCACTTTCGGCGTCGTACGCGCGTTGAGCGCCGTGAACATCATATTTGCGTCCTGCCCCACCCGGATTGAGTCGATATCTTCGGGCTTTATCCTGGCCTCGACAATGAACTCGTTCGTAGTCGGCAGAAGCTCCATTACCACCTCCCCAGCACGGATGACGCTGCCTTGGGAATTGTAGAGCGATCTAACGATGATACCGTCTACCGGCGCCCGGATGGTCGTCCGATCCAGGACCGATCGACCAGCGTTGATTTGTTCCTCGAGATCCGCGACCTGCGCCCGTGCTTTGTTCAATTCCGTGACGGCATCCTCGACCCGGCTGGTTGTAAGTCGTTCAATCTGCTGACGCGCTTCCACAGTCTGGGTCGCCGAGCTAGCGATCTGCGCTTCCAGAGACCCTGCCTGGCCTACCAACTCGGCGGTGCTGCGCAGAAGATCGGTGTATTCCGAACGATTTGTGAGTCCTTTTTCCAGCAGGTCTTTTTTTCGCTCCGTCTCCCCGCTGACGATCGCAATTTGATTTTCCGCTGCCTTCTTTTGAGCCCTCAGCCCGACAATCGCGTCCTGGAGGGCCATTACCCTTTGCTTCAGAATCCCCTGTTCTGCGGCATAGCGCGCCAACCGAGCCTGAAATTCCTTATTTTGCTCTCCGAAGACATCGCTGTATTCGGAAGCGTCTGAATAGGCGCCGAGATCGCTGGACAAGACAATTTTCTCGAGGCCGTCCCGCTCTGCCTCAAGCCGCGCAATGTCAGCTTTTTGGGCAACCCATTGCTTGAGAACGCGGTTGAGCTGGGACTGCGCTACCGTCGGATCGAGGACAATCAGGGCCTGGCCTCTTGAGACCCTGTCGCCCTCTCGGACCTTGATGCTGCTGACCACGCCTCCTTCGAGGTGCTGGATCATGACATTTTGCCCTGCTGCTGCAACCACCCCTGGCGCGATCGTTGCACCTGCAATCGGCGCAGTGGCTGCCCAGAATCCGAAGCCGAGCAAAAAAACGGCCACGCTTCCATACCCCGCCAGCGTGATCCGATCGGTGCGTGTATCGACGTCACTTTGCCAGCGATACGCATTGGCGCCCGTCTGGATGGTTTGGCTACGAACCGTCATTGGCAACCTTTATCTCCACGCGTGTAGGTGACGGGAAAGGCACCACTCCTTCGTTATCACGCGACTGGGAAGCTGCGGGCGATGTGGCTAGCCCCTGTCGCTCGGCAAGTTTGTCGAGCACGGCCTTGGTTGAACCATAGATCTCGACCTGGCCATTGCGCAGCATAAGTATGCGATCGCATTTGGCTGCGAGGGAGGGTCGGTGGGTGATGACAAGCACGGTGGTTTTTCGTGAACGCGCCAGGATGATCGCGCGCACGAGCGCGGCTTCGCCATAAGAATCAAGATTTGCGTTGGGCTCGTCGAGCATCAGGATCTTGGGATCGCCGTAAAAGGCGCGCGCAAGGCCAATACGTTGACGCTCACCGCCTGAGAGACGAACGCCAGCGGGGCCGATCACAGTCGAGTATCCGTTCCTCTGCCCCAGGATGAGCTCATGCACCTGCGCCTGCTGGGCCGCCCGGACTAACTTTTCGTCGGCTGCATCGGGCTCAAAGCGCGAAATGTTCTGGGCGATTGTTCCTGGGAAAAGTTCGACATCCTGCGGAAGGTAGCCAATGTGATGGCCGAGCTGCTCGGGATCCCAGTTTCGAATATCGCCGCCATCGATGCGGATCGCGCCAGAACGGGGTTGAATGGCACCGACGATAAGCCGCGCCAGTGTTGATTTTCCGGCCTGGCTTGGGCCGACGATAGCGACTGTTTCTCCAGCGGGGACCTCGAAGGTCACTCGCTTTATGAGCGGCAGCGCGCCGTCGGCCGATCCAGGAAGGTGATAAACTATCTGATATGCGCTCAACGCTCCTTCAGGGGCGGGCAACGCTATGCTTTCCTGCTTGTCCGGTTCGGATCGGGAAGCCGAAAGCCTCTTCCATGCAAGATTGGCGTCGGTGATCTGCCGCCAGCTTCCAACGATTTGATCAAGAGGTTGCAAAGCGCGCGCCGAAATCATCGAGGACGCAAATATCATCCCGGCGGTCATCTCGTTGTGCAGAACCAGATAAGCGCCGACGCCTAGTATCGCGATTTGCAGTACCGACCGCGTGGTGCGAGACACACCGCCATAAAATGCGTTGATGCGAGCGAGCCCATCCGAGGCGTGCAGCGAGCCGGAAAAACGGGCACCCCAGAACTCTATCGCGTTGGACACCATGCCGAGTGCACGGACCGTTTCGAAGTTTCGCGCGAAGGCCTGCGCCGAATTCATTGAGGCATTAAGGTTCTCCGCCGCCTCCTTGCCGGGCCGCGAACTCGCGACCTGATTCAGCACGGCGATGGACACCATGAGAACCGCTCCGACCACCGTTACAAGGAAGAGCAACGGGTGGATGAAATAGAGGAGGCCCACGAAGATCGGCCCGAAAGGAAGGTCGAAGAGAAAGAAGATGGTTCGTGAAGCGATGAACCCCCGCAGGGTGGCCAAGTCGCGCAAGGCCTGGACATCGCCGAGCCCAGCGCGGGGACCGCTCATTGCGGCGAGAAAAGACGATGTGCCCAAAGAGACATCCAGTCGCGCGGCCAGTCGGCTCGCATATACCCCCCGTACGATTTCGAGCACGCCGAAGAGCAAGAGCGACGAAAGCGCAAGAAGGGTCAGGTAGGTGAGAGTATCCAGATTGGCCGCGGGCAAGACGCGATCATATACCTGCAACATGTAGAGGGGCAGAATTAACACCAGGGTGTTCATCACCGCGGAGAAGAGGCCCATTTCGACCACGCTCCTCGATAACACCCTTCTGCTCGAATAACTGGGCATCCGAATTTGCGCCCCGAACAATCGATCACATTAGACAAGCTTTATATATCATGCGGAATTGTCATGCTATCGGTTGCGCATCTTTTGATGGCCATAGCAAAGACGGCCGGCGCACCCGAGACCTCACATGGTAAAGCCCTTGCGACTCTGCTGAAGATCACAAAACATGAGCATCGCGGCGCGATAGCACCCGCAGGGGAGCTGCGATCACGTCGGTGCCACGGAGACAATGACGCTACGGGTCTTGAGGATCCCAACCGTCCTCCCCGGAGTTGCTCCCGCACTCGCCCGCGACACCTTTGCCTCCCTTGCCGGGCTGACCGAGCTCGCGCTACTTCTGCGGCGCATTGCTCCAAGCCAGCGTTCGGATATTCGAATTTCAGCCCACCATGTACCATCCCAAACTCCTTATCGTTGACGATGCCTGGGCGAGCTTTAGTTCAGCCACAGGCGCGCCACGTACCGGGCAGCGACATGCGCCTTCGCGCTGGATGCGCAAGTCGGCTTAAGAGCCATGCGCACTCCCGTACAGCCTACTGCCCGCGTGCAACCAGCCAAACAGACACTAGCCGGGTGAGTGGGCCGACGATCACGCCAGCCCAGGTGGTGGCGTGCTCTCGGCGGTCTTTGCATTCTTGACGGATCATATTTTGGACTTCAGAGCAACCAAGTGGCGTCAGGATCCAGCTGTTAAGCTGGGACGATCTCCTCCACATTGGACTGTTGTCGCCCGCGCAGCCAATCGGAATATTGAGACGATCCGCCTTCCGAAGCAGTCGCCGCGTTTTTATCTCCGCAATCTGTTCATAGTATAGGAACGTTTCCCAATAATGTCGGTACTCCGCCTTTTCCCGCTCCTTGGGCGTGCGAGCATTTGCCAGGTCGACGTCATAGGCGTGATCGAGTGTCCCGATGGTTCGCCGGTACGCGTCAATTTCCAACAACTCTTTGATTTTTAAGGGTATCATACGGTTCCCCAGCCTACGCAAAAAAGAACGCTACGACCTCAGATGGCATTCAGTCCATTCCACTACTTGGATGAGCTCTCAACGCAAAAGAACTAGAATGCCGAGGCGTCTCGGGCGAGGAGCGGCGTTCCTCGCCGAGGGATTCTTCAGCAGTTGCTACCGCTGATCAGGGAGCGTGGATTGGTCGGTCGCGCCTCCGATCGGCGCGGACCATCTCACCGGATTGGAGGACGATTGGACATGACAAAAATTGTTATCGAAAAGAAAGCTCGCCAAGGCGAATGGCGGTCGGACAATCCCGATATCAGCGGGCATCACCGATAGGATTAATTGCGCCGTCGCTAACGTGCCTGTAAATTGACAAGTGCGAGTGCGTAACCTCAAGCTCGCTGTAGTGGCCGGTGCGGTCCTCACGTCCCCCGGAGGGTTGCCAACCCGCACCGGCCATTTCCTCTACACTCCGGGTAGCGCTTACGGCTCGGTACGTTGCCGACCTGAACAGTCGAGAGGGGGTGGCGTTGATCGCCCAGAGGATCGATCCAGTTGCGGGGCGGAGACCAGCATTACGCTTGACATCAATTCGAAATGTAAGACGGATCAAATCCGGCTGTTTTGATAAGTCCCGCATGGTCATGCAACTCGACCACACCATTGCGGAATGAAGCCAATCCGCTTTCCCGCAAATCCTTCAACACGCGACTTACATGCACAGCCGAAAGCCCCAACGCGTCGGCCAGTTCGGCCTGCGTCAGCGGGCATTCAAAGCGGTCCGGATAGGTCGTTGCTGATCGATGTACGCGGCAGGCCAGTTCAAGAAGAAAGTGAGCGGTGCGTTGCACAGGTCCCCTTCTACTGACTCCGGCCAGATGTTCCGTAACCCTGGAGTACCGCCTTGCCTCTGCCTGCAGGATAGTCTCGCAAATGGCCTGCGGATAGCGCGATAAACAAGTACGGACAGGACCGATCAACTCGATCGCAGTCACATCGGAAAGAGCCGTTACCGTCTCGCCCCCTTCTTCGCTGACCTCAATCAAGGCAATTTCGCGAGGAAGCGCAAAATCGACGATGACACGCGAGCCGTTCGGCAATGCCTTGACGAATGCGGCCCATCCCGCAGTCACTACCAGGATAAGGGATCTGGCCTGATGCTCGCGTGCAATCGTCGTGTTCGCTGGATAAAGGCGGCGCACAGCTCCCGGCAGTACAGAGAATCCCCTTTCCCAACTCGCGTCAGCAAGCGTAGGTCCCCTCGCCAATCCAAAAGCCTGTTTTGATAAGTCCATTTTGTCCTAATAGCCCCACCCCTTGATCGCCCCTTCGATCAACTTGAAGCTGCAAACCATCAACTGGACAAAAAGTTCCCTCTATCCTTTCAGCCGAATGGCGTCGCAGCCTACCACTGTTGGGTCAGCCTTACCACTTTTGGGTCGATCCGTCGTGGCGCCCTGGCACAAAACGACATCCAGGAGGATCGCGCACTTTCGTCCCGCTCACAGCGACCGTGTGAACCATTGTGATGAAAGTCGACTAACGCCGGTCATCTCGGTCGAAGCCGGCTTCTATAATCTAGCTACCGGAATGGCCTCAGCTACTTGCCCCTGGGGCTTCCGGCAGCCACCTATCGCCCGCTTTGGAACATCTTTTCTAGGCTGCGCCTAGCGAACGTCACCGCTACTTTGCGGTCGCTTCAGCCGGTTAACGCCCTCGCGAAACAGAACCGCTCAACTTGATAGCAGCCCTGTTTAACGCTTTTCTGAAAGTCCGTCGGTTACCGCGGGTCGAGTTGAAGCCGGAATAGCCAATCCCACTTGCCAAGGCGGGCCGGCGATCGCCTGAGTATCTCTTTCGAGACCCTCCGATGCGCCGGTCGAAATGATTTGCTCCATTGGCTTAGCGGCCGACTTCCGGCGTCGCAGGGCACGTTTGGCGTTGTAAGTCTGCCATCTTTCTTCGGCCACCTCCAGGTCGTCGAGTGCCGATATGACCGATGCAAGGCGGTTTTCGATTTGGGCAAGTCGCCTCCAGGTGGAAAGCAAGGCAACTGAAACCAGCAAACTGTAGGCCAAAACGACAACGGCTGCTCCTGCGGGGCTTTCGATGCCGAATACAATCAAGGCCCCAGCTCCAATAAAAAAGGCAAGGACCCCGTAGACCAGCAACCGGCCCCTATTGAGAAGAAGCAACAACGGCCAGGTTGCAGACAGCATCAGAATGGACAACGGTCTGCTGACCGCCCAATCTAGAAGCCCCGGAACAACATCACTGTAAGTATCCATATCAACCTCAGGCTGGACGAGGCCGGCCGCTTACTTGGCGCCTGGGAGCGCAGGCTCTGCTGTGCGCCTGATCATGGTCGGTGGTAGCGTTCTAGACCTCCCGGAAGAGCGACAGATGTCCCGGCGAATGTCCTAAGGTCTGAAAGGCTTGTCGGGTAGACCAGATCGACCTTTAGCCGATTTACTACTCAATAATGGTAATGGCGGCTATGTACGCGAAGCTGTTATGTTTCCGGCTGACCGGCGACGCGATCGGTCGTTGGGTGGGAGCGATTTGGACATGCCGGATGGCGGGGCGGAACCCTGTCATGCGTTTTCAGCGCGCTTAACAGGCAACTGCCCGAACTATTTTGAAGTGAAGCAAATTCAGCCGACGCTGGAGGGGCGGGAGTTGTGCTGCTGATCGCAAGGATTCGGAAATGGCAAGTCCAACTGACAATCCGATCATAACCCGAGAGTTGCTACCGCTGGACGTCAGGGAGATCCTTGATTTCTTCCTCCGCCGACGGAAGCTTGTGTGCAGCATTGCAGCGATCACCTTCGGCATATTTGTGGTTGCCGCCTATGTACTTCCGCCATCGTATACAGGGGTTGCACAAATCTTACTCGATTCCCCGATCGACTATATGACTCCGCAGGATCATTCCAATTCCGATTTTGCCGACAATTCGACATTCATCGAAAGTCAGATTGCGGTTCTGAGATCCGCATCGCTCCTTCAGAAGGTCGTCGACAGCGAAAAGCTGACGGAGGATCCCAAGATCGGGTTGGGGGCATTAGGATGGCTGCAAGGCGCGCTCGGAGTCTCGCGTGTCGGGATGGCGGATGTTATTGAGATTTCAGTGACCGCTTACGACCCGGGAAAAGCAGCCTCCCTGGCGAACGCAATATCCCAGGCCTATCTCGCCGATCGCGTAAGATCTCGCTACGAAGGGGCCAGAAAAGCGTCCACATGGCTCAGTGAGCGGGCCGCATCGCTGCGAGCGGAACTGAGCGTTTCGGAACAAGCCGTCCAGAAGTTTCGCATCGATCACAATTTGTTGGCGACGCCAGCAGGCAGTTTGACTGACCAGCAGCTGTCCGAATTGAATATCGCGTTGATTAACGCGCGCGCCGAACTGTCGGAGAAACGGGCGCAATTTCAACAAGTTGACAAATTACAGACTAGCGGAGGCGACATCCAGTCGATACCGGACGTACTGCAGTCCGTGGTGATCAGCGCACTTCGGTCTCAGCTCTCTGGAGTGACAAGACGGGAAGCTGACCTCAAATTGAAATATGGCGATCGGCATCCGGATGTCATGACGGCTCAGGCAGAACGCCGCGACATCGAGGGACAGATTGCCGCCGAAGTGCAGCGTCTCATCGGCAATCTGAAGAATGAAGTCGATGCCGCCGAGGCCCGGGAAGCTTCTCTGGCTCGAGCCTTGGATTCAGTATCCAACCGGTCCGAAATCGAAGGTCAGGTCGGCGTCCAGTTGCGCGATCTGGAGAGGATTGCCGCCGCGAACAAGGAACTCTTTGAGACATTCCTGTCACGCGCCAAGCTCACCGAGGAGAAGTCCACCCTCCTCAACAGCGGCGTGCGTGTGATCACCGACGCGGGTGTTCCGGTTTCGCCGAGCTTCCCGAACAGGCCTCTTTTTGCGGCCCTGGGACTTGTCCTCGGCCTCTTCGTCGGGGGCGCCGGCGCCGTTCTTCGTGAACTTTTCGCTTCCGGCTTCATGGCAAAGAAGCAGATAGAGGACGAGTTGGCCGTTCCGGTTCTTGCGTCCATGCCACGTATGCCGGGCTGGTCGAGAGACGCCCAGTCCCAAGCCCAACCTGTGGCCTATCTCGAACGCAGACCACTATCCAGGTATAGCGAAGCCGTGCGGCGACTCCGCCTGGGTATCGAGGCAACACCGGACCTGATCCGTTCGCCACGCCTCATGCTGGTGACATCGGCGATGCCCGGCGAAGGAAAGACAACCTTGGTATTGAGCCTGGCTTGCTCCGCCGCAGCCGACGGCGAACGGGTTCTGGTCGTCGACGCGGACTTGCGGCTCTCTGCTGCCACGGCCTTCTTCGGCATGGCGGATAAGGTCGGGTTGGTCGACGTTCTGACTTTGCCGATGAGGGCTGCAAACGCAATTCATCGGGACGAACGCTCGGGGATTTCCCTCCTCCCTGCCGGCGCAAGGACCCGGAACCCGCCTGCCCTTCTTGCTTCCGCGCGAATGCGCTCGGTCCTCGACGAGCTTCGCGGGAGATTCGACACAGTGATCATTGACGCCCCGCCTGTTGGACCTGCGGCCGATGCCTCGATCCTAGCGAGGTATGTCGACAAAGTCCTCTTTGTCGTGAAGTGGCGTGAAACCTCGCGCGAGGCCGTTGCCGAAGGAATTCGCCATCTTGGCGGTCGGTCCAAGATTGCCGGCATCGCCCTGACAATGGTGGACGAACCAAAGCTGCCGAAATATGGCCGCTACACGTCCTTGGAAAGTAGTGTTTCGGACAGTTACTATCTCAACTAGAGAAAATATTTGGCCATGCAGCACGCTGATTTATCTCATAGTCGCTCTCAAGAGCCGGTAGGGAAAATTCACGACGGGGATTCCGCGCGTTGGTGCGTGGTCCAGACGCACCAACATTCCGAGAGCTTGGCGGAACGGCACCTGTTGTCGCAAAACTTCCAAACCTATCTACCCAAGCGAAGACGAACCGTTCGCCACGCTCGCATTGTCAGAACCGTCTCCAGTGCGTATTTCGACTGTTATCTGTTCGTCTCGCTGGCTGTTCATCAGCAGAGTTGGTACCCGATCAACTCGACCGTCGGCGTCCGAAAACTCGTGATGACCAAAGGAATGCCGATACCTGCGCCATATGGTGTGGTTGAGTCTTTGATCTCAGCAACCGATGACGACGGTATCTTGCACCCGGACATTCTATTGAGGCCAGGTCAAAGAGTTAGGATAATAGACGGACCGTTTTCGGACCAGCTTGGCATTCTTGATCATGTCGGAAGTGCTGGAGCGGTCAGAATTCTCCTCGATATTATGAACCGGTCGATTCCAATTACGATCGACCGGGATAAACTTTCAGCAATCTCTTGAAGTCTATGCGTTAGTTTTCACCTAACAGTTTTGTGCGGAAGATGCCGAGACCATCGGGCAAGGAGGGACGAATTGGCACCCAATTCACCCTCGATGCGGCAGCTTGAAAAGCCGACATCCGAGCCTGCAGTCGCCATTGAGAACATTGGATGCTGCGTCCCACCGAGGCCAGCCGCCAATGAATGGATGTGGTGCCAATTCGACGACTTTCCGGCGACGATGAGCGATTGACCCTCGACGCGATCAACTGGGGAAACCCCTTGCAACTTTCACGGAAATCCAAACCCGGAAGCCACCGTCCTGCGGACCCTGGAGCGCTTCGGGATGGCCTGCAGCCGCAACAGTATCGTCGCTGGGCTCCAGAGGCCAAGGCAAGCATGCTGGCCGAAGCGTTGACGCCGGGAGCGAGTGTTCCAGCGCCAGCCAGGGTGGTTGGCGCAAGCCAGTCGGGCAGCAAAGCAGATGCAAGTCTTACACAAACCGACGGAAGCGCCCCCTTCCTGCCCCTCGAGACGGTGCCGTCCCTGCCGATCACCACAGAATTGTTTCGAGCATTCAATGAGGCCGGTCTGAAGTACGGAATAATTCAGGATCTCGCATCCCTGCAATATGGACTTGCGGGCCGGGACGATCTGGATGTCCTTCTGGACAAACACGACTACCCAGCCTTCTGCTCGATCGTGAGCAAGCTGCACGGGTGTCGCAGCGTGAGCCTGTCCTGCTACGACAATGTCTGCGCCGGCCGAGAGGACTGGTTTCTGCCCGACTTTTCGCATGGCCGCTATCTCCATCTCGACATGCATATCGGGGTCCGGGTCGGCTGGGAGTTTCGCAAGCGCTATCCGGTATTCGACTATGCGGCGATTACGCGATGGGAGTCGATTTGTGTGAACGGCGTATCGATTCCGGTCGTCTCTCCCGAAGATGAGATTCGGATAGCAATTGCACGCTTCGCCTTTAGGGCCTGGGGGCCGCCGTGGAGGCAATGGATCATCGTTGGGGATGGTTGGAAGGACCAATTTGCACGTCTGCCATTTTTGTCGGGCGAGCATGGCTTGCATGTCGTGGAATACACGTTTGGCGGCGGGAGATCGGCGAGCTGCAGGTTCCTGCAAAGCACCGACAGTTTGCTCGCCCACCGTGGAGATCTTTCCAGGCTGCGGCGTTCGATCCGGGAAATGTGTGGTTACACGGGACGTTATGGAATCGCCGATGCCGTCATCCATCTGGTCCGCAAGTCCTCCTATCTCGCCTTGAGATGCCTTCACCGCTGGATGCCCGGCGGGTTTCCACCAAAGAGACGGCCTGCGGCTGGTGGATTTGTGGTGGCGCTCATAGGGCCTGATGGCATGGGGAAGAGCACTCAGGCTGATCGGCTGACACAGATATTTCGATGGAAATTCGGATGTGTGCAAGCATATGTAGGAACCGGTGACGGCAATGGGTGGTGGCTTCGTAAGGCCTTACAGAGTCTGGTTTTCCCCCATAGACGCCGCCTTAAGTCCCTGGTCCAGGACGATGGCAACAATTCCTTCAGCCGAAATTGGTCGAAGGGAGGAGTTGTCGCCGCCGCGTTTGCATTGTGGGCAGTGTTGATAGCGTTAGAGCGATACGCTGTCGTGAAACGCGCACATCGATGGGCGACGCGCGGCCTGATCGTCATTTGTGACAGGTGGCCCCAAGCGCTCCGCAGAGGATATCTGGACGGACCAACCATCCCACCGCACCTGTTTTCTGTCCCTGGCTTGTCAGCCCTCGCCCGGCTCGAGCAGAGGCTCTATCAGAAAATGGCAGAATGCCGGCCACACCTCACTTTGCACCTCGTTTCCGATTTTTCCGTCTCCGAGCAGCGAAAGCCGGGAGAAATCAGGAAAGAAGCCTTCGATGCGCGGCTGTCGCTGATGGCGGAGTTGCGAGCCAAGGACAAGACCATCCGAACCATTGACGCAAGCGCTGGCATTGAGGCGGTCGGCCGCGAACTGTTCAGGCATATCTGGCTGTCTTTGTGAGAGGCAGGGCGGGCGGCTCATCGGCCAGTATCCATCCCCAACAGACCCTGACGCACGGCCTTCCGCCATCGCGAATCGACAGGTGTTCCCTGCCAGGCGGGGGAAAGACCGCCGAACGCCCGGGCTCGATGGCGGCGCGCCGCTAGAGGCTGTTTCATCCCGGGATCGGCACGGGGCTCTGACTCGAACAAGCCAATATGGCTCTGTTTTGGACGAGCACCTGTCTCACCCGGCCCGCAGCGTCACGCAATGACGGAGATTGCCATGTCCGACACCATACGCAGGACCGGCAGTTGCCTGTGCGGCGGCGTGCAGTTCTCGGTCCGCGGTCCGCCGCTCCGCATTGGTCTTTGCCATTGTAAGGATTGCCGAAAGGCCGGCGGCTCGGCCTATTCGGCCTTTGCCATCTGGCCGCGCGAGGCCTTCGAGAAGACGGGCCTCGTCAGCTCCTATGGCACGCGCAGCTTCTGCCGGACCTGCGGCGGCCGCGTTGCCTTCGTCGACGACAACGAGGCCGAGGTGATGATCGGCAGCCTCGACGTCGCGCCGACCGATCTCGTACCCGAATATGAATTGTGGACCTCAAGACGCGAAACCTGGCTGCATGCCTTGCCCGGCACCGAACAGTTCGAGCGCGACCGGCCAGCAGCGAACAGCGCAGAAGTGCCAGCGCCGAGGTCGCTGTCGGACGTCGATGCGGCCGCGTGAAATTTGATTTTGCGCCCGATCTTCCACCCGGATGCGCAGCCCCCGGATTTCATGTCCCCTGAGGTATTGGCAAATGAAGATCGTTCATGTGCTCACACGACTGCTTCGGGCAGGTTCCGAAGAGAACACATTGGCCTGCTGTCTAGCTCAAGCGCGGCATGGCCACGAAGTGCTTTTGGTCCACGGCGAGGAGTACGACCCGAGTTTGCGGGCGTCCATTGCCCAAGCCGTTCGAGTAGTGACTCTTGAAAAACTCATCAACTCCATTTCGCCATCCCGTGACATTTCTGCGTTCGGGCAACTCACCCGCCTTATGCGCGATTGGCGACCTGACATCGTGCATACACATCAAAGCAAAGCCGGCATCGTCGGCCGCCTTGCCGCGAAGGAAGCCAATATCCCTTGCATCATACATGGCGTGCACATTTTGCCTTTCGTGCATGTGGGCTGCGCGCGGAGGCTGATTTTTCTGGGTGCCGAACGCATGGCCGCGAAGTTCACACGCGCTTTCATCGATGTCAGCCAGGCTATGCGCGACATTTGCATCGCCAATCATCTGGGCAGCGCCGATCAGCACCATGTCGTTCACTCCGGCTTCGATCTGGCGCGCTTCGCGAACGCGCAATGGCCGCAAGACCCCCATCTGCTTCTGGGGACGGCTGTCGGAGAGCCAAAGCCACCGGTGGTCCTGATGCTGGCTGCACTGGAGCCGAGAAAACGCCATGTCGAGTTCATTGAATCGTTCGGGCAAGTGGTTGACCGAATTCCGAACGTACGACTGCTCCTGGCCGGTGAAGGACCGGCGCGATCCGCCGTTGAATCGGCGATTGAACGATCCCCGTTCACAAACAACGTGCGCATGATCGGCTACCATTGCCAGCCTGAACAACTGATCAGCCTGGCGGATGTGTGTGTGCTGACGTCGATGCGAGAAGGACTGCCTCGCGTCATGATGCAGTATCTGGCGGGCGGTCGAGCCAGTGTGGTCTCGCACTTGCCGGGCGTGGAAGAGGTCGTCAAGCATGGCGTGAATGGAATTGTGACGCCTGCAGAAGACGTGGGCGCCGCAGCGGGGGCGGTCGCCGATCTTCTCCAAAACGAGCACTACCGCGCTCGACTGGCTGACGGCGCGAAACTCACCGATCTTTCGTCCTGGGGGCTGGATGCCATGTGCGATAAGGTCGAGCTGATTTATCAGTCCGTTCTTGAATCAGCCCCTTCAGCCGCAAGGCCAAACGACGTTCGAATCCGCGATGGCCTCGCCAAGCAAACCTTGGGACTGCACGGATTCTGATCCCTTTTGCTCATTCGACCGAGAGCGGATTTCCAAGGCTTACTTCTCGAACCCAACAAATATCCTGCTGTCACGTTCCAGCCGACGAATGTCGATTGGTCCTGACGGCAAGCAATACAACGGGAGTACAACGATGCGTGCTGACCAGCAATTTCCTTCCCAGCCATTGCGAATGAAGGATTGGGGCCGACGGCTATTTTCCGGATTTGAACCCGCGGCCGGCCGTATGCTCGCAATGATTGGTGGCCTCGCCATTGCCTTTGTTCTGCTCACGGCAGACGCATCCCGTGCCGATGGATATACATTCGACACCGGCGACATCCTGCGGGTAACCGTGATTGGCGAGGAATCCTATCCGCTGGAAGTCGTGGTCGATGATCGGGGCTCGATATCACTTCCCATGTTGGGCGATATCCAGGCGCGCGCCCTCACCACCGTTGCCCTTTCGCAGGCCATTCAGCGTGCATTTCAGCAGCAGAAGCTCATCCTCGAGCCCTTCGTGAAAGTGGAGATCGGTCAGTACCGGCCATTCTTTATTTCTGGGACCGTGGCTCATCCCGGATCGTACCCGTTTCAACCCGGAATAACGGTTCGCCATGCACTCGCCATAGCAGGTGGCTTTCGGGCTACCGCCGTGGGAAATATGGAGCCGGCCCTGCAGATAGCTGATCTGCGTAGCGCGCGCGCAGGTCTGGCGATCGAAGAATATCGTCTGAAGGTTCGGCTCGCCCGGCTCCAGGCGGAAAGCCGGGAGGAGAAATCCTTCGTTGCTCCAGCGGATCCGCCGGTCGAGTTTGGCGGGCACTTGATCGCCGACATCATAGCGTCCGAACAAGCGCAGCTGGATGCCCGGCTTGCCGCAAATCGGGATGACATTTCCTTCCTCGAAATCTCGGTGGATCGGGCCAGGAAGGAAGCAGATATGGTCGCTGCCACGCGAAAGGAACGGGAAAAGACTGCGAACATTCAACTCGAGGAACTGCAGTCTGCCCGGTCGCTGCGGGAAAAAGGTCTGATAACCAACTCGAATGTCATGACGGCGGAAAGAGCCCATACGAGCTATCGCGCCGAACTTGCGCAGACTGAACTGCAGCAGGAGCAGGCGCAGCAGGCGATGCTGAACTCGGAGAGCGAGCTGAGAAAAAAGAAGCAGAGTTATGAAATGGACTTGATCTCGCAAACCCAGGACACGCAGGTCGATCTGGGAAAAATTCAAAGTCAAATAAGATACGTTGCCGACAAACTCCTCTTTATCTTTACATATGGCGAACAGAGGACCTTCGACGACTTGCAAGGTTCCGTGAAGATTTCGATTTTCAGGCGAGACCAGAAAGTCGCCCACGACATCGTCGCCGATGAAAACACGGAAGTCCGAGCTGGCGATGTCCTCGAGGTTTCGATTGTGGCCAACAAAGGATTCTACGCACCAGACACTTCGGGAACAATAGTAGCCCCAAATGTGGAAGGCCCCGCCCTCCAGCCAAGCATTATCGGCCAATAGCGCGAACACGTGCCCGCTTCCTCGGGCAAGGCTTTGCTTCAGGGCTACGATCGTTGCTTCGCGACGCTCCTGGGTTCGTTGTGCCTTGGGCTAGCGATCGCAACGCCGGGCTTGCTGCTCATGGTAGCCCCAGCTGCGCGTCGCAGCTTGTCATGCGGACCGGTGCAGTTCTGGCTCACCTTTAGCGACGGAGACTTGTGATGACAGCAACACAGCTGAAACCTCCGATTTTTCTGATCGGCAACTATCGGTCAGGCACTACAATTGCGCAAAAATTGATCGGGCTGCACCCCGACATCGTTACTTGGTACGAGCCAAAAACATTGTGGTTATATGCCGATCCGGCGCGGCGGCACGACGAATTTGGCGAAGCCGATGCCACCGAAAGGGTCGCTCGTTACATTCGTAGCCGGTTCCTTGAATACCAGTCCCGGCACGGCGGCCGACAAATCATGGAAAACACGCCCGCCAATGTCTTGCGTGTGCCATTTGTCCACCAGATTTTTCCGGAGGCCATATTTCTCTATATTACGAGGAATCCATTTTCGTACATAAGCTCGATGGAGCTTAAGTGGCAGCGGGCCAAGTCTTTCAAAGGCCTCATGCGCCTCTTGAAAATCACTCCCGTAACGCAAATCCACTATTATGTGAAAGATACTATAAAACAGGTTGTCACAAAAAGGCTTTTGCGGAGAAAATACACATCGATCTATGGGCCGCGCTACAACGGAATAGATCGGGATTTGAAGGAGAATGAAAAATTGACGGTGATCGCGCGCCAGTGGGCGCGCGGCAATCGAAAGGCTCGAGAAGATCTAGCCAGGTTGGGCAACGGCCGCGTGCTGTCCTTTCGCTATGAGGATTTGATACAGGATCCCGAGTTGGTCTTGCGCCGCATTTATGAACATTGCGGCCTGAACTGCACCGACGATATCGCTCGCCAGGCCAAGGAGATGATCGACCCCGGCCGCCAGCAGAAATGGCTCCGCCTCGAACGGCAGGATCTAACGGCAATCATCCCGGAGATCCGGGACGAGATGGAGTTCTATCGCTACGAAATTCCCTCGCTTCTTCAGAGGTGAGGCACTGGGCGGGGCTGGCGGCATCGCAGCCCAGGCCCTTCGTGACCAATGCGATCGTGACATCGCGCAGGCGCGGGCGCGTCGCCGAGCATCACCCATCTAGGCGTGTTGCTTGGCGAATTCAGGAAGAACGCAATTGCCGCCTGTTTGGGTCGGCCGAGGAGTGGGGAGAGAGCGTGGGCAACAACCGGCGCGGGCTGGCAAAACAAAGCGTCGTGGGCATGTTCTGGACGTCCTTGTCCATGGGCGCCCTCGCGGTCGCGGAGCTTGTCGCTCTTCTCATCCTGGCCCGGCTGCTATCGCCCAATGAGTTCGGCCTTTACTCCGCAGCGCTGATCGTCATCAAGTTTTCGGCGATTTTCCAGGGACTTGGCATTACCCCCGCGATCGTCCAGCGACCTGTGCTGGAAGAGCGGCACCTTCGCGTCGGGTTCACCTTGTCGTGCCTCCTCGGCCTTGTTGTGTCCGCGTTGGTCTGGGCGATGGCACCGGCAATTGCCGGCCTCCTTCGACTCGCCGATCTGGCTCCGGTCGTTCGTGCCATCTGCTTCGTGTTCCTTTTCCAAGGGGCTTCCATGGTGGCATTGGCCGCGGCCCAACGCGCGCTGCGATTCCGCTGGCTGGCGCTTGTCGATGCCTGCGCCTTCGCCACGGGCTACGTCGTTGCCGGTCCGGTCCTGGCTTGGCTCGGCTTCGGCATCTGGGCCCTTGTCGGCGCGCTCCTGATCCAGCAATTCATCCGCATGATCGTGCTGCTCGCTGGCCAGCCGCATCCGATGCGGCCTTTGCTGGAGCGGGGGGCCATCATAGAACTGCTCTATTTCGGAAGCGGTTTCACCATTGCCCGGGTATGCAATTACCTCGCCACCCAGGCGGACAAGCTTGTCGTGGGCCGCTGGCTTGGCGCCGATGCGCTTGGACTGTACGGCCTGTCGTCACAGCTGATGACGACGCCCGCGGTCATCGTCGGCCAGGTTCTCGATCGGGTGCTGTTTCCGACCATGGCACTGGTCCAGGAACAGCCCGTGCGGCTTGCTCGTGCCTATCGCAGCGCAGTCGCGGGTTGCGCTCTGCTTGTCCTGCCGGCCAGTGTGGTCGTGGCGATCGTCGCACCGGAGTTGGTTGCGGTCATTCTCGGGCAGGGATGGATAGGGGTAGTCACCCCGCTCCAGATCCTGGCGTTCAGCATGCTGTTCCGCACGAGCTACAAGCTTAGCGATTCCGTCTCGCGCGCAACAGGGACGGTCTACGCTCGCGCCTGGCGCCAGGCGGTTTTCACGATCGGCGTCTTCGCCGGCTCACTCATAGGGCAATTCTGGGGCATAGAAGGGGTGGCTTTCGGCGTCGGCGCGGCCTTCGGGATCAACTTCTTGCTCATGGCACAGTTGAGCCTCCGCGTGACCGGGATGACATGGAGAGACTTCCTTGTGGCGCACCTGCCCGGGCTCGCACTCGCGGGCGTTGTTGGAACCGGCGTCTGGGCACTCGTGGAATGGCTGCGCGAGTTCCATCTATCCCCTCTTCCCCTGCTCATCGATACGGCATTGCTGGCATCTGCCGGGGGCTTGCTGCTGTGCTGGATTCTGCCGTCGCTGTTTCTTGGGCGGGACGGGCAATCACTGCTGCGCTTGCTCGCTGCGGTGGCGCCCGCCTGGCCCAGGATGAAGAAGGCAACCGACTGATCAACGACAGAACATTTGGGCCGCGGCTTTCGTGCGCTGCGTCACCGTCGCTACGCTCGATCTGGGTATGACGCCCTGTCGGGCACGTCGCGATTCCGGGTTTAATCGAGAGAAATGCGGAAAGGAAATCCAACATGGCTAAACTGCCTGAGCTTCCCTGGGGTGACGCGAAACTCTTGATGACGGAGTTCGGCATCGACGCCTGGATCGAAGGCGACTGGCTGAACATTGACAATTGGACCCAGCCGAGCGAGGCAGCGAGCGGCAGCGAGATTCCTCGCGAACTCTCCGAACTTGGCGATGGGCTCGCTGCCGAAACCGGCAAGGGCAGTCACACCACCAGCTTTGATTCTGCCGCAAACCCGCTCGATCTCGTCTCCGAAAATCTGATCACGCCGGCATGGGGGAGCGAGGGCGGATTGAAACTGGCTGGCCTCACCGAGGCGGCAGCCGGACTTGGCATTCATCTGGACAGCACGTTTTTCGACACACTTGCGGTGAAGGCCTCTGGGTTGTGGCACAATGTGGAAAAGGGTCACGCCGACAGTTTTCTGACCTCCACCACCGTCCCTGAGGCAGTTGCTGACATCGGCATGGTCTCGACGCTCGCCGCGGTCACCACCAGCAGCACCCTCGCCGCCGGTTCTACTGCGATCGACCCGATCTTCGAGACAAGGGTGGCGGCCGCTGGCGACGATGTCGAGGAGAAGGGCTCGGGCTCGATCTCGAGCAACATCAGCGACCTGGAGCTGGGCTATGACAGCAGCACCCGCCAGACAGTCGGTATCCGCTTCACCGACATCGACATACCGCAGGGCGCCATCATCACCAACGCCTACATCCAGTTCCAGGCAAATGAGGTGAAGACCGGGGTGACCTCGCTGCTGATCAAGGGGGAAGATACCGACGACGCGAGCGCCTTCACCAGCGTCAGCTTCAACGTGTCCTCACGTGCGACGACGGACGCGTCCATCGCCTGGACGCCGGACCCGTGGACCACGGTAGGCGCCCACGGGTTGGCCGAGCGCTCGCCGGACCTGTCGACGATCGTACAGGAGATCGTCAACCGCTCGGGCTGGGCAGCGCTCAATGACATGGCATTTTTGGTCACCGGCACTGGCACGCGCACGGCTGATTCCTACGAATATTCGGCGACCAGCGCGCCGCTGCTGCACATCGAATATCTGCTGCCAGGATCCGGCGACCCGGTGGCCTTCAATGCACCGCCCGACGCCGACCCCATTGCCAACCAGATCGCCGAACTCGCCGCAGCTGGGGCACTCACCGGGATCACCGCTTCCGCCACGGATCCCGACGCCGGCTCGACCGTCACCTACAGCATCAATGACTCGCGCTTCGCCATCGACGCCAGCAGCGGCGTCATCACGCGCTCGGCCACCGGCACGCTCGACTTCGAGACCCAGTCATCAATCAACCTGACGGTCAAGGCAACCTCCTCCGACGGCAGCACCGCCAACCAGGTCTTCACCCTTGCCGTGCTCAATAGCCCGGAGCCGGTCGCCTTCAACACTCAGCCGGATGCCAACCCCGCCGCCAATCAGATTACCCAGAATGCCGCTGCCGGCACGGCGGTCGGTATCACCGCCTCGGCCAAGGATCCGGATGCTGGATCGACGGTCACCTACACGATCGATGACACGCGCTTTGCCATCAATTCCAGCACCGGCATCATTACACGCTCGGGCACCGGGACGCTCAATGCGACCTCCGAGCCTTCAGTTGCCCTCACAGTCACGGCAAAATCCTCCGACGGCAGCACCGATACCCACACCTTCAACGTCAACGTCACGGCCAACCAGCTGCCGGTGGCTTTCAATTCACCTCCCGACGCCAACGCCGCCGCCAACCAGATCGCCGAGCTTGCCGCGGCAGGTGCAGCCACCGGGATCACCGCCTCGGCCACGGATCCCGATGCCGGCTCGACCGTCGCCTACAGCATCAACGACTCGCGCTTCGCCATCAATTCCAGCAGCGGCGTCATCACGCGCTCGGCCACCGGCACGCTCGACTTCGAGACCCAGCCGTCGATCAATCTGACGGTGACGGCAACCTCGTCCGACGGAAGCACCGCCAACCGGTCCTTCAGCCTTGCCGTGCTCAACAGCCAGGAGCCGGTCGCCTTCAACACTCAGCCGGATGCCAACCCCGCCGCCAATCAGATTACCCAGAATGCCGCTGCCGGCACGGCGATCGGGATCACCGCCTCGGCCACGGATCCCGATGCTGGCTCGACGGTCATCTACAGCCTCAATGACTCGCGCTTCGCCATCAATTCCAGCACGGGTATCATCACGCGCTCGAGTACCGGCACGCTCAACGCCCAGTCCGAACCGTCGGTCGCCCTCACCGTCACGGCCACCTCGTCCGACGGCAGCATCGATACCCATGCCTTCAACCTCAACGTCACGGCCAGCCAGCTGCCGACGTCGGTGACCCTGGCACATACTGTCCAGACTTCGCTGTGGTCGCCGCCGAGCCCCGACCCCACCGATATCGTCTATATCTCCCACCTGGGCACGTTGCTGGTTGCCGACAGCGAAGTGGAGGAGATGTCCATTTTTACCGGCAAGAATCTCTACCAAATGACTCTGAGCGGCAATCTGGTGGGAACACTCACAACCGTCAAATTTTCCGACGAGCCGGCCGGGATCGCTTATAATCCTGCTAACCACCATCTCTTCTTCGCGGACGATACCGGCACGAAGAGCGTGTACGAACAGAACCCCGGCAATGATGGACTTTACAATACGTCCGACGACATCGTGACCTCGTTCAAGACGTCGGCATTCGGCAGCACGGACCCGGAAAGCATTGCCTATGATACCAAACGTGGCGTCCTGTATGTCGCGGATGGCTCAACGCAGACGATCTACACCGTCGCACCGGGTCAGAACGGCAAATTCGACGGCGTCGCGAGTACGGGTGGCGATGACATCGTAACGAGTTTTTCTGCGCGCGCGCTGGGAACCCCCTCTGACGAAAGCATCGCATATGACCCGGTCAACGACCTCCTTTACGTCATTCAGTCGCGCAACTCAGTGGCAATGGTGACAACGACAGGAGAGTTGTTGGGTACGCTCGATATCTCCTCGGCCAACGCGAAAAAACCGGCTGGATTGGCGCTGGCGCCGAGCAGCGACGATCCGAGCCACCATATGAGCCTCTATATCGTCGATCGGGGCGTGGACAATGATTCGAATCCAACCGAGAACGACGGCAAGATCTATGAATTCCATTTTAATGATTGGCTTGTCTGAGCCGGCCGGACGCGATGGTTTAATCCCTCGGCCAGCGTCACGCCGGCCGAAAGCAGCAAAAATGGATCCATTTTTTCGTTGCGCTGATTGCAGTTCGGGATGACGCCCAATGCAATGTGAGGCCTGTCGGAACCGGCAAAAAAGCCCGGACCGCTCGCGGCACGCCAGAGTGCCGCGAGCGGTCCGGGCTTTTAGATGAAAAAGGCTGGAGCTCTATGTCCTCAAGACGCTGTTTTCAGCGACCACGATGCTGCAAGAGCTTACGCCTGGCCGGGAGGACCAGAGTGAATGTGGTTCTTGTCTCCCCAACCATTGCCCGGGCGTGAGCCGCCCGATTTGGCAATCGCCCTGGAGTTCAAGCTTGTGCCGAGCAAGAGCGTCACAGCCGGCGGCGTAACCGCCGCAAAACGGCCCGCTTTCTTGAGAAATTCACGGCGCGCTTGAGCCTCCGAGACCAGGGTTTCCGGCGTCCGTTTCGAGCGTTTTGTGCTTTCAGTTGACATGTCAGACCCCTTCGCAAACTTTCTCAAATTCACAGCTTTCACCTTAGGCTTGCTGATACGGGGGCACTAGTTCTCCAAAAGGCTTAGATTTTCGTACGAGGGTTGAAGAGCGTGCGGGCGGTGCGACGCAAGAGGTCGGACGGTCCACGTCGCGCCAAACCGTAGGCACGTGAAAACTGGTATGTCCCCCACACCAAATTGCCGGCCAGGCGCAGCGGGGCGCCGATTATGGGATGGGTCGCCGTGAAAATGCGCCTCCAGTGCTGGAAACGGACCATTGGGCGTTGTGCACATTTTGCCGGGATTCTGGTCCCAAAGAAATGGTGCAAGGCCAGGAGCTGGGTGTCGAGCGCATTGCGGGCGCTTCGATCCGACATGGATGCCTGCAGTACCGTCCAGTCCACGCCGTCGCTTTCCGCCAATCGGGCCAGATCATGAAGGTGTCTGAGATCTATCCTTCCGCGCCAATAATCTCCCTCCTTGAGAAGGTCGTGCACCATCCAGTGCAGGGCGCGAGACTGAGCAGACGGAATTTTCACCCGAAGGCCGTCTCGCTGAACGAGCTTGGGGGGGTCAAAGCCGTTCGCCCGGCTCGTCCGGAGCTCCAGCATGCCGGCGTCCTGCTGGCGGGCCATGCCTCGAGCGCCCACCACATCGACGTAGCCAAGCTCTTCGAGACAGGCTCGGGCGATCGCCTCTTCGGGCGGTTCCACGGCTAGATCAAGGTCACTCGTCATCCTGCTGGGAACCTGGCCGGCCGGCGAAAGGAACAGGGGAACGGCCCCCTTGAGCAGAAACGGAACGACGCCGCGGCTGTTGAGGGCCGCAACGCCTTCACGCAGTTGGGTACGCAAGCGCAGGTTCCGTTCCCGATTGCAGTCGTGAACGAACTGAAGGTACTCGCGCACGTCCTGCGGAAGATGGTGGGTCTGTCCGGCGCGCGCGAGCGACGAGAACAAATCGGGTGCGAGCAGGGTGTGATTGGCCAGAGCAATCACGGCCCGCCAATCGGTATGGTCGGTCGGACTGCCGCGCAGCCCGGCGACCAACGCCTCAAGCGCGTCGCCCCTGCTGATCATCGGCACGCTTCCGTGATCAGTTGTACCGCATCATCAAGCCTCGAATAGGTCAGGCAATAGGTTTGCGCCGATCCGATGAGTTGGACCAGGACGTCAAACGCGGTGCCGCTCAGCCCTCCGCCGGGTGCAAGCGCGCCGTTAAGAAGACCGCGCAATGCGTGAGCTGGATCGATCGGCTCCAGGCTAGCTTTCGAGTCGCGACGCCGACGGAGCAGGACCACACAGCCGATAGGTAGGGGAGCGGGAGGCAAGGGCACGAACGCCTTGGGTACGGCAAACCGTACACGCTTGCGATCTGGGCGGCGACAGACTGGAACGGCACCCAGGTCGGGGCAGTATTCGGCCAGCAGCGGCCATGCTCCCGCCTTGACTGCCGGGGCAAACGGAAGCCCAACGCCATGCCCCGTAGAGTCCAGCAGCGTAACATCATCGGCGACAAAGCCAAATCCTGCATGGACCAAGGCCAAGGTCAGCGTTGTCTTGCCGGCGCCTGGATTGCCACAAAGAAGGACGATGTGTTCGTTTCTGAAAAGCGCTGCCGCATGGAGAGCAAGTTCATAGGCGCCGTGATCCAGAACCTCGGTCAGCAATTGCCCCTTCAGCATGACGGGTAGTTCGTCGAGCGAACAGGACAAAATCCACTCGCCATCCCGCAACAGATGGACCCGCCCCCCATGTCCGACCACCTCGAGCAGCACGTCGGCAGTCTCTCTTTTGACCTCAAGGTGCTGAAACACGGTGGTCGCGGGAAAGGCGCAGGCTGCGGGATAGACGATGCGTATGTTGAGGCCCGCAACGGAGACCACCTGGCTCACGGCCTTTTGAGCTGACGAAGCAGACAAAGGCGCGCAGGGCCGTATCAGGTTCAGCCGCTGCCAATCCCCGAGCGCAGCCTCGACGTGTCTGTTTGCCTCAAGTCTATCAACGCCACTACGCGCCATCTCGGCCGAGATGGCTTGCGGTGGCATGCCTTCTTCCAGAGAGCGCCAGATGTCGGCAGCGGTATCGTTGACGGCGAAAATAGCCTGCTGGGGTGGGCTGAAAAGGAGGTTTTGTCCCCTGACGCGTGCCAACCGCCCCTGGATCACAAACGTCCCAGAACTGTGATCGGCGGGGCCTGACGCCGCGCTTCTGTCAATCGCCTCGTGCTGGTTCATCGCGGTGATGGTCCAAGCTGTTGTTGCAAAGCAGGTTGCATGCGAGCGCCACAAGACTTCGCAGTTCGGATGTTCATTGCCGACGGCTGCGACTTCTCACAGCACTTCGTCTGAGAACCGAACCACGTCCTGGTGCGTCGCGATCCACTGGAGATGCGCCTTGTTCCAATATTCGCGGGCGTCGGCGCCCGTCAGCAATCTGAAACCAGACGGCGGCAGCGGCAATGCGGAGGGAATTGGGTCATCGGGCAGCCACAGCAACACATTGTCCCGGCTTTCAATCGTCAGCCGCCATGTTCTTTCCAGGCGACGGAACCCACGCATGTTGACCGCAGCCAATGCAAAAACCGATCCCGTGATCCTCAACCCGGGTGACTGATCGACAGCCTTGATCGGCGCCTGATGTGTGGTTTCACCCTTGGAGAGAAAGGCGTGCATACGAATGAGGGATCTGTCGACCCTCACCGTCTGCCCTGTTCCGTCCCGTTCGTTTGACGCAGGATCCAGACTGATCCCCGAGAAACATCCGTCGAACAGGCAATCTTCGATGATGCCGCTGAGGAGATAGTCGTTCTCCACCGCATCATCCCTGATTTCACTGAGCCAGCACCCTTTTAGCCGAAAGCCGTCAGCGTGCTCGGCGAAACGAATGCCATCCCAGCAGCGACGCGCACGCACACTCTCTATTGTCGCATTGGCGGTTCCGTCCCTGACAAGCAGAGCCGCGCTGTTGCAGTAAGTGTCCCGCCAATCAGACGTTAGTGGTACCCGGCCGTCGAAGCGGCCGCCGATAAAGCGAACGCCGGGGCAGTTGCGGATGACGACGGGATAGCGATTGACCGGCAACGGCCCCTCGTCGCAGCCCATCATCGCGCTGGGATCGTTGTTTCTGCTGTTGGCAACTGTGAAGGCAGCATTGCGAGCGTCGACAGTTGCTCCCGGCTGGAGATTCCGTATCGATTGCTGTTCGAAGCCGTACTCACCTGCCAGAACGAACTCGTTGCCTTGCGGCGTCTGTCCGCCTTGCGCTTGGAGCGAGCTCGGCAACAGCGCGATTACAGGATACAAGCCGGCGACGCCCATGAATGAACGGCGGTCCATTCTCGTGCTCATTGGCCTGCCGGATCGCACAGCCGATGCCGTTCGAGGCAGGCCAGAAGCACCGCATCGTGAACCTTTTCGGCGACGTCTACAGGCGATGCAAATCTTTCCACGACGACCGGCGCCAGTACGCCGGCGTGATCTTCCGTCCCCATCCCCGCCTCAAGATCGGCTGCAATCTCGCGGCAAGCACGGTCCGCTGTCGACCAGAGATCAAAGTCGCGGTCAGGAGATGCCCTTTGCATCCGCGAGGACCGATCGCCCCTTTTCAGAAGTCGATTTCGTGCCACACCGACCTCGCCGCGAAGATGGACAAAAACTATGTCGTGCACGCCAACGGCGAGCAGGATATCAAGCCACTTCTCGGATGTTGCCCTACGCCTGCTCTCAAGCAAGATGGACAAGAACCCTTGCAACAGACCCTGATCCATGATCGTGACAGTATTTTTTTCTTGTCTCTCGCTTTGCACATAGGCAACCAGAAACGAAAGATTCCAGATGACTCTGGCGGCATCGACAATTGACGATTGCCCGCTTTCGATGACAAAGCGGGCAATGCGCGCGAACAGAGAGCGAAACTCACGATCCTTAAATCTTGGTGCAACAATACCGATCCTATAGATTTGACGGCCGATGAAATTTCTTGTCTCCCACGCTGATCGAACATCACCTACCAACGGCTCGTACCGCCGCAAGCCGTTCGCTAACAAGGTGGATACGGTTGTCTTTCCAATCCCGGGGAGACCAAAGAACTCCACAAACCGAATGTCTGTTTGAAGAGCGCGTGGTTCGACGCTTGGCGGCAAGCCTGCCGCCAGGTCATCATGTGTGTGCGTCATCATTGGATACAGGTGGTAAAGTGGTTTTTCGGAGGATTGAAAAAACAGCTCAATGTTGAAACAGCTGGGATCCGGCCACCGCGTACAACTTAGGACCCTCAAGACCGGTCTGCAGTGATCGTTGCATGCCGCGATAGAAGATGAGCAAAGCCAACGGCAGCCAGAAGAAAGCCGCCGTTGACGGACCGAAAGAGTCGCTCATCTGGTTTGCCAAGATGTAGTTCCATACGGAAACCGATGTTCCGAGCACCATCACATTCACTTCCGCCGCATGGTCGCCCCTGTCATTGCCGAACAATGTGCAGAGGACGGCGCTGACCAGATATGCCATGACCAAGAGAACCATCATCGACACCAACGCCACGCCGGGCACTCCCAGTGTTCTGAAGAAGTCGATGAACAAATTATGGCTATGGGGAGCGATATCCCCCACAGGCTGCCCGGCCCCCACTCCCATGAACGGATGCGACAGGCCGAGATCTATCGATATTGACCACAGGCGCTGCCGCGATACCACCGAATGCGCCTCGCCTCCGGAAAGTTGAAGGGCCAGAAGGTTGTAAGCCCGTGGGTTCAGGGACTGCAATGCCATCAGGCTCACTTGGAGCAATACCGGAGCGGTAACGGTTCCAACGATTATTTTTACAGGACTCTTCTTTCTTCTGATCAGATATATACTGTATAATCCGAAGAATGCACCGAGTCCTGCCACGCCGAGAACGAAATTTGTCTTTGAACCCGATTTCACCAAACCCAAGAGCACCGCAACGAGACAGCCCAAGAGAAGAACTCGATGCTTGCGAGATGAGACCATCTTCGCGGCGATAAGCGGCAGACCAGCCGATAAGGCGATCCCGAGTTGGTTCGAGTGCTTGAAATAGCCTTCGGCCCGATCGGCGAATCTGGCATCGCCCAGTCCGATTGCGACAAGACAGGATGTTACAACACTCATGATGAGTATCGTCATCACAACCCTGTCGACTGCCACGAGACCCTTTGGTCTGGTGGAGATAGCTGCGACTGCTGGAATAATCGCGAAACCAAACACTTGTGCGAAAACCGCACGCATCGTCCTGAGCGGATTGCCTGCATAGAGCATCGACAGCAGGGACAGAACGATGATGAAAGCAGATATCGTCAGCACCGCAGTCGCCAAGGTCGCCTCGACCCGATGGAGCCGTCTTGCCGTTTCGGCATAGGCAACGATGCTTAAGAGGGCGCAGAACAGAGCCAGCAAGAAGGAAAGCGAGCCATCCGTTCCAGCAATCCGCGTTGCGCCAGGGAACCAGATGGACACGATCAGCAAAAGAACAGATGCCTGCAGCATAGCTGGGATGTCACACTGAAAACATCATGCGGGAACTTCGCGCCGACGCGCCCTGCCCCGATGCGCAACCTTCAGTGCCTTGTTGTCCTGAATAGCAACATCGATAAACACAGGCTCAGCATCCGGGATCATAGTTCATGCTGCCGCACGGCGGGTGAATCTCCGCATACCTATTTACGAGCAACGTAGGCTCGGCGGGTGGACAAGGAAATGAGTGAAAAGGGGGCATTGGGACAGGGTGCCCTACGCCTTTTGTGCAATGCGGCGGCGTTGCAGTTATTTCCCGCCATTTGATCGAGCGTCAGCGAGACAGTGCAGCCGGATTGAGTGTTGGTGCCGATTCGCAGATGTGGGAGACTTAGATAGGGCACACTGTGTCTTCCACCATAGGAGATCGCCGTGCTTTGGGGTCTTGTCGCCGTCGGTGTGATCGGCATTTTTCTGGGATTTCGTTTTCGAGCAGCCGCGCTCATCATCATGACCGCGGTGACCATTGTGGGCGGTGTCGTTGCAGGCGGCATTGGCGGTGTATTTGATTGGCGCCGCCTGGTTTCAACCCTGCTTCTCGTTGTCGTTCTGCAGTGCGCTTATTTGCTCGGCCTCTTCCTTGCGGCCATGTGGCGCCGTGACATGTCACGTAAGCAGTGACGGTCAGCAGCTGCGATTTCGCCGGACCCGGCGCCGCAGCTGTTCGCGATGCGGTCGCCAAACCACGCTGCGGTTTTGAGGCAAGAATTCGCCATGCACATTAATCAAGACGCACGGTCGAATTTCATCACGGCGAAGACAGTCCGCATGAGAATGACGACATCGGCCCATAGGGACCATTCCCGCACATAGCGGCTGTCGATAGAGACACGACTGGGATAATCCATTGCGTCTCTGCCCGTCACCTGCCACAGGCCGGTTAGGCCGGGCCGGGTTTTTAGATAATCGATCGCACAGGAGCCGTAACGTTGTAGTTCGTCGGGAACGACCGGACGAGGGCCGACGCAACTCATCTCGCCGCGCAGCACGTTGATGAGTTGAGGCAGCTCATCCAGGCTCGACTTCCTGAGAATGTGCCCCAGGAATGTGATACGCGGATCGTTCTTGAATTTCCAATTCTGCTCCCACTCCTTGGCGGCTTCGGGATTGCTCGCGAGATAGTCGGCCAGAACCCGCTCCGAGTTGGCCACCATGGTCCTGAACTTGTAGCAGGCGAAGCGCTTGCCGTTGAACCCGACTCGAGTGTGTGAGAACACCGCCGGTCCTCCGTCTGTCAACAATATCAAAAGGGCAACCGCCAGCATCACCGGAGCAGCGAGAACAAGCGCTGTCAATGCGACAGTCATGTCCATCATTCTCTTGCGCCGGCCTCCAAGCGGACGGAGGTTTTGTCCGATGCGGATGCCGGGCCTGCGGCGCTTTATGTCAAATGCGCTGATTGTCACGGGTTTTTACCAAGAAATGCAACTGGCGTTGGCCCCAACTTCACAGCGGCTTGTCATTCTCGGCAAGAGAAGCAAAGGAGGTAGCGCCATACCCTGCGCTCGTTACCCCCTTAGCCGGATAAGCGCGTCGCTGGCGTAGCGTCGGTAAGCCTTCTGATCAAACGGCGTATCACCTGCATCCGTTTGCTGCGGTAGCAGATCAGGCAGGTTCGGCTGTATTGCCGGAACCTGCAGCGGAATTGGTTCGGCAAGTGCCAACCAAATTCGGGCCGTCACGCTCCTGGCGAGGGTAGAAAATACAGGGACCACGTTTGCCAAATGCGCAAGGTCGCAAAGGTGTCCGTCAACGCAATGCAGGTAATGCACATGCATCGCCGTGAGACGAGACCCGGCGGGCAGTTAAGCTGCTTAAAGGGCATTGCCGGCCTATCTGATAGTGGGAGCGCGCAACGTGGTACCCAGCTTGACACCTCTATCACGTGATTTTCCCGCAAGCTCGTTTGCTCGTGGCGTCCCAGAGATCGACCTTGCCGGAGTACTTGCTATCGTCCGCAAGCAAATAGCTTTGCTTGATCTCGATCTCTCAGGCCTCACCGTGGTCGTTGGCGCTACGACAGGATACCAAGCGGTGACTGCCACAGTGGCGGCGCTCGCCAATGCCAGCCGTGTCGTTGCGCTCACCCGCATATCCTCCAGACATCCGAACCTGGCGGCGATTGCAGACGCGACATTGGCATTTGCCAAACACGCCAAGGTCTCCGAACGCATTGAAGTGACGAACCGCATCGACAGCCGCAGATGGCAGGACGTCGACCTCGTTACCTACTGTCTCCAGGTCGGGCCGATTTCGAGATCGCTCATCGAGCTCTTGCCCTCGCATGCGGTTGTTTCGCTGATGGCTGAACCATGGGAGCTTCGGCCGGATGTTGTGGACTTCGACGCCTGCGACGAGGCCGGCATCAAAGTTGCGGCTCCCAATCTCAGCCATCCAGCCATAGACCTGCTGCCGGAATTCGCGCGGTTATGCTGCATCTTGCTCGACGAGGCCGGTGTCGATCAGCGTACCGCGAGGATCGCCATCGTCTGCGACACGCCCTGTGCGCCACCCCTTGAGCATAGGCTACGCGAGAGTGGGGCGAGAGTAGGTGTTTTTTCGCACCCCGTGCTCCTGACCGACGATGCATGGGATGTGATCGTGGTCGCGATGAGGCCGTCGGACAAACCACCAATGGACATCAACAGCCTGGGCCGTATTGCCCGGAACTCGCGCCAAGCGCTGCTGGTGCAATTCAGCGGCGGCATCGATCGCTCGGCCGCCAGCTATTTCGGCCTCAGGGTGTGGCCACCGAAGCGACCCACCCGCGGTCAGCTAGCCCTTCCGCTTGATGTACTCGGACCGGGTCCACTGGTCCGCAGACTGACGGGAGGGCTGAAGGCCGGCGAAGCCGCCTATCGGGGCGCGGAGCTCGGCGGGAACAGCGTTGGATTTCTCGTGAAGGCAGGATTCCCCACGGCTGGTAGGGAACGCGCCTAAATACCCACCGAGCGTGCCCGTTTTCGCGAAAAGGCTCGGACGAGACGATCGACTTCGGAACCTTAGATCATAACGGCGAACCTGCGGTCCCGCGTTTTACGCACCCAGCAGTTATATTGCCATGGAGGGACAGGCAGGACCGATCGAGGCAGCCCTCAAAGCAACATCTGTCTGAGCTTGTACGCCACCTCCGTGCGGTTCGTAGCCTTCAGTTTTTTCATAATGTTACGGATGTGGACCTTGACGGTGCTCTCGCAGAGGTTGAGTTCGTAGGCAATTATCTTGTTCGCCTTGCCTTTCCTCAGCGCCTCCACGACCGCAGCCTCGCGCATGGTGAACATGCCGGAGAGTGGGCGGGCACTGTTTGCGGTCGAGTGG
The DNA here is from genome assembly GCA_004017275.1 of Mesorhizobium sp. Classification (GTDB taxonomy): domain Bacteria; phylum Pseudomonadota; class Alphaproteobacteria; order Rhizobiales; family Rhizobiaceae; genus Mesorhizobium. Next base: position 68,545 of record SAKE01000002.1, on the reverse strand, counting down.
ATGATCTCTCGAAGCGCCAGCACGCAGCTGGCCGGTACAAAGATTCCTCCGGCGCGAGCGAGACCAATGGCCTCGGCAGCGACCTTTACCTTCACGCTTGTGGGAATGTAGCCTCGGGCGCCGCATTCGAGTGCCGCGAGAACCTCCCCCGGTTCGTCGGTATCCACCACGACGACTACAGGTACGGTGCCAAACTCGGAAATTACGTGCGCAAGTTCCGCCCGAACACTCTGGTCCGTGACCTTCCTGGCGCCAAGAATTACGAGGATCGCAGATGGCTCCTCGTCCCCGGCAATGTGCTGGATTTCGTCGAGCGATCCTACCGCGCTAACGCGCAAAGCGGGATTGTGTTCGATAAGGCCACGGGCAAGGCACTCACGTTCAAGTGCTCGCTTGTCGACAATCATGACAAGACCTTCGCCTCGATATCCTTCTTCGAGATCGGATCTGCTAAGGCCATTTGCGTCCGAGATATGCCCGTTGTGTAGCGGTCTTGTCGCCTCATTCGAAAAATCGGAAATTTGGGGGTGTCCCATCGACTTACTTGCTCCTCTCCGCCGCTGACTTTGCCTTTTCTCCTTTTGGTTTGGCTCTCTCGCAAAAGCTTGTCAGCGTGAACTAATACGCTGGTCAATCGTGTGTCAGGCTACTTAGGTCTTTGGATGGGTTCAAAGGTAGGGCATACGCCGCCCCAACGCACGGACGTATGGCTTTCCTGCTCTTTAGAGGTAACCCAACCTGCAAGGCATACTACGATGCTGTGGAAAAGACGCATTAATCCTGGTTAACAATTTGTAATTATATCTTAGCTAGCTAATATACCAAACCCTTAACAACCTTGGAATTGTACAGGCCTGACGCTACACCAAAAAGTGTATGCGGAATTGTCTCGACCTGAGAGGTGCAAACTTGCGATTCGGAGGAATCGGGCCGCGATTTTAGAAACCGCACTGACCGCTGCCGGTCCGCACTCCCCTAGGCGCGCGCGATGCTGCTCGAATCTAGCGCAGCTTCTCGAATATGCCCACGGCGTCGGCGCCACCGGTTTATCGGTCTCCGGCCGCCCCCCGAATTGTTGCTCTCGTACTTCGTTCGTATGCTTTGCGCATATCTAGCATGATCGCATATAGTCCCCCAGCCCCGGCGCCGTTTCTCACAAACTGCCCGTCGGTTAGGCCCGGTGTCCTAGCCCCATCCCAACAAAGGGTGCCGGGCCGCTCCATCCAAATCCTCGTTGACTAAAGGCCCGCCGCCCCATTTGCGAGACGACGGACCCTCGCCCCAACCCACGCACCTATCAATGCAATTGCCGTGCCAAGCGTACTGACCCGTAACGGGTCGCATTTGGCCCCACGGCGGACGGGCTTCACATCGGGGCTGGCAGCAACGATAGTCTCAGCGTGATTGGCATGGGATGGCGCCCCACCACAGGGCCTTCGTGATCAGAAGCCTTGCAATCCGAGTCAGGCGAACCTGACCCATTGATTGGACCATTTCACGGACACGCTCCCAATGAATGGCGAGATCAAGAATTTTACCGGCGTCGATTCTCCCTACGAAGCGCCGGAGAACCCGGAAATCCATCTGCAGACACTCGGCAAATCGGCCGAACAGATGGTAGACGCCCTGGAACACTGGCTGAACGAGCGCGACATTGCCGAAGACCAATAACGATAGCGGCGGCGGCATCTGAACGACAGGCTGATGCTCGGAACCTTCGAGCGGCTGGCCCTGGCGGCCGGGCGCGAGGTGATGCGTGTGTTCCACGCCGGCTGTGCGGTCGACCGCGGGAGAAGCCGAGTGTTATGGGCTCTTACTGATGGAACCGTTGTCGCCGTTCTAGGCGACCTCAGTGCCACATTTTCTCCCTGAGCCGCGCTCTTCGTTGTGCCATGTGCGATCGCATGAGCGATCAAACGACGAACACGTCGTGATAGGTCAGGGCCGCCCCTGGCTCTAGGTGGGCGATTTCCACCTGCGGGGTCGAGTTCGAGCCATCGGGGTCATAGGACAGAACGCCCGTGGTCCGGTTGTAGAGCAGGTGATCATTGTGGCTGGTGGCGTGTTCGCGCAACTCGAAATAGGACGAGTTCACCTGCGTCGGGCTGGACAAGGAACCGGCGCCGAGCTTGGTGAAGACGGCACTGTCGAGATAAAGCGAGTCATCGGCCGCATGGAAGTCGGTGAGTGTATCGACATTGCCAGGCCCATAGGCCGTATCAAACACGAAGGTGTCCTTGCCGGCGCCACCGGTCAGCACGTCGTTGCCACCCAGGCCCCGCAGTGTATCGTTGCCAGCCAGGGCATCATAGGTATCGGCCGCGCCAGTGCCGACAAACGTATCATTCCCGGTCGTTCCGTGGGTCGGGTCGGTCGGCGGAGGCGGCGGAGGTGACGGGGCGGTCCCGTCATGAGCTGCATGCCAGACCGCCTTGGCGTTGGCCCAGTAATCGCGGGCCGCCTGGCCTTGAAGGACCGTCCAGCCGGCGGGCGGCATTGGATAATCCGCCGGCAGCGGCGTGTCAGAGAGGTTGAGATAGTAATTGCCGTGCGCCTCGACCGTCTTGTCCCAGGCCCGCTGCAGCCGCTCCAAGCCGTTGTGGTGAACGTCTGTGATCGCCACCACGCAGTCGATAAAATGCAGGCTGGGCACGATATCGTCAGCGCCTGTGCCCTTGTCGAGTTTGAATGGCGAACCGTGGGTCATCTCGCCTTTGCGAAGGTACTCTCCCATGCCCAGAAGCATGCCATCCATGATGACCGTGTTGTCAGACCCATCCACGTCACCGTCGCCAAGGCTCACTCCGGAAAACACGTGGTCGAACAAGGAATCCCGGATGGTGCCGCCGATGACGTCGTCGTCCTCGACCGCGTCGTCTCGTGAGTAGCCGACATAGCTATCGTCGATGAGGAAGGTGCCAGTGCCGCCGACACGGATGCCATCCCAAGGCTGGGTGACTGTCCAGTCGTCGATCGCAAAGCTGTGAGCTGAATTCACACGGACTGCGGCGGAGTTGACGTAGATGTCCTCCCAGTCGCCGGTTTGGGAGACCGTGCCGTTGATCGTGCCGCCCAAAGCCACGAGGTTGTCGCCGGGGTTGACGACCGCGAAGGGATAGAGGTTGGTGGGGCTTCCCTGGTTGGCGACGATCCACGAGGCGCCGGTGGCATCGATTATGGTGTCGGCGGGCAGACCGGATACTTTATATTGGCGGTAGCCATAGTCGCCGCTCAAGACAATGGTGTTCGTATCGGCCATGCTTGGCCACCTTTCACACCCCTCACCCTTTTCGCCACGTGCCTGAAGCCAGAAATGCGTACACATATCAGAGCCCCGTCGGCGATATCGCGCAAATCACAAAATATGACAAAATACCGGACACCCACGTCCAATTACAGCGCCCCGCTATGGGGCTACCACGACCAGTCGGCTAGCCATCTCGTTGACGAGCGCAAGCGCCCTCGCAAAGTCGCGGTCCATGGGTGTCCCTTTCTGACTGGCGAGTGGCAGCCGACCGTACCTCAAGGTGCCCCGGACTGAAGCGCATCGCGATTTAAGGGATCAAGGATTCCCATTGATGTGGGCTCGGGATTCATTGCGGTTGAAAGGAAACCGCAATGGGGCAAGCCGCTGCCACTTGAATTGCGTACCCCTCAAAAGATTGACCATTGGGCGACGGCTGGGCGCACACTCGCCCAGCCACCGCGGAGAATACATCCATTGGCTAAGAGTACATCCATCCACTGGATGATCTGGACTAGGCCTTGGGGCGATCGACCGATCGACCGAAAATCGGGCTGAACTGAACCCTCAACACCGGCCATCTTCGAACTTGGGGTAGACGCGCCCGCCGACAGCGTCTTTGCGGTGCCGGGAGGACACCGCACTCATGACGATATTTCTCGGCCTCGCGAGACCTGGCGACACTGTCCTGACGGAAGAATTGACCTGGCCGGGCGCCCTTTCCATCGGGCGGTTGACTGGCATACGGCTAATGCCCGTCAAGACGGATGCGGAAGGTCTGATCCCCGAAGCATTCGACGCTGCCTGCGCAAAGTTCCGGCCCAGATTCGTCTACACGATGCCCACACTTCACAATCCGACGAACGCCACCGCGAGTCTCGCGCGGCGCCGCGAAATCGTGCGAATAGCTCGGGAACACGACGTCTTGCTCGTCGAGGACGACGCCTACGGCTTTCTGGTAGAGCCTCGCGTTACGCCCTATTGGGAGCTCGCCAAGGATCGCACGATCTATCTGACGAGCCTCTCCAAATCGATCTCGCCGGCTTTGCGCGTCGGCTTCATGGCAGTGCCGGCCAGACTGCACAAATCGTTGCTCGCCGCGATGAGAGCGACGACGGTGATGGTTTCGCCCATCCTGCTCGAACTGGCCACGCACATGATCGAGACTGGAGCCGGTCGTGATGCCATCGTTTACCAAACCGAGACAGCGCGCCGCCGGCAGCGTCTTGCCGTCTCCATTCTAGGTGAGCAGGGTTCGGCGCCAACCTCGTTTCACTATTGGCTGAGATTGCCCCCCGAAGTGCACAACGCAGGCTTCGTGGCGGACGCACTTGCTGGCGGCGTAGCCGTCACACATGGTGATGTATTCACCGTGCTTCCCGGACAGGAAGCCGGCGGCGTGCGGCTATGTTTGTGCGCCGAGCCCAACGAAGCGCGTGTGGAGCACGCCTTGCGCACGCTGGCGGCACTCCTGGCGACCAGCCACTTCGACGCAATTTCCATAGTCTAGCAAGCGCAAGTAACCATTCATGGTAACGACGGCCTTAGGCGGCCGTCACGCAGTTATTCTCAACCGGTACCAAACCGACGCCTGCAGCCTCGTGTCACACTACATTGCCGTGTTCTAGGTGGTCTCGACGAACGCATTCGGTACAGCACGGGAAAATGACCCGGGTCTTAAGCATTGATTTGATTGGCTTTCCGCCTCGTTCCGTCCAGTCCATCATTGCAACCGGCAGACGTGGGACCAACTAGTGCTTGGTCGGAAAGGGGGGTTCGAGTCCACGTTGGGGCCACCCGAGATATATACAGCAAAATCAATTAGTTACGTAGGTGTTATGATAGGCCCGGAGGGCATATTGACATCGTTGATTTTGTTGGCTTTTTCGTGGGCTAAAATCAGAAATCTTCCCGTATCGTTCCGTATCGTCCCGTGACGCCAAACAGATGTAGCTTACGAAGTGTACGAACGTTGGGAGCCATCCTCCAGAACGGCCACAATAGGGCTGGGAGCAGAGTGTCGCCTTTTGGGAGGGAAAACTAACAAGCTGCCATTCCGCAGTCGCCCCGCCTTCGGAGCCGCCGATGGCATGCCTGCGTTGCTGGCGGCGCTATTGCCCTGCGCGCGCCTTCGTCCCCGCCAAAGAGGAGTCGCACGCGGGAGCACCGACCTATCGAAAAATCCTGACGTCGCCCTGATTGGCGCCGGGATTATGAGCGCACATTCGGGAAGCCCTCAAGGAACTCGACCGCGCTCAATCGTGATGTTCGAGACACTTCACGACTGCGCCCGGGAGAAAATGCCGCATACCTTCGCGATCAAGCGCCTTCCCTACAGCAACCACGCGTGGAGGATCGTCGTCTTGGCGATTCTATCGTGGAAAGGCATGGCGCAGGATTTGGACCTACTGACCTTGCGCCGGCGGCAGGCGTTCCCGTGAAAAGGTGTCGATATGGCCGGTCGGTCCAAGCTTTATTGTCTCCCTCGCGGATCTTGCAGGCGGTTTATCTTCGGCTCGCCGTCTCACAGTTGGGTTCGAACGCGCCAAAGCTCTGGAAACAGTTCCACCTCGAGCATCCGCCGCAGGTAAGAGATGCCCGCCGTGCCGCCAGTGCCGCGCTTGAACCCGATGACGCGCTCCACGGTCGTCACGTGGTTGAAGCGCCAGCGCCGGAAATAGTCTTCGATATCGACCAGCTTTTCCGCCACCTCATAGGCTTCCCAATAGCGATCGGGGTCCCGATAAACGGTTGCCCATGCCTCCATCACGCCTTCGTCCAGCACCCAGGCCTGCCGCAGATCACGGTTCAGCACCGCCTCAGGCACTGGCAGGCCCGTTCTGGAGAGCCGACGCAGGACCACGTCATAGAGCGAAGGCCGCCCGAGTTCGGCTTCGAGCAGGTCCGGCCGGTGTTCATGCGGTTTCAGCATGGCGAGGTTACGGTTGCCGACCGCATATTCGATCAGCCGGTATTGCCACGATTGAAAGCCCGACGACTGTCCCAGATCCTCGCGAAACCTTGTATATTCCCACGGCGTCATGGTGCGCAGCACGTCCCAGGCCGAATTCAGTTGCTCGAAGATGCGGGCCACGCGCGAAAGCATCTTCAGCGCTTCGTTGGTACGGTCGGCGGCGATCATGTTGCGCGCCGCGCTCAGCTCGTAAAGCGCCAGTTTCATCCACAGCTCGGAGGTCTGGTGCTGGATGATGAAGAGCATCTCATCATGCGCCGAGGAAAGCTGCCTCTGGGCGGCCAGGATCTGGTCGATCTGAAGATAGTCACCGTAGGACATGCGCTGCCGGAAATCCATCTGAGCGCCATCCTTGGAAGGATCATAAGCCATTGTCTTGCTCTCTTTCATGCAATGGGTGTTCAAACGACGGTCTCTGGGCGACAGCGGTGCGGCGGACTCCGGTCTTTGCCGCGGCACTCCGTTCAGGTCACACGCGCCCGTCTCTTGAATTCAGGCCGGTCCCAACGCCGCTCCCCGATGATGCGGGCCAGGATGTCCACGGCACGGTTCACGTCGTCGGCACGGATGTAGAGCGGCGTGAAACCGAAACGCAGCGTCACCGGCGCGCGAAAATCGCCAATCACCCCTTCAGCGATCAGGGCCTGCATGATGGCGTAGCCTTCGGGATGTTCGAAACTGACCTGGCTGCCGCGCTCCTCGTGGGCGCGCGGAGTGGCCAGCTTCAATTCGGGACAACGCGCCTCGACGCCGGCGATGAACAAATCGCCCAGTTCCAGCGAACTGGTGCGAACGTCCCACATATCAACGCCTTCCCAGACATCAAGTGCTGCATCCAAGGCGGCCAGTTGCAGGATCAGCGGCGTGCCGACGCGCATCCGCTCGATCCCATGGCCCGGGCGGTAGTCGAGATCGAAGGCGAAGGGGGCTTCATGGCCCATCCAGCCGGACAGGGCGGGGCGCGCGCGTTCCTGGTGGCGCGGCGCCACGTAGATGAAGGCCGGCCCGCCCGGACCTGCATTGAGATATTTATAGGTGCAGCCGACAGCGAGATCGGCGCCCTCGGCGGCGACGTCGACCGGCAGCGCGCCAGCCGAATGGGCCAGATCCCAGATCGCCAATGCGCCGACCGCATGGGCCTTTTGCGTGAGGGCCTTCATGTCGTGGCGGCGGCCGGTGCGATAGTCGACCTCGGTGATCAGAATCACGGCAACCGTCTCGTCGATGGCATCCATCACCTGTTCGGGATCGACGGTCCGCAGCTCGTACCCGTCGCCGAGGGTCCGGGTCAGACCATCCGCGATGTAGAGGTCCGAGGGAAAGTTGCCCGTGTCCGACAAGATCACCCTGCGGCCGGGGTTCATTTCCAGCGCCGAGACCAACGCCTGATAGACCTTGATCGAGAGCGTATCACCCATCACCACGGAGCCGGGTTCGGCTCCTATCAACCGGCCGACGCGCTCGCCCACCCGGCGCGGCTGCTCCATCCAGCCCGCCTGGTTCCAGCCCCGGATCAGCATTGCTCCCCATTCATCGCAGACGACCCGCGCCATGCGCTTCTTGACCGCCGAGGGCAGCGGCCCAAGCGAATTACCGTCCAGATAGATCACGCCTTAGGGCAGATCGAATAGGGCGCGGGTCGCGGTGAAATCGGTGGCCATTTCTTCCTCATTCCTCAAGAACAGTTCGCAGCCAGGTCCAGACGTAGACGGCCAGGCCGCGTTCGACGTGCAAGCGCGTACCGCCCGAAGGCGAGAAGCGGTAAACGATCGCGGGCACGCCAGCAAAACTCGCCGCTGCCGACGGCCCGGGATTGGCAAGGTCGAGGGTCGTTGCCCGTGACAGCAGGTCCTCGACGCCTTCACCGGTAAGCTCAAAGACGTGGTTTGCCCCGCCGATCGCGGTTGCGGCGAAACCGGCCGCGTTCCAGCCCTCGCTGACGGCCTCATGCAGCCTGCCAACCGCCAGCAGCCGGTCACGGGCAAGGCGCACGGTGAACGTCTCGCCCAGCACAGGACCCAGAGCGCCCTCGCCCTGCCAAGCAAGGCCGGCGATCTGGCCGAACGCCGTAAGATCGCCGCTGACCAATGCCTGATCCGGCAGATCGAGGCTGCGGGCGGTGACGCGCTTGCCGGTCAGCGCCGCCGTCGCCCAGCTCGGCGCAGCGTCCCATTTGGCCGCCTGGTCAAGCATGGAGACGCTCTCCCGCTGGATCGAAGGCGCAGACGGGTGCAATCCGCGCCGAGAGGCTGCTGCCCATGTGATGCAGTTCCACCGTCTCGCCCATGCGAGCCGCGCCGTTGGCGATCAGCCCGATGGCGATCGGGCGATTGAGATTGGGGCTGAAGTGACTGGTGGTGACGAAACCGATGCTGATCTTGCGCATATCCGCGCGCTCCACCGCGTGCGCTCCGGGCGGCAAGACCCTCTCGTCCAGGCTATCCAGTCCAACCAAGGCCCGTGCCTGATCGGCGACCGCCGGCAGATGCAGCGAGCGGCGGCCGAGATACTCGGTCTTCTTCTTCTCGAATGGCCCGCTGACACCGAGGTCCATCGGCCGGCTGCGCCCGTCGGTGTCCTTGCCGATGACGATATAGCCCTTCTCGGCGCGCAGGATCATCAGCGCCTCGCCGCCTAGGAGCGTGGCATCGAATGCCCGGCCGGCCTCCTTCAGCGCGCGCCACAAAGGCAGGACCCGGTCGGCGCGGATCGAGAGCTCATAGGAGCGGTCGCCGGTGAAGCTGACGCGGGTGACGCGCACGGGCTCGAGCCCGAAGCAGCCCCAGGCCAGGGCCATGTGAGGCAGGGCTGCATCGTCCAGGTCGACGCCAAGGCCCACCGCCTCCAGCAGCAGGCGCGATTTCGGTCCGCTGACGGTCAGTGTGGAATAGCGAGCCGTCGCATCGTGAATCTGCACGCGGGAACGATCGAAACTGTCCTGCCGCCATTCCTCCAACAGGGCCGACACGCCCTGCACGTGAGATGACGAGCACGAGACGACAAAGCGATTTTCATCCAATCGCACCAGCACCCCATCGTCATAGACCGCACCCTGCTCGGTCAGGATGAAACCGTAGCGGCAGCGTCCCGGTTTCAGCGTGGACATGGTGTTGTAGTAGATGAAGTCGAGGAATTCCGCCGCGCCCGGTCCGAGCACTTCGATCTTGCCAAGCGGCGATCCATCGAACAATGCCACGCCTTGGCGTGCGGCGAGCGCCTCGCGCGCAACATTGGCCTGCTCGCCGCCCTTGCCGAACCAGGCCGGGCGCAGCCAGCCGCCATATTCGCGAAACAAGGCGCCGTCGGCCCGATGCTCGGGCTCCAGCGGCAAACGGCGCACGGGATTCATCAACTGCCCCGCGCGCAGTCCGGCGAAGGTCGCCAGCGGGATCGGAACGAAAGGCGGGCGATAGGTTGTGGTTCCGGTATCCTCAATGGTGCGTCCGGTGATCTGCGCCATCAGCGCGAGGCCGTGCAGGTTCGAGGTCTTGCCCTGATCGTTCGCCATCCCGAGCGTCGTGTAGCGCTTGAGATGCTCTACGGAGGTGAAATTCTCACGCGCGGCCAGCTCGACGTCCTTGGCGGTGACATCGTTCTGCAGGTCTATCCAGATCCGGCCAGCGGTCTTCGGTGCCGGCCAAGCGGTGGCGATTTCCAACGGCCACTCGGGCGCGCTGCTCACCGGAGCGAGGCCGCCAGACACTTGCGCCGCGTCCTTCAGCATGGCGCTGAGGTCGAACTGTCCCGCCGCGGCGCCGACGACACTCAGACCATCAATCTCGCGGCCGGGAACGAAACCCTGAATGTCGTCGCGCCAGCGTAGCTTACCCTGGGCCTGACCGTAGAGATGGACAGTCGGCGTATAGCCGCCCGAGACCAATACCGCGTCAGCGTCGATACGCTGGCCCGAGGCGAGCTTTACGGCTTCGACACGCCCGCGCCCGAGGACCGCCTCGATTCGGCTCGATATCGTTGGAACATCCCGCTTCGGCGTGGATCGGTCCGGGCGCATGTCCACCACCGTGACCTCGGCCCCCGCATGCGACAAGGCGACGGCGGTCTCATAGGCAAGGCCATTGTTCGTGGCCAGCACGATCCGCCGCCCCACGACCACGCCATAGCGTCTGAGGTAATGCAGGCCGGCCTCGGCCGACATGACGCCGGGACGGTCGTTGTCGGCGAAAGGCAGACCGCGCTCGATGGCGCCGGTGGCCAGCACGGTCTCATCCGCACGCACCCGCCAGAGCTGCGGCGCGTTGCCATCGCCGCGATACTCGGCCAGCCCGGTGAGACCGTGCTCATAGCGTCCGAAAGCGGTGGTGCGGGCGAACATGCGCGCGCCAAGGCTGGCGAGCCGCAGTGCGGCCTGAGCGGCCCAGTCGCGGCCCTCCAGCCCGTCGATCCGCGCCTCACGCCAAAGCAGGCTGCCGCCGGGAACCGGCAGATCGTCGCACAGAACCACGCGCCGTCCTCGCTCCGCCGCCGCAAGCGCGGCTGTCAGCCCGGCAGGCCCCGCTCCCACCACCAGCAGATCGCAGGTCAGGCTGGCCGGCGCCGTCGGGGCGAAGCCCGCCGCGCCGGTGTCGAGCGTGCCAAGGCCGGCCATGGCGCGGATGCGCGGCTCGAACAGGTGCCAGTCGGGGTACATGAAGGTCTTGTAGTAGAAGGCTGCTGGAATGAAGCGCGCGAAACGATCCAGGAAGGCGTTGCGGTCGCGCTCGGCGGTGGGCCGCCCGTTGATCGAGCGCAGCATCATGCCGTCCCGCGCGGGCTCGACCGTCATCTGCACGTTCGGTCGGTGATGAGCGCCAAGGATGTCGGCCATGCCGTTCGGCTCTTCCGCCCCGGCGCCCCAGAAGCCGCGCGGCCGGTGATACTTGAAGCTGCGCCCGACCACCGAGACACCGGAAGCCAGCAGCGCCGAGGCAAGGCTGTCGCCCTCCAGGCCGAAAACATCGCGACCGTCGAAGGTGAAGGATAGAGGGACGCCACGGTCGATCGCCCAGCCACCCTGGTCTCTGCGCCAGCCGCTCATGGGCGATGCTCCCCGGCAGCGGTCTCGGCGAGGGCTTCCGTCGCATGGACCTCGTGCGTAACCGTGTCGCGCTCCATGACAAAGACCTCGCGGCAAGCCAGATGCATCCAGATCTCGCGCGCGCGACCGCGCAGGTTGCTGCGGAAGTAGAGGTAGTCCGTCCACACATTCGTTTCGCTGTCGCCCCCGGGGCGCAGATTCCCGGCGTCGCCGCCGAAATGGAACTCGGTCTCGGCACGCGGGCCACAGAACGGACAGGTGAAAAGTTGCATGACCGCTTATCCTGTCAATGGGCGATGCCGGCGCCTGCGGCCTCGTCGATCATGTAACCGCTGCGGAAGCGCGAGAGGTCGAACGGCCGGCTGACCTCGTGGTGGCTGCCGGTCGCGAGGATGTGGGCAAAGACCGTGCCCCCTGCCGGAATTCCCTTGAACCCGCCAGTCCCCCAACCGCCGTTGATGAACAGTCCTGGCAGCGGGCTCTCGCCGAAGATTGGCGAACTGTCAGGCGTCACGTCCACCGTGCCACCCCACTGGCGCAGCAGCCGCAGCTGCCGAAAGACGGGGAACATCTCCAGGAGGCCCGACAGCACCGTCTCCAGCTGTGGCAGGTTGCCCCGCTGACCGTAGGACGGCACGCGGTCCAGGCCGCCACCGATGACAATCTCGCCCTTGTCGGACTGACTGACGTAAGTACCGGTCATGGGCGAGACCAGAACGGTGTCGAAAATGGGCTTGACCGGCTCGGAAACACAGGCCTGCAGCGTATAGGAGGTGATGGGCAGCCGGAACCCGGCTTTCGCGGCCAGCGCGCCGGAATTGCCCGCCACGGCCATGCCGACCCTGCCGGCGCGGATCTCGCCCTTGGACGTCGTCACGCCCACGCAGCGACCGCCCTCGACCAGAAACGCCTGCACCTCGCATTGCTGGATAATGTCGACGCCCAGACGATCGGCGGCGCGCGCATAGCCCCAGGCCACGGCGTCATGACGCGCGATCCCCGCGCGCGCCTGCCAGATCGCCCCATGAACCGGATACCGGGCATCGTCGCCGAAGTTGAAGATCGGCACCCGTCTTTTCACCTCCGCCCGGTCCAGCAACTCGGCTTGCACCCCGTTCACCTGCATGGCGTTGACCATGCGGGCAGCCATTTCCATTTCGCCGGGGCTGGAGACGATCTGCATCATGCCGCGCTGGGACAGCATGATATTGTAGTTCAGTTCGCGTCCCAGCCGCTCGTAAAGCGACAGGGACAGATCGTAGAGAGCGGTGCTTTCAGGATAGAAGTAGTTCGATCGGATGGCCGCAGTGTTGCGGCCGGTGTTGCCGCCTCCCAACCAGCCGCGCTCGACCACCGCGACACTGCGCAAGCCGTGGCTCTTGGCCAGGTAGTAGGCGGTTGCCAGGCCCTGTCCGCCGCCGCCGATGATCACAGCGTCATAACGCGGTTTCGGCTCGGGGCTGCGCCAGGCAGGACGCCAGCCTCGCTGGGCGTTGAGCCCCTCCTTGAGGAGCGAAACAGCGGAGTAGTGACGCGTCATCGGCGGTCCCCCTCTCAGGCGCGCATCGCCGCGCCGGCGGGATCGTAAGGCGACGCCGCAATGACCACGGCGCGACGTTCCTCGCCGACGATATGGGTGGAAAGCTCGCGACCCTCGGCAGCGACGTCACGATCCACCATGGCAAGAGCAAGGCTCTTGCCGATCGTGTGGCCATAGCCGCCCGAGGTGATGAAGCCGGCAAGCCTGCCACCATGCCAGATCGGCTCGTAGCCGCTCGCATCCGCATCGGCAGCATCGATCTCCAGCGTCACAAGCACCTGTTTTGACGGGGCGCCGTCACGCTCCCCGCGCGCGGCCTCGGCCCCGATGAAATCACCCTTGTCCCATGCAATGAAGCGATCCATCCCGGTCTGGCCGGGCGTGTAGCCCTGGGTGAATTCGCGCGACCAGACGCCGAAGCTCTTTTCCAAACGCAGGGCATTGCCGGACGCAAAGCCAAATTCGGCCAGTCCGAATTCCTCGCCAGCCGCCTTGAGAAGACGGCGCAAGGTGGTGTGCTCCAGCGCGCCGCAATTGATCTCGTAGCCCAGTTCGCCGGTGATCGACATGCGGGCGACGCGGGCGCGCAGCATGCCCAGGTCCATCTGCGTGCAACCCAGCAACGGCAGCGCGGAAACATCCTGATGCGTCAGCTTTTGCAGGATGTCGCGCGAACGGGGTCCGGCCAGCGCAAAGCCGGTGACCACATCGGAAATGTCGCGTAGCGCGACGCCCTCGCCCATATTGTCCGCGAACCAGCGCATGTGCCATTCGCGCAGGTAGTAGGAACCCATGATCCACCAGGTTCCGTCACCCCAGTTGAGCACGGTCAGGTCGCCCTTCAGCCGGCCGTCATGTCCGAGCATCGGCGCAAGCCGCGCCCGGCCCGATTTCGGAAGCCGGCTGGCGAAGACGCGATCAAGCCAGGCTTCGGCCCCGTCGCCGGCCACCTCGTAGCGCGAGAAGCCGGTAATATCGAGCAGGCCGGCTTTCTCGCGCACCGCACGAGCCTCGGCGCCGATGATGTCGAAAGCGTTTGAGCGGCGCAGGCTGGGCCTTTCCTTGAAATCCCGCGACGCGAAGTAGAGCGGCACTTCGAGCCCCCAGTTCGCGCCCCAGGTGGCGCCGTCGGCGCTCATGCCCTCATAGGCGCTCGGTGCCTTCAGCGGCCGCCCGGCGGGCAGCTGCTCGTTGGGGTAAGTCATGATGAAGCGGCGCGAATAGAACTGTCCGGTGGTCTGGCGGATGAATTCGCGATTGGCGGCGAAATCGCCGTAGCGGGCGATGTCCATGCCAAAGACGTCGGCCTGAGGACTGCCCTCGACCATCCATTCGGCGAGAGATTTTCCAACGCCGCCGCCCTGCAGGAAGCCCGCCATGACGCCGCAGGCGACCCAGTAGTTGCGCAGGCCGCGCACCGGTCCGACCAGGGGGTTGCCGTCCGGCGAGAAAGTGAAGGCACCGTTGACCCAGCGCTTGATCCCGGCTGTCTCCAGGACCGGGTAGCGATGATAGGCCAAGGCGAGCTCGTCCATGATCCGGTCCGGATCTTCCTGGATCAGCTCAATCCCGTAGTCCCAGGGGGCGCCGTCCATCTGCCAGTGCTTATAGTTGACCTCATAGATACCCAGCAGCATTCCGCGCTGTTCCTGTCGCATGTAGGAGAAGCCGTCCAAGTCGACGACCGTTGGCATCTCCTTGGGCAAGGCGGCAATCTCGGGGATCGCCTCGGTCACAAGGTAATGATGCTCCATCGGCGTGACCGGCAACTCGACGCCCACCATCCTGCCCAATTGCTTGGCCCAAAGTCCGCCGGCATTGACCACGTGCTCGGCCAAAATGGTACCCTTCTCCGTCTCGACCTGCCACTCGAGCGAGGCAAGCTGCTTCAGCGAAAGGACGCGGTTGTGCTCGATGATGTCGGCGCCACGGTTCTTGGCCGCACGGGCATAGGCATGAACCACGCCGGACGGATCGACATAGCCTTCACGCGCGGAGGTCATCCCGCCGAGCAGGTCCGAGGTGTTGATCAGCGGGCAGAGCGCCTTGATCTCGTCAGGGGTAATGAGGCGGGAATCGTCAATTCCCATTGACTGCATCACGCGGTAGCTGCCCTTCAGCCAGTCCCAGCGATCGGGATCGCGAGCCATCATGATGCCGCCCGTCATGTGCAGGCTGATGTTGATGCCCGACTCTGCTTCGAGTTCAGGCAACAGATCGATCGTATAGGCCTGCAGCGCCGAGATATTGGGATCGGCGTTGAGCGTGTGAATGCCCCCGGCGGCGTGCCAACTCGAACCCGAGGTCAGCACGCTGCGCTCGATGATGGCAATGTCGGCCCAACCCAGCTTGGTCAGATGGTAGGCGATCGAGGCCCCTACGACCCCCCCGCCAATGATTGCGACGCGATACCGAGCCTTCACGGCTTTCCCCTTTATCTTGCCTGTCCAAGGCGCTTACCATATATCATTATGGACATATGTGAACAGAAAATTGCGCGAAATTTATAGCACTATCTCAGTGAAAATATGGATACGCAGCAATCCATCGGCTATCATGCACCCAATTTTTCTAGGCATAAGTGTTTACCAGACTTTTCGTCATTGTTGTCCTACAGGCGAGCCTCCAGCCAGCCGCGCTCCATCAGCGGGGTCGAATCGAGAAGCTTCTTGGTGTAGGCTTCCCGCGGCGCCGAAAAGACGCTGCTCGCGGGTCCCGCCTCGACGATCCTGCCCTGCTGCATCACCACCACCTCATGGGCGAAGCGCCGTGTCAGCGCCAAATTGTGTGTGATGAAGAGCATGGTGAGTGGACGAGCCTTCATCAGCCGCAAAAGCAGCTTGATCACGCTCTCCTCGACCAGCGGATCGAGCGCCGACGTCACCTCGTCGCAGATCAGGACATCTGGCTCGGCCGCCAAGGCGCGGGCGATGCAGACGCGCTGCTTCTGCCCGCCCGACAGCGAGCCCGGCACGCGGTCGAGAAAGGTCTCCGGCAGCTCGACATCGCGCAGCAGCTCGCGCAGCCTGTGCTCGGCGGCCGCCCCCCGGAGACCTCGAAACTTGGCAAGCGGCCTGCCGACGACTTCTCGGATCGTCTGCCGCGGATTCAGCGCCAGGTCGGGAAGCTGATGGATGTATTGCAGCCGGCGCCGCGTCTCGGAATCACGACGTTCGACGCGACCCGGCAATTCGCTGCCCTTGAAGCGCAGAACCCCGGCGTGAAGGTCGACCAGGCCTGCGATCGTGCGCGCCAGGGTCGTCTTGCCACTGCCCGATTCACCGACGAGGCAGGTGATGTGGCCCGAGGATAGATCGAGCGAAATGTCGCGGATGGCCGAAACTCTGCCATAGCCCGCCGCCAGGTTCTCCACCGAGACGATCGGCCGGCTGGCGGCTGGATCGGGCACGCTGCTGGTGGTGGTCTGGTTCGCAACAAGATCGCGCGTGTAGCCGGCCTGCGGGTTCTCGATCAGGTCTCGCGTCGGACCCATCTCGACGACCTTGCCGTGGCGTAGAACCATCACACGGTCCGCCAGTTGCGACACGACCGCGAGATCGTGCGAGATGTAGATCGATCCGCATCCTCGCCCCTTCACGACCTTTCGGATGAGGCGCAGCACCTCGAGTTGCGTGGTGACATCCAGCGCCGTGGTCGGCTCGTCGAAAATGATCAACTCCGGTTCGTTGAGCAGCGCCATGGCGATCATTGCGCGCTGAAGCTGCCCGCCGGAGACCTGGTGCGGATAGCGATCGCCGAACCTTTCGGGGTCCGGCAGCTGCAACTCGCGGAAGAGGTCCGCCGCCAGGCGCTGCCGCTCGGCCCTGGACTTGCCCAGTTCCAGCGCGGCCAGTTCGGTGACCTGCTCGCCCAACCGGTAAAAGGGGTTGAAGCAGGCGGCCGCGCTTTGCGCCACATAGGACACCTTGCGCCGGCGGGTCCGTTCGAGATCCGCCTGGGACAGATCGAGTAAGCTCTTTCCAGCCAGCCTGACGCTGCCTGCCACACGCCGGCACCCGGCCCGCAGCAGTCCGACCGTTGCCATGGCCAATGTGCTCTTGCCGGCGCCGGATTCCCCGATGATGCCGAAAATCTCGCCCGGCGTGACATCAAAGGAAATTCCTTCGAGTATTGTCGAGCGCTTTGCCTGGATCCCGAGATTTTCGATCTGAAGAACAAATGTCGCCATCAGCCCAGTTCCGCCCGGATCGAGTATTTGTGGATGAACCAGTCGACGATGCCGTTCACCGAAAGCGTGATCAGCGCGATGCACACCGCCGGAGCCAGCGGGGAGAGCTGCCCCACTGAGATCGCCAGGGCATTTTCGCGCACCAGCCCGCCTAGATCGGCGGCCGGGGGCTGCACGCCCACACCGAGGAAGCTCAGGCCGCTGATGAACAGGACCGCGTAGGCGATGCGGATGCCGAATTCGGCAATCAGCGTCGGCGCGGCATTGGGCAGGATCTCACGGAACAGATACCAGCCCAGCCCCTCGCCGCGCAGCCGGGCAACCTCGACATAGTCCATGGCCACGATGTCGCCGGCCACCGGACGGACGACGCGATAGAACAGCGTCGCCTCCAGCACCGCCATCGTCAGCACCAGCGTGGTCAGCGACACGCCCGCCACCGCCAGAACGACCAGGGCGAAGATGATCTGCGGAACCGACATGACGGCATCGATGAGCCGCCCGATCAGCAGATCGGTCCAGCCGCGGCGAAAGGCCGCGAGGAAGGCGAGCGTGACCCCGGCTCCGGCGGCCAGAACAGAGACCAGCAGCGCGATCCCCAATGTGTAGCGCAATCCGTAGAGAATGCGGGACAGCATGTCACGCCCGAGCGAATCCGCTCCGAGAAGGCCGCCGATGCCGGGCGGCGCATAGGGCTGGTACACTGGCTCGCTGGGAAGGTGGGGCGCAAGGATCGGCGCCAAAAGCGCGGCAGCGACGAGCACGGCGAAACCGGCGATCGACAGGATGAATCCGGCGTTCCTCATGCGGCTGCCCCCCGTGCAGGCACGCGCTGCCGCGGATTGACGAGCATGGCCAGAAGATCGGCGAGAAAATTCATTGTGATGAAGACCAGGGCAAAGAGCAGCCCGCAGGCCTGGACGACGGTGAGGTCACGATAGGCGACGGAATCCACCATCAGCTTGCCAAGGCCCGGATAGCTGAAGACGATCTCGATGACGACGACGTCGACGATCAAGTATGCAATGGTCAGGATCGAGATCGACAGGATCGGCGACAGCGCGTTCGGCAGCGCGTGGCGCAAGATGATGCGACGGCGCGAAATGCCCTTGATCTCGGCCATCAAAACATAGTCCGAGGCAAGGACCGACAGGATCGCCGTCCGGGTAAGCTTCATAGTGTGGGCCTGTCCGATGATCACCAGCGAGATTACCGGCAGCGTCAGTATCTGCGCCCAGGCCCTTGTCCCGCCGGCGAACGGAGCGACAGACATGGAGGGGAACCAGCCGAGCCTAACGGCAAAGACGTAGATCAGGATGTAGCCGACCAGGAATGCCGGCATGGCCAGAAACAGCATCGAGGTGAAGCCAATGAGCCGATCGAACCAGCTTCCTTGCCAGATCGCCGCCAAGATCCCGCCGCCGATCGCAATCGGGAGCAGGAACACCGCCCCGGCCCCGGCCAGCAGGAGCGAATTGGCAAGGCGCGGCAGCAGCACCTCGGATACCGCGCGCCCGGAGGCGAGCGATGTTCCAAAATCGCCCCTCAGCGCGCCGGCGAGCCAGACGAGGTAACGCTGCACCAGGGGCTGGTCGAGGCCGAGATCACGACGCAGCGCCTCGAGAGCGGCCGGGGTTGCGTTCTGCCCCAGTAGGGCGCCTGCGGTGTCGCCGGGCAAAAGGGCCGTCCCAACGAAAACCAGCGCCGTTATCAGGACCAAGGAAACGAGCCCCGAAACGACGCGGGAAACGACAAAGTCTCTTATCGGGGCCGGCCTGTGCGTGGCTGAGGCAAGCATGGGTCACCTGATCTTCGCTGGCATGAGGAATTCGAGGCCTATCCGGGATGTCGCGACCATGGCGCTACACCTCCTCGAAAGGGAAACTGTCCAATCGCTCGTGCCCGCTGGGCGTGATGAGGACTTGGGTCTCGAGCTTGACCGACTCGCTGCCGGCTTCGGCGACGAGGCTTTCCACACATACGACCATGCCGGGCTCGAACCGGCCCGACATCGTCTTGTCGCTCCAGTCGGGGTGCAGCGGGACGAACAGCCATTCGTCGGCCATGCCCACGCCGTGAACGGCGTTGGAATAGCGATAGGGGATGTGGGCCTCGGGAATCCTCCAGCTACGGTCGTTGAACTCGGCGAAGCTCAGCCCCGGCTCCAACAGCGCGAGGTTGTGATGGATCTGCTCGAGCGCGGTGGCATAGATGCGCTTTTGCAGGTCGTTCATCGGCACGTTGCCGCAGGTCCAACTGCGCGACAGGTCGGCGCAATAGCTGTAGGGGCCGATCATGTCGGTATCGAAGGAGATCTTTTCTCCTGCGCGCACCTTGTAGTCGGAACATTCCTGATACCATGGGTTGGTGTTGGGACCTGCCGTGAGCAGCTTCGTCTCGAGCCATGCCCCGCCGGAGCGGGCGTTCTCGAAGTGAAGATGGCCCCAAAGCTCCCGTTCCGTCACGCCGGGCACCGAGTATTCCGCGATCCTGGCCATGCCGGCCTCGCAGACGCGGATCGTCCAGCGCATCAGCTCGATCTCGTCCTCCGATTTGATCGACCGCGCGAGCTCGGTCAGCGGCGTGCCGTCGGTCACCGTCAGTCCGTGACGTTCGAGCGCCAGGCCGGCATGCATCTCCAGCCTGTCGGCGGCGACGCGAAGATTGCCTCCACCCGATTGCCGCACAAGCGAGGCGATCTCGGCCGCCCAGTCCTCCAGATGAGCTTCAGCCTTGTCGCCCTGGGCCATGAACATCCATATCCGCGCCGGCCGGATCTCATCGATGCCGGGCAATCCCCGCGCCGTCTTTTCGGTGCGGGGCAGCTCGAACAGCATGGCTGGGCCGCCGTTCAGGATGAGCGCGTAGCGCACGGGATTTCGAGCGGTCCAAACCATCATGTTTGAGCTGTCGAAGGCGTAGCGGATGTTTACCGGATCGTAGAGCAGCAACGCAGCGACATCGGCGGCCTCCATCTGGGCACGCAGCCGGGCCAGCCTGTAGAGCCTGGCCCGCTCAACCACCTCGGCCGGAACCGGCGATGCAAGCGGCCTGTCCTTGCCTTCGGTGTTGAGGTAGGCGTTCTTTCTTTCATCCATAAACATGAGATCCCTCAGCACCGCTCGCATGGCGGCGTTGGTAGAGGACGGCGCCAGGCGAGCGCCCTTTTCCGCAATAGGTCATGCTCGGAATGAGCGAGCGGGATGACTTCGGAAAGACGGCATCACGCCCGCAAGCTGGAATGCCCTTCAGGCCAGCCACACCTGCTCGGCGCAGCGGTAGTTGGCACAGGGCTGAGTGCCAGGCACGTAGCCCTGGACCTCGTTGGCGATCCCCTCGATCACGTCACCGAACACAGGGATGATGACCCCGCCGTCCGAAGAAAGGATCGACTGGGCGTCGGCATAAAGCGTTTTGCGCTTGGCCTCGTTGGCCTGCGTCCGGGCGGCCGCGATCGCCGTATCGAAAGCCTTGTTCGACCAATGCGTGTCATTGCCGGGCGACCCGGTGGAATAGGCCGTGGTCAAGATCATATCGGCGGAAGGACGCGCGCCCCAGACGGTGGCGTGGAAGGGGGCCTTAGCCCAGACGTTAGTCCAGTAGCCGTCGGCTGGCTCGCGCACGACTTCGATCTGGATGCCAGCGCGCGCGGCGTGCTCGCGAAACAGCGCGGCCATGTCGACGGCGGGAACCGTGGCGGCATCCGATGTGCTGAGCCGCAGGGGTCCGGTATGGCCCGACTTCTTGTAGAGCGCGGCTGCTCGTTCGGGATCATAGCTGTTTTGCTTGATGCCGGCTGCAAAGAGCGGATCGTTGGGCGGAATTGGCGTGTCGTTGCCGACGCGGCCCTGCCCGCCATAGATCCTTAGCAGCACGTCCTGGCGGTCAATGGCGAGCTTCAGCGCCATGCGCAGGTCTGGATTGTTGAACGGCTCGATGTCCGCCAGCATGTTGAAGCCGACGAATTGCGAGCCGCGGTAGCTGACCAGGGTCTTGTTGGGCAACGACTTGAGCAACGCGGCCGTCCGCGTGTCGAGGCCGTTCGCGATCTGAATCTGCCCGCTCTGGAAGGCGCTTGCGCGCGCCGCCGGATCGTTGGCCGCGAGGATGACCACCTGGTCGGCCCATGCGGCATCCTTCTTGAAATAGCCGTCATGGCGGACCGCCTCGATCACCTCGCCCGGGACGAAGCGCGAGATCTTGTACGGCCCGGTTCCGACACCGTCGAACTTCTTGGTGCCGTCGGGGATGATGCACAAGGGATAGTTCGACACCATCGCCGGAAAGAAATAGTTGCCCTCGGCCAGATCGATTTTCAGCCGGGTTGGGCTGTCCGCCGACATCGAGGCGATGCCAGCCGCGATTGAGCGCGAGTTGGAGCGCGAATCCTCGGCATTGTGGATCTTGAGGGAATAGATGACATCAGCGGCGGTGACAGGGCGCCCGTCGTGAAAGGTAGCGCCCTCGACCAGATCGAACACCCAGCGCTTGCCGCCATCGCTGCCCTCCCAGGACCGCGCGAGACCCGGACGCAGTTCGTTGGCCGGTCCGTGCACCTCGACGAGCGTGTTGTAGATCGTGCCGGATACCACACCCCAGTAAGGGGAATTGAACGCCCGCGGATCGAGCGTATCGCCGGTCGAAGCGCCCTCCACTCCGATCGACAGTGTTCCGCCCCGCTTCGGCGCCGCCTGCGCGAATACCGGGCGCGGCATCGCCGCGATCAGACCGAGTGCGCCAGCAGCCCGCAAGACGCCGCGACGAGACAAATTCTTTGTATTGGCCATGATAAATCCTTCCCATCTGGATTGACGGCGCTCTTTGCCGGCGCCTCGTTCTGTACATTAATGCACATATAGGCAGTTGTGTCTACCGGAATCTACCTAGCTGGCGCGGTGTTTCCGCTGCGCCTCGTCACACCGGGGCACTGAGGCTAAAAATGAGCGTCGGCTGCCAGGCCCCGCGCCGGATGGGAACCGGGCCGACGCCAATGGATGAGCTCAATCCTCCGGCTTGGCGCCACCGGAACTGATCTTGTCCTGCACCCAGGAATCAAGTTTGCCGGCCATGCCCTCGCAAGCCGCCGGCGGGCTGAACTGAGCGAGCCGTTGCCGCCAGACCGCGGTCGCTCTCTGGTCGGCCGTCAGGCTGCCATTCTCGATCCAGGTACCATGGTTCGACAGATCCGCGACCAGCGGCTTGTAGAAGGCGGTCTGATACCGCTCCATCGTATGCGCGGTCGAAAAGAAATGCCCGCCCGGCTGGACCTCGGCCACCGCGTCGAAACCGAGGGAAGCGGCATCGGCCGGGTCGCGGCGGCTCAGCTCGGCCACGGTCTGCAGAGCCTCGATGTCGAGGATGAACTTCTCGTAGCCCAGCGTCAGCCCGCCCTCCAGCCAGCCGGCCGCGTGGACGGTCACCGTCGCCCCGCCCAGAACGGCGCCCCACAGCGCCATCACGGTTTCCGTGGCAGCCTGGGCATCCGCGCAGTTCGAGGCCGCACCGGTCGCGGAGCGCCATGGCAGCCCGATATGGCGCGCCAGCTGCCCCGAACCGACGGAGGCCCTGATATGCTCGGGCGTGCCGAAGGCAGGAGAGCCTGACTTCATGTCGACGTTGGAGAGGAAACCGCCATAGGAGACTGGCGCTCCCGTTCGCGTCATCTGCGCCAAGGTGATGCCGGCCAGCGCCTCGGCATGCTGCAGCATCAACGCGCCTGAAACGGTGATCGGCGCCATCGCGCCGGCCAGGCAAAACGGCGTAATGATCGACATCTGCCCTGCCCGCGCGAAGTCGATGATGCCAAGCGACATAGGCACATCAAGCTGCCGCGGGGAATTGGAATTGATCACCGTCGTCGCCCAGACGCCATCGGTAAAGCCCGCCTCGTCCAGCCCATAGGCAAGCCGGATCATCTCGAAGCTTTCCTCAACTTGCTGGCGACCGCGCGAGTAGACGAATAGCGGCTTGTCGCAGTTCTCAAGCTGCCCCCGCATCATGGCGTAGTGGCGAAGGTTGATGGGCACGTCCTGCGGCTCGACCGAGGGTCCATGCATGTGGATCACGTCGAAGCTCTGCTGCAGCCGCAGCGTTTCCAAATAGCCGTTGAAGTCGCCAGGGCGGCGGCCGCGGTCGCGATCGAAGACGTTCGGGCATCCGGCGCCGGCCATGAACAGCATCGTGCCCAGGGTATAGTCCTGTTCCCGGTCGGAATTGGCCGCCCGCAGGCGGATCGATCGCGGCGCCGAAGCGAGGGCCGAGCTAACCATCTCGCGGCCGATGCGGACCATCCCGCTGCCTCCGTCGACAAGCGCTCCCCCGAGCCGCAGGATTTCGCGCGCTTCGTCCAGGAGGACGCGTATGCCGAGTTCTTCCAGTATGCGCAGAGCCCCGTCGTGGATGGCTGCGATCTCGTCGGCTGAATAAACCGATTGCGGCGCAAACGGATTGCGCATCCGCATATAGGCCGCGTTCAGGCCGGAGACGTCCCGGTCCTCGGACCTACGCTGCCGCCTTCTTCCCTGACGACCACTCTCAGCCATGTCCATCGTCCTCCGTTGAAAGAAGCTGAGGATATCATGGTGTACACTTATGTCTAGTTTTTTTGTGATTGACCGATGCTGGCGACATATCTGCACGGACAGCTTGTCCTCCCCGGAAGCGCCGCTATGCTAAAAGGCCAACCATGGAAGGCGCGAGCATGACAATTCCCGTAACGCAGAGCGAGGCCGAGGCAACCGCGCAGGGACGCTCCACGCGGGAGGACTGGCTCAACCTGGCTCTGCGGTCGTTGATCAAGGACGGCATCGACAGGGTCAAGATCCAGATCATGTCCAAGCGATTGAACGTGTCGCGCTCCAGCTTCTACTGGTTCTTCAAGAGCCAGCAGGATCTTTACGACCAGATGCTGGACCACTGGCTGGCCAAGAACACAGGGCCGATCATCCAGCGCGCGCTGCGGCCGGCCAGCACGATTTCGGAAGCGATACTGAACGTATTCGAATGCTGGGTGGACGAGGCGCTTTTCGATCCTCATCTCGATATTGCGGTTCGCTTGTGGGGGAGGCGCGCCCCAACCGTGCTCAAGGTGGTCGCGGGCGCCGACCAGCAGAGATTGGATGCGTTGACGGCCATGTTCCGCCGGTATGGTTTCGCCGAGGACGATGCCCTGGTCCGCGCCCGCGTCCTGTATTTCACGCAGATCGGCCAATACACGCTCGACATCAGGGAGGACATGCCGGTCCGGCTTTCTCGCACCAGGGCATATCTCCGATCCTTCAGCGGCCAGGAGCCAACCGAAAAGGAACTGCTGCGCTTCGAAGCGCTTGTTCAGGCGACCTATCCAGGGCGCTCCCCGAGTTGATGCGCTAGCAAGAAGAGCAAGAAAAGAAAGCCGAAATCCCCCGTCGCTCGACACCGGGCAGCCGCCGTCGCGCCAGCGTTGACCAGCGGCCCTCCGCCCATATGCGGCACAAACCAATTGACCAGAATTTTCTGTTCACTTATGTCTATGACGACAGAAGCCGTCTGACAAGGTGTGCGAGATGACCAAATACTGCCTGACCGTAACCTGCAAGTCGCAGCGCGGCATCGTTGCCGCGATCTCGGACTATCTGGTTGAGAACCAGTGCAACATCAGCGACAGCTCGCAATTCGACGACGCCGAAACGGGCAATTTCTTCATGCGCGTCTCCTTCGTTCCGGAAGGAGGCGCCGACATCAACGCCCTCGAGCAAGGTTTTTCCTCAGCGGCAGAGCCGTTCGCGATGCGATACGCCTTCCATGACGAGAGCAGGAAGATGAAGGTGGTCATAATGGTGTCGCGCTTTGGCCACTGCCTCAACGACCTGCTCTATCGCTGGCGCATCGGAGCGCTGCCCATCGACATTGTCGGGGTGATCTCCAACCATATGGACTACCAGAAGATCGTGGTGAATCACGACGTTCCCTTCCACTGCATCAGGGTGATGAAGGACAACAAGCCCCAAGCCGAGGCGCAACTCATTCAGATTGTTGAGGAAAGCGGCGCCGAGCTCATCGTTCTGGCCCGCTATATGCAGGTTCTGTCGGAAGAGCTGTGCCGCAAGATGTCAGGTCGGATAATCAACATCCACCACTCCTTCCTGCCTTCGTTCAAGGGCGCAAGCCCATACAAACAAGCGTTCGAACGTGGGGTGAAGCTGATCGGAGCTACCTCGCACTACGTCACGATGGATCTGGATGAGGGGCCGATCATTGAGCAGGACACTATCCGCGTGACCCACGCGCAGTCGGCCGAGGACTATGTGTCGCTCGGCCGCGACGTGGAAAGCCAAGTTCTAGCCCGGGCGATCCACGCCCACGCCCATCACCGTGCCTTTCTCAACGGCAACAAGACGGTGGTCTTCCCTGCGTCGCCCGGCTCCTACTCGTCCGAACGCATGGGATAGAGCCGCCGCCAGGAGATTCCGCGGCGGCGGCCAGCGGTCAGGCTGCCGGCAGACGGGACAGCGCAGCGCTAGCTGAGAAGGCGGCGAGCCAGCCTCATCAGCGTCGAGCGAAAAGCCCGGACATATATGTCCAAACCCGCGACAATGCTCTTTGCCCCACCAAGCTTCCATCGGGCAGGTTCATGCGACTGCGCACCAGGGAGAACAGCGCAATGAGAACCCTATCTGCAAAGGCACGGCAATCCACCGCCAGCACTCCGGCCAAGGCGATCCCGTGCTCGACAGACATGAAATGCGATCGCTCTCACCCAAAGACCTTCGAACCCGCGGTCTCCGTGGTCAAAGACCTCCAGAAGACGATAGCTGTCATGGTCGTGGACGGCTTCTCGCTTGCGACCCTCGCCGGAATTCTGGAGCCAATCAGGATCGCAAACCAACTCTGCGATGAGGCGCGGCTGGTTTGCACGACGATAGGCCTGGCCGGGAAAGCGGCGGTATGCTCCGCCGGCCTTGAGATCGATCTCGACGACTGCCTCGACGCATATGCAAGAAAGCTGTCGTTTGAGACGCCTGACGTGTTTGTCATATGCTCAGGGGAGCGCGTCGAAAAGCAGTGCAGCCTATCCCTGCGCTCCCTTTTATCGCGGCTGAACCGCAAGGGGGTGGAGCTTCACGCGGTCGGCACGGCCTCGTGGCTGCTCGCCGACGCGGGCCTGCTCGAAGGACGCGAATGCACCATTCACTGGACCAAAGCTGCCTCGTTTGCGGAAAAATATCGCGACGTAAGGATTCAAAACAGAATTCTGCTGAATGACGGCAAGTTATTCAGCTCGCCTGGGGAGCTTGCGACATTCGACCTGTGTCTTTCCCTGATTGCCCGCATTCTTGGCGATGACAGGGCCGAGCTTGTGTCAGAATACCTGGTGAAAGGACTGGTGCGCCATCCCGAAACCCGGCAATACCGCCCACATGCCTTGCGTCATGCCGCGCTCGACGAAAATCTCTCCTCAATAATCGATCTCATGGAAGACAACCTGTCTAGCGCGAGACCGATGAAAGACATACTCGGCAAACTGAAATTGTCGAGACGGCAGATCGAACGGATTTTTCGCAATAAACTAGGATCAACTCCGTACCAGTACTATCGCAGGATGCGGCTGGAGCGATCGAGGGACCTTTTGCGCAGTTCGGACATGTCCATCTTGGACATCTCGATCGCTTGCGGCTTTTCCAGCGCGTCTCAATTCAACAAGTCGTTCCGTGACGTTTTCTCCTGTCGCCCATCCGACATGAAAGGCTTGTCGCGCTCGCTTCAGGACCACAGAATCTGGCGGAGCTGAAGCCTCGGGATAAGGCTGCTCGTCGAAGGCCTGATCCTATTTGCCTTCCGGGGTAGAGGCGCCTTCCATTGATCCCTTTGCGCCGCAATCGCAGGGGGTCTCGCGGCTGCGATTGCATGATCAAAAGCCCAGGCGAACGCCTCGCCTGGGCCAAAATCAGCCAGGACACTGCCAGACGCTGCATCGCGGTGCGCCGAGGGTTGCTGCCCGGCGGGCCCACGGTCCAGCGTTCGCCATGCGCTCGAGGTGCGATCAATCAGAGCAGAGACAACATCCGCGGATCGCTGTGAGCGCATCGCCACGTAGTAGACAACAGCCGGGACGATCAGGCCCTGGCTGACATGCCGGTAATCAAAAGGTGATCGCGATCGCTTGAGCGCTGATCGCCGTCTAGCGTAGTAAAATAGGCGCTGGCGTATTTGAGAGCCCTGTCAGTTAGGCAGGCACCTATCGACCCACAGTGAAAGTTCAGCAATATTGGCGCCACCCAAATGCGGGTATTGGCGTCGTCTTAGCGCGACGGCATAGCTGGGGTCGGACGAAGTGAATAGGCCGTCGCCTACGAGGGCCAGGACGAGAAGGCCGACAATCCAAAGGGCAGGAAATTCCCAACCGCCATTGGCATTGGTGGGCGCGAGAGCGCGACGGCTCTTGGGGCGAGGAGATTTGACGCGAGATCAGCTGCATGGCAGACGCTCTTCTCCGGCTAGCTTGTCTGGTTTCAAGGCAAGGCCGCAACCCGTCATAGGAAGCGGTAGCTCAGGCATCGGCCGATCGCATCCGTCGGACGGAGACTCGCATTGGGAGGGGAATGCGATGCGCTCCTGCGGGGATCGCTATTGCCGTTGGGGATCGACGGCAAATGCGCTGGGGCTCTCCGGCGTGGACCATGCCGATGCCTGGGCTGCCGCGATACTCGCCGTAGGAGCCGCCCATGTCTTTTGAGAACACCGCTGCTATTTCAATATTGCCGGGTGAGATTGCGGCGCACCGTCCAGCACTGGTGCAAGCGCATAAGAGAGGCACCTCCGCCGGCCTGGAATCGTCCAAACGAGACGGCACCAAAGATCAGGCAGCTTCCGCGCCGGCCTGCGCAGGAATGATGCGGATTGGCATGCCTTTGTTGGACTGTGAAACTCATCGGATCCATGCGCCTCGCACAAGCGGATTGACCTCGCGTAGTAGGCTGAGCAGCTGCCTTGCAAACAGTACGTGAGCTGCAAGGACGCCCAATTGCCGAAGCTGTCGACAAAGCCCCGTATCCGCCCCACCTGCCTCACGCGGCGGGAATATTCGGAGTTGCACGATCATCAGGTTGAGCTGACTGTTTCGCGGGTGCGCGTGAAGACCACAGCTACCGCCGCTGCGAGCAAAATGCATCCCAGCACGAGAAATGTGTCCGCAAAGGCCATGACAAGGGATTGCTGCTCGACCAGGCTGCCCAGCAGAGCCTCGGCCTGATGACGGGCAAGGGCAGGATCGCCCGTTCCTTGCTGCAGGAACCTATGTTGTGCTTCCGCGAGGAATTGCTCAACGGTAGCGTCATAAGCCGTGACGGACTGACCGATGATGTTTGAATGATATTGTTCGCGTTTGGTGATAACTGTAGCGAGCGCCGCCGTGCCGATCGCACCGCCCAAACTCCGCATCATGTTGAAGACGCCCGACGCCGCGCCTGACATCTCCTTCGGGATGCCGATCACAGCAATACCCGCTAGCGGGGCAAGCACGATCGCCTGGCCAAGCGAGCGAACTATGTTGGACGACATGAACTGGTCCGCACCGCTGTCCGCGCTGAGATGGGCGTTCATGATGCAACTGACGGCGAAGATCACGAGCCCGGTGCAGACAATGACGCGCGCGTCGAAATGCTTCTGCAGCCGAGGAACGAAAGGGATGATCAGAAGCTGCGGCAGGCCTGCCCAGGCGAGCACGAAGCCGACCTGCTCGGCGTTGTAGCCCTGCACCTGTTGCAAATAGGCGGGCAGCACATAGACCGAACCAAACAGCGCAATACCGAGCCCGATATTGGCAAGCGTGCCAAGTGCGAAATTGCGGTGCGCGAGGAGCCTTAGCTGGACTGCGGGATTACGGCCTTTCAGCTCAATTGCGACGAAGATCGCAAGCGCCACCGCGGCGATGATCGACAGCCTGACGATGAATGGGGAGCCGAACCAGCCGTCCTGGTTGCCTTCGTCGAGAACGGTCTGCAGGCAGGCGAGGCCGACGCTCATGAAGGCTATACCCCACCAGTCGCCGTGCTTCAGCAGGCCGAGATTCATCTTTTGCTTCTCGAGCGTCGGATAGAGCAGTGCCAGCATCAAGGCGCCCGGAACAAGGTTGATGAAGAAGATGTACTGCCAGCCGTAGTTCTCAGTCAGGTAGCCGCCGATGGTCGGCCCGATCGATGGTCCGAATGTCGCCGTCAGCGCAAACGCGGCAAGGCCGACCGGCTGCTGGCGCTTCGGCAACGTCGTCAGGACGCGCGCGAACGCCATGGGGATCATCACGCCGCCCCAGAACCCCTGCATGCCGCGCAGCACGATCATCTGCGGCAGGTTTGTCGCGAAGGCGCAGGCGACGGAAAAGGCGAGAAAAAGCCATACGCTCGTCAGCAAGAAGCGGCGAACGGTGAAGACGCGACTGAAATAGTCGGTCAGCGGGATCATGATGATCTCGCCGATCAGATAGGCGGTCGATATCCAGGTTCCGTTGTCGGAACCGGTGCCGATGCCACCTTCGATCTCGGGCAGCGACGAGTTGGTAATCTGGATGTCGAGGACGGCTATCAGCGCGCCGACCATGCAACCAAACACGGATACCCATTCGCGGAAGCTGGCGTCACGCTCTTTCGGCGTCACCGCCTGGAACACGTCTATCTGGTCCGACGACCCAGCCATACCATCCTCCGGTTATTTCGTCCGCTGGGTCTGGCCAACATCGATCGTGGTGGTGACGGACATGCCGGGCAGGAGGCGTCCAGCCAGCGGATCGGTCCGGTCGATCGCTATCCGCACCGGGATGCGCTGCACGATCTTGGTGAAATTGCCTGTCGCGTTGTCGGGTGGCAGAAGCGCGAATTCCTGTCCGCTCGCCGGCGCAATGCTGTCGACGGTGCCGCGCACGGGAGTGCCCCCGAATGTATCGACGTCGATCCTTACGGGCTGGCCCGGCTTCACGTCGGCAAGCTGCGTCTCCTCGTAGTTGGCGATGATATAGATGTTTGCGAGCGGCACGACCGCGAGCAGCTGCGTTCCAGGCTGCACGTAGAGGCCCACCCTCAGCTCGCGCATTCCGACCACCCCGTCGAATGGCGCCCGCAACACGGTATAGCCAAGGTTTAATTCGGCCTGCCCCTGCACGGCCTTGTTGTGCTGCAGCGTGGCATTGGCGCCTGCGAGCTGCGCATTGAGCGTATCGACCTGCGCACGCGCCGCATCGAGCGCTGCCTTGTCCTTTGCGACCATCGCCGAGGCCGCCGCGATCTGGGAGGCCGCCTGCTCGGCATTCTGCACCGAGCCGTAGCCCGTGTCAGCGAGCGTGCCGAAACGCTTGTTGTTTTGCCCGGCATAGGTCTCGGCCGCCCGGTCGGCGTTGAGCGTGGCACTCGCCTCCTCGATCAGGGCCTGCTGCTCCGCGAGTTGCGCCTCGATGCTCTCGATAGCGGCCTCGGCTTCAGCAACGTCGGCCTTGGCCTGGTCGACGGCTGCCTGATAGTCACGAGGATCAATCGTCGCCAGGATATCGCCAGCCTTGACATGCTGGTTGTCGGAAACAGCGACGCTCGCAAGATATCCTGCAACCTGTGGCGCGATGGCGACGATGTCAGCCTGAACATAGGCGTCGTCTGTCGTTTCCTCGAAGCTCCAGACGGTCCAGTATTCCCAGCCGAGCCCTGCCCCAACGCCGAGCGCCGCGACCACGGCGACGCCTAACAACACGCGACGCACGGGCGATATGCTCGGCTTTTCCGACGGCAAAGTGGCGGGGCTCGAAGCATCCGCTTTCAAGCTTGCGGGATGGATGACGACATTCATTGATCTCTCCGTAGGGTTTCTTGCCCGATGGTTCCTGTTCTCCAAGGCAATCTCCAGCTCGCCTGCGGGCGCGTTAAAATCTCAAGGCACCGGATCAATTGGATTGCAGCGAGACACCAGCAACGGGTCGATCTCGGTGAAGGGAAAGTCCGGCAAGCTCTTCATTCCGAAATCCGCGGCGATCTGGCTCCGGGGAAACGTGTTGATCAGCGACCTGTAGCCGACGTCGCCAGGCGAAGCCTGGTCGAAGAAGATAAGGAGATGAACCGTCTCTTCGCCGACATTCTCGATGTGATGGGGATAGGCGCGCGGGATGAAATAGGTATCGCCAGGCCTGATGATATAGGTGTCGGTGCTTCCGTCGGGATCGAGGACGGTCATGCGAGCCGTGCCCGATGCGATGTAGCCCAACTCGGCCGTTTCCGGATGCCAGTGGGGTTCGCGCATTCCCTCTTGGCTGATGGTCACCGAATACATCGCGATGTCGCGCAGGACCGGCCAGAGGGCAGCCTTGGCGGTGCGTGCAGTGCCGGCGGGAAAATCGATCTGCGGGGGCGTCGCCTCAATGCTGTATTTGTAGGCGTTTACGTGGCGGTCCCGGTCATCGACACTTGCCTGACGGGGAATGCTGAGGATTTCGCTAGCTCTCGCAGACCGGTCGAAGCTGGAAAAGGCGGCAGAAGGCAGATCGTAGGTATTGCCGAGCACGGCATCTGACATCACACCGAAGGCGGCTTTCATGCCAAAGTCCTCGGGTTTTTCATGTGAAAAGGCCAAAATGAATTCCACGGCGTGCTCGCCGATGTTCTCGATACTGTGCATGGCGCCGGAGGGGATGAAGAACATCTCGCCGGCGGCCACGATGAAGCTTTCGCGCTGCGCATGACTCCCGGCGATTGTGACCAGCGCCTCGCCGTGCAGGCAGTATCCGAGTTCATGGGCATTGGCATGCCAATGGGGCTCGCGCACGCCATGCACGCCGAGAAGCAGACGTCGGATCGAAAGCCGGCGCAGCACCGGCAGATCGCTGGAATCCACGTGGCTGACCGAGCCCTCGGGACTTTCGAAACGCGGCGTCTGCCGCGCGAGAGATGCGACATGTTGGGATTTCTGCTTGGCAGTACTCATGGTTGGTCCCCCGATCGCCTTGTTGCTGTGTAACGGAAGCGGCGCAACGCGTTGTCGCGGGACGGACGCTTGGATGATTGCATCCGTCCCGCCCTCGACTCAGCTTCTGATGAAGGCGAGCAGGTCCGCGTTGATCACGTCGGCATGGGCGGTCAACATTCCGTGAGGGAAGCCGGGATAGATCTTTAACGTGCTGTGCTTGATCAGCTTGGCTTGGAGCAGCGCGGCGTCCTTGTACGGCACGACCTGGTCATCGTCGCCCTGCAGGATGAGGGTCGGCACGGTGATCGCCTTCAAGTCGTCTGTCTGGTCGGTTTCGGAGAAGGCCTTGATGCCTTCGTAATGCGCCAGCGCACCACCGATCATGCCCTGACGCCACCAGTTGTCGATGATGCCTTGGGAAACCTTAGCGCCCGGCCGATTGAAGCCGTAGAAGGGACCCGACGCCACGTCGAAATAGAACTGCGCACGGTTGGCTGCGAGCGCCTTGCGAAAGCCGTCGAAGACCTCGATCGGCGTACCGCTGGGGTTCTCCTTGGTCTTGAGCATGAGCGGAGGAACGGAGCTGACGAGCACCGCTTTGGCGACGCGTCCCTGCGGTTCGCCGAATTTGGCGACATAGCGCGCCACCTCGCCGCCGCCGGTTGAATGGCCGATATGGACTGCGTTCCTGAGGTCGAGATGCTCGGCGACCGCCGAGGCATCGGCGGCGTAGTGGTCCATGTCGTTTCCGGTATCGACCTGAGTGGATCGGCCGTGGCCGCGACGATCGTGCGCGACGACGCGATAACCGTTCGCAAGGAAGAACAGCATCTGCGCATCCCAGTCGTCGGAGCTGAGCGGCCAGCCGTGATGGAACACGATCGGCTGGGCGCCCTTGTCACCCCAGTCCTTGTAGAAAATCTGAGTGCCGTCCTTGGTGGCGATGTAACCGCTGCCCATGTCGAATTCCTTTCGAAAGCCGAGTTGTCATTTGTGCCGATGCAACGGCCGGAAGCAGTGCCGCGATTGTCATCCATGCGGTCCCCGCGACCAGTTCGCGACGGTTCAGCCGAAATCGAGCATCCCTGCGTTCATAGCTGCCTCCAGCGGGTGTGCTTGTTTACGGAGGGAAGCTAAGGAGAGGGGCGGCTCGGGAAAATCGTACGCTTGGTTCGGCGGCTTATACCAAGGTTTGAAACAGCAGCCCGGGCGTATGTCTCAGGCCGCAAATGCGACCTCCCTTGCGGGATCCTGCCTGTCCAAGGCCTGCCTGAGCGGCGGCTCACGCCACCTGGTCCGAGACGAATTATGAGAAGGCGCGTTCGGTGAAGCGCGCGATTGCATCGCCCTCGGCCGGCTTGTCCAGATAGGCGAGAGCGCCAGCAGCCATGACGCGGGCGCGCGTCGCCTCGGTCGGAAAGGCGGTCATGAAGATCATCGGAAACACCCGACCTCGGGCGATCAGTTCCGCTTGGAGTTCGTCGCCGGTCATGCCGGGCATCTGGATGTCGGTTATCATGCAGCCAGGATCGCCGGCCGCGTCGTCGCCGAGGAATTCCAGCGCCGAGGCATAGCTGCGGACTTCGTAGCCCAGGGCGATGAGCAGGCTGGTGAGAGCGCTTCGGACTCCCTCATCATCATCGACGATCGCAATCGCGGGTATCTTGGACATGGTGAAAGGTGCCGGTCTGCTCACGGCAGGTCTCCAATGCGAGGCTCCACCTCTAAATGGGGGAGATTGAGCCGAAAGGAAATCATACGGAGGTTTGCCGCCCGTCAACGCCCGGAGGTGCCCAACGCCTCGGCCTTGCGAACGAGATCGGCAAGCGTCCTGACGCCCATCTTGCGCATGACGTTGCCTCGGTGGATCTTGACCGTGATCTCCGACAGGCCGATCACACCCGCAACCTGTTTGTTCATCATCCCGGCCACGACATGGCCCATCACCTCGCGCTCGCGCTGGGTCAGCGTTTCATATTCCACACGCAGGCCGTCCGCCGCGGCGCGTTCAACCCGCCTCAGACGATCGCGCTCGATCGCGCTGGTAACGGCGTCGAGCATGTCCTGGTCGCGGAACGGCTTCGACAAAAAGTCGACCGCGCCCGCCTTCATGGCGCGCACGGTCATGGGAATGTCGCCGTGTCCAGTCATGAACACGACGGGGAGATCGATGCCATGCCTCGCGAGTTGCACCTGGAAGTCCAGTCCACTCAGTCCGGGCAGCCGGACATCCAGGATCAGGCAGCCTGACGATTGCGGCAGTTCTGCCTGAAGCATTTCCGCCGCGCTGCCGAACGCACGGGTCGTCATTCCCACGGAGCGGAACAGGCTGTCGAGGGCGTCGCGCACGCCCGGGTCGTCGTCGACGATGGCCACGAACGGCGGAAGTTCTGCGGGGGTCGAACCAGCTTTCATCCAAATCGCCCTGATCGTACCGGTTATCCTGCCGCGCTTCCGTCAGTCACCGGAAGCGTCACTCGAAAGGTCGCGCCCATACCGGGCTGGCTTTCGATCGCCAGCCGTCCGCCATGGGCCTGGACGGTCGTCCTGCATATCGCAAGACCCATGCCCATGCCATCTCGCTTGGTCGAGAAGAATGGTTCGAAGAGCCGTTGCAGATGCTCCTCCGAAACACCTGGCCCGGTGTCCCGTACAGTAATTTCGACACTCTTCGACGAGTTCTGCACAACACCGATGAAAAGCAGCCGTGGTCCAGTCTGCGCGGACATGGCGTGCGCGGCGTTGATCATGAGATTTACCAGGACCTGCTGCAGTTGAATGCGGTCGCCTCGCACATTCGGAATGCCGGCCTGAATATCGACCTGCAGCTGAACATTGGCCCTCGCGAGCTCACGCTGGACGAGCGCAGTAGCGTCCTCGACCAACACCGACAGGACGAGTTCGCCACGGTGTGATGGCGCCTTCTTCAGGAAGGCCCTGATGCGCTTGACGATATCGCTTGCCCTGCGTCCCTCCGCGACCGCGCGTCCGAGCGCCGTTTCGACTTCCTCGAGATTGGGCGGATCGCGCCGCAGCCAACGCATCCCAGCCTCGCCGTTCGTAACGATTGCCATCAGCGGCTGGCTGACCTCATGCGCGATTGATGCGGTCAATTCGCCAAGTGTGGCGACCCGGGCGGCATGTGCGAGTTCCGCGTGCGCCTGCTGGATCGCATCCTGCGCGTGTCTGCGCTCGGTGATGTCCACCACGTATATGAGAACATTGTCGCCGTCGTCCGCCGAGGCTGGAAAGGTTATGGCGAAAAGCACGGGTATGACCTCACCATCGCGGCCGACCATTTCCGTCTCGCCCTCGTAGAACGCATCGCCGCGTGCGAAGGCGGCTAACGCGCCTGCGAAAGCCCTATCGGTAGCGCTTAGGATATCGTCCGCCGTGGTCAGGAAATGCTTGGGATCTTCCACGAAGACCATGGACAAAAGAGCCGGATTGACATCGACGATCCTAACGAGCCGCCTGGCTCGGTCGAGGAAATCCGGATTGCCGGCGAGATAGTCGGAAACCGGAATCCCTTTCTCCTGCACGCTTTCAAGTTCCCTTCTGACCGCGCTCCAATCTTCCTTGAGGACACCGATCCGGCTCGAATCGAACATACGGCGGTAGCGGCGCTCGCTCTTGACTAGCGCCGCATGGGCAGCCTGGCGCTCCGTTATGTCGGTATGGATTTCAAGCACGCCTATGGGCTTCGCGAGCCGGTCCTGTTGCACCGCCCAACGACTGTCCAGGACGAGGCGAACGCCGGATCGCGTCTCCTGCTCGAGCACCCCTTCCCATCGCCCGTTCTGGAGGAGTGCGGCCTCAACCGTCGCACGTTCCGTCGGATATTTTGTACGAAGCAGCTCGTCTGCGACGCGGCCGACGGCTTCTGTGGTCGACCAGCCGTACACCTGCTCGGCGGCATCGTTCCAGAAGTCGATCACGCCCTCAGTGTCGCGCACGTAGATCATGTCGTGCGACAGGTTGAGCAATCGGGCCTGCGCCGCCAGTGTTGCAGTCGCGGCCTGGTTCTGCAACGCAAGCATCGTGGTGATGCCGATCGCCGCGATGCTGACGAGGGCACGTAGCGCCGGAGACTCGTAATTCTCGAAGCCATGGGAAATGGCATAGGCAACGAGCGTCAGAACGATGGCGCCGGCGGCAGCGGCGAACACGTCTTTTCGCCACGAGGTGCGGGCAGCAATGAGCACCACCAGCACGTAAAGCACCGCGACCGCTCCTTCGAGCGGCGACAGCATGTCGAACAGGAAGATGCACAGCGCCAGCGAGGCGGCGGCCAAGCGGTACGCGCTGTGGCTCATGTGGCGCCTCGGGAGCGGTGATTTGCCGGAGCCATATAGTGAGCCGGAGCGAAAGAAAGACGCCTTGTACTCGTGCCCCCCAAGTCAATGGCGTCGCCGGAAACCAGACGAAATATCCAGTGAGGATTACACATGGATTCTGCCTGTTGAAAGACGCGATCGTGAATGAACGATATGGTCCGCATCTCCTTAGATCGTTTCCGTGCGGTCGAGCTCGCCGGTGTCCGGAAGGTGACGGGGCAGCTCGATCGAAAAGATCGAGCCCTTATTCTCGAGCGACCGCACAGTGACTTGGTGATGCAGCAGGTCTGCCGTCTGACGCACGATTGTCAGGCCAAGGCCGAGACCTTCGGTTCGGTCGGCTTGGTCGCCCCGGTTAAACGCGTTGAAGATGCTTTCGAACCGCGAAGCCGAAATGCCACAGCCGTCGTCCTCGACATCGATGTGGAGCCGATCGTGCTGTAGCCGACAGTTTACGCGGACATGGCCACCTGGGCCGCTGTATTTCAAGGCGTTGCCGATAAGATTCCGTATTATCGTGTGCAGCATGTCCGGATCGGTTTCCACGAGGAGATCGGATGAGCACACCTGCAGATCGATCCCGCACGCCTCCGCGTAAAAACGCCAGTCTCGATCGACCCGTGACAGAATATCAGCCACCCGGACCACCAGGTGGTTTGGCTGCAGGGCGCCGTCCATCTGCGACAGCCGGGCTATGTCGCTGAGTTCGCTGTTCAGACGCATCATCGCGTCGAGTGCGACGCGCAGCCGATATGCGGCAGCTGCCGGCACGCCTTCCTCGACTGCACGCGCCATCGACAGCATGGCCACATGGAGCGGTTGCTTCAGGTCATGGCCTGCAACCGCCATGATCCTGGACATTGCGAGAAGCGACATGTTGGCCAGCGCTGTTGCATCGTCTGCATCAGTCTCAGACATACCATCTCTCCGCACCTGTCTTGTATTTGGCTAGGCACGCTATGTCGGGATGAATGCCGTGAAAATCATACCTTGGGTTGGTGACGGCCGAGACTGTCATCCTCATGTATGAACCACATAAACCCTGTACCGATATCTGTGGCTGCTGGTGGCTAGTATTGTTTACTGCGTCACGTCGATACAGAAGCCGGCGGTGCCGGCCCTGTACGCAATGTAAGGAGAGACCCATGCAGGACATTCTGCTCCAAACCCGCAACGCAGCCGCATTGCATTCGCCCACCGATCTCGGGGCACAGGCAACGACAGACATCGCCGGCGCACTGACCGGCGTGCTCGCAGATACTTTTGCCCTCTACCTCAAGACCAAGAATTTCCATTGGCACCTGTCGGGGCCACATTTTCGCGACTATCACATCATGCTTGACGAGCAGAGCGATCAGATCTTCGCAATGACTGACGCCCTGGCCGAGCGCGCCCGCAAGGTCGGCGGCACGACATTGCGGTCGATCGGACACATCGCCCGCATCCAGCGGCTGTTCGACAACGACGCCGACTACGTGACGCCGCAGGACATGCTGGCAGAGCTTGCCGACGACAACCGCAGGCTGACTGGGTTCCTTCGGGCAGCGCATGCCGTATGCGAAACCTATAACGACGTCGCCTCGACGAGCCTCCTAGAAGTCTGGATCGACGAGACCGAACGCCGAAGCTGGTTTCTTTACGAGACGACGCGGACCGCGCCATAAGCGCGACACCTTCCCGCAAGCGGGACGTAACCCGCCCTTCAGCCGCCAGCGACACCCAAGGATCATCGAAACAGTCGTCGTCGAAAGTTAGCAACGAGATGGGGTGCCCATCTCGTTGCATTTGTTCGCTGTACGGCGATTTTGCCGATTTTCTCCGCCGCACCTTTGTTCCGGTGACTCAAACGCTGTCTTAGTTGTGACCTCCGAGCGTGTTTACATTCGCGCAGAAGTCCGTGTACGGCTGCTGAACCTGACGGGCGCATTCACCCTTCATTTGCGCCTGCTTTTCAGCCGGCATGGCAAAGAAGACGGCCTTGAATTCCTCCATGGGCTTCATCGTTTTCATGCTGGAATCGGTGAAGAATGGCTCCATGGTGTCCGGCTCATCCAGTGCACCGGCCGACGCCTGACCACCAAAAATGGAAAGAGCAATCGTTACGCCGAGACAGACAGCTTTGATTTTCATTGGACATGTTCCTTCTGAGTTAAGCGATATGCCCAACGACAACCACGTTGGCACATCTATAAAATATACATCGATCAGGCCAACGTATTTCCTGTAGGCACCGGTTTTTGTCTGTATGGATGACTGTTGAATCTTCGCTATGTCCAGCTATCACGAGCGCCTATTGCTGCATCATCGGATTAATCTCAACGCTGACCCCGGCTGACATCTGCACCGGCCTGGGGCTAGATAAAAATCCAGCCCCTTGCGCAGTCGCCCGAAAACAACCGGAGGCGTCCTCACGGCGTTGTCCTGATCATCGAGGCACTGCCCGAAGGATTGCGCCAGATTCCTTACAGCGCGAGTTCTCCGCTGATAGTCGTTGTAAAGATCCGCAAACCCTCGCTCACCAACGAAAGCCATTGCGGGACGCTTGGCCGAATGCTGTGAACTGCATGGAATTTCGGTCCAATGAACCATCTGGAAGCACGCGAGTTGCATCGGGACGGGGAAGTTCTTCCAGGGAGAGCACGAAGAACCCTTGCGCGCGCCTGGTCGCATGCTGACATCGCCGGTCTCTTATAGGCCGGTTGTCGGGCAGCTCGATCGCGCCTGCCCGAGCCTCAGTGCGCTGCCTGATCGTCAGTTTCCCTGCTCCTGGTGCTTCCAAATCGGAAGCCCCACTTATCCTACGGATACTGCGCGCCTATTGAACGGGCTGATAGTTTGCAACCCGCCAACGGCCCGGCGTCGTTCCCTCCAGGCGCTTGAAGACAGTCGTGAAATGGGCCTGCGTCTGAAACCCAACGTCTAGGGCGACGTCGACCAGGGACTGTTCGTTTTGTAGAAGCAGTTCCTTGGCTCGCTCGATGCGTCGCCGCAAGATGTAGTCGTGAGGACGCAGGCCCGTCGCGGCACGAAACCGCGCG
Source organism: Mesorhizobium sp. (assembly GCA_004017275.1). Classification (GTDB taxonomy): domain Bacteria; phylum Pseudomonadota; class Alphaproteobacteria; order Rhizobiales; family Rhizobiaceae; genus Mesorhizobium. The sequence continues at coordinate 29,272 of SAKE01000002.1, read as the reverse complement.
GCAAAGTACATTCGGCTAAGGCCAGCGGTTTGAGCCAAGTCGGCAAGCGAGATGGCCTCGTTAATATGCTTGTCGATGTAGGCCGTCACGCGCTTTAACCGCCACTGCTGCAATCCATCGACAGGCTGGTTCTGCCCGTTCGAACGCAGACGAAGCCATCGGGCGGCGAGAGCGAGCCGGATGGCATCAGAATAAAGCCCATCCTCATCGTCGCTGTCGGAGCGGTGGAACTGCTCGACTAGCTGCTGCAAAACCGGGTCGGCCGAAATGGCATCCGAGGTCGCGGGCATGGCGAACTCTTGGACGTCCATTGTCCCATTGGAGGCACACGCGGACAGTGAGAGCACGACGTCCATGAAGGGCAGCTTTATTCTCACCGCAGAATCGCCAACGTGCCCGCCAACACTCCTGCTCGCCCGGATGTGCGCAAAATGACTTGCCAGGCTGGATGCCTCTTGATCGGTTGCAAGGAGGCTGGCCGGAGCGGGCGGTGCCGAAACAAGCGGCTGCCTTAGCTCGTGCTCGAAATATCGCGCAGTTTCGCCTAGCCTGTACATCATCCCCTCTTTCTGCGGAGTTGTTGCTATCTGTATTCAGGCCTCAGCATCGACCCGTATCGATCAAGGCGCCAGTTTAACGTTGCAAAAGGCTGTAAAGCGCGTTTTGCGAATGCTGGATTCAACGAGCGGTATATCGGAGCCGCTGCGCCACCTTGCGGTGGCTCATACGATCACGGACACCCGAGCTTAATCGACCACTCAGACGCCAACTGCAGGTTCTCAGTTCACGCCGGTCCGCCGCCGCTAACCATTAGATGTTGACCGCTGACGAAACCCGACAAATCACCGGCCAGATATTCGGCAGCGTCTGCGACGTCCTCGACGGTACCCATCCGTTGCATCGGCCGGAATGACTTCACGAACTCACGGACTTCAGAACGCACGCCGTCCGTAAAAACGCCGGCTCCCTCGATGGCGGTCGGCAGGATTGAGTTAACCGCGACGCCGCGGTGGCCGAGCTCCTTAGCCAGCACCTGGACGAGAAACTGAGCTGCGATCTTACTCCCACCATACAGAGCGCGGCCAGGCAGGGGGAACGCTGTATTGCTCGTGCCTATGTAGATGATCCTGCCGTTGTCGGCGACGCGGCGCGCAGCCTGCTGAAGCGTAAAGAAAGCGCCCTTGGCGTTCACCGCGAATAGCCGATCGAAGTCTGCCTCGGTGAAGTCGATGACGGATTGGGCGACCAGCTCGATACCCGCGTTGGCGACGACGATGTCGAGCCGCCCATAGGTGTCCAGCACCGTATCGAAGAGATGTTTGATGTCATCGACGCGGGCGACATCCGCCTGGACCGCAATGGCCTTGCCTCCCGCACTCACAATTTTCGCGACGGCGTCCTCAGCCAGCGCGCTGTTGTTCGCATAATTCACCACAACTCTTGCGCCGCGCGCGGCATAGCGTTCCGCGATTGCGCGACCGATGCCGCGACCCGAGCCGGTTACCAGCGCGACTTTTTCCTGCAGGCTCATGGTGTTCTCCCGTTGCTACCAAATGCGAATATATGTACAGATTTTTTATCAATCAAAAACGTATATATTGAAAAATACTGAAATCTCTTCGTAGTTATAAACGTTGATTATTGGGGAAATCACTTTCTTCTTTGCCATTTTTTTCAAATATTTACTGGCGCCGCCATAACAATCGAAATTACGCTCGCAGGGCAAACGCTGGAACGGATCCGGCTCTCGATTGTGGAGGCGAATGATGCAACCTGAAAACAAAATTGCGCTTGTGACAGGAGGAAGCCGCGGTCTGGGCCGCAACACAGTGGTCAGCCTCGCGCGCTGCGGTGTCGACAGCATCTTCACCTACAATTCGGCTCGCGCTGAAGCGGAAGCTGTGACGGCAGAGGTTGCCGCGATCGGACGCAAGGCCATCCCCTTGCAGCTCGACGTCGGACAAGCCTCGACCTTCGATGCGTTCGCAGAGAAAGTCCGTGATACGCTGATAGGGCTTGGCGCCCAGCACTTTGACTATCTCGTCAACAACGCGGGCATCTCGCATCACAATTCAATCGAGAAGACGACCGAGGACGAACTCGACACGCTCTATCGGGTGAACTTCAAAGGTGTGTTCTTTCTCACCCAAAAACTGTTGCCGCTGATCAACGATGGCGGGCGGATCGTGAACCTTTCGAGCGGCCTCGCCCGCATCATCATTCCCGGCAGCGCTCCATATGGTGCGCTCAAGGGAGCCATCGAAGTTCTCACCCGCTATCAGGCCAAGGAACTCGGTCCGCGCCGTATCGCGGTGAACGCAGTGGCGCCCGGGTCGATCCAGACGGATTTCAGCGGAGGCATGGTTCGTGACAATCCGGAACTCAACAAGCAGGTCGCCGGAATGACAGCATTCGGCCGAGCAGGAGTTCCCGACGATGTCGGGCCGATGATCGCTTCGTTGCTCTCCGACGACAATCGCTGGGTCACCGCGCAGGTCATCGAGGTATCCGGCGGTTTGGCGATCTAGCCACCATCATCGATGGCGCCACGCCTACCATCGTTTGAAATGCTTCCCTACTGTCAGCCGACAGGTATTAGGAGCCGGCGCCTTTAACTTCCGCTTCTCGATCCGGCCTTGGGCGCCGCGCCGGCACTTTCGCGATGAGCCGGTCGGATCAGGGACGATCATCGCAAAGATTCCAGTATGCTCTTGGCATCCGCGAGATCAGTTGTGCCGGTTCTCTCCGAATGCGCCTCATAGATCGGGGCGAGTAGCGCGAGCGCGTCCGCGCCGCGTTCCAGGCCTATTAACAGGCGCGCCAACGGAATCGCAGCTTTTAGTTCCCAGCCTATGGCTCCCTGTTCTCCCGCATGCTTGATAGACACGAGGAAAGCCTGCTCGGCCGCCTCGACATCGGGGGAAGGTGCTTTCAAGTTGATCTCACCTTTTGTCCGATACAGATCGGGCAGCCAGAATTTTTGCCCCATTCGTTCCGCGGAAGAAGTAGCCTCATCGATCATCGTTTGCGCCTCGCGATACTGGCCGCTTTGAGCGAGCCCGTCGGCCAGAGCCCTGGCTGCGCCTGGCACAACCATTTGAAACTGCTCCCGGTTAAGCATCTTGAGCGCTTCTTGCAGTGCGGAGATGCCTGCCAGAGGTTCCCCAACCATCACGAGCCATTCTCCTTTCAACGCCAAGGCAGCAGCTGCGTTTAACTTGAAGGGATGTGTCTCTACATGCGCTATCAAGCGGTCGATGTGGGTGCCCGAGTCCCGTGTATTGCCGCTCCAGAGCAGAACCGCGACGCCGTTAGCAGCGGCCATGCTGTAGTCACCGTGCAGGGACGACAGCGCGGCGCCCTCCATGGTTTCCAGGACCAGCCTGCAAGCACGCGCGGGAGATCCCTTGAGCCAAAGGATGCGCGACAAAGCAAGCTCGGCACGCAAATGGTGATCGTAGCCGAATAGACGGATCTCCGGGTGGCCGATCTCGGCCTCAAGCGCGAAGCCGCGCTCGCAATGTGTCATGGCGGCGGCCTGGTCGCCTCCGGTGTGGTAGGATGCGGCGAGCATCCATTCGGCAATGACTCGGTCGCTGAGCGCTCCGATCCGATCCGCGATGATGCCGCACCTCTTTGCAGTAGCCAACCCACCTTCGAAGTCACCGAGCGTCGTCAGGAAGCTATTAAGACCAGCCAAAAGACGAAATCGCGTCATTTCGCCGCCGTCAGCCTCTAATAGATTCGTTCCCGGCTCGATCGCGTCAGAAAATTCCTGCGCATCGTCTTGTGGGTTCTGGGCAGAATCTGCCGATGCCTCCGGCAGTCGCGCTTCGCGCCGAGGGAGTTCCTTGATTTCATCGCTCGCGCTCTACGCGAAACGCGACCAATGCCTACCTTCGGACAGTAGCCAAAGATTGAGAAACAGAGGTACAGCATCGGCTGCCAGTTCGACCGCTACAGCATGCGATTCCGGGTCTGAAAAGCTCCACTCGAGTGCCTTTCGGACATTGCTGATGTGCGGTGCATATGGTCGCATATCGGCATAGGCGCCATGTTCGATCGCAATGCCCTTGAGCAGGCTGGCAAAGTAACGAGCGTGGCGCCGGGAAATAGGTTCAAGTTCTTCGACCTCCTGCATTTTCGTCATTGCATATGCGCGGGTCACATCGGCAAGGCGATAGAAGACGACCTCACCTACCGGCTGGACCCAGACCATGGATTTGTCGACGAGGCTTGCTATCGATACCATTGTCGCCTTACCGTCATCCCCGGCCGAGCCAGCAACGGAGCACGCCGCTTCTATCGAGAAGAGCCCGACGAAGACGGAGAGGCGGGAGAGGACCCGCTGCTCAAGTTCCGCAAGTAGCTCGAAGCTCCAGTCGAGCATCGCTTCGAGCGTCTGGTGTCGTGGAACGACAGTGCGCCGGCCGGCCAAGCGCAATTTCGCATTGCCGGCCAGAAGATTGGCGACGCCGCGGATGCCGTAAGTTCCAACTCGACTGGCTGCCAGTTCGATTGCAAGCGCGATGCCATCGGTGCGGCGGCAGATCTCACCGACGACGGGCGCATCGCTGTCAGTTAACTCTCCGTGGAACCCGCTGTACGCTGCCCGATCCATGAAGAGTTGCACCGCCGGTGTCGCCAGCGCCTCGGGCGCTGTCGGAAACTCGTCGGCCGGATAGGCCAGAGGGCTCAAGAGATGGACGGTCTCTCCATCGACACGCAGCGATTCACGGGAAGTCACCAGCAGATGCACGCCTGGCGAGCGCTGAAAGAGCTCGCCGGCCAAGAGCGACGTCGGATCGACCAAATGCTCGCAACTGTCGAAGATGATCAGCACGCGTTTGTCCGCGAGGAAGGTCACCAGTTCGGTGACTGGATCCGCGCCTCCAATTGCACAGCCGACCGCCGCGATGACGGCCCCGGGAACCAGGCGGCCCTCGGTCATGGCGCCGAAATCGACAAATATGACGTTCGTGTCGTCGAATGCACTTTGCAGCCTCTGGACAATGGCCGCAGCCACTGTCGTCTTGCCGATGCCTCCCGGTCCGACGATGCTGATGAAACGGCGCGCCAAAAGGAGTTCGCTCAGGCTGGCGATGACGGCTTCCCGGCCGATCAGCGAACGAGGTGGCGGTGGAACACGGCCTGTGGATCGGGGTGCCAAAGACGCCGCCGGTGGAGGCGGCTGCGGATCCGGTTCGTTGGGTGTTATTGGAGCGACAAAACTATAGCCCCTGCCGGCGACGTTCACGATGTATCGTGCCCCATCTCGACCGTCTCCTAGAGCCCGGCGAAGCGAAGCCATGTGGACCCTCACCCCCGCCTCGTCGACGACAACGTTTCGCCATACGAGTTCCAGCAACTCATGCCTGCTGACGATTTCGCCGGCACGGTCAATAAGGGCAATCAGCAAATCAAGGGCGCGCGAGCCGATCCGAACAGGCTCGCCATCCTGCAGGAGTAGCCGCTGTGCCCGATCCAGGCGAAAGCTGCCGAACGATATCGGAGCGTGCGCGCTAGCTTCGACATGCGGCGGGGCAAGCAAGATCTCGTCCGTCCTGGCCGTCGCTTGACCTGTCATCGCTCCCCGCTCCTGCGCTGCAGTTAGACTAGCATTTTGAAGGGAACGAAAGACCTGTCTGAAAGCAACTGACATTCGGCCCGGAGAAAAAGTCTGTCTGACTTGCGACATGCCGAAGGCTATCATCACTGTTCTGGCCCATCGTCATATGGCAACCACTGCCTTCGCGACATCGACGTTTCCTCGGACGGCATTGGAGTAGGGGCAAATGGCGTCGGCATTTCTCACCAGTTCCTCGGCTGTCGTTTGATCGACGCCGGAGACGGTGATGGCGAGATGGGCGTGCAGCACGAAGGCATCGGCTTCGTTGCGGCTGAGGCCGATTTCGGCGACGACGATCACGTCGCCATCGGCGAAGCGATGCCCCGACTGCCGAGCAACGCGCAACAGCGCGTTTTCAAAACACGCGGCATAACCGCCGGCAAAGAGCTGTTCGGGATTGGTGGCGCCGCCCATGCCACCCAGTTCCTTGGGGATGGCAAGCTTGAGATTGAGAATGCCGTCCTCGCTGCGGATCGTTCCCTTGCGGCCGCCCGTTGCGGTTACCTTGGTCGAGTAGAGAATAGTCATGCGTTATCTCCCTTCATGAGCGGTTCGGTCCCGCATCTGTGCTGGATGTTTAGGACGCCACTTCCATCCACCGGCGCAGGCCAGCTACGGAGCGGAAATCGGCGGCGCTGCGCGCTGGTATGCCGGGCTCGAACTCGGTCATCATCCGCGACAGCGCGCTGCCAGGTCCGAGTTCGAGCACGCGGGCGGGACGGGAGGCGCGGCAAGCATCCATGCAGGCCGTCCAATCGATGGTTGTCGAGACCTGGGCGGCGAGCTTGACGAGACCATCGGCGACGCCGCGAACAGACGCCCCGTCGATGCCGCTGACGAGTCGGACATCGCTTGGCAAACGGGCGTCCGTGACGGTTTCGCTCACCAGCCTGCCGAGCCGCTCGCTCACGGCTTTGAGAGCCGGCGTGTGGGATGCGACGTGGATCGGCAGCACCGTCGCGCGGGTGGCGCCACGCGCCGTAGCGTCCGCGAGCGCCGGCCGGAGGCCCGCCGCGCGTCCGCCGACGATGAGGTGCAGCGGACCGTTGACGATGGCGACGTCGAGCCCATAGGCGCGACAAATTCCGTCGACCACATCGCGCGGCAAGCCGATAATGGCGGCGAGCCCGGAAGGCTCGCGCGTAGCCTCGTCCATGAGGGCGGCGCGGCGCGTCACAAGATTGAAGGCGCTAGATGCGTCCATTACGCCGGCGACCGCCCAGGCTGGCACTTCGCCCGCGCTGTAGCCGGCGACGGTGATCGGGCGCGAAGCTGACGAGCCGACCGCCGCCCATACCGCGAGCGCCGCCGCACAGCAAAGCACCTGCGCAACGTCGTTGCGGTGAATGATGTCGCCGCCCTGGTGGGCGAGGTCGCGCGGATCGCGGCCGCCGAGCGCCCCGGCGGCGAGCGCGAAGACGGGCGCCGCCGTCGGCTCAGAGGCGACGAGGTCGAACATGGCCGTGCTCTGTTTGCCCTGTCCCGAGCACAATATCGCGATGCCGCTCACGGCGTATTCTCGACATGATCGAGGAAGATCGTTACGGCTAGCAAATCGGCCGATCCACCCGGGCTGAGGCGCCGCGCCACAAATGCGCGGTGCACGGCCATGGCATGGGCAAGCCAGTCCGTCCGGCCGACGCCTCCGGCGAGAAGGAAATCGCATGCCGCGCGGCGTGCGTCCCGCAGCCCTTCCGTGCCGCCGCGGTGGAGCAGGTTGGTGTCCTCCATTACCGCCAGCAATGCGAAGAAGGCATGCACCCGCGCCGCCCCTTCGTCGCCGGTGAGCACCCGTCCGGCGAGCATCGCCGGAAGGCCGATGGTCCGTGCGTGCGGAAAGCCGGCGGCCGCCTCCGCGCGCGCACCGCCGGCGCCAAAGCGCCGCAGCGCACCGCTGCCGTGGCTGTTCAGCGGGATCGGGCCGCGCGTAATTTCTCCACCCCAGCGCTCTTCGACTATCCGCGTCAGCCGCTTTGCCGAAAGACGGAGCCGATCGGCGCATGCCGCACCGGCTGCTGCGCAGAGCAAGCCCAGCGCGAAGATTGCGCCGCGATGGGTGTTTACCCCTCCCGTGGCAGCGAGCATGGCGTCTTCTGCGAGCCCACCTATTCGCCGCAACTCTGCCATATCGGCGCCCGCCGCGCCGGCTGCGGTAAGCTCGGCATAGAAGGGGCGAATGCCGTTTATGCTGCTCAGGAAGGTGCCATAGTCCATGTCGTCATGGCTGCCGTTGTCGAGCGGGCTGACGAGGCCGGGCTTCGGCCAGGTGTCGAGTTCGGCGAGCAGCGCATCTGCCGCCATGCCGCCGAACCGATCGGCGTCGACAGATGCGAGCGGTGCCCGCCCGTGCGCCGGGTCGCGCTTCGGTAAAGTCGCGGTCACACGAAGAGATGTCGTGCGCATCTGAGCTCCGCTCCGTGCATCGATTTGACCAGGACTGTGCCGCCGGGGCGCGTGAGTGCGCTGCGCAGTTCGCGCCAGTTCGCGCCTTCACCTGTGCTGAAGACGATCTCACCGTCGAGTCGGGCCGGGCCGGCGTCGTCGAGCGCGGCGAGACCGTCGAGCAGCTCATCAAGGTCTTCTCGGCGAGATACTGGCCATATGAGGTCAATGTCCGAGTCGGCTCGCAGATAGGCGAGCCCTGTCAGATGCTGCCAAAGCAGCGCGCCGAAGACGATCGGCCGCAACCCCAGCCGCATCCCGAGAGCGGCGGCAGCTTCCAGCTGTGGGCGCAGGTGCGCGGGGGCGGACTGCGCTGCCTCGGCCGGGGAGAGCGCCGCGACACTTGCCGCCACGTGCTTGGGAGGGATGAAAAAGCCCAGCCTCAGCTTGCCGAGTGTGGGCGGCAACGGAAGGCCGATGGCGATCGCGCTCTCGTCGTCACCCGCGGCGCGTCGCCGCACGATCACCGGCAAACCGCGTTCGGCCCAGCCTTCGACTAAGGGCCGGGGCTCATCGGCCAGACGGTCGAGGCTACCGACAGCCAGGAGCATCTCCCTCCACGCCCCTGGCTCTACGCGCAGCAGATCGTGGCGGCGATAGGGATGGCTAGACATAGTCGTCACCGGACGCTTGGTGTGCCACGCGCCGCGCGATCTGCGCGGCGATAGGGCGCCCACCACGCTCGGCGCCGAGCAAGTCTCGCTTATCGCCGGCGGGGACAGCCACCAGCGTCGCCTCGAGCTGATCGGCGAGCGGTTTCGCGGGATCCCAAACCTGTGCCACTGCGCCGACGGCGCTCATAAAGGCAAGGCCGGGTGCGAAAACCGGGGTGGTTTGCGACAGGTCTTTCAGCTTGTCCTCCGGCAGCTTGGTCACGCGCGCCATGGAGGGCAGGTCCATCACTGCCGGCTCGGCGTCTGGCAGCGCGACAAGGACGTCGGTGGCTAGCGCAGTAGCGAGGAAAGCGCCGGCGGCGGCCTTGCCGTAGTTCAGCCCAACGGTGGGATGGCCGCTGCGGCTCGCCAGCAGCAGGCATTTCGCCAGGTGGGCGAGATACTCGTTGAGGCCGAGCATCTCGTCGCGGCGGGACATGAGTTGGCCCTGTGTATCGACGATGACAAGAATCGGTGCCTTGCCGCCGCTCGCGACAATGTCGAGCACGCGTCGGGCCAGCGGCAGCACGCCCTCGATCCCCAGTGCCTCGCCGTCGGCGATGCCGACCACCTCGACCGTGCCACCATTGGCCCGCTTTCCCGTGCCGAGGATCAGATGATCGGACCGGGGATCGATGTCGTGGCCCTTGGGGAAGAGACTTGAGAGGATCTCATCGAGCGTCATAAGCAGCTCCTCTCAGGCCTTTGACGATTTCCGCGAAGGCCGTGTCATCCAAGTTCCGGATGTTTTGCGGTTCGGCAATGCCGAGCGCTACCCACATCTCGACCGCGGAGTTGCACGCACCAAGGCGCTCTATGCGGTCGGCGAGCCGTCGTTGCTCGGCGCGCAGGGTCGCGAGATCGAAAGGCGGCGCTCGGTCGATCAACGCGAGCACGGCGTCGCGGAAGCCCGCCACAGTGTCCCCGGCATAAGCGTCGGCGCCCCCGAGCAGGCGGCGATTGCGTCCTCCGGTCACGCTCCAAACCAGCGCTTTGTCCTGCGAGTCGAATTCCTCGACGCCTTTGTTGGTCTCGATCACCTCCGGGCCTGACACGCCGGTGCGCCCTTGTTCCGAAATGGCGATCCGCGAGCAGGTGGCGGCGGTGAGGCCCGCGCCGCCGAAGGCGCCCGCTCTCCCTCCGACGAGGGCGATGACAGTCACGCCGTAGCCGCGCGCCTCGACGATGGCGCGCATCACCTCGGCCACTGCGAGCTCGCCGGCATTGCCTTCCTGTAATCGCACTCCGCCGCTGTCGAGCAGCAAGAGGACGATGCGCGGCAGCTTCGCATCGTCTCGTGCGGCGCGTAGCAGGCCGACGAGTTTGGCCCCGCTCACCTCGGCGAAGGTACCGCCCATGAATTGGCCTTCCTGTGCCGCGACAAGAACGGCACGTTTCCCGAGCCGGCCGCGCCCAACAACCATGCCGTCATCGAAGGCGGCGGGCAGGTCGAACAAGGCAAGATGGGGGCTCTGCACGCGCTCCGTCGGCGGCAGGAACTCCGTGAAGCTGCCCGGATCGAGCAGCCCCGCGAGACGCTCGCGCGCGGTCGAGAGGAACCAGCTTGCGGTATCGGCAGAGGGATGCCTCGGGTCAGTCATGGCCAGCCTCCATCGTCCGCACGCCCTGCAACAGCCGCAGCATCACCGTGTCGGGTCGGGCGCCGCCGTCATTGATGGAGATGCGCAGGCCGCCCGGCGAGGCGCGCTCGACAAAGTCGGTGACGACGGCCTTCCAGACATCGTCATAGCCGCGCACCGGGGTGGCGATTTCGACGGTGCATTCAGTATCGGCAAGCGTGCGTTCCAGCATCACTTCGAGATTGCCAGAAGCTACCACGCCGACGAGAGCGCTGCCGATGGTGCCAGCGGCTGGACCGCGGGTTTTGTGGTGGACTTTGAGGATTTCCATGTGCCGCCTCCTCACCAATTGCGGAACTTGGCCGGCGGATCGTAGAGATTGCCCGACCAGTGCATGAGCTCCTTGATAGAGCGCGCGGCGAGCAGGCTCCTGTTGGCCTCGAGCGGATCGATGCCAAGGTCTTCCGGCCGCTGGATCACCTTGCGGGCGCGCAGATCCTCCACGGCCTTGCGGTCGCGGGCACGGCCGACATCGGTATAGCCGGCGACGCCGCGGATCGCCTGCTCGCGCTCATATGCTGTGCGGCAGAGCAGGAGGTTGGCGATGCCCTCCTCCGTGACGATGTGGCTGACGTCGTCGCCATAGATCATCACCGGCGGAAGCGCGAGATCGAGCGACTTGGCCAGTTCGACACTGTCGAGGCTCTCAACGAAGGTGGGGTCGAGCTTTTCGCCAAAGGTCTCGACGATCTGCACCACCAGCTTTCGCCCGCGCGGCAGGCTCGTCGCCTCCCCGGCGGCTTCACGGCCCGCCTTCAACCAGGCCTCGCTGGCATGGCGCCGTCCATGCGGATCCGAACCCATGTTGGGCGCTCCGCCGAAACCGGCGATGCGGTCGCGGGTGAAGGTCGAGGAGTTGCCCTGAAGATCGATCTGCAGAGTCGAGCCGATGAACAAGTCGGTCGCGTAAAGCCCGGCCGACTGGCAGTACATGCGGTTGGACGCCATCGAACCATCGCGGCCAATGAAGAAAATATCCGGCCGCGCCTTCATATAGTCGTCCATGCCGACTTCCGAGCCGAAGCTGTGCACCTGTTCGACCCAGCCCGACTCTATAGCGGGGATGAGGGTGGGGTGCGGGTTGAGGGCGAAGTGCGTGGCGATCTTGCCTTTAAGCCCGAGCCGCTCGGCATAGGTCGGCAGGATCAGCTCGATAGCGGCGGTGTTGAAGCCGATGCCATGGTTCAGCCGCTTCACGCCATAGGGCGCGTAGATTCCCTTGATCGCCAGCATGGCGCCGAGGATTTGTGTTTCGGTGATCTGTGCCGGGTCACGGGTGAACAGCGGCTCGACATAGAAGGCCTCGGGCGTCACCACCACGAAGTCGACCCGGTCACCCGGCACGTCGACGCGCGGCACCTTGTCGACCAGCTCGTTCACCTGCGCGATGACGATTCCCTGCTTGAAGGCGGTCGCCTCAATGACAACGGGCGAGTCCTCTGTGTTCGGACCCATATAGAGATTGCCGTCGCGATCCGCGCACCGCGCCACGGTGAGCGCGACATGCGGGGTGAGATCGACAAAGTAGCGCGAGAACAGCTCGAGATAGGTATGAACCGCGCCGAGCTCGATCTTGCCAGCCTTGAGTGCGCGCGCGATCGCAGCCCCCTGCGGACCGGAATAGGAGAAGTCGAGCCGCTTCGCGATGCCGGCCTCGAACAGGTCGAGATGCTCGGCCAGCACTACGCCGGACTGCACGATGTGCAGCTCCTTCACCACCGAGGGGTCGACTTCCGCGAGCCGGGCGGCAAGGAAGTCCGCCTGCTTCTGATTGTCGCCCTCGAGGCGCACCCGGTCGCCCGGCCGTATTACCGCCTCCAGCAGCTTCGTCGCATCCCCGGGTGCGACCTGCTTGCCACGGGCATAGGCGCTGCCAGCGGCAATGCGCTGCTCGCGTGACTGACGTGATGCGTCCCAGATTCTGGTCGACGAGATGTTCGAAAGGACAGTCATGGACGGACCTCGTGCACTGAAAGAAGCCGTCGCATGGCTGGCGCTGTGCGACGGCTTTGGTCTGCGTTCAGTTCGTCTTCTCTCCGACTTTCCGAGCGGCCTCCACGATCACATCGGCAACGCGCTCTGGATGGGATTCGTAGACCGAATGGCTAGCGCCTTCGACGACGATGAAAGGCGCCTTGGCGCGTTCATAGTAGAAGCGTTCGAGGTCGGGATTGATGATCTGGTCGTTGCCGGCGACGATGCCCCAACTTGGCTTGGTCTTCCAGGCAGCCGCAGTCAGCGGCGTGTTGAACACCTCGGACTTCGCCAGCACCTGCGAGCGGGCAGCGAACTCGGCTTGTTCGCGAGGGAGGTCAGGGGCGAAAAGCTTCGGGAACAGGTCCGGATCCAGATAGGTATAGCCGTCCGGCGTGGCTTTGATCGCCCCTTCGGTCTTGGCCAGCACGCTCGGCATCTTTTTGCCGAGCTCGCCCTCGTCCTCGCCCACGTCCGGAGCGTGGGCGGCAACATAGACGAGGCCGGCCACCTTTGGATGCACCCCCGCCTCGGTGACGATCGAGCCGCCGTAGGAGTGGCCGACCAGGATGGCCGAGCCTTCCTGCATGTCGAGCACGCGCTTTGCTGCGGCGACGTCATCCTGGAACGACGTTTCGGGTTCTTGGACCATCGATACATGGAAACCCTTCTTCACCAGAATGTCATAGACCGGTTTCCAGCCGGACCCATCGACCCAGGCACCATGCACCAGGACAATGTTCTTGATGGGCTCGGCCACGGCCGCAGCGGGGGCGATCAGGGCAAGGGAAGACGCAAGTAAGGCGGCGGAACAGATACGGCGAAATGGCATGGCAGCACCTCGGCGGTTGGGTTGACGTTCAGAAAATCGTGAACGATCAGATGCTGGCATGCATATGAACGGAGCGCGCGTTAAGATGGGTAAATAATCGCAAGCCAACAATCGGAAGGCTTGCCCGGCGCTCCACAGCAGAAACTGCGCCCTTTGTATCGTCGGTTCACCTATCAGAATCGTCGAGGCTCGCCGACGATCCATCCGTCTCAGCCCGGCACCGAGAGACGCAATGGCCGAGCGCTCTGCCATCGGCCCTCAACAACACTTTCCAACAATTTACGCGCGGCAAGCGCGAGCCTGTGCAAGCCTGAGCTTCTGATGACGAACCGATATCGCCGTGACGCTGAGGACTCACCCAAATGCGGTCGCCGAACAGCGCTTTACTTAATGTCGACAGTGCCAGTCGCGGATCCGGGCCAAACGGCGGAACCCACGACTGGCACTGTGGCGCGCAGGCCGCCCCACACTGCGCGCGATCGCAGATAGCGGATGCCCTCACCGCCATCCTTTTCCAAGCCGAAGCAATCCGGTTGGGAAATGCGGTTGCAAGCTCGGCTGAGGCCGAGCTGGATCTGTCAGTCCGACACATCATAAAGAGTGCAAAACGCGTGTGGAGCATCCTGGGCGATACCCACGAGGCGAATTGCATCTGCAGGAAGCCTCCGAAATGACGGCCAATACAATCCTTCCGGCACTCGTCCCGATCTTTTTCGTGATTCTTGTTGGCTACGGCGCCGGTAGGCTCCGCATCGTCGAAAACCATCATGTAGACGGCCTCAATGCTCTCGTGATGAACTTTGCCCTGCCTGCCTCGCTGTTCGTGGCGACGGCATCCGCACCGCGAAGCGAGATGCTCGAGCAAGTGCCACTTTTCCTGACACTCGGTTTCGTGATGCTGCTCATTCACCTTGCATGGTATTTTTTTGTCCGTACTTCCTCGGACGTTTCGAAGGCGGACGCGGCCCTTCAAGCCCTGACTGTATCTTTCCCGAATTTGGCCGGCGTTGGCCTTCCCATAGCGGCTGCCGTTATCGGACCAGGTGGCACGGTCCCCATCGCTGTCGCGCTTGCCGCCGGCTCGATCATCGTCAGCCCCATGTCTTTGATTTTCGTCGAACTGAATTCCAGGAAACCGAAGGAAGAAAGCGCGACTGGCCCCGCAGAACAGGTTCGGAAGGCATTCCTCCGCTCAGTGACAAAACCGGTCGTTCTGGCTCCCGCAGTCGGCATTCTGTATTGCCTCGCCGGATTGGAGCTGCCTTCCCTCGCCAAGGCGAGCCTTATGCTCGTCGGAGTCGCCGCCCCCAGTGTGGCGCTGTTCCTGACAGGTCTCATTCTCTCGTCGCAACCGTTTCGCTTGAATTGGAGCGTAGTTGCTGCAACAGGGCTTGCCGATATCGGCCGACCCATCTTGACTGCCGTGGTCGTGTTTACGTTGCCGATATCGACCGAGACGGCGAAGATAGCCATTCTGATCTCCGCTATGCCGTCGGGTTTCTTCGGCATTCTTTTTGCCGTGGACTATCGACTAGACTCGGCGGCAACCGGCTCGATGGTCATAGCGAGCACTCTTTTCAGCATCGTCACGCTGACAACAGTCATAGCGTTGCTTTTTCCGCTTTAGGTGCCCTGTCTCATAGCCATCGCGCCTGCGGTCAAATGTCAGATCCTGCGCTGTCTGTCGCAGGCGGCTATTCTCATCCTTGCGACGGTCTCCGGCACCCGACGGCGTGACGGTCAGCTGCCGATAGCGGACAGATGGCTTCTGGCACCAGCAAGCGATTAGCGGATGTTCAAGTCGGCGCAGGGCTGGTGAGGAAGGGCATGATGTCCACGCCGTGTCCCGGGAAGACAGTGAAATGCGGGTGGTTCTCAAACAGGCGGGCGGCAGCATCGATGGTATCGGCCTCGACGACAATGTAGCCGCAGAAAGAGTTCACGGCGTCTGCGATGCCGTCCTTGGTAACGCGCGTCGTCTTACCGACCATGCCGCCATGATCGGGGAAAAATGCGGCATTTCTCTCCTCCCAATCCGCCCACTGCTGAAAGCCGACGGCATCAATCGCATCCTGCTCGGACTTAGGCAGGTTGCGGAAGCGGGCAAGGTCTTCGGGCTTCATGGTGTAGACGGCAAGAAAGCGCGGCATGCGACGGTCCTCGTACTGGCAGAAGTCGTGGTAGCCTAGACTCCTGGGCGGCCCAAGTCACTGCGCTACCCCCCTAAATGCCTGCTCCAAGGTCGGTAATAAACGATCGCTACTTACAGAATGCGGACGAGGTCTGCGCAGACCGATCCGGCATGAAAGCTGCATTCGGCATCAGATAACAGCGGAGCTCACTTCCCTGAACGTTTCGAGATCATGTTTCACCAGGCGGCCAGTTGCCAGATCGTCGGCGATCAGCCAGCGCGGCGACGCATCGACAGACCAAAGGCGATGAATCCGTACCCTTGGAACAGCAGGTCGAACGTCAATATTGCACCGAGCAAGGAAAGACCTATCGCTGACCACGCAGCGACTACAACGCCGCCTACAATCATCGTGACGAGGCCAGTGGCAACCATCCAGCCCCATCCGTGCTGGCGAGAAGCCTGTATCCCTGTCACGATCCGCACCGCACCGGTCGCTATGAGGAGAACCCCCACGACCAGTGAAATGCTGAACGCCGACAAGAGCGGATTGAAAAGCGCGATAGCCGACGCGAGCGCGTAAAGCAGACCAGCGAGCAGATAGACTATCCTGTTCCCCCAACCGTGAGTCGTGAATGCGTGAAAAACCTGCATCACGCCACCGGCCAGCATACTGGCAGCAATGTAGAAGACCGAGACGAGCGTCGCGACATAGAGGTTCAGACCTGCAATGATGCCACCGATCAGCAAGCCGACTCCGAGGGCAACAAACCAGCCCCACTTTCGATGAAGCATCTTAAGGGACCCTCCGAGGGAATGGTCGGCAGCGATGTTAGACATCCCTATGGTCTCCTTTTCCGGTGAAAAATCAGATTGGCATTCACCATTTCAATTTGATCGGAAATGGTCTTTCGCCATTGCACGGAGCTTTGCGATTTTTCCAAGATAGCGATCAGCCGGGCGCGATAATACAGGATCTACTGAACTGCGTTCTCCACTGTGGTCTTGATCCACTGCTCGACGGTCAGGCCTTTCTTCTTCGCAGCATCGGCCGCCAGCTGTGCTACGGTCGGGTCGAGGGGTACGTTATAGATGATGTCTTCGACGTTGTTGGTGGCGAAAACCTGAAGTCGCGAGTTCTTGGCGAACTGCTGAACACGCTCGACCATCTGGGCATGGCTCAAGCCGGCATCGGCTGAGACCGCGGGACAGTAGTACGCGACGAGATGATTGATCGTGTCGTCAATGGACATGCCATGCTCGCGAAGCAGCCAGATGGCTGATTGCAGGTCACTAGGCTGCTCCAGCGTATATCCCTTGGGCACTAATTGCTCGACATCCGCCTCCAATGGCGACGTGCCAAGATCGCCCGGATTTGGACATTCAAGCCCTTGGGCATGGGCTTCATTGAAGCCTGCCAGGTTTGCAAGAAAGCCAATGGCACACACTACCAGTGCGAGAATATTTCTTCTCATTTTCGTTTCTCCGTGACACCAAACCAGTCAAGCGATGCGCGCTTTCGAAGCGTGACTTGCCGCAGCGCCCACCAGGTGACATGGCGCGAGACGATTCCTCGATCGCAGTTGAGATGCCGTTCCATGACCATTCGCTCCGGACGCCGGCACACATGTGTCTGTGATTGCGCAACCGGCCCCACAAACAGAGAGAAATGCCAAAACCGGCTTATCCAAGGTCATCATTGCGAAGAAAGCAGGAGCTTCCGAAGCCAGAGTAATTGGTGTTAGCAAAGATCCGTTAGTAAAACGTCGAAATGGCATGAAAATACTGACCTTTTCCATCATTTTTCGACTCTTTACTCCAGGTGCGTGGATCGTGCAGCTATGTTGGCGGCGTAATCCGCTCACCCGACGCCCCAACAGTTTAGAGAAGCCGATATGGATCTTCACTTGGAAGGCAGGACCGCGCTTGTTACGGGCGGAACGGGTGGGATCGGACTTGCTACCGCCGCCGCACTGGCTCGTGAAGGAGCCAAGATTATCATTGCCGGGCGCGACCACGCGAAGCTCGACGCAGCTCTGAAGGAAATCCGTTCAAGCGCGGCTGGCGAGGTGATCGGGATCGTCGCGAATGCCGCCACCCAGCAAGGCGCGGATGCGATTGTCACCCAGGCTCCGGAAATCGACATACTCATCAACAACCTCGGCTTTCACGAGATCAAGGCGTTTACGTCGATCACCGACGAGGACTGGCTGCATCTATTCGAAACTAACGTGCTTTCGGGCATCCGTTTGGCGCGCTATCTCCTCCCATCGATGCTTACGAAGAACTGGGGAAGGATCATATTTGTCTCCAGCAGCACAGCGATCTCGACGCCAGCAATGATGGTCCACTATGGAATGACAAAGACGGCAGAGCTTGCGATTTCGCGCGGGCTGGCCGAACAGACGAAGGGTACCGCCGTCACTGTCAATGCCGTCCTGCCCGGTCCGATACAGAACGCCGGCATGTTGAGTGACATCCGCAGCATGCTCGGCGGTTCGAAAGACTCCGATGCGGAAGTGGAGAAGACATTCTTCAAAACCCACTACACGACGTCTTTGCTACAACGGTTGATCGAGCCTGCCGAAGTGGCCGACCTCATCGCATTCCTCGTCAGTCAAAGGGCCTTGGCGATCAATGGTGCAGCACTGCGCATCGATGGAGGTGCGACACCCACCGTAGTCTGAACCCGGGATTTGCCACTCGCTCGTGTCCCAGCAACATCGATGTCAGTTCTGGCAATTTTCAACTATTTCAGAGATGCCAGAATGCGTTCGGCATCCACCAGATCCCTTGTGCCGGTTCTCTCCGAAAATTCCTCGAAGAGCGGTTGCAGAATGGCGAACGCCTCCGCGCTGCGTTCGCTGTCTATCAACAGCCGGGCCAATGGAACGGCGGCATTCAATTGCCAACCGATGGCAGCCTGAGCTGTCGCAAGCTTGATGGATCTTCGCAAGGCCGTTTCCGCTGCATCGATATCCGGGCAAGGCGCTTTGAGGGCAATCTCGGCTTGCGTCCGGTAAAGAGAAGGTACCCACAGCCTTTGGCCCATTTCCTCGGCCGAAGAAATCGCTTCGGCGATGGATGCACGAGCTTCGTCATATTCGCCACAATGGACGAGTGCCGCCGCCAAGGCGCGGGACGCTGGGGGAATGACCAGGCGAAATGGGTCTAGGTGAAGTATGCGGAGGGCTTGTCGCAGCACGTCTACGGCAGCCGCAGCCTCTCCCGTCATCAGGAGCCATTCTCCTTTCAGCGCCCATGCCGCAGCCGCGGTGCTCCTCAAAGAATGTTTCTCAGTATGAGCAATCACCCGCTCGATGTGCTCTCGTGAGTTCTGCGTATCGCCACCCCAAAGCAGGATAGGAATAGAGGCAGCGGCGGCAATGCTGTAATTGCCCGGGAGACTAGACCCCTCTGCTTCGTTCATGAGCCTGAGCGCCATCCCGTTGGCGGTCGTGGGGAAGCCCCGGAGCCATAGGCAGCGTGCCAGCGCGATTTCAGCGCGCAGATGATGATCATATCCGAAGATATTGACGTCGACACGCCCAACAGTGGCTTCGAGCTTGAAACCGCGTCGACAGTGCTCAACGGCCGCGGCCTGGTCGCCGGCGAGATGGTAGGCGGTGCCGACCATCCATTCAGAAATTACTTTTTCGGCAAGCGATCCATTGCGCGTTGCAAGAACCATGCATCGCTTGGCTGCGTCCAAACCACCGTCGAAATCACCGAGCCTGCTCAGGAAGACGCTGAGACCGGCTAGCAGACGAATCTGCGGCACCCCACTTTCATCCGCCTGGGAAAGATCCAGTCCGCGTTCGATGGCGTCACGAACCTCTTGCGGATTGCCTTGTGTATGCATTGATGAGATCGCCAGGGCTTCTTGCAGGCGCACCTCCTGCTGGGATCCGCGGCTGGGACCTTCAATTATGCCCAGCGCCAGATGCGACCAATGGCGGCATTCGGCGAGCAGCCAGAGACCAATAAACAACGGAGATGAATCCGCGGCAAGTTCGATGCCGATCGCATAAGATTCCTTGTCGGAAAAACTCCACTCCAGCGCCTTGCGCACATTGCCGATATGCAGCGCATGACGCTCTATGTTGGCGTACAAGCCTGGCTTGAGCGCAACCGCCTTGAACAGATCCGCGAAATAGCGGGCGTGGCGCCGGGAAATCTGCTCAGGGTCTCCGATTTCCCTGAGCTTGGTCGCCGCATAGGAGCGCGTCGTGTGAGGAAGACGGTAAAAGACAGCATTGTCTACCGGATGCACCCAAACCAGGCTTTTATCAACCAGGCTCCCCACCGTCGGCGCCACCGCCGCCCTGTCGTGGTCACCCGAAATTGAACGCGCGGCGTCCATCGTAAAAAAGCCTACAAAAGCGGAAAGGCGGGCCAGGACGATCTGCTCGTTCTCGGTGAGCAGATTGAAGCTCCAGTCGAGCATCGTTTCGAGCGTTTGATGCCGCGGAGCGGCGTTTCGCCGCCCAGGCAAATGCAGTTCCACATTACTCGCAAGCAAGTCTGCCACGCCACGGATGCCATAGGCGCCGACGCGGCTGCCAGCCATCTCAATCGCCAGCGCAATGCCATCGGTCCGCCGACATATCTCGGCCACCACCGGCGCGTCGATGTCGGTCAGTCCGCCTTCAAATCCACTCGCGATCGCCCGATCCATGAAGAGCTGCACCGCTGCCGTCGACAACGCCTCCGCTGCGGTCGGAAACTCGTCGTCGGGAACCACAAGGGGGCTCAGCAGGTGAACGGTCTCTCCCTCGGCACGCAAGGATTCCCGAGAGGTCGCCAGCAGATGCAGCCCTGGGGCACCACGAACGAGCTGCTCCGCCAGGAAAGCCGTCGCATCGATCAGGTGCTCGCAGTTGTCGAAGACAACCAGGATATGCTTGTCGCTGATGAAGGATAGAAGCTCTTCGACAAGGTCGGTGCCTTCGAGTTTACATCCCAACGCCGAGATGACGGCTCCTGGCACCACGCCGGTTTCCGAGACCGCTCCAAGGTCGACAAAGGCAATGTTGTCATCTGCGAATTCTGATTGCATTCGCGCGGCGATCGCAGCCGCTACCGTCGTTTTGCCAATGCCTGCCGATCCGACAATGCTGACAAAACGGCGCTCCAGAAGGAGTTCGCTCAAGCCGTCGATAACGGCCTCGCGGCCAATGAGCGAACGGGGCGGAGGCGGCACATGGCCAAGCGACCTGGACGCTTGAGCCGGTACCGCCGGGGGCTCCGCATCCATGTCGTCTGGCACAATCGGGGCGACAAAGCTGTAGCCGCGGCCCGCGACATTGACGATATACCGCGCTCCGTCCTGTCCGTCCTCAAGGGCCCGACGTAGTGCGGCCATATGGACCCTAACGCCCGCTTCATCGACGACTACGCCTTGCCATACGAGATCAAGCAACTCGTGCCGGCTGACGATGTCGCCGGCACGCTCAACCAGGACGATCAAGAGATCCAGCGCACGGGATCCGATCCGCACAGGCTCGCCATTCCGCAACAGCAGCCGGCGGGCAATATCCAGGCGGAAGCTGCCGAACGACACAATGGCGCCCGATGAATGCGAACCAGACGCGCGGTTAAAGCTTGGCAAGATCGTTTAGCATAGGCCGCCCGGAAGCGTCCCTCCCTGGCTATGTTGAATAAACGGGTTAGCCGAAATCCAATAAACGATGCCATGGAAAGCAGCCAGACTCAATGAGGCTCCGAAAGGACTGAACACCGCCGGAAGCCGCTGGAGGGGTTCTGGACCGGCAACCTCCTGCGGCCCACGCCCTCATAGAGTCGGAGGCGGCAGAATGATCTGCAGTTCCAGAAACCGGCGCCGGCCTACCCAGCCATCGCTCTCAACCCTTTGCGTACCGGAGGCCAGATCACGACAAAGGAAAGCAGCGCCGCGCCCAGGCTCACCGTCGCCATGGCCGGTTGCATGTTCGCCTCGCCGCCGAAGACATGTTCGGCCACCAATGGCACGAGCGTCGGCCCGAGCCCGATACCGAGCAGCGCCGTGACGGTGAGAGAAAGCGCAATCGTTGTGGCGCGCATCTCGTTCGGCACGTTTTCCTGCATGACGACGTTCCCAATCACATAACCGCTTATCGAACCAAAGGCCCAGATGGCGAAGGAGAGCGTCATCTGCTGCTCAGTAGCGGCGAAATACGTCGTTGAGGCTCCTGCGATCGCCAACGTACAGCATCCAAGAAGCGGGACTATGCGGGCAGCCACTCCCCAGCGCCGCACGATCCAGTCCGAGAGCGCGCCGCCGGCAAGCGATGCAATGACCCCGCTGGTCGTGATCGACAACGCGATAAGGCCGCCCGCCTCAAGGGGGGTCATACCATGCGTGCGCTGCAGGAGTGTCGGCAACCAGGAGAGGAAAGCGTAGTTGCCAATCCCGAGGGCCCCTTTGCTCAGGCACAACCTGAGCACTGCGCCGTTGTCGGCACCCAGTTGGCGGAGTACACCCGCGAGTGGCAGCAGACCCGAGATGTGCCGGCGCTGCGGCTCGCGGATGAGCAGAAGCAGCGGCAGCAGCAACAGACCCGGCATCCCCACCAGCACGAACATTTGCCGCCACGGCGCCAGCGGCCCGATCAACGCAATCGGCTCCAGCGAGGCGAAAGCCAGCACTACACCCCCAACGAACATCGCGACGCCTGTACCGAACGTCGCGCCGAGCGAAAATATACCGAGCGCAATGCCGCGCCGTCGGGAAGAAAAGCTATCGAAGATCAGCGCCGAAGCTGCCGGGACCAGCGCCGCCTCGCCGAGGCCCACCGCGACTCTCGCGGCAAAAAAGCTCCAGAAGTCGCCAGCCACCCCGCAGGCAATCGTCGCTACAGACCAGAGCGCGATGCCGGTCATGATTACATTGCGGCGGTTAGCCCAATCGGCGAGCCGGCCGGACGGTAAACCTGCCAGCGCGAAGATCACGGCAAATCCGGCGCCCTGCAGCAGGCTGACCTCAAAGTCCGTCAGAATCAGATCTGCGCGGATAGGATCAACCACGAGATTGATGACGAGTCGGTCGGTGAAGGAAATCAGCAAGGCAAGGCACAGAACGATGACCGTGTACCAACTGGCAGCCGTAGTAATATTCTGTTCGGTATTAGGCCTGTCATCGTCCAAAAGAGTGTTCCCCACGGCACCCTCGGCCATCCTTAAATCCTCGCGCAAAAAGCAACCTGTGGCAAATGGATCGCGAGGCGCGAATGCATTGGCACAAATCGTTCGGCGACTTTAACGCCTTCAACGCCCATCATGCGGGCGGCAGCCTTTGTACATGGATGCCTGGTGCGATTTCGAGCAGCCGCGCCGCTTCCTTCACGTTCAGCACGTCGGGCGGCTTGCGCTGATAGCTCATGATCACCAGCGCCAGATCCGCCACTTTGGCGGCCGGGCGGCCAAGGAACACAGCAAAGCGCCGGATCGCGTGGATAGTTTATTGTCAGAAAGAGGGGGGTCGAGTCCACATTGTGGGCAGAATCGGAAATATAAAGCAAGATCAATAACTTATATTGGTCTTTTGGTGGGCCCGGAGGGACTCGAACCCCCAACCAAGCGGTTATGAGCCGCCGGCTCTAACCATTGAGCTACAGGCCCCACGCGGGCTGGATTAATGTTTTTCGCATCGCTGCACAAGGCTTTCCCGACGGGCTTCCGCAGATCGCCCAAATCAACCCATAATCGCGCTCTACGCGACCCCTTGCGACTTGATCGCAGACCAAGGAGATTTTTATGACCAGACATCTTTTGCCCCTCGCGCTCGCCGCTGCAATCGCTTTTCCGGCGATGGCTGGAGCCGCCGATTTGCCGACGCCGCCCCGCATCATCGTGTCGGGCGAAGGCGAAGCAACCGTAGCCCCCGATCTGGCGGTCCTGACGCTGAGCGTCATGCGCGAGGCCAAGACTGCGCGCGCAGCGCTCGACGCCAACAACGACGCCATGGCCGCCGTGATCGCGGCGATGAAGTCTGCCGACGTCAAGGACCGCGACCTGCAGACCGCGGGCATCCAGATCAACCCGCGCTACAACTACACCAACAAGCCGGACGGCAGCCAGGAAGCCGAACTCGTCGCCTATCAGGTGACCAACACGCTTTCGGTGCGGGTGCGCGATGTCGACAAGACGGGCGAAATCCTCGACAAGGCGGTGTCGCTCGGCGTCAACCAGGGCGGCGGCATCGCCTTCACCAATGACAACCCGGCGGCCACGGTCACCGAGGCGCGCAAGAAGGCGGTTGCCAACGCCATGGCCAAGGCCAAGACGCTGGCCCAGGCCGCCGGCGTCAGCCTCGGCCGGGTGCTCGAGATATCAGACCAGAACATCGCGCCGACGCCAATGCCGATCAACGCCAAGGCCTTCGACGCCGCGGCCGGTGCTGCGGCTCCGGTGCAGGCCGGCGAGAATTCGTACAATGTGCAGGTCACCGTCACCTTCGAGTTGAAATAAGCGCCTCTGACGATCCGTGGCTCAATCTTGCCCGGCCACGAATGCAATCACCTAGCAATAGCGTGCATGAAAAACCCCGCGGGATTGCTCCCGCGGGGTTTTTTCGAGCCACACCCTTCAGATGGAAAGGGGCTCGGCTAGTCCCGGCTGATCCTCGCGGAGGATCATGCCGCACCGATCTTCGCAGAAGATCGTGTCGCCCGGCCGATCTTCGCAGAGGATCATGCCTCTATGATGCCGGCCTCAGATATCAGCGATAGATAACCGGGCAGCCGCGCTCATTGGCGAACACGACCACGACGCGATCGCCGTCCTGGCGACCCATCACCTTCACCACACGACGGTTGACGTCGACGATGCGGACACGGTGGAGGCCCATGCGTTCGGCTTTATCCAGGGCGCGGTCCGGCGAACAGCCGCGGCGCCAGCCGTCGCGACGCTCATCACGGCGATGGCGATAACCGTCGTCACCGGAATAGACGCCGAAACGCGGGTCGTTGTTGTTGCCGAAGCCGAGATAGAGGCTGTCGGCGTGAGCGGGGATGGCCGCCAGCGTGCCGAGGCCGACGAGGGCCGAAAGGGCTGCCGTCTTGATCGTGTTGAACATCGTCTTCTCTCCTTTTTGCGGGCTTTCGCCCGTCCTCGTGAACCGATGGGGGGAGAATGCACTTGACTGTCTGAACTCTTTACGAACCCGCCATTCATCTCCGGTTCATGTGGCGGGAAAAAGGAAATTGCCGGTCGTTCGCCGTCATCCACAGCACGTGATGGGCGCCAAAACGCCTGACTGAGTCCAACCAGCGAGCTTGGGATACTGACGCCAGTCGCTGGCTCGTCCTTCCGGCGCCAGCCCTACGGCTCCTCGTCCAGCACGTAGTCAAAATAGTCTTCCGGCTCGGCCAGATCGGTCTCGCTCGCCTTGACCCGGCCACGCATAGAGATACCGGCTTCATGCACGGTCTCGGCGCTGCCCGACACCAGCCGGTGCCACCAGTAGAGGTCGCGGCCCTCGGCCAGCAGCCGATAGGCGCAGGTGCTGGGCAGCCAGCTGATGGTGCGCACATTCTGCGGCGTCAGGCCGACGCAATCGGGAACGCGCGCCAGCCGGTTGGCGTAGTCCGAACAGCGGCAGCGTTGCGCGTCGAACAGTCTGCAGCCGACGCTGGTCCAATAAATCTCGCCGGTATCCTCGTCCTCGAGCTTCGACAGACAGCATTTGCCGCAGCCGTCGCACAGCGATTCCCACTCGGCCGGGCTCATCGCCTCCAGTGCCTTGGTTTTCCAGAATGGCGTTTCCATTCCCGGGATGTGGCCCTGGCCGCCGGCAAGGTCAAGCGCGGCAGCGGTCCGAATGCGGCGAACGCCGGGTAAAAGACACGAAGATGCCTTCAAAAGGCCGGCCAACCGCCCCGTACCGCCTCTATCCCAGCCAAACTGGAACCAATCGGCACAAGATCGGTTTCGGCAAGGATGGGACCCCACAAGGAGAATTTTCGATGAAACGCCAACCACGGATTCTGGCCGGCACCGCACTTGGCCTGTTGATGGCATCCGCACCGTTGGGCGCGTCCCCGCTTCAGGGAAGTGCCACATTCGGCCAGCGCACGCCGGCGTCGTTCATCTTGGCGCAAGCAGCGTGCGCCGAAGGCGAATCGGCCGAGGCCTGCGCGCAGAAGCAGCAGGCGGAACCGAAACAAAAGCCCGAGCGGAAGAAGGCCGAGCCGCAACAGCAGGCAGCGCCTGCCCAGAGTGAGCAGCCCGCCGAGGAGCAGCAGCCACGCAGGAAGAAGCGTGACCAGCAGCAGCAGACCGAGCAAGCGCCGGCCGAACAGGCCGCACCGGCCGAGGAACAGCAGCAGCGCAGGAAGAAGCGTGACCAGCAGCAGCAGACTGAACAGGCGCCGGCCGAACAGGCCGCACCGGCCGAGGAACAGCAGCCGCGCAGGAAGAAACGCGACCAGCAGCAGCAGACCGAGCAGGCGCCGGCCGAACAGGCCGCACCGGCCGAGGAGCAGCAGCTGCGCAGGAAGAAGCGCGACCAGCAGCAGCAGACCGAGCAAGCGCCGGCCGAACAGGCCGCACCGGCCGAGGA
>SAKE01000002.1:0-3402 GCA_004017275.1 Mesorhizobium sp. | reverse complement strand
CGACCAGCAGCAGCAGACCGAGCAAGCGCCGGCCGAACAGGCCGCACCGGCCGAGGAACAGCAGCCGCGCAGGAAGAAGCGCGATCAGCAGCAGCAGACCGAGCAGGCGCCGGCCGAACAACCCGCCGAGCAGGCGGCCCCGGCAAACGACAACAACCCACAGCCCCTGCGCAAGAAGCGCAAGCAGGATCAGCAGATCGAAGCCGCACCCGCCGAACAGGCGCCCGCCAAGAAGGAAGCGCCCGCCGGCGAGCCAGTTCCACAGGCCGAACCGCTTCAGCCTGAGCAGCAGGCGGCGCCCGCCCAGGGCGAACAGCCTCAGGATAAGAGGAAGCGCGGCAAGAAGCCTGCCATCGAACAGCCGGTGACGGGAGAGCAGCCGGCCACTGGAGAACAGCCGTCAACGGCCGAACAACCCGCCAATGGCCGGCAGCCAGTGACCGGCGAACAGCCGGCCCAAGGTGAAAATGCGGCCCAGGGCGAAGCTCCGGCCGACAAGAATGCAGCTCCCATCCTTGATAGCCAGAAGGATGTCCTGCGCAAGCGCAAGGGCAAGAACGGCCAGCAGGGAGGTGAGAATGCGAATGGCGAGCCGGCCAACCAGCCCGCGCAGCAGAATGGCGAGCAGGCGCAAGCTCCGCAGCCGGCTCCGGTCGACCAGGGACCGCCGCCCACCGACGACAGGTCGGCCCAACAGGCAATCCAGCCTGAAAAGATCGCTCCGGTGACGGAGGAAAAGGGCACGCGCGTAGAGCGTGCACCGGAGGAGAACGTCCGCGACCGCCGGCGTCCGAAAGGCGTCGACGTCGTCAGGGAACTCGGCGACCGCGTCATCCTGCAGTTCAACAACCAGACATTCGTCCAGAGCAATGACGCCCCGCGCATGACCCGCGGCGCCAGGAACGTCTACTACGAAGATCTTTCGGGCGACCGCACCCGGGAAATCGTCGAGCGTGACAACGGTGTCCAGATCGTCACCATCCGCAACCGCTATGGCGACGTCATCCAACGCTCGCGCATTGCGCCGGATGGACGCGAATATGTGCTGAGCTATGTCGACGAGCGTCACTATGAGGATGACAGCGACTGGCGCGATCCCGGCGACGACCTGCCGCCGATGCGGCTGACCATCCCGCGCGAGGAGTACATTCTGGACTCCGAGGATGTCGAGGATCCGGACGACTACTATACCTTCCTCGAACAGCCGCCGGTCGAGAAGGTCCAGCGTCTCTATTCCATCGACGAGGTCAAGCGTTCGGCCCGCGTGCGCGACATCGCACGTCGCGTCGATCTCGACACGCTGAACTTCGAATTCGGCTCGGCCTCGATCTCCGACACCGAGGTGCAGAAGCTCGAGGGCGTCGCCACCGCCATGGAGAAGCTGTTGAAGAAGAACCCGGCCGAGACTTTTCTGATCGAAGGTCACACCGACGCGGTCGGCACACCGGAGGCTAACCTGGCCCTTTCCGATCGCCGCGCGGAAGCGGTGGCGGAGGCCCTGACCAACGCCTTCGGCATCCCGCCGGAGAACCTGACGACACAGGGCTATGGCGAGGAGTATCTGAAGGTCAATACCTCGGCGCCGAACCGCGAGAACCGGCGCGTCGCCATCCGCCGCATCACCTCGCTGGTGGCGCCGGTTGCCAGCAACAATTAGGTCATGATTTCAAAACCATGACCTGGTTTGTGGAATCGGCACGAGAAGCATCCATCCCCGGCCCTGCCGGGGATGGATCGACGCGTCGGATTCAACAAGAATTGTACCGGTATGCAACCGGGCTCATTGAATCGACGGCGCACCTACCCCAGATTCAAGCCTGGGCGTTCCCTGCCCCGTCCCGACTCCAGCGGGACGTATTGAGCCCCGTCGGATCCCTCTCCGGCGGGGTTTTTTATCTTGCAAACAGTTGCGGCCTGCCCGAAATACGACGGATCGACTGGGCCTGTTGAGATTCCCTGGGTGCGCCGCGTCGCTTCGCTCCTTGCTCCGCCCCGGGATGACGAAGCGATGCCTGTTCAGCCAATCTCGAAGTGATGTGCCCTGCGTCGAAGAGCTAGTAAATGTTCTTGATCTTGCTGTCGGTGCGGGCAAACACCTCGTCCGGCACAAAAAAATCGCCGGCCAGCGGTCCGGTCGCGCCGGGCGCATACACCGAGAAATCGCTGACACTCTCGGCGCGCAGCACCTCTTCGTCGATGTAGAAATTGCCGGTCGCTTCGCGCGCCGGCCGCATGAAGATGGCGTGTGCGGCGTCGGCCATGATGTCGGGCGAACGGCTCATCGCCGCCACCGTCGCGCCGCCGAGCAGATTGCGCACCGCCGCCGTGTCGATGGTCGAGATCGGCCACAGCGAATTGACCGCGATACCGTCCTTGGCGAACTCGGCGCTCATGCCCAGCGTGCACATCGACATGCCGAACTTGGCCATCGTGTAGGCGACGTGGTTCTTGAACCATTTGGCCTTCATGTCGAGCGGCGGCGCCAGATTCAGGATGTGAGGATTGTTGGCTAACTTCAGGTGTGGAATGCACATTTTGGAAACCAGGAACGTGCCGCGCGTGTTGATCTGATGCATCAGATCGTAGCGTTTCATGTCGGTCTCCAGCGTGCCGGTGAGCTGGATGGCGCTGGCGTTGTTGACGCAGATGTCGATGCCGCCGAACTTTTCCACGGTTCTAGCGACCGCCTCGGCAACCTGTGACTCTTCACGGATGTCGCACAAGACAGGCAGCGCCTTGCCGCCGGCCTGCTCGATTTCTTCGGCGGCGCTATAGATCGTGCCCGGGAGCTTTGGATGCGGCTCGGCGGTCTTGGCGGCGATCGTCACATTGGCGCCGTCACGCGCGGCGCGCAGCGCGATCGCCAGCCCGATGCCGCGCGACCCGCCGGAGATGAACAGCGTCTTTCCCTTGAGCGACATTTTTCCTCCGCCTGCATTGTATCGTTGTTTGTGCGATCCTTGCCCGTGGCGAAGCGGGATACAAGAGCTTGCTACGGGAAGCCATGGTGACGCTGCGGAGGGTTGGGTATATATTCCGTACGGAATGGTAGACCATCAAATGGCCTTGTCGATTAAGAATGCGGAGATCTCGCAACTGGCGCGTCAACTCACCAGCAGCCGCGGGGTGTCGGCGACGGAGGCGATCCGGCAGAACCTCGAAAACGAGATTGCTTGCGAAGGCATGGTGTCTCAGTC
This sequence comes from Mesorhizobium sp., assembly GCA_004017275.1. Lineage (GTDB taxonomy): Bacteria > Pseudomonadota > Alphaproteobacteria > Rhizobiales > Rhizobiaceae > Mesorhizobium. The sequence goes on along the minus strand of SAKE01000002.1, from coordinate 205 downwards.
GGGAGAATCTGAGTTGATCGTCAAGCTTCGGGAAATTTCTGAGCGAGCAGGTCGAATACCAAAGCGCGACCACCCGATGACGGAAGACGAGACTCGGTTACGACGAGTTCGGAATCCCGACCAGATAATGCATATCCCGTCCGCAACGCCGCGCCGCCCCTCATTGCCCTGCCGGGCATTTCTCCCCGTATAGTGACGGGGAGAA
>SAKE01000029.1 GCA_004017275.1 Mesorhizobium sp. | reverse complement strand
GTAGAAGCCATGCAAGACGCCTCATTTGAGGTCACCTGTCGTATCTAGCTGCTTGAGGGGCGGGGCATTGTGATACAGGGAGAGCTGTGGGGTCCCTCCTTCTCGGCCTCGACGATGTGGAAGGAGCCTGTGCGGCGAAACGGGCTAGACGCCCCCAGGCCCAGAACTTGGGCGAAACCAACTCCCACCAAAGGACAGCCGGTTTAGTAGCCGAACAATGAAACCTCGCTCGACGAGCCGCCGTCTCTACTGTCTCCGGCCTCACGCGGTTGAAGCGAACAGCGCAGCAGCTACTGTTCCGCACAACTCGGATGGCAATTGGGACAAGTCCGCACATGTCGTCACGTACGCTGAACGCCGCAGGTACAGCCAAACTGGGGCGGGGCGTTTCTGCCGTTTTGATAGAATTCTATCAAACTGACAATTTTCCTTGCATAAATGCAAGGAGAGCTCGGTTGACTCCCCTCCTTTCTTGTCAAGGATGAGTTTGCAGGCTGCGGTGCGGCAGAAGCCGGACAGAACAGCGACCGGTCGAGTAAAGGCCTGCGCAAACCGCATATTGCGAGCGCCCGCGCGGAGGAAGACGCTCGTCCTGGTGAAAGGCAACGATGCTCAGGCGCCATTGCCATTTGCCGAGGGCGTCCGCGCGCCGAAAATTTCGAAGCAACAAAGGTGAGATCGAGAATGATGATGACGAAATACAACACAGCTCACCGTCCAGTGCAGTTCTACCGGCGGGTGGCGGAGTGGGATGGGCTGCCAAATGGAACGTAAAAAGATCAGCAAGGAGATGCTTGGCGATAGTCAGGCGCTGCGCAAGCTGCGTGAGCACCTTGTCAAGGTGGCCAAGGCGAAGACTACGGTCCTGTTGCGAGGTGAATCCGGAACCGGTAAGGAGCTGGTTGCCAAAGCCATTCACGAGCTCTCGCCTCGCGCCAAGCAGCCCTTCATCAAGGTCAATTGCGCGGCGCTCACCGAGACGCTTCTGGAATCTGACTTGTTCGGTCATGAGAAGGGTGCCTTCACCGACGCGAGCAGTTTGCGCAAGGGGCGCTTTGAGGCTGCCGACAAAGGCACATTGTTTCTGGACGAGATTGGCGAAATATCAGGTTCGTTCCAGGCTAAGCTGCTGCGTGTCCTGCAGGAGCAGGAGTTTGAGCGCGTCGGCAGCAACCACACCATTAAAGTTGATGTTCGCGTGATTGCCGCAACGAACAGGGACTTGGAAACGGCAGTTCAACGCAAGGAGTTCCGGCAAGACCTCTATTATCGCATCAACGTCGTCACTTTACGCGTGCCGGCATTGCGCGAAAGGCGAGGTGATATTCCGCTCTTGGCCGCTCAGTTTCTCAAGAATTTCAATACTGAGAATGATCACACGCTGACCTTCGCTCCCGAAGCGATTGAGGTGCTAATGAACTGCGAATTTCCAGGCAACATCCGAGAGCTCGAAAACTGCGTTCAACGGACGGCAGTTCTGGCGACGGGTCCATCAATCCTCAGAACTGACTTTGCCTGTTACGCGGATCAGTGCTTGGCCGCGGCGCTGTGGAAGAACGGACCGCCGACGTCAGAGAAGTCGACTACGATCCAGCCTTCCGCCGCCTGTGCCGCCCCGCCCGTCGGCGACGGGCAAGCGCCGATAGGCCCTGCCACGAGTCGTGGTAGGGTGCCCGATGCCGATACGGTCATTGCTGCCATGGAAAAGTGTGGCTGGGTGCAGGCAAAGGCGGCGCGCCTGCTCGGTTTGACCCCGCGCCAGATCGGCTACGTGCTGAGAAAACGCGGTATCGAGATCAAGCGTCTCTGAAACAACCCGCCGAGCAAGAGCTGGAGCAGGTCAAGCATTGGTGCTCTGGCGAGCCCATCGGCCAGGCTTACGAAGTGGGTGTGAACAGCGCTGCCAAGATTCCGGCCGTGTGCTTTCTACCACGTAGTCATACTGGGGCTCTGCGACTGACAAACTAAAAAGGAGTAATCCTATGGCTAGTAACTTCGCTCTACACCGCAAGGCAAATCAATTCGACGTGCCTGGATCCAGAAATAATCGATGTATTATTGGTGACACGCCAGCATGCGTAGAGGCGACGCGCAGATCTCCGCTGGCGGGACCTGGTCGATACATTAGCTGATGGCTTACCGCTCGATATCACGCAATCTGAGATGGGCATGAAAGTGAGTTCGACCGCTGGACAGTTGCCGACCTCGTCAGGTATTGGCCCCTGCGACCGGTTGATCTGCGATATCCAAATTCGCGGAAGTTGGTCGAGACGAAACTGTCGCCCCGGCTCGTGACCGACCGCGCGCCCGGCAAGACCGAGTTACAAAGTTGCCGAGGCAGTTTGATGTGCGTTCCTGCATCACTGTACGGGACACGACCTGACGGGAGACTATGATGCGTAGCCAAAAAGAAAAGATGCTCGCAGGCGAGTTTTACAATGCGGCGGATCCGGAGATCCAAGCTGACCTGTTGGCCACCGGGGCTTGGCTCAAGCGGTACAATGATACGCTGGGGCAGACCACGGGGCATTGGCATGAGCTTTTGTCCGAGCGGCTGGGAGAGGTTGGGCGCGGAACGGTCATCCGTCCGCCCTTTTTTTGCGACTACGGATTCAATATCCGCATTGGAGCCAATGCCTACATCAACTTCAACTGCGTTATTCTTGACGTGGTAGAGGTCAAAATCGGGCAAGGAACGGCAATTGGGCCTGCTGTGCAGATTTATACCGCCGATCATCCACATGATGCCGAGCAGCGGCAGGCCGGCCTGCAGGTCGGGCGTCCTGTTCACATTGGCAGCCGTGTCTGGATCGGCGGTGGAGCAATCATTCTGCCTGGCGTCACGATTGGTGATAATGCAGTGGTAGGCGCTGGCTGCGTGGTCACACGAGATGTTCCCGCCGGGGCAAAGGTAGTGGGAATTCCTGCTCGCGTGGCCGACCCACATAAACAGGCATAATCAACCTCGTTGACCCTGGAGGTGCATGCGAACTGTCGAAACTGTGCCGAATTTTTGTCGAAGCCATTGAGCGCTGCATATGTTGTCGCGACTCGGGCGCTTCAGTTCTTTTGCCACGGGGGTCACAAGATCATGTGCGTAATGCCGCCGCAACGTGCTCACGTCCCGCAGCAGCGGACCCTTTCACATCGCCCAACGAATTCAGAGCCTACGTTGTGCTGCCACTAGCATTACTACTCACGAATGTATTCCCAACTGAGTTTTCGCCCTTGGAGGCAAGCAGCGACTCACCAGCAATCGCCGGCCATTAATCCTGGCTAGCATCGACCCCGACGAGGCGAGCCGCGGCGTTGCGGATCGGCATGTCGATGACCGTGATTGCGCCTTCGGCAAGGAAACGACGTTCGTTTCTGGTCAGCGTAGCCGAATCGATCACCGCAAAATGTGGGCCAGTGGAGCGCTTCATCAGCTGTCTGGCATATGTGCGCAGCATCTGATCGTTGAAGCGGCAGCCCACGAAGAAAAAACCCCGGTTGACGCGCCGTTGCTTCACCGCGTCCGGGATCGGCGTCTGGATATCAATTTCGGTTAGGACTTCGACGTAATCGGAATCAGCCACGAGGAAGTTTGCCGCCGGCCTGACGCTGCCGTGCGGCGCATAGAGCACCGTCCTAGCCACTTGTTCGGCCTCGAGTTCTGTTCCTGACAAATCGTAAGTTCTCGTCCAGATGTTACCGATTCCGGTCGCGCGCGTCGTTCCTTGTATCTCGACAACGTCTGTTTGGCCGGCCTCTGCAAGGGCTGCTCGCATGGCGCCATCGTACCAGCTGTCGATGATGACAGACAGTTGAAGGGTTGCGAGCCAGGCGTGAAGAACGGTCGGCTCGGCGGGGGCTGCGAATATCTCCGCCATCCACGCTTGGAGAGTCCGACGATGTCGGCGCTGCTCGATAAACTGCGCGACCGACCACATATTGGTGCGAATCCTGGAAGGGGCAGGCGCCCGCTTGTTGAGGGCCGCGGCGACATCTTCAGGGGTGCAAGGTACAGGTGATTCCGGTGGGTTAAGCTGCAGAAGACCAGGACCGAGATAGGGGATCACTCGATCGGCCTTGAGAGCGCCGTTCAGCAGGTCAATCAGTTTTTTGGCAAAACTGCCCCGGACGACGACGAGATGGTCCCAGCTCAGCATCGTGTTCATACGCGTTTCCTCTCCGCCACTGAACCCACCGGCATCAGGCCCCGTCGGAAATCTTCATCGCCTCGACGGTGATCGGCAAACGCGTGTCGCGCGGAAGGTCGGGCAGCATGAGCCGCCAACCGTTCCTGAGCGTCACGGTCCCGCCCCATAAGTCAGCGTTCTCAATCTCGGTGATCGGCTCTTCGAGATCCTTCTTGGGGACATAAGCCGACAAGCCAGTAGCGGTCCTGCGAATCATTACTTTCATCCGGCTGTTCCCCCGTTGGAAATGCCTTCAGCTCCGCAGGGAACCTCGACTTTGTCGAGGCTAATGAGTTCGCGCGCTCGCATGCCGACGACCGTGCCACGATCGATCCATTCGACCGCATAGATGAAGAATTGCTGGAGAAAGGTTCCAATGTCGCGCACGTAGCCTTCGTCGCCCTTCCGCACGAGGTTTTCGCCGATCTCCTTGCCGGGATAGGTGCCGTCGTTTTTTATGTGGCGTATCGCACGGACCCGCTCACCCTGCATGAACCGTGGCGGTCTGCCGATTTCGACCTCCTGTTCGCGTCTGGACCACATGCTGTCCATTCCTTTCTCGAGGCTTTTGTTGTGGTCGCGGGTTGCAGGCGTCGTCGTGCGGCGAACCCGACCGTTTCGGTAGGAATCAAGCGGGAACGCAGGTTTTCGGTACCGGACAGACCGACACGCATTGCTGCGTATCGAAGGCCTCCTTGCATTCGGTGCACTTGTTTGGATCGATCACATAGGCGTCGCCCTTGAACTTGATCGCTTCCGAAGGACATTCGAACTCGCAGGCCCCGCATTGGGTACATTGGGATGCGATGATCTTTAAAGCCATTCTAACTCCTGGTTATCGGACGAGACGGCTCAGGCCGTCGCCGCTAGTGGTCTGATCCCAAACTCTGCCGCGTAAAGTGCGCTGACTGCGGTCTCGATGTAGTCATGGCCATAGGCGTCGGTTACGCGCAGTCCAGCTCGCGAGAGTTGTTCCTTCGGGCGATTTCCGATCTTGGCGCATAGCACTATGTGTATGCCTTCGAGCGCTGCGATGACGCCCTCGAGGATGGCGTCTTCGCCCCCGCCTCCGAGGCAATACCGCTCGACCTTCCGATGCCCGACCAAGCTGATCCCTCTAGGCGAGACTTCATAAACCTGGAATTCCTTCGCGTGGCCGAAGTGTTCGTTGACCCGTCCACCTCCCTTAGTGGCCACCGCAACCAGAAGCGACTTTTCGGAGTCTGTTGCCTTGACCATACCGATGGCCTCGCTCCTCGCCGCCTCATGATCACGGCGCTCGTGTGCGACCACCTGCCGATAGGCCTGACGCTTGCCAGCATCGTAGGCGACATCGTCGGGAATCCCGTCCAGCGTGAATTCCTGGCCACGATCTTCACCGAGCAGGCCGACAGCATCTGCCCGGCACTGCCGGCAGTGGCGCATCAACTTGGCGCCACCTTCAAGTCGATCCTGAAGAGCCATCATCTCCATTGCCGTTGGGCCGCGCTGCCCGATGAGTCCGTAGTGGGTACCGTGCGCCGGGTCCGAAATCAGAGGCATCACGTTGTGCAGAAACGCGCCCCGCTCCCTGACCATTTTGTTCACCTCAAACAGGTGCTGGTCGTTCACTCCAGGAATCATCACCGAGTTGATTTTGGTGAGGATGCCGCGCGCGCTCAGCATCTCCAGGCCCAGCATCTGCCGCGCGTGCAAGATTCGAGCGGCTTCGATGCCGAAGTAGCGGCGATTTTCATAAAAGATCCATGGATAGATCTTCGCGCCGACTTCCGGGTCGACCATGTTGATGGTGACCGTCACGTGATCAACATTCATTTCGGCAAGCTCGGCGACATGGTCCGGCAGCACGAGCCCATTAGTGGAGACGCACAGCTTTATGTCGGGGATTTCCCTGATGACGCGGTCGAGCGTTGCCTTCGTTTTCTCCCAATCGTAACAGGCATCCCCCGGCCCAGCGATGCCAAGAACCGAAAGCTGCGGAACTTTGTTGGCAACGGCGATGACCTTGCGTAGCGCTTGGTCGGGCGTCAACTTCTCAGACACAACACCAGGCCGGCTCTCGTTGGCGCAATCGTATTTGCGATTGCAATAGTTGCACTGGACATTGCAAGCCGGCGCGACCGCCACATGCATACGCGCGAAATAATGATGCGCTTCCTCCGAAAAGCAGGGGTGATCCTTGATCCTTTCCCAAATAGCCGGATCCCCTTCGCCCGGGCTGGTCGGCGACGAGCCGTAGGAGGACGATGCGCAGCCACCGGATTTCGCGGCTGCCAGAAAACCCTCGGATGTCGTGCTAGTCGGCCCCTCAATCGAAACTGTCGGTGAGGACATCAAACGGCTCCGTTGCTGGTAACGTCGCGGTTCAAGGTGCAAGAGCCATACCAACTGAAAAAAGCGGCTTCAGTTCACTATTCGGGTCGATATCGCATTGTGTCAGGCCGGCGCGACACAATTTTGTCCTGCTTGCGACAGTGCAAGTCCAAATCCGTTCAGAAGCACGAAGCACTCCTTGTCGCGCACAGGGCGCGCAAGACCACTGGCCTGACGATTGGCTCATCAGGCTCTTAGAATTTCCTTCACCTCGATACTATGCCGGCGTATCGCCTAGCCGACTTGTCGCAGCTTGAGGCCGAGAATTCGAGCCGCATTAGCCTGAACCCAGCCGGCCTTCTCCATTGTGTCGATCAGCCGTCACGCTCCGTCCGCCGCGGTCTCAGCCCCCGTCCGGCCGTATCGTTAGAATCGCAAGTGGCTATCTCGTGTTCAGGGGGCGCCGATGCGCCGAACCGGCATCGTGCTGGCCCGTGAGAGCTCGTCGATGACATTGCCACGTTCCGAAAGATTGGTTCCTTCCAGAGGAGAACGCCAAGCACGCAGTTCTCCGGCTCGGACGTTGCCGGGGAAATAGCATTGCGAGATCAGCTCAACTGCCGACGGCGCAAAGCCATGGTTCTCCATATTTCAAGGGTAAGCGCTGTGTCCTTCCAGGAGGACCCGCGATCTGTGGGCCTGCCGATTCTGAGGTGGATCGGAGATCGGCTTGTGTCTGAACTTGAACTTACGATTGACCCTGAGCGGCAGCCTCGGCGTTTTCGAGGGTGATCAACGGCGCTGTTGGTCGGCGGCATTGGTCGATGGACGACAAGGCACGGAGTCATTCCGAGACCCTGGAGCCGACGCGGTGATCTCGGAGGTTGCCCGGCGCTACGGGCTGCGGCCGCGGCGGAACGCTCGCAAGCTTGCGACGTCGGCAGGACAGGCCACTCCCGCCTAGTGGTTTCGGTGGCGCCACCGGAACGACCCGTTGGGCCTATCCGTGCACCAGAGCTCAAGGCCACGGCCTGAGAATCGGCCGCCGCTCACCCTACTTGGTTCCTCAGCCGACTGCGCTAAGAAGGAGAGCAACTTCCGTCGGCGCGAGGATCATTGCGTCGTGGCCAGTGGCGAGTTCCTGCCACGCCCAGCCATCCTGCTTCGCGACCCATTCTCGCGCTCCCGCCATCGGCGGGTGGAGTGGATTAGTGCAGACGACATAGGTTCGGGGTCTGCCGTTGCCGAGCGGGTGCTCGAGCTTAAGTCCGCTTTCGTAGGTGCCTGCCGGATGCGGTGTTATCCGGCGCCGCACCCAGTCCGTGAGCGAGTGTCCCTCGGGAATGCCGAATGCTGTTGGCGGCGGAGTCGGCATGAAGATACCCCGTCCTTCCTCCGCAACCAATTTTCGACGGGCCGCGACGATGTCGGGGGGCATGGTGCTGAATACACTTTGACCGCTCTCGACGATGGCGCTGTCGAGATAAACGAGATGGCTGATATGGTCGGGTATCCGGTCGGCGGCGCCGGTGATGCTGATGCCGCCTAGACTGTGACCGACAAGGATCACATCGCTCAGCTCTTCCGTCACAATGTGGTTGACGATGTCGGTCACGAATGTGTCGGGCGTGATGTCCTTGCACAGCAAACGTGCGCGTTCGCCGACACCTGGTCGGCGTGGTCACGTGGCATCCCATCTTGCGAAGATTGGCAGCCACGTCCCGCCAACACCATCCGCCATGCCAGGCACCATGCACTAGCACATACGTCTTTGCCATGGGTTGTGCCGTTCCACTTGCTCACCGGCCGTTGTGGCTGCCATCCGGCACGATGGCCGGGCGTTGTCCCAAAGGGGCTCGACCACGTGACCGGTGGTAAGTCCGGCGCACAGGGCAGCGCCGTGGCCTGAGGACACCGCTAACGAGTCAAGGAAATTTGAATTGCGAAAGGCCAATATTCACTAGCTCTTTGCAAGTGGATGGAGAGGCTCATGGTGTGCCGCAGTTGCTCGCTGCCGGCATGCTCTTGGCACGGTCCCGGCTGATCATCCGAACTTGAACAGGACACCAAAGCCGCCGCGCGGATAGTTCCACTCGATGTCGCCGCCTTTCTCGCACAATATCCGGCAGGTGCCGCATTCCATGCAGCCGTCGGCGGTGATCTCGACTTGACCCTTGTCATTCAACTCATAGCATTTCGCCGGACAGACGTAGGTCAACGCAAGCAAGTTCGCGCTTGGCTTGTCGTGCGGTCGCACTATAATATGGGGGCGGCCGGAATCGACCAGATAGCGGTTCTGGTAAAGTTTGTCCTCGACACGAACCTTCGTCACTGCGATCGTCATCTTGTACCCTCTTCAGCGCCATGCCAATGCCAGGCGGACCGCGTCGCTGACCAACCCCCAGCGCGAGCGCGCGTTGATGAAGGCGGCCGTGGTGTTCTTTTCCTTCTCGATCTTCGGCGTGCCGTCGACACGCATGAAGTTCTGAGCGGCATGCGACATCAGCCGCGGATAGCTGTCAAAAAAGTTGCTGGAATTGGTGTGGAGCAAGGCTGGCATGTCCTTGTATTTCTTAAGATCCTTGATCACAAAGGAGTCATCCAGCATCGTCTTGTAGAGCGCAAGGTTCGCTTTGGTCATAGGACCGTTGCGGCTTTTGACTTTGATGATCGCCTCAGCCGCGACACGACCCGAGGTCATGGCAAGGTTCGAACCCTCACGGTGAATGGCATTGTTCAGTTGCGCTGCGTCGCCGACGATGACCCAACCGTCGCCGAAGAGCTGCGGAATGGCCTTGTAACCACCTTCGGGGATAAGATGGGCGGCATATTCTTTCACCTCCGAGCCAGCGATCAGCGGCCGGATCGAAGGATGGTTTTTCATCGCATCCAGGAGGGCGGACGGGCTCTCCATCGTCGCGGCGAAATCCGAGACCAGGCAGCCGATGCCGAGTGATATCGACTCCTTGTTGGTGTAAAGGAAGCCGAGCCCGGCCATGCTGCGAGAGATCGTGCCCACGGCCTCGATTACGCAGCCTTCATCGCCCTTGACCCCGAACCGCTGGCCAATGACCTCTTCGGGCAAGAAATGCATTTCCTTGACGGCAAGCGCCACGGTCTCCGGCTTCGGCATCTCGCGCAGGCCTGCGCGAGTGCCAAGCAATCCCGACACCCCTTCTGCGAGAACGACCACATTCGCGAAGACCACTCCGCCAGCCCGGTCTGTGCGGACGCCGATCACCTTGCCATTGCCATCACGGACGAGTTCCGTCGCGGTCGTCTCACACAGGACCGTCGCGCCAGCCTCGCGCACCTTGCGGGAAAACCATTTGTCGAACTGGGCGCGAATGATCGTGTAGCGGTTGGGTTTCGCCTCATTGAAGTCGTCCGACCGGTAATGAATTCCGGTGTGAGACGTGTCGTCCAACACCCAAAGTCGCTGTTCGACCAGGTGCCGCTCGAGGGGCGCATCATCCCGGAAGTCCGGGATGATCTTCTCCAGCATGTTCGCGTACATTATGGCACCCTGGACGTTCTTAGAGCCCGGATATTCCCCGCGCTCCAACTGCAGTACCTTCAGCCCCTGGCTTGCCAAAGTGTAAGCAGCTGCGTTTCCAGACATGCCGGCTCCGACCACTATGGCATCGAATTGTTCAATCATGTCCTCTCCCTCAACTCGCAAGCTTGTCTCGACTGTGCGGCGACAGCCGCCGGGTGAAGGCTTCCGTCAGTGCGGGCAGGAAGCGGATTGCATCCGTGACGATCCCGAGGTGGGCGAACTCGAAAATCGGCGCGTTCGGATCGGTGTTGATCGCGACGATGAGATCGGCCCCCTCGACCCCAACTCGGTGCTGGATGGCGCCGGAAATTCCGGCCGCGATGTAAAGCTTCGGTCGAATGGTCTTGCCAGTTTGTCCAATCTGTCGATCAGCCGGCATCCAGCCCTTCTGGACCAAGGGGCGCGAACAGCCATGCTCGGCGCCGATCGCTCGGGCAAGATTCTTCACAAGCTGAAGGTTCTCCGCCGCTCCGAGACCGAGGCCTCCCGCAACCACGACATCCGCATAGGCAAGATTTGCCATTGCCGACTGGTTATCCGGTAGGAAGCCGAGGACTTTGGTGACGATATCGTCCTCAACGAGCGACAGCTTGTGCCGCATGACACGCCCGACCGGCTTATCCACCCGTTGCGGCATAGGCATGACCCTTGGTCGCACCGTCGCCATTTGCGGCCGGTAATTTAGTGTATAGATCGTACACAACAATGAGCCACCAAAAGTCGGACGGGTCGCGGCGAGTGAACCGTCGGAATCTACATCAAGTTCGGTGCAGTCGGCCGTGAGCCCCGTCTGCAGGGTCGTCGCTACCGAGCCTGCAAGATCCCTGCCCAGTGTGGTCGCGCCGAGAAGGAGGATTTCGGGTTTATGGGTATTGACCAGATCCGTGAGCGCCTTGGCGAACGGCTCGTTCCGGTAGTCGGCGAGCGGCGGCGCATCGACGATGTAGACAAGATCCGCCCCGTAAGCGAAGGCCTCGGCAACAGCGTCCTCGACCATCTCGCCCGGCGGTCCCAGCACGACGCCCGCGAGCTGGACTTCAAGCTTGTCGGCCAATTTGCGGCCTTCGCCCAGCAGTTCGAATGATACAGGATGCACATTGCCGCGTTCGAGCTCGAGGAAGACCCACACGTGCCGGTAGTCTTTGAAATGGTCGGGAAGTTCTTTCTTTACACCGGCACGGCCGGGGGCAATGCGAGGGGTGGTTTGGCTTGCGGTCGACATTTTCTGCTCCTGGCCGTCACGTGCCGCTGTTGAAGGCCAGCTCATGTTCCAGCGCCGGCCGGCGGGTTAAGATATCGGCGATGAGTTCATCGGCTATGTCCTGCAAGCCCCTTTCCGCGGTGTCGATCTGCGCCGCCCTTTCTGCCCGTGCGGTGGGGGCGAAAACACGCTTGACGACTGTAGGCGAGCCACGCAGACCGCACCGGGTGAGATCGTCAATGCCGGCGTCGGCTGCAGTCCACTTCACGACTTGCCTGCGCGCCGCGCACAGAGCCTGCTGGAGCGAGCCCCGGCGGATTTCGTTGGTGTCTTCCAGCATGGTAATGAGGCAAGGGAGTCTGCTCTTCAGCAACTGGGTGCCGCCTTCGGCGCGACGCGCGACTTCGATCTCTCGCGTATCGAGATCGATGGAGGCAATCTTCGCGACATAGGTAAGTTGCGATAAATCTAGGCGCTTGGCTATGCCCGGTCCGACCTGGGCGGTATCGCCGTCAATCGTCTGCTTGCCGGTGAAGACGATGTCCGGCCTGCCGAAAGTCTCCCCAATTTTTGCGATTGCTTGCGAAAGAGCAAAGGAAGTCGCCAGCGTATCGGATCCGGCAAAATAGCGGTCCGTCAAGAGAACTGCTCGGTCAGCACCGTAACCGAGCGCCTTTCGCAGCGAGTCCTCCGCCATGGGCGGACCCATTGTGAGCACAGTAACCTCGCCACCATGAACGTCGCGCAGTTTGAGCGCTTCTTCGAGGGCGAACAGGTCGTAAGGATTGATGATGGTCGGAACACCCTGACGCATGATCGTGTTCGTCACCGGGTGCACGCGGATCTGTGCCGAATCCGGCACCTGCTTGATGCAGATTACGATATGCATTGGCGGTTTCTCTAAGCTCCCAGTCCGGATTCGTGCTTGGCGGTTCGCCTCATTGCCTGCATCGTTCATGCCAAGTCGTCTTCCTGCCTCTATTCCAGAAGGTGGCTTCGTTTGCTTCCGAGGAGGCGTCATGAGGACTGGATTTGTCGACTTCTCGACATTGTCGCGTCGCAGCCGTGTCGGGCTCATTACTTTCCGAACCGCTTCAGTGCAGAGTCGAGCGGGACGAAGGCGCGGCCAGGTGCGGGACATATGTTTGGATCGTGGTCCCTTAGCACCTTGAACACACGTTGCGTGAGCGGCGAGGAAGTCGCGAAATCTTCGTAGGCGCGTTCCAGCTTGGCGCGCACCCGCGCGGCGATTACCTGGTTAGGCAGACCGGAGAAATCTTCTTCGGCAAGGTATTGGCCCACGCGCTTCATGATATGGAGCCGCGAGACATTCATCACTTTCGGGTCGTAGGAGACGCCAAGGCAGGCGAAGAAGTCCTCCGCGGCCGACAGGCCCTTCAGTCGCGCTAGGATATCGGTGCGATCGATCGGGCGGCTATCAGCGGAGCAGTTCATTGTATTCTCCCGGCGCGTAATTGTGGTGTCGATGCATTGGTGACATTGCTGACGGCGTGCCGACCTCTGGCACGGCGGCTGGGCAAGAGACTTGGCGATCTCAAGCTTTTCTGAAGTGGTGAAGGCGACCCCGAGTTTGACTGCTCTCCATTGCGCAGGGTCGTCACGTTGAGGAAGACCTCACGGCTCGTCGGCTATTGTGCCGCTCGGACCCGGGCCGGAATGAAGCTGTTCTGCACCTCGCCCGCACAGTCCAGCACTGGGAACGGCCCGTAGCTTCTCGGTGATCGCAGGCAGGACCTCAAGCACGCGGTCTACGTCATCTTCGCCGTTGTCACGCGACAAGGAGAAGCGGACTGCCCCACATGCCGCGTTCATAGCGATCAGAACATGGCTCGGTTCCAGTGAGCCAGAGGCACAGGCGGACCCGGCGGAACAGGCGATTCCCAGCCGGCTCAGGACAATTGGAATTGCATCGCCTTCGATACCTTCGAATCCAATGTTTGCAGTGTTTGGCAATCGCTCTTGCGGATCGCCGTTGATGGATGTGTTTGGGATGCGCTGGATGATCCCGTTCTCAAGGCGGTCGCGCAACCATTTTATTCGTTTTGTCTCGTCCATGAATTTCAAGGCGAGTTCGGCCGCCATGCCCAGTCCGACTATGCCGGGTGTGTTTTCAGTGCCTGCACGCCGGTCGCGCTCTTGGTGCCCACCCTTGATCATGGAGGAGAAGCGCACGCCACGTCTTACATAAAGCGCGCCTATCCCCTTTGGACCATGCAGCTTGTGGGCGGAGAGCGACAGCATGTCGATCGCGGTCGATTTCAGCTCAATCGGAAGCCTTCCGACCGCCTGCACTGCATCAGTGTGGAAAAGCGCGCCGACTTCCCTGGCTAGATCGGCAAGCTTAACCACGGGAAAGATCGTACCGGTCTCATTGTTCGCCCACATTATCGAGACGATTGCCACTTGTGGAGTGAGAGCGGTTCTGTAGGCGTCCAGGTCGAGCCGGCCGTGGTGATCGACTGGGATAATGTGCACCTTGACGCCGCGCGTCTTTTCAAGGTGCGCGCACAACTTCAGAACGGCCGGATGTTCAACCGCGGAAGTCACTATTTCCGTTCGGTCGGGCATCACCTCCAGCGCCGAAAGGATGGCTGTACTGTCGCTTTCAGTCCCGCCCGAGGTGAAGATGATCTCGTCCTCGAATCCCGCGCCGATGAGGGCTTGCAACTGTTGCCTCGCCTTTCTCACGGCTTCAGCAACCGATGCGCCATAGGCGTGCATGGACGAATGATTGCCAAATTGCTCCGTAAAGAAAGGCAACATCGCTCCAACGACTGCAGGATCAACCCGCGTCGTTGCGTTGTTGTCGAGATAGACAGGGTTCATGGGAGTGATCCTTCAACTGCTGAAATGATTCAAGGGTAGGCGGGCCATTGAACCTCTGGCGCATATCGTATCTGGTAAGGTGGGCGGCCGGGCGAGCGATGGCTTGGCTGACCGGTCGCTGTCGACATTGCCCTTTGGTGGCGGCATCTGCCGGGAATTCAGCTGTTTCGGGCAATTTTGTTTGCTTGCCCACGGCAACGATCGATGATCGCGATTTGGCGCATCACCGAACGCAATTGTTCCGGGCCGACAGTGCGTGTCGGCCGGTTCCAGAGCGCCGGCGGTGCCGGTTCGACGCAGTATTCCTTGGCGTCGCTATAGTCGAACATAGCCTGTTCCCTCGCAATCATTTGCAGGACTTGCCGCAGCCGCACGTCTCACGCGCATTGGGGTTATCGAAAACAAAGCCGGATGTTTCGAGCCCAGTGACGAAGTCCACGGTCATGCCGGCTGCATGGGGTTGGGAGCCTCTATCCATGAACACCTTGAGCCCATCTCGCTCGATGATCGCATCGCCCTCACGTGAGACGCTCTCCAGGCCCATTGAGTATTGGAAGCCGGCGCAGCCGCCGGCATGGACCATGATGCGAAATCCTTCCGCCGGCTCGCTGGCGCGGTAAAGAGCGGCCTTGATGGCGGCAACAGCGTTGTCGGTGAGCGTAATCATGGCTCGATTTCTCCTCGGTCCGACGTTTTCGCGGATCATCTCGCATGGACCGTGCCAAAGGGAAGACGTGTCAAAAACCGTAGGACATCCCGACGTCTCTTATGCTCGATTGCTGGGGAGACGTCCGACAACCGACACTTACTGTCGGATTTGTCGCGTCCGCGTCACAGGAAGGGCGCCTGAGTTCGCGATGCACTCACGCGTAAAGCAATGAACAGAGCCAAAGATGTTCAGAGCTTGCCGCGGAGCAACTGGCACGATTTTTGTGAAGCCTTCGTTGCGGCGGCAAAATTGCCGGCCGATTCACCTTTGGGTTGCCCTCGCAATCGAAGAACGAAGGAGAGCAATATGATCCATCAGACCCGCCTTGAGTGGGAAAGCAGCACCGCCGGTGGTACCCGAATGCTCGATCGGCCGATTGGCGCCGACCACCCAACAATCGCTCTCTACCGGCGATTGGCCGCTGACCGCCCGGAGACAGGATTCGACTGGCATGTGCCTGACGATCGATCGCGTCCGCCGTGCACACCCCTGAGGCCCGTTTTTCGATCGATCGTCAAAAGAAGAACGGGGCAGGGGTAAAAACATGGATCAGCGCAAGAAGCGGTCGCCCAACGAAATCCGGCGTGCGTGGGAAGTCTGTCCGAACATTCCCGCGCGTGATTTCGCAGCCCAATTGGCCATTTCGGAAGCGGAACTGGTCGCGGCCCATTGCGGTTTCGGCGCGGCACGCATCGACCCGCGCGTCAATCACGTTCTGACGGGCCTCGAATTCGTGGGCGAAGTGACGGCGCTGACCCGCAATCAAGGTGCCGTGCACGAAAAGATTGGCGTCTTCAACAGAGTGATAACCGGCAACAATCACGCCATGGTCCTTGGTGACGAATTCGACCTTCGCGTCTTCCCGCAAGCTTGGAGGTATGGTTTCGCTGTTGAAAGGCGCCATCGCGGCGGAATCCAGCGCAGTTTGCAATTCTTCGACGCCACCGGCGCAGCAGTGCATAAGGTGCATCTCAGGCCGGTCTCCAACCTTCATGCCTATCGAAAGCTGGTGGCCGAGCTCGTATCCGCCAACCAGGAGCCGACCATGTCGCTTAAGGCGAGAGTAGCCGACCTGGGCGCGAGGACTGCGGACTGGGCCGGCACGGTGGACGACCTACGCGAGCACTGGAGCCGGCTGACTGACGTCAACCTTCTAAAGACGCTCAAGCTCAGCCGCTGCCAGGCTTTGCGCATGGTCGGCCAGGATTACGCTTGGCTGCTCGACAATGCCGCAGTTGGCGCCGTGCTCCAGCGTGCGGCCGAAGACGAATTGCCGATCATGTGCTTCGTCGGCAACCGAGGTTCTATCCAGACCCATTCCGGCTTAATCAAGTCGGTCAAGCAGATCGGGCCGTGCATCCATGTGCTGGACGAAACGTTCCGGCTGCATCTCAGGACCCACCAAATCCGTGAGGTTTGGGCCGTGCGCAAGCCGACCAATGACAGTCACGTCACCTCGCTCGAAGCATATGGGTCCGACGGCAAGATCATCATCCAGTTGTTCGGTGCGCGCAAGGAAGGCGAACGCGAGCGCGACGACTGGCGGGTTCTGGCGGAAAACCTGCCTCGTTTCCCCGACAGCTACATGAGAAAAGACCGATCGTCGTCGGTGGGACGCCGGCGCCCATCTGCCTCCGCAGCCAGTAGCCGGGCATTGAAGCCGAGACCGGGGACACGATGACGCAATAAGCGCGCTGTATTATCGCAACGCGATGAGCAGGAAGCAATTTGGCGCTGCCCCATCGACCGCATGGTTACGACGAAGCCGCGGCCTTTGGGCCGAGCTCAGAGGTGGCAATAGCGTGAACGCCGCCGACCGTCACTCCCCACCAGGCGGTCAGGTTTTGCGGTTCGGGCCGAGCAAAAATACTGTCAAGACAGCGAGGAACGTGGCAACCGCGCTGTAGACAAAGACACTGGCAATACCCGTGTGATCCACCAATAGGCCACCGAAAGTTGTGCCGGCTGCGATGGCCACTTGGAAGGTTATGACCATCAGTACACCAGCGCTCTCGGCCTGTTTCGGAGCGGCGCGTAGCACCATCCATGTCTGCAATCCGACCGGGACCGCGCCAAAAGCAAAGCCCCATACGGCAACTGCAATTGCCGAGGTCAAGGCCGATGCTCCCATAGTCAGGAGCGAGACAGCGGCTACGGCAATGAGCAGGGGCGGCAGGGCCGCGACCGCCTTGAGACTGTGTTTGGTGAGGAATGCGCCGGCTAAATTGCCGAAGACGCCGGCCGTGCCAAAAGCAAGGAACACGAGCGGGATTGACTTCTTTTCGAGCGCAGGAACGCTCTCGAGAAAGGCGCGGATGTAGGCGAAGCTGGCAAAATGGCCGGAAGCGACCAATAGCACGACTAGCACCGCAACCTTCATCGCCGGATTCTTCGCGACATCCAGCGGACTGCGGAATCTGCGCACTTCGATCGGAGGCAGTGGCGGAATGGTTACGAGTTGCACGAGCAGCGCAACGGCACTCACGATTGCGGCGACCTTGAACGAGGCTCGCCATCCCCAAATGTCACCGACATAAGCGCCGATTGGAGCCGCGCAGACGGAGGCGACAGAAACGCCGGTGAGGATGATCGACATGGCGCGCGGCATGAGGTGACTTGGAACCAGCCGCATCGCCAACGCTGCCGAAATAGACCAAAAACCACCAAGCGATATGCCAAGGACGACGCGTGCCGCCAGCAAAACCGGCAGCGACCCCGCAACCTCTGCCAGAACGTTCGACAGGATCAGCAGGAGCGTCATCGCCCAGATGACGACCCTGCGGTCCAGACGCTTTGTCACGATGGCGATTATCGGTGCCGAGATCGCCGCGACGATTGCGGTCGCTGTTAGCGCCTGTCCAGCCGTGCCCGTGGTGATACGGAGATCATGCGCGAGCGGTGTCAGAACGCTGGCGGGCAGAAACTCTGCCGTCACAAGCCCGAAGGTGCCGAAGGAAAGCGAAATGATGGCACCCCATGCAGGGCCAGAACGTTGATAGGGACTTTCTGGGTCAAGCCGATCTCGGTCGAACAAAGCCGCGTCCACTAAATCTGTCGCCGATTCGGTCATGAATGAGTTCTCCGGCTAGGAGCTGTTGCAGCAGGGGTGGCTACATCGCCGGGGATCAAAGCCGCGAGACCTTCCGGCGGCGGCCAGTCGGCATCAGTCGAGGCCTCGGCGCCCGACGCATCCGAGGCCTCATCGGAGGGCCGACGGACCCAACCGTCGACAATGCGGGAGAGTTCTCGGCGCGGTCGCATCGATCGCATTCGTCGAAGTGCGGTCTGTTCACTGCGAACCAAGCAAGCCGAACGCGGTGTCCTCGATCGAGGCCTTGATGGGGGGATGATCGACGATCTCTATATTGCTTTGAAGCAGGAAGTTCCGTCGCCATATGTGGTTATCCTGGCAGCCAGAATTGAGCGGTTGTCGCAAGCACCAAGGCGGTCGCAATGAGTGCAACGAGGCGGAAGTCTGATCGATGGCTGCGGTTCGATGGCCGCGCGATCGACAAAATTGAGGTGATGAGTTATCCCTTTTGAAGCCGTTGCTCCCAATTCTGGGATAAGGTAATTGCAGGCGGTCCCAGCAACGTCGGGCGGCCTTTTTGGTGATCGAATTCATGGGACGACACTCTCGGTCCGTGACGCATCTGCGAATGACTCCGCAAGTTCCGTGCCATCAACGACAAATCTGGCTCTGCTGAGCGGGTGGTGGAGGCACGAGCGTGGGCTATCCCAAGAGCTTGCCGCAAGGTTGTTCGAAGTTGAGGTGCCGGATAGACCGCAAATATGTCGGGCGGCCTGGGGTTGGCCAACACGAAGATGCGCAAGTTCAAAAGGACGAGCTGAACCCTTGCCGATATCCATCCGAGGCTGATCTGGAGAAGGTCAAGAACTGCGTCTTGAAGGCTTCCGCCGCACCGGCAAATGCTAAGCCAAGGTGCTGGGCAAGATGGACAGGGCCATCCAACCCGTCGACTGGACGCTCATTAATGGCGTCGGTGTGGCTCTGTAGCTGGCGAGAAAAACGCCCTGCTGAAAGACAAAAGCTCGTGTGGCCGGCTCTGAAGGACGGCCAGTGAGGCAGGCGAGGAGAGGCTATAGCCCATTCGTGTAGACTGATCTTGTCCCACGGAGGCGGCTAACCACCCCGCCAGACATCATCGAGGGGAGCGCCACTAGGCTTACCCCAAGTGTTGGTCATTTCCACCTGGGTGACCTCGGCCAAGTCACCAAGCCGCTTAGAGCAAGCTTTCGAACTGGATGCTCCCCGGGCACATGATCGGCTAGCTGTGAGCTTTCGGGAGGTTGTCCATTCGGACCGGACCGAGGAGACTGGAGTTACCACGCTTCAGCATCCATCGGAGGATCCGAATGAACATCCATAAGAATGCCCGTCTCACACCGCTGCGTCGAGAGGAGATGGCGCTGTCGGTGATAGAAGGCGCTTTCTCCAAAGCCCATGCGGCGCGTGTCTACGGCGTGTCGGCCAAGATCGTGGCGCGCTGGGTCGAGCGCTACAAGTCCGAAGGGCGGGCCGGCATGATCGACCGTTCCTCGCGGCCCGCCCATATGCCGCAGGCCACCGCTGCGTTGATCGCCGAGCGCATCATGGCGCTGCGGCGGCAACGTTGGACCGGCAAGCACATCGCCCATGAGGTCGGCGTCTCGCCCGCCACCGTTAGCCGGGTTCTCAAGCGTGCCGGACTGTCGCGGTTGCGGGATATCGAACCGGCCGAGCCGATCCGACGCTACGAGCGCGAGCATCCTGGCGAGATGATCCATATCGATATCAAGAAGCTCGGTCGTTTCGAGCGCATCGGTCATCGCATTACCGGCAAGCGCACCGGCAATGCCAGCTCGCGCGGCAGCAGTTGGGAGTTCGTCCATGTCTGCATCGACGACGCCTCCCGCATCGCCTTCTCGCAGATCCTGCCCGACGAGAAAAAAGAAAGCGCCATCGCCTTCCTCAAGGCGGCGGTGGCCTACTACGCCAGCCTCGGCGTCACGATAGCCCGCGTCATGACCGACAACGGCTCCTGCTACAGATCAAAGGCCTTCGCCAAGGCCTGCCGCGATCTCGGCCTCAAGCACGTCAGGACAAGACCCTATACACCCAAGACCAATGGCAAGGCCGAGCGCTTCATCCAGACAGCACTGCGCGAATGGGCTTATGCCATCGCTTATCCGACTTCAGATCACCGCGCCGCAGAGTTGCCGGTCTGGCTGCACAGATACAATTGGCACCGTCCCCACGGGAGCCTAAAGTCCAAAACACCTATCAGTCGCCTCGCTCTAACCGAGGACAACCTGTTGAGGCTCCACAGCTAGCGATCCCACCAGTTGAGTTGCTCCAAGTCGGTGTCTAGCTTTCTACATTCTGTGTCCGACGCTGGACAAGAATGTTGCAATCCCGACCAGCAAGTCAGCGCAGGCGCCACCTGTTGCCCAGCAAACGGCAAGGATTATCGAAAGACGAATTCGGCACGGAGCTTGCACCAACGATTGCATGCAAATGCCGACAGCATCTCATGAACGGTCTCTCGATTCTGGCGCGGTTAAATCGCGGCCGGTTCCAGATCATGTCCCGCCCGAAATGGTGAGGGACTTCAGCCTGTTTACGTCGCCCGGCATGTTGCCGACCGCTAACGGGGATCCGCATGCAGCGGTTGCTTGCGTTCATGCCGGGCCTCCGATCTTTTATTCAACCAGCAACACGCGCGACGGTCGGGGTACCTGGGTCATCACTCGCGCGAGCGACCAGCGCCGGGTGCTGCAGGACACCGAAACGTTTTCCAGCCATCGCAGCATCTTCGCCTCTGTGCTCGGCGAGAGCTGGCCGATGATCCCGCTTGAGCTCGATCCGCCATTCCACGGTGTTTTTCGCTCACTGCTCAATCCGCTGCTTTCGCCAAAGCGGGTAATGGCATTGGAGCCGGCTGTCCGGGAACGAGCGATCAAGCTGATCGACAGGATCGCCGCATCAGGCACGAGCTGCGACATCATGAAGGATTTTGCAGTTCCGTTCGCGGTCAATATCTTCCTTCGCTTTATTGGGCTTTCGGACAACGGACTAGAAACATTTGTCGGCTGGGCTAGAGATCTGCTCCACGGCGATAAGGAGCAACGACCACCCGCAGCCCGGACGATCGTGGCCTTCATCGACGAACTTGCCACCGAGCGCCGCAAGGAGCCGGTCGATGATTTCATGACCTTCATCGTGAAGGCAAAGGTCGAGGGTCGTCTGCTCAGTGACGAAGAAGTCCGTGGCATCGGCGTGCTTGTGTTCGTCGCGGGACTCGACACGGTCTCAGCAGCCATATGCTTCGACTTGGCCCATCTCGCGCGCAACCCCAAAGATCAGGAATTGCTACGAAGCGAACCGGACCGGATTGCCGTCGCTGCGGAAGAATTGCTGCGCGCCTATTCGACCATTCAGATGATCCGAGTGGCAACGAAGGATGTCGACTTCAAAGGCGCGCCGATCCGCAAGGGAGACTATGTTTCCTGTGCCACGATGATTGCCAATCGTGACCCGGCGGAATTCGAATGCCCGAATGAGATCGATCTGGCGCGCGAGGACAACCGGCACGCTGCCTTTGGCTATGGTCCCCATCGTTGTCTTGGCTCACACCTTGCCCGGCGGGAGATTGTCATTGGCCTGGAGGAGTGGCTGGCGCGCATCCCAGCCTTTCGGATCAAGACAGGGACTGAACCTATCACCTTCGGCGGCCATGTGTTCGGGATCGAGAATCTGATCCTGGACTGGTCCTGAAGTTTCAGCCAACGACATTGGAGTTCGCTATGCGTGTCGTCGTACATAAAGCCAGATGCCAGGGTCATGCGCGCTGCTGGGCGCGGGCGCCGAGAGTCTTCAAGCTTGATGACGCCGGCTACATCTTGCCCGGTGATATTGATGTTGCCGATGGGGAGCAACTGCTTGCCTCAAAAGGGGTACGAGCCTGCCCCGAACAAGCTCTGGAAGTTGACGAGCCCCCCGCTAACTCAGTTGTAGAGAGAGACACACGCAAAGTGCAGACTGGCATCGGGAAGGATAAAACAATCATACAATTCGCGACAGACCCTGTCGACCACGCGAAAATTACCGAACTGCGTGACCGAGAGGCGATCCGCAACTGCCTGTATCGGTACTGCCGCGGGATAGACCGCGCCGATGAGGCGGCGCTGCGTAGCGCATACTGGCCCGAAGCGTATGACAGGCACGGTCCCTATTGCGGACCGGCAGAGGACTTCATCCAATTTGCTCTCGGTCTGCCGGGGCACCGTAACATCCATCAAATCACGAACAGCCTGATCGACTTCATCAGTTCAGCAGAGGCCGCGGTCGAGAGCTATTTCACCGCGCTGCAACGCGGACCGGATACAGACCAAGAAATACGTCAGACGCTGCTTTGCGGCCGTTACTGCGATCTGTTTCAGAAGAGGCAGGACGAGTGGCGAATTGCGGAACGGACAGTCGTCTACGATTGGGTTGAGGAGCAAATCCCGCCAGCGATTCTTGAGGCAGATAGGTTCGGCCGGCGACAGCCGATTGGAGCACAACATCCAGACGATCCCATCTACCAGTTGCTCAAGGGTCACATCCCCACCGACCAAGATGGCGTCGAGGGTCCCCAACTGGGAGCTGCATAAGTGGGTAGAAATGGAGGATGAGCGCCCTACGGGAACGACATCTGTGTGGGGCCGCAACTGGCGGTCACTGCAACGATTTGGCTCGGCCCTTCATTCCGCCCAAGGTTGATGGGCTGAGATCACAAGCGGTCATCGTGGAGAAGCTCTCGTGAAACTGGCAGCACGCACCGTAATCATCACAGGCGCTGCGGGCGGGATCGGCCGTGCCCTGGTCGATATCCTTGCCGCGGACGGAGACACTGTAGTTGCGGTGGACCTTCCGGGCAGTGGTGTGGTTGAACTGGCTCGGGATCTCGGGTCGCCGCACGTCGGTCTGGAGTGCGATGTGTCGCGAGAGAAGGACATGCTCTCACTTTTCGGCCAGGTCGAAGCACGGTTCGCGCAAATCGATGTCCTCATCAACAATGCGGCGGTTGGACCCACGATGGATAGGATCATCGACACCGCTGTCGATACCTTCCGACGCGGCGTGACAGTGAACCTTATTGGGCCATTCGTTATGGCCCGGGAAGCGGCGCGGCGCATGAAGCCGGGCGGTGCGATCGTCAATGTGGCTTCGATGGCGGGCGTGGTCGGCAATCCCAGGCGCAACGCCTACGCAGCCTCGAAAGCTGGCGTGATCTCGTTGACAAAGTCCCTTGCATGCGAGTGGGCTATGCGAGGAATCCGCGTCACGGCGGTGGCGCCGGGCTCCGTCCGCACCCCAATGGTCACAGAACTGGCACGCGCTGGCAAAATGGACCTCGCGGCGATACGCCGCCGCGTGCCGATGGGGCGCTTGGCTCGCCCCGACGAGATCGCCAGGGTCGTGCGTTTTCTGAGCAGCACGCAGGCGCGCTACATCACCGGCTCGGTGCTGGCAGTCGACGGAGGCTGGATGTCATTCAACCAGCCGGGGGATGCTCACCCGCCGGTGGATGGTGCGCTCCAAGCCGAGCTCTCCTGTCCGGCCGAATGCACAGATGCGCGAATCGTGCTCGTCACCGGTGGCGCAAAAAGCATTGGCGCGGCCGTCGCTCGCCGCTTTGCCGCGAACGGCGACACCGTCGTGATTGCTGATAAAGATGGCACTGCAGCGGCAGAGCTGGCTACATCGCTCCCCGGCAAGCATCTGGCGAAATCGCTGGACGTGGCCGTCGAGAGCGATGTGGTGTCGATGTTCGAAGAACTGAGGGGACGCTTCGGGTATATCGATGTTCTGGTCAATAGTGCTGATACCGCCGACAGGATTGTGCCTGCGATCGAGCAACTGTCGAAACAGCTCGAACACGTCCTGGATGTCAACCTTACCGGCGCCTTCACCTGCGCGCGCGAAGCGATCAAGGCTATGCGCCCGGGCGGCGTGATCCTCAATCTCGGGTCGATCGACAGCTTTCTGCCGTTCGCGCCGCGCCATGCCTACGGCGCCTCCAAGGCGGGGATGGATATGCTGACCCGTTGCATGGCGGCCGAACTCGGGCCGGTCGGAATTCGGACAGCCACCGTCGCTCCTGGCCACATCCGCACGCCCGCACTTGCTCAGTTGGCCAAAGCCGGCCGCATCGACCTGACAGCAATCGGACGACGCATCCCCATGGGCAGGATGGGACGGCCAGAAGACGTCGCAGATGCATCGTTCTTCCTTGCTTCGTCTGACGCCTCATACATCAACGGCTCGATCCTCTACGTGGACGGCGGCTGGACCTCGTTCGGTGATGCGGGAAACGCCAGCGAACTCTATGACGAATGTTTTGCGGAGGCCGCAGGTTAATTGCCAGGCCTTCGCAGGGCGACCGGCCGAGCATTATGAAGCCTCGGCTCCACGACGCACCTGAGGTGCTTGAGATCCAAGCATGTGCATGCCGAGCACATTCCCGGTCGGCTGACGTGTCTATAACGAGGAGAAATCATGGAATTTGCCACTTTCATTCTGGCCGCCCAGCGTGGCTATCACCAATCCTCAGAAAGCGTCATCCGCAACTCCATCGAACAGGCCGTCGCTTCGGAGCAGGCTGGGTTCAACACCGCGTGGTTTGCTGAGCACCACTTCAACAATTACAGCCTCATACCATCCCCGCTGATGATGGTGGCGCACTGCGCCGGCTTGACAAGCACGATTCGCCTGGGCACTGCCGTCTGCGTGCTGCCGCTTTACCAACCGCAGCGCCTGCTGTCCGAGATCGGCTTCGCCGACATCGTTGCGAACGGCCGTCTCGAGCTCGGCGTAGGCTTGGGATACCAGCAGTTCGAGTTCGAACGGTTCGGCGTGGACATCGATGAGGCGCCGGCCGTCTTTTCGGAATACCTGGACATCATTCTCAAGGGCCTCAACCAAAACGTCTTCGAACACGACGGCCAGTATGAGAAGATCCCCCCAACAGCGATTTCGGTCCGCACAGTCCAGCAGCCGACGCCGCCTATCTGGATCGCTGGCGGAGCCGCACGGATGGCTCGGGCCTACCGCGAGGGGCACAATTTTTTTGTCACAGCCTTCCACGACGGCTTAGAGACTTTGACCACACTGCGTGAATCAGTCGAGAGGGCGGCGGCATCCGAGGAAAAGAACGTCACCGACGTCAAGATATCGCTGCTGCGCTGCTGCTATGCCAGCCACGACGAGTTGGAGATCAACAGCTATCTCGACAATGCCCGCTTCCAGCGCCGGCTTTCTGAAGCCCTGCATCAGCGCCGCCAACAGAGCCACGATGGCTACCTGCTGCAGGAGACACCGACCCAGCAGGATCTGTCCTTCGAGACCATGCGCAAAAATTTGCCGATTGGCAGCGTAAATCGCGTGATTGATCGCCTGCTGGAAGAGATCGATATCTTGAAACCGGACCAGATCGCAGTTCAGACTCAATTGGGCGACTTCGACCAAAAGACGATGCTGCGCCAGATCGAGCTCTGGGGCGACAAGATCATCCCTGCGGTCAACAAGGCGCTTTGTCATGCCGGAAGCTGAAGCCGGCCGTTACGATGATGGCTGCCTATCCAGCGCGCAATGGCGTGGGTCCGAGCTAGGGAGGAGCTTCGATCAGCATGTGCTGCCCTGCGTACATTCACGTTCGCTTGAGGAGGTCCAGGCGGGCGAGGTGTTGGCGACGGAGGGGACAGGCCTTTCGTCTGTCGAATTGCGTGATGTCTTGGCCGCAACTTTCCCGTCTACCTCCAGCAGCGTATTCGCTTTGGAGGAGTTGAGCGAGCCCGAGCCGGAACTGGAAGAGGAGCTGCTACGCCGGCTGCTGCTAGCGCATGCTGCGCCGGCCGACCCGGCGAGCGGCCGCTTGGCCAAGATCATCGCCCGGCGTGCGATGCGCACGGACCATCTTTGGCGGGATCTTGGCCTCTCAAATCGCGCTGAGCTCAGCCGCCTGCTTGCCAGACATTTTCCCGCGCTGGCGGCAGGCAACACAGAAAACATGAAATGGAAAAAGTACTTTTACCGCAAGCTGTGTGAGGCCGAAGGCTTTTCGTCATGCACTGCACCCAGTTGTCGGGAATGCCAGGACTTCGAAAGCTGCTTCGGCCCGGAGGAAGTTGAGAGTCGCCTCTCGCCGACCAGGAATGCCGGTTAGTCACTTCGCTTGATCGCAGCTGCGGACAAACGCTTATCGCGGCGCCGTAGTATGGAGGAAGGGATGTTCATCGCCTCGCGATATTTGGTGACGGTACGGCGAGCGACATTGATGCCGGTCTGCTTGAGCTGAGCAACGATGTCTTCGTCGGAAAGTACCTTGTCGAGCGATTCTTCGGCGATGATTGCCTTGATCCGATGGCGGACAGATTTGGCGGAGTGCGCGTCGCCGCCCTCGCAGGATGCGATTGTCGCTGTGAAAAAATACTTCAGCTCGAACACCCCGCGCGGAGTTAACATGTACCTGTTCGAAGCCACCCGGCTTACCGTCGACTGGTGCATTTTGATCCCGTCAGCGACATTTTTGAGACAGAGAGGCCGCAGATGGGCGACGCCGTGTGTAAAAAAGGCATCCTGCTGGCGCACGATTTCGGTCGCAACCTTAAGGATCGTCTTAGCGCGCTGCTCGAGGCAGCTGATCAGCCAGTTCCCTTTTTCCTGGCAATGGTCGAGAAACGCTTTGCCTTCCGGATTTTGATTGGTCAGCTGCGAGATTTCGGCGACATAGGTGTGGTTGATCAACACTTTGGGCAGCGTGGCCGGATCAAGCTCCACCCGCCATCCACCTTCGGACTTGGGCATTACCCAGACGTCCGGTACGATGGTTTCCGGCGTCCCGGACTGGAACCGGTCTCCAGGCTTGGGATCGAGCGCGCGGATTTCGTTCCTCATGTCGAGGAGATCCTCCTCGTCGACTCCGCAACGCTGCTTCAATCCCTGAAAATCCCCCCGTGCAAGCATCTCGAGATTGGCGACCAAAGCTGCCATAGCCGGGTCGAACCGGTCTTGCTGGCGCAGCTGAATCTCCAGGCATTCGCTGAGAGTTCGCGCAAAAATCCCCGGCGGATCAAATTGCTGCAAGATTCCGATGACCCGTTCCACATCAGCTTGCCGAACGTTTAACCTCCTGGCCAGATCGAAAAGGTTTACCTGAAGATAGCCAGTGTCCTCCAGATGGGCGGCGAGCTGTCCGGCAATCAGCCGCTCCTGGGGGGTGAACGGGGTGAGGGCGACCTGGCGGGCGACATGGTCGTGCAATGTTTCGGTGTGGGCGGTAAACTCCTCGACGGCAGGTCGATCGTTGCCGCTACTGCGTTGCGACTTCCATTGCCCGCGCCCGCCAGACGGCCCGCCAATGGGCGATTCGCCGATTTCGCTTCTGCTTTGACTGCTCCGCTGATCCACCCCTGACAGCGGCGAATCGTCGTCAAACGGGTCAGGCTTCAAAACGGGGTTCCTCTCGAGTGCCTGCTGCACGAGCTGATGGAGTTCAGTATGCGTCAATCGCAGCAAGCGAATAGCTTCAATGGCTTGAGGCGATAAGACCATACGTTGCTTCTGGCGTTGAAGCAGGCTTGCTGAGAGATGCATGTTGAACCGTAATCTGCCGAGGATGCTCTAGTGTGTGCTTGGGTTGTGTGAGACTTGCCACTTCTGGGTCATGCCGCCGCCTTCAGTTTGTCGAGAACGTTTTGCGGGGATGAAACGCCATAGGGGTCCGTCTCGCAGTTGTCACAGAAGCCTTCCTCCTCGAACCACTGCTCCACCACGCCATCGTCGATCAGAGCGGCGTATCGCCAGGAGCGCATGCCAAAGCCCAGATTGTCCTTCGCGACCAGCATGCCCATTTTGCGCGTGAACTCGCCCGACCCGTCTGGGATCAGCTCGATCTTCTGCAGCCCCAAGGACTTTCCCCACGCATTCATGACGAAAGCATCGTTGACCGAGACGCAGTAGATCGCGTCAATTCGCAGTTCCAGAAATTGATCATAGAGTTTTTCGAAATCGGGCAGTTGGAAGGTCGAGCAGGTCGGGGTGAAGGCGCCAGGCAGCGAGAACAGGATGACGCGCTTGCCCCCGAAATAATCGTCGGAGGTCTTGTTCTCCCACCGATAAGGATTTGGCCCCCCGATCGACTCATCGCGAACACGCGTGCGAAAGGTCACGAGAGGAACGTTCTTTCTGTCGGTCATTGATTTGCTCCCAGGCCAAAGTGGTACGGTGCATTTTTCGGTTAAACTGAAGCGGCATCGACTTCGGTCGACAGTTCCGGCAGCCTCGCGCCTTGGCGTGGTTGCCTCGGACCGGTCTTGTGCAAGACCGCCCCCGAGCAGGCACGTTTAAAGGCGACGAGCTTCCGCGGAGACGGGGAATTTCGCTCGCGTGCTTTATCGAGCTTTGAGAGGTAGGCATGGTCTGCAACCGTGATTTTGACTGCGTTCTATCGACCGAGTCGCAAGCGCCATGCCAATTGACCCGATGCCTTGGGTTCACTTCGGTTTTTGCAGCAACTTTCGTGTTGTGCAGTAATGCCGGTCGATATTATTGCTCAAGCAGCACTGGAAATTGGGTGCGACTCCGTTCGGCAAACCCGGCCTTTGTCCGAAGCCGGACACGAATGTCGGAAATAGCCAAACGCCAGGATCTGGGGCGGGTTAAGAAACGTTGCCGTGGGCACCGGCTTCAGCACAATTGCGCCACGCGAGCATGGCTCCCAGCGTCAATGCCGTGCAGCAGCGAGACGAAGTCACTGCAGAATATCAACCTCTGCGAAGTCGTTGAAACCCAGCATGTGCGAGCCGTTCGAGGCGCAGATCAAGGCATGCTCGAGGAAGAGCTCGTGCTCTCGGCAGCAAGTGTTGCGACGTCTGACAAGGATCGTCGCGCTTCAAGGAAAAGAACCTGAATGGTGCACGGCTTGTGAAGGCCGGCGCATGGAAATGGCTGGGCTGATCATCCTCCATGAGGGTTGAATGAAGAGCTGGCCCCTATCTCCCTCAGCTGCAACGGGGGGAGGTAGGGCATGTCCGTCTATCGCGCTGGGTAACATTCCTCGGTGAGGCAATAAGGGGGAGCAATTTCTCATTTCGGCAGACACGACCCAGCTCTCCTTTCATGCGCTGATTCCCCCAAGGGAAATCGCGACTCCAGGCTTCCTATGCAGCGAATCGCGGTGCTGTCCGATGTCCGACAATGTCGGATGCGGATCGTAGCTGGGCTAGATCCGTCACTTTGCCTCGATGGTTTCCCACTGGCCTTATATCTGCTTCGCCCCAAATGCGGCGACATAACCTGTGCGGCATCTGTGAATGGATCGACTTCAATCGAGACCTCGGAGGTCCCGATGCGCGAAGGGAGCTTGCCGATATGACGGCCACCATAGCGAACCACGGTCCGGACGACGAGGGGACTTGGATCGGCGGGCCTGCGGCGCTGGGACACCACCGCCTGGCAATCATCGATATCCAGGGCGGCCGTCAGCCGAGGATGCTCCAGGAGGATGGCCGACCTGACTTGGTGCTCGTCTACACGGGTGAGACTTACAACTACCGCGAGCTGCGTCAACAGCTGGCCGGCCTAGTCCATCGCATGAACACGAGCAGTGACACCGAGGTGGTGCTGCACCGCCCCCGCGAGTGGGGCTCTTCGGCGGGTACACTTTTTTCACGAAATCCGTGAATGTTTCTCGCGACATCATCCCGCAATCGGTGGTGCAGCGGGTGAAGAGCCCGTATCCGGCTATCCAGAATGCCGCCTACGACAAAATACTACGTACGCGGTTCACTGCGATGCTGGACGACCTAGTGCCGGCAGTGGCACCGCTGTTGTCCGTCGACAGGTCCCGCGCTTGCTCGGTGCGACCAACAACCTTAAGCGCTAGGGCGTAACCTGACCCTGCAAGATCTCCTCACCGACTATAAGGTGCGCCTCACGATCTGAGACGATGGGACAGGATGGCTAAGGAGGTGCGCCGTCTTGCATGCCCCGCCACCGAGGCGAACCCTCTTGGCTACGCGCGCCACAGCGACGCTCCATATCGTCAGGCCTGCGTCTCATGCTCAGATGAGCCGGTATTTGGCTCTCTCATCAGCAAACCGAGAGAGCCCATGCCAAGACGGAAGCAAGCAAGACGAACGAGCGTCAGAGATATCCTGCGCCTGACCCATAAACAGGGCAGTCCGGTGGGCCAGGTGGCAGAGCAACTGAGGTTCGGCAAGACTTCGGCTTCCACCTATCTGCGGGCGCTGGAGACGGGCTGTCGTGCAGGCCCTGCATGCGGCTTTGAGGACGATGCGATGTTGAAACACCGTCTGTTGCGCCGAATCGGCCGTCGGCCACACGTTGGGTCGTCATCAGGTTCTCGACAGCTTGCCGGTGTCAAATCCAAACCGTGGTCGGCGATCCCCACCAGGGTGGGAAGGCAGCGCTGATATAGCCGAACGTCGATCAAGTCACGATCAACTATTGCCTCATGTCACATGCCCTGCGGGACTGAAAAACGGAGAAGAACATGTGCGATGCAAAACTGAAGACCGTGCTTTCGCTTTTTTCGCCGGTGGCCAGCAAATTAGATGCTCTCTCGTCCAACGGACCAGCGACGGATGCAAATTGCGTTAAGCTAAATACGAACGAGAACCCGTTTCCGTTGCCGAAGAGCGTAATGCAAAGTGCAATTGCTGCGATCGAACACCAGTATCTTTATCCGGAAGACGACAATCTCAGCTTAAGGGCAGCTGCCTCCGATGCTTACGGATTTTCCAAAGATCAGGTGATTGCCGGCAACGGTTCGTCGGAGCTGCTCGGACTCATCTACAGAGCTTTCCTCGCCCCAGGAGATAGAGTGGCGATGCTGTCGCCCGGATTTTCGTTCAACCGTAAACTTGCCATGTTGCAGGGTGCCGAGTTTCTCGAAATCGCATCGAGCGAAGCTCATCCCCTGCCGATAGAAAAACTGCTGTCCGGCCCCGCAAAAGACGCGAAGTTCATTCTGTTGGCTAATCCGAACAATCCGACCGGAACATTCGTGCCGGTGGCCGAAATCGAACGCCTTGTGGAGCAAGCAGATCGCTTGGTCGTCTTGGATGAGGCCTACGTTGACTTCGCACCCGACAATGCCCTGCGCCTCGTCAATAGACATCCGAATCTTTTGATCTTGAGGACTTTTTCAAAGAGCTATGCTGCCGCTGGCGTGCGAGTCGGCTTCGGTTTCGGTCACCCAGAAATCATTGGCAGGCTGCGCAACATCCAGAATGTCTTCAACATGAACGTGATCGGGCAGGCGGTCGGGAAAAGCATTCTTGCGCATCGCCACGCCTACGAAGAGAACCACAGGCACATCAAGCATGAACGACAGCGAGTGACCCTGGCGCTGTTGCAACTTGGCTTTTCCGTAACACCCTCCCACGCAAACTTTTTGCTGGCCCGTGTGCCGGCGGGACAGGAGGGCTCATGCTGGCAAGCCGCGTTGAAAGAGCAGGCGATCCTCATCGCCAGCTTTCCTGACGTAGATTTGAAGAACTGTATTCGCGTCAGCATTGGCACCACAGAGCAGATGGACAAATTCCTTGCTGCCGCCAAACGAGTCTGTATGAACTTTAAGAAGAATCGCGGTGTGCACAAGCATGAAGTCAATTCACATTAAGCATCAAGTAATAGGTGTCGATGTGTCGAAAGCTATGATGTTTAGTGAATAAATAACAGGTAATTTGGAGAACAATTAATTGAAGAAAATTTCCGCTTCGGGCCTGACCTTCGGCATCTTCGATCATCTGGACGAAAACGGCGATGACATCGCACAACAATATGCAGATCGGCTGAGCCTAGCAGAAGCGTGCGATGGCTATGGCTTTTATGCGTATCATCTCGCCGAGCACCACTGTACGCCGCATGGCAGAGGTCCATCACCGAATTTGTTCTTAGCGAGCGTCGCCCAGCGAACCCGCAGTCTTCGTGTTGGTCCCATGGTAATGCTACTTGCGCTCTATCATCCGCTGCGTGCCTTCGAGGAGATCTGCATGCTTGATCAGTTGAGCGGCGGCAGGCTTGAACTCGGCATAGGGCGCGGCTCTGCTCCCACTGAATTGGGATACTTCGGGGTTGCTGTAGAAGCAGCACCAGAACAGTATGCGGAGGCCAGCGAGATTCTCATCAATGCGATGAAAGGCGGGACGCTTTCTTATCAGGGCCGCCACTTTGATTTGAAAGACGTTCCGCTGACGTTGAGACCTCACCAATATCCCCATCCGCCGACATGGATCGCCACCAATCGACCCGAGCCGGCTAGCTGGGCCGCCGCGAATGGGGCAAACATCGCCTGCGTCGGACCTTCCACTTCTGTTCGCAGCGTTACCGACGCGTTCCGCGCCGCCAGAATTCACGATGCTGACATTGGCCAGCAAGCGCCATTTCTTGGATTGCTCCGAATGGTGGTGATAGGGCGTTCTGAAACAGATGCGTATTTGCTCGCAGCACCTGCCTATGAACGATGGCTCAATAGCTTCAAATTTCTATACGAACTAAATGCCATTTCCACTCCACCAAACTTGCCTTTGAACTTCGATGCAGCAATTGAAAGTGAATTGTGCGTCGTGGGAACGGCAGATTCTGTCCGAAAAGCTCTCCTTGATCAGCTGGAAGAGGCAGGTGCTAATTATCTTCTGTGTCAACTGGCATTTGGGGATTTGCCGCTGGATGCCTCACTATACACCGCATCGGCCATTCGATCCGAAATCATGGCTCGAGTTGCCGCATCGTGAATCCGTCTGTGATTGGAGGAGCAGCGGCAGCGCTGCTCCTCATTGCGAAACGGTTGTGGGGGCCGGACTAAACCATTGGAGCACGTCCTATCTGATCCAGGTCATATCCTGCGGCTGTGAAGTAGTTGGCACATTCGGCTGGGGTGAAGAGGTCGACGACCGCGCCGAGGCGTCCTGACCTTGCCCCTCTGATCTAATCCGGTTCGAAGTTCGTTCTGGCCCCTCCAGAGGACCAGGACATGAAACGCAGCCGCTTCTCTGAAGAGCAGATCATCGGAATTTTGAAGAAACACGAGGCCGGGGTATCGGTTGGCGATCTGTGCCGCAAGCGGGGGTCAGCGACGCCTCGATCTACAATTGGAAGGCCCGCTTCGGCGGGATGAATGTCTCCAAGGCTCGGCGACCTGAAGGCGCTGGAGGACGAGAACACGCGCCTGAAGCGGCTTCTGGCCGACGCCATGCTCGACAATGCCGCGTTGAAGGACCTTGTGGGAAAGAAATGGTGACGCCCGCGGCCAAGCGGAAAGCTGTCGCTCGCCTGAAGGAAGGCTTCGGGATGAGCGAACGGCGGGCGTGTAAAGCCATCGGCTGTTGCCGCATGACGGTTCGCTACCAGACCAGCAGGCCGGACGACCGCGAGGTTCGCGAGCGGATGAAGGCGATCGCGCAGGTGCGACGCCGGTTCGGCTACCGGCGTCTTCTCGTCATGCTGAGGCGGGAGGGCCTGGTCGTGAACCACAAGAAGCTGTTCCGGCTCTATCGGGAGGAGAAGCTCGCCGTTCGCCGCCGTGGCGGCCGCAAGCGGGCGATCGGGACAAGGGCGCCGATGCTGGTGCCGCTGAGGCCCGACGAGCGCTGGTCGCTCGACTTCGTATCGGACCAGCTCACCGACGGGCGCCGCTTCCGCATCCTGGCCGTCGTCGACGACTGCACGAGAGAGTGCCTGCGCACTCATCGTTGATACGTCTCTCTCGGGCATGCGGGTTGCCGCGAATTGGACCGGCTCATCAAGAGCGCGGCCGGCCAGGATGATCGTCAGCGACAATGGCAGCGAGTTCACCTCGAACGCCATCCTCCCCTGGGCGGATCAGAACCGCGTCGAATGGCATTACATTGCGCCCGGCAAGCCGATGCAGAATGGCTTCATCGAGAGCTTCAACGGCCGACTGCGCGATGAACTGCTCAACGAGACGCTGTTCACCTCGCTGGCTCAGGCGCGCGTCGCCATCGCCCTGTGGCACGCCGACTACAGCACTGCGCGACCGCACTCCCAAATCGCCTGGCAGACCCCGGCCAAGTTCGCCAGCACCTTCAATCCGCGACGGTCGCTCGCGCTGCGCTATGCCAAAGGCTTCGCGCCAGCGCCCGTCGCTTCACCCGCCCAGCAGGGCACAACCCACGCCGGAAACGAACTCAAAACTGCTGGGGGCAACGTCAGTCCCATAGAGCCTTGATGGTTCTCTCGGCCTTTGCTCGCAGCAGCGCCTTAGGTTTGGCGAAGGCGTTCTCAATCGGATTGAAGTCGGGACTGTAGGGCGGCAGGTAGAGCAGGCTCGCCTGCGGCCTCAATCGCGCCGCGCAGGGTTCTCCAGGCGGATGTCGCCAATGTAAAATTTGCTGGCATCCATGCCGCCCTCGCTTTCTGGTTCGAGATCGGAAAATCGCCGAATAATCAGCACATCAACCTGCGCCTGAAGGAGCTCACTGCCACTTTCGGCTGGCGGGGTGTGCCGCCCCACAAATAGAATATCAATTGTCGTGCCAACCGCACAAGCGAAGGCCAGAAAGCCAACATGTGTTCTGCGGCTTAATTGAGAGTCAGCCGATGTCGGCCGAACATCACCTTGTCTCGAAGTCGACGATCCGACAGCAGGTTGCGAAAGTTGGCGCGATGCGAACAAACTGCTGAAGCGCTCAACTTTTATTGATCACGCGTGTTGGACGCGACGCACTCCCGTTCCAATCGGCTGAGCGCAAATTCTCCCGGTTCACAAAACTAAGTCGCTGGAGTAGTGAGGGCGCAGAGAAATCTCCGGTCGCAGCCTTACCCGGTCAAAACAAGGATACCAATGATGAAGACTCTCGCCGTCTGCTCTGGCGGATTGGACTCCGTTTCCCTTGCTCACATGGTGGCAGCGGAGCACGAACTCACCGGCCTTCTATCTTTCGACTATGGCCAACGGCACAGGAAGGAATTGGGCTTCGCCGCTCTTTGCGCGCAGCGACTGAAGGTCCCGCACCAGATCATCGACATCGGCGAAATTGGCCGTGGCCTTTCCGGCTCAGCGCTGACTGGCAGTATCGACGTGCCGGACGGCCACTACGCCGAAGACACGATGAAGATTACGGTGGTGCCGAACCGCAATGCCATCATGTTGGCAATCGCCTTCGGTCTCGCCGCCGCCCACAGCGCCGAAGCGGTGGCGGCGGCCGTGCATGGCGGGGACCATTTCATCTATCCCGATTGCCGTCCGGCCTTCATTGAAGCTTTCCAGACAATGCAAGACCGCGCGCTCGACGGCTATGCGCAGATACGCCTCTATGCACCGTATGTGAATCTCGGAAAAGCTGACATTGTTGCGGATGGCGCAAGATACGGCACCCCGTTTGCTGAGACCTGGTCCTGTTACAAGGGCGGCGTGCGTCACTGCGGACGATGCGGGACCTGCGTCGAGCGGCGCGAAGCGTTCCATCTCGCCGGGCACGCTGATCCCACCGACTACGAGGACGCCGATTTCTGGCTTGAGGCGCTGCGCAGGAGGCGCGCGTAATGTTCCACATCAGCAAGGAATTCCACTTCTCGGCCTCGCATCAGCTCACCTCCTTGCCTTCCAACCATCAATGCGCGCGCCTGCACGGGCATAACTATGTCGTCGTAGTGGAGCTGTCGGCCAAGGAACTGGACGCCCACGGCTTCGTGCGCGACTATCACGATCTGGCGCCGCTCAAACGCTACATTGACGAGAGCTTCGACCATCGGCACCTCAACGACGTGCTGGGACATGAGAAGGTCACGGCGGAATGCCTGGCCAGACATTTCTATGAATGGTGCAAGGCACGTCTGCCGCAGACCGCGGCCGTGCGCGTTAGCGAAACACCGAAAACTTGGGCGGAATACCGTCCGTGACCGACATGCATCCCGCAATCCGTGTGAGCGAGATATTCGGGCCGACTATCCAGGGCGAGGGCGTGCTCATCGGCTTGCCGACGGTGTTCATCAGAACCGGCGGATGTGATTATCGCTGTTCATGGTGCGACAGCCTTCACGCGGTGGACAATCAGTATCGCCATGAATGGCTACCGATGCCGATCGATGCCGTGTGGCAAACCGTCCATGCGCTTTCCGGCGGCAGGCCGGTTATGGTCTCCTTGTCAGGCGGCAACCCGGCCATTCAGCCGTTCGGTCCCCTCATAGAACGAGGCCATCGCGAGGGCTATCGTTTTGCACTGGAAACGCAGGGTTCCGTGGTGAGGGAGTGGTTTGCGGATCTTGACGTGCTGACCCTTAGCCCAAAGCCGCCGTCCAGCGAGATGACGACCCGTTGGACTGCGTTTGATGCATGCCTCGAAGCGGCGCAAGAGAAGCCGCAAATCGTGCTCAAGCTCGTCGTTTTCGACGAGAGTGACTATGCCTACGCCAAAGAAGTCGCGGCGAGATATCCGCACCTTCCGATCTATCTGCAACCCGGCAATCACACGCCGCCGCGCCCTGGCAGTGAAGACGCCTCTGTCGACTTGGACGGAATAATGATGCGAATGGAATGGCTTGTCGAAAGGGTGACTAGCGACAGGTGGTTCGAAGCCCGCGTGTTGCCGCAGCTGCACGTTCTGCTTTGGGGTAACAAGAGGGCGGTCTAGTCTGCGGCTTGCGTCGCACCGGAAGGCCGGGCTCCGACGGCTTGGCAGGCTCTCTTCGCGTGCCGAGTACAGCCGAGCTTTGTTCGCGTCAGCGGTCTCGCGATTGTGCGGCTGGAAACCGCCCGGACACCCCGCTGCCGGCGTGTGTCACCTTGACTCCGATGAGCTGTCGTCACGCAAAGTTGAAATCCGTAAGAACTGGCCTTCTCGCCCCACCTGCTCCGTCGCAAGCACGTCATCCCCTCATCCTTGTCCAGCTCTTATCGATGTATCTCATTGTCCGGCCTGGCGCACGACTGTCAGACACCAGAACGCCCAAAGGGGCTGGCCCGCCGGTCAACGGCAGCTGCTAAACAGAACGGCGATGTGCATGGGAATGCATCCATTGCGCAAATGCCTTCCATAAAGAAGATCGATTTCCTCACTGGCCCAACGTGAAATATAGCAACGTTTTCGTGGCGTCGTCGGCTGCGTCGGGAGTAGCGATGAAAACGTATTGGGGTCGCCTGCGTCTCCTTGGGCAGCGAGTGCAAAGTATAGCGATGCGGCCTCAGGCCCGAACGGCAGCCGCGCAGTGATCACCTTCGCCTGTGCCTTTGCGGCGGGGGTCAAGCGCTGGTCTGCTCAAATTTTTCATCGTTTAGCTGGTTGAAACTGCCCCCGTTGCGGGCTGCAGAAGCCGGCCAGCCGAGAAACGGCAGCCGCACTTATGAAAGCACGCCAAGGCATGCGGGCATCCATCAGTTGCAAAGGACAATAGTGGCCGCGCCGATTGGCCATCACGCGTCCATTAGGGCAGCCACCAACATCAGTTCGCAAGAGGAGCAAAAGCAGTATGTATCGTCGTCACCTGATCAAAGGGTTGGTTGCGCTCGGCGCATGCCGGATTTGCGTTCAAGCCGCCCATGCGACCAGTGCCCATTGGGGGTACACCGGTCCGGTCGGACCGGAGCACTGGGCTGATCTGGATAAGGAAAATTTCGTATGCTCTGCCGGCACGCAGCAATCGCCGATCAATATCAACAGCGCGGTCAAGGCGGATATCCGGCATATCGCCATCGGTTGGCACAAGGGCGGCGGCAATATGGTGAACAACGGCCACACCATTCAAATCAATATGCCACAAGGCAGCACGCTGACCCGCGGCGATCGTGTCTACGAACTGGTACAGTTCCATTTCCATGCGCCAAGCGAACATCATGTGGCGGGCAAGAGCTTCCCGATGGAGGTGCATTTCGTTCACAAGGACACGCAAAGTGGTACTCTGGGCGTGCTGGGCGTCTTTTTAACGCCCGGCGCGACAAATGCCAGCTTTGCTGCCCTTGCTGCGGCCTTTCCCGAACTGCCGAATGGGGAGGTTACGATCGACGAGGTGAATCCCAACTGGCTTCTGCCAGCGTCGCTTGGCTATTGGACTTATGAGGGCTCACTGACGACGCCGCCGTGCGCCGAAAACGTCGAGTGGATGGTGGCGATGGAACCGGTTGACGTTGATCCGGCAGACATCCAGCGATTTACCTCACTCTACCCGTCGAACGCGCGCCCTATTCATTCACCCAATCGACGCTTCATCCTGCGCCACAGTTGAGCGCCGCCCCAGCGGTTCCGCACGGTCCAACATTCTTGGCACAAATTGGCGCGAAGCCTCCTCTTCCGGTCTGGCGGTCTGACGGCGCTCCCCAAGCTGGCTAGTCTAAAGGATAGGGATTCGGTGCCGGCACCACTCGTCCCAAAGACGTCGCGGCGAGGTTTGTCTGCAATCCGGCAATCACACGCCGCCCCGCCGTGGCAATGAAGACGTCTCTCTCGAGTCCGACGGAATATGATGCGCATGGAATAGCTGGTCGAAAAGGTGACCAGCGACAGGTGGTTCGAAGCCCGCGTCTTGCCGCAGCTGCACGTTCTACTCTGGGGTAACAAGAGGGCGGTGTATACCTTCTCCTAGCTTCGCCGCCAACTACTCGGTTTTCCGAATTGCTCTCTATATTCTTGAAGGCGATGCGTTCGTTAAAGACATATGCTGCGCACCTGGTGTAAAAGCTGCTCTCATCATGCAGAGGTCAAGCCAGTCGGGCTCATCCGAAGCTATGGCCGTGAGCACTGTTCAGTTCGGCAGAGAGGGCGCTTTTGTACACCATTTGCCATCGAGGCGGCCCCCGTAGCAGTCTGCAAGCTGCCGCGACACTTCCTCTCGAACCCGCCAGCCCGCCTTTCGTGCAGCTCCTCTGAACAAAACCACCGCTCGCCCTTCAGTAGGTTGATGCGCGTCTCCCAGTAAGAGTCCTGTCCAAGAACGTGATAATCTTCTTGCCAGTGTTGTAGCTGATGTTGCCCTTGATGCCGCAGCCTACCGCGGCGGGACCAAACTCAATGGCAAGCAGGCCGGCTAGGATCGTGCAGCCAGTCGCGAGCCTCGCCCACAACGGGGTCTCACGCGCATGAGGGCGCCGACCATGGGTTCGGCGGTTCGTACGCGTATAACACGTATCTTTCTGAAAAAATCAATGCTCTCGGCTAAGCTACTGAATTATTTGGCTTCCATATAGCGCGTCGGCGGAACCAACTTGTAGACGGGCTATGAAAGGTTAAGCGCGGATGTCTATCGGCCGCCGGCGTTCCCGCTCTGTAAGCCTGCCTGAACTACCCGCGCCGCGGTCAAGCCCCAGGCTCCTGCTCATCCAGCGACCGCCCGATCAATGGCAGGCTGGAAAGACAAGAGCCGATGTCTTCCGATGGTCTCGCCATCAGCTTTGGGCTAACTTCCCCATTCTCCCGCTTCGAGCTCGACACACGGCGGTTTGGATGGCGCACGACAATCTGTGTCGGCTTTGTCGTGTCCGTGACAGACGCCTGAAAGGCCCGTTCGCGCGTTTTGCCGCCGTCTAAGCGGCTGGAATTTAATGACAAAGTTTCTTCTGGGATCGGCCGATCACGCTGGTACGCTTTTTGCGATGCTTGGTGTGAGGCGGCACGAGCTGCCTATCGGCACTTGTGTCGCGGGCAGTCGCGATGATTAGAACGAAGGAAGGAAAGCTATTATGTCAGGTCTGCGTCAGATCGCCTTTTACGGAAAAGGCGGCATCGGCAAGTCCACCACGTCCCAAAATACGCTCGCTGCCCTTGTCGACCTCGGGCAGAGAATCCTCATCGTAGGATGCGACCCCAAAGCCGATTCCACACGCTTGATCCTGAATTCGAAAGCTCAGGATACCGTCCTGGATCTCGCCGCACAGGAAGGCTCGGTGGAAGACCTCGAACTCCAGGACGTGCTCAAGGTGGGCTACAGAGGCATCAAGTGCGTGGAGTCCGGCGGCCCCGAGCCGGGTGTCGGTTGCGCCGGCCGCGGCGTCATCACCTCGATCAATTTCCTCGAGGAGAATGGCGCTTATGACGATGTCGATTATGTCTCCTATGACGTCCTCGGCGACGTGGTATGCGGCGGCTTCGCCATGCCGATCCGCGAAGGCAAGGCCCAGGAGATCTATATCGTCATGTCAGGCGAGATGATGGCGCTCTATGCCGCCAACAACATCGCCAAGGGCATCCTCAAATATGCCCATTCGGGCGGTGTGCGGCTGGGCGGGCTGATCTGCAATGAACGTCAAACCGACCGCGAACTCGATCTGGCCGAAGCACTGGCTGGCCGATTGAATTCCAAGCTCATCCACTTCGTGCCCCGCGACAACATCGTCCAACATGCCGAACTCAGGAAGATGTCGGTGATCCAGTACGCGCCGGACTCAAAGCAGGCAGGGGAATACCGCGCTCTGGCCGAGAAGATCCACGCCAATTCGGGCCAGGGTACGATCCCGACGCCGATCACCATGGAGGAGCTGGAGGAGATGCTGCTCGACTTCGGCATCATGAAGACCGACGAGCAGATGCTTGCCGAGCTCCACTCCAAGGAAGCGGCGAAGGCGGCGGCCCAGTAGTGACATTAGCGCTGCCATCAATCGGCGCGCCTTGCAGAGAACGGCGCCTATTCTTTGAGGCGTCACCCAACCTTGAAAGGGGGACTCATGAGCCGGGAATACGAGAATGACGGTGCTCTTCATGCGAAGCTTATCGAAGAGGTGCTGTCGCATTATCCCGACAAGGCGGCGAAGCGCCGCAAGAAGCACCTCAACGTAGCAAAGAGCGGCAACGAGGCTGGCGGGGAAAGCGAGGTCCTTTCCGAATGCGACGTCAAATCGAACATCAAGTCCATTCCCGGGGTGATGACGATTCGCGGCTGTGCATATGCTGGTTCGAAAGGCGTGGTGTGGGGGCCAGTCAAGGATATGGTCCATATCTCGCACGGCCCGGTCGGCTGCGGCCAATATTCTTGGTCGCAGCGCCGCAACTACTACGTCGGTACAACGGGCGTCGACACGTTCGGGACAATGCAGTTCACCTCCGATTTCCAGGAGAAGGACATCGTCTTCGGCGGCGACAAGAAGCTGGAACAGATCATTGACGAGATTGAAGTCTTGTTTCCGCTCAACAACGGCATCACCGTGCAGTCCGAATGCCCTATCGGCCTGATTGGCGATGACACCGAGGCCGTTTCTCGCAAAAAGACCAAGGAGTATGACAAGACGATCGTGCCGGTACGCTGCGAGGGCTTCCGCGGCGTCTCGCAGTCGCTTGGCCACCACATCGCCAATGATGCAATCCGGGATTGGGTCTTCGACAAAAAGGATGTCAAGTTCGAGGCCGGCCCCTACGACGTCAACGTCATCGGCGACTACAATATCGGCGGCGATGCCTGGGCCTCGCGCATACTGCTTGAGGAGATAGGGCTGCGCGTGGTTGGCAACTGGTCGGGTGACGCCACACTCGCAGAGATCGAGCGCGCCCCGAAGGCTAAGCTCAATCTTATCCACTGCTACCGGTCGATGAA
Source organism: Mesorhizobium sp. (assembly GCA_004017275.1). GTDB lineage: Bacteria > Pseudomonadota > Alphaproteobacteria > Rhizobiales > Rhizobiaceae > Mesorhizobium. Next base: position 12,347 of record SAKE01000029.1, on the reverse strand, counting down.
TTACATCTGTCGGCATATGGAGGAAAAGTATGGCGTCGCCTGGATGGAGTACAATTTCTTCGGTCCCTCCCAGATCGAAGCCTCTCTGCGCAACATAGCCAAGCATTTTGGGCCGGAAATCGAGGAGAAGACCGAAAAGGTCATTGCCAAGTACAGGCCGCTTGTTGATGCGGTCATCGCCAAGTACCTGTCGCGCCTGGAAGGAAATACCGTGATGCTCTATGTGGGCGGCCTGCGCCCCCGCCACGTCGTCACGGCCTACGAGGACCTCGGCATGGTCATCGTGGGCACCGGCTATGAATTCGCCCACAGCGACGACTATCAGCGCACCGGCCACTACGTGAAGAACGGCACGCTGATCTACGATGACGTGACCGGCTATGAGTTGGAGAAATTCATCGAAGGGATTCGCCCAAATCTGGTCGGCTCGGGAATCAAAGAAAAATACCCGGTGCAGAAGATGGGCATACCGTTCCGCCAGATGCATTCCTGGGATTATTCAGGTCCGTATCACGGCTACGATGGCTTTGCCATTTTCGCACGTGATGTGGATCTCGCCATTAACAACCCGGTCTGGGACCTATTCCACGCGCCTTGGAAAAGAAGCCGGGGCGATGAGCGGGCGATGGCTGCCGAATAAACATTTGCTTCAGCCCCAGTCTCCCACTGAGACGGTGAACTCCCGCGGCCTCTGATCCGCCGGAGCCTGGAACGTCTTGACGTCCTGAGCTGCCGTCCCGCGCAGCCAGATGCAAAAGAGGTAATCATCATGCCGCAGTCGGCTGAAAAAATTCTCGATCACGCTCCCCTGTTCCGCGAGCCGGAATACAGAAAGATGCTCGCTGAGAAGAAGCTAAACTTCGAATGTCCGCACCCCGATGAAATCGTTTCCGATCAGCGCGATTTCACCCAGACGTGGGAATACCGCGAAAAGAACCTCGCCCGCAAAGCGCTTGTCGTGAACCCGGCCAAGGCCTGCCAGCCGCTGGGTGCGGTATTCGCTGCCGCCGGCTTCGAGCGAACCATGTCCTTCGTCCACGGCAGCCAAGGTTGCGTCGCCTATTACCGCTCGCACCTGTCGCGCCATTTCAAGGAGCCTGCCGCGGCGGTCTCCTCCTCAATGACCGAGGATGCGGCGGTGTTTGGCGGCCTGAAGAACATGGTCGACGGGCTCGCCAACACCTACCAGCTCTACGACCCCAAGATGATTGCCGTGTCGACGACCTGTATGGCAGAGGTCATTGGCGACGACCTGCACAGCTTCATCCAGAACGCCAAGGACGAAGATTCAGTCCCGCGCGACTTCGACGTGCCCTTTGCCCACACCCCGGCCTTCGTTGGCAGTCATGTCGACGGCTATGACAACATGGTCAAAGGAATTTTGGAGCACTTCTGGAAAGGCCAGGAGCGTACGCAAATCGAAGGAACCATCAACATCATTCCGGGCTTCGACGGCTTCTGCGTCGGCAACAACCGGGAGCTCAAGCGCCTGCTCGATGTAATGGGCGTGTCCTATACATTGATCCAGGATGCCTCTGACCAGTTCGATACGCCTTCGGACGGTGAATACCGCATGTATGACGGGGGCACGAAGATCAACGAGGTGAAGAAGGCCCTCAACGCCGAGGCAACGCTTTCGCTGCAGCATCACAACACCCGAAAGACACTGGGCTATTGCGAGGAGGTCGGGCAGGCGACGGCCTCATTCCACTATCCGCTCGGCGTTCAGGCGACGGACGAATTCCTGATGGAGGTCGCGGCGATTTCCGGCAAGGAGATTCCCGAGGCAATTCGCCTCGAGCGCGGCCGACTGGTAGACGCCATGGCGGACAGCCAATCCTGGCTGCATGGTAAGAAATACGCCATCTACGGTGATCCCGACTTCGTTCACGCAATGGCCCGCTTTGTCATGGAGACCGGCGGCGAGCCAACCCATTGCCTCGCCACCAATGGCACCTCGGCATGGGAAGCCGATTTGAAGAAGCTGCTAGCATCCTCGCCTTTCGGCAAGGCTGCCCAGGTTTGGGCGGGCAAGGACCTGTGGGCGCTGCGCTCACTGCTCTTTACCGAGCCGGTGGACCTTTTGATCGGCAATTCCTACGGCAAGTACCTGGAGCGCGACACCGGAACACCGCTGATCCGGCTGATGTTTCCGATCTTCGATCGGCACCATCATCACCGCTTTGCGCTCTTTGGCTACCAGGGAGCGTTGCGCGTGCTGACGACGATCCTCGACAAGATCTTCGACAAACTCGATCGCGAGACGAGCGAGACGGGTGTGACGGATTATTCCTATGACCTCACGCGCTAAGAGCTGTGGCCGGCTTTTCGCCGAGGCCATTCCTTGCCCAATGGACTGGGGAGGCTGAGCAATGTCCTCCCTCAGCGCCAAAATCAAGGACGCCTTCGATGAGCCCGCCTGCGATAAGAACCGTGGCAAAGATGCCAAGGCGCGCAAGGAGGGCTGCTCGAAGTCGCTGACACCAGGGGCGGCAGCCGGCGGCTGCGCCTTTGACGGAGCCAAGATCGTCCTGCAGCCGATCACCGACGTTGCGCATCTGGTCCATGCGCCGCTCGCCTGCGAGGGCAATTCTTGGGACAACCGTGGTGCGGTTTCGTCAGGGCCGACCTTGTGGCGGACAAGCTTCACGACCGACCTCACCGAACTCGACCTTGTGATGGGGCAGGGCGAGCGGAAACTCTTCAAGGCGATCCGCGAGATCAAGCACACATACGCGCCGCCGGCGATCTTCGTCTACTCGACTTGCGTAACGGCGCTGATCGGTGACGACATCGAGGCTGTGTGCAAACGCGCCACGGAAAAGTTCGGTTTGGCCGTGGTGCCGATCAATGCGCCTGGCCTGGCAGGCTCCAAGAACCTCGGCAATAAGCTCGCCGCCGAGGCGTTGCTCGATCATGTCATCGGCACGGTCGAACCCGACGACCCCGGACCCTACGACATCAACATCCTTGGCGAATTCAACCTCTCGGGCGAATTCTGGCTTGTAAAGCCGCTCCTCGATCGGCTCGGGATCCGGGTGCGCGCCTGCATTCCCGGCGATGCGCGTTACCGCGACATTGCTTCCGCGCACCGCGCCCGGGCGGCAATGATGGTGTGCTCGACCGCGCTGATCAGTCTTGCCCGCAAGATGGAGGAGCGCTGGGACATCCCGTTCTTCGAGGGCTCCTTCTATGGCATCTCCGACACATCGCAAGCTCTTCGAAACCTTGTCAGGCTGCTGGTGAGGAAGGGCGCCGATCCGGAGATCCTCGAGCGCACAGAGACGCTGATCGCGCAGCAGGAGGCGATCGCGTGGAAGAAACTCGAATCCTACCGGCAAAGGCTCCAAGGCAAGCGCGTGCTGCTCAACACAGGCGGTGTGAAGTCCTGGTCGGTTGTCCATGCGCTGATGGAGATCGGAATCGAGATCGTCGGCACCTCGATCAAGAAATCTACGGTGCAGGACAAGGAGCGCATCAAACAAGTTCTCAAGCACGACAAGCACATGTTCGAATCCATGGCTGCGAGCGAGCTGTACGCCATGCTCTCTGAACACAGGGCCGATATCATGCTGTCGGGCGGTCGCACGCAATTCATTGCGCTCAAGGCCAAGACGCCCTGGCTCGATATCAACCAGGAGCGCCAGCATCCTTATGCCGGCTATGACGGCATGGTGGAACTCGTACGCCAGATCGACCTCGCCATTCACAATCCGATCTGGTCTCAGGTGCGCCAGCCGGCCCCGTGGGATTGCCAGCCTGAGCTGATAGGCGAATTGCCGTGCACGAGGAACGAGACCGCGTACCTGTTTGATGAATTCGCCTGCGCGACGGCACACGAGTGTTGAGGCGACCGATGGCCCGCATCCTTCCCCAGAGCAAATCGGCGGCAGTCAACCCGCTGAAGTCGTCGCAGCCGCTGGGTGCCGCCTTTGCCTTTCTTGGCGTCGACGGTGCGATGCCGCTGTTCCACGGCAGCCAAGGCTGCACAAGCTTTGCGCTCGTTCTCTTCGTGCGGCACTTCAAAGAAACGATTCCCTTGCAGACTACGGCGATGGATGAGGTGGCGACCATCCTCGGCGCAGCCGACCATCTGGAAGAGGCGATCCTCAACCTCAAGAACCGCACGAAGCCAACGCTGATCGGGGTGTGCACGACCGCGCTGGTGGAGACGCGTGGCGAAGATTGCGCGGGTGATATTGCCAACATCATGCGGAAGCACACGCAACAGCTTGCGGGTACGGAGGTCGTGCTGGCCAACACGCCGGATTTTGACGGCGCGATCGAAGAGGGCTGGGCCAAGGCAGTCACCGCAATGATCGAAGGGATTACGCGCTCGGGCGAACGGGCGCGGCACCCGAAGAAGATCGCAATCCTACCCGGATGCAACCTCTCTGTCGCCGACATCGAGCATATGCGGGACATGGTTGAAAGCTTTGGGCTCAAGCCGGTTATTCTGCCCGACATTTCAGGCTCGCTCGACGGTACGGTTCCTGACCGCTGGGTAGCGACCACATACGGCGGCACCAGCGTCGAAGACATTCGCGAGTTGGGTACGGCCATGCGATGCATCGCCATCGGTGAGCACATGCGCCGCCCGGCGAAAGCGCTGCTCGGGTTGACCGGCGTGCCTTACGTGTTGTTCCAGTCACTGACTGGGCTGCAGGACACGGACCGCTTCGTGTCGCTGCTGTCTTCGATTTCGGGCGCGGCGGTACCGGCCCGCGTGCGCCGGCGCCGGGCGCAATTGCAGGACGCGATGCTCGACGGACATTTCCATTTCGGCGGCAAGAAAATTGCCATCGCTGCCGAACCAGACCAGCTGTTCCAACTTGCAACCTTCTTTGCTGGTCTCGGCTCCGAGATAGCCGCGGCCGTCACAACGACCGACAGGTCTAAAATTCTCAAGAAAGTCCCGGCGGTTTCGGTTCAGATCGGCGATCTCGGCGATCTGGAAAGTCTTGCCGTCGGTGCTGACCTGCTTGTCACGCATTCGCACGGGCGCCAGGCATCGGAGCGGCTCGGAATTCCGCTCATGCGCATCGGGTTCCCGGTCTTCGATCGACTAGGCAGCCAGCACAAGCTCGCAATTCTCTATCAGGGCACCCGCGACATGATCTTCGAGGTCGCCAGCATCTTCCAGGCCAACCAACACGCGCCCACTCCTGAGGCGCTTGATCCACTCCGTAATCGAGAAATATCACGATGAACGCTGTTCGCCGCCTCTCGCTGGTCAGTAATGAGGTTTTCGCCCCGATGCCTGAACGACGTAAGGGCGCATTGCGCGTTGCGATCGCCACTCAGGACATGCAGGACCTCAATGCCCATTTCGGGTCGGCCAGGCGCTTTGCTGTCTACGACGTGACGCGCGAGGAATGGAATCTCGTAGAAGCCGTGGCCTTCGATGACGTGTCCGATGAAAGCGGGGAGCATCGGGCCGAGCGCGATGATCGCATCACGCCAAAGGTGGATGCGCTCAAGGGCTGTCAGATCCTGTTTTGTCTGGCAATTGGCGGCCCTTCGGCAGCCAAGCTTGTCGCGGCAAAAATCCACCCGATCAAAGTGGCGGAGCCCCAATCGATCCCACAGGTGCTCTTGCGCACGCAGATGATGCTCAGGACGTGTCCTCCGCCTTGGCTGCGCAAGGTGCTGGCGCGAGCGGGCATTGCCGAAAAGAAACCGTCCTTCGAGGACGAGGACTGAAAAGAGGAGGACGCCAATGCCTGACCCCGCAATCCCCCCAGCTGTCGCCGAAGACGAGGCGGCTCTTTGCACCCCGTTCGTCAAATGCCTCGTGCGGCTGATCCGTTCTCAGGATTCCTATGGCTCGTGGGAACGCAAAGCGGACGCTGAGCTGCTGGGCGACTTCATCATTACCAAGGAACAGCGCCGAGGGATCCCAATCATCGGAGATCCCGATCCCGACGTGCTGTGGAGGCTCGACAAGTACTACGCCGCCATCGGGCTTGCGATCGAGGAGCGCTGCGGCCTTATGGCATCGCCGATGATCCAGGTGAGCCATGAGGGTTTTGGTCGGGTGCTTTTCACGACCGGACGGCTGGTCGTTTTGTCCAAAACGCTGCGCGATGTCCACCGGTTTGGCTTCGAGACGCTCCTGAAGCTCGCCACGGCCGGTACGAAGCTGGTCGACGATGCGATTTCAGTCATCGAAACCTTTCCCCACGTGGCGCTGGCATGATGGGCGCGATTTTCGAGAAAGGCCATCATGACGGACCCGAGAAACTATGTTGGCCAGTCCCCTCGATCCAGGGACTCGAGGCCGACCAGGTTGTTGGGGTATCGCCGATGAAGAAGCCGCTGGTCCTGATCTGCTCGCAAGATGCCGAGTTCTATCTGCTCTACAGCCACATACTGGAGGTTGACGGTTTCAGCAGTGAGACGGCAGACGGCGCGAAGGCTGCGCTGGCCTTGGCCGAACAACGGGAGCTTCAGGCCGTAGTGCTGGATTGCGACCCAGCCAGCATAAACGGGTCCGCAATTTGCGCCCACCTCAAGCGGGAACCGCGCACCACCGACCTGCCTATCATCGCCCTGATCGCGCCTGGCGCCGAGCACCAGCACCTCGATCTCTTGAAGGCAGGCGTTGAGAGCTTTGTGCGGCCGGTGGCTCCGGCCAAGCTGCTCGACTGCCTGCGGGCGAGGCTCGGGCTGACCAAGCGTGGTCCGAACGGGGTTGAAAACGACAGTTGGATTTGTTGTGGAGGCCTGGAGATGAAGCTCGATGCCCATCGGGTTCGCGGTAATGGCCACGACATCCATCTCGGACGGATCGATTTCAACGTGCTGCGGCTTATGATTGAGGCCCCCGGCAAGGTCTTCAGCCGGGACGAGCTTATCGGGGCGGCCTGGCTGCCCAACATTCATGTCGGTGCACGCACCGTCGATGTCCATATCAGCCGAATCAGGAGGGCGCTGAAAACGGCCTTGCCCGGCAGCGTCATTCGCACCGTCAGGTCGGTCGGCTACTCGCTCGAGAAGCCGGACGACTGAAATCGGTGGTCGAATGTGGTGCCGCTCTCTCTTCCTCCTGAGAGCGGTGTTGCCGCTTTGAGGCGCTCCTAACGAAGACCAGGAGAAGCAGGCAAATGGAATTTAAAAGCATATTCAGTGTGACGGGTGCTGATCATTCTGATGAGGACCTCACAACAGCTGCCGGACTGTGTGCCGAGGTCGGCGCGCACCTATCGGTACTCATTATACCGCCTCCATTGCTCTTGATGTCGTCTCCGCCCCCCGAATGGAATACAGGACGTGCACAGGCAATTGCAGTACCGAACTATCGATTTCAGCAAATCGAGAAATTTTCACAGGACGTGACCAGAATGGAAAGACGGTCCGCGGATATCCTCAAAAGGCTGAAAGCTATGTCGCTTTCCTGTGACGTTGACACCGACTATTGCGATCCGGCTAGCCTCGGTGAAGTGGCACGACAACGGGCGCTCTGCGCTGACCTGACGATCGTTGGAGGAGACCTCCTCAACGATGAGACTCTCGGACCTCCTGTTGTCAACGGCTGCTTGTTCGATAGCGGAAAGCCGGTGCTCATCGTGCCGAAGGGCGTTAAGGCGACGCTGTCGCCTCGACGCGTGCTGGTCGGCTGGGATTCGCGTGTAGAGGCCTCGCGTGCGGTTCGGGAAGCTCTTAGTATCCTATCCGCTGCCAGGGAAGTCTGTGTCGCTATGGTCGATCCAAAGGCGCAAAACAACGGGAAAGGCGCGCAGTCCGGAGCTGACATCGCTGCCTATCTTACTCGGCACGGTGCTCGGGTCTCCGTTGACCTGCTTAAGAGCGCCGGCAAATCGGCGGGCACAGTGCTGACCCAGCACGCGAACGACATCTGTGCTGACATGATGGTCATGGGTGCTTATGGCAGCCGTGGGCTGCGTGAGCGGATTTTCGGCGGTCCGCCGAGCTGGAGCTTTGGGAAGACCACATTGCCGCTGTTTTTGGCTCGCTGATCAGCTCCGTAGGAACACCGATCAGGTCGTAGGACCGCCAACCAGTCCGAAGTCGTCGTCGGTTACCGGTCGGATTGCGGAGACATGGCTGGATCCGCGAACATCTTGCGACGCTTGTCAGAGCCAAACCGGACGCCTCGACTGCTTCACGACGCTCTCGTGAACCAACTCGTGCGAGATCGTCCGCAACGGGCAGTAAAGACGAACGGCTGCAGCAGACCGCAGCCAAGCCACAGGGCGGGTGTACCAGGAGACCCCGCCTCGTGCGCGAACCCTGTTGGAAGGCCCCTTATCAGTACCCGGACGCGCGTCAAATCGGCGGCTGTCCCTGTCAGCCTGCGGTGTGCAAGGGCCGCTGCCGCGGAGCTTCCCCTGCCCGATCGTCGGGCGTGCGACAATGTCGGATTCCAGACGAGCTGGAACTGCGCGAACTCGTTGGTTTGACAGATCTTTATCCGGCACGCCGCATGCATGGGAGTCTCCGAAAGCATTAAGAGCCGTTATCCATGGTTACGCCCCTCGAAAGAAAGAGCCGCTTCCGTCGTGGCAGGGAAACAGCCACTCCTGGGGTGGAGGCCGGCGCTAGAAGCCGCCGTAAGATCCGGAAGAGCCGCGCGACAGCATCACACACTTTCCTTCTGCTCTTGGGTTCGGATCACGCCGCGCCGCTGTCGATGCCGCCGACATTGAGCCCAAGACCTGGAAGGCGGCACACGCTTTTGCTGTCCTCTCAGTCGGGACCGCGGCTCAAGCATGCCTGTGAGGTTCGCATTGCTCAATGCCCGGCGATCGACGTCAACATGCCGCTGAGTTGGAAAACACTCCTAGAGGAGTAAGGATAAGTGGACCTCTTTTGTATTGGTGTGGGTGCTGGACCATCTAATTTGAGCCTTGCGTGTCAGATACAGGAAGAGATTGCGCAAGGGGCACTGTTCCTGGACCGGGAGGTCGATTTCCGAGGACATCCAGGCAGCGCTTTCGATTGCGCGGAGCTCCAGGTCGGCCACTTCCAGGATCTGGTTACTCTGGTCAATCCGCGATCAGCCTACACATTCGTAAACTACCTCCACGAGAACGGGCGTCTTTACAATTTCCTCAATGCGCAATTTCACGGGGTGCTTAGAGCCGAGTTCGCCCAATATCTCAACTGGGCGTTCCAGAAGAATCCGCTTGTCCGTGGCGGCGAGGCCGTTCGCGAAATCCGCTTTGACGGCGAGTTTCGCGTGCGGACGGACAACGCGGTCCTTGATGCAAGAAACCTCGTCATCGACATAGGCAAGCAGGCGCAAATTCCGCCTCAGTTTCATGGCTGGACTGGACCCAACCTGTTCCACTCATCTGAGTTGGCCCACATCAATCCTGAGGTGCAAAAAAAGCATGTCTGCGTTGTTGGCGGCGGACAGTCGGGAGCCGAGCTGCTACTGCACCTTGTCGGCCGGCCGAAAGAACGGCGGCCCGCGGCGATCACATGGGTTTTGACGCGCGAGATGCCTTTCGACGACCACGCGTTCACAAACGGGCTGTTCACGCCATGCTTCTCGGATCGTTTTGCTGCGATGAGCGAGGTGCATCGACAGCTGTTCCTGCGGCGTTTCGCGCTTGCCTCCGAGGGCATTTCAGAAAGCAAGTTGCGCGCGGTCTATCAGGCGCTCTACCACCACGCCTTTCTCGAGCCACACCAATGCGAGATCACATTGCGGCCAAGTTGCAACGTGTCGCGCTGCATCAATGCCGGAGCAGGGCACAGGCTCACGCTGCAACGCGGCTTGGACAACATCGGAGAAGTAACCGCCGATATCGTCATCCTGGCCACCGGGTACGAGAAACCGCTGCCGGGTTTCCTAGAACCGATCGCAGATCGCCTCGAACAGATCGGCAATGAGCTCGCCATCGGCGAGGATTTTTCGGTGTACTGGGACGGACCGCGAGACCGACGCCTTTTCGTTCAGAACGCCTGCCTTGGACAGCGCGGGCTGGCTGATCCGAACTTTGGGCTGCTGGCCTGGCGAGCGCGCCGCATCCTTGACAGCCTTCTGCGGCGCGCGCCATGCGCCAATCCCGAGCATCTAGGGTTCATCAACCGTCCCTTGACGGAGTGCTGGCCCGACCTCGGAGTCGAACAAATGGGCAGCGGGATATGATTCGTCGATATTGATGATCGGCGGTGGCATTCAGGAAAGATTTCCGCCTCTGGCGGCAAAAGCGGGACGAGCAATATTCCTACGGCGTCAGATCGCTCTGCTCGCGCTTGAGCAAGGTAGCGTCGCGCGACTCCTGCTTGGCGTGAAACAGCAAAGGGCATTCAATCACGATGCAGCTTTACGTGCTGTCGGGCTCAACGCCACGTGGATCGAGCCCAACGCCGCCGTTGGCAACCGCGACGCGAATTATGACGCCGGGCCACATGCGGCGGTGGCTGCAAGGGTACCGAGCCTCTCCCGCACTTTCGACCCCATCGCCGAAGTGCGACTACTCCAGGACGCCGAAGCCGGTCTTATCGCCAGCGGGCCAGCCAAACTCTCACCTTCCTAAACGGCAGCCGCTAAGGTGAGCCGTCGAAAGCCGACATTCAGGTTAACGTCAGCTGGCCGTGTTAGGGCTCGCTTATTCAAGGCGGTACCGGCGCTTGCCGAAGCTAAGAAGGGTTGGCATGCCCTTTGCCGTGCTTGATGTGCGGCAACACGGTGAGAGCTCCGCTGAAGCAAGCGAGAGGGAGCAATGCCCTCGAGACCGTGTCCGATTTTGACTGGAAAATATTCCGCGACAAAAGAGACGAAAGGTGTGGAATGACTTTGGACACCAAGATGGAACTGCGTATGGGGTCCCCGGCTCCTGCGCTGAAAGTGGAGAACTGGCTGCGTGGCGAGCCCCTCACGAGCCTTCGGCCCGGCAAGGTCTACCTCGTTGAATTTTGGGCGACTTGGTGCCGACCATGTGTCCACGCCATGCCCCATTTGATCGAACTGCAGGAGAAATATAAAGACAGCGGATTTGAGATTATCGGAGTCGCAGCTTGCGAAAAGGCTGCAACCGCGGACGAAGCGCGGACCAACGTGGATGCCTGGCTGACCGAGAAGTTCCCGAATCTGAATTATCGGACAGCGTTCGATTGCACTGGCGAAATGAAAAAGCTCTGGCTGGAACCCAGCTCTTCGTTCGGGATTCCCACCTCGTTCGTGGTCGACCGCGACGGCCACATCGCTTATATCGGCCACCCGGCACCTCTCGATGACGTTTTGCCGAAAGTCCTTAACAGCAGCTGGCGCAGCAGCTATGAAGCGAAAGCCGTCGATGCAAAGCGAATCTCGCGTGTGCGCGAATCGTCGCTGAGTCAGCCGATATACGCCAAACTTGGGCCGGCGATGCAGGACGAGGATTGGGCAGCGGCACTATTGGCCATCGAAGAAGGCCTCGCCGTGATGCCAGACTCTTTTGATTTTCGGCGGGTTCATGCGGATATTCTGCTTCACAAGCTGCGCGACATCAAAACCGGCTTGCCGCTTATGCGCGAATTGGTCGAGGACGCGATCAACAAAAAGTTCGAAGCGATGTCTTGGGTGGTGATGGCGCTGAACCAACTCTTCCATCCCACGATCGACAACTCCCATCTTCCGCATGATGATCGCTTTGCGATGGGCAAGGAGCTCTCCGAACAGATCCTGGAACTTAATCCTCCGCAAGGCGATGGAGACTTTAAATTCGGGTGTTACTTTCCGGTCGCTCAGTATTATTACGAGAGCGGCAACAAGGACCGGGCGATCGAGTTGATCGAGGTGGCAATCAAATCGCTGGACCATTCGGAGCCAGTGCCGGACCAAACCAAACAGCGCTACCTCACCTCGTTGCTCCAAGCCCTGGCCAACTACACGGGTGAGCCTGCCTGTCACGCGGGTCTCTGTGTGGCTCCGCAAAACAAGACTTCCGAAACTCAAAACGCTGTCACTTCCTGAGCAAGGATCGCGAAGGGCATGACAATTGGAATTGGCAAATCCGCCCGCCCAGGCGCACTTCGCAGCAATAACGTCGATGCCGCAAAAGTGCGCGGCTTGCGGCAGGTGGAATTTCCATTGCGTTTACCTCGGGTCGAACCGCGGCGCAGGCGTTCGCGCCGCGGTGAAAGGTCTCGCATTGGTGGACGTGCTCGAGGTCGGCCACGGGACACTGTTGCGTGGGATCGGCTCGCCCAAGCCATTCCCCGCCCACGCAAGCGCCCGAACCACACATCGCAGAAAAAGAGATCGTCCTTCAAGAGGAGTACTGAAATTGGGGAAAAGCGAAATTCCTCATGAACCGGTTGGCCCTGCTGTCCACGGGGACGACGAGGCCCTTGCTTCCCCGTTCGTCAAATGCCTCCTGCGGCTCATTCGT
>SAKE01000028.1 GCA_004017275.1 Mesorhizobium sp. | reverse complement strand
CCTCTTCACCCTCCCCACAAGGGGGAGGGTGAAGAGGCCTGCCTCGCCAGCCTCTCCGCGAGCTGCTTGGCGGCGGTAGCGCGCGGCGATCTTTCCCCGCGAAAGCGCATCAGCCGTCGCTCCAGATCGGCGCCGTCGCCACCAAGGCCGCGCTCGGTGAGCAACACGGCCAGCATCGCCGCCGCGAAGGCATGGCCGCTCCTGGCTGCCTCGGCGACCATATGCGCCAACCGCACCGGCAGGGCGAGCTTGCGCATCGAAGCGCCCGCTTTCGTCAAGCGCCCCATCTCGTCGATGGCATCCAGCGCGCGCAGCAGCGCCCTTGCCTCATTAAGCGCAGGAGCGGGCGGCGCATCGAGAAAGGCGAGCCCTGTCGGATCGGCAACGCCGAAGGCGGCACAATCGAGCAGCAGGCCCGACAGGTCGGCCTCAAGGATTTCCGGCGGCGTGAAGGCGGGAAGTGCAGCCGTCTGCTCGGCTCGCCACAGGCGGACGGCGACGCCTGGCTGCGTGCGCCCGGCACGGCCGGCACGCTGGTCGGCGGAAGCCTTGCTGACGCGCACGGTCTCCAGTCGGGTCAAACCACTGGCCGGCTCATAGCGCGGCAGCCGCGACAGGCCGGAATCGATGACGACGCGCACGCCATCGATGGTGATCGACGTTTCGGCAATCGAGGTGGCCAGCACGACCTTGCGGCGACCGGCCGGCGGCGGCTTGATTGCGGCATCCTGCGCCTTGCCGTCGAACATGCCGTAGAGCGGGACGATGTCGGTATCGGCACCGGTCCTGCCGGCCAGCCGCTCGGCTGTGCGCTCGATCTCGCGCTGGCCGGGCAGGAAGGCGAGCACGCTGCCGCTTTCGTCGGCAAGGGCGGCGCGGATCGCCTTGGCCATGGCGTCCTCTATGGTGGTGCCAGCGGGGCGCTCGTCATAGCGGATGTCGACGGGAAAGGCGCGGCCCTCGCTCTCGATCACCGGCGCGCCCGACAGGAGTTTGGCGACACGCGCACCGTCGAGCGTCGCCGACATCACCAGCACACGCAGATCCGGCCGCAGCGCCCCTTGCACGTCGAGCGCCAGAGCGAGACCGAAATCGCCATCGAGCGAACGCTCATGGAATTCATCGAAAATGACAGCCGAGATCCCAGGCAATTCGGGATCGTCGAGGATCATGCGCGCCAGCACGCCTTCGGTGACAACCAATATCCTGGTCTTTGCCGAAATGCGGTTTTCCATGCGCATGGCATAGCCGACGGTGGCGCCGGGTTCCTCATCAAGCAATTGCGCCATGCGGCGGGCGGCGGCGCGGGCGGCGAGCCGGCGTGGTTCGAGCAGGATGATCTTGCCGGCACCCAGCCAGGACGCGTCAAGCAGCTCCAGCGGCACCAGCGTCGTCTTGCCGGCACCGGGCGGCGCCACCAGCACGGCGCTGTTGCCATGGCCGAGCGCATCGCCCAGCGCCGGCAGCACGGCGGATACCGGAAGCTCCGGCAGGGGTTTTGTGGTCATCGGTTCAGGAATGCGCTCGTCCAACCGCGGCAGGTCCGCTTACGTCCGCATATCAGCGGTCGCGGTGGCCGTGCAACTTATTGGGTTGGGCCGGTTCAAAGCCGGGTGCGCGAAAACGGGTTCCAGCGTACCGTGCCCAGCCGCGCTTCCTCGCGCACCATGGTCAGCAGGCCGGCGCCACCGACGACCGCCAAGCCAACCAGCGACAGCCCGTCCGGATATTCCTGGAAGAACAACGCGCCGAGGATCACCGCCCAGGCGATCTGCGAATAATGCGTCGGCGCGACCCGGTTGGCGGGCGCGTATTTCATGGCCAGAAGCTGCAGGAATTGTCCGGCTGCCGTGAAGGCACCGGCCATCGCCAGCCACATCAGTTGCTTACCGCCCGGAACGGTGAATGAGGTGGCGGCGGCACCGATGCCATTGAACACCAGTCCGTAGCCGACCAGCACACCCAACATCGTCGTGCGTTTTTCCTGCTGCGCCAGCGAACGCATCAGGATGACGCTTGTGGCGGCGAGGAAGGCAACGCCGAACGCGGCAAGGTGACCGAGATTGAGTTCGCGAAATCCCGGTCGAACCACCAGCATGACACCGGCAAAACCGGCGATCACCGCCAGCCAGCGCCACGGGCCGACCTTCTCCTTGAGGATCAGCGTGGAGAGGATGGTGACCCAGAGCGGCGCCAGGAAGATCAACGCGTAGACCTCCGCGAGCGGAATGGTGGTGAAGGCGTAGACGCTGAGCACGCCGGACGCGATGCCCGCCCAGGCGCGCGCCTGCACTGCCCAAGGCCTTTTGGCGCGCCAGAAATCGCGCCACCGCTCGCCCGCCGGCCGCGCGAAGAAGAGGAAAAAGCCAGCAAACAAGGTTATGAAAAAGCCGATCTCGAAGATCGTGAGCTGACCGCCCAGGCTTTTGACAACGGCATCGCTGCCCGAATAGCTTGCATAGGCGATCAGGGCGAGCAGGATTCCGTTCGTCACGTTGTTCCATTTCCGGGGAGAGAGACTTGAAAATATTGGCGCTCGGTGCGCATCCGGACGACATCGAGATCTTCATGTTCGGTACGATGGCCGCCTATGCCGCGCAAGGCGCAGAACTCACTTTTGCCATAGCCACGGATGGTGCCAAGGGCGGCAAGAGTGATCCCGTTGTTCTCGCTCGTTTCCGTCGCGAAGAAGCCACGGCCGCGGCCGCGCTGCTCGGGGCGACGCCGTGCTTCCTCGACTTTCCCGACGGCGAACTGGTGGCCGATGCAGCGCTGATCGGGGCGCTGAAAACGCTGATTCGCGAGATCGGACCGGATCTGGCGATTACGCATGCACCCAACGACTATCACGCCGACCATCGCGCGCTGTCGGACGGTGTGCGCATAGCGGCCTCGTTCGCCGTACCGGTGCTGCATGCCGACACGATGGGCGGCACCGGTTTTTCGCCGACGCACTATGTCGACATTTCCGCCCATGCCGACATCAAGGCCGAGGCGATCCGCATGCATCGGTCGCAGGATCCCGAGCGCTTCGTCGACGGCGCGCGAACGCAGAACCTTTTTCGCGCCGGCCAGTGCAACGGCGCGCAGGGCGCGGTGGCCGAAGCCTTCCGCTTCGAACCGACTTTCCCGTTCGCCGACATCCGCGAACTGCTGCCTCCGGCGCCGCCGATCCGGAAGGTCATGGTGAGCACCAAACGCGTCGGCTGAGAGCCTCAACGATTTGGAACCAGCTCGGAACGAGCTCGCACTGCTTCGATAGCAAGCGCGAATCCGGCCAGTGATTTGCACTTTTCCTAACGTTTTCAGAGACCGGCGCAAGCATGCTGCGGCGCAGCAACGAATTCGCTTGCGTTGTTTAGTAAAAATTGCATCACTAAACAAATTACTAAACATCCGCCGCGCTGCCGCGCCGCCATGTTTAGGCCCCTGAGGAGAGGGGTTGAGGGCTCTTGAAACCGTCATCCGGGCGCGTTTCGCAAATGGGAGGAAGTCATGAAATCGAGCTTGAAACTGGCGTTGGGACTGACCTCGGCGATCACAGCGTCGACAGCCGTCTCGAACGTCGCGCACGCTGAAGACCTGACGCTGTGCTGGGCCGCCTGGGACCCGGCCAACGCGCTTGTCGAACTGTCCAAGGATTTTACCAAGGAAACCGGCATCGGCATGAAATTCGAATTCGTGCCCTGGACCAATTATGCCGACCGTTTCCTCAACGAGCTCAACTCGCACGGCAAATTGTGCGACCTGATCATCGGCGACAGCCAGTGGATCGGCGGCGCCGCCGAGAACGGCCACTATGTCAAGCTGAACGACTTCTTCGACAAGGAGAAGATCAGCATGGACGACTTCGTGCCGGCAACCGTCGTCGGCTATTCGGAATGGCCGAAGAACACGCCGAACTACTGGGCGCTGCCGGCCATGGGCGACGTCGTCGGCTGGACCTATCGCAAGGACTGGTTCTCCAAGCCGGAGCTGCAGAAGGAATTCAAGGAGAAGTATGGCTGGGATCTCGGCCCGCCGACCACATTCGACCAGCTGAAGCAGGTCGCCGAGTTCTTCCAGAAGCGTGAGATCGACGGCAAGACCGTCTATGGCGCCTCGATCTACACCGAGCGCGGCTCTGAAGGCATCACCATGGGCGCCATGGACGTGCTCTACAGTTATGGCTTCCAGTACGAGAACCCCAAGAAGCCCTACGAGATGGAAGGCTTCGTCAATTCCGACAAATCGGTGAAGGGCCTGGAGTTCTACAAGGCGCTCTATGATTGCTGCACGCCGCCTGGAGCGTCGAACAGCTACATGGGCGAAGGCGTCGATGCCTTCAAATCCGGCCAGGTGGCGATGCACATGAACTTCGCCTTCACATGGCCCGGCTTGCAGAAGGACGAGAATGTCGGCGGCGACAAGATCGGCTACTTCGTCAACCCGAAGGGGCCTGACGGCGAGCAGTTCGCCCAGCTCGGCGGCCAGGGTATTTCAGTGGTTTCCTATTCCGACAAGCAGGAATCGGCGCTGAAATACATCAAGTGGTTCGCAAACAAGGACGTGCAGGCCAAGTGGTGGTCGCTCGGCGGCTATTCCTGCCTCAACGCGGTGGTCAAGGACCCGGCCTTCCCGGCCAGCCAGCCTTACGCGCAGACGTTCCTCGACTCGATGGCCGTCGTGAAGGACTTCTGGGCCGAGCCGAGCTATGCGCCGCTGCTGCAGGCGTCGCAGAAGCGCTTCCATGACTATGTGGTCGCCGGCCAGGGTTCGGCCAAGGATGCGCTGGACGGCCTGGTCAAGGACTGGACGCAGGTCTTCGAGGACGATGGCAAGATGTAACCAGCTCCTCCCGAGCTAGGCCCCTGAGCCGGATGATTTCAGGTCGAATCGACCAGAAATCATCCGCCTCTAGGAATAACGAGAGAGAGCATGATGTCGCCCGAAAACCGCTTCACACTTTTCGGCATCATGCTCTTGGTCCCGTGCCGCCCTTGGCACGGGACGCGGTTCAGATAAATTCCATGACAGAGACGGCTTAAAGTGACCGAAGCAGGACTCACCATGCTCAATCGGACCGCGGAGAACGTTGCCCGGGCGACCCCGGAACCGTTGGCCCGCAAGGTCCGGGGCATCAGCGACAAGGGCCTCGCCTGGCTGTTCATCTCGCCGACGATCCTGTTGCTGCTCGCCATCAACATCTTCCCGCTGTTCTGGGCGATCTATCTGTCGTTCACCAACTACCGCGCCAATCGGCCGAACGAGGTGGTGAAGAATCTTGGGCTCGCCAACTACCAGCGCATCCTCGGCGACAAGGATATCTGGATCGCCATGCAGACGACGGCGCATTTCGTGTTCTGGACCATCCTGCTGCAGACGCTGATCGGCTTCACGCTCGCGTGGCTGATCGACCGCAAGTTCCGCAGCCATGCCTTCTGGACGACGCTGATCCTGGTGCCAATGATGCTGTCGCCGGCGGTGGTCGGCAATTTCTGGCGCTTCCTCTACGAGCCGCAGATCGGCCTCTTCGCCTATGCCATCTCGTTCGTCACGCGGATCCCGCCAACAGATATCCAGATGCTCTCCAACGTGTCGCTGGCGCCATGGTCGATCGTCATCGTCGATACCTGGATGTGGACGCCCTACGTAATGCTGATCTGCCTCGCGGGCTTACGCTCGATCCCCGAATACATCTATGAGGCGGCCGAGGTCGACCGCGCCTCCAACTGGCGGCAATTCTGGTCGATCACGCTGCCGATGGCGCTGCCCTTCATCATGCTGGCTGTGCTGTTTCGCGGCATAGAGAACTTCAAGATGTTCGACATGGTCAATCTGTTGACCGGCGGCGGGCCGGGCTCGACCACCGAGGTCGCCTCGATCACGCTGAAGCGGCAGGCCTTCGAGAGCTGGCGCACAGGCTATTCCTCGGCCTTCGCCATCATCCTGTTCGTCGCGGTGTTTGGGCTGGCCAACATTTACGTCAAGGCGCTCAACAAGGTGAAGCAGAGATGAGCCTGACCACAGCCCATTCGGTCGTCGCACCGAGCAGCAACTCGAAGCGGATCGCCGGCGCGATCATCATCGCCTATGCGCTGATCTCGATCGTGCCGCTGCTGTGGATCTTCGCCACCAGCTTCAAGACGCCGCCGGACTCGATCGCCTATCCGCCCAAGATCCTGTTCCAGCCTAGTCTCGAAGGCTACTGCAACCTGTTCACGACGCGGACGCGGCAGACGCCGGAATACATCAACTCGCTGGGACCGGCGACGGGCTTCTGCGACGAGACCACGCGCAAGCGCAACATGGTGATCGCCGGCCCCTCCAACTTCCTGCCGCGCTTCGTCAATTCGCTGATCATCGCCTTCGGCTCGACCTTCTGCGCGGTGTTTCTCGGCACGCTGTCGGCCTATGGTTTCTCGCGCTTCAAGGTGCCGCTTGCCGACGATCTTCTGTTCTTCATTCTGTCGACGCGCATGATGCCGCCGATCGCCGTCGCCATTCCGATCTACCTGATGTACCGCGAGCTTGGCCTGTCGGACACGGCACTCGGCATGATCCTGCTCTACACGGCGGTCAACGTGTCGCTGGCTGTATGGCTGCTGAAAGGCTTCATCGACGAGATTCCGCGCGAATATGAGGAAGCGGCGATGATCGACGGCTACACGCGGCTGCAGGCCTTCTGGCGCACCGTGCTGCCGCAAGCGACCACAGGCATTGCCGCGACCGCGATCTTCTGCCTGATCTTCGCCTGGAACGAATATGCGTTTGCTGCACTCCTGACCTCGGGCACGGCGCAGACCGCGCCGCCCTTCATCCCGACCATCATCGGCGAGGGCGGCCAGGACTGGCCGGCGGTGGCGGCCGGAACGACCATCTTCCTGGTGCCGATCCTGGTTTTCACCATCCTGCTTCGCAAGCAATTGCTGCGCGGCATCACCTTCGGCGCGGTGCGCAAATGAGCCTGACCAATCCCGTTAAACGCAAATCGCGCTGGCCTGTCTGGGCCAGGCGTGGGCTGATGGAAAACATCGCGACGGCACTGATCGCCATCGGCTTCCTGATGCTGTTCCAGCCTTTCGCGCTGTCGCTCTACACCTATTCCTTCATCACCATGCTCGCCGGCACCGTGATGTTCATCATCGTCTCGAAGTTCCCGGAATAATCATGGCCGAAATTCGCGTCCAGCACCTGAGAAAGGCCTTCGGCGATTTCGTCGCCGTGCAGGATTCCAACTTCGTTGTCGAGGATGGCGAGTTCTTCGTCATGCTCGGGCCGTCGGGCTGCGGCAAGACGACGACCTTGCGCATGATCGCCGGGCTCGAATTGCCGACCGGCGGCCAGATCCTGCTCAGCGGCGACGACGTCACCATGCTGCGGGCACGCGAGCGCGACATCGCCTTCGTCTTCCAGCTCTTCGCGCTCTATCCGCACATGAATGTGCGCAAGAACATCGGCTTCCCGCTGTTGGCGCAAGGCATGCCGTCGGCCGAAATCCGCACGCGGGTCGAGGAAACGGCAAAGCTGCTGCGCATCGACCATCTGCTCAACAAATCCGTTTCCGGCCTCGCCGGCGGCGACCGCCAGCGGGTTGCGCTCGGCCGCGCCATCGTGCGGCGGCCAAAGTGCTTCCTGATGGACGAGCCGCTCGGCACGCTCGACACCGAATTCCGCGATTTGATGGTCCACGAGCTGCGCGAACTGCACAACCGCATCCACGCCACGACGGTCTATGTCACGCACGACCAGATGGAAGCGATGTCTATGGCCGACAAGATCGCGGTGATGAACCATGGCGTCATCGAACAGTTCGGCACACCGCGCGAGATCTACGACCGCCCGGCGACCATGTTCGTCGCCGACTTCATCGGCTCGCCGCCGATGAACTTTTTGGGATTCGGCGGCGGTCTCGCCAAAGGCGCCAGGGAGATCGTCGTGCAAGGCGCGAAAGTGGCGGTGCCGGAAGTGCGCGAGGACATCGCGCCGGCCGACATGGCGCTCGGCATCCGCCCGGAACACATCCGCTTCGACGATGCTTCCAAGCTGCGCGGCGCCATCTACGGCACCGAATATCTCGGCACCACGCAGATCGTCGCGGTGGAGACGGCGGACGGCATCATCAAGGCACGCGTGCCGGCCGAAATCCGGCTCTCCACCGGCGACCATGTCGGGCTGACCCTGAGCAGCGCGCGCCTGTCGCTGTTCGAGAAAGGATCCGGCCGCGCGGTGAGAACCGAGATCCACGATGTCGCCTCCGAGCGGAGGACCCAGCATGGCTGACGTGCACATCAAGAACGTGACCAAGAGTTTCGGCGACCATGCCGCCGTCAACGGTCTCGACCTGCATATATCAGATGGCGAGTTCGTCGTGCTGCTCGGGCCGACGGGAGCGGGCAAGACAACGACACTGCGGCTCATCGCAGGGTTGGAACGGCCGGATTCCGGCACAATTCACATTGGCGGCCACAATGCCACGACGCTGTCGCCGGCCGAACGCGACACCGCCTTCGTGTTCCAGCAATATTCGCTCTACCCGCATCTGTCGGTGTTCGACAACCTCGCCTTCCCGCTGCGCTCGCCAGCGCGGAAAATGCCGGAAGACCAGATCCGCCGCCGGGTCGAGGAGGTGGCCAGGATGGTGCGTATCCATCACAAGCTCGCCAACCGCTCGACCAAACTTTCGGGCGGCGAGATGCAGCGCGTTGCCATCGGCCGCGCGCTGGTGCGCAAGCCCTCGATCTATTTGATGGACGAGCCGCTGTCGTCGCTCGACGCCAAGCTGCGCGGGGATCTCAGGCTCGAGCTGAAGCGCATCCAGACCGAACTCGGCGCCACCATGCTTTATGTCACGCACGACCAGATCGAGGCGATGACGATGGCCGACCGCATCGGCATCCTTGCCGACGGCGTGCTGGTGCAGATCGGCTCGCCGCGCACCATCTATTCCGAGCCGGCAAACCTGCATGTCGCGGCAAGGCTCGGCCAGCCGGCGATCAATCTTCTGCCGACCGGACTGCTGCCCGATGGCGGTGCGCCAGCCGGCACCAAGACGATCGGCGCGCGCACCGAGCACCTGACGATCGCGAAGGCCGCGAATGGCCACGCCGATGGCGTCGTCGACTGGGTCGAGCATCTCGGCGACCAGAACCATTTGCATGTGACGGTGGGGACCAAGAAACTGGTGACACTGACCGATCCCGACACGGATCTGGCGCAGGGCGACAGGGTGATGATCCGCTACCGGTCGCCGCTCTATTTCGGCGCCGATGGACAAAGGCTGATGTAACGGTTGGCGGCGTTTCCATCACAGGGTTCAACGCCGGCTATTGATTGACGATTGCGAGTACGGGACGAATTCGATGAAGCACTTTTTCAATCGCAAGGAAACGATCGTCACCGAGGCGCTGGACGGGCTATTGCGGACCATTGGTTCGGGCAATCTCGCGCGTCTCGACGGCTACCCCGAGATCAAGGTCATCCTGCGCGCCGACTGGGACAAAACGAAAGTCAGCGTCGTCTCCGGCGGTGGCGCCGGGCATGAACCGTCGCATGCCGGCTTCGTCGGCAAGGGTATGCTGACGGCGGCAGTCTCGGGCGACATCTTTGCCTCGCCGAGCGTCGAAGCGGTGCTGGCGGCCATCCGGGCCGTCACCGGTCCGGCCGGCTGTCTGCTGATCGTCAAGAACTACACCGGCGACCGTCTCAATTTCGGCCTGGCGGCCGAGAAGGCGCGCGCCGAAGGGTTTCGCGTCGAGATGGTGATCGTCGCCGACGATATTGCGTTGCCCGATATCACCCAGCCGCGCGGCGTTGCCGGCACGCTGTTCGTGCATAAGATCGCTGGTCATTTGTCGGAGACCGGCCACGATCTGGCAGCCGTTGCGGCGGCCGCCCGCGCGGCGGCTGCCGACATCGTTTCGCTCGGCATGTCCTTGTCGTCCTGTTCGATCCCGGGCCAACCGCACGAAGACAGGTTTGGCGAGAACGACGGCGAACTTGGCCTTGGCATTCATGGCGAACCGGGTGTCGAGCGGATTGCGGTGCAAACCGCCGACAAGCTGGTCGCGATCATGGCGGAACGCCTCTCGGCACGGCTCGATCCGGCAGTCAGCTATGCCTTGCTGATCAACAATCTCGGCTCGGTGCCGCCGCTCGAAATGTCTGTTATCGCCAACGCGGTGCTTGCATCGTCGCTGGCCAAAATCATCAAGCTGACGATCGGCCCCGGCCCGCTGATGACGGCGCTCAACATGAACGGCTTCTCGCTGTCGCTGATCCGGCTCGATGCAGTGCGCGAGACGGCCTTGCTGGCGCCGGTCGGCCCGCATGCCTGGACGCCGGCAAAGCCGGTTGTTGCACCTGATGTCGTGCCGATGGCGAAAGCTGCCGGAAAGAGCGCGGCACGCAAGCCCAGCCAGGATGCTCGCACGAGGCGTCTTGTCGCCACCATCTGCGAACGGCTGATCGCGCTGGAAACCACTTTGAACGGGCTGGACGCCAAGGCGGGCGACGGCGACACCGGCTCGACGGTGGCGACCGGCGCGCGCAGTGTGCTGGAGCGGCTTGACACGCTGCCGCTTGCCGAACCCTCGGCGACGCTTGGCGCGATAGGTGACATTCTGAGCGCGTCGATGGGCGGCTCCAGCGGCGTGCTGCTGTCGATCTTCTTCACAGCGGCGGCGCAGGCTCTGGGCGGCGGCGCGAGCCTGGCCAAGGCGCTGCTTGCCGGCCTCGAACGAATGACTTTTTACGGCGGCGCCGGGATGGGGGATCGCACCATGGTCGATGCCCTGGAGCCGGCGCTCAAGGCACTCGATGCCAAGGGGCTGGACGAAGCGGCTATCGCGGCCCGACACGGCGCCGAGGCCACCTCCGCCATGGACAGGGCAAAAGCCGGACGGTCGGCCTATGTCGGCAGCAAGCTGCAGGGTGTGGTCGACCCCGGCGCCTATGCAGTGGCCGAGGTCTTCGCGGCCACAGTCGCACTGCATGAAGCGGCTTAACGCATGCTTGAGTTGTCGAATGACCGTTCTTTCGATACTGCGGGCGGCATGGAAACCGGGAATGCGGGTGACATGGCAGCGTTGAACCTTGCCAGGCTGATCGCGGCCGCTGCGGATGTGATCGCCGCGCACGCGGAAGAGTTGACGGCGCTCGACCAGGCGATCGGCGACGGCGACCACGGGCTGAACATGAAGCGTGGCTTCGAGGCCGTGCGCAGTGAGGCCGAGGCGTTTGCTGCCAAGCCGCTGCCCGAAGCCCTGAAGGCGATCGGCACCAAGCTGGTGATGACGGTGGGTGGCGCCTCCGGTCCGCTGTTCGGCACCCTGTTCATGGCGCTCGGCAAGGAGATTTCAGCGGCGCCCGATCGCGCCAATCTGACGGCGGCGTTCGGCAAGGCCATCGAAGCCGTGGCAGCGCGCGGCAAATCGCAGGTCGGCCAAAAAACCATGCTCGACGTGCTGCAGCCGGTGCATGACGCACTGACTGCGGGAAAGACCGGGGCGGAAGTTGCCGATGCCGCCGACTTGGCAGCTAAGGCTACCGTACCGATGAAGGCCCTGCGCGGCCGTGCGTCGTTCCTTGGCGACCGATCGATCGGCCATATGGATGCCGGCGCGCGTTCGACCGCGCTGCTGGTGCGCACAGTGGCGCAAACCATCGGGAAAAGCGCATGAGCAATGTCGGCATCGTCATCGTTTCGCATTCGCCGCTGGTTGCCGAAGGCACGGCCGACATGGTGCGGCAGATGGTGGGCAACGAGGTGCCACTTGCATGGTGCGGCGGAAACGGCCATGGCGGGCTCGGCACCAATGTCGAGGCGATCATGGGCGCCATCGACAAGGCCTGGTCGGAAGCCGGTGTCGCCATCCTGGTCGATCTCGGCGGCGCCGAGACCAATTCGGAAATGGCGGTGGAGATGATCGGCGAGCCACGATCGCAAAAGATCATCGTCTGCAACGCGCCGATCGTCGAAGGCGCAGTGATGGCGGCGACCGAAGCCTCCGGCGGCGCTACGCTCAAGGAAGTGGTGGCGACGGCGCGTGAATTGTCGCCGTCGTGAGTGAACGGGAATTTTGAAAGACATGTCCGTATCCGCCGAAGCGACCGTTGTGATCACCCACGAGGTGGGCCTGCACGCGCGTCCTTCGGTGAAGTTCACCAAGCTGGCAAAGAGCTTTGCCGCCGAGGTGGAAATCGCGCTGGCCGCCAACGGGCCATGGTTCGACGCCAAAAGCATCGTCAAGGTAATGGCGGCCAAGGCGCCGAAGGGTACTGTGCTGCACATCAGGGCGAGCGGCGACGGCGCCAATGATGCCGTCGACGCGCTGGTCGAGCTGGTGCGGCGCGATTTCGACGAAGGCGCGGACCATGCCCGAACCGCTTAGGTTGCAAGGCATTTCGGCCTCAGCCGGTTATGCCGAAGGGCCATTGTTTGACCTCGACAAGACTGTCCTATCGTATGTCGGCAAAGAAACGGCCGGCGACGAGAAGGCCGCGCTTGAAACCGCTATCGCCATCGCGGCGGGCCGCCTCGCTGTATTGATCGAGATGGCCGTGGGCGATGCCGCCGACATTCTCGAGTTTCAGATCGCCATGCTGGAGGATGATGCGCTAAGCAGCCCGGCCTTTGCCGCGATCCGTGCCGGCCTACCGGCTGACAAGGCCTGGCGGCAGGCGCTCGACGCCGAAATCGCCGGCTACGACGCTTCCGACCAGGATTACTTTCGCGCGCGGGCCGCCGACATCCGCGATATCAGGGAACAGGTGCTGCGGGCTCTGTCCGAGGATGGCAACGTCCAGGCACCAGCCGGTGCCATCCTCTATGGCGAGGACATCGCGCCGACACGCTTTCTTGAAACCGACTGGAGCAGCGGCGGCGGCATCGCGCTGAAGGCGGGGAGCGCCGCCAGCCACGTCGCCATGCTGGCGCGCTCGCGCGGCGTGCCCATGGTCGTGGGGCTCGGTGCTTCGCCGGCTCATCTTACCGGCATCGCCTTGCTCGACGCCGAACATGGCGGCATCGTGCTGTCGCCCTCGAGGGCCGAAATCGCTGCTTTTCGGCAAGCGTCGTCGGCGTTCTCGGCGCGCCGCGACCAGGCCGGAACGTTCCTAGCGCGGCCGGCGGTCACCAAGGCCGGCGAGGCGGTACGGGTGCAAGTCAACATCGCCGACCCGTCCGATGTCGACCGCATCGACATCGCGACCTGCGACGGCGTCGGGCTGATGCGCACCGAATTCCTGTTCGGCAAGACATTGCCGGATGAGGAGACGCAGTATCGCGCTTACCGCAAGGTGCTGGAATGGGCTGGCGAGAAACCGGTAACGATCCGCACCGTCGATGCCGGCGGCGACAAGCCGGTGCCAGGCTTCACGATCGAGGAGAGCAATCCGTTCCTCGGCCTGCGCGGTATCAGGCTGTCACTGGCAAGACCGGAGGTGTTTCGTGTACAGATCCGGGCGTTGCTGCGCGCCGCCGTCCACGGCAGTCTGAAAGTGATGTTTCCGATGATCGCCGTTGTTGAGGAATACAGGCAGGCAGCAGCGACGTTCGCCGAGGAGCAGGCGAGGCTCGCCGCCCAAGGCATCGCGCACAAGATGCCGCCGCTCGGCATCATGGTCGAAGTGCCATCAGTGGCGATCGTGCCGGAGGCGTTTGTCGAGGTCGCCTTCTTCTCGATCGGCTCCAACGACCTTACCCAATATGTCATGGCGGCCGCCCGCGACAACGCTGCCGTGGCCCATCTCAATTCGGTCCGTCATCCGGCCGTGCTGCGACTGATCGCTGCCGTGGCCGCGTTTGGTGAACGTGAAAAAATCCCGGTCAGCCTGTGCGGCGATGCCGGCGGCGATCCGGCTTCGATCCCGGCGCTGCTCGAGGCTGGCCTGCGCGATCTTTCCGTCGCTCCGGCGCAACTCGCCATGGCCAAGGCGGCCATCGCTGACATATCGGTCTAGGCGCAGCTGGCATGGTCGACATCAAACCCGAACCCGGCTCCGAAGAGGCGATCCGCGCCTACAAGACGATCCTGTCGCAGGTCATCGACCAGCGCCCGTCCGGCATGCGCCTGCGCCTTGCCGACGCGCTCGGCAAGCACCGAAGCTTCATCACGCAGATTTCCAGTCCAGCCTATTCGATTCCGATTCCGTCAAAACATTTGCCGGCTATATTTTCGGTGTGCCATTTCAGTCCGGCCGAGCGCGATCAGTTTCTCGCCGCCTACCATCAGGCGCATCCCGGAAAAATGTCGGTCGCGGCAGGCATGCGCAAGACGCGACATGTCTCGCTTGTCGTGCCGGATTTCGGCGACGATAAGCAGAACGCCGCGCTCGACAGGGCGGTGAACGATTTTATCCAGAAGATCACCAGCATCACCGGCAAGGGTGGCTGATCGAACTCTTTGTTTTACGCAATTCCGGACGGAAAACCGCGACACACTTTTCCTGGAATTGCTTTGGAAGGCCTATTTCGGGAGGAGACGGCCGTGAAGAAATTTATCAATTCGGTGGACACGGTGCTGACCGAAAGCCTCGACGGCTTCGTCGCCGCCCATATCGACATCCTCGTGCTCGGCGACGAGCACAAATTCATCCGCCGCAAGGAATTGCGGCCGGGCAAGGTGGCGTTGATCTCCGGCGGCGGTTCCGGCCATGAGCCGCTGCATGGCGGCTTTGTCGGGCACGGCATGCTCGACGCCGCCTGCCCCGGCCAGGTGTTCACCTCGCCGACGCCGGACCAGATGCTGGCGGCTGCGGAGGCCGTCGAGACCGGGGCCGGCTGCCTGTTCATCGTCAAGAACTATGAAGGCGACGTGATGAACTTCGACATGGCGGCCGAAATGTCGGAAGGCGTCCTGCAGATCGTGACCAATGACGACGTCGCCGTCGAGAATTCTTCCTATACGACCGGCCGGCGCGGCGTCGCCGGCACGCTGGTGGTGGAAAGGATCGTCGGCGCCGCTGCCGAACATGGCCTGGCGCTGGCGCCGCTGAAGGCGCTGGGCGACCGGGTCAACGCTGCTACCCGCTCGATGGGCGTGGCGCTGACCAGTTGCACCGTGCCGGCGGCGGGCAGGCCGACTTTCGACATCGGCGATGGTGAGATGGAGTTCGGCGTCGGCATCCATGGCGAGCCCGGCCGCCGGCGCGACACGCTGAAAAGCGCCGATGCCATCGCGCAGGAGATTTGCACCGCGATCCTGGACGATCTCGGCGACAGGGCGAACGGCCCGGCGCTGCTGTTCGTCAACGGCTTCGGCGGTACGCCGCTGATGGAACTCTATCTGATGTACAACAGCGCGCGGGCGATCTTCGAGAAGCATGGCGTGACGGTGACCCGTTCACTGGTTGGCTCCTATGTCACCTCGCTCGACATGGCCGGCTGCTCGATCACACTGACCATGCTCGACGATGAGATGACCGCATTCTGGGATGCGCCGGTGCACACGGCAGCGTTGCGCTGGGGCATGTAGCACTGGCTTCCGCCATGCTTTTCTGCAACCATCTTTTTTCCTTTGATCCGCAACATTGTCCGGGTTGATGCTGCCGTCTCGCGCCTGCGCCGCGACGCCTTCCGGTGGATCAGCGGCTGGCCAACGACAAGTCATATCACCGCTAGCACCCGATGCCATCGGGCCACATCCTAGAGCGGAGAGCGCCGCAGGTCCTCGACAGATCGCTGATCTGATCGCAGAGCGAAGAACCGCGGCCGCGACAGGGCGCGTGTTCCCGCCATGGAATTGTGATCGGGCGAACACCTCGACCAGCAGGGGAGCAAATGCCGAAATGCCGCCCGCTATGCGTGGGTGGGACGACAACTCGGCCAAAGGGCCGTTTGTGCCATAAGCGGCCGTTTTGCCTGTTTCCGAACACGCATATTCCTGAGATTTGCGATCGCCACGGGAACCGCCATGAGCGCGTGCTGCACTTCAGGTAGGAAAGTTGTGGCGCCTTGGCATGGCCGCTCTGAATCTTTAAGACTGCATCCGAAATCACACAACGAAGGACTGAGGGGCTTGGTCGATCTAAACACCTACGTTGCGGATGCTGCGCGTGATCGCAGTTCCCCGCGAGTCGTCGCGGTCCTAACAACACGGAACGAAGAACGGTTCGTCGCCGGATGCCTCGAGAACCTCTTCCGTCAAGGCGTGCAGGTCTACGTCTGCGACAATCAGTCGACGGACCGAACGCTTGAGATTGTCCGGCGCTACTCCGGGGCCGGATTGATAGGATTGGAAAGCATCCCGCATAGCGGCTGGTATTGCTGGGAGCAACTTCTTCGTCGCAAAGAGGAACTGTTTCAGTCGCTCGAAGCAGACTGGGTCATGCATCTTGATGCTGACGAGATCCACCTTCCGCCGACTTCGCACTCATCGTTGGTCTCCGCCATTGCGGCAGCCGACGCACTCGGCTGCAACGCGATCGAGTCTTCCGAGTTCACGTTCATTCCTACCAGGGAAGCCCCCAATCACGACAATCCCAAGTATCAACACACGCTGCGTACCTATTACCCGTTCCGGCCGGCCTCCCCACACTGCGTCCGCGCCTATAAGAAACAGGACGGCCCCATGGAGATTGCGTGGTCAGGCGGCCATCGCGTACGCTTCGGAGGTCCGGTGAAGCTCTACCCCGAGCGTTTTCGCATGAAGCATTATTTGTTCCTGAGCGCAGAGCATGCCGCGCGCAAGTATGCAGGCCGCCGGTACCTGAGTGAGGAGGTCATTGATCTTGGCTGGCACGGATGGCGCCCCCGCTTGCGACCAGAGGATATCCGGCTGCCGGACGCTACCCAGGTGCGCGCCACTGCGACGGACGACGATTTGGACGAGGCCAATCCATGGTCGGCCCACTGGCTTGAGCGGTACGCCTCGTGAGCGATATACACCTCCCCCGAATCCTGGCGATCGCAGACCGACCCGGCTGGGCGATCGATCGCAAGACCCAGAATCTCCGGCGCGTGCTGGAAAGCAGGTTCGAAATCGTCCAACGATTTCAGCATGATGTGACTGAGTCCGATGTGAACGCAGCGGACATCGTACTCATCTTCTATTGGCTCCAATTCTCGAAGCTGCCCCTGCCGGAATCGGTCTTCGCCCGGCGGTCCGACCGGCTGCTCATCGGGATCTGCGGCCACAGAGAGTTGGAGGGCGAGTTCCGCGAGCCCGGGCTCGCTACCCTGCGCCGGCTGGCACGCGCTGTCTTTGTCAACAATCGGCGGCTCGAGCACGAATACCGTCCTCTACTGCGTGTTCCGGTCCACTACACGCCCAATGGAGTCGACACGACGTTCTTTTGCCCCCCACAAAAGCCACAACCCTATTCTGGCGAACTCCGCGTCGGATGGGCGGGAAGTCTCAGCAACCATGGTCCGGCACATCGCGGCGTCCACGAAGTCATCGAGCCCGCCGTCGCTGCCGTGCCGGGCGTGCGACTGCTGACTGCGATTCGGGAGCAACATTGGCGTAACGCCGACGAGATGCTCGACTTCTATCGGAACCTCGACGTTTATGTCTGCGCCAGTCGCAGCGAAGGCGCTCCCAATCCTTGCCTGGAGGCGGCGGCGTGCGGTGTCCCCGTGGTGACGACCCGTGTGGGAAGCATGCCAGAGCTGATTCGGGATGGCGACAACGGGCTGTTCTTCGATGGAACTGCGGAGGGGCTTGCGAACAAGCTCGCCCTGTTGCGGGACACGCCATCGCTCCGGTCACGGATGGCCGCCCGCATGATCGAGACGATCCGAGAGTGGGATTGGGGCGTTCTGGCCGAGAACTACGCGCACATGTTCGCCTCGTTGCTTACTGCGGGCGAGCGGTCGCACCTGTGAGATGTGCGGCTTCAGATGTGCCCTGCCAAACCCGACCTTGTAGCGCCATTCGAGATTTGCCGGACCCTTGCTCTTCCTTACCTCGCTCAGCAAGGATGACGGCGGCGCTGCGCGTAAATTATTGATAGTCGCCATCGCGGCGCGGCAAGCAGCGGGCCAGCCGATTGGAGGCGTTGCGTTTCTTCCCCTAAGTAAGGTAAAACCCGCCGGGGAGTTGGGGAGACAGCGTATGCGTTACAATTGGGAGCGGGCTCCGACGAGCTTCGAACGTCACAGAAAAGCGCTGGCGACGGCTATTTTGATCGCCGGCGGCATTGGCCTCATGCTTGTGGCCTTGCCGATCTAGAACAACCTGCAGATCGAACGGATGCCGGCTGCCAGGACGCCTTGGGCATGGCCCTGTCAGCGCGGCTGGCCGGTCACGGCAAGGAAGCGGCGATCGCGCCCTTCAAAACCTTGGCTGAAGCGCTGCACCGCACGACGATTACCGCCGGTTCTCGTGCAGGATCTCCTTGCCATCCTGTCCTTGCATCGTCAGGCCGTGCTGCGGCATCGCCGGCCTGGGCGTTTCCAGCGGAGATCATAAGTGCCGCGCCCACAACCGATGGGAGCACAAAGCGCCCGATGATCCGCACAGCAGCAAATTTCACGGCTATTGCCCCCAAGCGCCAGGTCGATCTCATCAGCACAATGGCGTGCATTTGCGGCCAAGGGTAGAGCGCGCTATCTGGAAGGAAGAAAATCGCTCCTGGGAGGGTACGGATGGCTTCACGCTATCATGAGGTCTATGAGGGCTGGAAACGCGACCCGGAACAATTCTGGGCGGATGCGGCCGGCGCCATCGACTGGTATTCGTCCTGGGATAAGGTGTTCGACGCCAATGCCGGCGTCTATGGCCGCTGGTTCACCGGCGCCACCTGCAACACCTGCTACAATGCCATCGACCGACACGTCGCCGGCGGTCGCGCCGACCAGATCGCGCTGATCCATGACAGCGCGATTGCCGGAACCGTGAAAAAGTTCACCTATGCCGAGCTGAAGCGCGAGGTCGTCGCGCTGACCTCGGTGCTGAAGAACCGCGGCATCGGCAAGGGCGACCGCGTCATCATCTACATGCCGATGGTGGCCGAGGCGGCCATCGCCATGCTGGCCTGTGCCCGCATCGGCGCCGTGCACTCGGTCGTCTTCGGTGGCTTTGCCTCGCATGAGCTTGCCACCCGCATCGACGACGCCAAGCCGAAGCTGATCATTTCCGCGTCCTGCGGCCTGGAGCCGGGCCGCGTCGTCGCCTACAAGCCACTGCTCGACAAGGCGATCGAGATCTCCCGCCACAAGCCGGACGCCTGCCTGATCCTGCAGCGCGACCAGTTGCGTTGCGAACTGAAGGAGCATTTCGACATCGATTACGCCGATGCCGTCGCCCGCGAACGGGCAGCGGGCGCCAATGTCGACTGCGTGCCGGTGCTTGCCACCGACCCGCTCTACATCATCTACACATCCGGCACGACCGGTCAGCCCAAAGGCATCGTGCGCGACAATGGCGGCCACATGGTCGCGCTGAAATGGACGATGGAAAACGAGTTCGGCGTCAAGCCGGGCGAAGTGTTCTGGGCGGCATCCGATGTCGGCTGGGTGGTCGGCCATTCCTATATCGTCTACGGGCCGCTGCTGCATGGCTGTACCAGCATCCTGTTCGAGGGCAAGCCTGTCGGCACGCCCGATGCCGGTACCTACTGGCGGGTGATATCGGAGCATGGAGTCGTGGCGCTGTTCACCGCGCCGACCGCATTCCGCGCCATCAAGGGGCAGGACCCGAAGGGCGAGTTCATTGCGAAGTACGATTTGTCGAAGTTCCGCACGCTGTTCCTTGCCGGCGAGCGCGCCGACCCGGAAACCATCAAATGGGCGGAGCAAAAGCTTGATGTGCCGGTGGTCGACCATTGGTGGCAGACCGAGACCGGCTCGCCGATGACGATCAATCCCGCCGGCCTTGGCCTCCTGCCGGTGAAATACGGCTCGCCGGGCGTGCCGATGCCCGGCTACGACATCCGCGTGCTCGACGATGGAGGCCATGAGGTGAAGCGTGGCACGCTGGGCAATGTGGTGGTCAAGCTGCCGCTGCCGGCCGGCTGCCTGCCGACGCTGTGGAATGCCGATGCGCGGTTCCGCCAAGCCTATCTCGATGAGTTCCCCGGCTTCTACAAGACGGCGGATGCCGGCATGGTCGACGAGGACGGCTATCTCTACGTCATGGCCCGCACAGACGACATCATCAATGTCGCCGGCCACCGGCTGTCGACCGGGGCCATGGAGGAGGTGCTCTCGGCGCATCCCGATGTCGCCGAATGCGCGGTCATCGGCATTGCCGACGCGATGAAGGGCCAGGTCCCGCTTGGCTTCGTGGTGCTGAACGCGGGCGTCGCGCGCGACACTGGTATCATCGAGAGCGAAGTGGTCGGCCTGGTGCGCGAACGCATCGGCCCGGTCGCAGCTTTCAAGACGGTGGTGACGATCAAGCGGCTGCCCAAGACGCGGTCGGGCAAGATCCTGCGCGGCACCATGCAGAAGATCGCCGACAAGGAAGAATGGATCATGCCGGCGACGATCGACGACCCCGTCATCCTCGACGAGATCACCGCCGCCCTGAAGGAGCGCGGCATCGGACTCTAGGCTCGGCGCGGCGCCGCCTCGAAAAGGACTACGCCAGGGGCGGCGAGCAATCTTTTATTGTGCAACGCAGCAATCCTCCTTACAGTGCTTTGCGGGGGGCCATCGACAGGGGTCGCATGGCTCAGCAGAAGATTACATTTGGTGGCGTCGACATACTGCGTTTCCTCGCCGCCGTTATGGTCATGGTTTACCACTATGGCTTCTGGGTGTGGGCGTATCCGGACGGTGTTTCGGCGCGCGCTACAGGCGGCGTTCCCCCGCAGCCGGCAATAGGCGCCTGGGTCGAATCCGGCTGGGTCGGCGTCCAGATCTTCTTCGTCATCAGCGGCTTCGTCATCGCCTTTAGTGCCGAAAGGTCGACGCCCCTGCGGTTTTTCGAAGCACGAGTGAAACGGCTGGCGCCGGCGGTCTGGATCTGCGCGCCCGTCACCGCTGCCGTGCTTTTAACCGTTGGCCTTAGTTGGCCGACCGACGCGGTCATCCGGCTGGTTCGCACCGGCCTGTTCGGCCCCTATGGCCCTTGGGTGGACAGCGTCTACTGGACGCTGGGCATCGAGATCGCCTTCTATGCCGTCGTCTGGACCTTGCTGCGGCTTGGCCGCTTCCATCAGATGGAAATGGTGGCCATCGCCATCGGTCTGGTCAGCACGCTGTTCTGGTGCCTGTATTACCCGCTCGACTGGGCCGATCTTGCCGAAACACGCACGCTCGACCTGCTGCTGGTGCATCACGGCGTTTTCTTCGCAACCGGCGTCATGCTGTGGCTGATGCGCTTCAAGGCAGTGACAGCCGCCCGCCTTGCCCTCTGCGCCCTGTTCCTGGGCGGCGGCGTGCTGCAGATCGCCAGTTCGGTCGACGTCCATATCCTGAAGGTCGGGCGGGAGATGCCGTTCGCGCCGCCGATCCTCATCTTCCTCATCGCCATCGCCTTCATGGCATGGTCGCTGCGGCTCAACCTGTCCTGGAGCGGCTGGCGACGCATCGGACTGATGACCTATCCGCTCTACCTGCTGCACGATGTCGTCGGCGCCGCCCTGCTCGGCGTCCTGGTCCGCGCCGGGCTGCCGCATCTCTTGTCAATGGTGGTCGTCGGCACGACGATGATCGCGGCAAGCTGGCTGGTGGCGACCGAGGCCGAGCCGCGCATCCGGCTGCTGCTTGACCACACCGTGTTCCGCTATCGGCTCAAGGTCGCGTAGGCGAGACTTTGTTGACCAAATGGGGGTTAACCAGTGGGCACCTCGGTGCGCAGTTTGCGCAGGAGCCGTACTGTCCAGCCGCAGGGTTCAGAGGCCTGGATTGTGGGTCAGTTTGAATTGGTTCACGGCCGGTAAAAAAGGGCAAGAGACCGATTGATGCTGATTGTCAGGATGGCGGAACTGGAAATCGATCCTGACCAGATCGACAGCTATAAAACCCTGCTTGCCGAAGAGATCGAGGCCTCCGTGCGAATCGAGCCGGGCGTGCTTTTCCTTCATGCCGTGTCGGAAAAAGGCGCACCTGAAAGGGTTCGCGTGATCGAATGCTACGCTGATCAGGCGGCCTACGAAGCCCATCTGACCACGCCGCATTTTCTCAAATACAAGACGCAAACGGCGAATATGGTGCGGTCACTTCGGCTCATCGAAACCGACCCGATCACGCTGGCAGCGAAACCCGGTCGGATTTCAAACTGACCCACCACCGAGACCCGGCTCGACACCGCCGTTCATCCAGAGCGGTCGACTCCGTCTCAACGCGATGCGTTTTCGAACGGACCTGCCCGAGCAAGGGCCGATGTCAGACCGGCGCTTTGCCGCGCACTTCCGACTTTTCCAGATAGTAGCTCGAGTATTTATCGAAAAACTTCTCCGAGCCGCCGAGCGATCCGTATTTGGCCAGCTTCTTCAGTTCGACCTTGTTCAGCACCGCGCCGACGATCTTGTTGGCGACATAGGGTTCGGATTCCAGCATCGACCTGACCATCGCGCGCGGTGTGCGTCCCCATTCGGTAACCAGCACAAAACCGTCGACCAGCGGCGCGAAGGCCTTGGCGTCGACCACCGGTCCGAGCGGCGGCAGATCGACGACGATGTATTCGAATGTCTCCTTGGCGTTCTCGATGAATCGCCGCATGCCGGCCGAGGAGAGAAGCTCGCTGGTATGCGAGAAGTGACCGCGCAGCACCGCCGGGATGATCGCCAGCTTCGTCTGCCTGTCGATCTTGCCGACGGACTGCCAGGTCTGGCCGTTGACCACGGCTTCCATCAGGCCTTGCTCGGCTTCCATGCCGAGGCCACGGCTGAGCCCAGGATTGCGCAAATCGCCGTCGATCAGCAGCGTCTTGGCGCCGTTGGCGGCAAGCAAGCCAGCGAGATTTGCCGCGACCGTCGATTTGCCCTCGCCGGGAAGCACCGAGATGATGCCGATGACGCGGCTGCCCTGCCCTTCCATCACGACGTCGAAGGCGATCTTGGCGCTGCGCAGCGTTTCGGAGAACATCGAGGCAGGCGAATCGATGCTCACCCGCATGCGCGCCCGCTTTTCGGCTGACGACAGCAATTTGGTGGTCTTGGCATCCAGCTGAGTCTCGCCCGGCTTTTCTTCCTTGCCGAGCTTGCCGCCGATCTTCGGCAGATAACCGAGGAATTTCAGGCCGACACGGTCGCGCACGTCCTCGCCGGTCCTGAAGAAGCGTTCGTTGAACTCGTTCAGGCCGCCGAAGCCGGCACCCATCAGCATGCCAAGAACCAGTGAAAGTCCGAGCACGATAATCGTGCGCGGGCTCGACGCGGCCAGCGGCATCGAAGCGTCCGAGATGATGCGGATCTTGCCTACCGGGAAAGATTGCTGCTGCGCGGCTTCCTCATAGCGGCCGAGGAATGTCTGATAGAGAGTGGTGAGCGCCGTCGCCTGCTGATCGAGTTCGCGCAGCTTGACCCGCGTCTGGTTATCGATGGAACTCTTGCCTTGTGCGGCGGCGACGTTGGCCCGGAGCGCTGTCTCGCGCGCCTGCGCCACTTCATATTCGTTGCGATAGCTTTCGGTCAGTTGCCTCAGTTCGCCGAAAATCTGGGCCGATATGTCGGCCTTCTCCTTGGCAAGCGCCACCGCCTGCGGATGTTCGGCGCCGAAATTCGCCTCGACGTCCTGCAGCCGCTTGGCGACCGTGAGGTAGCGGGTCTTGAGTGCCGAGATGACCGAACTGCTCGGCTGGTCGCTCGATATGGCAGCATCCTTGAAGGCGTTGTCGGATCCGCTGTCGACAATCGCCTTGTACTGCTGGTAGCGGGCGCTGGCGCGTGCGGTGTCGGCCTGCGCCACGATGAGCTGGGCGTTGAGATCGGAAAGCTGCTTGTCGCTCATCAGCTGGCCATCGCTGTTGGCGGCCAGCCCGTGTTCGGCCCTGAATTTCTCGACCGCGAGCGAAGCTGCCTGCGAGCTCTGGCGCAGCTCCGTCAACCGGCCTTGCAGCCAGACCGCAGCCCGCTCGGTGGCATCGAAGCTGGCATCGAGCTGGTCGGCGAGATAGGCATCGGCATAGGCCTTGGTGATGGCGTTTGCCAAGGCCGGATCCGTCCCCTGATAGCCGAGCGCAATGACATAGCTTCGGCCGATGCGTTCCGCCCGGATCTCGTTCTGCAGCTTGAGGATCGCGTAGTCGCGGCGCGACGTTGCGATAAGCGCATCGCGGGCAGCGGGGTCGAGCTTGCTGAAGTCAGCGCCACCCGGCATGGAAGAGCTGGGTCGGACATACTGGATCAGGCCGCG
Source organism: Mesorhizobium sp. (assembly GCA_004017275.1). Taxonomy (GTDB): domain Bacteria; phylum Pseudomonadota; class Alphaproteobacteria; order Rhizobiales; family Rhizobiaceae; genus Mesorhizobium. Next base: position 32,267 of record SAKE01000028.1, on the reverse strand, counting down.
GATGAGGCCTATGCCTTGGGCAAGCGCCGACTGGGGCGGATTCATGAACGTATCGTTCTGGTCGAGCTTCAGCTTGTCGACAACCACAGAGGCAAGCCGCGTCGAGGTCAGGATCTCGATCTGGCTCAGGATCGCGGAATCGGTCTGCATGGTTGTCGACGCCGCCGAGATGTCGTCGACGATCTTGTTCAAACCTTCGTCGATCAGCACGCTGGCGACCGACTGATATTTGGGCGGCGTCGTCTGCAAATAGAGCAGCCCCAGAAAGAGACCGATGACAGCGCACACGGCAACCACCTTGGCCTGCCGCGCAGCCATGCCAAGCAGCCGCTCGATATCGATGAAGTCTTCGCCGTCTCCTGCGTCCGAATTCGGCAATGGCATCCTCTTGTCGAGAGGAAAGTTGGCATAATTCATCTTCGGTCCAATTCTTGAGCCGGTCCCATTCCGATGGATCGGGATTGGCTCTATCTCACTGTTTTAACATGATCTTTTCCGGAAACCGGGACCCACTTTCCGGGATCATGCTTTGGCTTGCAGGCGTCGCCAAGATCGGGGGCATTTGCGCAAAACGACGCAAGCTTCGTGCCAGACAGCGCGGGGCTACCGTCCCGCGCCCTCCGCCATTCGAAAATGCCCCCGAAACATGGGCATTATGCGGCTTCTTCCTGGCGTTCATGCGACCGCACGAACTCCTGAAGCATTTCGAAAACCGGACCCTTCATGTCCTCGCGCGCCAGCGCGAAGGCGATATTGGCCTGGATGAACCCTTCTTTGGAACCGCAGTCGAACATACGGCCCTTGAACGGCTGGGCGAAGAACGGCTGATCCTTCGACAGACGGACCATGGCGTCCGTGAGCTGGATCTCGTTGCCGGCGCCGCGCTGCTGATTGCCCAGAAGCGTGAAGATCTCGGGCTGCAGGATGTAGCGGCCGTTGATGTAGAAGTTCGACGGCGCATTGGCCGGCGCCGGCTTTTCGACCATGGCCGTCACCTCGAAGCCGCCGCCGATCTCGGCGCCGCGGCCAACGATGCCGTATTTGTTGGTCTCGGTCGGTTCACAACGCTCGACAGCGATGACATTGCCGCCGGTGCGCTCATAAAGGTCGACGGTTTCGGCCAGGCATCCCCGCCCACCGAACGACACCATGTCCGGCAGCAGCAAGGCGAAGGGCTCATTGCCGATGACTTCGCGTGCGCACCAAACAGCATGGCCGAGGCCTTGCGGCGATTGCTGGCGGATGAAGCTGGTGGCGCCGGCCACCGGCAAGAGGCTTTCCAGCGACTGCAATTGCGCCTTCTTGCCGGTCTGCTCCAAGGTTCCGATCAGTTCCGGATGGAGGTCGAAATAGTCTTCGATCACCGCCTTGTTGCGGCCGGTCACGAATACGATGTGCTCGATGCCGGCCTCGAAGGCCTCGTACACCGCATATTGCACGACAGGCCTGTCGACGACGGGAAGCATTTCCTTCGGCATCGACTTGGTCGCCGGCAGGAATCGTGTTCCAAGCCCCGCCACCGGTATCACGGCCTTCCTGATTTTCTTCATCGCAAATTCCTTCTGAGGAGATCGACTTCAGTCCATTCACAGGCCACGAAAAATCCCATCATGTGCCTGCATCTTCACCTCCCCACCCCAACGGCAAACTGCGCCGCCATTCTTCGCAACCGCACGGCGATCGGCATGCCCATATGCCTGACCGCCGCCGGGTCGCCGAGCGCTGTCCAGATCGCCTTGAGCGGGGACCGCGCCTTGATGTGCTGAACCATCGACAGGAACGAGGCAGCCCTGCGCAGGCTGCGGCCGCGCCGGGCGAACGCAGCCAGGGCTGCCTCATCCATGCGATGGTTTTGAGCGAACACCGCATCCGCCTTGCGCATCGCTTCGACGTGGTGAAGCTCGAGCACGCGCGAGATGGAGCCGCTGCGGATATGGTAGGCATAGCCGATATCAGGCTCGACCACGCATTTGCCGCCCTTGGCCAGGGCGTCGGCAAACAGGATGTAGTCTTCGCCGATCCTCAGTTTCTCGTCATAGCGAAGCCTGTTTTCGTTCAGGAATTCGCGCAGGAAGATCGGCTTGAGATAGCCAAGGTTGAACTTCGATTCGAAGACGACGTTGCCGGCGATATAGGTGGCCAGCGAAATCTCGCGCAAGCCTTCCAGATAGCGCCGCGGAAACATCGCGTCCTCGACGACGCCGTCCTCGCGTATGACCTGCAGATTGTCGACCGCGATCTGGGCAACGGCCGTTTCGGCACGCGCGATCATCTTGGCGAGCCGGTCGGGAAAGACCGCGTCGTCGGAATCGAGGACCGCGATCCATCTGCCGCGGGCGGCGTCGAGGCCGGCATTCCTGGCGCCGCCAGGGCCGCGATTATCGGCCAGGGCGACGACGCGGACGATATCCCTGGGATAGGCCCGCGCCACGTCGAGCGTCGCGTCGCGTGACTTGTCGTCGACGACGATGATTTCAACGCTGATGTCTTTCTGGGCCATGGCGCTGGCGATCGCCCGGTCGAGGGTCGCCTCGGCATTGTAGGCGGCAATGACAAAGGAAACATCGGGGAAAAAGCTGACGTCAGGCTGCACGCTTACCTCCTTCCCGTGGCGTAGGCTGGCCGTAGAGGCGGATTTCGCGGATGCCGACAAGGCCGCTGACGACGCCGACATGCATAATGCCGCGCAGCACGCTTCGGTTCCTGCGAACCGGACTGATGACCACCGGAAGCACCGAGGCGAAGCAATAGATCGCCTTTGCCGAGGCCAGGCCGACCTGCTTGACCAGGCCGATGCCGCTGGTGCTACTGCCCAGAAGGTGGCCATGCGTCTGTCCGACGCGGAAGCGGCGGCGGCCGAGCCAATCGAACGCCGCCCTGGAGCGCGGCACCACTTCGTCGATCCAGGCCTCGGGCGCAAAAGCGATGCGGCCGCCCGCTTTGTGCATCTGGTCGAAGAACTCGGTGTCCTCGCCGCCTGTCTGGCCGCGCGCCAGGCTGAAGCGACGGCCGCGCAGACTGTCGGATCCTGTCCGCAGCAGCACATTACAGGTGTAGCCGGTCTGGATTTCGCCGCGCACCCAGACGGGCAAGGTTGAGTGAAAATCGCCGCGCCGCATCCAGTCCGGCGCATCCGGGCGATAGCGAGCCCTGACCGGGCCGAGCACGGCGGCCGCACCGCTTTGCTGCGCCATCGCAACCAGCTCGGCGAGCCATGAGGGTGTGGCCGTCTCGTCATCGTCGATGAAGGCGACGAAGTCCGCCGTGCTGGCATCGAGGCAGGCATTGCGGGCGATCGAGATGTTGCGCGCCGGGGCATGCCGATAGTGGATCGGCACCGTCAATTCCCGCGACAGCGCCGCCACCAGGTCGCGGGCGGTCGGGGTGTCGTCATTGTCGGCGACGATGATGCTGACATCGAAACCCGCAGGCAGCTGCATGGCGTCGAGCGAACGCAGCGTGTCGGCCAGTTCCGGCCGGCGGAACGTGCAGACGCCGATGTCGATGCTGCGGTTCTTGGCCTGCGTCGCCATCACGCCACCCCGCGCCGCGACCCGAGGCCAAGAAGCTGCAGCCAGAAGCCCACCGACCAGCCAAGATGCATGACCATCGCCGAGACGCCGGCAAGCGCGATGTCGGCATTACGCTGGCGGACGGCCGTCCACAGGCCATAACCCAGGCACACCGATGCCCACAACAGAAGCGGCACCGCCGCCAGCCAAAGCACGAACGAAAAGGCCGCCAGCAGCACCACCGGAAACACCAGCAGCGGCACCATCTGCCTAACTTTCGGGATGACACGGTGCTTCAGCACATTCTTGGCGCGGCCGCGACCATAGCCGAGATACTGGAAATAGAGGCCGCTGAGCGAGGTGCGCGGATAGTAGACCATCTGCGTTTTGCCGCTCATCCAGATCTTGTAGCCGGCCTTGCGGAGGCGGTAATCGAGTTCGGCATCCTCGTTGTGACTGAACGTCTCGTCATAGCCGCCGACGGCGCCGAAGGCCGATATCCGCATCAGCGCATGATGACCATGGTCGATCCACTGTCCTCCCGAAAGGTGCCGATGCTTCGAGCCGCCGGTGCCGAGTTTGGAATTCTGCGCCGCGGCGGCGGCCTTCTGCACAGTGCCGCTGCCGCTGGTCAGCATCGAAACGACAACCGAATCGGCTCCGGTGGCCAATGCCTCCTCGACCAGCCGATCGCAATAGTCGTCGGGATAGCCGCCATGCGCATCGATGCGGATAAGATAGTCGGCGCCCTCGCCGAAGGTGCCGACGGCGAGATTGATCGCCGCGCTCTGGATGCGCCGTTTGTTGTGGAGCAGGATAACGCGCTGGTCTTTCGCCACGATGCCCTCGACGATCGCCAGCGTGCCGTCGGTGCTGCCGCCGTCGGCAATGATGATCCTGGCGCCAAGCCTGGCGGCCGCGGGTCGCAATTGATCGAGCAGCGCGCCGATATGGGCCGCTTCGTTCAGGCAAGGGATGACGATCAGGCTGGATGAGGGTTTTTCGATCTGCGTCATCAGCCTCTGTCCATCTTGCCTCTGTCCATCTCTAGCCATCCTATGCCAGCGCCTCGGCTGCGAAGGAGCCGGGCACCGCGGTCAGGCTGCGCAGCCGCTCGACAAGCGCCCTGCAATCGCTGCGATCGTAGCTCCAGGTCCTCGGGTTGCGGGCCAGAACACGCCCCTTCAGCCTGGCGAAGCGATGCTCTTCCGTCTTGCCGAGCGCGGCTTCGAGCGCCTCGGGCGAAGCTTGCGGCAACAGCACGCCGATATCCTGCTGCTTGAGGAATCGCCCGGTCTCTGTGTTGCCCATCGAGATCGGCACCGCGCCGAAACGGCAGCCTTCATAGAGCCGGTTGGGCAGAAGCCATTCGGAGTTCTGCCCCGCCTCGAAGAAGTCGATCGCCCAGGAAAAATGGACGTCGTTGTAGATCGCCGCCATGTCTTCCGGATTGCGGTAGGGGCCGCGAAACGAAAGCCACGGCTCGGATTCGACAAAGCCATGAAAGTCAGGGAATTCGGACAAAGCCGGACGGCCGCGCAGCACGATCTCGAAACGTCCCTCCATGCGGCGGGAGAAATCGGCCAGCAGTTCGAGCGAGCGGCGGCAGCGCAGCGCGCCGAACCAGCCGATCCGCCATGGTGGGCCGAGCGGACTCTCTTCAGCCTCGGGGTCGCCGGGCACAATCGCCGCGGCCTCGAAATATTTGTTTTCGACCAGTTCGATGGGTGCCGAGACCTGGCCGAACGGCTTGAAGTAATTGGCGATGAAGGCCGGCGAACTGGTCACCAGCAGCTTCACGTCCCTGGCCAGAAAGCGTTCGGTGGCGCGCAGCGCCTTGCCCAGGACATCGTTGCGCAGCACAAGGCGATGAATGTCGAGGCACTCGTAAACGATCGGAACCGATGCGACGAAGGCTGACCTGGCGCGGCGGGCAAGCGCCAGCATTTCCAGGTTGCGCGCGATGATGAGGTCGGGCCTTGGCGCGCCGCCAAGTTTCGAGCCTATCGATAGAGCTGCCTTGGCGACCGCCGCGAGGCGCTGGCCGAATCGCCCGTCACGCGTCGCACCGAGGTCGATCGGCCACAATCCCTCGATATCCGCAATCGGATTGGCTGTGCGACGGAAGCCGGCCAGGGTGACCTGGGCCCCACCTGCCCTGAGCATCGTGATCCGCCGGCGCACGGCCGGGTCAGAAACGTCGTGCACAAGGTACAAGACATGCAGCATGAAAACTCGACCGCTGTTGGCCCACCCATGCGAATGCTAGTACAGGTCTTGCTGCATCGCAACATTTTTGGTGCGGCGATCGACGTTTTCTGTTGCACTGCAAAATTATTGCCGTAGTTTGTCGTTGGCGGCGGTCGTGGATTTTCAGGCTCGGAAATTCGCGTAAAAAATCAGGAATCCTGAATTTGGAAGCCAATGCATTCGATCCGCCAGAAGGCTCCTTGCGCAAATCGGTCGGTCGCGGCGCGATCGTCACCGCCATGGCGCAATCGGTGCGGGTCGCGACACAGATCCTGTCCGTCATCGTCTTGTCGCGGCTGTTGTCGCCACAGGATTTCGGTGTGGTGGCGATGTGCGCGCCGGTGCTGGCCTTCATCGCGCTGTTCCAGGATTTCGGCCTGACCCAGGCGACGATCCAGAAATCAGGCATCCGGCATGAGGAGGTGAACTACCTCTTCTGGATCAATGTCGCCGTCAGCGCGATCCTGGCTTGCGTGCTCGCGGGTGCAGCCCCTCTGGTCGCCGCCTTCTATGGCGAGCCGCGCGTGACCGGTCTGGTGGCCGCATTCGGCTTGCAGATCATGGCCTATGGGCTGGGCGCGCAGCATCTGGCGCTTTTGACGCGCCGCATGCAGTTCGGCCGCCTGGCCGTCATCGACGTCGCCAGCGCCATCGCCGGGCTCACAGTTTCGATCGCCTGGACCTTTATCGACCGCTCCTACTGGGCGCTGTTTGCCGGCACGCTGACCGGTGCCGTGCTGCCGACGCTCTGCTATTGGGCGAGTTCGCGCTGGCGTCCGGGCCTGCCGCGCAAGGTCGCCGGCATCAGCGAGCTGATCAATTTCGGCGCCGGCATCACCGGCTTCAATTTCGCCAATTTCTTTGCCCGCAACCTCGACAATGTGCTGATCGGCAAATATTGGGGCGAGGCGCAGCTCGGCCTCTATGACCGCGCCTACAAGCTGCTTCTGTTTCCGCTGAGCCAGATCACCAACCCACTGTCGAAGGTGATGGTTCCAGCGCTTTCCAGGCTGAAGGACGAGCCAGATCGCTACCGCAGCGCCTATCTGCGTGTCATGCCGCTGATCCTGCTGGTGGCGCTTCCCGGCGTCGCCTTCGCCACCGCGATGTCGGATGTGCTCATCCCCTTCGTGCTCGGCGAGCAATGGCGCGCAAGCGCCTCGATTTTCCTGGCGCTCGGCTTTGCCGGACTGCTGCAGCCGCTCAACAATCCGGCGGGGTGGCTTTTCGTCAGCCAGGGCCGCTCCGGCGATTTCATGCGCTGGGGTATCATAACGGCCGTGACATCGGTGCTGGCCTTCATGCTCGGCCTGCCCTATGGCGCGCTGGGCGTGGCGATTGCCTATGCGATCAGCGAGTATCTGAGAACGCCATTCCTGTGGCTCTATGTCGGCAAGAGCGGTCCGCTGCAGGCGCACCATGTGCTTCGCGCGGCAGCGCCTTTCGTGCTTGGCGCCCACCTGGCGCTGGCCGCCGTCTGGTTCATCAAGCCATTGCTGCCGCAGCAGCATGTCGTTGCGCTAGCCAGCGGCGCGGTGCTCGCTTACCTCATCACCATCGTCATCGCACTGGCATTCGCCTCCGGCCGCGAAGCCTTGCGCGAGGCTCTCAAAATGCTGCCGGCAAGGCTGCCAACGGCAACGCCGCGCGAAGCGCAATAATTTAGGCGCTTTCGACAGCTACTGACATCTCCTACAGGACCAGGTCTGAACCATGCATTACCGCTCGATCTCCGACATGAACGACGCCATCGTCAGGGGCCTGCACCGGCTGCCGCGCGACATCGACCTGGTCGTCGGCGTGCCCAGAAGCGGCATATTGGCGGCGACGCTGGTGAGCCTGTCGGCTAACATCCCGATGACCGATCTCGACAGCTTCCTGACCGGGCGGATCTACACGTCCGGCATTACCAAGCGCCGTGCCGCTCTCGACCGCAAGGTCTCCGAGATGCGCAAGGTGCTGGTGATCGACGACAGCGTCTCCGGCGGCAACGCCATGCGCGACGCACGCGCCCGCATCCAGGCTGCTGGCATCGAGGCGGATTTCACCTTTGCCGCGGTGTTCGGCCTTGAGCCGCAGCACCAGGAAACCGACCTCGTCTTCGAGGTCGTGCCGCATCCGCGCATGTTCCAGTGGAACTTCATGCATCACAAATTCCTGGCGCAATGCTGCGTCGACATCGACGGCGTGCTGTGCCTCGACCCGACAGAGGCGGAAAACGACGACGGCCCGGCCTATGAGAAATTCCTCAGCGAAGCCCGGCCGCTCCATGTCGCGACCCACAAGATCGGCTGGCTGGTCACCAGCCGGCTGGAGAAATACCGCGCGCTTACCGAGACATGGCTCGCCAAGCACGAGATCAAATACGACCAGCTGATCATGCTCGACCTGCCGAGCAAGGCCGAGCGGCAACGGCTTGGCGCGCACGGTAGTTTCAAGGCCGATTTCTATCGCAAATCCGATGCCATCCTGTTCATCGAGAGCGAACACGAACAGGCGCTGAGAATCACCGAACTGTCCGGCAAGCCGGTGCTGTGCGTCGAAACGCACATGGTCAGCTTTCCCGACGCGCTGTCGCTGCCGGCACTTGGCCATGCAGCACGCAACCTGCCGGCGAGGCTGCGGCAGATCAAGTCGCAAGAGGGCCGCAAGAGCGCTGCCAAGACCATTGCCCGCGCCCTGCTTGGCGCACGCGGCTACGAGACACTTAAGAACCGGGTCAAACGCCCGGCCTGACCTGCTCCGGCGGCGTCTTTACGCCGCTTGCCGCGCCCGCTGCTGTACCGCCCTGTCGAGTATCGAAAAGAAGGTCATGAATTGGCGATCGGGATCGAGTTCCGGGCGCCCGGCGGAGCTGCGCGCGAGGCCCGAGAGCCGGTCATATTCCTGGTTGTCGTTCCACAGCCGCTTGACAGCCGCGACCCAGTCGGCAAGCGGAGCATCGTAATCGAGCACCACGCCACCCGAGCCGATCGCCTCGGGCAGACCGCCGCGCCGCGAGCCGACAACCGGGATTCCGCTGCAATGGGCCTCCGACGCCACGCGGCCCCAGGCCTCCTCCCACTTGCTGGGGGCAAGCAGTATCTTGGTGCGGCCATAGACCGTCTTCATGTCGCTGGTGCGGCTCTCCAGCACGACATTGCCCAAAGGCGCGATCGTCTGTTCGATCCGCGCCCGATGATCATCGTCCAGCTTCCAGCTTTCGACGAACAGGAACGGGATTTCGCGGCAGGCGCCGGCGATGCGCACCGCGAGCTCAAACCCCTTTTCCTCGTAAGGATTGATCAGCGTGACAAACTGGCCCGTCGTCGGCGTGGAGTAATGCGCCGGATTGATGGTCGGCGGGATCACCGCCGCCTCGATGCCGAACTCTTTTTTGTAGGTACGCGCGGTGAATTCCGAATTGGCAATGTAAAGCGCTGAATGCAATTCGCGCAGATCGCCGCCCAATTCGTGGAACTCGACATTCCTGAGATAGACGACCAGCGGCACGCCCTCGGCTTGCAGCGCCTTGCCGATCGGAACCGATTTGTGACACTGGACCACGGCCACATCCGGCTTCAGCCTGTCGACGGCAAAGGTTGCCGCTTCCCAGGGAAACCAGGTCCGCACCACCGGATAACCAGGATAACTGTCGATGACCGCCGGCTGCCGCAACAGCTTCATCTTGGCGCGCGCCTTGAAGCCGAAGACACCATCGCCGAACAGGGCGGCAAGCACCGCGGCTTCATGCCCATGTTCGATCAGCTGTTCGGCCAGATGATGCGTGCTCGACTGCACACCGCCACTGAACTCGGGTGTGTAGCCATTGCCGCCTGCAAAAAGAACTTTCATGATCGGGCTCCTTGTCGCATCTCGTATCTTCGCTCAGAGGCAACAGGCAAAGCCCGCCGCCCCGCTTTCGACGTCAGGCAAGTTTCGGCGGCTCCAGATTCGCAAAGGGATTGGTACAGGATTGCCAGCCGGTAAACCGGATCGGGTCGTTGGGCGAACTGCGCCATGCGTAGTCCGTCAGCATATGGAACTCGGCGATGACCCAGCGGTCGAAATGCACCAGATCGTCCCGTTTCTGCTGGGGCAGCAGGCGGCGCGCAGCGCCCAATTTGAGCTCCTCCACCAGAGTGACGGCGTCGCTCAGCTTCTGGCTCGGAAATATCCACGGATTCCGGTTGCGGAACTCCAGCACGAACTGCTGCAGATGCTCGATGCGGATGTTGAGCCTGCCAAGGTATTTTTCGAGCGTGACGCGAACCAGATCCTCGTCCGAGAATGAGGAAACGGCGGCGTAGGCGACCCCTGTCGAAACCACTCCGCCAGCCATGACGGCCAGGGCCGAGCGTCTGGAAATCTCGATCATCCGGTACCTCCTTTCACGCGATCCGGCCCGCCGCCCGCAAGGACAGCGCTGCCGCGGTCAGGCTTGGGTTGGCGCAAGAGCAGCTCGGATAGGTGCTGGTGCCGACGACAACCAGGTTTCTGAGCTGGTGGTGGATCATGCCGCTGTCGATCACCGAATCGGCCGGGCCGGTGCCCATCCTCAGCGTGCCCTGGACATGCGATTCGGTCGGCCGGATGCCACGGTCGAAGAGCCTTTCGACCGGCAGCGGCGCCAGGAGGTCAGGTAATTTCTCCAAGGCGCGCGCCATGCCCTTCACCGCGTAGTCCGATGGCGCCTTGAAGCTGACGAAGGCATTGTCATCCTCGTCAAGCGTGACGAAATTCTCGGGGTCGAGCAGGTTTTCGGTGACCACGACAAGCGGCAGCGCCTGGCGCAGCCGCCCCTTTTCAGCACGCATTCCGTGCTGCCAGCGGTTCTCGAAATAGACCAGCGCCGCCGCATGTTCCGATCGGTGCGGGCCGTCATAGAGGCCGAAATTCAGGCCGGTGGTGATGGTGCTGCCGTCGAAATTGTCGACGCCGTCGAGATAGACCTCGAAATTCCAGCCGTAGGATTCGTGCAGGCCCCGGCCGACGAATTCACCGCCCAGGCCGGACCGCAGCATGATCGCCGCGCTTTGGATGGCATTGGCGCCGAGGATGAAGAGATCGCCGCTGACCTGGTATTCCTTGCCGTCATGCGTGAAATTGACCGAACGGACGGCGCCGCCGACGTGATCGAGCCGACGCACTTCCGCGCCGAGGCAGACCGAGATATCGGGATGCTCGAAGACATGCATCAACCCGTTGTTGACGGTGAACTTGGCGTCGACCGGACACAGCCAGCAGCGCAGATTGGCACAGCAAGAGGTGCGTTGTGATGTCGGCAGCCGTGCCCGCGCGGTTGGCATGACGAAGTGCTGGCCGGGCTGCGCCGCCTTCATCATCCGATCCGGTGTCGACATGCGATGCGGCGGTTGCGGAAACGGCTTCGAGCGCGGCAGCATCGCCGCCATGTCGGGGTCGCCGGAGATCGACATGATGTCTTCGGCGTCGCAGTAGAACGGCTCGACGTCGTCATAGCTGATCGGCCAGTCATTGCCGATGCCGTAGGTGCTTTTCAACCTGAAGTCGTTGGGATGAAACCTTGGCGTCTGCGCGAACCAGCAGTTCGTTCCGCCACCCAGTCCGATCGTATAGTTCCACGGCTTGTCGGAATTGGTCTTGTAGGTCGTCTCGTCTTCGATGTCGGTGTTGAGGTTCTGTTCGAGTTGCCATTCATGGGTGTTGTGGCGCCCCCACTCCAGCACCAGAATGCGTGCCTTTCGCCGCTTGGCGAACTCATGCAGGAAGAAGGCCGAACCGAAGCCGGAACCGATCGCGACGAGATCGAAATGATCCTTGGTGATTTGCTCCGGCTTTACGTCCAGCACCATCAGCTACAACTCCACACAGAAATACACGCTCAATCGCAGCGCTCGCAGGCCGTGTCCGGACCGTTCTTGTATCCGTCTGTCGCGGCCCGCTCTCACGCCGCCATCCTGCCGATCGAGTGATATTCAATGCCGTGGCGGGCGATGACCTTGGGGTCATAGAGGTTGCGGCCGTCGAAGATGACCGGTGTGGTCAGCGCATCCTTCACCGCATCGAAGGACGGCGCGCGAAAATTCTTCCATTCGGTGGCGATCAGCAGTGCATCCGCGCCGCGCAGCGCCGCCTCCTTGGTGCCGCACAAAAGCAGGTCGTCGCGCAGCCCGTAGATGGCCTGGCATTCCTGCATCGCCTCGGGATCATAGGCCTGGACGTTAGCACCGGCCTTCCACAGAGCTTCCATCAGGACGCGTGCCGGCGCCTCTCGCATGTCGTCGGTGTTGGGCTTGAAGGCGAGACCCCACAGCGCAAAGGTCTTGCCCTTGAGATTGCCCTTGAAATAGCGGTCCACCTTGTCGAAGAGCACCGATTTCTGTGCGTTGTTGCGCTCCTCGACGGCGCGCAGCAGCTTGGCGTCGAACTTGACGCCTTCGGCGGTCTTGATCAGCGCCCGCACATCCTTCGGGAAGCACGAGCCGCCATACCCAAGGCCTGGATAGATGAAATGGTAGCCGATGCGCGGATCGCTGCCGATGCCCTTGCGAACCTCCTCGATGTCGGCACCGAGCTGCTCGGCCAGGTTGGCCATCTCGTTCATGAAGCTGATCTTGGTCGCCAGCATGCAATTGGCGGCATATTTGGTGAATTCGGCGCTGCGCACATCCATCACGATCATCTTCTCGTGGTTGCGGTTGAACGGCGCGTAGAGTTCGCGCATTACCGCCTCGGTGCCCTCGCTGTCGGTGCCGACGATGATGCGGTCCGGCTTCATGCAGTCGGCGACCGCGGACCCTTCCTTGAGGAATTCCGGATTGGAGGCGACGTCGAAGCTCAGGTCCTCGCGGCCTCTTTTCTTCAACGTCTCGGCGATCCTGGCCTTGACCTTTTCGCAAGTGCCGACCGGCACAGTCGACTTGCCGACGATGATCTTGGGTTTGTCCATCTCGCGGCCGATGGTTTCGGCGACGGCCAGCACATATTTGAGGTCGGCCGAGCCGTCCTCGCCGGGCGGCGTGCCAACCGCGATCATCTGGATCTCGCCATGCCTGACGGCGGCGGCGGCATCGGTTGTGAACTTGATGCGGCCGGCGGCATGGTTCTCCTTGACGAGATTTTCCAGTCCGGGTTCGAAAATGGGAACCAGGCCTTGATTGAGCCGCTCGACCTTGGCGGCGTCGATGTCGACACACACAACCTGGTGCCCGACTTCGGCAAGCACCGCCGCCTGCACGAGGCCGACATAGCCAATTCCAAACACCGTCAAATTCATTCGGTTTCATTCCCATGCAAGGCAGCGGACCGCTTTCGGCCCGGCCAGTTCAATTCGACTTTCCCAACTACTTTACGCTGCATGCCAGCGATTCCGGAAACTGACAGGGTTCGCCGAGCGCGGTGAAGGCAACGCGCTCGACCTGCAGCGAAAGCTTGCGGCCCGGATCGGCGAACGCTCCCAGCCAACCCGTCATCGTGTCGCTGCCCCAAAAGCTGAAGAATATCTTCTGTGCATGGCTGGGCAGCTTCGCCGGGTCGGTGATCGTGTTGACCAACTGGCCGTTGACGTACCAGCGCAAGCTGTCTTTCTGCCAGACGAAGGCGTAGTCGTTGAAGGCATTCTCGGTGCCGCTCGGTACGTCGACCAGCTTCTCGTTCTTGCCCTTGCCGGCGATATAGGCATTGACCTGCACCTTGGAGGTGTCTTTGGTGAGGATCTCGAAGTCGATCTCGTCCCAGGGCTGCTTGTCGCTGGGGCCGATATAGGTGAAGAACGCCGCGTTGAGGCCGGAGCCGGTGTCGGTCTTCAGCCGCGCCTCATAAGTGCCGTAGCCGAAGCGCTGCTTGGTCTGGATTTCGCCGCAGACGTAGTCGCGATCCTTCAGCGTCTGCTTTTCGAAGCCGAGCGACAACACACTATCCGACAGTTCGACCATGCCTTTCGCCCAGGTGCAATTCTGATGGCTGCCATTGTTCCAGCCGTCGGAAACATACCAGCGTGCGCGATCGAAGCTTTTGAAATCGTCGACAAAGGATGGCGATGTCGGAATGTCCTGGGCATAGGAAGGGGCTGCCAGGAAACTGCCAAGAGCGGCCAGCAGCAGCGCACTGAGCGAAACCAACCGCCGCCGGCCGGATTGCCCGGTCCGGTGTGCGAACGGCGATGCATCAATTGCTGTCGTGGACGTAGGTTTCGGATTCGAATTCATACCAAACTCACCTTTGCGCTGCGCGTCCCCAACCCAAAGTCGACGTTCGATCCGCTCCTGCACGGGCCAACCTTGACCTCCTTCGTGACCCTCTCGAATTGCTTTTCCTGCCTCGTATCAAATCTGTTGCAACAGTTCCGAGCCTTCACTTTCTACCTCTGCCGGTGCTTGCCGGCCTGGCGATTTCCGCCGTGGCGGCCGAATCGGCATTCCCGTCGAAGACCATATCCAGCGAATGACGGAGGTCTTTCATCATGCCGTCCTGGCGCGACAGCGCCGCGATGCGGCGTTCGCAATTCAGGATCGACTGCGTCAGTGCGCTGACTTCCGAAGACCGTTTGTCGGAGGCGGAGCCGTTTTCCATCGCTTCGACCAGGAAGGCGGCGTTGGTCGCCGTCGTCCGGTAGCGATTCTCAAGCCCGGCTCTCTCGGCCTCGATCTCGGCCGCGATCTGCTCGAACAGCTTTGCCAGACGATCGAGACGCGACACATCGGTCTGCCGGTCGCGGGCCGGATCCCTTGATCTGAAACCGAATATCGAGGCCATGAACTCAGGTCCCTGTCATCGCCGGCTTATGGGCCGGGGCTTCTGGCCAATCCCCGCAGCCGGGGCTTGAAAACTCATGTCGCATTGTCCTGCTCCTTTGAAGCAGAGACATCAGACCAATCCGATCGGGGGCCAGTTCGGCTGGTCGTCCAATATGCTGCACCGCAACATAGACTGCCATCGTCGGGGCCGCGAGGCAACTACCCAATTCGTAAACTCATAAATCCGGCCGAAATGGTTTGCGTGATGAACATGTCTCCGCAGGGCTCCGAACTCAGGTCAACAAAAGACCTGACGACAACCAGTTTGGCGGCATCGGCAGCCTTTGTCCGGTAGCGATAGGAATTTTTTCTTGACTCCCTGCCGTCAGCTATCGTACATATTTGCCTATGGTGCTGATTTGCGCCAGTGACCCGCCGCACAGGCGGGTTTTTCGTTAATGCTCGTCAGCCAACGCGCCGGCGAAGGCTCCGAAGGAACCCGTTAACCCCAGTTCGTAGCCCCGCGTGTCCCGGGCGGACAAATCGCAGGCGTCGGACAACCCTCTTACCGTTCCTTGCCCGTATTGGTTCCGGCCATCAGAAAACGCAGCGGTGGCACATGCCTTTGCCTGGACACAAGGCCGACACGGCGAAACAGCGCCTCCAGCTTGTCCGAAGCCACGCCCTGGACGATGGGGACGAGGTTGGATTGGCTGGCGAAAGCGTAAGCCGCAGCCGATGCCAGCCCGCGCTCGGCCTTGACGTCGAGGAAATTGCGCAGCCGATACTTGTCGCGCACGTGCCGCTCATGCCGCCGCAGCACCGCTTTCGAGCCTTCCGGCAGGCTGTCGATCGCCAGCAATGCCAGATCCGCATCGGCCAAACGCTTGAGGTCCTGCGTCTTGTGGCGGCCGCTCAGCGAATCGGCGCGGACGATGGCGCCATAGCCGCAGGAGCGAATGACCTTGAACCGCGCCCCGCAAGCGACCGCGCGGGCGTAGAGCTCGTAATCCTCGCCCAGCCGCAAGCTCTCGTCGTAACGCAACCCATGACGGTCGAGGAAGGCACGGCTGATCACCGGCTTCAAAAAGCCCAACTCGCCCCTTTGCACGCGGCGCCTGGAGATGTTGCCTTCGACGAAGCGCTCGAAGTCGAGGAATTCCGGATCGGCGGCAAATTGCGGCGCGACGATTTTCGTCGCATCGCCGGTCGCATCGTCCCTGATCAGCATGATGTTGTCGGCCGCGAAATCCCAATCGGCGCCGGCAAACAGGTTGCGAAACCGGCCTTCGAGGAAGAAATCGTCGGCGTCGAGAATGCTGATGAACGGCGATTTCGAGCCGGCGATCGCTGCGTTGCGAGCAAAGGACGGACCGCGATTGACGTCGAGGCGCATCACCGCGAGCCGCCCGCTGCCGTCGTCGGCGGATCGCGCGATATCGGCGGTATCGTCGGTGGAAGCGTCATCGACGACGATGACTTCCGCCACTTCCGGTTCGCGCAACGCGGACGCGATGGCGACGGCGATTGTCGCCGAAGCGTTTTTTGCAGCGATGATCACGCAGACCTCGGATTTCGTCATCGACATGGGTTTGCCTCTCGTACAGGTGATATCGATTTGCCCTCGCCCCGTACTCGTTCGATGCCCGGTAGAACTGCCATCAGTGATTGCCCGGCCGTTCAAAGATGCGGCGGCTGATGTCGGCGGACGCCGCCCAGCCGGCTTCGGCCAGATAGCGGACCGGCGCGCGGCCGCACAGTTCCCACAACACCGTTCGCCGCTGCGGCCACCGTAGCGACGGCAGCCACGGCGCGATGACCATGTTGAGCAGATCCTCATTGCCGATGCGCGACAGGATCCGGGTCGCTCGCTCCGACAGCAGGGTGCCGGCGCCGCCGAGCAGAACATCGGCGGCGCGCAGGCCGAACAGCAGCGTGTCATCCAATCCCTGCGCGGTTGCGACATCGAGCACACGTTGCTGATCCGCTTCGTCGAGGCTGCTGGCGCTGGCCCTGATATCGCAGACGTAGCCCGCACAGGGTTCCCGGTTGAAAAGCGCCTTGGCGACGCTGATGCACGACAAAAGCAAGGTATCGGCAGCCGAGGTGAACGGCACCGGCGCACCGGCGATTTCGACCTGTCGCTTACGCCGCAGAAACCCGTCCGCGTCGCGCGGGCTCGGTGAACCAGGCTGCTGAAGGCGGTAGTGAAGATCGACCGTGGACGGTTTTGGCCCGTCGCCGCGGGTCATGTGCTGTTCACCGAGGAAGCGTATCCACCAGACGGACCGCGACTTGCCTGATACCTCGTAGCCGATCGTGCGAAGCGCATCGCGCGCCCTGAAAAATCCAAGCGGCGAAACCAGAATGTCGACATCGCCTGAGGGCTTCATGAAGTGGTCGCCATAAAGCAGCTGCTGCTGGAACGGACCCTTCAGAAAAACGAAATCGATCTCGCTGGCGCGCAGCACCTCATGGATCGCCATCGAATCCATGATGCAGGACGCATTCATCGAAACCGTTCTCCTGCGGTAGGTGTCGAGCCATTGGAAAAGCTCAGTCGGCCTCTCCTGCGCGGGTGCGCGCGAAAGGGCCTTGAGGACAAAGGTGGCGACCTTGTTCAGCCTGGCAATGTCGGCAATTTTGGCATCATCAAGACCGCGCATCGACACGTCGCCCGCGGCGGCGAGCGGCCCCGCGAAATACAACCGCAGGCAGGCCTGCACATAGGCCACCTCATCGGCACAGTCGGCGGCGCGCAATCGGTCGAATGAACCATCCGGCAAGGCCATTTAGCGCACTGTCTCCCAAAGAAATCGATTTGCGCGACGTTTATGCTGCAAGTGCGAGTAAGCATCACCAAAAACCTTGGCGCCGTAAAGCCTTTCCTTTTGCAGTGCGGTATTTTGTAACCGCGGCGTTTATCGAGATCGGCCAGAGGGCGGGTAACAAGTCTCCCTATTGGCGATGGCTAGAAAAGAGGCGGCAAAGCGATCTATTTATGAAGGCAAAATCAAATGCTTAAAAAGCATGCATCGACATCGTCTTTGAACCGGCTCCAGAAAAATGTCCGGTTTTAGGCGGAAGCCCCACACATATGGTGACACCAGCAATCCGGAATTGATTAATAGTTAGTAAAACAGTCTTGACTCATAAATGCTGCTATGCAGCTATTGCGCTGCAGCAATAAATGCTGACGGCACTCGACAGGCCGTTTCCAGTCTTTATCGGAGAGTAAAATGGAACAGAATGTTGAAAAGCATGAGTACGAAACACCAAGCCTGACGGTGCATGGTTCGATTGAAACCATCACCCAAGGCGGCGGCGGCAGCACGGCGATCGACGCATCGTTCCCCGCGCACACGCCGATTGGCGACCTGACGTTCTCCTGAGCCTATAGAATTTCCAGTCCGGAGTGACGCGTTGAGACTCTGGATTCGAAAGATTTAAGAGGGTCGGGGGCCAAAAACCTCCGACTCCCGCTCTGCTACCTGGAACTGTCGAAGCGTTTTGTTAGCGAGGTTTTGGGATGAATTGGAAGCTATCCGGCCATGATTTGGCCGACCATGTTGGTGTGAGTGCGACCAAGGATGCCGTGGCTTGCGAGTTCGGCAATGGCCTGGCGCTGCTCAATCTCAAATCCAACGTCTATTACAGCCTGAATGGCGTCGGCGCCTTCATCTGGGAGCTGATCCAGGAACCCAGGTCGATCGCCGACATCCGTAGCGCCGTGCTTGCGCGCTACAATGTCGACCCGGAGCGCTGCCGGGCCGACGTCGACGCATTGCTGAAAGGCCTGGCCGATAACGGGCTTGCGAGGCTGCATCATGAGGCACTTGTCTAAGCCGGTTCCGCAAAAGACCATGGCTTTGCGGCAGGAACCCGCGACGGAAAGAAGCCCGAAGCCGACGAGGCGTCGGGGGAACCGGCGCGGGCTGGTCAGGATTTTCTCGTTGAGCGGCTCGGACATGATCTTCCTTGCCCGCTGCCTGCTGGTGGTCGCTGCGGTTCGGCTGGGGCTGACGCTCTTGTCCTATAACCGTGTCCGCAGCCTGGTGACGCGGCTCGACACGCGTCAGTGTGCCTCAATGGGCGAGTTGCGGCGTGTCGCCTGGGGTGTTGCCGCCGCGGCCCGTTTCGTCCCTTACGCCACCTGCCTGACCCAGGCGCTCTCGGGCCAATACATTCTCGCCCGCCAGGGCAATGAATCGACGATCCGCATCGGCATCGAGCGCGGCACGGGCGAGCTAAGAGCACATGCCTGGCTGGTCAGCGACAACCATATCGTGCTCGGCGGATCGATCGACGGTTTCGCCCATCTCGTCGATCACGGCAGCCGATGAGTGGCGTCGCCGGGATTCTGCTGCGCGGAGGACACGCACGGGCGGTCGCGGCGGCCGACATTCAGCAAATGCTGGCGCGCATGCGCCATCGTGGTCCCGACGGCAGTTCGTGGTGGCTGGACGCCAACATCGTCCTTGGCCACGCTTGGCTCAACACAACAGACGAAGCCGGTCCCGGTCCGCTGACGATGGCTGGCGGCAAGCTCGCCATCACCGCCGATTGCCGGCTGGATAACCGCGATGAGCTGCTGGCCAGGCTCGGCATCCGCGACCAGTCGGTCGCCGACGCGATCGTGGTGATGCGGGCCTATCTGCGCTGGGGCGAAGCCTGCCCAGAGCATCTGCAGGGCGATTTCGCGTTCGCCATCTGGGATGGCGAACGGCAATCGCTTTTTTGCGCGCGCGATCATTTCGGGGTCAAGCCATTCTACTACCACGCGGCGGACCGGCGTTTTTCCTTTGCTTCGGAGATAGGGCCGATCCTGGGCGTCGAAGGGGTCGGCACAGATATCAGCGAGCACCGGATTTCCGGGTTTCTGGCCGGGCTTCCCGACGACCCGCAATCTACGCCCTATAGCGATATATTCAGCCTGCCGGCCCGCCACAGCCTCACCGTCACCGCACAACAGGTGGTGCTGCGCCGATACTGGCAGATCGAGCCGTCGGCGCGGCCCTTGCGGTCGGATGCATCGGAGGAATTCGCCCATCTGTTCTCGCAATCGGTGCGCAACCGCATGCGGGGAAGTCAGGCGGTAGGCGCAATGCTGAGCGGCGGCCTCGATTCCTCGTCGATCGCCTGTGTCGCCGGCCTGCAGAACGCCGCCGCGCGCAGGCCGAAGCTGCCAACCTTCTCGCTGATTTTCGAGAAAGGCTCGCCGATGGATGAGCGGCTCTTCATCGATGCCGTTCTCGACCACCAGAAGGTCGACGCGACGCTGATTCCGGTTGGCGACTATGCGCCTTTCGCTGAATTCGAACGCGTGCTGGAAGAACAGGAAGGAACGTTCCTAGCGCCGGGCCTGACGCTCACCCGCGGCATCTACCGGACTGCCGGCGCCAAGGGCATCAAGGTGCTGCTGGACGGTCATGGCGGCGACGAGGTCGTTTCCCAAGGCCACGGCCATCTGCACGAGCTTGCCAATGCCGGCAGATGGACGGATCTGTGGCGCGAGATCCGCAGCGCCTCCAACACCTATGGCGAC
This sequence comes from Mesorhizobium sp., assembly GCA_004017275.1. Lineage (GTDB taxonomy): Bacteria > Pseudomonadota > Alphaproteobacteria > Rhizobiales > Rhizobiaceae > Mesorhizobium. The sequence goes on along the minus strand of SAKE01000028.1, from coordinate 12,264 downwards.
AGCACGCTTGGCCTGTATTTCCAGTTCCTGACCCTCTACGGGCCGGCCTGGCGCATCGCCAAGCTGCGACATCTGGCGAACCGTGCGCTGAACAGGTTTCGCAAGCAGGTACCGCGCGGCCGAAGCTGGCGCGACCTGATCAATCCGGATCTGGCCAGGCGCACCGAGCTTGTCGACCGGTTTCACCGGGCCGGCTATATGCCGCCCGGCGTCCAGGCCAGCGACGCCTTGAGCCATCGCTGGATCCTGTCGAACGGCTATGTCCCGCATGCTTTCGAGGTTCTCGACAAGGCCGCGGCCAATTTCGGCGTCGAGCCGCGCTACCCGTTCTGGGACAAGCCGCTGGTCGAGTTCTGCCTGGCGCTGCCGGGTGAGGAGAAGCTGAGCCACGGCTTTGGCCGCTATGTGCTGCGCCGCGCCATGCAAGGCGTCCTGCCGACGGCGGTGCAGTGGCGGCGCGACAAGATCGATTTCACCGCCAATCTCGTCAACGGCATGCTGCGCAACCATCGCGACCTGCTGGAACAGCTGCTGGTCTCGGATGCGAGCCGCATCGCGCCCTACGTCAATCTGCCTCAGGTGAGTGCTGCCTATGCGCGGCTGCTGCGCCAGCCCGATCAGGCAGCCCCCCTGGACGTCCAGTATGTCTGGCGCTCGGCCTCGCTGTCGCTCTGGCTGCGGCAACTCCAGCACGGCGGGAGCCCCGCATGATGCCTCGCCACGAGCCGCTCGCCGCATACGATGATCACCCCCGTCCGCATGACCGGTCCATGCGAGAACGCCGCTTCTACCGAGCCTATGGCCTGACCATCGCGTCCGAGGTGATGTTGCCCGAACTGGAGCCGGCGGCGCCGGGGGCTGCGGATGTCGTGATCACCGTCGGCGCGATCGACCTTCCAAAGCCCTCGCCCGAGGCTGCGACCGACTTCCGCTTCGAGCCGGACCGCCAATATCTGGCCTGGCATGCCGTCGGCGCGTTCCTGATCAGCGATGGCCGCCGCATCGACATCGAACCGGCGCCCGGCGTCGACGACGCGCTGATCGCGTTTCCGCTGTTGGGTCCGGTCATGGCGCTGCTCTTGCACCGGCGCGGCCTGCTCGTCCTGCATGCCAGCGCCATTGCCGTCGCCGGCGCGAGCGCCACATTCACGGGCGTCATCTTCATGGGCGACAAGGGCGCCGGCAAGTCGACGACGGCAAGCGCGATGATCCGGGCCGGACATCAGCTGCTTACCGATGACGTGGTGGCGCTGGACCTCGCCGATCCGAACGAGCCGATGATCGTTCCGGGCTTTCCGCAGATCAAGCTGGCGGCCGACGCCGCGGCGGCGATCTCGCTCGGGCAAGCGGAAGTGCGGCCGCAAGTGCATCCGGCGATCGACAAGATGCAGCATCGCCTGAACGGTGACTTTTCCGGCGACAAGGTGCCTGCGACCAGGATCTATATCCTCGAGCGCGGCGAAAAGGCCGATATCACGCCCTTGCCCGCCATCGCCGCCCTGCCGGCCATCATCAAATTCTCCTATGTGGCGCGTTTCGGTCGCGCGGCCCTGTCGGGGGATTTCGCGGCGATGCACCTGCGCCAATGTTCAGCGATTGCTAACCATGTCGGCGTGTGCCGGCTGGAAGTTCCGACGGCCCTCGGCAGGATCGGCGAGGCGGTGGAACTGATCACCCGGGATCTGGCCGCCGACAGCCGGCAGCCGTGAGCGCAACCATGTCGAAGTCCTCAATCCTTCGCCTGTCGCTGTTTCGAGAAATTGCCGCATTCGGCGCCGTCATTGCCCAGATCGGCGGTCGGCGAACATGGACGGCGCTGCTCTTCCTCATCCTCGGCAGTCTGACCGAAGGCATCTCCATCCTGCTGCTCATCCCGCTGCTACATCTGGTCGGCCGCTCCGACCAGGATTTCGCGGTCAGGCTGCCGAACAATGAATACGTACGCTGGCTGGTGCCGGACGGAACGCTGCAACTGACGACGGTGCTCTGCGCACTGGTCGGGCTGGTTGCGATGCAGGCCGCGTTCAACCGCTTCAAGTCGGTCTACATGGCCAAACTGCTGTTCGATTTCATCAACCGCGTGCGCATGAACCTGTTCGAGAGCATCGGCAGGGCGCGTTGGGGCGTTTTTACGCGCATGCGGAGTTCCGACCTCGATCATGCCCTGACTGGCGACATCGACCGCGTCCAGGGCGCCGCCTTCTCGCTGCTGATGCTGGTGCAGATCGCCGTGCTCCTGGCCGGCTATCTCCTGATTTCCATGTTCATCTCGCCGGTCATGACGCTGTTTGCCGTCGTCATCGGTATCCTGATGTTCGTGGCGCTGCAGCCGTTCCGGACGCGGGCCACGGCCTTTGGCCGGGTGCTGACCGCCAATCGTCAGGATCAGTACCGGACGGTCTCGGAATTTCTCGGCGGCATCAAAGTGGCCAAGAGCCTGAACGTTGAAGCCAGCTATTTCGCGCAGCTGCAGTCGACGCTTGAAAAGATGAAGGCCGACAACATCGACTATGTGCGCAACAGCACGATCGGCACCGCGATGTTCCAGGTGGCGAGCGTCGTGGGCTTGAGCCTGTTCATCTATGTGGCGCTGGTCCGCTTCAACCTGTCGCTGGCCGAGATTGTCGTCCTGCTCCTGGTTTTCATGCGCATCGCACCACGCTTCATGGACATGCAGACGCAGGCTCAACAGGTGCTGATCAATCTGCCCGCCTATACGGCGATGCGCGGCCTGCAGGCGCGGTTCGACGCCGAGCACGAGCCGTATGACGGTGGTGTTGGGGAAGCCGGTAAGCTGTCGCTTGCCACCGGGCTCAACATCAGGGACGTTTCGTTCGGATATGGCGACGACGCTGCCAAGGCCGTGGTCGCCGGCATCACCTTCGGTCTGCCGGCCGGTAAGGTCACCGCGCTGATCGGCCCCTCCGGATCGGGCAAGAGCACGATCGCCGACATGCTGCTTGGCCTGCTCGAACCGACCGCCGGCAAAATGCTCGTCGACGGCGTCGAGATCGATGCCGGCAACCGCCGCCGCTGGCGCGATCAGGTGGCCTATGTGCCGCAGGACGTGTTCCTGCTGCATGACACGATTGCGGCGAACCTGCGCCTTGCCGCGCCGCGGGCCAGCGATGACGATCTGTGGACCGCGCTGCGCTCGGCGCATGCCGCAGAGTTCGTCGAACGGCTCGACCTCAGACTCGAGACGGTGGTCGGCGACCGCGGCGTGCGGCTGTCAGGCGGCGAACGCCAGCGCATTGCGCTTGCGCGCGCGCTGCTGCGCAAGCCGTCCCTGCTCATCCTGGACGAGGCAACCAGCGCGCTCGACTGGCAGAACCAGTCGCTGATCGCAAAGTCGATCGACGGATTGCGCGGCACGATGACGATCCTGACCATTGCGCACCGGCCATCGATGATCGCCTTCGCCGACTGGGTGGTGGCGATGGAAAACGGCCGTGTCGTCGAGGTCGGCCAGTATCAACGGCTGAAGGAAAAGGCCGGCAGCCGATTGTCGAGGATGCTGTCGGGTGAACAGTCGGAGAGCGAAGCCGCCAACGTGGCGTGAGCTGGCGAGCCTAAAGCGCGTCGCGACGAAATGGATTCATGCGACGCGCTTTAGGCATGTCGTTGTCTCAAAACCGGGGCCACTTTTGAGCGACATGCATTAATGCAGGCTGCGCCTCGCGCCCAGCTTCTCGCCTTCGACCTCGGGCGCGTTCAGTTTTCGCTCGGCGTCACGAGCCATGTCGGCCGGCGTCGGCGGGCTCGTGGCGATCATGGCATAGACGAGCACGAAATAGCCGGCCTGAATGACCACGGCGCAGATGATGACGCGCAGCAGTATTGTGCCGATCGACGCGCCGCCCAGCCAGGACCAGCCGACGACGATCGCCAGAGCGAAAATCATCCCGAGGATGAATTTTGGAAGTGCCATACCCAACAGCCCATAAACCGGCTCGGGTATTTATAACGATTGCCCCACCCGAGCGCCGTCCCTTGTCATGTGGGCTTGTTAAGGTCGCCCACTTTCGGCCGGTTGCTTCCGGCCTTTTCTACCTGTCGCCACTCTGACAGGTATAATTTGCAATTCTATTAAGGCGAGCAGTAGGCGGCAAGGGCAACTGCGGATATTTTTGATTGAGCGTTTGCGATCGACTCTGCCATGGTGCAATGCACGCTACCGGATTCAAGCCGATCTCCGGTCATTCGCGCTTTTCAGTAGAATGGGCAATATTAAGTAGTATTTTATATGGATTTTCCCAAGTATCATGGCGCTCTAAAGCACTAACATGAGCCGTATCCCGGCAGATAGGTAGGCTTGCCTAAAAACCGCCCCAAAAAGGTCCTTATTTTTTCGACGCTGCCCGTTTATTGTCACAAATGTGCTAAACATACCGAAATTTGTGCATGTCTAGCTTATTATTTAGTCAATTCATGACGTGACTATTTCAACGGGGTAGGAAATTGTGTGTTGCGCTGCAACATTTTTTTGGTATCGTGCGGCGAACCATTCGTTCAACGCATGGAGTTTACGGCATGAGGGACGCTGCCAAGTCGGCCACCGCGAGCTTTTCGCAGGCTGACATCGATTTTCCGCCGCCGATCGGCGGCCTGCTCAAACGCAGCTTCGATATCACCGGTTCACTGATTGGCTTGATCGCCCTCAGCCCGCTGTTTGTCATGATAGCGCTGCTCGTCAAGTTTTCCGACGGCGGATCGATTTTCTACGGTCACAGGCGAATCGGGCGCGGCGGGCGGATTTTTCCTTGCCTGAAATTCCGCACCATGGTTCCGGACGGCGACAAGGTGCTGGCTGCCTATCTCGCCACCAACCCGGACGCCAACGCCGAATGGATCGCAACCCGCAAGCTGAAGAACGATCCGCGCGTCACCCGTGTCGGAGCGGTGCTGAGGAAACTCAGCCTCGATGAGCTGCCGCAGATTATCAACATCCTGCAGGGCGACATGAGCCTTGTCGGCCCTCGTCCAGTCGTGCGCGACGAACTGGAGATCTATGGCACGTCCGCCGTCTACTACCTGAAATCCCGCCCGGGCCTGACCGGCCTGTGGCAGGTCAGCGGCCGCAACGACGTGTCCTACGACAGCCGCGTCGCCTTCGACCGCCACTATGTCGAGAACTGGTCGCTGTTCGAGGACGTTCGCATCATCATCAAGACCGTCCCGGCCGTCTGGATGTCGCGCGGCTCCTACTGACCGGCCGGGGCCAGACATTGGGCCAAGCATTCGACGGCAAGCTCATCGGGCGATGGGGGCTAAAGCGGATCGGAAGGTTCAATTGAAGACAGATATGTTCGAAGCCTTTCGCAGCGGCCCGGTTTCCGGCCGCCTGCGGCGGGCGCGTTTGCTGGCCACATGCCTAGCCGTGTCGCTCGTCATCCCCCACATCGCAGCCGCCGGCGACTACCGCCTCGGATCGCAAGACAAGCTCACCATCCGCGTCGCGGAATGGCAGACCGTCGAAGGCACATTTCGTGACTGGTCGGCGGTGAATGGCGAGTACACTGTCGGCCCGTCCGGCACGCTGTCGGTGCCGTTCGTCGGCGAATTGCCGGCGTCCGGCAAGACCACGTCCGAAGTCGCTACGGCGATCGGCGAGGCGCTGCAGAAGAAGCTCGCTTTGTCGGACAGACCGGAAGCCTCGGTCGAGATGGCGCAGTTCCGGCCATTCTACATTTCGGGCGAAGTCCAGAACCCCGGCCAATTTCCGTATGTGCCCGACTTGACAGTGTTGAAGGCGATCAGCGTCGCAGGTGGCATCAGGCGAAACGCTGATTACGGCCCTCAGCTCGGCAAGGACCTTGTCACCGCCAAAGGCAATTTCGACATCTCTGACGACCTGCGTATCCGGCTGATCGTCAAGCGTGCCCGCATCGACGCGGATATGGCCGGCAAGACGAGTTTCGACGTGCCGAAGGAGGTCGAGGGCGATCCGAGACTGCCGGCCATCGTCGCAGATGAGATGACGATCCTGACGTCCGACCAAAAGGCGCTGAAGCTGAAGCTTGAAGCGCTCAACGATCTGAAAGGGGTTTTGCAGTCCGAGATCGAATCGCTGCAAAAGAAGATCGCCAACCAGCAGCAGCAGGTCGACCTGGCACAACAGCAGCTCACCAGCATCGGCCCGCTGGCCCAAAAAGGCCTGATCGCCAACGCCCGACTGTTGGATTCGCGGCAAACCGTCGCCGACCTGCAGGGCAAGATCCTGGACTACGAAACGGCCATCCTCACCGCCAAGCAGGCGATCAGCAAAGCGACGCAGGACGCCATCGATGCCCAGAACACCTTAAGTTCAAGTCTCGCCACCGACCGGCAGCAGACCGAAGCCGACCTGAACGAGGCCGCGCTGAAGGCGAATATGCAGAAAGGCCTGATAGCGCAGGCCAGCGATCCCGCAACGACGGCCGCTATAACAAATGATCAGCAACCTACCCTGCTCTATTCACTGGTGCGCAATGTCGACGGCAAAACCAGCGAAATCGCCGCCAAGGAAGAAACCCCGGTGCTGCCCGGCGACGTGATCAAGGTCAAGCTGGCGCCGCTGGCTAGCCAGTAGACCCGGCTTCCAACGGTCCGGTGTTTCGATCCAGAGCCTCATTCCGATGAAATCGGGATGAGGCGTTTTTGCATCCTGCGAAAGCAGCTACCCTTTCGGAATCATGCGCTCATGACGGGTCGGCGACCGCCGGACGACCGGGATGCCGAGGCCAGTCAGCCTCTCTTTTCGTCGCCTCCGCCTGCGCCAGGGCCTGCGACCGCCGCGTGCGGGTAACCGGCAGCCGCGCCAGCTTGAAGAAGCTGAAATACAGCAGGAAAGAACCCATGATGTAGGGATTGAGAATCTCGACCTCGACGAAAGAGCGGATCAGCAGCAGCACCATTACGCCGACAAGGATCACCGAATCCGCCTGCCATGTCCGGAAGATCACCGCCGCAACGTGGCCGTAGAGCGTGCGCAACATGATCAACGAGACCAGCGTCGCCCCGACGAAGCCAAGCTCGACGAGGGCTTCGATATAGGTGTTGTGGAAGTGGAATCCGGTGCGGGTGGTGATGTAGAATTCGTTCCACAACCGCTCGGCTTCGGCGAAGCCCTGCACCCAATAGGCGGCATAGCCAACGCCGAGGATCGGCGATTTCTGCACGGTGTTCCAGCCCTGCTCCCACAGATAGGTTCGCCCGGTGAGCGTCGAATCCTTACCGAAGAAGCCGAGGACGAAGTCCATCAGTCCGAGATTCAGAGCGACGAAGGCCGTCACGACCAGCAGGCCGGCGCCAATCAGGAAGATCACGCGGCGATAGCGCCGTGACAAAAGTTTGCTCATGGCAAGAAGCGCCACCAGCGCCAGAACCGCCGGTATCGAGGCCATCGAGGTCGCCGAATGCGAGACGACCAGCACATAGGCCGACAGCAGCACGATGGGCACCGTCAGAATGAGGCTCAGCCGGCCGCGCCTGTAAAAGGCAAGGAAGACGACGCAGAAATAGATGCCGAGCGAGCCGACAAAGCCGATCTGGTTCTTGGAGGCAAAGGCGCCGACAAAATTGACGGTGCCGTCGAGGACGTCCTCGGAATAGCTCCCGACCTTCAGCGAATAGATGAGGACGAGGAATATCCCGATCAACGCCCCTATGGTCAACGTGCGCACGCTGACAGTGCGCGCTGCGACGTAGGCGCAGGCAATGTGGGAAAAGTACTGGACCGCCGTTCTCGCCGTGACGCCGGGCGCCTGCGACCAGACGACAGAGAAGCAGACATAGGCCGCAAACAGCAGCGGCAACCAGGCGCTGGACAGATGCCGCAGAAACCGCCGGTAATCGACCAGGACAAGCGGAAGCCAAACCGCGTAGTAGGCGAGGATCAGCACCTGGCCGAAAATGACGGAGTAGGAAAACGCCCAGATCGAGACGGCTACGGCAAAGGCGCCATAGACCGAGTTCTTTTCGGGATCGACCAGCAGGGACTTTGGAATCTTCATCTCAGAGTCCCGTCGGCGCAACCCGAAGCCGGCGGGCCATGGGCCGGACGGCATACAAGCAAACAAGGGCGTGCAATAAACGGCGTCTCCATTGTGCAGTGCAATATAACCTATCGCGCCCTGCGCTCAATGGCAAATCCGGTCACCTTGTCTTACAGCCAAGCGAACGCAGAGACTGGACGCCAAGCACGGTGCCGAGGGTGGTGGTGCAAGCGCTGGGCAGGGAACTCGAGGGAAATCACGTGTAATCCGGCACGGGATTGGTCCAGACGATCGGCCTTGCATGCCGGCTTGAACTTGCCTGGTGGCGACCGCACAGTCGCCGCCGATGGTGTGGTGAGTGCGCGGGGGGAAATCGGAATGTCGATGAATTTTGCAGGACGGTTCAACGATCGAGTGGCGGTCATCACCGGCGGCGCATCGGGCATCGGGTTGGCGGTGGCTCAGAGAATTGTCGAAGAGGGCGGACGAGTCTCGGTCTGGGATCGTGATCCTGCCCTGATCGAACAGGCCAAGGTCACCCTTCCTGGTCTCCACGGTGTCGCCATCGACGTCGCCGATGCTGCCGGCGTGGAACAGGCTACACAGTCGACCATCGAAGCGCTTGGCGGTGTCGATATTCTGGTCACCAGTGCGGCGATCACCGGCCCCAACATGACGACCTGGAATTATTCGGCCGAGGATTGGCGGAAGGTCATCGAGATCAACATCAACGGCGTCTTCTACTGCAACAAGGCGCTCGTGCCGCACATGCTCGAGCGCGACTATGGCCGCATCGTGAACATCGCCTCGATCGCCGGCAAGGAAGGCAATCCCAACGCTTCCGCCTATAGCACCTCCAAGGCCGCAGTGATCGGCCTGACCAAGTCGCTCGGCAAGGAACTGGCCAAGACCAAGGTGACGGTGAATTGCGTCACGCCGGCCGCCGTTCGCACCGCGATCTTCAAGCAGATGAGCCAGGAGCACATCGACTTCATGCTGTCCAAGATACCGATGGCGCGCTTTGGCGAGGTCGACGAGGTGGCGGCGCTGATCTGCTGGATCGCGTCGGAGGAGTGTTCGTTCACGACCGCCGCCGTGTTCGACGTTTCCGGCGGCCGCGCCACCTACTGAGGCAGACGCATCTCAATTCCGCGTGACGGTGCAACGAACGGGGCGTCCGGGCGTATACTCCAAAACTTCGAATCGGCGATGTCGCGACAAAGCTATGCGGGAAACCATGACACGGGATGCAGCCGTCAGGCGGGAGCGTGCTTCTTTTGCTTAGAGCCGACCCTGCCGCACTCTCCGACGACGAGCTTCTGGACCGCTATCAGCGCGCCGCCTTCGACTATTTCGTCGAGAACGTGAACCCGGAAAACGGACTGGTCGCCGATACGTCGCGGCCGAATTGGCCGGCCAGCATCGCCGTGGTCGGTTTCGCCCTGTCCTGCTATCCGATCGGCGTCGAGCGCGGCTGGATGACGCGCGAGGCAGCGGTGAAGCTGACGCTTGCCGCGCTGCGTTTCTTCTCGACCAGCCCGCAAGGCAAGGAGGACCAGGTCACCGGCCACAAGGGTTTCTACTACCATTTCCTCGATATGCGGACCGGCCTACGTGTCTGGCGCTGCGAACTTTCGATGGTCGATACGGCATTGCTAATAGCAGGCATGCTGGTGGCGGCCGCCTATTTCGCCGACGACAATGACGAAGAAGCCGAAATCCGGCAGCTGGCCGAGGCGCTCTACCGTCGTGTCGACTGGCGATGGGCGCAAGGTTCAAGCCCGACCCTGCGGCAAGGCTGGAAGCCAAAGAGCGGCTTTCTGCACTATGGCTGGGAGGGCTACAACGAAGCGACGATCCTCTACGTGCTGTCGATGGCCTCGCCCGACAGCCCGACCTCGGACGACAGCTACGAGGGCTGGACGGCGACCTATCAGTGGGAAAATATCTACGGCTACGACGTGCTCCATGGCGGTCCGCTGTTCATGCACCAGTTCTCGCATGCCTGGATCGATTTCGCCGGCATCCGCGACGCCTTCATGCGCGAGAAGAACTCCGATTATTTCGAAAACAGCCGCCGCTCGACCTACCTTCACCGCGACTATGCGCGCCACAACCCCTATGGCTACTACGGCTACGACGAGAACCTTTGGGGGCTTTCGGCAGGCGACGGCCCGGGCGGCTTTCGCACCAGTGTGGAGCGACAGCGTCGCCGGTTTTCCGGCTATACCGCACGTGGCGCTCCGTTCGGACCCGATGACGGGACGATCGCTCCATGGTCCTATCCGGCGTCGCTGCCTTTCGCGCCGGAAATCTGCCTGGCAGCGTTGCGTCATCTCGGGGAGCGCTACCCCGGGGTGATCGACAATTTCCGGCTGCCGAGCGGCTTCAATCCGACCTTGGCGAACCGGCGACAATTCGGCCGGCATGGCTGGGTGTCGGAAGGCCATTACGGGCTGGATCAGGGCATCGTGGTGATGATGATCGAGAACCATCGTTCGCGCCTGATCTGGAAGCTGATGCGGTCCAATCCGCACATCCGTCGCGGCCTGCGCAAGGCCGGGTTCGATGGCGGCTGGCTGTCTCAGCCGGCAAGCCCGACGTCAGGTAGCCGCGATGTCTCGTAATCGGACCAGGGCTCCCGCCTTTCCTGTCGACCGCAACGACACCGAGCTGGTTAAGAGCGCCCACCCGCCGCACTGGAAGAACCCGCAGCCGGACGGTCCCTACAACCTCGTCGTCATCGGTGCCGGGCCGGCTGGGCTGACCGCCGCCTACGAAGCGGCCGGCCTCGGCGCAAAGGTCGCGCTCATCGAGCGCAACCTTATCGGCGGGACCTGCATCAACGTCGGTTGCATCCCATCGAAGTCGATCATACGCACCGCCAGGCTTTACGCAGATATGCGCGATGCCGAGAATCTCGGCGGTGATACGCCAGATCATCTTCACGTCGCTTTTGAGCGCGCCATGACGCGGATGCGGCAGATCCGGCAGCGGATCAGCCGCGCCGATGCCGCCGATAACCTGGTTTCCGAAGGCATCGACCTGTATTTCGGCGAAGCGCGTTTTGGGGGGCCGGATGCGGTCGTGGTGGCGGACAAGACACTGCGATTCCGCAAGGCGCTGATCGCGACAGGCGCGCGCCCGAGGCTGCCGACGATCTCGGGGCTTGCCGAAGCCGGCTATCTCAGCAACGAGACCATGTTCGATCTCACAGCCTGCCCGAAACGGCTTCTGGTCATCGGCGGCGGGCCGCTCGGTTGCGAGACGGCGCAGGCCTTCTGCCTGCTGGGGGCGAAAGTCATCCTGGCGCAGCGGGAGCCGATGTTCCTGCCGGGCGAAGAACGCGATGCCGCTCAGATCCTTTCGGACGCGCTGGCGCGCGAGGGGATCGAGGTTTGCCTCAACACCGAGGTGGTGGCGGTTCGGACGGCAGGCGGGAAGAAGCTCGCAGACCTGGTACATGACGACACCACGACGACGATTTCCGTCGACGAGATCATCACCGGCATCGGCCGATCGCCCAATGTCGACGGTCTCGACCTGGAAAACGCCGGGGTGGCCTACGATGCCGACGGCATCAAGGTGGACGATTATCTGAGAACCACAAATCCGCGCATCTATGCGGCGGGCGATGTCTGCCTCGCCTACAAATTCACCCACACCGCCGAGGCGACAGCCCGCATGGTCGTACGCAATGCCCTGTTTCTGGGACGCAGGAAACTGAGCGAACTGGTCATTCCGTGGTGCACCTATACCGATCCGGAGATCGCCCATGTCGGCCTCTATCCGGCGGAGGCGCGCCAGAGCGGCATCCCGGTCAAGACCTATACGGTGCTGATGCACGATGTCGCCCGTGCGGTGATGGACGGCGAGGAAGAGGGTTTCGTCAAAATCCATGTCAGGGAGGGGTCCGACCGCATCCTGGGTGCCACGGTCGTCGCCAGCCATGCCGGCGAGATGATCAATGCGGTGTCGCTGGCCATCAAATGCGGTATGGGATTGCACGCGCTGGCCGACGTCATCCATCCCTTTCCGACGCAGGCGCAAGGCATCAAGAAGGCCGGTGACGCCTATCGGCAGACGAGGTTCACCTCATCCTGGAGGCACCTAGCAAGTCGCTGGCTGGCGTGGTCCAGGCGGTGACCGCACCCTGGCATGCATTCCACCGGCCTGACGCCAAGCTGGCGCACCAAGGCGTTCAAAGAAGATACGGCGCTTGACGAGCCCCTGCTAGAGCGCTTCAGGTTTTGACGGAAGCATATCCTGCGTTTGCGAAGTAGTTTCT
>SAKE01000027.1 GCA_004017275.1 Mesorhizobium sp. | reverse complement strand
CGACCGACGTGACCGGCATCGTGTCGCTGCCGGAAGGCACCGAGATGGTGATGCCTGGCGACAACATCACGGTCGATGTCGAGCTGATCGTGCCGATCGCCATGGAAGAGAAGCTGCGCTTCGCTATCCGTGAAGGCGGCCGCACCGTCGGTGCCGGCATCGTCGTCACCATCAAAGAGTAATTTGGACTTAAACCGATCTGTCGCGGGCGCGGGAGTTGCCCGCGCCGCGCCAGAACAAGGAAGTGACGCATGAACGGACAGAATATCCGCATCCGCCTGAAGGCGTTTGACCACCGCGTGCTCGACGCCTCGACGAAGGAAATCGTGTCGACGGCCAAGCGTACCGGCGCAAACGTCCGCGGCCCCATTCCGCTGCCGACGCGGATCGAAAAGTTTACGGTCAACCGGTCGCCTCACGTCGACAAGAAGAGCCGCGAGCAGTTCGAGATGCGCACGCACAAGCGTCTGCTCGACATCGTCGATCCGACCCCGCAGACGGTCGATGCTTTGATGAAGCTCGATCTGGCCGCCGGCGTCGACGTCGAGATCAAGCTCTAAGGGAATGAGAGCGCGGTAAGGGGCGGTGCCCCTGGCCCGGAACTCTAAAGGAATTGAACCGATGCGTTCAGGTGTGATTGCAAAGAAGGTGGGAATGACCCGCATCTACAACGATGCCGGGGAACATGTTCCCGTCACCGTTCTCCAGATGGAGAACTGCCAGGTCGTGGCCCAGCGCACGCAGGAGAAGAATGGCTACACCGCCGTTCAGCTCGGCGTTGGCCTTGCCAAGGTGAAGAACACGTCGAAGGCGATGCGCGGCCATTTCGCGACCGCTTCCGTCGAGCCGAAGGCGAAGGTTGCTGAGTTCCGCGTCTCCGCCGACAACATGATCGATGTCGGCGCCGAGATCACCGTCGAGCACTTCGTCGCCGGCCAGAAGGTCGATGTGACGGGCACGACGATCGGCAAGGGTTTTCAGGGCGTCATCAAGCGCCACCACATGGGCGGTGGCCGTGCAACGCACGGTAACTCGGTTTCGCACCGTACACACGGTTCGACCGGCCAGCGCCAGGACCCGGGCAAGGTGTTCAAGGGCAAGCATATGGCTGGCCACATGGGCGATACCCGCGTCACCACGCAGAATGTCGAGATCGTATCGACCGACGCCGACCGCGGCCTGATCCTGATCCGCGGTGCGGTTCCCGGATCGAAGGGCGCCTGGATCCTGGTCCGCGATGCGGCCAAGGTGGCACTGCCGGCCAATGCGCCGAAGCCTGCCGCGATCCGTGCTGTCGCCAAGAACGATGCCCCGGCCACAGAGGGAGCGGAATAATGGATCTCAAGATCACAACGCTTGGCGGCAAGGACGCCGGCAAGGTGAAACTCTCCGAGGAGATTTTCGGCCTTGATCCGCGCGAAGACATCCTGCAGCGCGTCGTGCGCTGGCAGCTTGCCAAGAAGCAGCAGGGCACGCACAAGACCAAGGGCCGCGCCGAGATCGCGCGCACCGGCGCCAAGATGTACAAGCAGAAGGGTACGGGCCGCGCCCGTCACCATTCGGCACGCGCTCCGCAGTTCCGCGGCGGCGGCAAGGCCCACGGCCCGGTCGTTCGCAGCCACGAGCACGAACTGCCGAAGAAGGTTCGCGCGCTCGGCCTCAAGCATGCTCTCTCGGCCAAGGCCAAGAGCGCGTCGATCATCATCATCGACGAGTTGAAGCTGACCGAGGCCAAGACGAAGGCGCTGATCGCGAATTTCGCGACGCTGGGCCTGAGCAATGCCCTGGTGATCGGCGGCGCCGAGCTTGACAAGAACTTCAAGCTGGCGGCGACGAACATCCCCAACATCGACGTGCTGCCCATCCAGGGCATCAACGTCTACGACATTCTGCGCCGCGGCACGCTGGTCCTTTCGAAGGCCGCCGTCGAGGCTCTCGAGGAGCGCTTTAAATGACCGACCTTCGTCATTACGACGTGATCGTCTCGCCGGCGATCACCGAAAAGTCGACCATGGCCTCCGAGCAGAACCAGGTCGTCTTCAACGTCGCCAAGAAGGCGTCGAAGCCGGAAATCAAGGCCGCCGTCGAAGCGCTGTTCGGCGTCAAGGTGATGGCCGTGAACACGCTTGTCCGTAAGGGCAAGATCAAGCGCTTCCGTGGCACGGTTGGCCGCCAGAGCGACGTCAAGAAGGCGATTGTGACGCTGGCCGAAGGCCAGTCGATCGACGTCGCGACGGGTCTCTGAGCAAGGCCGCGAGGACAACAACAATGGCACTGAAAAAATTCAACCCGGTAACGCCCAGCACCCGTCAGCTGGTCATCGTCGACCGCTCGGGCCTCTACAAGGGCAAGCCCGTCAAGGGTCTGACCGAAGGCCTGACCAAGTCGGGCGGGCGCAACAATTACGGCCGCATCACCGCCCGCTTCATCGGCGGTGGTCACAAGCGTTCGTACCGCATCATCGACTTCAAGCGCCGCAAGTTCGACGTCGTCGGCACGGTCGAGCGCATTGAATACGATCCGAACCGCACAGCCTTCATCGCGCTGATCAAGTATGACGATGGCGAGCTGTCCTACATCATCGCTCCGCAGCGTCTGGCTCCCGGCGACAAGATCGTGTCCGGCGAAGCCGTCGACGTGAAGCCGGGCAATGCGATGCCGCTGGCTTCGATGCCGGTCGGCACCATCGTCCACAACATCGAGCTGAAGCCGGGCAAGGGCGCTCAGGTCGCCCGTTCGGCAGGTGGTTACGGTCAGTTGGTCGGTCGTGACCAGGGCATGGCGATCCTGCGCCTCAATTCGGGCGAGCAGCGTGTCGTTCACGGCTCCTGCATGGCCACTGTCGGCGCCGTGTCCAATCCTGACCACGGCAACATCAATGACGGCAAGGCCGGTCGCACGGTCTGGCGCGGCAAGCGCCCGCACAATCGCGGCGTGACCATGAACCCGGTCGACCATCCGCACGGCGGCGGCGAAGGCCGCACCTCGGGTGGCCGTCATCCGGTTTCGCCCTGGGGCAAGCCGACCAAGGGCAAGAAGACGCGGTCCAACAAGGCGACCGACAAGTTCATCCTGCGCTCGCGCCATCAGCGCAAGAGCTAAGAAGAGGTAACGCCAAGTGACTCGTTCGATTTGGAAAGGCCCCTTCATTGACGGCTACCTTCTCAAGAAGGTGGACAAGGTTCGTGAAGGTGGTCGCAATGAGGTGATCAAGATGTGGAGCCGTCGCTCCACCATCCTGCCGCAGTTCGTCGGCTTCACCTTCGGTGTCTACAACGGCCAGAAGCATGTTCCCGTCTCGGTGAACGAGGACATGGTCGGTCACAAGTTCGGTGAATTCGCTCCGACCCGGACCTATTACGGTCACGGCGCGGATAAGAAGGCGAAGAGGAAATAATCATGGGCAAGGCCAAAGCTCCGCGCAGGCTTGCTGATAACGAAGCGCGCGCCGTGTTGCGCACGATCCGTATCAGCCCGCAGAAGCTGAACCTGGTTGCCGCGCTGATCCGCGGCAAGAAGGTCGCGACAGCGCTTTCCGATCTCGAATTCTCGGCCAAGCGGATTTCCGGCACGGTCAAGAAGACACTGGAATCGGCAATCGCCAACGCGGAAAACAACCACGACCTGGATGTCGATGCACTGATCGTGGCGGAAGCCTATGTCGGCAAGTCGATCGTCATGAAGCGGTTCCATGCTCGTGGCCGTGGTCGCGCCAGCCGTATCGAGAAGCCGTTCTCGCACCTCACGATCGTCGTTCGTGAAGTCGAAGAAAAAGGGGAGGCCGCATAATGGGCCAGAAAGTCAATCCGATCGGTCTTCGGCTCGGCATCAACCGCACCTGGGATTCGCGCTGGTTCGCGAACACCGGCGAGTACGGCAAGCTGCTGCATGAGGACATCAAGATCCGCAAGTATCTTGAGAAGGAACTCAAGCAGGCCGCGATCTCCAAGGTCGTGATCGAGCGTCCGCACAAGAAGTGCCGCGTCACCATCCATGCCGCGCGCCCGGGTCTGATCATCGGCAAGAAGGGCGCCGACATCGAGAAGCTTCGCAAGAAGCTGATGGAGATGACGAAGTCCGAGACGCACCTCAACATCGTTGAAGTGCGCAAGCCGGAAATCGACGCGACCCTGGTTGCCCAGTCGATCGCCCAGCAGCTCGAGCGTCGTATCGCGTTCCGCCGCGCCATGAAGCGTGCCGTTCAGTCGGCGATGCGCCTCGGTGCCGAGGGCATCCGCATCAACTGCGCCGGCCGTCTTGGTGGCGCCGAGATCGCGCGCATGGAATGGTATCGCGAAGGTCGCGTGCCGCTGCATACGCTGCGCGCCGATGTCGACTACGGCACGGCCGAAGCGAATACGGCGTACGGCATCTGCGGCGTCAAGGTCTGGGTGTTCAAGGGCGAGATCCTCGAGCACGACCCGATGGCCTCGGAGCGTCGCGCGACTGAGGGTGATGCAGCGCATGGCGGTGGTGGTGATCGCGAACGCGGTCGTCGTCGCGAAAACGCCTGAGACATTTAGGAATTTGGAGTTAGAACGATGCTGCAGCCAAAGCGCACAAAGTTCCGCAAGCAGTTCAAGGGCCGTATCCATGGTACCGCAAAGGGCGGCACCAACCTGGATTTCGGTGGTTTCGGGCTGAAGGCGCTTGAGCCGAACCGCGTCACCGCACGCGAGATTGAGGCGGCCCGCCGCGCGATCACACGTGAAATGAAGCGCGCCGGTCGCGTCTGGATCCGTATTTTCCCTGACGTGCCGGTCACTTCGAAGCCGACCGAAGTCCGCATGGGTAAGGGCAAGGGCGCTGTCGATTACTGGGCGGCGCGCGTAAAGCCGGGCCGCATCATGTTCGAGATCGACGGCGTCAATGAAGAAACCGCCCGTGAGGCACTGCGTCTCGGCGCGGCCAAGCTCTCGGTCAAGACGCGCTTCGTGCAGCGCATCGCAGAATAAGGACGGGCTGATCATGAAAGCCGAAGACATCCGGACCAAGACCCAGGACCAGCTGACCGACGACCTGGCCAGCCTAAAGAAAGAGCAGTTCAACCTGCGCTTCCAGAAGGCCACCGGCCAGCTCGAGAAGACCGCACGCGTGAGACAGGTCCGTAAGGATATTGCGCGTATCAAGACCATCGCTGCGGAAAAGTCCGCGGCTAAGAAGGCTTAAGGACGAAAACCATGCCAAAGCGCATTCTGCAGGGCACCGTCGTCAGCGACAAGAACGAGAAGACGGTTGTCGTCAAGGTCGAACGGCGCTTCACGCATCCCGTGATGAAGAAGACCGTGCGCATGACCAAGAAGTACAAGGCGCACGACGAGAACAACGCCCACAAGGTTGGCGATCAGGTGTTCATCCAGGAATCGAAGCCGATTTCCAAGGACAAGCGCTGGATCGTCGTGTCTTCGGACCAGGCGTAAAACAAACGAATTTTGGACAGACCGGGGAAGGGCTTAGAGCCCGTCCCGTTAGAAGAGAAGAAGGCGGCCAGTCATGATTCAGATGCAAACAAACCTCGACGTCGCGGATAATTCCGGCGCCCGTCGTGTCATGTGCATCAAGGTGCTGGGCGGCTCGAAGCGGAAATACGCTTCCGTGGGCGACATCATCGTGGTGTCGATCAAGGAAGCCATTCCGCGCGGCCGCGTGAAGAAGGGCGATGTGATGAAGGCGGTCGTGGTTCGCACGGCCAAGGACATTCGCCGCCCGGACGGCAGCGTGATCCGTTTCGACAAGAACGCGGCCGTTCTCGTCGACAACAAGAAAGAGCCGATCGGCACGCGTATCTTCGGACCGGTTCCGCGCGAACTCCGCGCCAAGAACCACATGAAGATCATCTCCCTCGCGCCTGAAGTGCTGTAAGGAGCCGGACCAATGCAAAAGATTAGAAAAGGCGACAAGGTCGTCGTGCTGGCCGGCAAGGACAAGGGCCGTTCAGGCGAAGTCCTCTCGGTACAGCCGAAGGAAGACACCGCGCTGGTGCGCGGCGTCAACATGATCCGCCGTCACCAGAAGCAGTCCCAGTCCCAAGAGGGCGGGATCATCACCAAGGAAGCGCCGATCCAGCTGTCGAACATCGCGCTGGCCGACCCCAAGGATGGCAAGCCGACCCGCGTCGGTTTCATCTTCCAGAAGGACGGCAAGAAGGTGCGCGTCGCCAAGCGCTCGGGAGAAGTCATCAATGGCTAAGGCTCAAACCACGAAGCCCAAGGCTGAAAGCAAACAGTCCAAGGCTCAGAACACGCCGCGCCTCAAGCAGGTCTACAACGAGACCATCCGCAAGGCGCTGCAGGAACAGTTCGGCTACGACAACGAGATGCAGGTTCCGCGTATCGACAAGATCGTGCTGAACATGGGCGTTGGCGAAGCGACCGCCGATTCGAAGAAGCCTTCGATCGCGGCCGAAGACCTGGCGATGATCGCCGGCCAGAAGGCCGTCGTCACCCGCGCCCGCAACTCGATCGCCGGCTTCAAGGTCCGCGAGAAGATGCCGATCGGCGCCAAGGTCACGTTGCGCAAGGAACGCATGTACGAGTTCCTCGACCGCCTCGTGAACATCGCACTGCCGCGCGTCCGCGACTTCCGCGGGCTCAATCCGAAGAGCTTCGATGGCCGTGGCAACTATGCCATGGGCATCAAGGAACACATCGTGTTCCCGGAGATCAACTACGACAAGGTTGATCAGATCTGGGGCATGGACGTCATCGTTTGTACGACTGCGAAGACGGACGACGAAGCCAGGGCATTGCTCAAGGCCTTCAACTTCCCCTTCCGCCAGTAACGGCAGCGAGAAAAGGAAAAATCTGAAATGGCAAAGACCAGCTCAGTCGAGAAGAACAACAGGCGCCGCAAGCTTGCCGACCAGTACGGTCCCAAGCGGGCTGCCCTGAAGGCGATCATCATGGATCAGTCCAAGCCGATGGAAGAGCGCTTCCGCGCTCAGCTCAAGCTTGCTGCCATGCCGCGCAACTCGGCCAAGATCCGCATCCGCAACCGCTGCGAAGTCACCGGCCGTCCGCGCGCCTACTATCGCAAGCTCAAAGTATCGCGCATCGCGCTTCGTGATCTCGGCAACAACGGCCAGATCCCGGGCCTGGTCAAGTCGAGCTGGTAAGGAGGACATAACATGTCATTGAGCGATCCTCTCGGCGATATGCTGACCCGCATCCGCAACGCGTATGGCCGCAAGAAGTCGAGCGTTTCGACGCCGGCCTCGCGCCTGCGCACCCGCGTCCTCGACGTGCTGAAGGCTGAAGGCTATATCCGCGATTACAGCCAGACCGACTTCGACAACGGCAAGTCCGAAATCGAGATCGAGCTGAAGTATTTCGACGGCGCGCCGGTCGTGCGCGAAATCGCCCGCGTCTCGAAGCCGGGCCGCCGCGTCTATGTCTCGGCCAAGTCGATCCCGCAGGTCGCCAACGGCCTCGGCATCGCCATCCTTTCGACACCGAAGGGCGTGATGGCCGACCACGAAGCACGTGAACAGAATGTCGGCGGTGAAATCCTCTGCCAGATCTTCTGATCTGGCAGTTGACCGCACAGTGGAATCCGGTCTTCGGATCGTTCCCGAAGACAGAGACCTGAAACAAGAGAAGTGACGAGGACAACAAAATGTCTCGTATTGGAAAGAAACCCGTTTCGCTGCCGCAGGGCGTGACCGCGACCATCAACGGCCAGACCGTGACGGCGAAAGGCCCCAAGGGTGAGCTGAAGTTCGTGGTGAACGACGAAGTCCTGGTCAAGATGGAAGGCAGCGAGATCGCTGTCCAGCCGCGCGACCAGACCAAGACCGCCCGCTCCAAGTGGGGCATGTCGCGCACGCAGATCGTCAACATCCTGCAGGGCGTCAAGGACGGTTTCGAAAAGAAGCTCGAGATCACCGGCGTCGGTTATCGCGCAGCGCTTCAGGGCAAGAACCTGCAGCTGGCACTTGGCTTCAGCCATGACGTCGTCTATGAGACGCCGGCTGGCATCACCATCACCGTGCCGAAGCCGACCGAAATCACCGTGGCCGGCATCGACAAGCAGCAGGTCGGCCAGGTTGCCGCCGAGATCCGCGAATACCGCGGCCCCGAGCCTTACAAGGGCAAGGGCGTCCGTTACGCTGGCGAGAAGATCGTCCGCAAGGAAGGCAAGAAGAAGTAGTTCGTGAATGGTGAATTGTGAATGGTGAAATTGCAGTAGGACAGAGCAGGGTCCGGGTGGCACCTCGCTTCTACCATTCTCCATTTTTCCATTCACCATTCACTGCAAATCAACGCCGCGGGGAGCGGTCGCGGGAGGCGCTTTCGCCTACCGCATAGGGCGGCCCCCGTTTTTTGAAGGCAAGGAAGACCATCATGGGTACCAAGGAATCCACGCAGCGCCGTGCGCAGCGCGTTCGCCGTCAGATTAAGAAGGTCGCCGGCGAGCGTCCGCGGCTGTCGGTCCACCGCACGTCGAAGAACATCTACGTGCAGGTCATCGATGACGCCAAGGGCCACACCATCGTCGCCGCCTCGACGCTCGAGAAGGACCTCAAGGGTTCGCTCAAGACCGGCGCCGACACCGCCGCCGCCGCCGCGATCGGCAAGCTGATCGCCGAGCGCGCCACCAAGGCCGGTGTCAAGGAAGTCGTCTTCGACCGTGGCGCCTACATCTATCACGGCCGCGTCAAGGCGCTCGCCGAGGCTGCCCGTGAAGGTGGCTTGAGCTTCTAAATCCAGAGAATTTCGCCCCCGGTGACCCACAGAGGCGCCGGATTTTATCAGCAACCGTGCTTCCGGAAAAAAACAAGGAACAGGATATGGCACAGGAACGTAGGGATGGCGGCCGCGGCCGCGATCGTGAAGAACGCGATGACGGCATGGTGGACAAGCTGGTCCACATCAACCGCGTCGCCAAGGTCGTCAAGGGCGGCCGTCGCTTCGGTTTTGCAGCACTCGTCGTCGTCGGCGACCAGAAGGGCCGCGTCGGCTTTGGTCACGGCAAGGCGCGTGAAGTGCCGGAAGCCATCCGCAAGGCAACTGAATCGGCCAAGCGCGACATGATCTTCGTGCCGCTGCGCTCGGGCCGTACGCTGCACCACGACGTCGAAGGACGCTGGGGCGCCGGACGCGTGCTGCTGCGCGCTGCCAAGCAAGGTACCGGCATCATCGCCGGTGGCCCGATGCGCGCCGTCTTCGAGACGCTCGGCATGCATGACGTGGTCGCCAAGTCGATGGGTTCGTCGAACCCTTACAACATGGTTCGCGCCACCTTCGACGCGCTGAAGAGCCAGATGCATCCCAAGGATGTGGCTGCTGCTCGCGGCATCAAGTATTCGACCCTTCAGGCCCGCCGCGGCACCGCCGTTGCGGCTGAAGAATAGTCGATCTGACCAGGGATTTTGACCATGGCCAAGAAAGCAACCAAGACCATCACCGTTGAGCAGATCGGTTCGCCGATCCGCCGTCCGAAGGAACAGCGCGCGACGCTGGTCGGCCTCGGCCTCAACAAGATGCACAAGCAGCGCACGCTGGAAGATACGCCCTCCGTGCGCGGCATGATCGCTGCCGTCCAGCATCTCGTCCGCGTCGTGGACGAGGGCTGAGCCAGAGCGCAGGAGAACTCAGATGAAACTCACCGATCTGCGTGACAATGACGGCGCGACGCACTCCAAGAAGCGTCTCGGCCGTGGTATCGGCTCCGGCTCCGGCAAGACCGGCGGTCGCGGCGTCAAGGGCCAGAAGGCGCGCTCCGGCGTCGCCATCAACGGCTTCGAGGGTGGCCAGATGCCGCTCTACCGGCGCCTGCCGAAGCGTGGCTTCAACAACATCTTCGCCAAGAGCTTCACCGTCGTGTCGCTGGCCCGCATCCAGGTGGCCATCGACGCCAAGAAGCTCGACGCCAAGGCAACCGTGACGGCCGAATCGCTGGTTGCCGCCGGCGTCATCCGCCGCGTCAAGGACGGCGTGCGCATCCTCTCGGACGGCGAGATCAAGGCGAAGCTCGCCTTTGACGTCGCCGGCGCCTCCAAGGCCGCGATCGAGAAGATCGAAAAGGCCGGCGGTTCGGTCAAGCTGCCGGAAAAGGCAGCTGCCGAGTAACGGCAATTTGAAGCGCGATCGGCAAGAGTGGGCTCCGTTTTTGTTCACGATTGCGCTTTGATCTGCTCAACGAGGCGGCCGCGTCGACGCGGCCGCTTGCATGTTTAGAGCCCGGAGCTTATCTCGTGAGCTTCGGTGAAACGCGCCGCCTGACCTCAAGGGCCATCAAGCGTTACCAAGCGGAGAATCAGGCATGGCTTCGGCTGCTGAACAATTAGCCTCGAATCTGAATTTCTCGGCCTTCGCCAAGGCGGAGGACCTGAAGAAACGCATCTGGTTCACGATCGGCGCGCTGCTCGTCTATCGCCTCGGTACCTATATCCCGCTTCCCGGTATCAATCCCGATGCCTTCGCCCAGGCCTTCTCCTCGCAGAGCAAGGGCGTGCTCGGCATGTTCAACATGTTCGCCGGCGGCGCCGTGCAGCGCATGGCGATCTTTGCGCTCGGCATCATGCCTTACATCTCCGCCTCCATCATCATGCAGCTGATGACCTCGGTCATTCCGTCGCTGGAAGCGCTGAAGAAGGAAGGCGAGCAAGGCCGCAAGGTCATCAACCAGTACACGCGCTACGGTACCGTGCTGCTTGCGCTGGTTCAGGCCTATGGCATTTCGGTCGGCCTAGAAGGCGGCAACGGCATCGTCAGCGATCCTGGCATGTTCTTCCGCATCTCGACCGTCGTCACGCTGGTTGGCGGCACCATGTTCCTGATGTGGCTGGGCGAGCAGATCACCGCCCGCGGCATCGGCAACGGCATTTCGCTGATCATCTTCTCCGGCATCGTCGCCGGCCTGCCGCACGCCATCTCCGGCACGCTCGAGCTTGGCCGCACTGGCGCGCTGTCGACCGGCCTGATCCTGGCGATCATCGTGCTGGCCATCGTCGTCATTGCGCTCATCGTGTTCTTCGAGCGCGCCCAGCGCCGCTTGCTGATCCAGTATCCGAAGCGCCAGGTCGGCAACCGCATGTTCCAGGGCGATACCTCGCATCTGCCGCTGAAGCTCAACACGTCGGGCGTCATTCCGCCGATCTTCGCCTCGTCGCTGCTTTTGCTGCCGGCCACCGTCGCCGGTTTCTCGCAGACGACGAACCTGCCGGCGTGGGCAAGCACCGTGCTCGCCTCGCTCGGCCACGGCCAGCCGCTCTACATGCTGTTTTATGCGGCGATGATCGTGTTCTTCGCCTTCTTCTACACGGCGATTGTCTTCAACCCGAAGGACACCGCCGACCAGCTCAAGAAGCATTCGGGCTTCATCCCGGGCTATCGCCCGGGCGAGCGCACTGCCGATTACATCGATTACGTTCTCACCCGCATCACCGTCGTCGGCGCCATCTATCTGGTGCTGGTGTGCCTGCTGCCGGAGTTCCTGATCTCGGCGACTGGTGTACCATTCTACCTTGGTGGCACATCGCTTCTGATCGTGGTCAGTGTCACGCTCGATACGGTTGCGCAGATTCAGGGTCACCTGATTGCGCACCAGTATGAAGGCCTGATCAAGAAGTCGAAGCTGCGCGGGGGGAAGAAAGCCAGATGAGGTTGATATTGCTTGGGCCGCCAGGAGCGGGCAAGGGGACGCAAGCACAAAGACTGGTAGAAAAACATGGCATACCCCAGCTTTCGACGGGCGACATGCTGCGTGCTGCCGTCCAGGCTGGCACCGAAGTCGGCAAGCGCGCCAAGGCGGTGATGGATGCCGGTGAATTGGTGTCCGATGCCATCGTCAATGCGATTGTCGCTGAGCGTATCGATCAGCCCGACTGCGCCAAGGGGTTCATCCTCGACGGCTATCCGCGGACCCTGGTTCAGGCGGATGCAGTCGAGCAGATGCTGTCGGATCGCGCCCAGGGCCTCGACGTCGTCATTGAACTTGTCGTCGACGACAAGGCGCTGGTTGGCCGGATAGTCAAGCGCGCCGACGAGGCACAGGCCGCCGGCCAGCCCGTTCGCAAGGACGACAATCCGGCCGTCTTCGAGGAACGCCTGCGAGAGTACTACAAGAAGACCTCGCCGCTGATCGGCTACTATTATGCCAAGGGCAAGCTGCGCAACGTCGACGGCATGGCCGATATCGATGCCGTGACGGAGCAGATCGAAGCGGTGCTCAAGGACGCAGCGCGGGGAAATTAACGAATGCACTTGACGGAAGCGGTTTGCTGCGGTATGGCGGCCCGTCTTCCTATCAGGCATGGGCTTTGCTTGTCCGCAAGGGCAAGGCAGTCGCTTTGAACTGGAAACTCCCGCACGGGCCGGCCTCCACCGGACGCGGGGCAACTTAAATAGCGCCGGACCCGCCTTGTTTTTGAGGATTGGTCGGCCCACATGGAGAAGAGAAGAACATGGCTCGTATAGCCGGCGTCAACATTCCGACCAACAAGCGCGTCGTCATTGCGCTTCAGTACATTCACGGCATCGGTAAGAAGTTCGCCCAGGAGATCGTCGACAAGGTCGGCATCCCGGCCGAGCGTCGCGTCAACCAGCTGACCGACGCGGAAGTGCTGCAGATCCGCGAGACCATCGACCGCGATTACCAGGTTGAGGGCGACCTGCGCCGCGAAGTTTCGATGAACATCAAGCGGCTCATGGACCTCGGCTGCTACCGCGGCCTGCGTCACCGCCGCTCGCTGCCGGTCCGCGGCCAGCGCACGCATACGAATGCGCGCACCCGCAAGGGTCCGGCCAAGTCGATCGCCGGCAAAAAGAAGTAAGTGAGCGAATAGCGAGTAGCCGTTAGCGAGTAGGGATCCCTATTCGCTAATCCCTATTCGCCACTCGCTTTCGAAGGTGGAGCCGCTGGCATTACGGCGGTGTAGAGATCAACTGAAAGGACTATCATGGCCAAGGAAGCCGCTCGTGTTCGCCGTCGCGAACGCAAGAATATCTCGTCGGGCGTTGCCCACGTCAATTCGACCTTCAACAACACGATGATCACCATCACCGACGCGCAGGGCAATTCGATTGCCTGGTCGTCGGCCGGTGCCCAGGGCTTCAAGGGTTCGCGCAAGTCGACCCCGTTCGCTGCCCAGATGGCTGCCGAGGATGTTGCCAAGAAGGCCCAGGAACACGGCATGCGCATGCTCGAAGTCGAGGTCTGCGGACCCGGCTCCGGTCGTGAATCGGCACTGCGCGCCCTGCAGGCCGCCGGCTTCACCATCACCTCGATCCGTGATGTGACGCCGATCCCGCACAATGGCTGCCGCCCGCGCAAGAAGCGCCGCGTCTAAAAAAATTATCGAACGCCGCGCGAGCGCCCTTGGGGCGCTCCTCCACGGCATTCCAGGTCGCCCGCCACGATTGGATGGTGGCGGGTCAACGGAAGGAAAGCATCATGATCCAGAAAAATTGGCAGGAACTGATCAAGCCGAACAAGATCGAGTTCTCGTCGAAGAAGAAGACGCTGACCACGCTGGTCGCCGAGCCGCTTGAGCGTGGCTTTGGCCTGACGCTGGGCAACGCGCTGCGCCGCGTGCTTCTGTCTTCGCTGCGCGGTGCGGCTGTTACCGCCGTGCAGATCGACGGCGTTCTGCATGAATTCTCGTCCATCGCCGGCGTGCGCGAGGACGTGACCGACATCGTCTTGAACATCAAGGAAATCGCCATCCGCATGGAAGGCGATGGTCCCAAGCGCATGGTCGTTCGCAAGCAGGGACCGGGTGCGGTTCTTGCCGGCGACATCCAGACGGTTGGCGACGTCGAGATCCTCAACCCCGACCACGTCATCTGCACGCTGGACGAAGGCGCTGAAATCCGCATGGAATTCACCGTCGACACTGGCAAGGGCTACGTGCCGGCCGACCGCAACCGCGCCGAAGACGCGCCGATCGGCCTGATCCCGGTCGACAGCTTGTATTCGCCGGTCAAGAAGGTCTCCTACAAGGTCGAGAACACCCGTGAGGGCCAGGTTCTCGACTATGACAAGCTGACCATGACGATCGAGACCGATGGTTCGATCACCGGCGAGGACGCCGTGGCATTCGCCGCCCGCATCCTGCAGGACCAGCTCGGCCTGTTCGTCAACTTCGACGAACCGCAGAAGGAAGTCGCCGCCGAGGCCGTCACCGAGCTCGCCTTCAACCCGGCGCTGCTCAAGAAGGTCGACGAACTCGAGCTTTCAGTGCGTTCGGCCAACTGCCTGAAGAACGACAACATCGTCTATATCGGCGACCTGATCCAGAAGACCGAAGCCGAGATGCTGCGCACCCCGAACTTCGGCCGCAAGTCGCTGAACGAGATCAAGGAAGTCCTGGCGGCGATGGGCCTGCACCTCGGCATGGAAGTGCCGGACTGGCCGCCGGAAAACATCGAAGACCTCGCCAAGCGTTACGAAGACCAATATTGAGCATGAATTCCAAGGATCGGCGGCGTGGGCCGCTCGATCTGACGGTCATGCGGAAAACCATCAGAGGCCTCGGCCTCTTGAACAACTGAAGAAGGAAAAGAGCCATGCGCCACGGTTTCAAAGGCCGTCGCTTCGCCCGAAGCATTAGCCATCGCAAGTCGATGTTCGCCAACCTCGCCGTGTCGCTGCTCGAGCATGAGCAGATCGTCACCACCCTGCCGAAGGCGAAGGATTTGCGTCCGATCGTCGAGAAGCTGGTAACGCTCGGCAAGCGCGGCGACCTGCACGCCCGCCGCCAGGTGATCGCGCAGATCGGTAACGAAGGCATCGTCAAGCGCCTGTTCGACACCATCGCCCCGCGCTACGCCACCCGCAACGGCGGCTATCTGCGAATCATGAAGGCGGGCTTCCGCCACGGTGACAACGCCGCCATGGCCGTCATCGAGTTCGTCGATCGCGACACCTCGGCCAAGGGCGCCGGCGACCGCGCTCGCATCGAAGCCGAAGGCACCGACGCGGATGCCGCAGCCGCATAAGGCTCGGGTTTTTCCAAATGATTTCAAAGGGGCCTGCGGGCCCCTTTTTGTTTTCCGAAAGCAGCGGATTGCGGCAGAAGCCAATTTCCGGGCCGGTTCCACGGACCTTTGCCCAAAATAATCGGATTTCAGCGGCTTAGCCTTTCATTTTGCACAATCGTCGGGACAATGCCCCCGAACTCGCTTTGGAGGATTCGTGAATGCGCGCCACCCGACTGTCCCTTGTTCTGCTCTTCGCCATGCTGGCGTTCGCGGCCGCACCGGTGGCCAGGCAGGCAGTGGCCGAGGAGACGAAGCCCGATCCCGGCCTGTCCGACGTGCTGACCGACCTGCTGCATGGCGTCGAGGGCGAGAACGCCACGTCCGGCCCCGACAAGCGCGTGCCGTTCGGCCGCGAGGAGGTGCAGCTGTCGTTTGCACCGCTGGTCAAGCAGACGGCGCCGGCCGTGGTCAACGTCTATGCGTCGCAGACTGCCAAGGTGACGTCGCCTTTCGACGGCGACCCGTTCTTCGAGGAATTTTTTGGCCGCTCGCAGCCGCGCGCCCAGTCTTCGCTCGGCTCCGGCGTGCTGGTCGACCCGACCGGTATCGTGGTTACCAACTACCACGTCATCAAGGACGCCGATCAGGTCAAGGTAGCGACCGCGGATGGGCGTGAGTTCGACAGCAAGGTGATGCTCAAGGACGAGACGTTCGACCTCGCTGTGCTCAAGATCACCTCCGACAAGCCGTTTCCTGTCATCGCCATCGGCGATTCCGACGCGCTCGAGGTCGGCGATCTGCTGCTGGCCATCGGCAATCCCTTCGGTGTCGGCCAGACCACCACCAGCGGCATCGTCTCGGCACTGGCGCGCAGCCATATCGGCGTGTCGGATTCCAGCTTCTTCATCCAGACCGACGCCGCCATCAACCCCGGTAATTCGGGGGGCGCGCTGATCAACATGGGCGGCCAGCTGGTCGGTATCAACACGGCCATCTACAGCCGCAGCGGCGGTTCGATCGGCATAGGCTTCGCCATTCCTTCGAACATGGTTCGCGCCTTTGCCGACGCGGCCAAGGCCGGGCTCGATTTCTTCGAGCGGCCCTATATCGGCGCCGAGTTCGAAGCGGTAACGCCGCAGATCGCCGAATCGCTCGGCATGGAGAAGCCGACCGGTGCACTGGTTTCGTCGGTCGAGGCGACCGGACCGGCCGCCAAAGCGGGGCTCAAGCCCGGCGATGTCGTGCTGCAGCTCAACGGTAAGCCGGTCGAGGGTATCGAAGCGCTGGACTACCGGATGGCAACGCTGTCGATCGGCACCACTGCCAATTTCGCGGTTCTGACCAAGGGCCAGCAGGCGGCGATGGACATCGCGCTGGAACGCGCTCCGGAAGGCATGAAGGCTGCCGAGGTGACGCTGCATGGCCGCAGCCCGTTCTCGGGCGCCAAGGTCGCGGAACTGTCGCCTCGGCTCGCTCAGCGGCTTGGCCTGCGCACGGACATCAAGGGTGTCACGGTGGTGGACATCAACCGCGATTCTCCGGCCGCCGATTTCGGCTTCCAGCCGGGCGACATTGTGCGCGAGGTGAACGGCACCGCCATCGATACCGCTGCGACCCTGGAGCTGGCGGCCAAGACGGATACACGCTGGTGGCGCTTTACCGTCGAGCGTGGCGGGCAGATAATGCGTCAGGTGTTGCGTTATTAGGGCACTGCCCGTCCATTCGGGCTCATGCTCCAGCGAAAAAGAAGTGCATGGCCGATCTGTTCAGCGTCGATGAACCGGAAAAGGTGCCGCCCGGGCGGCCGCTGGCCGACAGGCTACGGCCGAAGAATCTTGGCGAGGTCGTCGGGCAGGAGCATCTGACCGGCCATGACGGCGCGCTGACCCGACTGATCGGTTCGGGTTCGCTTGGCTCGATGATCTTCTGGGGTCCGCCCGGCACCGGCAAGACGACGGTGGCGCGTCTGCTCGCCGGTGAAACCAGTCTTGCCTTCGAGCAGATATCGGCGGTATTTTCCGGCGTCGCCGATCTGAAGAAGGTGTTCGAAGCAGCCAAGCTGCGCCGCGCCAATGGCCGCCAGACCTTGCTGTTCGTTGACGAGATCCATCGCTTCAACCGCGCCCAGCAGGACAGTTTCCTCCCGGTCATGGAAGACGGAACCGTCGTGCTGGTTGGCGCCACAACGGAAAACCCGTCCTTCGAACTGAATGCCGCTTTGTTGTCGCGCGCACGCGTTCTGGTGTTCCAGTCGCTTGGCGAGGAGAGCATCGCCAAGCTGATGGCGCGAGCCGAGGAAACCGAGGGCAGGGCGCTGCCGCTCGATGACGAGGCGCGGGCGATGCTGATCCGCATGAGCGATGGCGACGGCCGCGCGTCTCTTACCCTCGCGGAGGAAGTCTGGCGGGCTGCCAAGTCCGGCGAGATCTTCGATCCCGAGGGACTGCAGCGCATCGTCCAGCGCCGCGCGCCGATCTACGACAAGGGCCAGGACGGCCACTACAATTTGATCTCGGCGCTGCACAAATCGGTGCGCGGTTCGGACCCCGACGCGGCTCTCTATTATCTCGCGCGCATGTTCGATGCCGGCGAGGATCCGCTCTATCTCGGCCGCCGGCTGGTGCGCATGGCCATGGAAGACATCGGCCTTGCCGACCCGCAGGCGCTTGTCGTCGCCAACGCCGCCAAGGATGCCTACGACTATCTCGGCTCGCCAGAGGGCGAACTCGCCTTTGCCGAGGCCACCGTCTATCTCGCCACCGCTCCCAAATCCAACGCCGTCTACACCGCGTTCAAGGCGGCCACGCGGGCCGCGAAGGAACACGGCTCGCTGCTGCCGCCAAAACACATCCTCAACGCGCCGACCAAGCTGATGAAGGAGGAAGATTACGGCGCCGGCTATCGCTACGACCATGACGAGCCGGATGCCTTCTCGGGGCAGGATTATTTTCCCGAGAAGATGGGCCGCCAGACCTTTTACGATCCGCCCGAGCGCGGCTTCGAGCGCGATATCAGGAAGCGGCTCGATTATTGGGCAAAGCTGCGCAAAGAGCGGGAATAGCAGGCTTGCGTGGCCCGGTCGTCGTCACGCTGCGAAATGAGGCTTCGCCTTGGGGCATTTCCACCGCGGTTGTTCTCCACGCGCTGCTCGCCGCGATGCTGGCCTCGATGCCATTGCCGAAGCCGCCGAAACGGCTGGAGGAGGAGCGGGTGTCGGTCGACATCCTGACGCCGCAACAATTCAAGGCCTCGATTAGGCCGCCGCCGGCACAGGCACCCTCAATGCCCGAGGTGCGACCAGCGGTCCCGCCGCCCGCTGCGATCCCGCCCGCATCCCAATCGCCCTCCGCGCCGGCCATGGTCCGGCCGACCGAAATGCTCTCGGCCAAGACGCTGGCCGATCCGCGCAGCCGGCAGGCGCGCGCCGATCTCGCCACCTTCGCCTCCGACGAGCGCATGGTGCAATTGTGCAATCTCGAAGCCATGGACCAGATTCGCCGGTGGCGCGCGGACTATCAGCCGGAGCGGGTGGTGCCTTACGCGACGGCCGAGGAAAAAATCACTGGAACCACGATCGCCGCGAATGGTGCGGCTTTCCGCAGTCGCAGAAACTGGTATGGTTTGAAGTTCAGATGCCAACTGGCTGAGGACGGCGAAAGCGTCGTCGGCTTCGAATTTCTGGTTGGCGATCTGGTCCCCAGGGAAAAATGGGACGAGCTTGGCCTGCCGGCGGTGCATTGAACCGATACCCGGCTGGCTTCACCAGGCAGCCAGCCGGCCCGCAATAGCGGGGCCGTTGTGTGGTAACCCAAAAAACCTTATCAAGGCGCACGGCCGGGCGGTGGTCGTTGTCGTGATTTTGGCATCTCATTCGCAACAGGATCGCGCTCCGCGCGTGGAAAAATGACAAAAAACCTTCGCAAATCCCTTCGCAAATTCGCCATTGCCATCCCGCTTCTTGCCCTTGGCTTCTATTTCATTCCGATCCTGACGACGATCTTCATCATCTGTGGCCTGATCGATGTGCTGCGCAACGATCGCAAGGATCTGTCGCTATTCTCAGGCTATTTCCTTGGCAACGGCCTGTTCACCTGGCTGCTTTCGCCCTTCAATCTTTTGGTCGATCTCTTGTGCTACAGAAATCCGGGTGTCTGGAAGCTGGAGCAGTTTCCTGCCGACTATCAGCGCGAGGTCAACGAAGTCCTGGACATCTTCAAGGCGCGCAAGGACGAGATCATCGCCGATATCGATGCCAATTTCGGCGCCGGCCGTCGCGGCATGTATGTCTACCAGTGGTACGGCAAGCACAAAATCGACAACGTCGCCGAGTTCAACAAGGATTTTAAATACATCAAGACCATTGCGGTCTCCGTGTTCAGCAAGCGCGAATCGACGTCCTGGCACTTCGGTCCGCTGCGGCTCAGCCTGCGCATTCTCTACAATCTGATCCCGGTGAAATCGGAGATTTTCGTCGAATGCGGCAACGTCAAGAACTACTGGTACGACAATCCGTTGTTCATCTTCGACGACACGCTGCTGCATCGCTCGGTCAACGAGTATGACGGGCGTCGCTACTGCGTGTTCATGGACATTATCAGGCCATCCCCGGTCCCCGGCCTCATCGCGGGCATGCTCGCTATCGTCTCGGTGAGCGTCGAGCGCATCAATTCGATGTTCTACAAGAACTGGAAGATGATCGGTTCGACCAAGCCGAAGAAGCCCGAGACCACCTGATCCTGAGATCATCAATGCTGTCGGCTCTGCCGGCGGCATTTGGCTTGCCCTGCATGTGTAAAAACTAGCCATAGCCTCGGTTTGGCCTCGACAGTTCTGTCCCTTCCATTTCTTGGCGGCCTCAAGTGACGAAGCACGAAAATCTCGTATTCTGGACAAAAACGTACCTATGCACGGTTTTGCTTGGCGTTGCTCTTGCAACCATATACGTAGGTCTTGAACAGCCTATATATTATTGGGATTTCGCTGCCTATTTCGACGCGTTCAACCAGTTGGGCGCACTCTTGGCTGAGAGCCCAGTTCGATGGCTGCGCCAAGTGAAACTATCTATCGAAGCGGATGATTACGGCACGGCAATTTTGGCGCCGCTGATGCCGTTTCACTTACTCTTTGGCGGTTCAAGACTTTCATATATCGCCGGAGTGATCACGGTTTACCTGGTCCCGACCGCTCTTTTTATGGGCAGAATGAGCTACCTGGAGGCGGTCTCCGAGACATCTCCATCCCGGAGTTGGCTCGTCGTATGGATTGCGGCCTTTCTCTACACGCCGTTCTGGGCGGCGACGCTTCGTGGATGGCCGGATATTGGCGGTTGTTTGGCACTTTCTGCAGCGACTTATTTTCTTTGGAAATCAAGGTTCCTGACCCGCCAACCGGTGATCAGCGGAATACGTGTTGGTGGGTATCTGTGGTTGGCGTTCATGCTGCGCCGCTGGTATGCCTATTCTGGCCTAGGCATCGGGATTTCGGCGGCCCTTTTTTGCCTGTTGCAGACCGCAAAAGACCGGGACTTTCGGGTGCTCCTGAAAGCTGCGTTGGGCGGCCTGTGTGCGATTCTCGTCGTTGCCGGAGCCGCATTGGCGTTACAGCACCCCCTGATCCTCAAGATTTTGGGAACCAGCTATGGTGACCTCTACAGTGGATACAAGACGACTTTGGCCTCCCAGCTTGATCAGGTAATTTCCCGGCTCAGCTATGTGAACTGGCTATTGATAATATTGGGCCTTTGTATCTCTGTCATACGACGCAACCGTTTTTCTTTGTTCTGTGCCGTTGCATCGGTTCTCACCTTTTTCCTCTTCACCCGGACGCAGGATCCGGACCGCCATCATTCAATGCCAATATTTCTTTGGCTCTTTCCGGCATACGCCCAGGCAATCGTTGCGATCGTTTCGATGCCGGCGCTGAGACCGCGATGGTCATCGGTCATCATAGCCGTTGGCGCTGGGTTTGCGTTTTTGGGCACTTTTCTTCCGATCGGCCGTCAGTTGCTGTCACCGGTCAGCTACGTGTTTGCGAGGGAAGACACGCTTCCTCTTCGCCTTGACAATCTTTCTGAGTACAGACGCCTTATTGATGATCTTGTTAGAGAAATGCGGCCGGAGGATCGTTTTTCGGTATTTGCCTCAGGCTCGGTCATGAATGACTGGCTGCTGTCTGCGATGAACAAAGATTTGGACCCTCACATCGAATGGGTATGCCAAGTGGATAGTCGCGATCAGTTCAGGCCGGGAGCGTTGAAATCCAAATATGTTGTCGTAACCGACCCGCCGGTTACCCATTTGCAACCGGGTGCGCAGATTTGTGTCACGATACCAGACCAAGCTATCGTCGAAGGCAAAGGCATCGGCACCGCATATAAGCGCATTGCGGCATATCGATTGTCCGGCGACGTCAAGGGCTACCTCTACGAACAGACGCGCCCGGTCAGCAAAGCGGAAGTAGATGCCCTCTACACGGAGTTCAGAGAAAAATATCCGGGCTGGGCAACACCCGAGTGGTGACGATCAGGCTTAGCAAGGGCGAGGCGGCTCCTGACGCGTTCGACTGTCTGTGCCGCGTCTGCTCCTCACGCATTGGGGTCCGCACGCGTTGGGATTGACCAAGCGCCTGTGTGGGGGCAGTAGACGAAGATGGTCAATCTGCTTCTCGTTGTAGTCGGCGGCGGCATCGGCGCCGGCATTCGTCATCTCACCAGCATGGGTGCGCTGCGGCTTGTCGGCCCCAACTATCCCTGGGGCACGATGGCCATCAACATCGTCGGCTCGTTCGCCATGGGCCTGTTCATCGCCATCCTGGCGCGCCGCGGTGGGTCGAACGAGCTCAGGCTCTTCGTCGCCACCGGCATTCTCGGCGGCTTCACCACTTTTTCCGCATTCTCGCTCGATTTCGCCACGCTGTGGGAGCGGGGGGCTACACTGCCGGCGTTTGGATATGCCCTTGCCAGCGTCATTGGCGCCATTGTCGCCCTGTTTCTGGGACTTTGGCTCGCAAGAAGCCTGCCTTAGTGCTATTGCCGCGCCAAGAGCTGGCCGAGCTTTGCTCGGGAAACGGATAAGTGACAAAAACTATGGCAGGCGTTGAACAGATCACGGTGGAGGCCGGCGAGGCGGGCATGCGGCTCGATCGCTGGTTCAAGACCCATTTCCCCGGCCTTGGTTTTGGCCACCTGCAGAAGCTGCTGCGCTCCGGCCAGGTCCGCGTCGATGGCGGCCGCGTCAAGGCCGACACCCGTGTCGAGCCCGGCCAGATGGTGCGTGTCCCGCCGCTCGAGGTCGACAAGAAGGGCGAGAGCGCGCTGACCGGCCACTCGATCCGCAACCAGGGCGATGCCGATGTCCTGGCGAAAATGCTGATCCACGAGGACCCCAAGGTTTTCGTCTTCAACAAGCCGGCAGGCCTTGCCGTGCAGGGCGGCTCGGGCGTCACCCGCAATGTCGACGACATGCTCGAGGCCTGGCGCAACCAGAAGGGCGAGAAGCCGAGGCTGGTCCACCGCCTTGACCGCGACACCTCGGGCGTGCTGGTTGTTGCCCGCACCCGGCTTGCCGCCATGAAGCTGTCGGAAGCGTTTCGCGCCCGCGAGACCAAGAAGACTTACTGGGCGCTGGTCAAGGGCGTGCCGCCCAAGCGCGAGGACAAGATCTCGACCTGGCTGATCAAGGAGCCGACGCCCGACGGTGACCGCGTGCGCGTCGCCGCGCATGGCGAAAAGGGCGCCGACCACGCCGTCTCCTATTACCGCATCATCGAGCAGGCGGCGCAGACGATGACCTGGCTGGAGATGGAGCCCTATACCGGCCGCACCCACCAGCTTCGTGTTCATGCCGCGTATATTGGCTGCCCGATCCTGGGCGATCCGAAATATTTCGAAGCCGATACCAACTGGGACTTTCCCGGCGGCATTCAAAACCGCCTGCATCTGCATGCGCGCCGCATCATCATTCCACATCCGGATAAGGGCGTCATCGATGTCACCGCGCCGATGCCGCCGCATATGCGCCAGAGCTGGAACCTGATCGGCTTCGACGACGCCAGCGCGGAAGACTGATCGTGAGCGGCGCCACCGACGCGCTCGACAGGCGCGACACGATCGACATGGCCGCCGCTGCCATCATGGTCGGTCTGACCTTCTCCTGGGGACTGAATTACGTCGCCGCCAAGATCTCCTACACCGGCTATGACCCGGTCTTCCTGTCGATCGCACGCTCGATCATCGGTGGCCTGTGTGTCTTCGCCTGGTGCCGGTGGCGCGGCATCGCGCTTTTCAGCCCTGACGGCACCTTGCTTGCCGGCATCGTGGTTGGCGCGCTTTTCGGCGTCGAGTTCCTGTGCCTTTACGTCGGTCTGGAGCACACGACCGTTGCCCGCAATACGCTGCTGGTCAACACAATGCCGTTCTGGATGCTGCTCGGCGGCCATTTCCTGCTCGGCGAGCAGATCACCTTGAGAAAATTTCTCGGCCTGCTGCTGGCTTTTGCCGGCCTTGCCGCTGTGTTTTCCGACAAGCTCGGTGGCGGCGGGGACATGCTGTTCGGCGATCTCCTGAGCCTCGGTTCCGGATTCTTCTGGGCTTTGACCAACATCCTCATCAAGCGGTCGAAGCTGGTCGAGGCCAGCGCCGAGAAGCTATTGCTTTACCAGCTCGCCGGGGCTGCAATCGTCGGCATATTGGTGTTGCCTCTCGCCGGTGCGCCCATTCGCGACCCGACCTTACTGCCGACTTTGGCCCTGCTTTTCCAGGCGGTCTACATCGTCGCCTTCACCTATGTGCTGTGGTTCTGGCTGCTGCGGCGCTATCCGGCGTCCGGCCTGTCGAGTTTCACCTTCCTGTCGCCGGTTTTCGGCGTTTTGTGCGGCGCGATCATCTTGAATGAGCCTCTGACCATGCGCATTTTCCTGGCACTTGGCCTGATTGCCGCCGGCCTGATCATCGTCAACCGGCCGGCGCGCAAGCTGACGCCGGTGTGAGAGAGACCTTCCATGCGTGATATCCTCAACGACCTCGAAGCGGGCAAGTATCTTTCCGACCCGGACCCGGTGCGCCGCGCCCAGATCCAGATGAAGACGCCTCTGCCGAAACGCTTCTACAAGACCGTCTCGGTCGCGACGGTGGAGGACGGCTTTGCCGTGCATCTCGACGGCAAGCCGGTGCGCACGCCGGGCAAGGCGCTGCTGACACTGCCGACCGAGGCGGCGGCTGTGCTCGTCGCCGACGAGTTCGCCGCTCAGGGCGAGGTGATCAATCCGGTGACGATGCCGGTGATGCGCCTCGTCAACACCGCGATAGACGGCGTCGCCAGCGACCCGCAGGCGGTGCTGGAGGACATTCTGCGCTTTGCCTCGTCCGATCTGCTCTGCTACCGCGCCGACGCGCCGCAAGGGCTGGTGGAGCGGCAGAACCAGCATTGGGATCCGGTGATCGACTGGGCGAGGGCGACGCTTGGTGCCCGGTTCAATCTCGCCGAAGGCATCATCCATGTCGAGCAGCCGCGCGAGACCATCGCCGTGCTGGGCAGCCATCTTGCCCAGCGCACTGACCCGCTGCGGCTCGCCGCCATCCATGTGATGACCTCGCTGACCGGCTCGGCGCTGCTGGCGCTGGCTGTTGATTTCGGCGACCTCGACGCTGAGGTTGCCTGGGCCACTGCTCATGTCGACGAGGACTGGCAGATCGAGCATTGGGGGCAGGACGCCGAGGCCGTCGCGCGCCGCGCGGCTCGCAAGCGCGACATGATGGCTGCCGTCGGCCTGCTCGAAGCGCTCAAGGGCTGACGGGTTTCGCCGCTCGCTCCGCTTTATCCCGCAGTGCACCTAATACCAAAGTCATAATCCCAAAGACGCGCTGCCTTTGGCGGGCGCTTTCTGTCATTTTTTCCGTGATGGCTGTTGTGAGTCCGTGTTCGGAGGAGAACACGGACAATGGCGCGCAGCATCGAGGACAAGGGTCACACGGGAGGATAGCTCAATGGCAATGGCATCGACCGCCGGCGGAACAAGCCGCGGCATGACGCGGGAGGAGAAGAAAGTCATCTTTGCTTCCTCGCTCGGCACCGTTTTCGAATGGTATGATTTCTACCTCTACGGCTCGCTGGCAGTGTTCATTGGTTCGACCTTTTTCAGTCCAGCCATTCCCGAAGCGACGCGCAACATCTTCGCGCTGCTGGCTTTCGCCGCCGGCTTCCTGGTGCGCCCGTTCGGTGCATTGCTGTTCGGCCGCATCGGCGACCTTGTCGGCCGTAAATATACCTTCCTCGTCACCATGACGATCATGGGCCTGTCGACCTTCCTGGTCGGCCTACTGCCTGGCTATGCGACCTTGGGCATCGCGGCTCCCGTGATCCTGATCATCCTGCGCATGCTGCAGGGCCTGGCACTCGGTGGTGAATATGGCGGCGCGGCCACCTATGTCGCCGAGCATGCGCCGGACGACCGGCGCGGCTACTACACCTCGTGGATCCAGACGACGGCGACGCTCGGCCTATTCCTTTCGCTGGTTGTGATCCTGATCGTGCAGGCTTCGCTGAGCAAGGAAAACTATGCTGCCTGGGGCTGGCGTATTCCGTTCATCGTATCCTTCCTGCTTCTGGGCATCTCGATCTGGATCCGGCTTTCGCTTTCCGAATCGCCGACCTTCCAGCGCATGAAGGATGAGGGCAAGGGCTCCAAGGCGCCGCTGACGGAAGCCTTTGGCCAATGGAAGAATGCCAAGATTGCACTGCTGGCGCTGCTCGGTCTCACCGCCGGCCAGGCCGTGG
This sequence comes from Mesorhizobium sp., assembly GCA_004017275.1. Taxonomy (GTDB): domain Bacteria; phylum Pseudomonadota; class Alphaproteobacteria; order Rhizobiales; family Rhizobiaceae; genus Mesorhizobium. The sequence goes on along the minus strand of SAKE01000027.1, from coordinate 36,511 downwards.
TCTGGTACAACGGCCAGTTCTACGCGCTGTTCTTCCTAACCAACGTGCTCAAGGTCGATGCGCAGTCGGTCAACATCATGATCGCCATCGCACTGGCGATCGGCTCGATCTTCTTCGTCGTCTTCGGCTGGCTCTCTGACAAGATCGGCCGCAAGCCAATCATCATGGCGGGCCTTGCCTTGGCGATTGTCTGCACCTTCCCGCTGTTCAAGGCACTGACCTGGGCTGCCAATCCGGCGCTTGCCACGGCCCAGCAGAACACGCGTGCGACGGTGACGGCTGCACCTGGCGACTGCAGGTTCCAGTTCAATCCGGTCGGCACGGCGAAGTTCACGACGTCCTGTGACATCGCGACTTCGTTTCTGACCAAGAACTCGGTTCCCTATGATGTGGTGTCGACGGCGGCGGCCGGAACGCCCGCATCGGTCAAGATCGGCAACGAGACAGTGGATTCCTATGACGCTATCGCCGCCGGCGATCAGGCCAAGGTCAAGGACGCAGCCTTCGTCAAAGCCGTCAACATGTCGTTGCGGGACGGCGGTTATCCGCTGAAGCGCGCGGCAATCAAGGTTGCGGACCAGAAGCTCGACGCGTTTGTTGCCGCCAACCCGGAACTGAAGCTGGACGCCGCCGCCATCCGCGCCGGTGAGAAGGCGACGGTGCCGATCGACCAGGCGGTCAAGGACAAGCTGCTGACCACCGACGAGGCAGCGGGCGCACCCGAAGTCACCGTCTACAATATTCCAGGCGGCGGCGCGTTCGCCATGTTCGCCGATCCGGCGGCCGTGAACTGGCCAATGACGATCGGCATCCTGTTCATCCTGGTTCTGTTCGTGACCATGGTCTACGGGCCGATCGCGGCGATCCTGGTCGAGATGTTCCCGACCCGCATTCGCTACACCGGCATGTCGCTGCCCTATCACATCGGCAATGGCTGGTTCGGCGGCCTGCTGCCGGCCACCGTGTTCGCGCTCAGTGCCTACAAAGGCGACATCTACTACGGCCTTTGGTATCCGGTGGTGATCGCCGCGATGTCGCTGATCATCGGTCTGATCTTCGTCAAGGATACGCTCGGCACCGACCTGCACGCCAAGCAGTAACTGGCGCAACACCCATTAAAAAAACCCGGCGCGAGCAATCGCGCCGGGTTTTTTCTTTTCAGGCCAATTTTTGACGAGGCGGGCCGCCGCTTGTTATCAGCTCTTGCGGCCCTGGGCCTCGTCCTCGATCGCTGCCTCGTGATACCAACCGTCACCGAAATCTGCGCGAGCACCGCGCAGCGAGGCAAGCTCTGCCGCAAACTTAGCCTTGCCGCTCAAATTTGAGGCAGTAACGCGCGCTGCCGCCGGGAACATCAGAATTTTGGCCGACGGTCGCGTGGAAATGATTTCCATGTCGGGCTCCTTTTCTTCTGCCGAACCTTGTCGATTCAACTTGATCCCAAGATAAGGTCTGCAATCAAGTTAAGCAATATGCCTACGAAAAGATCAATAGCTGCCTATTATCTGTGCGAATTGTGGCTTTGATCGATCCGGACGCAATGCTTAGACGGCTTGCCGATTTCAGACGAACGCAGCGTCAATTTTGCCGCACCCTCCGGATCGAGAATGGCACACGAATTGCATTTTGAGGATCGGCAGGGCCGGCTGCTGACGGCAGACGCATGTCGACGCCGTTCAGTGTTCGGTGAACAAGCAACGAGAGGCTAGAATGACGAAATACAAGCTCGAGTATATTTGGCTCGATGGATACACCCCGGTCCCCAACCTTCGCGGCAAGACGCAGATCAAGGAATTCGCCGAGTTCCCTGATCTCGAGCAGCTGCCGCTGTGGGGCTTCGATGGTTCCTCGACCCAGCAGGCCGAAGGGCACAGCTCCGACTGCGTGCTGAAGCCGGTTGCCGTCTATCCGGATCCCGCCCGCAGCAACGGCGTGCTGGTCATGTGCGAAGTCATGATGCCCGATGGTGTCACGCCGCACGCCTCCAACAAGCGCGCCACCATCCTCGATGACGAAGGCGCCTGGTTTGGTTTTGAGCAGGAATATTTCTTTTACAAGGACGGTCGCCCGCTCGGCTTCCCCGAAAGCGGCTATCCCGCACCGCAGGGTCCGTACTACACCGGCGTCGGCTATTCCAATGTTGGCTCCGTCGCGCGCCAGATCGTCGAGGAGCATCTCGACCTCTGCCTCGCCGCCGGCATCAACCATGAAGGCATCAACGCCGAAGTGGCCAAGGGCCAGTGGGAATTCCAGATTTTCGGCAAGGGCTCCAAGAAAGCCGCCGACCAGATGTGGATGGCCCGCTATCTGATGCAGCGCCTGACCGAGAAGTACGGCATCGACATCGAATATCACTGCAAGCCGCTCGGCGACACCGACTGGAACGGCTCGGGCATGCACGCCAACTTCTCGACCGCCTATATGCGCGAAGTCGGCGGCAAGGCCTATTTCGAAGCGCTGATGGCGGCTTTCGACAAGAACCTGATGGACCACATCGCCGTCTACGGCCCGGACAACGACAAGCGGTTGACCGGCAAGCACGAGACCGCGCCGTGGAACAGGTTCAGCTACGGCATCGCCGACCGCGGCGCCTCGATCCGCGTGCCGCATTCCTTCGTCAAGAACGACTACAAGGGCTATCTGGAAGACCGCCGTCCGAACTCGCAGGGCGACCCCTACCAGATCGCCTCGCAGATCCTGAAGACGATCGCCTCGGTGCCGGCAAGCGCGCAGGTTTCGGCGGCCGCGTAAGTGTTTCGGACCTTATGACAAGAAGACCCCGGCGTTCGTGCGCCGGGGTCTTTTTTGTCGTGACATGGCAGATCGCATCCCGGGCAGAACATACCCAGAAAAAGTCAGGCAATTCAGGCGGTCGCAAATCGCCCGGAGTCCCGGCCGCAGCCGTGTAAGTTTCCCGCGATCGCTCGCCGGAAAGCCCGGAAAACCGCCTTTCCGGCCCTTATCTGGGGTGACGCCCCTCCCATAAGCATCTGTTCATACAACGAAATCGGTCATCCGTGGCCCGACTGGCGGCGTTGACAGATCGCGGTGCAGCATGCGTATTCGCAGGCCTTGGGGTTACGTCACGCAATGCTGTTCGGACGGGCGGGGTTTTCTTGAACGGCGGCATTGGCGGGGGCGCCGGACGAGCGGTCACTGTAGCCTGAGACAGTGCGCCGCTCGCTCCTGGCTTGATCTTCGCGACCCGCTTGTCGTCCATCCGACTTTGCTGAATCTAAGACTGACGTCGTCACCGGATTGACGTGTCGTTCGTGCCGATGGGCCGCGCGCTTATGAACACGGGCTGCGCATGCTCGTCGAAAATGCAGACAAGCTGCTCATCTCCGGTGGCGCGCACGAGAGCAGGCCGATCCGTCTGCCCGACTATCGGAGCGCAGCAAAAAGCCCTTGAAAGAGGGAAATCCTTCAAGGGCTTGAATGTTAGGTGAATCTCAGTCTGAGGTTGAATCTCAGACGGAGTAGTACATGTCGTACTCGACGGGATGCGGGGTCATTTCGAAGCGCATCACTTCCGCCATCTTCAGCTCGATGTAGCTGTCGATCTGGTCGTCGTCGAAGACACCGCCGGCTTTCAGGAAGCCGCGGTCCTTGTCGAGGCTCTGCAGCGCTTCACGCAGCGAACCGCAGACGGTCGGGATCTTCTTCAGTTCCTTCGGCGGCAGGTCGTAAAGGTCCTTGTCCATCGGCTGGCCGGGATGGATCTTGTTCTTGATGCCGTCGAGGCCGGCCATCAGCATGGCGGCGAAAGCGAGGTAGGGGTTCGCGCCCGGATCGGGGAAGCGGACTTCGACGCGCTTGGCCTTCGGCGACGAGCCGAACGGGATGCGGCAGGAGGCCGAGCGGTTGCGCGCCGAATAGGCAAGCAGCACCGGCGCTTCGTAACCTGGAACCAGGCGCTTGTAGGAGTTGGTCAGCGGGTTGGTGAAGGCGTTGATCGCCTTGGCGTGCTTGATGATGCCGCCGATGTAGAACAGGCAGCTTTCCGAAAGACCGGCATATTCGTTGCCGGCGAAGGTCGGCTTGCCGTTCTTCCAGATCGACTGGTGGACATGCATGCCCGAGCCATTGTCGCCGAAGATCGGCTTCGGCATGAAGGTCGCCGTCTTGCCATAGGCGTTGGCGACCTGGTGCACGACATATTTGTAGATCAGCATCTTGTCGGCGTTGCGGACCAGCGTGTCGAACTTGATGCCGAGTTCGTGCTGGGCAGCCGCCACCTCGTGGTGGTGCTTTTCGACGCGCACGCCCATTTCGGCGAGCACGGTCAGCATTTCCGAGCGCATGTCCTGCGCGCTGTCGATCGGCGGCACCGGGAAGTAGCCGCCCTTGATGCGCGGACGGTGGCCGAGATTGCCGGTCTCGTAGTCGGTGTCGTCATTGGACGGCAGTTCGGTGGAGTCGAGCTTGAAGCCGGTGTTGTAGGGGTCGGCCTTGTACTTCACATCATCGAACACGAAGAACTCGGCTTCCGGGCCGACATAGATGGTGTCGCCAATGCCTTCGGCCTTCATGTAGGCCTCTGCCTTCTTGGCCGTGCCGCGCGGATCGCGGTTGTAGGATTCACCCGAAACCGGATCGAGGATGTCGCACAGGATGACCATGGTCGACTGGGCGAAGAACGGGTCCATATGGACCGTGTCCGGATCGGGCATCAGCACCATGTCGGACTCGTTGATGGCCTTCCAGCCGGCAATCGAAGAGCCGTCGAACATCACGCCATCGGCGAACATGTCTTCCTCGACCTCGATGACATCCATCGTCACGTGCTGCAGCTTGCCCTTCGGGTCTGTGAAGCGCAGGTCGACGAATTTCACGTCGTTGTCCTTGATCTGCTTCATGATGTCTTTGGCTGTCGTCATGTCATGTATCCCTGTGTGATGACTTTTTTTGATGATGACGTTTTTTCGGGAGGATGGCGCGGTCAGGTCAGACCGCGTCCATGCCCGTTTCGCCGGTGCGTATCCGCACGACTTCCTCGATATTGGAGACGAAGATCTTGCCGTCGCCGATACGGCCGGTCTGGGCCGCCTTGCGAATGGCCTCGATCGCACCTTCGACCGCATCGTCGCCAAGCACGACCTCGATCTTCACCTTGGGCAGGAAGTCGACGACATATTCGGCGCCACGGTAAAGTTCGGTATGGCCCTTCTGACGACCGAAGCCTTTTGCCTCGGTGACTGTGATGCCCTGCAGTCCGGCCTCCTGAAGCGCTTCCTTCACTTCGTCCAGCTTGAATGGCTTGATGATCGCTTCGATCTTTTTCATGTAAAAAGTGGCCTCCACTGCCAAAAAAAACGGGTTGTGAGCCCCCGCTTGCGCCTCCATCAAGCACGAACTGTGCCAATTCAGTGGATTCGAAGCGGTCTCATACGATTTCAAAGCCGCGCCACACCGGGATGCAAATTCACGTCATTCGCTGTACCGGCAGCGGCATGGGTTGCTGGAGCCTACACAGCGCCAGCACCTGCGTCCGCACAAAAATTAGGCATATCGCCTATCCCTCAGGCAATTTTGTGCCTGCGATGCCCCTCATGGCAACGTTATGGCCGCAGATCTCGGCAACTCCCCCTTGTTTGCTTCGGATCGAAAATTGGACAATGCTTGATCGCATGCGGATCGGCAATCCATGAGCAATGAACTTCTTTTTCCCGCCGAAATGAGCGAGGCCGATCGGCTGACGATTGCCGCCGGTCCAGCCGGCGGCATCGGCCTGATGCGGCGCGCGGGTGAAGCGGTCGCGGCCGAGATTCTCAAGCGTTATCCCTCGGCGACGCACGTCCATGTGCTGTGTGGCCCCGGCAACAATGGCGGCGATGGCTATGTCGTTGCCCGCATCCTGGCCGGCAGTGGCGTCGGCACAACGATCTGGGCATCCGGAGCGCCGAGGCCGGAAAGCGATGCGGCGCTCGCCGCCGCGGAATGTCCGATCAAGCCCCGGCCGCTGTCTGGCTTCGATGCCGAATCTGGCTCGATCGTGGTCGACGCGCTCTATGGGGCAGGGCTGTCCAAGCCGCTGTCCGGCGATGCCGCCAAAGCCGTCGATGCCGTGACGGCCCTGTGCCTGCCCGTGGTCGCGGTCGACCTGCCGTCGGGCGTCTCGGGAGCCAGCGGCGAAATATTGGGCACGGCGTTTCGTGCCGAGCTCACCGTCACCTTCGCGCGAAAAAAGCCTGGCCATCTGTTGCTGCCCGGGCGCGGGCAATGTGGTGAGATCGTGCTGGCCGATATCGGCATCGCAGACGGCATCATCGCCCAACTCGCCGTCTCGACCTTCGAGAATGTGCCGGGCCTGTGGCTGCGAGAGTTTCCTGTGCCGGCGGTGGACGCGCACAAGTACAAGCGCGGCCATGTCGGCGTCTTTTCCGGCGGCCCAAGTGCCACGGGCGCGGCACGATTGTCGGCGATGGCTGCGGCGAGAAGCGGGGCAGGGGCGGTCACCGTGCTGTCGCCAGGCAATGCCATGCAGGTGAATGCGACACACCTTACCTCGATCATGCTGCGCAAGATCGGTGACGTCGCAGACGTCGAGGAATTTGTCCGCGAACGCCGACTGTCAGCCTTTGTCCTCGGACCCGGCTTTGGCATCGGCGAAAAGACGCGGATCTTCGGGCTCGCCCTCCTCGCCTCCGGCCGGTCACAGGATGCTGCCGCACAGGTCGATGGTCTTGTGTTCGACGCCGACGCGATCACCTCCTTTCGTCAGGCACCGGACGTGTTGTTCGAGGCCGCGCGCAGGCCGAATGCACCGGCCTTGGTGATGACGCCGCATAAGGGTGAATTCGGCCGCTTGTTCCCTGATATCGCCGGCGACAAAACCCTGTCGAAACTGGACAAGGCGCGTGCGGCCGCCGCGCGGGCCAATGCAACGATCGTCTACAAGGGCGCCGACACGGTGATTGCTGCTCCCGATGGCAAAGCGGCGATCAATTCCAATGGTGCGCCATGGCTGGCCACAGCCGGGTCAGGCGACGTGCTGTCGGGCATCATCGCCGGGCTGCTGGCGCAAGGCATGCCGGCGTTTGAATCGGCCTGTGCGGCGGTGTGGATCCATGCCGAAGCCGGCGGCCGGTTTGGACCCGGTCTGATCGCCGAGGATCTGCCGTTGGCGCTGCTGCCGGTGTTGCGTCAACTCTTCGACGCGCGCACGGCTGCTCAATGAGCCGCGCCCTGGCTCTGTTGCTCGCCACCCTCGTTGCCGTATTCGTGGCATCGGCAGCGGGTGCCGAAGGTCCTGTGACGATCGTCGACGATCCGTCGGTGCTCGCTGCGCTCGATGCCAAGGGTTTCGGTTTCGCCGATGTTTTCGGCGTCGACGGCCAGGACAGTCTGAAGACGCTTTACGACGAGACGCCGGCCTATCACGCGATCGTCGAAACGGTCGCCTCCGATGTTGCGGCACTGCGCGCCGACATGAAGGCAGGCGGGCGGCCGCTATACGAGGTCACTGACGGCAATGTCGGCCGCATCATGGACATGCGCTGGCTGAAGACCGATGCCGCGCGCTTTCGGCTGGTCGGCGTCGTCAACCGGCTCGACCGTCACGACTTCGCCGCACTGCGGGGCGACAGGAGCTGCGGCGAGGTGCGCTTCATCTATCGCCTGGCCTACAGTTTTCGCAAAAACGGCAAGCTGCTGGCATCGCGCCTGCCGTTCAACTTCAATGCCATCTATAGCGCTGCACCCGATGCCGATGGCGGCTGTGTCGGCGTTGCCGGGCGCTGGACGCCACAGCTGGACGAGAGCATCGATGCCGGCTGGCTGACCGGCGGGCCGCTGGAGAAGGCCGGGCTGACCTTCAAGCAGCTGGAGCTCAACGCACAGGTGGTGCGCTTTCCCTCCGGCCAGGAAACCGAGTTCGGCGGCCAGGCCGCCTATCTCATGCGGATATTTGGCGTCGACGGCGCGGCTATCAGCGAGAAGCCGCTGGAGAACACGCCCGATACCGCACGGCTTTCGCAGGACGCGGTGCTGAAGGCAAGGCTGGCCGCCTATGTGGGCGCCAACCTGCCGGCGGTCGACGAAGGTGTTTATGAAATCCCCGACGAGTTCCTGGCCAGGAAAATCATCTCATGGTCGACCTTCGGCAGCGCGCGGCAGGCCAATCACCCATTTACGCAATTATTCCAACTCGAGGAATTCGCAGCGCTCGAATATTCCGCGCTGAAACTGGTGCGTACGCCGGAAGCGCTGGTCGAGCGGCTGGACAATGGCGCCTGCCAGGGGTGCCATCAGGCCGGTTCCACCGCAGGCTTCCATTTCATCGGCCTCGACGACAAGACGACATCGCCGCTCAACCGTATCGAGGTCGGCATCTCGCCGCATCTTCACGCCGAGATTCCGCGCCGCCAGGCGTGGCTCGCTGCCACCGCCGAGGGCAGGGAACCCAACCGCTTCCGTCCGCTCTCCTTTGCGCCACCGGCTACCTGGACGGACGCCGGCATGGTCAATTACGCGCCGGCCGAGATGGCCATGCCGTGCCTGATGCCGGAGGACGCGGCCCGGTTCGGTGCGACCTGGCAATGCAGCGGCGGCACCGTCTGCACGCCGCTGGCCACGGCCTCGGGCGTGCGCACGAAACTGGCGCAATGCCTGCTGCCAAAGGACAGCCAGGAGATGTTTTCCGGGCATCCTTGCCTGACCGGCTCGATCGCCAGCAACGCGGCGCAGCCTTTCAACGACCGCTATAGCATATCGGGCCAGTTCGCGGCCTTCGCACCTGACGTTTCGCGCACCGCCTACACCTGCCGTCCGCCGAAGATCGGCGTGCCGGGCGGCATCGCCTATCGCGGTTGCAACGACAAGGACCGTGTCTTCGCGGCGTTCAAAGCCGGCAAACCGATGCCGGACGAGATCTGCGGGCTGGTCGGTGGCAAGAAATTCGACATCTGCGTTGCCACCAACAATTTCGACCAATGTCTTGGCGGCGCCGTCAATCGCGGCAACCGGCCGGCCTGCTCGGCCGATCATTTCTGCCGCGAGGACTATATGTGCCAGTCGCTGCCGCCCGACACGCCGGGCATTGCAAAGGTGAAAGGCATCGGCTTCTGCTCGCCGACCTACTTCATCTTTCAGATGCGCATCGACAATCACGCGACGCCGTGGGGCAGCCCTGTGCGCGCCACCATGGGAGCGGGATTCGGCGCAGCGGAAGAGGAGTGACTTGCCGACGCCTCACAGCGGGATGTTGTCGTGCTTCTTCCAGGGGTTCTGCATGTCCTTGTTGCGCAGCATGCGCAGCGCCCGGGCGATGCGGCGGCGAGTCGAGTGCGGCATGATCACCTCATCGACATAGCCGCGCTCGGCTGCAACGAAAGGCGACAGGAAGCGATCTTCGTAAGCCTTTGTATGGGCTGCGATCTTTTCTGCGTCGCCGATGTCCTTGCGGTAGATGATCTCGACCGCGCCCCTGGCACCCATCACCGCGATCTGCGCCGTCGGCCAGGCATAGTTCATGTCGCCGCGCAGATGTTTTGAGGCCATCACATCATAGGCGCCGCCATAGGCTTTGCGGGTGATGACGGTGATCTTCGGCACGGTGGCCTCGGCATAGGCGAACAAGAGCTTGGCGCCATGCTTGATCAGCCCGCCATATTCCTGCGCCGTGCCGGGCAGGAAACCCGGAACGTCGACGAAGGTGACGATCGGGATCGAGAAGCAATCACAGAAGCGCACGAAGCGAGCGGCTTTACGGCTGGCGTCCGAATCGAGCACACCGGCCAGCACCATCGGCTGATTGGCGACGAAACCGACCGTGCGGCCCTCGACGCGCCCGAACCCGGTGACGATGTTCTTTGCGAAATTCTGCTGGATCTCGAAGAAGTCGCCTTCGTCGGCGACCTTCATGATCAGTTCCTTGATGTCGTAGGGCTTGTTGGCGTTGTCGGGGATCAGCCGGTCGAGCGACAAATCATGGTCAGTGACCGACTGGTAGCATTCGATCTCGGGAAGCTCTGAGGTGTTGGAAGCCGGCAGCAGGTCGACCAGCCGGCGCATCTGCAACAGTGCCTCGACATCATTGTCATAGGCGCCGTCGGCGATGGAGGATTTGGTCGTGTGGACGGAGGCGCCGCCAAGGCTCTCGGCGGTCACCGTCTCGTTGGTCACGGTCTTCACCACATCCGGCCCGGTGACGAACATGTAGGAGGTGTCGCGCACCATGAAGATGAAGTCGGTCATGGCAGGCGAATAGACGTCGCCGCCGGCACAAGGCCCCATGATCACGGAAATCTGCGGAATGACGCCGGAGGCGAGCACGTTGCGCTGAAAGATCTCGGCATAGCCGCCGAGTGCGGCGACGCCTTCCTGGATGCGTGCGCCGCCGGCATCGTAAAGGCCGATGATCGGCGCCCGGTTGCGCAGCGCCATCTCCTGCACCTTGATGACCTTCTCGGCATGCGCTTCCGACAGCGAGCCGCCGAACACGGTAAAGTCCTTGGCGAAGAGGTAGACCGGGCGGCCGTTGACTGTGCCCCAGCCGGTGACCACGCCGTCGCCGGCGATCTTCGTCTTTTCCATGCCGAAATCGGTCGAGCGGTGCTCGACATACATGTCGAATTCCTCGAACGAGCCCTCGTCGAGGAAAACTTCGATGCGTTCGCGCGCTGTGAGCTTGCCCTTCTTGTGCTGGGCATCGATTCGCGCCTGGCCGCCACCCATGCGGGCGATCTCGCGCCGGCGCTCGAGTTCCTTGAGAACGTCTTTCATCGATTACCTCCCAAGCCAGCTGCATTTCGTGGTAATCGTGCCGGCAGGCGAGTGCAAGCGCCGCTTGCGCCATGGTTTTTGTTGCACCGCAGCATGACGCCCCTTGCATTCCGAAGCGAACTCAGCCATATGCAGCCCATAGGCGCTTGGGCCGGGAACGAATCCGGCCTTCTCGACGAATGAGACTGGTTGCGTCTGTTTTCCCTCTTTCCGGTATATCGGCTCCCTTTTCCGGTACATCACAAAGCGGCGAAAAAGCCCCGTGGCATGATGCCTGCGGGCACGACAGCGCAGCCGCGCGGATGGAAACGTCCGCCGCCTTGTCGTTCCATGACAATTTGTTCGACGGCAGGTTGCGCCCTGCCGCCATCGATGTTTGCGGCCTGAAGCCGCGTGAAAGAAGATTATTTTGACCAACGAAAACACTTTGCCCGGTAGCAACACTGCGGAACTTACCGGTTTCGCCGCACTGGGTATTACGGGTGCGCTGCTCAAGGCCACCCACACCGCCGGTTTCACCGAACCGAAGCCGATCCAGGCGCAGGCGATCCCGCCGCAGATGGAAGGCCGTGACATTTTTGGCATTGCCCAGACCGGCTCCGGCAAGACCGCGGCCTTCGCGCTGCCGATCCTGTCGAAGATCATCGCACTCGGCACCAAACGCCGGCCGAAGACGGCGCGTGCGCTGATCCTGGCGCCGACGCGCGAACTCGCCGTGCAGATCGAAGACACCATCAAGATCCTCGCCAAGGGCGCGCATGTCTCGACCGCGCTCGTACTCGGCGGCGTCTCGCGCTTCAGCCAAGTGAAGAAGGTCGCTCCTGGCGTCGATATCCTGATCGCAACGCCCGGCCGGCTGACCGACCTGGTGCGCGAAGGCGACCTCATGCTTGCCGACACCAAATGGCTGGTGCTCGACGAGGGCGACCGCATGCTCGATATGGGCTTCATCAATGACGTCAAGCGCATCGCCAAGGCGACCGCGCCCGACCGTCAGACGGTGCTGTTCTCGGCGACCATGCCCAATGAAATCGCCGAATTGGCCAAGGGCCTGTTGAAGAACCCGATCCGCGTCGAAGTCGCGCCGCAAAGCACGGCGGCGGCCGAGATCGTGCAAGGCGTCGTCTTCGCCCGTACCAAGCAGAAGCGCCAGGTGCTGTCGACGATGCTCGCCGATGAGGCGATGAAGTCCGTCATCATCTTTTCGCGCACCAAGCATGGTGCTGACAGGGTGACCAAGGACCTCGAGCGCGACGGCTTCAAGGCCGCTGTCATCCACGGCAACAAGTCGCAGAACGCCCGCCAGAAGGCGCTGAACGATTTCCGCGACGGTTCGGTGCGCATCCTGGTGGCGACCGATATCGCGGCGCGCGGCATCGACGTGCCCGGCATCAGCCATGTCGTGAATTTCGACCTGCCTGATGAAGCAGAGAGCTATGTCCACCGCATCGGGCGCACCGGCCGCAACGGCATGGATGGCATCGCGATCACGCTTTGCGATCCTTCGGAGAACAGCAAGCTGCGCCAGGTCGAGCGCATCATCCGCACCAAGCTGCCGATCGTTGCCGACCATCTCGGCAGCCCCGATCCGCAGCGCAATCCGGCTGAAAAGAACGAGCGCTTCGAGCCGGCCAACGACCGCAACGACCGCAATGGTCGTCGCGACGGCAGGCGGCCCGGTGGCGAGAACAAAGGCAACGGCTTTGGCAAGAAGCGCTTCGGCGACAAGCCGGCCTTCGCCGGCGAGCGCAAGCCGGAAGGCGCCAAGCCGGCCTTCAAAGGCAACAACAAGCGCCGCTTCGGCGGCAAGCGTCCGGCTGCGCGGGCCGCGTAAGCCAGACCGTATTGCAATCAGTCCAGGCTTAGGCTGGCTGATCACCGAGACAGACCAGGAAAGGGCGGCTGAAGCGATGCTTCGGTCGCCCCTTTTTCGTCCGCCTACTTCACCACCGCTTCGATCCAGACGGCAATCCTCTGCGCCAAAAAGGCCGTGGTCGATGGCGACAGCGCGTCGCCGGCGATGACGTGATTGTCCTGGTCGCCCGTGTCGTCGACCGGAACCAGCTCATGCGGCGCGCCCCAGCGTCCGGCAATCTCGCGTGTGCGGTCGGGCCGCACCACTTTGTCCGAATCCGAGAAGATGAACAAAGCGGGGATGGTCGCCTTCTCTACCGGCGCGCCATAGGCAAGCTCGGTCAGCGCCTGCATCGGCAGGGTTGCGTCGATCGGGTAGCGGGTGGTCCAGAATTTGTCATGCAGCGCGTTGCGCGGCACGAAGCTGTGCTCCTTGCCGGCGACCAGCCTGGCGATCTGCTTGCCCCATGGCATGGTCAGAATCTCAGCGCCGGACGCCTTCACGCCGAAATTCGGCGAGATAAACGCAATCGCCGCCACTCCGTCCGATGCTCCCGGCTGCGTTGCCGCCCACACCGCCAGCGAGCCACCGGTCGAGGTTGAGATGACGATCACCTTGTCGCCGATCGCCCGGCCGATGGCGAGCGCCTCCTCATAGTCGTTGAGCCAGGCATTGATGCTGCCTTGCGTCATCGCCGCGCCGTCCTGTCCATGACCGGTCAGCCGGGTGTAGAAGAGGTTGGCGTCGAGCTGGTCGGCCACTTCGTCCGGCAGCGGGCGGACCTCGCCCTTCGATGCGGAAAAGCCGTGGATGTAGACAATCGACAGCGGCGTCCTGGCATGCACCATCGGATTGGCCCAGACGATCTCCTTCTCCAGCCCGTCGCGGATTCCAGGCACCGCGGCTTCCACTTTCGCCACATAGGCCTGCGGATCGTCGCCGATGACCGAGGGATCGAAACGGATCGCGGTGTCGACGGCAACGCGTGGGCCGAGCACGAAAGCCAGCACGAGGATGGCGACAAGGCCTAGCACAGCAAGCACGATCCGTCGCCCCATCGCAGACTCCACGCAACACTATCTCAACCTATGGTGGCGGCCACCAACGGGCAACGCCGAATCGAAGCGAGGACCTATTCGATTGGCGGCTTGCGGTCGTAATGCAGCGGCCGCGCCTTCCAACTGGTCATCAGGCTGATAAACCCTCTGTACAGCGGCCTCGGCAGCAGGCTGAGCAGTTTCAGGGGCCAGCTTGTCCGGCGCGGGAAGGTGACTTCGAAGCCGCCCGACTTGATACCCCGCGCCATGCGTCGCGACGCGCGGCTGACCGGCATCAGTCCCGGCATTGGCAGCATGTTCTTCTCGGTCAGCGGGGTGTCGATGAAGCCAGGATTGAACACCTGAATGCGCACATTCATCTTGTCGAAATCATACTTCAGCGACTCGGCCAGGATGTTGATTGCCGCCTTGGTGCCGCCATAGGCGGCCGTTGTCGGCCAGCCGAAATAGGACGTGACGGAGCCGACCAGCACGACATGGCCGCGCGCCCGCACACGCATACGCTCGACCACTGGCACCAAGCCGTTGATGATGCCGAAATAGTTGACCTCGAAAGACCGGCGAAAATCGTTGACGACAAGATTTTCACCCGGCGTCGAAATGTAGTTTCCGGCATTGAAGACGGCGAGCACGATGGGACCGAGTTCCTTCTCGATCGCGGCGACGGTTCTTGCCATGCGCGGTTCGTCGGTGACGTCGCAGGGAAAGGCCGTCACGCTGCCCGGCATCTGCGCGGTCTCGACGACAAGCGTGTCGATCGGATCCTCGTCGAGCGCCGTCACCGCTACGGCATAGCCTTGGGACGCAAGATCCCTTGCCAGCGAACGGCCGATGCCGCTGCTGCCGCCGGTGATCCAGGCGACGCCGTGCTTCGGGTTGGCCCGGTAGAGTGTCATGCTATGCCCTGTCGACTTGTTGGTGCTTTGCTCTAGCGGTGAAGAAATCGAATGAAAAGCTGCTTTTCAACGTCAGCCGGAAATGAACAGTGGCGCAAGCGGCCGGCCTCGGGAAGCGTTGACGCAACAAACAGCACTGCAAATGCGACTGGACCAGATAAATTCTTGCCTTGAAACCGAAGCGTCGGGTTTCTAGGGTTTCGCCGTACCTACACAAGGAATCCTGAATGCCCCGTTCTGTGATCGACGCGATCGGCAACACGCCTCTGATCCGCCTCAACAAAGCTTCCGAGCAAACCGGTTGCGAGATCCTGGGCAAAGCCGAATTCATGAATCCGGGCCAATCGGTCAAGGATCGCGCCGGTCTGTTCATCATCCGCGACGCCGAGCAGCGCGGACTGCTGAAGCCTGGCGGTGTGATCGTCGAGGGAACGGCCGGCAACACCGGCATCGGGCTGACGCTGGTCGCCAAGGCACTCGGCTACCGCACCGTCATCGTCATCCCCGACACGCAGAGCCAGGAAAAGAAGGACACGATCAAACTGCTCGGCGCCGAGCTGATCGAGGTGCCCGCGGTGCCCTACAAGAACCCCAACAATTACGTGAAACTGTCGGGGCGGCTGGCCGAGCAACTGGCAAGGACCGAGCCGAACGGCGCCATCTGGGCCAATCAGTTCGACAATGTCGCCAACCGCGACGGCCATATCCGCACCACGGCGGAAGAAATCTGGAACCAGACCGGCGGCAAGGTCGACGGCTTTGTCTCGGCGGTCGGTTCGGGGGGCACGCTTGCAGGCGTCGCCTTCGGACTGAAGGCCAAAAGCCAGGACGTGAAGATCGCGCTTGCCGATCCGTTGGGCGCCGCGCTCTACTCCTTCTACACCAGCGGCGAGCTGAAGTCCGAAGGCAGCTCGATCACCGAAGGCATCGGGCAGGGGCGCATCACCGCCAATCTCGAAGGGTTCACGCCGGATTTTTCATTCCAGATTCCCGACGAGGACGCGCTGCCGATCGTCTTCGACCTGATCCAGGAAGAGGGCCTTTGCGTCGGCGGTTCCACCGGCATCAACATTGCCGGCGCGATCCGCCTGGCCAGGGAGTTAGGCCCCGGCCACACAATCGTGACCGTCCTTTGTGATTACGGCACACGCTATCAGTCAAAACTGTTCAACCCGGAATTCCTGCGCGAGAAGCAGCTGCCGGTGCCGGGCTGGATGGAGCAGCGGAGCACGATTTCCGTGCCGTTCGAAAAGGGTGCGTGATGGCAAACAGGACGGATGCCCTGTTTCGCGACGATGCGTATCTGCGAACGGCGGACGCGACCGTCGTTGCCGTCAACGAGCGCGGCGGTATCATCCTCGACCGGACGATCTTCTACGCCACGTCGGGCGGTCAACCGGGCGATACTGGCTATCTCGAGCGCGGCGACGGCAGCCGCATCGCCATCGCCGCCACCATCACCGGCGAGACCAAGGATGAGATCATCCATGTGCCGGCGCTGGAGCAAGCGGTGCTGCAAGTCGGTGAGACGATGAAGCTGGCCATCGACTGGGAGCGCCGGCATCTCTTGATGCGCATGCATGCTGCCTGCCATCTGCTTACCGTCGTCTGTCCGTTTCCAATCACGGGTGCCGCGGTTTCCGAGGACGACAGCCGTGTCGATTTCGACATTCCGGATGCCAGCTTTTCCAAGGAAGAGGTGACGGCGAGCTTGATGGATCTGGTGCGGGCCGATCACCCGATTTTCACCAGATTGATCGGCGACGAGGAGCTGGCAGCCAACCCCGGCCTGGTGAAATCCAAGAACGTCCGTCCGCCGGTCGGCACTGGCAAGATCCGTCTGGTCTGCATAGGCGACAACGCTTCGGTGGACAGCCAGCCCTGCGGCGGCACCCATGTGAAGAGCACCGGCGAAGTCGGCGAGATCCACATCGGCAAGATTGAGAAGAAGGGCCGCGAAAACAGGCGCTTCCGCATCCGCTTCGGGCCGATGCCGGCAAACTGAACGCAATCACCGCAAAAAGGCGGTCAGGAGAAGAAGATGGCCGAGGAAAGCCCTTTCACCGTCGACGCGGACTGGCTGCAGCAGCGCCTGGGCGAACCGGGCCTGACGATCATTGACGCATCCTGGTATCTGCCCGCGCAAAAGCGTGATGCGCGCGGCGAGTACGATGCCGCCCACATACCAGGCGCACGATTTCTGGATCAGGATGCGGTTTCGGATCCGGATTCACCACTGCCGCATACGCTTCCGTCACCGCAGCATTTTGCCCAATATGTCGGTTCGATGGGCGTTTCGGCCGACGATACCATCGTCGTCTATGACGGTCCGGGGTTCTTCTCCGCACCTCGGGCGTGGTGGATGTTCCGGGTGATGGGCGTCTTCCAGACCTACATTCTGGACGGCGGCTTCGATGGTTGGAAAGCCGCCGGTCGACCGGTAACGGCCGAACCGACGAAGATCGCGCCAAGCGTGTTTTATGCGGATTTCGACGCCAGTCGCGTCGCCAGCCTCGCCGACATGCGCCGGATTGTCGATACCAGCGAAAGCCAGATCGCCGATGCCCGTGGACCGGGTCGCTTTACAGGCACCGAGCCTGAACCGCGCGCGGGCATCCGCTCCGGCCATATGCCTGGCGCACGCAATCTGCCCTATTCGGCGCTGTCGGAAAGCGGCAAGCTGTTGCCGAAGGACCGCCTGCGCAAGGTGATCGAGGAGGCCGGCATCGATCTGTCGAAACCTGTCGTCACCTCCTGCGGCTCCGGCATTACTGCGGCGGTGGTGACGCTGGCGCTGGAAACACTTGGCCACACGAACAACAGGCTTTACGACGGCTCATGGACGGAGTGGGGCGGGCTTTCCGACACGCCTGTCGTGACCGGCAAGGAATGAAGACGATGGAAAACGGCGCGCTGGAAGACATCGAAGTCACGGTGACGTTTCTCGAGATGCATGTGCCGCCGGCCTATTCGCCGCCTGTGCCTTACAACCGTCAGATCGCGCTCTTGAAGACCAAGGACATTCCGCTGCATTTCTACCGCTATCTGATGGACCGGGTGGGGCGCAAATGGCACTGGGTCAACGTGTTGCGGCTGGATGACGAGGAGCTTTCTGCCGGCATCCACCGCGAGGATCGCGACATCCGGGTGCTCTACCTCGACGGCGCGCCGGCCGGGTTCTTCGATCTCAAGCCGCATCTGCCGGAAGAAGTCGAGCTCGCCTATTTCGGCATGATGGACCATGCGACCGGGCAAGGCATCGGCCGTTGGTTCCTGGGCTCCGCCATCGCCGCCGCATGGTCGTACGGACCGAAGCGGGTGACGGTGCAGACCTGCACGCTCGATCATCCGGCCGCTCTGCCGCTCTATCAGAAGCTCGGTTTT
This sequence comes from Mesorhizobium sp., assembly GCA_004017275.1. Classification (GTDB taxonomy): domain Bacteria; phylum Pseudomonadota; class Alphaproteobacteria; order Rhizobiales; family Rhizobiaceae; genus Mesorhizobium. The sequence continues at coordinate 18,593 of SAKE01000027.1, read as the reverse complement.
GCGCCGGTCGCGCAAAAAAAGGAAACCGTGCATCCGCTGCCCTTCGACGAGCGCTCGGCCAGCGTCATGCGGCCGTGATGCCAGCTGAAATCTGAGCCATCCGCTAATTCGCAGGAATCGGGTGGGAAGCGTGGATCTGAGGACATAATTTCCGGTCGACGACACCGGAGATTTCATCATGACCATTCAGTTCAAAGCCTTGCCGACCGAAGATGTCAGAGCGCTGCAGCGCGGCGGCGCCGATGCCTATGGAAATACGCCCGAGCAAAAGGTCTCCGACGGTGACGGCATGCCTTGCCGGCATTGCCTGAGGAACATCGCCGCCGGTGACGCTTATCTCATTCTAGCCTACCGGCCATTCCCGCAGCTCCAGCCCTATGCCGAAACCGGGCCGATCTTCCTGCATGCGCAAGAATGCGACCGCGCCGCCGGGAGCGAGGCGCTTCCCGAGATTCTCGAAAGCCCCGATTACATCGTCCGCGGCTATGGCAGGGATAACCGCATTGTCTACGGCAGCGGCGGCGTCATTCCGACCGGAGCCATTGCCGCGCGGGCCGAGACCCTGTTCGAACGCGACGATATCGCCTACGTCCATGTCCGCTCGGCGCGCAACAATTGCTATCAGTGCCGCATCGAGCGCGCTTGAGGCCTGTCGTACTCCCGTCGCACAATCGCGATAGAAAACGATTGTCGATCGATTTGCCGACCGCGGATGAACCGGCGGCAAATCTCGACATCGAGGAAGCGGAGCTTTGGCTCCGCTTTTTTGTTGCCCGCCGTCAGGTCAAGAAAAAACCCGCCGGAATGAACCGGCGGGCTGACGGAGGAAATATGAGGTCTAATCAGGCGGCGAGAACGGCTTTCGGCTCGACCAGTTCGTAGCCGAGTGCTTCGGCGACCGCCCGGTTGGTGATCTTGCCCTTGTGGACGTTGAGGCCGTTGCGCAAATGATGGTCGTCGATCAGCGCCTTCAGGCCCTTGTCGGCAAGCTGCAGCCCGTAATGAAGCGTCGCGTTGTTGAGCGCGTGGGCCGACGTGACCGGCACGGCGCCCGGCATGTTGGCGACGCAGTAGTGGATGACGCCGTCAACCTCGTAGGTCGGATCGGCATGGGTGGTGGCGTGCGAGGTCTCGAAGCAGCCGCCTTGGTCGATGGCGACGTCGACCAGCACCGAGCCCTTCTTCATGCCCGAGAGCATTTCGCGCGAAACCAGCTTGGGCGCTGCGGCACCGGGGATCAGCACCGCGCCAACGACGATATCGGCTGAAAAGCACTCTTCTTCGAGCGCCTCGACAGTCGAGTAACGGGTGTGGACGCGGCCGGCGAAGAGGTCATCGAGCTGGCGCAGGCGTGGGATCGAGCGGTCGATGATGGTGACGTCGGCGCCGAGCCCCGCGGCCATGCGAGCGGCATGCAGGCCGACGACGCCGCCGCCCAGCACGGTGACCTTGCCGGGCAGCACGCCGGGCACGCCGCCCAGCAGCACGCCGCGACCGCCATTGGCCTTCTGCAGCGCCGTGGCGCCGGCCTGGATCGACAGGCGTCCGGCAACTTCCGACATCGGCGCCAAGAGCGGCAGGCCGCCACGATCGTCGGTCACGGTCTCGTAGGCGATCGCGGTCACGCCGGATGCGAGCAGGCCCTTGGTCTGCTCCGGATCCGGAGCCAGGTGAAGGTAGGTGTACAGGATCTGGCCTTCACGAAGCTGCGCCCATTCAGTGGGCTGCGGCTCCTTGACCTTGACGATCATGTCCGACTTGGCGAACACGTCGGCGGCCGTCTTGGCAATCGTGGCGCCGGCGGCGCGATAGGCGTTGTCATCGGCGCCGATGCCGGCCCCAGCCCCGGTCTCGACCAGCACTTCGTGGCCGTGGGCGACATATTCGCGGACCGAGCCTGGTGTGAGGCCGACGCGGTATTCGTGGTTCTTGATTTCCTTGGGGCAGCCGATGCGCATTTTCTTCTCCTGATCCGGCCCGTTTGGGCTCGCTCCCTGTATGGATGGAGTGAACCACGAATCGTTGCGCAGGTGTTTGCGAATGCGCTTGCGCCAGCCGGTCGGTTTCGATAATCGTTGCGTGAAATAACAAGATATTCGCAGGATTCACGAATAATGCCGCTCGACAGGATTGATATCGCCATTCTTGAGGCTTTGCAGAAGGATGGCAGGATACCCAATGCGGCACTTGCCGAGAAGGTTGGCCTGTCGCAGTCGGCCTGCTCGCGCCGGCTCGACAATCTGGAGAAATCCGGAACCATCCGCGGCTATCACGCGCGGCTCTCAAATGCAGCACTTGGCCACCAGATGACAGCGATCGTGCACATATCCCTATCGGGACAGTTCGAGAAGACGCTCTCGGATTTCGAGGCGGCGATCAAGCGCTGTCCGAACGTTTTGTCCTGCCATCTGATGTCGGGTGAGTACGATTACATCCTGAGGATCGCGGCCAAGGATCTCGTCGATTACGAGCGCATCCACAAGGAATGGCTGTCGGCGATGCCGCACGTAACCAAGATCAATTCGTCGTTCGCGCTACGCGAAATCGTCGACCGTACGGCCATGGGCATGAAACCGGAGATGGCCTAGGCCACCGTTACGACCCGATCCATCGGGATGTCGTGCGGCTGCGGGTAGATGGTGGCGATGCGCTGCAGCTCGTAGCCGACGCCGATGACCAGAGGCTTGAACGGCATCGCCGCCAGCGTGCGGTCGAAGAAACCGCCGCCGTAGCCAAGGCGGTAATTCCTGGGATCGATGCCGACGATCGGCGAGATGACGATGTCGGGCAGCACCGGATCTCCCTCGGCCGGGATCGGGATGTTCCAGACGCCTTTCTCCAGCCGGTCGCCCGCTTTGTAGGCGCGAAAGATCAGCGGCTGCGCCTTCTCGACAACGATGGGCAGGGCCGTGCGGCCGCCGCGCTCGTTGATGGACGCCATCCATGGCCGCAAGTCCGGCTCGCCGCGAAACGGCCAGTAAAGACTGACCATGCGGCCGGCGATCTCGCCGATGATCGCGTCGAGACCTTCCGCAATGCGTTGCGACAACGCAGTTCGCGCGCCGGCCGAAACGCCAAGACGTGCGGCGATCAGGCGTTCGCGCTCGGCCTTGCGCCAGCGTCTCACATCGGTCCAGTCGCTGAGAGGCGCGCGAAACTCCGGATCGAGTTCATGCATGAAACATGGCGGCGAAGAATACTGCGCCGGAGCGTCGTCTTGATCGTTGGCCATGCCTCACCTCGTGATGCCCTTTGAAGAAGGCTATACCGGGGCCACGGTTTCCGACATGTGCATTCACGACATTGGAAGGCGACTCACAGTCAATCACCAAAGGGCGGAACGTTGTTGCGGTGCACAAAAATCCCTACATCAGGTCGGATCCATCGGGGTGAAATGAGATGAACCAGGCCAGCCATCATGTCGTCGTTGTCGGCGCGGGTTTCGGCGGTCTCGAATTCACGCGTGCGCTTGACGGCGCGCCGGTGCGCATCACCATGATCGACAAGCGCAACCATCACCTCTTCCAGCCACTGCTCTACCAGGTGGCGACAACGGCGCTGGCGACATCCGAGATTGCCTGGCCGATCCGCCATCTCCTGCGCAAGCGCGGGGATGTGACAACGCTGCTGGCCAATGTCATTGGCATCGATCGCGCAGGCAAGCGCGTGTTGCTCGATGATGGCAGTTCGGTCGCCTACGACACGCTTGTGCTCGCCACCGGTGCCCGCCATGCCTATTTCGGCCATGACGAATGGGAGCCTTTCGCGCCCGGCCTGAAGACGCTGGAAGACGCCACCACGGTGAGGCGGCGCATTCTTCTGGCTTTCGAGCAGGCCGAGCAGGAGACCGATCTGGTCAAACGCCAGGCGCTGCTGACCATCGCGATCGTCGGCGGCGGGCCGACCGGCGTCGAGCTTGCCGGCACCATCGTCGAGCTGGCGCATGACACGCTGCATGGCGAGTTCCGCAACATCGATACGCGGGAGACGCGCGTGGTGCTGATCGAGGCCGGTGACCGTATCCTCGCCAATTTTGCGCCGAAACTTTCCGACTATGCCGGCAAGGCGCTCGAGCGGCTCGGCGTAACGGTCGAGCTCGGCCGGGCCGTTACGCATTGCGACGCCGAGGGCCTCGTCTTCGGCGACAAGCATCTGGCGGCGAAGACAATATTGTGGGCGGCAGGCGTTGCCGCTTCACCAGCCGCCGAATGGCTCGGCGCGGCCGCGGACCGGGCGGGCAGGGTGCTGGTCGAGCCCGATCTCAGCGTGCCCGGCAGCCCGGAGATCTTCGTCATCGGCGACGCCGCCCATGTCCTGCGGCCCGACGGGCGGCCCGTTCCCGGCGTCGCTCCGGCCGCCAAGCAGCAGGGCCGGCATGTTGCCGCCACGCTGAAAGCGCGGCTTGCCGGCGACACCAGTCCGCGGCCGTTCCGCTACCGGCATGACGGCGATCTGGCCACGATCGGCAAGCGCGCCGCGGTCATCGATTTCGGCTGGCTCAAGCTGACCGGCTGGGTGGCCTGGTGGCTTTGGGGAGTGGCCCACATCTATTTCCTGATCGGCTTTCGCAACCGGCTTGCGGTTTCGCTGAGCTGGCTATGGATCTACGCGACGGGACAGCGCAGCGCGCGACTGATCACCCAGGGCGACGACGACAAGGGCTGATTTCTTCACTCGGATCGTTCATCCGCCCGTCATCTGTTGCTGATCGACTGGCGGCTTGATACGCGCGACTTATTGAATGGACTTGAGCGGGTTTCAGAGCGAAGTTCGCTGCGGGGCAGGGCTTTCACGTCGTCGAAGGAGAAAACATGTCGCAACTGCTCCGTCCCGTCTCCCGTCGTGATTTCCTTGCGGGTGCCGCCGCCACAGGGGCGCTGATCATGCTGCATCCGTTCTCAGCCCGGGCTCAAGCCAACCAGGCGCATCTCCGGATCATGGAGACCACCGACATCCATGTGAACGTGCTGCCTTACGATTACTACGCCGACAAAGCGAACGACACGCTGGGCCTGTCGCGCACGGCCTCCCTGATCGATGCTGTGCGCAAGGAAGCCGTCAATTCGATGTTGATCGACAATGGCGACCTGCTGCAGGGCAATCCGATGGGCGACTACATTGCCTATGAGAAGGGGCTGAAGGACGGCGATCTGCATCCGATCATGAAAGGCATGAACCTGCTCGGCTACGAGTGCTCGACGCTGGGCAACCACGAGTTCAATTATGGCCTGTCGTTTCTGGACAAGGTGCTGGCCGGCGCCAACTTTCCCTTCGTCTGCGCCAATCTGATCCGTGGCACCGAGCTTGCCGCGAACCCGCGCGACGACAAGCTCTATCTCAAGCCCTATGTCATCCTCGACAAGAAGATCAAGGACGGATCGAGCGCCGAGCAGCCGATCAGGATCGGCATCATCGGCTTCGTGCCGCCGCAGATCATGGTCTGGGATCTCAAGAACCTCGAAGGCAGCGTCAAGACGCGCGACATCGTCGAGGCGGCCAAGGCCTGGGTGCCGCAGATGAAGGAGGAGGGCGCCGACATCGTCATTGCGCTCTCGCATTCCGGCATCGACGTGAAGCAGGGCGACATGATGGAGAACGCCTCGTTCTTCGTCGCCGGTGTCGACGGCATCGATGCGGTGTTCACCGGTCACCAGCATCTGGTTTTTCCTGGCAAGAAGGATTTCCAGTCGCTCGAAGGTGTCGACACGCAAAAGGGAACGCTGCAGGGCAAACCCGCCGTCATGGGCGGCTTTTGGGGCTCGCATATGGGGCTGATCGACCTGTTGCTGGAGCGCGACGGGTCGAAATGGAAGGTCGTTTCGGCAACCTCCGAGGCGCGGCCGATCTTCGAGCGCGTCGATAACAAGAACAAGCCGACCGTCCCGGATGACAAGCGCATCATCGCGGCCCTCGAACAGGACCACCAGGCGACGCTCGCCTATGTGCGCCGCCCCGTCGGCAAGACCTCCGCGCCGCTCTATTCCTATTTCGCGCTGGTCGCCGACGACCCGTCGGTGCAGGTCGTCAGCCAGGCGCAGACCTGGTATCTCAGGGATATTCTGAAGAACACGCAATGGAAGGACGTGCCGCTTTTGTCGGCGGCCGCTCCGTTCAAGGCCGGCGGGCGCAACGGCGCCGACTACTATACCGACGTGCCGGCGGGCGACATCGCCATCAAGAACGTCGCCGACCTCTATCTCTATCCCAACACCGTGCGGGCGGTCGAAATCACCGGTGCGCAGGTCAAGGAATGGCTGGAAATGTCGGCCGGCATCTTCAACCGGATCGAGCCCGGGAAGGCCGACCAGGCCCTCATCAACACCGACTTCCCATCTTACAATTTCGACGTCATTGACGGCGTCAGCTACAGGATCGATCTGTCGCAGCCGCCGAAATACGACGCCAAGGGCGGGCTGGCGAATGCCGATGCCAACCGTATCATCGGCTTGAGTTTCGATGGGAAACCAATTGATCCCAAACAGAAATTCGTCGTCGCGACCAACAATTACCGGGCTGGCGGCGGCGGCAATTTCCCCGATATCAACGCCTCGAAGATCATCTACGAGGCTCCGGACACCAATCGCGATGTCATCGTCCGCTACATCGTCAGCGAGGGCACGATCAACCCGTCGGCGGACGACAACTGGTCGTTCGCACCGCTGCATGGAGCCAGCGCCGTGTTCGAAACCGGCGCCAAGGCCAAGGATTTCATTGCGCAGGTGAAATCGCTGAAAATCGAGCCTGCGGGCGAGGGCGAGGCAGGCTTCGCGAAATACCGCATCCTGCTTTGAGCGTCATTATCCAAGATATTGCTGAGCCGACTTTGCACGGAGTCTCAGGTAACAAGCCGCGCGGGAAATACGCCGCGCGGGCTTGAGCTCACACCGTCACCGCAGTGTCGGTCTATGCCTTGTAGACCACCTGGCGCACGTCGATGTAGCTGGCGCGGAATCCGGCTTCGCAATAATGCAGATAGAACTCCCACAGCTTCTTGAAACGATCGTCGAAACCGAGTGGGACGATCTTCTCCCATGACGCCCGGAACCGGTGGCGCCATTCGGCGAGCGTACGTGCGTAGTCGTCCGGAAATACGCGCTCGCGCAGATGGGCAAGGCCGTGATCCTTGCCGAGTGCTTTCAGGATCGACGGCGTCGGCAGCATGCCGCCGGGGAAGACGTAGCGCTGGATGAAATCCGGCCTTGCGCGATACGTGTCGTAAGCGGCTTCGTTGATGGTGATGATCTGCAGGCCCGCGGTTCCGCCGGGCCTCAGGCAGGTCTTCATCTTGCTGAAAAACACCGGCCAGTATTTCTCGCCGACCGCCTCGAACATCTCAATCGAGGCGATGCGGTCATAGGTGCCGGTTTCGTCGCGATAATCCTGCAGCTTGATATCGACCTTGTCGGCAAGCCCGGCCTTTGCGATGCGCGCCGTGGCGAAATCGTGCTGCTCGCGGCTGATCGTCAGCCCGGTCACCCGGCAGCCGATCTCGCGCGCCGCGAATTCCGCGAAGCCGCCCCAGCCGCAGCCGATTTCCAGCACATGGTCCTTCGAGCCGATCCCTGTGTCTTTCGCCAGTGCGCGATATTTGGCGGCCTGGGCACTTTCCAGGTCGTTGGCACCGGTCGTGTAGAGCGCCGAGGAGTAGGTCATGCTCGGATCGAGCCATTCCTTGTAGAAGGCATTGCCGAGGTCGTAATGCGCCGAGATGTTGCGCTTCGAGCCGGTGTGCGTGTTCTGGTTGAACCAGTGGCGGATGCGCTGGACGGTGTTGATCAGCCAGCTGGCGCCGCCCGCGATACGCTCGCCGACGGCCGAATTGATCACGAACAACTCCAGGAAGCTGGTCACGTCAGGGCTATCCCAATCGCCGTCCATGTAGGATTCGGCAACGCCGATCGTGCCGCCGGAAAAGGCGCGGCCGGGCAGTCGCCAGTTCTTGAGCACCAGTTCGGCGTCTGGACCGGGTCCCTTGCCGCCGACGAGGACGGCGCGGCCGTCCGGCATCCTGACCTTGAGCGAACCGCGTGGCAGGTTCATCGCCGCCGACAGCACCATGCGCGCCTTGGCCGGCAGGCCCTTGACGATCTCGGCGAAATTGAATTCGTCGAGCCTGATCGCGTCGCTCAACGCTATGCCAAAATGTTCCTTGTGCGCCATCCCATGCCCCTCCGCGGTGTCGGCGCGAATTGCCGAGCCCCGGTTCTCGCGGTTCATTCGCCAGGTCCGAACGCCTCTAGCTGATCCCGGCAGCTGACCGGTTCGGCGTCAGGCAGGCTCGAACGAAAGCGCGCGCCCCTTTACCAGAGCTTCAGCACTTCCCAGTGAATCCCTGCCGTAATCTTCCACGTCATGAGGGGGGACTTCAAGAGGTAGGCTGTAAGCGGGGCTGTGCCAAGCGGATTGCCCACGCTGGCGTTGATCTGCCTTTTGCACAGCAAAGGCCGAACGCGCCAAAAACGCCTATGGCTGCAGCATGGCTTGTGCGATAGATTTAGCCATGCGTTATGTAGTCGTCATCGCCGCCATCGCGTTTTTCCTGATCTGGGATGGCATGTACAATCAGGGCCGGTATCTGGACTCGACTGTGAGGGGTGTCTCGCACGTCGTGCGATCCGTCACCGGCAAGGTCTAGCGTCCATCCGCACAACTGGCAGCCGCGACATCCTTGTCGATTGACGCGACCGGTCTGCCGTCACAAAAGACCCCAGCATTTTGATCGAGGAGGCGGGGTTGATCCGGCATATCGTTTTCTTTAGCGCGCGGCGCAAGGAGGATGTGGAGGCTGTACGCAACGGGCTGCTCGCGCTCGGCAACATTCCTCATTCCAGCCTTTTCGAGGTCACGCTCAACACCAAGGTGGACCCGCTGTCGGATGAGGTCGATGTGGTCGTCTATGCGGAGTTCGCCGATGACGCCGCGCTGGCCGCCTACAAGGCGCACCCGCTCTATGCGCAGACCACCAGCAAGGTCAAACCAATGCGCGAACTGCGCTATTCCGCCGATGTCGTCGCAGGGGGCTGATCGAGGCCTTGCTTCGCTGTTGCCTTTCGACATCCGGTAGGGCGAACCGGCCGCGATTGCGATCAAGTCTTGAACCGGCTTGCGGAATGATGCACATCGCGCCTGCATGACCCGACCCACAGCTGCCGGCACTCATCCGCTTGATCACCTGGTGCTGCCGACGCGCAGCCTCGATGTGGCGCGAGCCCGCCTGACCTCACTTGGCTTCGTCGTTGCCCCGACCGGCATCCATCCCTTCGGAACGGAAAACTGCTGTGTTTTCCTGGCCGACGGCACCTATCTCGAACCGCTCGCGGTCGGTGACGAACAGGCGGCGACCAAGGCTATCGCAGACGGCAATGTCTTCGTCACGCGTGATCGCGCCTATCGCGACAGCCACGGCGACGAGGGATTTTCCGCCACGGTGCTAGGTACGGGCAATGCGGATGCCGACCATGCACGCTATGTCGAAGCCGGCATCTCGGCGGGAGACATGCTGGGTTTTTCGCGCGCCTTCACGGACCCGGCCGGCAAAAGCGACATCGCATCGTTCAAACTCGCCTTTGCGGCGAGAGCCGAGTTCACTGACGCCTTCCTGTTTGCCTGCGAGCGGGTCAACGCGCCTGATGTGGACCGCGCGGCTCTGCAGGCCCACGCCAACGGCGCCACCGGAATTGTCGAGATCGTTGCGGTCAGCGATGAGCCTGGAAAACAGCATGGGCTGATTTCCGTAGCGGTGGACGATCCGACCGCCGACGGGCAGGGCGGCGCATTTCACCTGCCGAATGCAGATTTGAGCGTGCTCGACGCCGCGTCTTTCACCGCACGTTTTGGCCTGCCAGCCGGCGCGCCGACAAAACTTCGCTTCGCCGCGGTAGTCTTTTCGGTTCGGAGCGCCGATGCCATCTCGCGGCTGCTTGCAGCCAATTCCATCAAACACGATATAGCGCGCAATGATATTGTCGTGCAGGCTGCACCCGGACAGGGCGCGGCTTTCATCTTCCGGGAGATCCAATGAGCAAGCCGCAAGCGTCCAATTCGATGGCGCCCAATTCGTCGGTAACCGTCGGCAATGTCGTCTTCGACAACCATGCGGCTTTGTCCCTGATCGCTGGCCCGTGCCAGTTTGAATCGCGCCAGCACGCCTTCGACATGGCCGGCGCGCTGAAGGAACTGACCGGCAAGCTCGGCATAGGCCTCGTCTACAAGACCAGCTACGACAAGGCCAACCGCACCTCGCTGTCGGCAACGCGCGGCGCCGGCATGGAAGCGGCACTTCCCGTCTTCGATGAACTGCGCAAGGAATTTTCGCTCCCCGTGCTGACCGACGTCCACACCGAGGAACAGTGCGCGATCGTCGCGCCGCATGTCGATGTCCTGCAAATTCCGGCTTTCCTGTCGCGCCAGACCGACATGCTGGTCGCCGCGGCGAAAACCGGCAAGGTTATCAATGTCAAGAAAGGTCAGTTCCTCGCCCCCTGGGACATGAAGAACGTCGTCGCCAAAATCACCGGATCCGGCAACGCCAATGTGCTGACCACCGAGCGCGGCGCGTCCTTTGGCTACAACACGCTGGTATCCGATATGCGGGCTCTGCCGGTCATGGCCGAGATCGGCGCGCCGGTGATCTTCGATGCCACGCATTCGGTGCAGCAGCCAGGCGGGCAGGGCGGGTCCTCGGGTGGCGAGCGCCGCTTCGTCGAGACGCTGGCCCGCGCCGCTGTCGCTGTCGGCGTCGCCGGCGTATTCATCGAAACCCACCAGGATCCGGACAATTCGACCTCTTCCGATGGCCCGAACATGCTGCCGCTGAGGGACATGCCTGCGCTCCTCGAGCGGCTGATGGCATTCGACCGTATCGCCAAGGGCCTCTAAGCCCGACGCATACTCTCGCGACTGCAAGCGCTTGTGGAAGGCATAGGCCGGCTGTACGCTTGCCCTGCAAATGAGCGTTTTGGCAGGAGGAAGCCATGTCCGTCGCCCGCGTCACCGAAATCACCTCGTCATCGAAGGAGAGCTTTCAGGACGCCATCGAACAGGGGATTGCGCGCGCATCGAAAACCCTGAAGAACGTCGAAGGCGCCTGGGTCCAGGACCAGAAGATCGTCGTCGAGGACGGCAAGATCGCTGCCTATCGCGTCAATATGAAGGTCACCTTCATCCTCGCGGAATGACGGCGAAAAAGTCGGGAACTTTCGCCCGCGCCCCTCATTGTCAAGCATGGTTCAACGACAATGAGGAGCAAAATCATGACAACCCAGACAGGCCACACCCAAGCCATTGCCGCTTCGCGAGTCATCGGCACTTCGGTCTATAATGCCGAAGGCAAGAGCATCGGCAGCATCGAGGACGTCATGCTCGACAAGACGTCGAATGGTATCATGTTCGCGGTGATCGGTTTCGGCGGCTTCCTCGGAATCAGCGAAAAATATCACGCCATTCCGTGGGCAAGTCTCGACTATGATGAGGACATGGGCGGCTATGTCGTACCGTTCTCCAAGGAACAGCTCAAGGCCGCACCCGCCTATTCGATCAACGAACTGACCGGCGCGGATGGCGAGATGGCGCGCGACGCGTCCTATGACTATTACAAAGTCGCGCCTTACTGGCATTGACGCCTGCGCAAGCAAAAGGCCCCGTCGAGAGACGGGGCCTTTTGGATTCAATACGGTGCCTATTGGCCGATATGCAGCGCCGACAGGGGCGCCGTAGCCTTGGGCGGCGACTGTTGATTGTCGCACGACGTCAGAAAGGCCGCCGCAATCAGGAACAAACTCACGATACCGCTCAACTGGGACATGGCGAAACTCCTCCTGTTTCGCCCCGCGCACCCGCACCATAACCGCAAGCCGGTCTGCCGTACATGACTTATGATGACAGCGATTTGCGCTTCGTGAATCGTTCAGGGCTGACGCCGCGGCAATAATTGCGAGCCGGCCGATTGCCTTTTGCGGCACTTTGGCTAAGACGTGCGGCATTCTTCAGATCAATCGGGGACATCGCAATGACCGCCATCATCGACATTGTCGGGCGTGAAATCCTGGACAGCCGTGGAAATCCGACCGTCGAGGTCGATGTCATTCTCGAAGACGGTTCGATGGGCCGCGCGGCGGTGCCGTCGGGCGCCTCGACCGGTGCCCACGAGGCCGTCGAACTGCGCGACGGCGGCGCCCGCTATCTCGGCAAGGGCGTGCTCAAGGCTGTCGAGGCGGTGAACGGCGAGCTGTTCGAGGCGATCGGCGGCATGGAAGCCGAAAACCAGATCCACATCGACCAGACCATGATCGAGCTTGACGGCACACCCAACAAGAGCAGGCTCGGCGCCAACGCCATTCTCGGCGTGTCGCTGGCGGTGGCCAAGGCAGCAGCCGAAGCTGCCGGCCTGCCGCTCTACCGTTATGTCGGCGGCACCAAGGCGCATCTCCTGCCGGTGCCGATGATGAACATCATCAATGGCGGCGCGCATGCCGACAACCCGATCGACTTCCAGGAATTCATGATCATGCCGATCGGCGCGCCGACGCTGCGCGAAGGTGTCCGCTGGGGTTCCGAAATCTTCCACACGCTGCGCAAGAAACTGAAGGACGCCGGCCACAACACCAATGTCGGCGACGAGGGCGGCTTTGCCCCGAATTTGAAAAGCGCGCCGGTGGCGCTCGATTTCATCATGGAATCGATCGAGCAGGCAGGCTTCAAGCCAGGCGAAGAGATCGCGCTCGGCCTCGATTGCGCCGCGACCGAGTTCTTCAAGGACGGCAACTACGTCTATGAGGGCGAGAAGAAGACGCGCGACCCCAGGGCGCAAGCCAAATACCTGGCCAAGCTTGCCGCCGACTATCCCATCATCTCGATCGAGGACGGCCTTGCCGAAGACGACTGGGAAGGCTGGAAGTATCTGACCGACCTGATCGGCAAGAAGACCCAGCTTGTCGGCGACGACCTGTTCGTCACCAACACCGCACGGCTGCGCGACGGCATCCGCATGGGCGTTGCCAATTCGATCCTGGTCAAGGTCAACCAGATCGGCTCGCTGACCGAAACGCTCGATGCCGTCGAGACCGCGCACAAGGCCGGCTACACCGCCGTCATGTCGCACCGCTCGGGCGAAACCGAGGATTCGACCATCGCCGATCTCGCGGTTGCCACCAATTGCGGACAGATCAAGACCGGCTCGCTGTCGCGCTCGGACCGCATGGCCAAATACAACCAGCTGATCCGCATCGAGGAAGAGCTCGGCAAGCAGGCGAGCTACGCCGGCAAGTCGGTGGTGAAAGGCTGATCCGGGACAAATTTCCAGGGAATGTGTAGGGGCGGGTCATTCGCCCGCCGCCAAGGCGCGTCACACGGCCTCGTGTGACGCGCTGCGCCCCCTCGGTCCCGGCCCTTGAGCAAGCTTTGGGCGACATGCACTACCGAGCTTGAACTGGAACGCTTCAGCCGCGGCGGAAGCGCTCAAGCGCCTTCCGTGCGATGCACGCCTAGCGACGCCGAGAGGTTTGCAGTGATTTTCCGCATTATATCCGGCGAGTCTCGCTCGACACCGTAGACGAAGCCTGGGAAATCAAGCGGTTTCTGGTGAGACCAGATCGCCTCATGCTGGTCCGGGGGCAGAATCTGGGCCGGATCGCCGACGGCAATCCAGCCGATCGGTACGACCGTACCAGGTTCGAGGCGGGTACGCAGGTGAACGACGCCATTGATGCGGACTTCCGATCCGCGGCCTACGTGCGCACCGTGGAACACCGCCGCACCTGTAGCGATAAAAACTTCATCGCCGATTTCCGCACCAACCACGTGGCTGTTGGGGCCTACAAGGCAATGATTCCCCATGGTGCAAGGATGGCTTGCTGTGGCCCGGATCACCGCATTTTCCAACACGATACAGTCGCGGCCAACGCGGATCGAGCCGCCAGCCTCCGCCACAAGGCGGGCGCCGTGCATGACCCGGCTGCCAGCGCCAATGACGACATTGCCACATACCGTGGCATCCGGGGCGACCCAAGCATCGGTGTCGATCGCAGGTGAATGCCCCGCATAAGAAACGATCATCGCTCGCTCTCCTCTCTCTCGATCTCAGCCGCGCGGCAGCCGATCGGGCAAATCTCATGCCCGCAAAGATCATGCTCGCAGAGGCGACACGTTGTTCTCGCGAAAGCGCGGGAAGTCGTCGCGCCGGCAAGGATCTCGTCCAGCATGGAAACAAAGGACCGCCGCTTGTCCGGCCGCAGCGCAGACAGCAATTCGTCGAGCGCGGCGAGCCGAAGAGCTTGCATTTCCCTTACCTGTGCGTGGCCAGCCACCGTCAGCGTCAGCGGAGTGACGCGACCCTCCGGGTTGCCACGCACTATCAGCGCCTGCCGTTCGAGGCCGTCGATCAAACGCACGGCTGTCGGTTGGCTGACGCCGACGACCTCGGCGAGTTCCGTCGTCGTCAACCCCGGTTTGAAGTGCAGCATCGACAGCACCGCCGCAGCACTTGGTGAAAGCTCTCGCAACGAGGCTCCCGTCCTGTCGCGAATCATGGCGCCGAGCGCGCCGAGTTTGTTGGCGTCCAATAATTGCATAGCGTATGCATATGTCATTTCAGCAGAAGGTCAACCGCTTTCCCGCATGCAAGCCACGCGCCCGCAAAGGAATGGGAAGAAAAACCGACGGCCGGACGCAACTTGCCGGGTCAGGTCATGTCCCGCTCGCCAAATCCCATGGTCCGTAACCGTCCGTTAAGCACAATCGGGCGAAAAGATGGGAGCCGCACGAGTTCGCGGCCGCGAGGATTTGGATCATGTGGACGCGTCAGCACAAGCAGAGAAACACCGGCCGGCTGATCATCCCCTCGCTCTGCGTGGCGTTCCTCGCCTATTTCGGCTTTCACGCCTATCATGGCGAATTCGGCATCAATTCGAAATATCAGCTGGAAGCCGAGACGGTTGCACTGCAAGGTCAGCTCGACGCGATCAAGGCGCGCCGGATGGAGCTCGAACGGCGCGTTCGGCTGATGCATGAAGGGTCGATCGAGAAGGACATGCTCGACGAGCAGGCGCGCAAGGCGCTCAATCTGTCCCAGCCTGACGAGATCACCATCATGCTGCCGGCCTCAGCGAAGTAACCGATATTCAGTTAATCGCCAATATTTTCAATGATTTTAATCGCTTAGGCGCATGCCAGCTATGCAAATTCGGCATGGCGCAACGCTTTGACGCGTGTTAGCCTCCCGGAAATCGGTGGGGAGGAGCTGATCTCCCCAGAGCAGATTTCATCTTGCTCTAATGTCCACAAAGAGACGCCAACAGGGAGTGATGCATGGCCACCGCCGCCAGAAAAGCGCCTGCCAAATCCAAATCCGACGGCAAATCGGGGCTTTCCGCACCCAAGCCTGCCGAATTCACCAAGGACGAAGAGCTCGCCGCCTACCGGCACATGCTGCTTATCCGCCGCTTCGAGGAAAAGGCCGGCCAGCTTTACGGCATGGGTTTCATCGGCGGCTTCTGCCACCTCTATATCGGCCAGGAAGCGGTCGTCACCGGCATGAAAATGGCGCTGATCGACGGCGATCAGATGATCACCGCCTATCGTGATCACGGCCACATGCTGGCGATGGAGCTTTCGCCGCGCGGCGTCATGGCTGAGTTGACCGGACGTCGTGGCGGCCTGTCACGGGGCAAGGGCGGCTCCATGCACATGTTCTCCAAGGAGAAGCACTTTTACGGCGGCCACGGCATCGTCGGCGCGCAGGTGTCTCTTGGTACTGGTCTCGCCTTCGCCAATCGCTACCGCGACAACAACAATGTCTCGCTGACCTATTTCGGCGACGGCGCCGCCAACCAGGGCCAGGTCTATGAAAGCTTCAACATGGCCTCGCTGTGGAAGCTGCCGGTGATCTACATCATCGAGAACAACCGCTATGCCATGGGCACCTCGGTCTCGCGCTCCTCGGCGGAAACCAATTTTTCGCACCGGGGCGCCTCGTTCAAGATTCCCGGCATCCAGGTCGACGGCATGGACGTGCGCGCCGTCAAGGCGGCCGGCGACCAGGCGACCGAATGGTGCCGCGCCGGCAACGGACCGATCATTCTCGAAATGCAGACCTACCGCTATCGCGGCCACTCGATGTCCGATCCGGCGAAATACCGCTCCAAGGAAGAAGTGCAGAAGATGCGCTCGGACCATGATCCGATCGAGCAGGTCAAGACGCGGCTGATCGAGAAGAAGTGGGCGACCGAAGACGAATTGAAGACGATCGACAAGGAGGTCCGCGACATCGTTGCGGACGCGGCCGAATTTGCCCAGAACGACGCGGAGCCGGATCCGTCCGAGCTCTGGACCGATATCGTATTGTAACGGGAGGGCAAGGACATGCCGATCGAAATTCTCATGCCCGCTCTCTCGCCGACCATGGAAGAGGGCAATCTTTCCAAGTGGTTGAAGAACGAAGGTGACAAGGTCGTTGCCGGTGACGTCATCGCCGAGATAGAGACCGACAAGGCGACGATGGAAGTCGAAGCCGTCGACGAAGGCACGCTGGGCAAGATCCTGATTGCCGCCGGCACCGAAGGCGTCAAGGTCAACACACCGATCGCTGTCTTGCTGCAGGACGGCGAAAGTGCCGGGGACATTGGCAAGGCCGCGGCTCCCGCCAAGGCGGAAGCACCTGCAAAGGCAGAGGCTCCGGCCGAGGACAAGGCGGAGGCTGCAAAGCCGGCCGCCGCACCGGTGGCTGCTGCCCCAAAAACGGAAATCGCCGCCGATCCGGACATTCCGGCCGGCACCGAGATGGTCTCGACAACGGTGCGCGAAGCGCTGCGCGATGCGATGGCCGAGGAAATGCGCCGCGACGGCGATGTCTTCGTCATGGGCGAGGAGGTTGCCGAATACCAGGGCGCCTACAAGATCACGCAAGGCCTGCTGCAGGAATTCGGACCGCGCCGCGTCGTCGATACGCCGATCACCGAGCACGGCTTCGCCGGCGTCGGCGTCGGTGCGGCGATGGCCGGCCTGAAGCCGATCGTCGAGTTCATGACCTTCAACTTCGCCATGCAGGCGATCGACCAGATCATCAACTCCGCCGCCAAGACGCTCTATATGTCGGGCGGCCAGATGGGCGCGCCGATCGTGTTCCGTGGACCGAACGGCGCTGCCGCCCGCGTCGCTGCCCAGCACTCGCAATGCTATGCCGCCTGGTACAGCCACATTCCGGGCCTCAAGGTCGTGATGCCCTATACCGCGGCTGACGCCAAGGGCTTGCTGAAGGCTGCAATCCGCGACCCGAACCCGATCATCTTCCTCGAGAACGAAATCCTCTACGGCCAGTCCTTCGACGTGCCGAAGCTGGATGATTTCGTGCTGCCGATCGGCAAGGCGCGCATTCACAAGACCGGCAAGGATGTCACCATCGTCTCGTTCGGCATCGGCATGACCTATGCGGTCAAGGCCGAGGCGGAACTGCGCGGCATGGGCATCGATGCCGAGATCATCGACCTCAGGACCATCCGCCCGCTCGACCTCGACACCATCATCGCCTCGGTCAAGAAGACCAACCGGCTCGTGGTGGTTGAGGAAGGCTATCCGCAGAGCTCGGTCGGCGACCATATCGCCAACCAGGTGTCGCAGCGCGCCTTCGATTTCCTCGACGCTCCGGTCATCACCATAGCCGGCAAGGACGTGCCGATGCCCTATGCGGCCAACCTCGAAAAACTGGCGTTGCCGAACATCGGTGAAGTCGTCGAGGCGGTCAAAGCCGTCACGTATCGCTGAACCGGGCGGGAGGACAAAATGCCAATCAACATCACCATGCCGGCGCTCTCGCCCACGATGGAAGAGGGCAATCTGTCAAAGTGGCTCGTGAAAGAGGGCGACAAGGTTTCGCCGGGCGATGTGATCGCCGAGATCGAGACCGACAAGGCGACGATGGAAGTCGAGGCTGTCGATGAGGGTACGGTTGCAAAGCTCGTCGTTCCCGCCGGCACCGAGGGCGTCAAGGTCAACGCGCTGATCGCCGTGCTTGCCGCCGAAGGCGAGGATGCGGGCGCTGCCGCGAAAAGCAGCGATGGTGCTGCACCAGTGAAAGCCGAGGCCAAGCAGGACAAGGCGCCAATCTCCCCACCTGTGGGGGAGATGTCGACGAAGTCGACAGAGGGGGGCGCTGTCTCGCCGGCGTCGCATTCCGTCTCGCCCCCCACCCCGGCCGACCCTCCCCACAAGGGGGAGGGTGAAACACGCACCTTCGCCTCGCCGCTCGCGCGCCGCATCGCCAGGGAAGCCGGTGTCGATGTCTCTGCGGTGACTGGCACCGGTCCGCATGGGCGGGTGGTGAAGGCCGATGTCGAAGCCGCGATTGCCGGTGGCGGTGCCCAGGCGGCGCCTGCCGCAAAGGCAGCACCCGCTGGCGCTCCGGCCCCTGCGGTGAAGGCAATGTCCGACGATCAGGTGCTGAAGCTGTTCGAGCAGGGCTCGTACGATCTCGTCCCGCATGACAATATGCGCAAGACCATTGCGCGCCGCCTGGTCGAGGCCAAGACCACCATCCCGCATTTCTACCTGACGCTCGACTGCGAGCTCGATGCGCTGTTGGCGCTGCGCACGCAGATCAATGC
>SAKE01000026.1 GCA_004017275.1 Mesorhizobium sp. | reverse complement strand
TTCTCCCCGTCACTATACGGGGAGAAATGCCCGGCAGGGCAATGAGGGGCGGCGCAAACCTCAGCTAAGAAGTCGCAGCCGCGGCTCTCTATCGCCTAAATAAACTGCACCTGGACGATCTCGTAACCCCTGGCGCCGCCCGGCGCATTGACCTCGATGGCGTCGCCGACTTCCTTGCCGATGAGCGCGCGCGCGATCGGCGAGGAGATCGAGATGCGGCCGGACTTCACGTCCGCCTCCTGGTCGCCGACGATCCGGTAGGTCTTCTTTTCCTCGGTGTCCTCGTCGACGAGCACCACGGTGGCACCGAACTTGATCTTGTCGCCGCTGAGCTTGGTCACGTCGATCACCTCGGCGCGCGCGATATAATCTTCAAGCTCGTTGACGCGGCCCTCGTTGAGGCTCTGCGCCTCTTTGGCGGCATGATATTCGGCATTTTCGGACAGGTCGCCATGCGAGCGCGCCTCGGAGATCGCCTCGATGATGCGCGGCCGCTCTTCCTGCTGGCGCCAGCGCAGTTCTTCCTTCAATGACGCGAACCCCTCGCCTGTCATCGGGACCTTGTTCATGATGCCTGCCTTTCCTGCTGCCACCCCCGCGTATCGGGGAAAGCCTTGTCGATGGGTACAAAAAGAAAACGGGTCCGGCAGCCTCGGGCTAACGGAACCGTTTCACCGCAATTTCCCTGAATATAGCAATCTTCGCGGGTTTTTCACGCCCAAAAATCGGTTTTGTAAAAATCATCCGCTGTTTTCGCGAACGCCGTCGCGGCAGATGCGAATCGGGTGGCCAGCAACAAAAAATCCGGCCGCGATCGCTCGCGGCCGGATTGAGAAGCACCGGGGCCGAAATCAACTCCGCATGAAATGGTCGATCTGCTCGGCCAGCATGCCGTATTCGCGCGAACCCTTGCCGGTCCGCTTCTCGATCTCCATCAACTGCTGCTGGGCGCCAGCCAGATCGCCGATCTGCAGATGCGCTTCGCCGAGATATTCGCGCACCAGCGTGTAGTTGGGATCGATGCGCAGCGCTTCTTCGTAATAGCCGAGGCCGACGGTGACGCGGCCGGAATGGCGGTGCGAATAGCCGAGATAGTTGAGGATGCGTGGATCCTGCTTGTCGGCGGCGAGGCTGAGCACCGCAATCGCCTCGTCATAACGCCCGGCCATCGCCAGCGCGTGACCTGCATCATAGATGCTGTCGTCGTCGAGCATGCCTTCCTGGGGTACGACGCACTTTTTCTTCTTCTTGTCCCAGACTTCGCCCTTCTTGCACTGGGTGACGGTCTCATCGCTGCCACCACTACTGCCGGCGGCGAACACCGGAACGGCGAAGAAGTGCAGCGCGACAAGGGCAGTCGCAGCCTGGATCAGCATTCTTTTATGCATCGAAGCCTCCTTGAGGGGTGAGAATGCAACACTAACGCCGGACGACTTGTCTTTCATCCCGGAAAAATGCGTGCCCGAGAACATCAGGTGACGGATGCCGCAAATCCGCTATCATCCGGCAAACGACCTGACGGAGACGGCCCGTGCAGCAGCAGCTCGAAAAGGACTGGGAGCTTTCGATCGGCCCCGACACCGTGCGCCTGTTCATCCTCAAGGCCAAGGCACTGAGTGCCGCCGTCAATGAAGACTATGCCGATGGCGCCGAGCATGAGGTCGAGCTCGACGGCGAGTCCCATGTCAACCATCACCATGACGGCCTTGCCGAGGAAAGCTCCGAGAATCTTACCGAAGAAGAGCTGCGCGAGCTGATCAATGACCTCAATGTCGATGAAGCAGCCGAACTGATCGCGCTGGCCTGGGTCGGTCGCGGCGACTACGACGCCGCCGAATGGGCGGACGCGCTTGCCACGGCGCGCGAGCGCGCCAACAAGCGCACCGCAAAATACCTGCTTGGCATGCCGCTGCTTGCCGACTGGCTGGAGGAAGGGCTGGAAGCGATCGGCGCGTAACGACGTGGTTACCGTTCGTGATGCGGCGCAGGCAACCTATTTTGCATTGGCGCCGTTGACGGCGATGGCGTCGCTTGTCCTTTCCCGAACATGCAGGATTGCATTGGTCATGGCCGTCACGGCTCTGCTGGCGACACCGGCTGATGCCAAACATCGCCGTCGGCAGCCGCTGACGCCGCGGGTGGAGCAGCCGCTGACACCGCGAGCCGACCAGCCATTGAAACCGCGGGGCGCAAAACGTCTGAAACCACGACGCCACCGACAGGTCACGCCGACCCGGACACAGCAGAAAACGCAGCCTCCGCTGCCCTCGCCTGCCGATGTTCCGGTGCCCAGGCCCGGTATTCCGGTGCCCCAGCCACGCCCGGCGGACGCTCCGAAGGCTGACGCCGCAAAGACGCAGGAGCAGAAGACGGAAGCTCCAAAGACCGCCGGAGCGCCCGACCGTGTCGGTGAAGAAAAATCCCAGCTGAAAAAGCAGGCACTTCCCGAGCCGTCAGCCCCGGAGCCGTCAGCCGTGGAAAGCGAGCCGGAACCGCCAGCTGTCGCGCCAACGCCGACGCGAAAGCCTGATATCACGGAGCCCGAGGCTCAGCCGCCGGCCGTTGCCCCGCAGCCGTCGCAAAAGCCGGCCGATGCAGACGACGAAAAGATGCTTCCAGACCCGCGATCGGACGACTTGCCCGAGGCGAAAATGCCGGCCGAGGAAGTCGCTTGCCGCGAACGGCTGAAGACGCTCGGCGTCGAATTCGAAGAGCACAAGGCGGAAAGCAACCCCGAGATCGGCTGCTCGATCCCCTATCCCCTCGTGCTGAAGTCCCTTGGAAAGTCAGTCGCCATTGGGTCCGGCACCGAGCTCAACTGCAAGATGGCGGAGGCGACGGCGCGTTTTGCCGCCAATGTCATCGAGCCGGCGGCGAAAGCCGAATTCGGTGCCGACCTGAGATCGATCGGCCAGGCATCGGCCTTTGTCTGCCGGCCACGCAACGGCACACGAAAACTGTCGGAACATGCGTTCGGCAATGCGCTCGACATCGCCAGCTTCACGCTGTCGGGTGGCAGGAAGATCGAGGTCGGCCCGGTGCCGCCGGAGAAGGACGCCAAATTCCTCGACGCCGTGCGCAAGGCCGCCTGCGGGCCATTCAAGACCGTGCTCGGACCGGGTGCCGATGCCGATCACTCCCTGCATTTCCATCTCGATCTCGAACCGCGCCGACATGGCGGGACGTTCTGCCAGTGAGCACGCTTGGCCGAGACCACGTGCCGCAATTCGGCCGCAGGCATGAACGCGGGCGCTGAGTTTTCCTTTACCCTTGATCGCTAAAATGCCGGACATCTGAGCATGATCCCGAAAAGTGGGAACCGGTTTTCGGAAAAGATCATGGTCAGGCAAGGTAGAACCTGATCGGGATCAGGTTAGGGGACAGGACTCCGCCAATGGCCGGAATATTTCGCGCCGTGTCTATCGTCGTCGCGCGCCGATCGAAACATGCAGCAATGGTGACCACCGGCCTTGCGCTCGCGGCACTTTCCGCCTGCAACACGGGCAGCGTGCTGTCGCTTGAACCGGCCGTCGACGTCGGCTCGCAGACGGCTGCGGTACCGCAATACGCCGGCATGCAGAAGCTCGTTCCCTCCAATCCCTATATGACGCAGGCCGCCTATCCGCGCATGGACGAGCCGATGTCGCCGGTCGAGCAGATGCCGACCAGCGAAACCGACTGCCGTCAGCAATTGAAGCGCCTCGATGTCGTCTATACCGATGTCCAGCCGATCCATGAAGGCCAGTGCGGCATCGATTATCCGGTCAAGGTCTCGGCCATCGGCAATATCCAGATGAAGCCGGCGGCGACGCTGACCTGCGACATGGCCGCCACCTTTGCCGGTTGGACGAAGAACGAACTCGTCCCCTCCGCCCGATGGCGTTATTTCTCCGGCGTCAAGACCATTCACCAGGGCTCCAGCTATTCCTGCCGCAGGATCGCCGGCGAAGGTGTCTTGTCCGAGCACGGCAAGGGCAATGCGCTCGACGTCATGAGCATCGAGCTCAACAATGGCGACGACATCGACGTGCGCAAGCCCGGCCTGTTCGCCTTCCGCACCCGCGGTTTCCTCAACAATGTGCGCGCCGACGGCTGCCAGTATTTCACCACCGTGCTCGGCCCCGGCTACAATTACGACCACCGCAACCATTTCCATTTCGACATCAAGAACCGCAAGAGCGGTTATCGCGCTTGCCGTTAGGAAGAGATCAGCCTAATCGGTGCCGCCGGTTGAAGCGGCGATCTGTCGTGCCACCAGATCCTGGATGCGCCAGAGATTCCTATCGCGGATGCCGCTCTCTTCAAGCTTGCTCACGGTTCGGAACAAATACTGCGCCGACGAGCCCCAATGACCGGCAGCCCGCGCCAGCGTGTCGGCAACCTGCTCCAACGGCAATCGTCCGGCATAGGCCATGCCGTCTGGCGCGGCGACGAAGGCCAAGGCACGCAGCGGCCCGTCCTTGGTCCTGACCTTGATCCAGCATGGCACGTTGGTTGGCGGGTTGGCATCGATCTCGCGGCGCATCAACTGGCCAAGTTGCCCGAAATGGTCTTCCGCGGGCAGCCGATAGACGATGCCGTTGCAGCTGCCACCCCGGTCAAGGGCCAGCATCAGGGCCGGCAAATCGCGGGTTCCGCGCCAGCGGGTCAGCTTCAGGCAGAACGAGCGGTGCCATCCCGGCGCCGTGGCCGGGCGCTGCTCGACATGGGCGAATTCGGGGTTCCAGATCAACGACCCATAGGCAAAAACCCACAACGCTTCCGGCCGATGTTCCGACAGGAGTTGCTCGACAAGACTATCGAACTCCGCGTCTGTATGCTCGGTCGTTCCGGGCTCGGGACCCGGATCCGGTTCGATACGCTCGACCCTTGCGACAAGGTCGGCGGTCAATGCCATCGAGCTGCGACCCACCGGCTTCCGCTCCATTCCTGCTCACCCCACGCAAAAACGATGGCCGACGATAGAACGGCTGCGCGCTGCTGACCATTGATTTCCAGGGTCCGTCAGGCAACCGCTACCGCACGGATCGAGCCGCATTCATGAGCCAACGACGCCTGCGACGACGCGCATTGACCTGACTGGTGGCTGCGCGGCCGATCTGGCGCCGGCCTATTTCGCGGCACCGGAATTCTGGACGTTTCACGATCGCGGTTTTCGCACGCAGCGCTTCGAGACGGTTCCCCGTGGCGGGATGGGATACGGCCGACGCTGTCACCCTGAAAACCGCGATCGGACGGAGCGTCGCAAAAAGCGCGCTGTTACTGAATCAGCCTAGGTGATCCCGCGCCGCCTGACGTTGTCATGGCCAAGGCCCCTGGGGCGACCACCCAGTTCAGCGTGTTCAAGATGAGGGAGGAGAAAACCATCGTGGTTTTATCGGCGTTCACGTTCGACACGGAATTGATGGTGACGTCCCGGCTGGGCAGATACAGCAATCCCTGAATGGAGCTGCCGCTCGTCCCATTGATTGGCAGGTTCGTGTTCGGCAAGCCAGCGGGCTCAAACATCAGAATGTTGGCATAGGTTCCCGAGGTGGGGGGCGACAGCGTCGTGTTGACGTTGCCGTTGAAGGTCAGCGTCGCGTTCTGGTCGACCAGGTAGAAGGTGACGCCGGCACCGCTGACTGTCCAGCCCGAGTTGAAGGTCATGCCGCCGTTGTTGATAATGTAGAGACCCGGCTTGAGCGTCAGTTTCCCGCTGCCATTGAAATTGGTCCAGCCGCAATAGACGCCCGGTTGCAGGGTGACGTTGCCTGGGTTGTAGACTTGGTTGTTGAAGTCGCAAGCGCCCACGGAAACCTTCGGCATCGATTTCGCGAAAGGATCGGAGATCGCGGCACAATTCGTCTCTACCGACATCCCGCCATTGTTGATGATGTCCTTGCCCTTGATGCAAGTGCGTTTGACCCCAAGCGTCGAGCCCGAGTTGAAAATGGCAGCCGGGTTTGCTGTGGACAGGACGTGAATCTCGCACTGCGGGGCGTTCAGCGCCACCCCCGAGTTGACCAGGAAGGACTGCGACTTCGAAGGGTTGACCAGCAGGATGCAGACCTTGGATGTGGCCGCCGCCGCGGCGGTCGCGGTGACCTTGACGGACAAGTCGGCGAGACCGAAAGTGGACCGCGCCATCCCCTGGGCCGTTCCCGTCAGTTGGCCCTGGCTGTTGACGGAAAAGGTCGCCGTCGGCGCGGTACCCCAATAGTTTACGGCTTGGGCGGTGAAGAACGTCTCGGCCTGTCTGATCTGATCGTCCGTCGTTGATTTCAGCACGCCCGCGAGCACCGCCGCGTCCAGGGTCTCCTGGGTCCGGCTGCGAAGTTGCGAGGCATCGTGATAGTCGACAGCAACGCCGACGGCGGCCGTCAACGGCACAAGCGCAAGTGCGAAAAACACCGCGAAATTGCCCGAGCGATCCCCGAAGAAACGTCGCCAAACCTGCCCAGCCGAAGCCAGACACCCCGGAATTGACGCCATGATACCACCCCTCTTGTTAGAGCCTCGATAGCAATTGCGGATTAAGATCATGTAAAAGCAGCGACAAATGAGCCAACGAAGCTTTCGGCGACGCGTTACAATCTGGGTGGCCGCCCTGCTGGCCACCTATCTGGCGCTCGCCTATTTCGCGGCACCCGAATTCTGGACATTCCGCGATCGCGGCTTTCGCACGCAACGCTTCGAGATGGTGACGCACACGCCGCAAGGCATTCCAGGCGATCCCATCAATGTCGGCCTTGTCGGCACGCGAAAGGAGGTAATCCATGCCTTCGCCGTCGCCGGCTGGGACACCGCCGACGCCGTGACCTTGAAGACCGTGATCGAGATCGGTGAAAGCGTGCTGTTCGACCACCCCTACCCCGATGCGCCGGTCAGCCGGCTGCTGTTCGACGGCCGTGCACAGGACCTCGCCTTCGAAAAGCCGGTTGGCGGCAGCGCCGATCGCCGGCATCATGTCCGCCTCTGGCAAACCGATGCTGTCGGTGATGACGGCCGGCCGTTATGGCTGGGCTCCGCCAGCTTCGACCGCGGCGTCGGCCTCAGCCACGACACCGGCGCCATCACGCACCATATCGGCCCCGACATCGATGCCGAGCGCGATTTCCTGATGCGCGACCTGGCCACCGCCGGCATGCTGATCGCGACCAGCGACATTGCAGGCATCGGCGCAACAACCACCGGGCGCAACGGCGGCGGAGATCCTTATTTCACCGACGGCGAGGCGATTGTCGGCGTGCTCAAACAGTAGTTCGCGCGGGTCTTGCAGGCTGAGACAGCCAACCGATTTCAAATGGAAGTTCTGATGTTCGACGCGGAAAGTGTGGTGGATACCTATTGCAAGGCCTGGTTCGACCCGGAGCCTGAAGAGCGTCGCCGGCTGTTGTTCGCCTCATTCGAACCGGAAGGCATCTACACCGATCCGACGGTGCATATCTCCGGAGCCGAGGCGCTGCTCGAACACATCGATCAGGTGCTGAAAGCCCGCCCGGGCTTCTGGCTCGAACGGACCACTTTGATCGATGTTCATCATGACTTCCTGCGTTTTGGCTGGGTACAGAGGGGCGAAAACGGATTTCGCGACGCCGACAGCATGGACATGTGCCGTGTTTCCGAGCAGGGAAAGCTGTCGCTGGTCGTCGGCTTTTTCCGTCCCTTCAGGGCAATGCCAAATTCCTGACGGTTCCTCACCACCGCGATGCGCCTGACGGAAAAACCGGCCCCTTTCCCAAAAAACACGCCGGACTATTTTCCAACGCCGCACCGCAATGCTATTGACCGGTCATGCTATACGTCGAAATCGCTATCGTGGTCGTCCTCATCTGTGTGAACGGCCTTTTGTCGATGTCCGAGCTTGCCATCGTCTCGTCGCGCCCAGCCAGGCTGAAAGCGATGATCGACCGCGGCATCAGCGGTGCCGGCCGCGCGCTTGAGCTTGGCTCAAACCCCGGCAAGTTCCTCTCCTCGGTGCAGATCGGCATCACCCTGGTCGGCGTCCTCTCCGGCGCATTCTCCGGCGCTACACTCGGCGAAAGGCTGGCGCAGTCCCTGGCCTCGGCCGGCATCCGTGAAGCTGTTGCCGATCCGCTCGGCGTCGGCATCGTCGTCGCCGTCATCACCTATTTCTCACTGATCGTCGGCGAGCTGGTGCCCAAACAGATCGCCTTGCGAGACCCCGAACGCGTCGCCGCCAAGGTCGCTCCGGCGATGACCATCCTCGCCACCGTCTCGGCGCCGCTGGTCTTCCTGCTCGACTTCTCCGGCCGCACCATATTGTGGCTGCTCGGCCAGCGCGGCGAAAGCGAGGAGAAGGTCACCGACGAGGAGATCAAGATGCTGGTCGCCGAGGCCGAGCATCATGGCACTATCGAATCCGACGAGCGCCGCATGATCGCCGGCGTCATGCGGCTTGGCGACCGCGCCGTGCGCGCCGTGATGACGCCGCGCACCGAGGTCGACTGGATCAATCTGCAATCCGACGAGGCGACAATCCGCAAGCTTTTGATGGAAACCCAGCATTCGCGCCTGCCGGCTGGCGATGGCGGCGTCGATGTCATGGTCGGCGTCGTCCAGACGCGCGACGTGTTGGCGGCGTTGCTTGCCGGCCGCGTGCTCGACCCGCGCAGGCATGTGCGCGAAGCCCCCATCGTCTACGACCAGGCCGACGCGCTGGATGTGCTGCAGAAGCTCAAGGAATCCGACGTGCCGATGGCGCTGGTGCATGACGAATACGGCCATTTCGAAGGCATCGTCACGCCTGCCGACATTTTGGAAGCCATCACCGGTGTGTTCCGGGCCGACACCGATGCCGGCGATGAGGAAAACGCGGTCAAGCGCGAGGACGGCTCATGGCTGCTTGCCGGCTACATGCAGGCCGACGAGATGGCAGACGTTCTCGGCATCGACCTGCCGGAAAACCGCGACTACGAGACCGTCGCCGGTTATGTGCTGGCGCATATGCACCATCTGCCGGCGACCGGCGAATGCGTCGACGCGCAGGGCTGGCGCTTCGAGGTGGTCGATCTTGACGGGCGCCGCATCGACAAGCTGATCGCCACCCGCCTGCCCGGCGCCCACCGCGAGGCGGTGCGCTGATCGTCCACGCGATGTGCGGCATTCGCTCTATCGTTCCCAGAAGGGCTTGGCGATCTCTCCCTCGACCTGCTCGATCGTCAGACCGATATCGTCGATCAAATGCGGATTGTCCTTCGACATTTGCCTGAGCTGCCAGCGAAAGCGTATCCGCTCGCGCCAGGTCCGCTCGCACAAGGTCGCGATGATGCTTCGCAGGGTCTTCAGGAGCCGGCGCGACGCCGACCCAACAGGAGTTCCCGGCCGCGCTGCACAATGCAAGGCCGAGGTGAGGGTATTGGTCATAACAACCTCCTATGGTTTGAGGGCCTGGGCTCTCGATGAGGTTGAATTCTGCGCGATACGGACGGCGCCGTAATTAAGCCCTCCCAAATAGTTCTCAAAACTTCCAAACGAGCTATAGATGCGCCTATGCAGGGATCGCGTTTTGCCTTTGGTCCGTTCGTGCTTGATCCGGGTGCGGGAACGCTGCTTCGGAACGACGTTCCCGTTGCCGTTGGCTACCGCGGGCTGAGCCTGCTTGCAACACTCGTCGGACGGCCCGGCGAAATCCTCGGAAAGGCCGAGTTGATGGACGCGGCGTGGCCGGGCACAGCCGTCGAGGAAGGCAACCTCACCGTCCAGATCGCGCAGCTGCGCAAGCTGCTTGGCCCAGTCGACAACGGCGGCGAATGGATATCCACCGTTCCGCGCGTCGGCTACCGCTTCACGGGGGCCGTCGAACAGCTCGGTGACACCAAGCCAAAACCATTGCCGCTGCCCGACAAGCCATCGATTGCCGTGCTGCCCTTCGTCAATTTCAGCAACGATCCCGAGCAGGACTCGTTTGCCGATGGGTTGACCGAAGACCTGATCACCGACCTGTCCAGGATCTCCGGCCTGTTCGTCATCGCGCGTAACTCGACCTTTGCCTACAAGGGAAAAGCGATGGACGTGCGCGAAATAGCCGGGGATCTCGGCGTGCGCTATTTGCTGGAAGGCAGCGCAAGACGCGCCGCCGATCGCGTGCGCATCAACGCACAGCTGGTCGATGCGGTGAGCGGCGAACATCTATGGGCGGAGCGCTTCGATCGCGGCCTGGAGGATATCTTTGCCGTTCAGGACGAGGTGACGGCCAAGATCGTGGAGGCGCTGCTCGGCCGGCTGCGCGCGCCGCCGCCGCGCAATCGGCCGCAAAATCTCGAGGCCTACGATCTCTGTGTGCGGGCTCGCAAGCTGATCGACGATTCGCCACAGACGGCGCGCGAAGCGCATTTGATGCTGACGCGCGCGGTATCGCTCGATCCGGAATACGCCGAGGCCTATCGCTGGCTTGCCATGAACCACTGGATGGGATGGGTGCATTGGGGCGAACCCGTCGAGCCAAACCGTAGCGTTGCCTTGGAGCTGGCGCGCAAGGCCGTGGCGATCGATCCCAACGATGCCGGCTGCCACTGGGTCCTGGGCAACCTGCTTGCCTATGAACGCAGTTTTTCCGAGGCGGATGCCGAATTCGCCAAGGCGTTCGAACTCGATCCGAACGAAGCCGACGCCTGGGCGACATTGTCCGACATCACGGTGCTGGCCGGGCGTGTCGATGTGGGCCTCGAGCAAATTCGCAAGGCGTTCCGGCTGAACCCGTTTCCGGCAAGCTGGTATTATCTGACGCTCGGCCAGGCGCAATATGCGGCGCGCGAATACGAAGCCGCCGTCGAGACACTGCGCAGGGACGAGACCTATCGCACAAGCTCACGCCGTTTTCTGGCGGCAAGCCTGGCCCAACTCGGCCGGATCGACGAGGCGCGCGCGGAAGTCGAAATGTTCCTCATCAGCAACCCGCATTTCACAACCCGCCACTGGGTCATGACGGAGCCGTTTCGCGACGCCGCCATAGAGGAGCATTTCGTTGATGGTTTTCGCAAGGCCGGTCTTCCCGAGTGACGCGCCGACACGACCCAATGGGGATCTCCTGGCGGACTTGTGTCTCAAACCGCCGCTTCGATCGGCTCGGCAAGCCTGGGATTTGCCCGTGCGGCGATCAGGCAGCCGGCGACGATCAGGCACGCTCCGGTCAGCGTGGTCCAGGCCGCTTCCTCGCCGAAGAAGAACCAGCCAAGCGCAACCGCCCAGATGAAGGCCGAGTATTCGGTCGGGATCAGATATTGCGCCTCGGCGCGGGCGTAGGACCAGCTCATCAGGAATTGCCCGGCAAGCGACAGCACCGTCACCCCGGCCAGGGGCAGCCATAGATCGGTCGGCAGGGCGACGGCGAGCCAGGGTGCCGCGAGGCCAAGGAAGATCGCAACGCAAAGGTTCTGGAACAGCATGATCTCGATCGGCTTGGCCAACTGCGCTTGCTGCCGGGCGAGGATCAGATTGTAGCCGTAGAACACCGTCGATACGAGCACCGCTGCCGTGCCGAGCATGGCATCCTGCGAATAGCTCGCTTGCCCGAACTGGCCGGCCATGATGATCGCAACGCCGGCGATGCCGGCCAGCGATGCCCAGACAGCCTGCCGCCGGATCCGCTCGCCCAGCAGCAGCGCGGCGAGGAAGAGCGCAAACAAGGGCGCGACGAAGCTGAGCCCGATCGCCTCCGCGAGCGGCAGTCTGGCGAGACCCCAAAAGAAGGATATCAGCACAATGCCGACAATTGCGGCACGCAGAGCATGCAGCCTCAGCACCTGAAAGGTTGGCTTTGAGCGCGACCCTGCCGACCAGACAGCACCCGCAACGACGGTCGCGACCATGCTGCGCCACAGCAAGGTGTTGTAGACGCCGACCGCAATAACGAGGGTCTTCATCGCCGCATCCATCCCCGACAGCAGGAAGATCGCCAGCGCGCATACGAGCACCGGGATCATCGGGGAAACGGCGCCGGTCAGGCTGGATGTCTTCACGGCTTCACTCATGTGTCGGATGGCAGCCGGATATATCAGGGCAAAGGGCGGAACCAGATGGCAGGACCATCGATGTAGAGGTCCAATCCCGATTGGCGTGCCGTATCCTCGCTATGCGATCCTAGGGCACCAGCACAACCTTCCCTGTCGAGCGGCGCTCGTCCAGCAGGCGGTTCGCCGGCCTGATCGAGCAGGAAGCGGCCGCCGATCGCGACCCGAAGCCGGCCGCTTGCCGCCAACTGGAACAGTTCGGACAAGCCGGCTCTCAGCACGTCGGGAGACAGCAGCGGCAGCAGCGCGAAACCTCTCAGCGACTGGTTGCGGCCGATCATCGTCTCCAGGTCTGAAGCGGCGAGCGCATAGCGGCCGAGCGCCGCAAACACCAGTTCGCCGCCAGGCGCCAGAGCCTGCAGCGACGCAGCCGTCATCGCGCCGCCGACTGTGTCGTAGATGATGTCGGCGCCCTCGCCGTCCGTGACGTCGCGGACGCGAACGGGCCAATCCGGCTTGGTGTAATCGACCGCGGCATCGGCGCCGAGCGACAGAGCAAGATCGAGCTTGGCCTTGCCGCCGGTGGCAGCGATCACCTGGCGTGCGCCCTTCAGCCTGGCCAGTTGGACAAGCAACGATCCCACACCGCCCGACGCGGCCGGCACCAGCACCGCCTTGCCGTCGGGCAGGCTTTGCCGAAGCAGATGAAGGGCCGTCAGCCCCTGCACCATCAACGCCGTCGCATTCTCGAACGAAAGCGCATCCGGCAGCGGCACGGCGAGATCGGCTGACATCGTCACATGCTCCGCATAGCCGCCGTGAGGACGCGATGACATGAACAGCGGCGCCGCCACGCGGATTCCCAGCAGCGCCGCATCGACCCCGTGTCCGACGGACTCGACGATGCCCGCCGCCTCGACGCCAGGGATCATGGGAAGTTGCGGCGTCACCGCGTAGCGGTCCGCCCGCATCAGCACTTCGAAGAAGTTGATCCCGGCGGCATGCACCCGGATCAGCACCTCGCCAGCCTGCGGCACCGGTGTCGGCAGGTCGACCACCTCCAGCACCTCGGGACCGCCGAAGCGGCTAAGTTGAATGGCTTTCATGGCAAACTCCGATCGCACTGGCATCGGCCGCTGTTTGCCATTATCTGCGGAGCCTCGACTACACACGCTTTTGTCCCCTGCTGACCAGGAGGTGACCATGCCCAATTCCAAGAAAATGCCCATCAAAAGACTGCCGATGCTGCCGGCGGAACGGGCGCTGAAAGTGATTGCGGGCCGCTGGAAGGCCGTCATCCTCTACCACCTGTTCGACGGTCCCCGGCGGCTGTCGGCGCTGAAGGCGCTGATGCCGGGCATCACCCAGAAAGTGCTGATCCAGCAGCTTCGCGAAATGGAGGAGCACGGCCTCGTCAGCCGCGAGATCTTCGCGGAAGTGCCCTCGCGCGTCGAATATTCGGCGACAGGTCTCGGCCTCAGCCTCGAGCCGATCCTTCTGGCGCTCTGCCAGTGGGGCCAGCATCACGCCGATGAGTTGAACGAGATGGATCGCCTCGCTGACTGCATCATCCGGCCGAGGCCGGCGACGCACGCACAAATGGCATAAATCGAATCAACGGCGAGTTGCCGACGCGGCCGATCGCAGACGGTCGATTGTCTACAGAACGGATCGGAAAAAATGCACCGCATAGCTTCGGGCGACCTTCATTCGACCTACAATCTTGGTGACTTGCGCATCACCTCCTTGCGCGATGGCTATGTCGACATGCCGATCGGACGGCTTCGGCAACACGGCAACAAGCCATTTGGCGATGAATTGCCGGAACAAGTCCCGTTGGCCGGTGGTCAACTCAGGCTTTCCGTCAATGCCTTCGCGATTGACGATGGAAATGAGGTCATCTTAGTCGACACCGGCGCCTCGAATGCCTGGCATCCCACCATGGGCCGACTTCCCGAGGCGCTGGACGAAGCTGGCATCGATGCCGGGCGAATCCGCGCCGTCTACTTCACCCATACGCATCTCGACCACATCCATGGTCTTGTGCTTGCCGACGGCCGGAACGCCTTCCCGCGCCTGGCGCGCTTGCTTGTTCCTAGGGAAGAACTCGGCCTTTTTCGCGCCGAAGCGCGGCTTGAACGATTTCACGGCATGGCGGAACCATTTGAAGCCGGAGACCGTATCGGGACGCATGTCGACATTGTCGACGCTCATGGCCATGAAGCGGGACACAGCTGCTTTCGTGTTTCGAGCGGCGGCGAACGCATTTTGATTTGGGGCGACACGGTTCACGTCCCATCGCTTCAGTTCGATCGACCTGAGGTGACGTGGGAATTCGATGCCGATCAGGACCGGGCGCGCGAAAGCCGGCTGCGGTTGCTGGCGCTTGCAGCCGACGATCATTGTTTCGTTGCCGGCGCGCATCTGGATTCGCCCGGCATTGGCCGCGTCGTCCGATCCGACGCCAGCTTTCGATTTGAGCCGCTGTAATTGAAAGGGGCGGCGCAAGCGCCGCCCAGATCCTTGGGAGGATAATTCGAACCGGCGGTCAGGCCGCCTTGACTTCCTCGGCGACGGCATCGGCCTGGCGCGCTGCCTTGAGCACCTTGGCCCACCACGCAACGTCGTTGACCAGCGCCGTGGCGGCCTGGTTCAGATGCTCGAAATCTTCCAGCTTCTTCTCGCCCTGTCGCACCGCGAGGAAATCGCCCCAGGCAATATGGACGGCCGACTTGACCGGGGCCATCTGCAATTCAACGGCATGAAGGCGAAGCTGTTCGACGGCGCGAGCACCACCGACGCTGCCATAACCGACGAAGCCGGCCGACTTCTTGTTCCATTCATTGGCCGCGTAGTCGATGGCGTTCTTCAACACGGCCGTCGGGCCATGATTGTATTCGGCGGCGGTGAAGATGAAGCCGTCGAATTCGGCGACCTTTTTCTGCCAACGCTGTGCCACTTCGTTCTGCGACGGCGCCCAGGCAGAGGATGCGACCTCGTCGAAGAAGGGCAGCGGGAAGTCGCGCAGGTCGACGATCTCGACGTCGATATCGGCGTGCGACCTGGCGATCTTGGCGATCCACTGGGTCGGCACATCGGCGAAGCGCGCGGCGCGCGTCGAACCGACGACGATGGCAATTTTGGGTTTGGACATAAGGGGCTCTCCTTGCAGGAAATACTGGTATCATTTGGATACCTGCGCTATATGAGATACTGGAAACGCGATGCACAAGAAGGCACCTTTTTGTTACTGAGGCACCCCCACCGCTCCGAGGACTGCCGCGCCATCTCGGAAATCCTGCAGCGCGTCGGCGATAAATGGACCGTTCTGGTCGTCGGCAAGCTGGGCGACGGACCGCTGCGCTTCAACGAGTTGCGCGCAGCCGTCGGCGGCATCTCGCAGAAGATGCTGACCACCACCTTGCGCGGGCTGGAGCGTGACGGCTTCGTCACCCGCACCGTGTTCCCGACCATCCCGCCGCGTGTCGACTATGAGCTGACCGAGCTCGGCCACGAGCTGCTGATCCCCGTCAGCGCACTGAGCGAATGGGCGCGCGCAAACACCACGCGCGTCAAGGCGGCGCGCGAGAAATTTGACGGCATGCACGCCTGAAGCCCTTGTGTTGCAAGGAATGCAGCTTGTGGTGATTTTGGTTTGGCCTGATCCAAGATTCCCTTTCGGTCGCTCGGATCGTTGCCCGATAGCACGCACTGTGCTCGCTAAAGCATTGCCCTCATGCCCGTCGTCCGACGGCTGCGCTCAGACACCTGACGCGCATCGCGCCGTGGCACAGATATCGCACCGCGCGACCCGCTCGCCAGAGGACTGGTGGTCGTGTGTGCAGGCAATGCGCGAGATGTCTTCCCTCACCTCCGCATAAGCTGTCACACCGAGCAGGCAGGTCAGCGCGACCAGGGCTGCCACAAGCCAACCGTTCAGCATGTGTTGACGCATTGTCTCTCCTCCAACGCCCATGGAATCGGGCATGGAGGCAACCATTGGATGTCGCGCAACGCGTTTTCCCCACGGGCACGGTTACAAAGGCCTGCGAGAAATAGCTTCCGTCAGCCTTCGGCAGGAACTGCCTTCGGCTTACCCTCGCCATCCAGCGCCACCATGACGAAATCGGCATGGGTAACCTTTTCCATCAGGTCGGAGAGATAGCGCTGCGCCCAGGCTTCGACCTTGAGCGTCATCGAGGTGCGGCCGACGCGCTCGACATGGGTGTAGATGCACAGCGTGTCGCCGATCTTCATCGGCTTGGCGAACGACATCTCTTTCACCGCCGCCGTCACCACGCGGCCCTTGGCGCGCTCGGCGGCGCGGATGCCGCAGGCCAGGTCCATCTGCGCCATCACCCAGCCGCCAAAAATGTCGCCCGCGGCATTGGCGTCCGAAGGCATGGCCAGCGTGCGCAGCGTCAGATCGCCGAGCGGCCGTCCTTCAGCGTAGTGCACCATGCGAGAAATCCTTCGAGACCGGCTGCCCTCGATCCCGTATCGTCACGGCGCCGGAAGGTCAACGCGCCACGACATGGCCACAGGGCTCCGAACTCAGCTTAACAAAAGACCCGACGACAGCCAGTTCGGCGGTGTCGGCAGCTTTTTTGCCGGGCAGCTTTTTTTGCGATAGGAATTTTTTCTTGACTCGTTGCCGTCAGCTATGGTACATATTTGCCTATGGTGCTGATTTGCGCCAATGACCCGCCGCAGAGGCGGGTTTTTCGTTTGATGCTTCGTCAGCCAAAGCGCCGGCGAAGGCTCCGAAGGAACCCGCTAACCCGAGTTCGCAGCCCTGGGCATGGCCATCGGTGGAAGACGGCAGTTCGCATCACCCGGCGAAGGTTGATCAGAAGTAGCGCCTGAGGTTCGTGCGAATGCGATCGAGCACGCTATCCCCGGAAAGGTCCGGAGAAAATTCCTTGCCCGTGATCGCCTCATAGGCCTGTGCGTAGACCCGCGAGGCCTGTTCGACGATCTCGTCGGGTATCTCGGGGATCGGGTCGCTATAGGGATCGCACCGCGCCGAGACCCATGAGCGGATGAAATCCTTGTCGAAGCTCTCCGGCCGGCTGGCGTCGGCGAGCGCCTGTTCGTAGCCCGCCGCGATCCAGTACCGGCTGCTGTCGGGCGTGTGGATTTCGTCGGCAAGAATGACGGTCCCGTCCTTATCGGTACCGAATTCGTATTTCGTGTCGGCGAGGATCAGGCCGCGCTCAGTGGCACGCTGCTGGCCACGGGCGAACAGCCGCAAGGCGTAGTCCGATACCGTCTCCCACTGCGTTGGCGTAAGCAGGCCCTGTTCGAGGATCTCGGCCTTGGACAGCGGCTCGTCATGGCCGCCATGCGCGGCCTTGCTGGTCGGCGTGATGATCGGTTCGGCCAGCCTCTCATTGTCGCGCAGGCCGTCCGGCAGGCGGATGCCATACATGTCGCGGTCACCGCGCTTGTAGCGCGTCAGGATCGAGGTGCTGGTGGTTCCCGCCAGATATCCTCGCACGACGATCTCGACTGGTAGGATGTCGAGCCTGGTGCCGACGACGACGTTCGGGTCGGGGTATTCGAGAACATGGTTCGGGCAGATATCGGCGGTGTCCTCGAACCAGTAGCGCGCCGTCTGCGTCAAGATTTCTCCCTTGTAAGGGATCGAGGTCAGGATGGTGTCGAATGCACTGAGGCGGTCGGTGGCGATGATGATACGCCTGCCATCCGCAAGGTCGTAGTTTTCGCGGACTTTGCCGCTGTAATGGCCCGGCAGTTCGGGGATGAACGCGTCAGGGAGGGTTCGCATATGATTTCCTGCCTTCCGCAGAGTGGCCAGCGCATGATTCCGAAAAGTTGCAGACTTTTCGGAAAAAATCATGCGCCAAAACGATCCCATCGCATAGGCTGTCGAGAACCTAGATATCAAGCGCGATTGTCGGGAATCCCCGCAAACCCGACCAGTTCGACGGTCGCTTTTTTCACAACTGATGCCGGATGGCGCGGCGACGCGGTCGACCCGTCGCGTCTAGGCTGCGGCCAGATTTCCGGAGCCGGCCAGACCATCATGCAGACCTATGATTTCATCATCGTCGGCTCCGGCTCGGCCGGCTCGGTCCTGGCCGACAGGCTGTCGGCTTCCGGCCGCTTCTCTGTGCTGGTTCTGGAGGCCGGCGGCACCGATCGTCGCTTCTACGTGCAGATGCCGCTCGGCTACGGCAAGACCTTCTTCGATCCTGACGTCAACTGGAACTACAAGGCCGAGCCGGATCCCGGCCTCGCCGGCAATGCCGACCACTGGCCGCGCGGCAAGTTGTTGGGCGGTTCGAGCTCGATCAACGCCATGGTGTGGATCAGGGGTGCGCGCGAGGATTTCGACGCCTGGGCAGCCGCCGGCAATCCCGGCTGGGCCTATGACGATTTGTTGCCCGCCTTCAAGGCGCTCGAAGACAACCAGGCCGGCGCCGATGCGTGGCGTGGTGTCGGCGGCCCGCTGCACGTCACCGACTGTTCGAACGCCGTCCACCCGCTGACCAAGCGCTATCTCGCCGCTGGTCAGCAGGCCGGCCTGCCGCTCAACCCGGATTTCAACGGCGCGGCCCAGGAAGGCGTCGGCGTCTACCAGATCTCGACCCGCAACGGCCGCCGCATGTCGGCGGCGCGCGCCTTCCTGCGCCCGGCGATGAAGCGCGGGAATGTTCGTGTCGAGATGAAGGCGCTGGCGACCAAGGTGCTGTTCGAGGGCAAGCGCGCCGTCGGCGTCGAATATCTGCAGAATGGCGAGACGAAGACGGCGCGTGCCGGCCGCGAAGTCATCCTGTCAGGCGGTTCGGTCAACTCGCCGCAACTGCTGCAACTGTCGGGCGTCGGTCCCTCCGCTCTGCTTGGTGGTCTGGGCATTCCCGTCCTCCATGCCAACGAGAATGTCGGCGCGCATCTGCAGGATCATGTCGGCATCAACTACACCTTCAAGGGCCGGCTGCCGACCCTCAACCAGACGCTGCGTCCCTGGTGGGGCAAGCTGCTGGTCGGCATGCAGTATATCCTGACCCGCTCCGGACCGCTGTCGCTGTCGATGAACAATGCCGGCGGCTTCTTCCGCACCGACCCGGCGGCGATGCGGCCCAACATGCAGCTCTATTTCCAGGCCTTCTCGACCGTCATTCCCAAAAGCGGCGAGCGCCCGATCCTGACGCCGGATCCATGGCCCGGCTTTTCCATCGGCCTGTCCAACTGCCGCCCGTCGAGCCGTGGCGAGATCATGATCCGCTCGGCCAATCCGCGCGACTATCCAAAAATCACAGCCAATGCCTACTCCACAAACGCCGATGTCGAGGAGATGCTGGCGGCGGTGAAGTTCGTGCGCAAGATCGCCTCGATGCCCGCAATGGCCGAGATCATCGAGGAAGAGGTGCTGCCCGGTCCGTCGGTCACCTCAGACGCCGATCTGGTCCAGGATTTCCGGAAACGCTCGGGCACCGTCTATCACCCGGTCTCGACCTGCCGCATGGGGCCGGATCCCGCGCGCGCCGTCGTCGATCCCCGCCTCAAGGTGCATGGCCTCGAAGGCTTGCGCGTCATCGATGCCTCGATCTTTCCCGACAACATCACCGGCAACACCAACGCCGCCGCGATCATGACCGGTTGGAAGGGCGCCGAACTGGTTCTGGAGGACCAAAAATGAAGATCACCGACGTCAAGACCTGGGTTGTCGGCAACCCGCCGCCCGGCATCGGCGGCAAGTATTTCATCTTCGTCAAGCTGACCACCGATGGCGGCGTCGTCGGCTATGGCGAAGCCTATAACGCCACCTTCTCCGCCCATGTCACGGTCAGAATGATCGAGGACATGGCCGAGCGCTATCTCGTCGGCCGCGATCCGCACGATATCGAGAATTTCTTCCGCCGCGCCTATTCGTCCGGCTTCACCCAGCGGCCCGATGTGTCCGGCATGGGCTGCTTCTCGGCGCTGGAAATGGCCTGCTGGGACATCATCGGCAAGGAAGCCGACAAGCCGGTCTACAAACTGCTCGGCGGCCAGGTGCACGAAACGCTGCGCTCCTACACCTACCTTTATCCGCACACCGGCAGCGTCCATTCCGAGGACGCGCCCGACGGCAAGAACGTCTACAACGACCCCGATCTCGCCGCCGCCTGTGCGCTCGAATATGTCGAGCAGGGTTTCAATGCCGTCAAGCTCGACCCGGCCGGCCCCTACACCGCCTTCGACGGCCATCAGCCGCGCCTGATCGACATCGATGTCTCCACCCGCATGATCAAGGCAATCCGCGAAGCGATCGGCACCCGCGCCGACATCCTGTTCGGCACGCACGGCCAGTTCACCGCGTCGGGTGCGCTGCGCATGGCGCGCGCCATCGAGCCCTATGATCCCTTGTGGTTCGAGGAGCCGGTGCCGCCCGACATGCCTGAGGTCATGGCCCAAGTGGCCCGCGCGACCTCGATCCCGATCGCCACCGGCGAGCGGCTGACGACCAAGTTCGAATTCGCCCGCGTCATCGAGAACCGCGCCGCGACCATTTTGCA
Source organism: Mesorhizobium sp. (assembly GCA_004017275.1). Lineage (GTDB taxonomy): Bacteria > Pseudomonadota > Alphaproteobacteria > Rhizobiales > Rhizobiaceae > Mesorhizobium. The sequence continues at coordinate 45,303 of SAKE01000026.1, read as the reverse complement.
GCCGGATCTCGGCCGCTCCGGCGGCATCCTCGAAACCAAGAAAATCGCCGCCATGGCCGAGGCCTATCACATACAGGTCGCCCCGCATTGCTATTGCGGGCCGATCGTCGGCGCCGCCAACATCCAGCTGGCGGTGACATTGCCCAACTTCCTCATCCTGGAATCGCTGAAGCAGTGGGACGGTTTCCATGCCACGCTGCTGAAGAAGAAGATCGAGTGGCAGGACGGCAACGTCATCCCTTCGAAGGAGCCCGGCCTCGGCGTCGAGCTCAACGAGGCGGTCTGCGACGCGCACCCCTATACGGGCAAGGACCTGCATCTGCAGATGATGCAGACGCCGTTGATGCCGTGAGCGAAAGCTACGCCTTCGTCGGCCTTGGCCATCTCGGCGGCAACCTTGCCGCCAGCCTGATCCGCAACGGCTTTGCCGTCACCGTCTTCGACCGCGATCCCGCCGCCGTCGCGCGCCTGGTGGCGCTCGGTGCCACCGCCGCGAGCAGCCCGGCGGAGACCGCGGCGCGGGCCGGTAACGCCATCTCCTGCCTGCCCTCGCCGAAGGTCAGCGAAGCGGTGCTGGCCGGCCCCGGCGGATTGCTTGAGGGCCTGCCCCAAGGCGGCACCTGGATCGAGATGTCGACCAATGGCCGCGACGAGATTCTGCGTCTGGCAGCCCTCGCCTCGGCGAAAGGCGTCGAGACACTGGAATGCCCGGTCACCGGCGGCGTGCATCTGGCGGCAGCCGGAAAGATCACCGCGCTGGTCGGCGGCGATGCCGCGCTCTACGAGCGTCATCGCCCGGCCATCGAAGCGATGTGCGCGAAGTCGTTCCTGATGGGTGCGGTCGGCTCGGCGGCGGCGATCAAGGTGATCACCAACATGCTGGCCTTCATCCATCTCGTCGCCGCCGGCGAGGCGCTGATGCTGGCCAAGCAAAGCGGGCTCGACCTCGCCCAATCCTACCACGCCATCGTTGCCTCCTCCGGCAACAGCTTCGTCCACGAGACCGAAAGCCAGCTCGTCCTCAATGGCTCCTACGACATCGGCTTCACCATGGACCTGGCGCTGAAGGACCTCGGCTTCGCGCTCGCCATGGGCGAACAGTCAGGCGTGCCGCTTGACCTGACTTCGCGGGTCAACGCGATTTTCGAGCAGGGCAAGGCTGCCTATGGCGGCGGCGCCTGGTCAACCCAGATCGTCAAATTGCTGGAAGATGCCGTCGGCACCGACCTGCGCGCGCCTGGTTTTCCGGCCAGACTGGAAGTCTGACGCCCAGCAGATATTGAGCGATTTCAGCGCGTTGGATGGATTGGCGGATCCATCTGAATCAATCTGTCAACGGCTTGAATCAGTATCTGAGCGTCAACGCGCCGGGCAGGATCTCGAAGGTCGCTGGTATGCGTCCTGGCGACTCGCCGTCTATGTCGACCAGGGCGCGGTTCTTCTCGACGTCGCCCAGCGGTTCCACCATCACTTTCCTGCCGCGCAGGATGGTGATCGCAGGATGGTTGCGGTGACGGCCGCCATAGAGCAGCCTTATATCCCAGATCAACCTGAGCTTGCCGGCGGCGCGCAGGATGACGATGTCGAACTGGCCGTCGGTCAGTTCGGCATCCGGCGCGATCATCATGCCGCCGCCGAAGAATTTTCCGTTGGCGACCGCCACCAGCGCCATGCGCGCTACCACCGGCGCACCGTCATCGACGGTGATCCTGACGTCCTGGAAGCGGTAGCGGATGAACTCGGCCACCGTGCGCCACAGGAACAGCGCCTTGGCCGACATCCTGCCCTTGCGCTTGTCGGCATTGACCGCGCGGTCGGTGGCGCCGGACAGGCCAAGGCTGGCGATGTTGATGAAGTGACGGCTGGCCAGCGCGCCATGATCGTCGATGTAGCAGATGCGTCCGGCATCGACCTTGCGGGCCTTGGCTTCGGCGATCCGCTTCAGCCCGGCATCGACCTCTTTCGGCAGTCCGAGCCCGCGCGCGAAATCGATGCCGGTGCCGCAGGGCAAGAGGCCAAGCTCGGTGGTCCGGCCGCTTTCCCTAGACGCCTGCAGCAGCCCGTCGGCCACTTCGCTGGCGGTGCCGTCGCCACCTGCCGCGATCACCAGGTCGAAGCCGCTCATCGCAAGATCGATTGCCAGTCTTTCCGCATCGCCTTCCGCCTGCGTTTCGCGCAGCTCGAATTCGCCAAAGTGCTTCTTCAGCGAAGCGGCGACTTCAGGCCAATGCCGTTTCAGCCAGCCGCCGCCGGAAATCGGATTGAGAACCACCCCGACTTTCACGCAAACCCTCCCGCAAGGATATCGGAGCGCTCGGCACCTCGAATCCTTTGCCGGCATTGAAGCCCGCACCCGCCTGCAGGGCAAGGGCCGAATGTCCGCCGAGGCCGCTCATCATGGCGGGCAAGGAAAATCCGACTATCCCTGGTTGATCCCCGATAATCCCGTTATCCACAGGCCCACGGCCATTCCCCAGGACCCTTACCCGGCGTACGTTAAACCCATCTCAGGCGGCTACCGATCGCCCAGCCGAAAGGCGAAGTGAAAGGCGGATTTCCTGAGGCCCGTACGGCCCGAAGCGAGAGCAGGCTTGCCTGTTTCGAGGGACGGAGCCGAGACCTACGGGGCCGCGGAAAGCGTGCCAACGCCGACGGCGGACCGATGCTGCCATGAAGGACGGCAAAAACCTTCGATGGTGCGCAGGGCAAAGCCCGCAAGGGTGGAGACCAGCGTGGTCCCGAACGGACGCTGCTTTCGGGTTGCGGACTGGCAGGACCGTCAAAATCAAGGCCGGCAAGGCGCGACGACTTTACGGAAGTTGCTGCCGCGACCGTGTCCTGATCTGACAGGGAGGCGCTGGGAGAAATCCCGGCGCCGACTGTCTTTTGGCCTCCCTGATCTCCTTTGCCGACGATCTTGCGAGCGCCGTTTCACCGCGCGCTAAAATCGGTTAGTATCGCTTGGTCAGAGTCTGTTTTCAGGCGGGCTCTTCGAGGGGGGACTTCATGACGCTGATCCAGAAGCTTGCCATTGCCTATGCTTTCCTGTTCTTCGGCGTCGTCGCAATCGGCTACATACCGGCGTTCAACGATGCCGACGGCAATCTGTTCGGCCTGTTCTCGCTGCAATGGTATGACGATCTGCTGCACGCCTTCTCCGGCGTCTGGGCATTGGCCGCCGCCTTCATCTCGCACCGCCAGGCGGTGTTCTATTTCAAGCTGTTCGGTTCGGTCTATCTGTTCGACGGCGTGCTCGGGCTGATCACCGGTTCCGGCTGCCTCGATGCCGGCATCTTCATCAACGGCTTCCGCTCCCTCAACGACATCGAATTCCCGGCCCGCTTCTTCGCCAACCTGCCGCACATCGTCATTGGCGGCTTCGCCGTCTATGTCGGCTTCTGGCTGGCCAAACGCATACACGAACACTTCGCCACGGCCTGATCGGGCATGTTCCTGTTTCGCTGGCTGAAGCGCATCGTCAAGACGATCCTCTGGCTGATCGTCATCGTCATCCTCATCCCGATCGCCGGGCTGAGCTACGGCTTCCTGACGACGTCGTCGCTCGACAAGACGCCGCTGCCCGGCATTGCCGACGGCGCCCCGCCCAAGGCGCTGGCCGACAAGGTCCGCGCCGAGATCCCCTTCTACCAGCGGCCGGAAGAATCGACCTTCCTCACCTATCCGGAATGGGCGATCGTCTACGCCGCACGCGAATATGCCGGCTTCGTCGACAAGGACCAGCCGAGCGGCTTCCCCTATTGGTCCTATGTCGGCCGCTTCTGGCAGGATTACGCCATGGTTATCCGCGCCAGCTCTCCCTACAAATTCAATTACGCCAACCACCAGATGCTGGTCATCATCGGTACCAGCCACTCGATCGAGCATATCCTGCAGTGGGCCTATGAAAACACGGTCGGTCGCATCACCGAAGCGATATCAGGCAAGCGAACTGCCGCCGATATTTATCAGGCCAAGGTGGCGGTCGACTATGCCAAATTCCTCGATCAGGTGCCGTGGTATCAGTTCCCCTATGCGCAAAAGCGGGCCGGCCTGTTTGCCGTGCAGCCGGCGCCGGGCGACAGCTCCGTCCGCACCAGCGAACGCAAGTTGGCATTCGGCCTCGCCGACACCATCAAGCAGGGCTATGCCGACCTGATCAAGCAGGCGCTGACCGCCACGATGAACCCCGCCTTGCTCGACATCCATGTCTGGGCCAAGGGGCCGGTCGGCGAAGCCACCCGCAACGAGCCCGACACGTTGCTCGAACGCGATCTGGGGGCGGACGGCACGATCTTCGTCACAAAGCGCTATCAGGTCTTCACCGAAATGATCCCGCGCCTGATCGACAAGGGCGTGTCCTTCGTCGAGATCGGCGGCAATGACGAGATCATGGTCACCGTGCTGTCCACCGATTCGATCGCCGTCCCCGAGGGCATGCGCATCCTGTTCAGCTATCCGATGCCAGCCGATCCGGCAACGCGCCGCACAGGAATGACCGTCGCCGTGCGCAAGCTGCATCTCGTCCTGCCGGCGCTGATCAAGTCAGGCGCAAGGCTCGAACACATCTACGATTACTGAGGCCTTTCGGCCACGTCCCGCAAAGATCGGCCTCCTCGAACGATCCGCCACGCTCATTTCACAATCGCGGCCAAATCCCGCCTTGTTCGCGCGCGATGGAGTGTTGCATGTCGCCCAAAAGTGGGAACCGGTTTTGGGATCACGACATGCACATGCATGGGTTGCCGGGTTGCATCTCGAAGGGACAAGACCGTGATCAAGACCGCCCTTGTCGCCATGACCATCGTCGGCTGCGACTGCGACGCCAAGCTTTGCGAGTATATCGGCGAGACGCCGGCCAAGTGGTCGACCGTCGCCGAGTGCGAAGCGGCGATGAAAAGCCAGATGCTGCACGAGCGCAATTTCAACTATCCGCTCGTCTCCGGCATCTGCCGCACCAAGGGCTCGTCGTCCTCCTCTGAGTTGGCCGCGACCGCATCGCGCCCGGAACTGAAGCCCGCCAGCCGGGTTGTCGGAACCGAAAGCCCGCTGCCGCCTGAATTGAGCCACCGGCCAAGCGTCCCAGTCGGTTCGCCGACGACCGCCATGGAAGCGGACGCCGCCCGGCCTGTCGCCTATGAACAAGTGGTCGATGGCGGAACCAGCGTGCTCTATCGCACGAAAAACGGCTACGCCGTGGTCAAGACCGATCTTGGCCGCGCCGCCTCGGCGACCGCCGACGCCGCGAAACGCTCCGTGAATTGGCTGGCAGGACTGGTGCCGAAGGGGCTTTAGTCTCCCCTTACAGCTTAATCTTCAAGCTTTCCCAGAACTTGTCGATCAGCGGTTTTTCGGTGGCCGCGTCCTCGCCGGCAACGCGGGTGATGAACAGCAGCCCTCGATCGGCAAGGCCGAAGCCGACGATCTCGAAATCGGCGGTGTCGGTACGCGTCTTCACCTCAGCGCGGATGCCGGTCAGTTCCTTGCCGTCGGCGAGTTTGCGCGTGGTCGGCTTCTGCGTCAGCGTGGCGCCGGCCTGCACCGATTCCTTGGTCATTTCCTGTAGCATCAGCTGGTTGAGCGACACCGGATTCATCTTGCCGTATTCCTGTACGACGACGATCGTGCCGAGCGCCGACGCCATCAGATACTGCGTGATATCATCGCCGAGATCGGTCTTGGTCACCGAAATGCTGCTGGGGTGGACGAAGGAAAAATCGCTGCCGGAAAAGGTGGCGAAGTCGTTGCGCTCGAGCGTGACCTTGCTCTGCTTGCCGCCGGGCAGCGTCACGTCTGCGCTTTCGCCGGGATCGATGTCGACCGTCACACCGTCGATGGTCAGCTTGAAGGCCTTGAGATCCCCGGCTCCGGCCGGTCCAGCGCACAGCGCGATGAGGGTGAGTGCCGCGGCTGATACCTTGCGCATGAAGTCTCCTAACGTCTACGCCACCCCGCTCAGCGCCTTGATGGCACGGTAGAAGGTCGAGGAAAACAGTTCCGTCGGGTCATATTGCCGCTTCGCCGCCAGGAAGGCCGGCAGTTCAGGATAGGAGGCCAGCAACTCCTTGGCCGTGTAATGCAACTGATAGGGCAGGAAGAACCGTCCGCCATGCTTGATCGTTACGTCGATCAGCGCCCGTGTCAGCGCCCGCATCCTGGCATTGCCGCCGGCATCGGTCGGCTGGTTGATATAGAGCACCAGCGAATAGGCCGGCTCCGGCGCGTAGCTTAGCGCAACATCCTCCCTGTGGACGATGCGCACGGAGGCATTGAGCACCGGCAGCGTCTGGTTGCGCAGGATTTCGCGGGCTTCCGTGATGAATTCGACATACGCGGCGCGTGGAATAAAATATTCATGCAGGATGTCGGTCTCTTCCATCTGATCGTTGAAGAGATAGGGCACAGAATCGTGCATCGGGTTGTTGCGGGTGACGAGGCAGGCCTCGCCCTCGGCCATGGCTGAGCTGCGCGCCACCGTGCAGCTTTCGAATTTCGGCTCCAGCGTCTTTTCGGTGAACCATTTCAACTCCTGGAACAGGCTGCCCCACTTCGCCAGATTGATGATCACCCGCTTCAGCCCGACTGAACCCGGTTCGCCGATCTCGGGTTGATCGGCCGGCGGCTGCTCGGCCACCTTGTCATAGCGGTAGACGATCATGTCCTCGAGGAAATTGCCGGGCGCCGTCGACAGATGTCCGTAGAACAGGCCGATATCCTTGTTCGGCTCCAGCACCTCGGCAAAGAATTTCGGAAAATCGTCCGATTTGATGATTTCGCGCGAGGTGCGATAGACGGCGTTGTCGACGATATCGAGCGTCGCCTCCAGCACCACGCCGAACAGCCCGTAGCCGCCGACGACATGGCGGAAAAGATCGGTGTTCTCGGTCGGCGAGCAGGTCGCCACCGAACCGTCGGCCAGCATCACCCGCATCGAGCGGATCGAGCCCGCCACCGAACCCGCCTGATGGTCCATGCCGTGCGCATTGACCGACAGCGAGCCGCCGACGGAGAAAATGTCGGTTGATTGCATGGCTTTTACCGCAAAGTGCGGATGCAGAAGGTTCTGGATGTCGTGCCAGCGCGCGCCCGGTTGCAGCGTCATGGTCTTCGCCGCGGCGTCGACCGTCACCTTGTTGAACTTTCTGAGGTCGAGCACCAGCGCGTTGTCGTCGAAGGCGTGCCCGCCCATCGAATGACGGATGGCCGCCAGCGAGACTTTCAAGCCATTGGCGCGCGCAAAGGCCAGCGCCTTGGCGATGTGCTCTTCCTCGCTGACCTCGACCACGCCGTAGACCGGCGTCATCGACAGGCCGCTGGCATCGTTGATGTCGCCGCCTTTTGCCGACCAGGGCAGCGAAGCATCGAAGGCCGGCGCATTGTCCGGCGGCTGCAGCGGCAGCGCGATGCCGTCGATATCGGCAATCCGTCCGGCGTTCTTTGGCCCCGAAGGCCCGCGCGCCAACCGCGCCACGGTGTTGCCGCCCCACAGCACCGCACCGCCGACGACAGCCGCACCCAGCAGCAATCGCCGCGACAGGCGAAATCCTTTTTGTCCATCAGCCATGAATATCCCCCGTTGGCCAAGGGATAGCGCGGCTCTTTGGCAAAAACCATAGCGGCGCAGCGTGCCGCGTCAGATCAGCTGCCGGACCGGGATGTGGACCGAATGTCCTCAGATCTTAGCGCCGCCCCTCATCCGCCTGCCGGCACCTTCTCCCCGTAAGAGACGGGGAGAAGAGAGAAGCTCCAACGCTGACGCCCCCCTCTCCCCGTTGTTCACGGGGAGAGGGTAAGGGTGAGGGGCAGCGCCAACATCGAAAGCTGATAATTACTTTCGTGTCTACGAGGCCTTCTTGATCGACGTCACGATGCCGGTCTTGTCATCGACAGTCACCGCCACCTTGGCGCCAACCTTCAGTTTCCCGACCGTCGCTTCCGGCGACAACTGGTAGATCTTGCCGTCGTCGAGGGTGATCGACTTGGTCGTCGGGTCGACGGCCTGGATGGTGCCCTGAACGGTCGCGGCATAGGCCGTGCCGAGGAAGGCGAGCAGAGCGGCGGTGGTTGCGAGGGTCTTTTTCATTGGTAAGCACTCCGTGCTGTTTCGGTTTTCCGGGGCTGCCACCATGGGAAACGACAGCACCGGACGGCCAGAAACTGGAACGGAAAGCGCCGCCTCCGCAAATCACGTTGGGTGTATTTTCGCAAACAATATCATAGGCTTAATTCCGACACATTGCTTGCTGCCGACACCATTTCAGGCCGCTTCGGCTCCCCCGATGAGCCCACTTCTATCCGCGAAAAGAGTCGTTTAGCCGGATTGTGGCGGGCGGTTTCGATCACGGCGCGGCCGCCGCAATCCGTCTCGAGCGGCATCACGAAACAAACTGTCGACCGGTCATCGATACACATTTTGTTTCATGGATCAGTTCAAAACCGCCACTCCGAAGCGGATCAAACTCGCGCTCAGGTTGCAAACCAGGAATGGATGCAGGATGGTGTCGACCGTTACGATGAAGGGGGGCCTTCCATGAAGCTTGCAGTCCGGGCCATGATATCCCTGATGCTGGCGCTTGCTCCGGGATTGGCCGGCGCACAAGGCGTGGATCCGGGCGACGACAAAACGGTCATCTTTACCCCCGACGATCCCGATATGGCTTTGGCTACCGCGAAGGCGCGCGCCAGACTGGATGAATTCCTCGCCTTGTCCGAGGCTCCGCCCCCTGGGACAGACAGGTTCAAGTTGAAGGTCAAGGTGCGGGACGGGAACGTCACCGAACACTTCTGGGTCATACCGTTCCGCCGCACCGAGACCGGTTTTGTCGGCATATTGGCAAACCAGCCGGAGGGAGTGCACAACGTCGTCCTCGGCCAGAACATAGAATTCACCAGGGACGATATTTCCGACTGGGGATACAGAAGCGGTGGGCGTCAGGTCGGCAGTTTCACCGTCTGTGTGATGTTCAAGAAAATGTCGAAAGAAGAAGCGGACTACATGCGCGACAAATACGGCTTCGACTGTTGACAGCGATCAACCGATCACGTCCTTCGCGCCTATCTTTCGCACCAGCGCTGCGGTCGCCAGCATGGCGCCCATGTCCGCGATCATCGGCGCGACATGCCGGGTGTAGTCTAGCGGCACCGAGATATCCGGCAGCTCGAAGAAGTTCTTCGTCTGCGGCAGCAGCAGGAACCCATCGCCGCCGTTGAGCGCGACGCGGGCCGGGTCGTCCGGCCAGGTTTCGCCAAGCCATTTCAGCGCCTGCGCCAGCCGGCCGCTCACCAATGGCTGTGCCGCTCCGAGATTGTCGGTGCGGAACTCGTAGGCGGCATCGAGCAAAGCATCGCCGCTGGACAACTCTTGCAGCTTACTGGCGAAGATGCCGCGAAAGAAGCTGATGACCGCGTTGGTCCGCCGCGTCGCCACCAATATGCCCGGGAACGGCGCGATCGTCTCGAAGGCGACGATGACGCCCTTGAAGGCCGTCGATGAGCCTTTGCCCGCCCCCTCGCGCAGTTCCGCCTCGTAGAGTTCGAACGGAAATCCTTCATAGCGGCCCGCTACGATGTCGTCGAAAGCCTGCCGGTTGAACGGACCAACCGCCGTGCGCGGCAACCGGTCGAAGGAATTCGGCGTCACGCCATGCTGGTAGCGCATATCCCTAATGAAGCCGAAGATGATCGGCAGCAGCGTTTCGCGGAACGATTGTTGCAGCCGCGTCGCCGGTTTCCTGGCCTGGAAGTAGAGCAGGATCGAAGCCGCGAAGCCTATGACATAGAGGAACACATGCGGCGTCGAGAACCATTGCTCGTTGGGGTCGGCGACCTTGTTGAATAGCCACGCGACCAGCACCACGGCGACCAGCACAAGCCCGACGAACACCGGCACCCGCCACCGCACCTGCCGAACCGCCGACGCCCTCGCCGCCTCATAGGCCTCGATGTCTTTCCGGATGCCGGCGATCACTGTTTCGCCAGGCATGAAATCCGTTGTCTCCACCGCCACCCCCCGCCTTGACCAACTCATGATAACCAGTTTTATCGAATTGATGCCAGCCGGATGGAGCGGTGATCCCTTCTCCCCATGTGGGAGAAGGTGGCCGAGCGAAGCTCGGTCGGATGAGGGGTGTTCCAGCTTGGCAATACTCACAAATTTCAAACACACCGGACGTCGCTGGCGTTGGATCGCTAACGCCTCATTTCCTCCAGCACCCCTCATCCGTCTCGGCGCTACGCGCCGATCCACCTTCTCCCACAGGGGGAGAAGGGAAGATCGCGCCCAATCGACCCTCGACCTTTCCCCTGATCGCTCCTTCCAATGTCTCCACCATCACCAGCCGCTCATGATCGCCGGTGCGCAGGCGCATGAAGGGATGCAGCCGGTAGGACGCGATCGTGCCGCGGGTGCCGGCGTCGGCACTGACATCGACAATGAAAATAGACCCAATACGACCCGGCCATGGCTGGCGGGCAAAGGCGGTACCCAGAAAGTCACCGAGCCCATAGGTGACGATCGTGCCGTCGATCCGCTCCACCGGCTGCACGACATGGGCGTGATGGCCGGCGATCAGCCCGATACCCTGCCCGGCCAGCCGCCTGGCCAGCGCTCGTGTCTCGGCGCGCGGAAAATGCCGGAACTCCCAGTCCCAATGCGGCACGGCGCAAAGAAGATCGACGCCATCGCGCGGCCAGTGCGCCGGATCGCTGTCCATCGATACGCGCCCGGTGAACAGGTTTTCATCGGCGTTGCGCCACAGCGTGAAGGCGGCAAAGCCGATATCAAGCGGTCCGACCTGGACAGGCACCACCGGACCGTCGGCGACGAGACCCACCGTGCGGATACCGAGCCGCCCCAGCGCCGCGACCGTCTCGTCGAAACCGGCGACACCCTGGTCGAGCACATGGTTGTTGGCCAGCGACAGCACGAGCTTTTCGCGCGAAATACCGGCCGCCGCCAGCGCCTCGGCTAGGAACCGGTCGCTCATCGCATGATGCGTGCCGAGCCTCGTGCCCATCACCGCGCTTGCTCTGTCCACGACAGGGCTTTCGCAATTGCCGATCACCAGATCGGCAGCGCCGAGCAACGCCTTGATCTCCGGATCGCAATCCGGCGCGCTGCGGTTAGCCACCGCCGAGATGTCGCCGACAAAGGCAAGCCGCACCGTCCCCTTGGGCGGCGGATCCATCAGCGTTCCCGCCATCGGCGCAAAGTCTCGTGCGTCGCCGACGAGCGACGGCTTCACGAAACGCGGCAGCCAGGACAGCTTGTAGGGAAGCGGATAATTCGACACGCGATGCCCAATTGTTTGCCCTGTGTAGACCGTCCGCCGGGCGGGTTGAAGCGCGGCGCTGCAAATGGTGTATATTTGTGCTGCGCGACAATATCGGGGGGAAAGATGACACGACTGGCAGGCCTGCTGACATCCGCTTTCATTCTGCTCCTGCCGCTGTCTTCTGCGTCGGCGGCAATGCCGGAAGCGGCAACCGCACTGTTCGAGGCGAAGACCGTGGCCGCGCGCGACACTGCCCTGTCGACGCTGGAGGCCGCCGCGCCAAAAGACCCGGCTTCCGCCTATGCCGCCGGCGCGGGTGAGTTCTTCACAGCACTGGAAATCCTGGCCACCGGCCTGCACCGCCATGGCTTCGAAAGCCCGCAATCCTTCATGCTGCCGCTGATGCGGCTGCCGGTGCCGGACAATCCCAACCCCGAGCCGCTGACCTACGAGCAGTTCCGCGCCATCCTGGTCGCCTTCCGCGACCGGCTGGAAAAATCCGCGGCCACGTTTGCGTCGGTGCCGGCCGATGCCGATATCGGCATGGTCATCGACCTCACCCATATCGGCATCGATCTCAACGAGGACGGCACCATCGCGCCGGACGAGAGCATGGCGGCCATCATGGCCTCGCTGTCTCGCGGCGGCATCACATCGGACGCCGCCGTTCCCACACTGGCATTCCGCTTCGACCGCGCCGATGGGTACTGGCTGCAGGGCTACGCCGAATTTCTGATGGCGCAGGCCGATTTCTGGCTAGCGCATGATTTCAGGAGCACCTTCGACGGCTCGTTTCACATGCTGTTCCCACGCGCCAAACTGCCGTTGCAGGACATTCTCGTGCCGCCGGCCGGCGACATGGGCAGCAGCATCTTCTCTTCGGAGTGGCGCATCGCCGATTTCATCTCGATGGTGCACCTCGTCAACTGGCCGGTGGTCGAGCCGGAGCGCCGGCAAGCGGCACGCCGCCATCTGCTGGAGATGATCCGGCTGTCGCGCGAGGACTGGAAGGCGATCCGCGCCGAGACCGACAATGACCGCGAATGGCTGCCGGGACCGCAGCAGAAGGGCGAGAACCCGCTCACCGGCCTCGAAGTCGGCGAGGAGCAGATCCAGGCCTGGCTCGCCGCCTTGACCATGGCTGAGGATCTTTTGGAAGGCCGCAAGCTGCTACCGCATTTCCGCGTCACCGCCAGTACCGGCCTGGGCATCAACATGAAGCGCTTCTTCGACGACCCGAAAAACTTCGACCTGGTGCTGTCGATCACCGGCCCGGCCATCGCGCCTTATCTTGAAAGCGGCACGATCCTGACCAGTGACGATTTCGAACAGATCCAGCGCCAGTTTGGCGGCGGCGGGTTTTTGACGTTTGCGCTTTGGTTCAACTGAGTGCGGTTGCTTTGAGGCGGCCGTCCCGCGGAAAATCGTGGCAGGCAGGGCAACAGTTTCGCCCGGCGACAGGCGCCATTTTACACAATTCCTGCTGGCAATCGCTTCGCTGCATTTGTCGCTGGAAAGCGCTGCGTAAAAATTAGCAAGGGCCGTTTTGCTTGACTCGGCCTCCAAAAACAGGCAGCAAAACCAGGTCGGAAGGGCGACAACACCACTTTCCTGGCCGTGGACGAAGCCTGATTTGGCCCAAATCCACATCTCGTGCTTGGTTTTGAGAGGGATTGATTAACCAACTTTGTCCATATTTTGAAGCAATCGGCAACCAACTACAGGCGCGGCAAACGCGTCGGGGACCACCTGGGATCACTCACAGAATGGTCGTCGCGGCTCTCAAGGCCACGTACGGGGAAAACCGATTGAAGCGAGATTGGTTGCATGGCGTTGTTGAGTACACACAAAAAAATCCGGGGACAGCGTGAGGGCGGTGAGTTCATCGACGCGCCACGATCCTCTTCTTCGAGTGCTGGCCGGATCGTCCGCTGGGTCGCTGTGCCCTGCGTCGGCACCGCCATCGGCCTTTGGCTGATCGGCACCATGGCCAGCCTCAGTTCAGTCGGCGCGTCGCTGTCGGCGACTTCGGGCGGCCTGCCCCAGACGCTGTCGATGCCGGGCTCGTTCGCCCTTGCCGATCCGCTCAAACAGCATTTTCTGAGAGCCCCCTTCGTGGTGGCCAATGCCCATGGCGGCGCACAGGCGCTGCACGACCATGCCGTGCAGTGCGGCGCCAGTTGCTTCAAGCTTGCCCGAGTGAGCCCGCCGGCGGTGAAATCCGCACGCCTCGTGGCGCAGACAAAGCTGGTGCCTGCCGCCGTAAAGTCGAAGTCGCAGGAGCGCTTCGAACGCATGGAAGCGTCGCTGTCGCCGATGAAGCTGGCCGCTGCCTTTGCCGGCGCCGCAAAACCCGCTGTCGCGGCCAACGCGCCGGCACGCCCTGTCATTTCCGCCATCGCACCGCAAATTGCCGAGGCGTCGCTGGTGCCATCCGTTCAGGTCATGGCCAGCCTGTCGGACGACATTCCGGCTCCGGCGGCCGAGCGCTTCGCTCGGCTGGATACCGGCTCGGTAGTCGTGCAGACCGCGCCGCAACCGATGGGCTTTGCCCAGTCCGATACGCCAGACAATTCGCAGTTGGCGCTTGCCCTCGTGCAGTCGCTGCCAGTCGACGACGAGGCGTTTGCCTCACCGCTGCCGATCGAGGAATCGTCGGCTGATATCGCGGTTTCGCCCGTCGAAACCCAGCAGGATCAACCCGGCGATTCCGCCTCACTGCCGGATGCGCTGACCGACGACGTGCCATTGCCGACCCGGCGCCCGCAATTCGACGCGCCGCAGCCCAAAATCGTGCAGCAGCAGCCCAAGCCCGTCCAGCAGCCGAAGTCGGCGCGTGAGACTGTCCAGCAGACCCAACCGGCAAAGCCGGCGCGGCAAGGCCGGCCGGCCGATGGCGGCGACGTGCTGGCCTATGCCAAGCCGGACATGCCTTCGGGTGGCCTCGGCAAGGCATTCAAGAACCTGTTCAACTCGCCGGGGTCCAGAAGCGGAGCCGGCAACGGCGTCGCCGTCTACGACATTAGCGCCGGTACCGTCTACATGCCTGACGGCTCGAGGCTCGAGGCGCATTCGGGCGTCGGCGCCATGGTGGACCAGCCGCGTTATGCCGACCAGAAGAACCGCGGACCGACACCGCCCAACACCTACAATCTTTCGCTGCGCGAGACGCGCTTTCATGGTGTGGAGGCCTTGCGCCTGACACCGGTCGATGGCCGCAACAAATACAATCGCGACGGGTTTCTGGCCCATACGTATCTGCTTCGGGGCCGCTACGGCCAGTCCAGCGGCTGCGTCGCCTTCAAGGATTATGCGCGCTTCCTCGCTGCCTACAAGAAGGGCAAAATCAAACGCCTTGTCGTGGTGCCACGCCTGAATGGGTCGCCGACCCGCGTGGCGGCGGACAACGCACGTGGCGCCTGATCCTTCCGGATAGGCACGCGACCACCGTTTGCTCCTGACAGCCTTCTGTCAGGAGCCGCATCCGGCGAGACGCCTCACCTCATCGCACTCTTTCCATTTTGGCCAGGAAATCCCATATTCGGGACATGGCCAAATCTCCCGATAGAAAAACGCCGCCGACGGCGAATGACGACCGCGCCGCGCCGAAGCGGCGCAGTCCGCTGACCGATTTCCTCGACGCTTCGGAGCCGCTGCACAGAGGCGGCTTCGCCGAAATGTCGCAGCCCGAGCTCTCGGGCACGCCGCTGGCTGGTTCGATCGCGGACTGGGCCGAACAGATCGAGCAGGAAGCCGAAAAGGAAGGACGCTTAATCTCCCCCCTCGAGAGAGAGGGGGTCGGCGGAGGAAGCGCTCGGCATAAAGAGGCGTCGAACCCGGTCGAACCAACCCCACCCGGCGGCTCCGCAGCCACCCTCCCCTCGAAGGGGAGGGAAAGCGCCAAGTCGAAGAAGATACCAGAGCGCTCAAGCTCGCCGGGGCGCAGCGCGCGCGGCACCTCGATGGGTGGCGCGGCGTCGGCCAGGGAGCGTACGGCAGCCGGCCTCAATCCGGTCGCCGGTCTCGACATCTCGCTGGAAGACGCCGAGACCATGGCCTCGGGCAGCGTCACCGCGACGGTGGCGGCACTGTCGGCGCTGATCGAATCCGGCAACCCGCTGCACAAGGATGGCGTGCTGTGGACGCCGCATCGCCCTGCCCGCCCCGAAAAATCCGAAGGCGGCATCGCCATCAAGATGGTGTCGGATTTCGAACCGGCCGGCGACCAGCCGACCGCCATCAAGGATCTGGTCGAAGGCGTCGACAACAACGACCGCACGCAGGTGCTGCTCGGCGTCACCGGCTCCGGAAAAACCTTCACCATGGCGAAGGTGATCGAGGAGACGCAGCGCCCTGCTTTGATCCTGGCGCCGAACAAGACGCTGGCGGCGCAGCTCTATTCCGAGTTCAAGAAATTCTTCCCGGAAAACGCCGTCGAGTATTTCGTCTCCTACTACGATTATTACCAGCCGGAAGCCTACGTTCCGCGCACCGACACTTTCATCGAGAAGGAATCCTCGATCAACGAGCAGATCGACCGCATGCGCCATTCGGCGACGCGGTCGCTGCTCGAGCGCGACGACGTCATCATCGTCGCCTCGGTGTCCTGCATCTACGGTATCGGCTCGGTCGAGACCTACACGGCGATGACCTTCCAGATGCAGATCGGCGACCGGCTCGACCAGCGCGCGCTGCTCGCCGATCTCGTCGCCCAGCAATACAAGCGCCAGGATGTCAACTTCGTCCGCGGCTCGTTTCGCGTGCGCGGCGATACGATCGAGATCTTCCCGGCCCACTTGGAAGATCGCGCCTGGCGCATTTCGATGTTCGGCGACGAGATCGAGCAGATCACCGAATTCGATCCGCTGACCGGACAGAAGACCGGCGAGCTGAAAAGCGTCAAGATCTACGCCAATTCGCACTATGTGACACCGCGCCCGACCCTCAACCAGGCGATCAGGTCGATCAAGGAAGAGCTCAAGCACCGGCTGGTCGAGTTGGAACGGGCCGGCCGCCTGCTCGAGGCGCAGCGGCTGGAACAGCGCTGCCGTTTCGACCTCGAGATGCTGGAGGCCACCGGATCCTGCGCCGGCATCGAGAACTATTCGCGCTATCTCACCGGCCGCCAGCCGGGCGACCCGCCGCCGACCTTGTTCGAGTACATTCCCGACAACGCGCTGGTCTTCATCGACGAAAGCCACGTCACCGTACCGCAGATCGGCGGCATGTATCGCGGCGACTTCAGGCGCAAGGCGACGCTGGCCGAATACGGCTTCCGCCTGCCGTCCTGCATGGACAACCGGCCTCTGCGCTTCGAGGAATGGGACGCCATGCGCCCGCTCTCCGTTGCCGTCTCGGCGACGCCAGGCGGCTGGGAGATGGAGCAGGCCGGCGGCGTCTTCGCCGAACAGGTCATCCGTCCGACCGGGCTGATCGATCCGCCGGTCGAGGTTCGCCCGGCCAAGAGCCAGGTCGACGATGTTGTTGGCGAAATCCGCGACACCACCAAGGCCGGCTACCGCACGCTGGTCACCGTTCTGACCAAGCGCATGGCCGAGGACCTGACCGAGTATCTGCACGAACAAGGTGTGCGCGTGCGCTACATGCACTCCGACATCGACACGCTGGAACGCATCGAGATCCTGCGCGACCTGCGCCTCGGCGCCTTCGACGTGCTGGTCGGCATCAACCTGCTGCGCGAGGGCCTCGACATTCCCGAATGCGGCTTCGTCGCCATTCTCGATGCCGACAAGGAAGGTTTCCTGCGCTCGGAAACCTCGCTGATCCAGACCATCGGCAGAGCCGCGCGCAACGTCGACGGCAAGGTCATCCTCTATGCCGACCAGGTCACAGGCTCGATGGAACGGGCAATGGCCGAGACCAATCGCCGCCGCGAGAAGCAGGTGGAATGGAACGCGGCCAACGGCATCACGCCGGAATCGGTCAAGTCGCGCATCTCCGACATCCTGGATTCGGTCTACGAGAAGGATCATGTCCGCGCCGACATCTCGCAGTTCACCGACAGCGCCGGCGCCATGATGGGCAACAACCTCAAGGCCCATCTCGACGCGATGGACAAGCAGATGCGCGACGCCGCCGCCAACCTCGATTTCGAGAAGGCCGCCCGCATCCGCGACGAGATCAAGCGCCTGCGTGAAATGGAACTGTCCGTCTCCGAAGACCCGCTGGCCAAATATGCCGACATGGAAAGCCCGGTCTCGGGTCGCGAAAAGGGCAAGCACAACAAGGGCGTGGCCAAACATCGTACATCAGAGGAACAGGAGCGTTTTCGCAAGCTCGACGAAGCACGTGCCGCCGAGGAGGCCGCCAAGGCGGCCCGTCCTAACCTCTTCCGCAAGCCCGATCTCGACGAAATGGGCGCCGATGGTGCGGTGCCGGTGAAGAAGCGGCTGTTTTCGAAACCCTCGATCGACGACATGGGTCCAGGCACCGACATGCCGACGCCGGCTGGTGCGGTATCGCGCTCGCTGTTCAAGAAACAGTCCGCCGAAGAGGCACACGGCTCCGACTTCGGCATTCCCGGCGAGCCGGTCAAGCCGTTGTTCAAGAAGAACTCACTTGATGAGATGACTGTGCGGCGGACGGAAAAGCCGGTCGAAGGAAAAGTGCCAGCCAAGCCACAGCCAATCTCCCCCGGTGTGGGGGCCGGCAGGACAGAGGGGGGCGCTGTCCCGCCAGTATAGAAAGCTCTTTCTCCTGACTCTGGCTCAGCCTTGCCAGTTGCGGGTGGAACCTATACGGGCGTTGCCATCCTGGCCTTCCTTCCGAAACTCGCCACATCATGAAACCCAAGGACATCGCCGCCTACATCTTCCTGGCCATCACCTGGGGCATGTCGTTCCTTGTCCTTCTGAAGGTCGTGCATGCCTTCGGCTGGGTCGGCGCGGTCACCTTGCGGTCGCTGTTCGCCGGTATCACGCTCTTCCTGCTTGCAGCAGCGACGCGGCGGCGGCTCGACTTCAGCGCCGGCTGGCAGCACTTCGCCGTGATCGGAGCGACAACGGTTGCCGCACAATTGGTCGGACTATCCTACGCCACTCCACGCATCGGCTCGGCGATGGCAGCTATTCTTGTTGCCGCGATCCCGATGTTCTCGATGATCCTCGGTCAGTTGTGGGGGCTTGAACGTATGACCGTTCGCGGGCTGGCCGGCCTGCTGCTCGGCGCCGCAGGGATCGCCGTTCTGGTCGGCTTTCCCGCCGTCCCGGTCACGTCATCCTTCGCGTTTGGCTGCGCCGCCTCGCTGTTCAGCTCCTTTGCTGCCGCCTTCGGCAGCAATTACGCCAACCGCCATTTGCGCTCGGCCGGCTCGTTCGAACTCACTGGCTCCGCCTTCCTGTTCGGTGGCCTGATGACGCTGCCGTTGCTGCTGGCCGTACCGGTGCCTGCCATGCCGCGCGCCATCGACTTCCTCTATCTCGGCCTTCTCGCCTGCGTGATGAGCGCCTTGACCTATGTCGTTTATTTCCGGCTGGTTTCCAGCATCGGCGCAACCAAGACGATCAGTGTGGAATTCGCCGTGACCACGATCGCGGTGCTGGCCGGAACGATCGTGCTAGGTGAATCACTGACCATCATCCAGGTGGTCGGCGCGGCAGCAATCATTGGCGGCTGCATACTGGTGCTGGACCCGTTCCCGCACCGCATGAAAGTGGCAGTCTTGCCATCCACACCCCCTTTGGTGTAATCGCTCCCCACACTCGAACGTCTTGAAAGGAGGGCTGCGTGTTCGATTTTTCTCGTCACCATCGTCAGCGTGGCCCGATTTCTGCCCTGCGAGCTTGCTTGCAGGGCTGACCAGGGACGGTCCGGGTTTTTCCCGTTTCGATTTTTTGGTCTGCCCTTCGTGGTGCCGCAACGCCAAGCCTGATGGCCAGCACGCGCACCGTCAAAGTGCATCCGGAGTTGTCTCCGGCAAGACCAGAGAAAATCACAATGGCCCTGATCAGCCTCAAATCCCTCGGCATCACCATGAGTGCGCCGCTGTTTGCCAATCTCGACCTCACTATCGGCACCGGCGACCGGCTCGGCATTGTTGCCGCCAACGGCCGCGGCAAGTCGACCTTGCTGAAATGCCTGACCGGCGACATGGAAGCGACTTCCGGCGACATCACCCGTACGCGCGGCCTGCGCGTCGGCCATGTCGAGCAATCCGTTGCTCCGGCTCTTCTCAGCCGTACGTTCCACCAAGTGGTGGCGGAAACCTTGCCGCCGGAGCAGGCAGAAAGCGAGCTGTGGCGCGTCGATGTGGTTCTGGATTCGCTCGACGTGCCGGAGGCGATGCGCGAGCGGCCAATGCAGGCGCTGAGCGGCGGCTGGCAGAGGCAGGCGCTGATCGCCCGCGTCTGGGTCACCGATCCGGACGTGCTGCTGCTCGACGAACCAACCAACCATCTCGACCTTGCCCGCATCAGCCAGTTGGAAACCTGGCTAAACGCGCTGCCGCGCGAGGTGCCGGTCGTCATCGCCAGCCATGACCGCGCCTTTCTCGACGCCACCACTAACCGGACGCTGTTCCTGCGCCCGGAACAATCGCCGGTGTTTGCGCTGCCTTACTCTCGCGCTAGGCAGTCGCTCGACGACGTCGACGCCTCGAACGAGCGCAAATTCCAGCGTGACATGAAGGTCGCCCAGCAACTGCGAAAGCAAGCCGCCAAGCTCAACAACATCGGCATCAATTCGGGAAGCGACCTGCTGACGGTGAAGACCAAGCAGCTCAACCAGCGCGCCGAAAAACTGGAGGAAGCGGCGAACCCGGCGCACCGCGAGAAATCGGCCGGCGCCATAAAACTGGCCAATCGCGGCACCCACGCCAAGGTGCTGATCACGCTCGACGACGCGGCGGTGGAGACGCCCGACGGCACGCTGCTGTTTCGGACCGGCAAGCGCCATATCTGCCAGGGCGACCGCATCGTGCTGCTTGGCCGCAATGGCGTCGGCAAGTCACGCTTCGTCACCTTGATCCGCAATGCCATCATCGAACCGGACACGGTGCGGAATGTGAAGGTGACGCCGTCCACGGTGCTCGGCTACAGCGACCAGGCGCTGTCGGGCATCAGCGGCGACGACACGCCGCTGGCAATGGTCTCGCGTCGCTACGATGTCGGCGAGCAGCGCGCCCGCTCGTTGCTGGCCGGTGCCGGCGTGGTCATCGAGATGCAAGAGAAAAAGATCGGTGCGCTGTCCGGTGGCCAGAAAGCGCGGCTGATGATGCTGGCGCTGAGGCTCGCCAATCCCAACTTCTATCTGCTCGACGAGCCGACCAACCATCTCGACATAGACGGCCAGGAAGCGCTGGAAGCGGAGCTCCTGGCGCATCAGGCCAGCTGCGTGCTCGCCTCACACGACCGCTCCTTCATCCGCGCCATCGGCAATCGCTTCTGGTTGATCGATAAGCGGCGGCTGACCGAAGTCGAGGACCCCGAGGATTTCTTCCGCTCGGTGGCTGAGGGCGCTGGCTAAGTGGCGGGCAAAAATGCCCTGCTATGAAGTTCCGGTTGGCCGAGGGCAAGCTGGAGTTTTCGTATCATTCTGTGAGACGTCTTCTTGACTTCGGAAGCGTATCATGCGATGGTACGATCATCCGGATCGGCAGATGATACGCTCGTTCAAGGACAAGATCAGCGAAGCCGTTTCGAACGGTAAGGCTCCGAAGGGTTTCCCATCGGACCTTGTCCGCTCAGCCCAGCGGAAGCTGTTCATGATCGACAACGCAGCCGAACTGTCTGATCTGAAGACACCTCCCGGCAACAGGCTTGAGCGGCTGAAGGGTAACCGTGCGGGTCAGCATTCGATCCGCATCAACGACCAGTTTCGCGTCTGCTTTCGTTGGGTGGAAGGGCAAGCCGAGGATGTTGAAATCACGGACTATCATTGAAGACAGGGTTTAAAATGCTGAACATCACCCCCCCTATCCATCCCGGAGAAATTCTCCGCGAGGAATATCTCGTGCCGCTCGGTCTGAAGCCCTACACGCTGGCCAAAAAGCTGCATGTGCCTCGCACGCGCATCGAGCGCCTGGCCAGTGAGACGACACCGGTAACGCCCGACACCGCGTTGCGCCTTGCGAAATTCTTCGGAACCACGCCGCAGTTCTGGATGAATATGCAGGCGAGCTTCGACCTTGCCGTCGAAGGAGAGGCGAAGAAGGCCGATCTTGAGACGATCGAGCGGTTAGAGACTGCTGCCTGAAGCTACCGCGTTAGAAACATCCCGCTTCGGGCCTACTGACTAAGGAGGCAACTACAAAAAATTTCGACGGTCTGTCGGATCGCCTGAACCTGCCGCGTCCTTGGAATGCCGACACAATGATGCCGGCTTCAACCGAGGAGAAAGCATCATGTCCATTCTGTCATCCATAGGCCGCATCGCCACCCGTTACGCCGCCACCCGCGCCCGCCATCGCAGCGAGCGGGTCCTGCTTTCGCTGCCGATCGAACTGCGCAAGGATATCGGCTGGCCCGAAATCGTCATCGATTCGCAGAACGGCCCTCGTATCCGCAGAGCACCCTGACCGAGGCATCGCCAGTCAGTCATGCGTATCGCCCGAAAGCGGCGTGGCCTGCATCGACACGCGCTTTTCGAAAGCGTCGAACCAGCGCGTCAGCCGTGGCCGTGAGCGGAAAGGCGGAAGGTGGCGAAACGCCATCCAGGACAGCGTGGTGGCCAAGGCAATATGGCCGACATGGAGCGGCGCCTCGTCGTCCAGCGTGCCTTCGATCCAGTCGTAGCTCGCCTCGACCTTTTCCCGGTATCCGTCGGCGAGAGCGCCATAGCGTAGCTGTTTGGGTCTCCTCTCTGTCTCCCAGCGCAAGGCGATGCCTGTCTGCGCGAGGCCCTGGGCGACCGACTGCAGCCGCAACGCCTGCCAGCGGGCTTCGCCGTCTTGCGGCAGCAATTTGTGGCCGTCATGCAGCGTGTCGAGATAGGCGCAGATGACATCGGAATCGAAGATCGGCGACGCGTCGGGCCGCAACAGCACCGGCACTTTGCCGAGGGGATTTTCGGCGTAGACACGAGCATTGCGCAAGGTTGGACTGGTCTCGTGATGAATGACCTCGAGCCGATCGGCAATGCCGGCCTCATGGGCGAAGACGAGCACCTTGCGCGCGAAGGGTGAGTGGGTCTGATAATAGAGGATCATTGTCGCCTCGGAGGGTTGAGGAAGCACCGGATGGTCCAGCTGTTCTAGCCTGCGTGCCGCGAGAATTGCGCTCTGATTGGCGCCTGCCGACGCAAGTTCATTTCACGCCCTCGTTCAAGCACATCGGTTGCCCGGCCGATCCAGGACCGGCCCGAAAAAATTTCGCCGCCATGTAGGATCGCCGTCACCTCATCCGTCCTATGGCTCGCAAGGCCAAACGCAAAGAGGAGCAAGACATGACCGATCAGACCCCCGTTCAGCCCGCGGCCAAAGTGCTCGGCGGATTGACCCCTTATCTGCAACTGGACGGCGCCTTCAAGGCCGCCGAATTCTACAAGAAGGCCTTTGGCGCGGAGCAAGTCTTTGCCTATCCGGCGGACGAAAAAGGCCGCACCATGCACATTCACCTCCACATCAACGGCTCGACGCTGATGCTCTCCGATTTCTATCCCGAAAACGGGATGCCCGCCGTCAAACCGCAGGGCTACACCATGCAGCTTCACCTCGGCAGCGACGAAATCGAGGCCTGGTGGAAGCGCGCCGTCGATGCCGGCTGCGAAGTCGCTGTGCCGCTCCAAATCATGTTCTGGGGTGACCAGTGGGGCAATATGCGGGACCCGTTCGGCGTCGAGTGGGCGATGAACGCCCCGGTGAAGAAAGCCTGATCTATCGCCAGTGGCCAAGCCCCTCACCGGCCAGCGCCGGTGAGGCCCTGTGAACTCCCAGGAGGAGACCCCAAATGTCCTATGTCGATGGCTTCGTGCTCGCCGTACCCAAGGCAAAACTCGACGACTACAAGAGGCTGGCCAATCTCACAGGCCCTATATGGATGGAACACGGCGCGCTCGCCTATGTCGAATGCATCGGCGACGACGTGCCCTATGGCGAGGTCACGTCCTTCCCGCGTGCCGTGCAGGCCAAGGACGACGAGATCGTCGTCTTCTCCTGGGCCGTCTATGAATCGCGGGAAAGCCGCGATGCCGTCATGGCCAAGGTGATGGCAGACCCGCGCTTGACACCCGATTGGGGGCCTATGCCGTTCGACGGCAAGCGCATGATCTTCGGCGGCTTCAAGCCATTCATGGAGCTGTAGGCGCGCCCGGCCCAAGGTGGCCTGCACACGAAATAAAATACTCCAAGCGCGTCGCGCGAGCTCCTTTCGCGCGGCGCTTTCTTGCTCTTAACCTAAGCGCCCATCGCGTCGTCATCCTATGGCGGAGCAAGGAGCGAAGCGACGCGGCGCAGACCATAGGATCCATGCCGTGACGTTAAGGCATTGAAAACGGTGAAGAATTCTGCCCGTTGCATCCTTCGATCAAGGTCACGGAATGGATTCTCTGGTCTCCGCGACGCCGCTTCGCGGCTGCTCCGCCCTGGATGACGAAGCTTGGGGCTTCAGCTAAACTGTAACCAGGCTGCTAATCCAGCCTATCCAGAAGCGGCTTGAGCCGGTCCCCATAGCGTTTCCACAGATCGACCGAGCCCTGATACATCGGCTGGCGCACCTGCGCGGCCGACGCCGTGCGCACCGGCCGGTCGGTTTCGTGGAAGGACAGCGCCGCATCGTCCCAGGGCAGGCCGAGATGGGCGATCAGAGCCCGCGTCTGGCCTTCCTGGTCAGCGACGAAATCCTCATAGCGCACATCGTGCACCACACCAGGCAGCACCGTGTGCCAATGCGCCATGATGTCGGTGTAGAGATTGTGGAAGTCGGCGAGCTCGCCGAGATCGTAGCCATAGCGATGGCTGTCGCCGCGGAAATGCACCTTGTAGATCGACAGGCAGGTGGCTGCCGCATCGCGCGCGCAATGGACGATCCTGGCTTTCGGCAGCATCAGATGCAGGAAGCCGACGAGCAGAAAGTTGCCCGGCATCTTGTCGGTGACGTGCTTGAAGCCGGGATAGCGGGCGTGCAGCATGTCGAGATAGGCCTCGCCGGCCTCGGCAAAAGCCTTGTCGGGCATGTCGGCTATCCCGGCGGGAAAGCCGCCCTTCATGGTCAGCGGAAACTGCTTGCCGACCGCCGTTTTCAGGATGCTGAGCTCGCCGGCGCCGTAGACCTGAGGATGGCTGGCGATGATCTGCTCGACCAGCGTCGTGCCAGAGCGCGGCATGCCGACGACGAAGATCGGCGTGTCGTCGCTGACTGAGCTAGGCTTGTGCTTTTCGAAGAAGCCGGCATCGAAGGTTACCTTCATCGCCTCGAACTCAGCCCTGGTCTTGGCCGGGTCGTAGTCGATACCCTTGCGGCGGATCGCATTGCCTTCGGCAAAATAGTCGAAGGCCCTGCCATAATCCTTGAGATCGTCATTGGCCTTGCCGAGACCGAAGGACAGCTGCATGCGCGCCAGGCTGTCCTGCGGCGCCTTGGCATGCTGGGCCTCCATGCCGGCAAGCTCGCTGTCGCGCTCCTTCTGGCGCTTGACTTGCGTCAGCATCAGCCAGGCTCTCGCCATGCCGGGGTCGACCGCCAGCGCCTGTCGGAAAAGGTCGGCTGCTTCGTCGAGCTTGCCCTTTTCCATCAGCCCGACGCCGAGTCCGTGCAGCAGCTCGGCATCTTTGGGCCGGATCGTCAGCGCCTCGCGGAAGACGGCGAGCGCCTCGTCGAGCCGTCCGGCTTCCTGCAGCGTTTCGGCAAGGCCGATGCGGGCGCGGACATGGAAGGGATTGCGACCGACCGTGCCGCGATAGATCTCTTCGGCGCCCTCGAACTGGCCAAGCTGCTTCAGCGATGAACCGAGATTGTCGCGCGCCGCCAGTTGATCGGGCCGCAGTGTCACCGCCTTGCGGAAGCAGTCGACGGCAGCAGCGACCCGACCGAGGTCGCGCAGCACGGTGCCGAGATTGTTTTGAAAATCTGGATTGCCGGGCTGCAAGCGCACCGACTGGTCGATCAGGTCCAGCCCCTCCGCGCTGCGCCCGGTCTGGTGCAGCAGCAGCCCCAGGAAATGCGCCGCTGCAGCATGATTGGCCTTTTGTACCAGCACCTGCCGATAGATCGCCTCGGCCTCTTGCCGGCGCCCGGCCTGATGCAGCTGCAGCGCCTGCTGCACGCGCTGGTCGAGCCCTAGCGGTGGCTGTCCGCCAGCGCCAGACCTGGTTCCCGCGCGCGCCGCTCGTCTCTGATCTCTGTTGATGGGAAACCTGCCGTGTTTGTCCGCTTGCCGGACCTAAGCCATGCCGAGAGGAGATTCAAGGGCGCGACATCGCCGGAGTTGCCTGATAGCAACCGCAAGCCTCTCTCGCGACGTTGAGCCTGCACAGTCCCATGCAGGAGCCAGGCGCTCAACGATGTCGGCTTCCTGCCCTCAGCACGGTCCGTCGTCAACGACGCGATAGTCCGAGGCACGGGCTTCGCAAGCATTGGGGAAGGTACGCATCTCGCCGTGCCGACGCGCGCACACCGGCGCATATTCGCGGGTGCAGAACGTCTGCTCTTCGCCACCGCCACCGCCACCGCCATCACCGCCGTCGCGGCACGGACCGTCGCGGACGATCCGGTAGCCGGCCCGGTCGGCAAGGCAGGCATTGGCGAAGGTCTGGCGGTCGCCGCCACGCCGGGCACAGACCGGCTCGTACTGCTTGCTGCAATATTGCGGTTCGGGCCGTGGCGGACGCGGGTGCGGCCCCGGTCCGTCATCATCGACGACGACGGTGCAGGCGGCAAGAATTGCCGACAGCAACAGGATGGCAAAACCCTGCCGCGAAAAGATTGCCGCCAGAAATTTCATGATGATCTCCCACGATCGCGTCTCTGGAACCGATCCTCGCCATTCCCCTGCCAAATGCAATCCCCGTTTGATCACCCATGTCGACAACGTCACCTGGACCTGCAGGCGACATCAGCCCGCCCCGACATCTGGCCCATTCGTGGCTCGGTTCTGGCCGATGACCCGGCCGGCAAGCAAGCCTATGCCGGGCCGATCGATGTTCAGGTCAGTCGATCCATGCGTCGGGATACGCCACTGCGGCGGCCCGCGGCGGTATCTTGCAACCATCACGTTTCCGTGCGATAAATTCCGTGTTCGGGCATTTGCGACCCGGAGAGCGGAACGTTTTGGACGACCTTTCCCCGATACTGTGAATCTCTGACGGCCCCGTTTTCGGCGGGGGGTTTGACCATGCACCAATGCATGACTGCCGAAGCAACCACCGGGACTTGCCCATTGCGCCAGGCGGCGGGCGGGACCACCAAAGACTGAACGGGTGAAGGAGTTTCCCCAATGGCCCAGACCGGCACCGTTAAATTCTTCAACGCGACCAAAGGCTTCGGTTTCATCACGCCCGACGGCGGCGCCAAGGATGTGTTCGTCCATATCTCCGCGATCGAGGCTTCCGGCTTGCGCACGCTTGTCGACGGCCAGAAGGTCACCTTCGACGTCGAGCCGGATCGCATGGGCAAGGGTCCCAAGGCCGTCAATCTCCGCGCAGCCTGAGCCATCGGCGCGCCGCACGTCTCTCGGACGCGCGACGGAGGCTCCAATGCCTGAACCTGGCTTGGAGAGGGATTTGAATTTTGAAAGGCGCGGCGATCTTCGTCGCGCCTTTTTCGTTCCGAAAACGTAGACCAATGCATGTCGCGACGCGCTTGAGGCGCCTTTAAAACTTTCTCTTGCCGATGACGCTAAAATAAAGGACAAATTTCCATTCGGGCATCTGCCGGCCCGAGACTGGAGTTTATGGGACAAAGGAGCTTCCCATGCCGCAGACCGGCACCGTCAAATTCTTCAACCATGCCAAGGGCTTCGGCTTCATCACGCCCGATGATGGCGCGAAGGATGTTTTCGTCCATATTTCAGCCGTGCAGGCGTCCGGTCTTCCCGGTCTCGAGGACGGCCAGAAAGTGTCGTTCGACACCGAGCCGGACAAGCGTGGCAAGGGTCCGAAAGCCGTCAACCTGTCGGTCGGCTGAGCCGGCTCCAGGCCGGCGACGGCAGACGCTTCCGCTCTCTTGAGAGCGTGTGGTCTTTGACGCTTGTTTTGAATCAACGCGCCGAAATCCGTTCAGCCCCCGTTCAGCCACGGTTGCATATTAGTCTTTGGTAAAGCCGGACCGCATCCCCCGAAACTACACGGGCCGGCACGAAGGAGACCGACATGAACCGAATTTTCAAAACCGCCGTCCTGGCCGCTGCCGTGGCTGCCACCACGCTCACGGCCTTGCCCGCCGCCAATGCGCGCGACTGGCGCCGTCATCATGGCCATCACGGCAACGGCGATGCCATTGCCGCCGGCGTCCTCGGCCTTGCGGCTGGCGCGCTGATCGGTGGTGCATTGGCCAATGACCGGCCGCCGCCCGACGCCGACCGCTACTACGATGACGGTTACTACGATCGTGACGTGGTGGTCCGCCCGGCCCCGGTCCGCCGCTACTATGCGGAGCCGCGGGTGGTTTACGCCGATCGTTATGCCGAGCCGTGGACGCGGGACTGGTACGAATACTGCTCGGACCGCTACCGCACCTTCAATTCCCGTACCGGCACGTTCACCGGCAATGACGGTGAACAGCATTTCTGCACTGCGAACTAAACCAGGGCTTCCCTGCCCAAAACAAAAAAGCGCTGACCGCAAGGCCAGCGCTTTTTTGTTTTCAGCGTGACTTGGGGTCGACGATGTCGGCACACCCTAAACGAGAAATGGATTGGTCCGCCGTTCCTCGCCAAAACGTCCGCCGGGACCATGGCCGCAGATGAAGCCGATGTCGTCGCCGAGCGGCAACAGCTTGTCCTTGATCGAGGCGATCAGCGCCGCATGGTCGCCGCCCGGCAAGTCGGTACGGCCCACCGAACCGCGGAACAGCACGTCGCCGACATGGGCGAACTTGGCCGCGCGGTTGTAGTAGACGACGTGACCGGGTGCGTGGCCGGGGCAATGCAACACCTCGAACATATGGCCGCCGAACGACACGGTCTCGCCTTCGGTCAGGAAACGGTCGGGCACGCAGTTGCGCGCGCCGACGATGCCATAACGCCTGCCTTGGTTTTCCAGATTGTCGAGCAGCGGCTTGTCGGCCTCATGCGGGCCGATGATCTCGACGCCGAGCGCTTCCTTCAACTCCATAGCGCCGCCGGCATGGTCGATATGGCCATGCGTTATCCAGATCGCACCGGCTGATATCACATTGTCCTTTAGCACCGCCAGCACCTTGTCGATGTCGCCGCCCGGATCGACGACGACACCGTGCTTGTCATCCATGTCGAACAGGATGGTGCAATTCTGCTGGAACGGAGTGACCGGCACGACGCCGGCATTGAGCTGACCCATGATCGTCCTTTCGATGTTCCCGCGGTGATGTAGAGGCGCAGGCAAAAGGCGTCCACCCTCGAAAGACAAACAGTCAGTCGCGCTAACGGAAATGGGCGGCCGAAGCCGCCCATTTGAACAGACCGGATGGCCGTTTACTTCTTCATGGCACCCATGACCGCACCGAGAATGCCGGTCAGAATCGCACCACCGCCGGCGCCGCCGACGATGTTCTGCAGGTTCAGCGCGCTGCCGAGACCGCTCGTTGCTGCTGCAGCAGCCGCCGGATCGACCGCGCCGCCGCCGAGCAGGCTGCCGAGGATCGCCGCACCGCCGACGCCGCCAATGGCTCCGCCCAGGATTTTGGGAAGCTGACCCATCGCCGCCGTCTTGAGCGCCGCACCGACCGCCTGACCACCGATGATGCCCGTAATCACCTGTATGATGATCGGAAGAAGCGTGTTCATGTCCATATGATTAGTCCCTCCATAGCTGCCAGCCTCCCGGGCCGACACCATCATGAGACGCCGAATTGGACGAAAGTCAAATGCAGAAACGCTTAAATAAAAGGGGCGGCCCTAAAACCGCCCCTGCTTGCTAAAAAAGTTGTGACTTTCGTTATTCTGCTGCGATCGCATGCTTGGGTTGAACGGCGGCAGAATAGTCATTCATAAGGTTCTTGGCGATTTCACCGACCTCGAATCGGTAAGGCCCAATCTCCGAAACCGGTGTCACTTCCGCTGCCGTCCCGGTCAGGAAGCATTGCTCGAAGCCCTCGAGTTCCTCCGGTAGGACGGCACGTTCGATGACCTCCAGGCCGCGATCCTTGGCCAGCCCAATGACCGTGCGGCGAGTGATGCCGTCGAGGAAGCAATCGGGCTTGGGCGTGTGGATCTTGCCGTCCTTGACGAAGAAGATGTTGGCGCCGGTCGCTTCGGCGACCTGGCCGCGCCAGTCGAGCATCATGGCATCGGCATATCCCTTGGCCTCGGCGGCATGCTTGGACATGGTGCAGATCATGTAGAGGCCGGCGGCCTTCGATTTGGAAGGCGCGGTGCGCGGGTCGGGCCGGCGCCATTCCGCCACGTCGAGGCGGATGCCTTTCAGCTTCTGCGCCGGATCGAAATAGCTCGGCCACTGCCAGATGGCGATGGCGCAGTTGATGCGGTTGTTCTGCGCCGAAACGCCCATCTGCTCACTGCCGCGCCAGGCGATCGGCCGGACATAGGCGTCCTGGAAACCCTGCTTCTTCAGGAGCGTGGTGGAGGCGTCGTTGAGCTCGGCCACCGAATAGGGAATCTTGAAGCCGAGCAGGCGGGCCGATTCATGCAGGCGCTCGGTATGTTCGTTGAGCTTGAATATCTCGCCGCCATAGGCGCGTTCGCCCTCGAAGACGGCGCTCGCGTAATGCAGGCCATGGGTCAGCACGTGGATCTTGGCGTCACCCCATTGAACGAATTCGCCGTTCATCCAGATGAAGCCGTCCAGTTGGTCGAAGGGAACGGATGCCATGGTAACCTCCCGCGGGTGGCTGCCCGCATAATTATATCGTTGTGTGTTCGTGTCGGCCGCCCAAAGCGGTCTTTATGCTGGAGCGTAGGCGGATAATTGCGCTGTGGCAAACTCAGGAAATTCCGGAAAACCCGGTTTCCCTTGCCTTTTCGTTCGCAATCCGCCCAAAAGCTTGTCAAAAATTACCATTGCAGGGAAATTACGTCAATAGTACTGACATAATCTCTCTTCCATACGGAGAAATGATGACGGATCGAAGCCACGCAGCCGGGAAACCCATCAGGACCGCGATGTCAGTCGAGGACGGTATCGACTTCGCCCTCATCGAGCTGCTCTTCTTCGCCTATCGTGACTTCACCTCCGATCCGGACCAGATCCTTGCCGATTACGGTTTCGGCCGCGCCCACCACCGGGTGCTGCATTTCGTCAATCGCAGGCCGGGCCTGACGGTCGCCGAACTGCTCGACGTGCTGAAGATCACCAAGCAGAGCCTGGCCCGCGTGCTGAAGCAATTGATCGACACCGACCATGTCGTGCAGTTGCAAGGTCCACGCGACCGCCGCCAGCGCGAGCTTTACCCGACGGCCAAGGGCCGTGCGCTGGCGCTGGCGCTGGCGCGGCCACAGTCGCGCCGCATCCATGCTGCATTACATGCTGCATTAGGAGATTCCGGAATAACCGAACGGACCCTGGTGGAACGGTTCCTCGAAGCGATGGTCAATCCGGAACTGAGGGCGCAGATCGACGTTGGGTCCGCAAAAATGTCAGGGAAAAGCCATGGAGAGCACTGAACGGGTCGATCACGCGGCCGCACCGGACGACGACGCGCCGCATCTGCTTGTGGTCGACGACGACACCCGCATCCGCAATCTTCTCAAGCAGTATCTGACCGAAAACGGCTTTCGCGTCACCGTCGCCGGCAATGCCGGCGAAGCCAGGCGCAAGCTTGCCGGCCTCGACTTCGACCTTCTGGTGCTCGACGTGATGATGCCCGGCGAGACAGGCGTCGACCTGACCAAGTCGCTGCGGGCCGAAAAGAACGTACCGATCCTGATGCTGACGGCGCTGTCGGAGACCGACAGCCGCATCTCAGGGCTGGAGGCCGGCGCCGACGACTATCTGCCAAAGCCTTTCGATCCGCGCGAGCTGATCCTGCGCATCAACAACATTTTGCGCCGCGGCGGCCCGGCGACGACGCCCAAAGTCGAGCAGCTGGTTTTCGGCCCTTACACCTTCCAGATCGCCAGGCGCGAATTGAAGCGCGGCGGCGAGGCGCTGAAGCTGACCGATCGCGAGCAGGAGATCCTGGCGATCTTCGCCGCGCGTGCCGGCGAAACCATCCCACGCCACGAGCTTGTCGGCGACGATTCGGAAGTCGGCGAGCGCACCATCGACGTCCAGATCAACCGGCTGCGCCGCAAGATCGAGCGCGATCCGTCCAATCCGGTATGGCTGCAGACCGTGCGCGGTATTGGGTATCGGCTGAGCGTGGAATAGAATGCCGCCTGCGGCCGGCTGAACGGCTGCAGACAAGCGAAAAGAGCGAATGGCAACCACGCAACTGCAACGGCCGGGCAATGGCGGCTTGAGCGCACGCGCCGCGCGGACGCTGAAGGCGGTGCCGCGCGCCTGGAACCGGTTCTGGCGCCTCGTCTCGCTCTATATGCCCAAGCGGCTTTATGCCCGCTCGCTGATTATCGTCATCGCCCCGATGATCCTGCTGCAATCGGTCGTCGCCTTCGTCTTCATGGAACGGCATTGGGCAACCGTGACGCAGCGCCTGTCGCAAGCCACCGTGCGCGACATCGCCGCCATCATCGACCTGATCGAGACCTACCCGCATGACGCCGACTACACCAACATCATCCGCATCGCCCAGGATCGCATGCAGCTGAAGGTCGACCTTTTGCCGCCCGACCCGCTGCCGCCGCCAGGACCCAAACCGTTCTTCTCGATCCTCGACGACGTTCTCTCGTCCGAGATCACCCGCCAGATCAACCGCCCGTTCTGGATCGACACGGTCGGCAATTCCAACATCGTCGAGGTGCGCGTCCAGCTCGAGGGCAAGGTGCTGCGCGTCTTCGTGCGCCGCAGCCAGGCCTATGCCTCGAACACCCACATCTTCCTGATCTGGATGGTCGGCACATCGCTGGTGCTCCTGATGATCGCCATTCCCTTCCTGCGCAACCAGATCCGGCCGATCCTGACGCTTGCCGAAGCCGCCGAAAGCTTCGGCAAGGGCCGGCCGATGCCGCGCGACTTCCGGCCACGCGGCGCCGAGGAGGTCCGCCGCGCCGGCTTTGCCTTCATCCAGATGCGCGAGCGCATCGAGCGCCAGATCGAGCAGCGCACCGCCATGCTGACCGGCGTCAGCCATGATCTCAGAACCATCCTCACCCGCTTCAAGCTGCAGCTGGCGCTTTCCGGCGGCAAGGCCGAGACCAAGGCGGCACTCGACCAGGACATCGACGACATGCAGTCGATGCTCGAAGGCTATCTCGCCTTTGCCCGCGGCGAGGCTTCGGAACATGCCGGACGGTTCGATCTCGAGGCCTATTTCGAGAAACTGGACGAGGAGGCCAGGCTGCGCAAGCGTAAGCTGTCGACGACGCTTGCCGGCGACCCTGATGTGCATGTGCGGCCGAACGCCTTTGCCCGACTGATGTCCAACGTCATCGGCAACGCCTTCCGCTATGCCAAGACGGTGGAGGTCAACGCCACCCATGGCCGCGGCTCGCTGCTGGTCACCATCGACGACGATGGTCCGGGCATTCCCGCCGACCGGCGCGAAGACGTGTTCAAACCCTTCGTGCGGCTCGACGAGGCCCGCAACCTCGACGCCAGCGGCACCGGGCTCGGCCTCTCGATTGCCCGCGACATCGCCCGCAGCCACGGCGGCGACATCACCCTCGACGACAGCCCGCTCGGTGGACTTCGCGCCGTCATCAAGGTCCCGGCCTAGCGCGGCGGTGCTGGCAGGCTTCATCCGCCCGTCATGAAACCATGGTCAAGAGCGCGCATGAAGCGCGCGACCTCCATTGATTCGGCCTTGCCGCCTCACTTCGACCCCGTGCCCGCCCAGGTGCGCTGGAGCGAAGCGAGGGCAGCAGGCTGGTCGCCGTTCCGGCATCGTCTCAAGGCAACCGTCGACCTTTCAGCCAAAGGGCCGCCATGCGCATATTGATGGTCACCGACGCCTGGCGCCCGCAGGTCAACGGCGTCGTCCACACGCTGGAGCGGCTCACCGAAACGCTGAAATCCTTCGATGTCGCGGTGGATTTCCTGACGCCCAACATCTTTCGCACCTTGCCCCTGCCGACCTATCCCGACATCAGGCTAGCGCTGACCACGCCCGGCCATGTCGCGCGCCTGATCGACGCCGGCAAGGCCGACCACATCCACATCGTCACCGAAGGTCCGCTCGGCATCATGGCGCGGCGCTATTGCCGCAATGCCGGCCGGCCATTCACCACCAGCTATCACACCCGCTTTCCCGAATATCTCAGCGCCCGCCTGCCGGTGCCGGAAAGCTGGGCCTATCGCTGGCTGCGCGATTTCCACAATTCCGGCCAGGGCACGCTGGTTGCCACCCAGTCGCTCGCAGACGACCTTGCGGCGCGCGGCTTCACCAAGTTGCGGCCTTGGACGCGCGGCGTCGACACTGATCATTTCCGCCCGGACAAGAAGAAGGATCTCGGCTTCCCCGGCCCGGTCTTCCTCTGCGTCGGCCGCGTCGCCATCGAAAAGAACCTCTCTGCCTTCCTCGACCTAGACCTGCCCGGCAGCAAGGTGATCGTCGGCGAAGGCCCCGAGCTTGCCAGGCTGAAGGCGAAGTATCCGCAAGCGCATTTCCTCGGCCATCGCCCCAATGACGAACTGGCCGAGATCTATGCCTCGGCCGACGTCTTCGTCTTCCCCAGCCGCACCGACACCTTCGGCAACGTCATCATCGAGGCGCTGGCCAGCGGCACGCCGGTCGCTGCCTATCCGGTGACCGGGCCGATCGACATTGTCGGTGACGGTTTTGGCGGCGCGGTGTCTAACGATTTGCGCGAAGCCTCACTCGCCGCGCTCAACGTCGACCGCGCGCAGGCGCGCGAACGCGCCATGCGCTATAGCTGGAAAGCCTGTGCGGAGATGTTTCTCGACACGGTCGAGGAAGCGCTGGGCACGACGCGGAAGCTGGCAGCCTAAAACAACCTGCCGCCATCCGGCACCCTGCGCTCGATGGCGCCGAGCACAACGGCGCCCTCATCGTCGGGAAAACCCAGCGTCAGCACTTCCGACATGAACGGCCCGATCTGGCGCGGCGGGAAATTGACCACCGCGAACACCTGCCGGCCGATCAGCGTCTCCGGCGTATAGTATTTGGTGATCTGCGCCGACGATTTCTTGATGCCGATGCCGGCGCCGAAATCGATCTTCAGCTTGAACGCGGGCTTGCGCGCCTCGGGGAACGGCTCGACTTCTACGATCGTGCCGGCGCGAATGTCGACACGATCGAAATCGGCAAAACTGATCTCGGGCTTGCGCTCGCTGTTCGAACTCATCTTGGTTTTTGGCTCAGGCGTTGCCGTAGGTCTCGAACAGCACGCCGGCCAGTGCGTCCTTGGCCGAGGTTCCCGACCAGACGACGAACTGAAAAGCCTGGAAATAGCATTCGCAGGCTTCCAGCGCCGACGACAGCAGCACTTCAACCTGCTGGCTCGACGGCTCGACCCCGCCGGCCAAAAGCAGCGACTGGCGGAACATGATCGCGCCTTCCTGCTCCCAGAGATCGAAATGGCCAAACAGCATCTGCTCGTTGATCAGCGACAAGAGCCGCATCACTTCCAGCGCGCGGGTCTCCGGCACCTTGATGTCGAAGGCGCAGGCCAGGTGCAGCGCCTCGAAATCCTCCATCCACGAGAAGGAGACGTGATAGTCGGTCCAGCTTCCGGCAACCGAGATCGAAATCTCGTCGTCGCCGGCCCGCTCAAAGGACCAGTCGTTGTTGTGGGCCACCTGCTCGATAACATCCACCGGATGGATTTCGCGGGAAAATTCGAGTTCGAGAAGTTCCATGGAATGCTTCCTGTCGTTCTGTACGAGCGCCGCCACACGCTCCGCGGGAGGGCACACACAACGAACAATCTTGTCTAGAACTCGGACGGCCAGGACTTTCTTCGCGCAAAAGACTACTTCTCGACGCAAAGACCCCAGACCGGACCCCACCGCCCGGTCGCATGACCCTGCTCCGAATCATGCAACAAATTCAGTCTATTGATCGGGAGTCGCGTGAACAGCCCAATTTTTCGCACTGCGTCATTCGCATGTGGAAAGCCGCTGTCACAAAGATTCATGCAATGCCGTTAAACGATTCACGGCAAAGCGCTTTTCAGGATCGGGCTATGTGGAAAAGTTTAACGATTATTTTTTTGCGCGGGGCTTGGCTGCCGTCGCCGGTGAGGCGTCACCGGCCAGTTCGGCAAGCTTCGCCTCGAGTGCCTCGATACGGGCGGCAAGGCGGGTGTTTTCCTCCCGGGCCTTGGCGGCCATCTCGCGCGCGGCTTCGAACTCTTCGCGCTGCACCACGTCCATGGTGTTGAGAATACGTTCGGCTTGCCCCTTGAAGGCGGTCTCCACCTCACGGCGCACGCCCTGGGCGGCGCCGGCGGCGTCGGTCATCAGCTTAGCGAATTCATCGAGAATGCGGTTCGGTCCGGTCGACATGGCAAATCCTCGCTTGCTGGAATTGAGTTAGTGGCGCTGCGCACGGAATGCAAGCATGTTGCGCCTCGCTGCGGCATCAAGTCGGGTGCGTCCACCTTGCCTTGACCCTGCCAAAACCCTGCCGCATGGTCCGCGCCCAAACGCGTTCGCAACCGAGAGTTCCCCGTTGAACGACTATTTCCTGCTGCCGCTGGCCTCCCTGCCCTTCCCCAACATCAACCCGATCCTCATCCAGATCGGGCCACTGGCGGTGCATTGGTATGGCGTCGGCTACATCGTCGGCATCCTGTTCGCCTGGTGGTATGCTAAGCGGCTCGCCGCCAATGCGAAGCTTTGGCCGAACGGCGTCCTGCCGATGAAGCCGGAGGATCTCGACGATTTCATCGTCTGGGCGGCCATCGGCGTCGTGCTCGGCGGCCGCACCGGCTATGTGCTGTTCTACGATCTGCCGCGTTACATCGCCCACCCGCTCGATATCTTCGCGGTCTGGCAAGGCGGCATGTCGTTCCATGGCGGCCTGCTCGGCGTCATCCTGGCCATGACGCTGTTTTCGATCAAGCGCGGCATCCGTACATGGTCGCTGTTCGACGTCGTGGCGGCCGGCGTGCCGGTCGGCCTTGGCCTGGTGCGCGTCGCCAACTTCATCAATTCCGAGCTGTGGGGGCGGCCAACCGACGTGCCCTGGGCGTTCGAATTTCCCAATGGCGGGCCGTTTGCCCGCCACCCGAGCCAGCTCTACGAGGCACTGCTCGAAGGTGTGGTGTTGTTCCTCGTGCTGCGCATCCTCACCCATTCGCGCCTCAAGCTGAAGACGCCGCGCTTCGTCGGCGGCGCCTTCATCTGCGGCTATGGCTTGTCGCGCATCTTCGTCGAGTTCTTCCGCGAGCCCGATCAGCAGCTCGGCTATCTCCTCGGCACCAACTGGCTGACCATGGGCATGATCCTTTCCACCCCGATGGTGCTGGCTGGCATCTGGGCGATGGCGACAGCCAAGCCGGTGGAACAGCCGCAGCCGGCATGACACGGCTGAAAACCCGCATCGTCGACCTGATCGAGGCACTGGGGCCGATACCGATCAACGAGTACATGGCGCTGTGCCTGTTCGACCCGGCGGACGGCTACTACATGACGCGCGAGCCTTTTGGTGCGGCCGGCGACTTCATCACCGCGCCCGAGATCAGCCAGATGTTCGGCGAGTTGGTCGCCGTGTGGATATACCAGGCCTGGCTGGCGAGCGGCCGGCCGCAGCCGACCACCATCGCCGAGATCGGACCCGGCCGCGGCACGCTGATGAAGGACATGCTGCGCACGCTATCGCGGCTTGATCCCGATCTGGCCAATGGTGCTGCCTTCGCCATGATCGAGACCAGCCCGCGCCTGACCGATGTCCAGAAACAGACGCTCGGCGTCACACCCTTCGCGATTGGCTGGCACGAAACCATCGAGACCTTGCCACAACAACCGCTGTTCATCGTCGGCAACGAACTGTTCGACGCCGTGCCCATCCGCCAGTTCGTCCGCGCTGGCGCCGGCTGGCGCGAGCGCATGGTCGGCCTCGACGACGCCAACGAGCTGCGCTTCTTCGCCGGCGCAGGCTCTGTCGACCCGGCGCTGCTGCCCGCCGATGCCGCGGAAGCGCCGCACGGTGCGATCGTCGAGATCGCGCCGGCCCGTACAGCGCTGATGGCGGCCATCGCCGAACGAATAGCCCGCCAAGGCGGCGCCGGCCTGTTCCTCGACTATGGCCATCTGCAGCCGGGTGTCGGCGACACGCTGCAGGCCTTGCGCAGCCACAATCACGAAGATGTGCTGGCCAATCCCGGTGAGGCCGACCTCACCACTCATGTCGATTTCGCCGCCCTTGCCGCAATCGTGCGTGCGCATGGCCTCGATGCCCATCTGACGAGGCAGGGCGATTTCCTGCTCGGCATGGGTATCCTGGAGCGCGCCGGCCGGCTCGGCGCCGATGCCGACCAGGCGGCGCGTGACAAGATCACTGAGGCCGTCGAGCGCCTCGCCGGCCCGCAAGCCATGGGCGATCTGTTCAAGGTGCTTGCGGTGCTGCCTCGCGGCGTGGCGGTTCGGCCCTTTGCCGAGGCGGATTGACTTTTCACCGCCGCCCCTCCCAATCTCCCGTCCGCGCTTTGCAGCGCCTGTTCTCGACGAAGCACCTTCTTCTTGACGAAACCACCCACACGGACAACAACGCCCGCATGCTGAATCTGACCAAACCGGATCCCGTTCGGTCGCCGCTGCTGGACAAGGCGCAGGCACGAGGCATCCGCCACGGCTATTTTACCCGGGTCGGCGGTGTCTCCGACGGCATCTACCAGGGTCTCAACATTGGCACCGGATCGAATGACGACCAGACGCTGGTGGCCGAGAACCGCGCCCGTGTCGCTGCCTGGATGGGCGTGCCGGCGAGCCATCTGCTGACCGCCTGGCAGATCCATTCGCCCGATGTCGTCATTGCCCGGGAACCCTTTGCCGGCGAGCGCCCCAAGGCAGACGCCATCGTCACCGACCGGCCAGGCATCGCCATCGGCGCCTCGACCGCCGATTGCGGCCCGGTACTGTTTGCCGACCCCCAGGCACGCATCATCGGCGCCGCGCATGCCGGCTGGAAAGGTGCCTTCACTGGGGTGCTCGAAAACACCCTCCTCGCCATGGAAAGCCTCGGCGCCCGACGCGAAAACACCGTCGCCGTGCTTGGCCCCTCGATCGGTCCGCAAAACTACGAGGTCGGGCCGGAATTCGTCGCCCGCTTTGTCGAGGCAGACGCTGAAAACATCGGCTATTTCGCACCCTCCGCCAACGCCGGCCATGCCATGTTCGACCTCAACCGCTACACGGTCGACCGGCTGGCTAAAGCCGGCGTGACGGCAGAGGGCCTCGGCCGCTGCACCTATGCCGAGGAAGATCTGTTTTACTCCTACCGGCGCACCACGCACCGCAAGGAGCCCGATTACGGCCGGCAGGTCTCGGCGATCGTTTTGGAGAGGGAATAATGGCGCTGCATTTTGAACGATCGGAATTTGATGCGCGGCGCGACCGGCTGATGATCGAGATGGCCGAGAAGAAGCTCGACGCCATCCTGCTGTTCGCGCAGGAAAGCATGTACTGGCTGACCGGCTACGACACGTTCGGCTTCTGCTTCTTCCAGTGCCTGGTGGTGAAGGCCGACGGTTCGATGGTGCTTTTGACCCGTTCGGCCGATCTGCGCCAGGCGCGCCAGACCTCGATCATCGACAACATCGTTCTGTGGACCGACCGCAACGGCGCCAATCCGGCGGTCGACCTGCGCAATCTGCTCAACGAGCTCGACCTGCTCGGCGCCCGCATCGGGGTCGAATACGACACCCACGGCCTGACCGCCTTCAATGGTCGCCGCCTGGATGAGCAGTTGCAAACCTTCGGCCAGATCGCCGATGCGTCCGGCATCGTCGGCCGGTTGCGCCTGTTCAAGAGCCCGGCCGAGATCGCCAAGGCCGAGAAGGCCGCCAATCTCTCCGACGATGCGCTCGACGCGGCTTTGCCGCTGATCAAGCAGGGCGGCGACGAAGCCCTGATCCTGGCCGCGATGCAAGGCGCGATCTTTGCCGGCGGCGGCGACTATCCGGCCAACGAGTTCATCATCGGCTCCGGCGTCGACGCGCTGCTGTGCCGCTACAAGGCCGGCCGCCGCAAGCTGACCAAGAACGACCAGCTGACGCTCGAATGGGCCGGCGTCTTCAACCATTACCACGCGCCGATGATGCGCACGGTGCTGACCGGCAAGGTGTCGAAGCGCCATCAGGAGCTGTTCGATGCCGCCCGCGCAGCGCTTCTGGCCGTCGAAAAGGCGATGACGCCGGGCAACAGCTTCGGCGACGTGTTCGATGCCCACGCCCGCACCATGGAGGCGCACGGCCTGACCAAGCACCGGCTGAACGCCTGCGGCTACTCGGTCGGCGCCCGTTTCACGCCGTCCTGGATGGACATGCCGATGTTCTACCAGGGCAACCCCGAACCGATCGCGCCGAACATGACGCTGTTCGCCCACATGATCATCATGGATTCCGATACCGAGACGGCGATGACGCTTGGCCGCACCTACCTGACCACCGAATCCCAGCCCAAGCCGCTGTCCCGCCATGATCTCGACTTGATCGTACAGTGAATCCACAATGGGAGGCGTTCTTCGCCAAGGAGTTAGAAGGCAAATGAGACGATCGCATGTGACGACCGTGTCATTGCTTGTGGCATTGGCTCTGACCGCCTGCACCAACGCAAAGGACGTGCTCGAACCGTCGGCGATCACCCCGCCGGCGACATCGGCCCAGACGCCGCCCGCCACGTCAGGGAGCGGCGCGGCCACGGTAACCGCACCGGCCGCCACCAGCACGGCGGGCGCTCCCGCAACCACCGCCGCACCTGCCCCGTCAGCCCAGAGCGCTGCCATCCTGGCGAAGACCCGCCTGCAGATCGCGCCGATCGTCGGCGCTTCGGTGGAAGCCGCGACACCGCTGACGGCGGAGCTGCAGACCCGCGCCAGGCAGCGCGGCATCACGCTCGCCGGCAGCGCCGACCAGACCGCGACGCATGTGCTGAAGGGCTATTTCTCGACGATGTCCGAAGGCACCGATACCACCGTCATCTATGTCTGGGACGTCTACGATCCGGCCGGCAATCGCCTGCACCGCATCAACGGCCAGCAGAAGGCGCCTTCTGTCAATTCCGGCGCCAGCGGGGGCGGCGACAGCTGGAAGGGGGTTTCGCCGGCCACCATGCAGATGATCGCCGACCAGACCATCGACCAGTTCGCGGCCTGGCTCGGCGGCAAGGCGGGCTGAAATGTTGCAGGCCGGCGATGGCATGGAGCTTTCTTGAGTTTAGCCGGCGGATTCCCGATCTCGACGCTTGCAATACCGGCGCGGGCCGCTAAAAGCCCGGTGAAAGGGCGCAGGCGAGTCCGTCAGGCCTCTCCATCCTCCACCAGGAACGGTGCATGAAACTCTTCGCGGGCAATTCCAACAGGGTGCTGGCCGAAGCGGTCGCCCGGTACCTCAATGTCCCGTTGGGCAAGGCCACCGTCAGGCGCTTCGCCGATCAGGAAATCTTCGTCGAAATCCAGGAAAACGTGCGCGGCGAGGATGTCTTCATCCTGCAGTCGACCTCGTTCCCGACCAACGATCATTTGATGGAACTGCTCATCATGATCGATGCCTTCATGCGCTCCTCGGCCAAGCGCATCACGGCGGTGATTCCCTATTTCGGCTACGCCAGGCAGGACCGCCGCGCCTCCGGCCGCACGCCGATCTCGGCCAAGCTAGTCGCCAACATGATCACTCGCGCCGGCGTCGACCGCGTTCTCACGCTCGACCTGCATGCCGGCCAGATCCAGGGCTTCTTCGACATCCCGACAGACAATTTGTTTTCGGTGCCGGTGATGGCCCGCGACGTGAAGGCCAAATACAAACAGCTCGGCAACGTCGTGGTGGTATCGCCCGATATCGGCGGCGTGGTCCGCGCCCGTGCGCTCGCCAAGCGCTTCGATGCGCAACTGGCCATCGTCGACAAGCGCCGCGAGCGTCCCGGAGAATCGGAAGTCATGAACATCATCGGCGCGGTCGCCGGCAAGGATTGCCTGCTGATCGACGACATCGTCGATTCCGGCGGCACGCTGTGCAATGCCGCCGATGCGCTGCTGGCCAACGGCGCCACCAGCGTCACCGCCTATATCACCCATGGCGTGCTGTCGGGTGGCGCGGTAGCCCGCATCAGCGGTTCGAAGCTGCAGGAACTGGTGATCACCGATTCCATCCAGCCGACGCAAGGGGTGCTCGACGCTCCCAACATCCGCGTCATCTCGATCGCCGACCTGATGGGCGAAGCCATCTCGCGCACCGCGACCGAGGAATCGGTGTCGAGCCTGTTCGACTAGAACAGCAGCCTCCGCTACGGCGCAGGGCTTTCCAATCGAACCGGGCCGATCAGGCGACGAGCGACTTCCACGCTTTCGCGAGCGCCGCGCATATAGCCGCGTGGCGAGGTCCCCAGCATGCGCTTGAACATGGTGATGAACGCCGGCACGCTGTCATAGCCCAAGTCGAGCGCCACCCTGGTGATCGGCTCGCCGTCGGCCAGCCGCGGCAGCGCCGCGAACAGGCAGGCC
This sequence comes from Mesorhizobium sp., assembly GCA_004017275.1. Taxonomy (GTDB): domain Bacteria; phylum Pseudomonadota; class Alphaproteobacteria; order Rhizobiales; family Rhizobiaceae; genus Mesorhizobium. The sequence continues at coordinate 3,248 of SAKE01000026.1, read as the reverse complement.
TGCTGGCGCCATGTCGACAGCGACAGGCCGGTCTGACGCTGGAAGGCGCGGGTGAAGGAACGGCGGCTCATGCCGGCGGCATCGGCCCACTCATCGATCGTCGCGTGCGGCGACGGTGCGGCGACGAAGCGCCGGCACAGCGCCGACAGCCTGGGATCGGACGGGAACGGCAGGCCGAGCGGCCGTTCAGGCAGGGTCGGGATTTCGTGCAGCAGGAGGTTCATGATCAGCCCGCCGCGCCCTTCCAGCACACCGCCTTGCGGCAGCTTTTCCGATTCCACGATCAGGCTGTGCATCAGGTCGGTGACGCCGACGACGCGTAAGCCCTCGGGCAACCCGGGGATCGCCTGCGGCATGACATAGACCGAGCGCATCGAGACATCGCCCAGCATTTCGACGGAATGCTCGGTGCCGGCTGGTATCCACATCGCGTGGTCGGGCGGCACCATCCAGCGCCCATACCGCGTCGTCACCAGCACCACACCGACCAGCGCATGCAGCAACTGACTGCGACTGTGACGATGCTGCGGCACGCGGTAGCCGTCCGGGTATTCGGTCGGCAGCGCCACCGCCGGCCCGGCCACTTGCTCCAGCCACTGCCAGCGGCTCTCGTGCAACTGACCGAGATTGGCATTGCCGGCGTGAAAGATTTCTTTGCCGTGCGGCATCTCATATGGCCCACTTGCGAAACTATTGGACCAAACCACGAAAGAAGTCGTGCCGCAAGCAGCTTATAAGGCACCTTCCCTAAAGCGCTCTACAGGAGCGTCCGCCAGATTGCCCTGCGGGTGTGCCCGCCAAAAAGACCACGGAGCCTACCTTGACCGATACGACAGCCGCCAGCGTCGCGCCACAGGCGAGCACCAGTCACGCTTCCGCCCAGGCGACGGCTTTCACCGTTATCCTGGCGGTGAGCTTTTGCCACTGCATCAACGACATCATGCAGTCGCTGCTATCGGCCATCTATCCCTTGCTGAAAGAGAACTACGGCCTCGACTTCTGGCAGATCGGCCTCCTGACCTTCACCTTCCAGGTGACCGCATCCTTGCTGCAGCCGGTGATCGGCATGATCACCGACAAGCGGCCGATGCCCTATTCGCTGCCCTACGGCATGGCGTCGTCATTGATCGGCCTGATCGTGCTCGCCTATGCCGGGCACTATTTGCTGCTTCTGATCGGCGCCTCGCTGATCGGCATCGGCTCGGCGATCTTCCATCCGGAATCCTCGCGCATCGCCCGCTTCGCCTCCGGCGGCCGCTTTGGCCTGGCGCAGTCGCTGTTCCAGGTCGGCGGCAATTTCGGCCAGTCCATGGGGCCGCTGCTGGCCGCCTTCATCGTCGTGCCGTTCGGCCAGACCAGCATCTCCTGGTTCGCCGTCGGCTCGCTGATCGGCATCATCGTCTTGTGGCAGGTCGGCGGCTGGTACAGCCGGCTGCGCGCCGCGCAGGGCACGCGCAAGACGGCAAGCTTCGTTTCGCCCTTTCCGCGCCGCAAGGTCATGAATGCATTGATCGTGCTGACACTGCTGGTGCTGAGCAAGAACGCCTACATCGCCAGCCTCGCCAGCTACTACACGTTCTATTCGATCCATAAGTTTGGCGTTTCGGTGCAGATGTCGCAGGTCATGCTGTTCCTGTTCCTCGGCGCCTCGGCGCTCGGCATCCTGCTCGGTGGCCCGTTCGGCGACCGCTACGGCCAGAAGGCGATGATCTGGTTCTCCATCGTCGGCGTGCTGCCCTTCACGCTGGCCTTGCCCTACGCCAATCTGGAATGGACGATGGTGCTGACGGTGCTGATCGGCCTGATCCTGTCGTCGGCCTTCTCCAACATCGTCGTCTTCGCGCAGGAGCTGGTGCCGGGCCGCGTCGGCATGATCGCCGGCATCTTCTTCGGCTTTGCCTTCGGCATGGGCGGCATTGCGGCGGCCGTGCTCGGCGTCGTCGCCGACATGAAGGGCATCGATTTCGTCTTCCAGATCTGCTCGTATCTGCCGCTGCTTGGACTGCTAACCGTGTTCCTGCCGAACATGAAGGAAGCGCGCAAGGCGCAGGCAGCCGCCAGCTAAAAAAACGGCTCATCTTCGGGAATTGATACGAGGGCGCGGCGTTTGCTGCGCCCTCTTTGATTCTTTCACCATACGCCGGGTGAAAAGCCTGTTAGGAGATAGTCATGAACGAAGGCTTGGGGCCTCCGACGTCTCTGGAGAACGCTATGCGCAAGACCGTGTTGGCCGTGTTGGGTGTGCTTCTTGTTACCTTGCCGGCTACGGCACGCATCGTTTCTTTTCCACCGGGTTTCAAGACGCAGTCCGTCGAAACCAATGGCACCAAACTCTATGTGCGCGTCGGCGGAAAGGGTCCCGCCGTCGTGCTGCTGCACGGCTTTGCCGATACCGGAGACATGTGGGGCGCGGCGGCGGCGGCACTTGCGAAGGATCATACCGTCGTCGTGCCGGATCTGCGCGGCATGGGTCTGTCGGCTCACCCGGAAGCAGGCTACACCAAGAAGAATCAGGCCGTCGACGTCGCCGGCGTGTTGGATGCTCTGAAGATCGACAAGGCTGATCTGGTCACCCACGACATCGGCAACATGGTCGGCTATGCGCTTGCCGCGCAATATCCCAAGCGCATCACCAAATGGGTCATCGTCGATGCGCCGCTGCCTGGAATCGGCGACTGGGAAAAGATCAAGCAAAGCCCGCTGCTTTGGCACTTCAACTTCCGCGGCCCGGACATGGAGCGGCTGGTCGCGGGTCGCGAGCGCATCTATCTCGACCGCTTCTACAACGAGCTGTCGGCCAACCCCAAGAAGATCGACGAGGCAACGCGCAGGCACTACGCCAAACTCTATGCACGCCCGCATGCGATGCACGACGCTTTCGAGCAGTTCAAGGCCTTTGACCAGGACGCGATCGACAACCGGGCGATGCTCGCCGCCGGCGGCAAACTGACCATGCCGGTGCTGGCAGTTGGCGGTGAAAAATCCGCCGGCACCACGCAGGCCGATATCCTGCGGCTTGTTGCCACCGATGTCACGGGCGGCATCGTGCCGGACTCCGGTCACTGGATCATGGAGGAAAACCCCGACGCCACCGTCAAGCTGATCACTGGTTTTCTCGCCCAATAGGCACTGTCCCGCGGACATTTCGATGAAAGCACAAAGGCACCCGCCTGACGGCGGGTGCCTTTGTCTATCTAGAGCGGTTCAGATTTTGACTGAATCTGTGGGATTCCTATCGGAGTGATTTT
>SAKE01000025.1 GCA_004017275.1 Mesorhizobium sp. | reverse complement strand
TAGACGGAAAAACCCCGTCTTACGGGGCATGCGCATGTGGCATTTCGATTCACCCCTCCCTTTCCCCGGACAGCCCTGCGTTCACGGGGAGAAGATGCCGGCAGGCAGATGAGGGGCAGTGCAGCCATTGGAAGTATTTGCTGACGGTCCTGCGGCCCGCAGCTACTCGCTCTCACCCTCCAGCGCGGGCACCGGCACACCGGCAAGTTCCGCCGCCAGCAGCCGCGAAGCGCCGGCCCGCGCGATGCGCAGCATCAGCGCCTTGCGCGTTGCCGCCGCCATGCGGTGTTCGGGCGCATCGCGCAGGATTTCGGCGCCATAGCCGTCGGAGAGAATGAAGCCGCACTCCTCGGGAAAGATCTCCGAGGGCACGCCGGGATGGGTGGCGAAGAAGAAGCGGTCGGAATGCAGCCGGTAGTCGGGCCATTTGCGGTCGACCCTGAAATCCTCGATCGAGGATTTGATCTCGATGATCCAGATGTCGCCCTGCCGGGTCAGTGCGACGAGGTCAGCACGGCGGCCGGTGGCCAGCGACAATTCGGGCAGTACATGCGCGCCCATTTCCATCAACAGCCGCTGCACGCCGCGCCGCACCAGCATGGCGCGTTCGGACTGGCGACCGTCGATGAGAGGGTTGATTGAGATAGGGGAGATGATCGGCATGGAAGGCACCATGCCAGATTTTGTTCACGGTTTGAACTCAAAAAGACGAGGCGATTATCGCTTTTTAGGGGGACGTTTTTCGAAATAAAGTTCTTATCGGTTCTTAGGGCTACCGCCATCTTAGGCTCGTCATAGCCGCCGACAGATGATGATGGCCAAGCGGCGGGGCGGGTGGCTTCAACCACGACACTCAAACTTCCTTCGGAGAATTGGGATACGCGCCTTACAGCTTCCGGGAGCCCTACCGGCTCGCCCTCTTGAAGTATGACTAGGCTAAGCGCGATGCAAATCGCAGCCACAGACAGTCCTCCCGGCTGCGACACCCGGCCATCATCGATGGCAGTTCCGCGCTGGGTGACGGGACGCACCTCATCCGCGAACGCCGGATTGCGGTGATTGCCATTAAATTAGCTACAGCGCATATAAGGTGGTATTTTGGAAAGCAGCCGGAGCTCCCCCACTACACCCCGCTCCGGTCAGGCCCGGTAGCGGTCCACCCAAAGGAAAGGCTACCGGGCCGCTCCCTTCTATCAAGTCGACTTGCTCACCGCAGGCAGCCCCGTCAACGAGACGACAACTCGCCCTCGCGCCTCAAACATATAATCGTTGCCAAAATGGCCGACGCGGCTGCCGGTGAGGCAACGTTGCCCAAGTCGCGTCGGCCATCTGCGGCGAATTTGCCGCTCGCCAAATTTAGTGCTCCGCAACAGGTGGACAACGTATCCTGGCGGGTTGGTCAGAAACGTACAGTTGGCTGGGTTATGCTGCTTGCAACCAACCCTTGGCTCACCCGTTGACCAATGCTGGGTTGATCCCCTGGCACTCCAGAGCCTGCCCGCTGCCCGACGGCGGCGGGCCTTTTTGCCCAGGTTGCAATCGAGAGACGGGGAAGGCCCGCGGATGCCGAGCCTCCGCGTTTTGCCGGATCTCCTCAGAAGCGAATCCAGAAGGACCTGCGGAAACATCTGCGGCGCCAGTAACCGTTGCGCCAATAGCGACGGCAAACCCGTCTCCACCCGCGACGGCGGCGATGCCACCCGCGATGCCACCTGCGATGCCGCACGAACTCGATGCCGTCTTGAACATCAGCACCATCTTGGTCGAGGATAGCGTCGGACGGTTTGTCGAGTTCATCGAGAATGCCGGGTCCCGTATTCGGGATGCCGGCCAATGCGGTGGCAGGACGCGCAAGTGCGACAACGGTCGCAGCCCCTGCCAGCCCAAGCATTCCAGTCAGAAACAATCGCCGATCCATGCCAACCTCCATCGTTTGATCATTGCGACAAGGAAGACATAGAGCGGCAGATTGACGCGCCCAGATGGCAAGTCATCGGGCCTTTGTCGGCAGAAGTCTTTATGTGGGCGCCGAGGCGCCCTTGTCTCTGGGTAACGCAGCTCCCGCCATGTCATCAAGGATCGGACAATCAGGTCTCTCGTCGCCATGGCAGGCGTGGATCAGTTTCTGCAGGGTCGAGCGCATCGACTGCAGTTCGCGTACCTTCTCTTCGATCGCCGTGACATGGGAAGCGGCGATCTCACGCACGTCATGGCTGGCGCGGCTGCGATCCTGGTAGAGCGCCATCAGCTGGCGGCAATCATCGATGGAAAAGCCGAGATTGCGCGCGCGGCGCAGAAAGGCCAGCCGGTGGACATCGTCTCCGGAATAATCGCGATAGCCGTTGGCGGCGCGTGCCGGGGCGATCAGGCCGATCTCTTCATAGTAGCGGATAGTCTTGGCCGGCAGGCCGGAGCGGTGGGCGGCGTCACCGACATTCATGACCATTTCTCCTCGATTTCCAGGAGCCTGCGGGGATGGCCCCTTGAATTTGCTTCACAATCCTGTGGGTGCTGTTGCCGAAATGCCATAGTGAAACGCTTACCAGCACGTCAGCAAAGGCATATAGGCATCGCGCGCTTGGCAAGCAAAGCAAATGCCAGCATGAATGATGGTGAGAAAGCGGCCGACTCGTGCCGCCGAAGTTGGGGCGGGGCACCGGATCACCTGATGCGCATGAAGTCGTTTGCAATCATCGCCGCGCTGGCGCTTTCCACTGCTATCGCTGGTTGCAGCACCATCGGCTCGCAGATATTCTCTAACGATTACGGCGCGGTCTCCGACGCCGGCTACCAGCTGCCGCGCATCCCGATCGAGAAAGTGCCGATGAAGTACCATCGGCAGGAAGTGAACTACGACAGCCCGGAAAAGCCCGGTACCATCATCGTCGATACGCAGAACAAGTTCCTCTATTTCATCGAGGGCGACGGAAGGGCAATTCGCTACGGCATCGGCGTCGGCCGCGAAGGCTTCGAGTGGCACGGCACCGCCCACATTGCACTGAAGCGCGAATGGCCGACCTGGACGCCGCCAAGGCAGATGATCCAGCGCCAGCCGGAACTCGCCAAGTTCGCCAGTGGCATGGAGCCGGGTCTGAAGAACCCGCTCGGCGCGCGCGCCATGTACTTGTTCAACAAGGGCGGTGACTCGGGCTACCGCCTGCATGGCAGCCCGGAATGGAATTCGATTGGCAAGGCAATGTCATCAGGCTGCATTCGCCTGATGAATCAGGACATCATCGACCTCTATGATCGCGCCTCGGTCGGCGCCAAGGTCATTGTTCTTTAGATCATGATCGCGATAAACCGGTATCGGTTTTCGGAAAAGTCATGATCGGATAGAGGCAGCTTTCGTAAGCGGACCGTCTAGGCAACAACGGACGTCCCAAACAAAAAACCGGGCAATTCGGCCCGGTTTTTTGTTGTTCGCGATGCAGTGAATCTGTCCGCCCGACAATCAAAGAGATAGAGCATGATGTCGTCCGAAAACCGCTTCACACTTTTCGGCATCATGCTCCAGGCGGACAAAGAGCGGTCAGGACACCTGCTCGACCTGCTGCACTTCCGGCACGAAGTGGCGTAGAAGGTTCTGGATGCCATGCTTCAGCGTCGCCGTCGATGACGGGCAGCCGGCGCAGGCGCCCTTCATGTGCAGGAACACCGTGCCGTTCTCGAAGCCGCGGAAGGTGATATCGCCGCCATCCTGGGCGACCGCCGGGCGCACCCGCGTATCGAGCAGTTCCTTGATGGTGATGACCAGCTCCTCGTCGGCCTTGTCATAGAACTCGCCGGTCTGGCTGGTCTCGGCGGCCGGGCCGGCCCTGGCCATGACAGGCGCGCCGGACATGAAATGTTCCATGATGGCGCCGAGGATCGCCGGCTTCAAATGCTGCCAGTCGGGACCATCCTTGGTCACGGTTATGAAGTCATAGCCGAAGAAAACACCGGTGACGCCGGCAATCTCGAACAGCCGGCCAGCCAGCGGCGAAGCCGTGGCGGCGCTGTCGGCATCGCGGAAATCGGCGGTGCCTTCCAGGAGCACTTCCTTGCCGGGTAGGAATTTCAGCGTCGCCGGATTTGGCGTCGATTCGGTCTGGATGAACATGGCCATCTCCGTGCCCATCTCGGGCAGCTAGTTTGGAACAATTCTAAATAGGCTTAATTGGCTGGACATTCAAGCGAAACGCATCGCCGGAACGGCTGGCTGGCGGAATGTTTTTGCGCACCCCGGGACGTGCCCGAAGGTGTGTTGAGATTCAGGTCAGGCCGGCATCACCTGAATATCAGCACACCTCAGGCGAGGCTGTCTATTTCCTCGTCCGACAGGTTCTGCGGCACGACGGTCACCGGGATCGGGAAGGCAGCACCCTTACCGGCCACGGCGCCGACCAGCGGTCCGGGACCTTCCTTGCCGGCGCCGGCGGCCAGCACCAGGATGGCGATGTCCTGGTCTTCCTCGATCAGCTTGTGGATCTCTTCCGTCGGCTTGCCTTCGCGCACCACCATTTCAGGCTCGATGCCGAGCTTCTGGCGCACCTTGTTGGCATAGGTGTCGAGTGCCGCACGCGCCGTGGCGGTCGCCTCCTCGCGCATGATCTTCTCGACACCCAGCCAGTGCTGGAAATCGTCCGGCTCGATGACATAGAGCAGCACCAGCATGCCGCTGGTGCTCTGCGCCCGCTTGGAGGCGTAGGCGACGGCGCGCTCGCATTCCGGCGTGTCGTCGATGATCGCCAGGAATTTGCGGCGATGGCCGGCTTCGCGGCTGAGGCGTTTGGAGACCATGTCTGTCTACTCGATGTCTTTCCGGCCGCAATCTGCCACTGCGGCGGACCGGCGGCAAGCCGCCGGCCTTGGACCAGTATGGTGCGGTGCACCCGACGCTGGGATCAGCCCTGCAGCAGCCCGATAATGTCGCGCACCGTCTTCATCGTTGTTTCAGCCAGCACACCGGCGCGCTCGCCGCCGTCCTTGAGCACCGCATCGACATAGGCGCGGTCGTCGGAAATGCGGCGCATCTCGCTGGCGATCGGCGCCAGCTTTTCCACCGCAAGGTCGGCCAGTGCCGGCTTGAACACCGAAAACTGCTGGCCGGCGAACTCTTTCAGCACGTCCGCCTTCGACATCTCGGCGAGACCCGCATAGATACCGACCAGGTTTTCCGCTTCCGGCCGGCTAGCCAGACCGTCCAGTTCGCTCGGCAGCGCTTCCGGGTCGGTCTTGGCCTTGCGGATCTTCTTCGAGATGGCATCGGCGTCGTCGGTCAGGTTGATGCGCGACAGATCCGACGGGTCCGACTTCGACATCTTCTTGGAACCGTCGCGCAGCGACATGATGCGCGCCGCCGGCCCGCCGATGACCGGCTCGGTCAGCGGGAAATAGCCGTTCACGGTCTCTTCGCCGACCTGCATTTCGATGCCGACGCCAAGGGCGGCGATGCGATCGGAGAAGTCGTTGTTGAACTTTTGCGCGATGTCGCGGGTCAGCTCCAGGTGCTGCTTCTGGTCCTCACCCACTGGGACGTGGGTGGCACGATAGAGCAGAATGTCGGCAGCCATCAGGGAGGGATAGGCAAGCAGGCCGAGCGACGCGTTCTCGCGATCCTTGCCGGCCTTGTCCTTGAACTGCGTCATGCGGTTCATCCAGCCGATGCGCGCAACGCAATTGAAGATCCAGGCGAGCTCCGCATGTTGCGTGACCCGCGACTGGTTGAAGACGATGTGCTTCTTCGGGTCGATGCCCGAGGCCAGGAACGCCGCGGTGATCGATCGCGTCTGGTCGGCGAGGTCTTCATAGACGAGTTGGGCTGTCAGCGAATGCAGGTCGACGACGCAATAGATGCAGTCGGATGTGTCTTGCAGGGCGACGAATTTCTTGATGGCGCCGAGATAGTTGCCGAGGTGCAGATTGCCGGTCGGCTGGACACCTGAAAAGACGAGTGGCTTGAAGGCGGTCATGATTGTCCTCATGGCTTGTGGAGGGCCGTTTCGCGCGCGGCGAAAGTCTTTCGACGGCGCGCTTATGGACGAGAGCGTAAAAACCGGCAAGGGGTGTCAGCGGGTTGAGAGAAACTTGGCGATGAATTGCGTGCCCTTTGCAACAGCGCCTCGCCACCCAAGCGGCGTTACCTCGATGTCGGCCATGCCGATGCCGGTGCGTTGCCCTGCAGGTCTCTGCAGCCTGTTGAGATGAAGCTCCAGGATGGTGGGATCGTCCCTTTGCAGCGCCGTTTCAAACGTTGCTAGCGCGTTCCAGAGGTTGCCCTCTTGGCGCACCTTCGAAATGCTTGTCACGACTGGCTGGCCATTTACGGACAATTTGAGTCTCGTCAGCGCATCGCCTTGAGGGTGCCAAATGTCCAGGCGAATCCGCGCCCTGCCAGCATGTTTGAACGGCACAAGCAGCTTTGGGCGTGGGTTGCAGCCGACCCATCGTATCCGGCCGCCGCTTGCTTGCAGCGGACACCAATCGAGTGCCTTTGGCGAGTCGTCCTGCTTGATGACCTCGCGCTGCCCGAGGTTGCGCAAATCCGGGCGGACAAGACCCCTGGTCAGCTTACTATCGGCCGCAAGCTGACCATTTTCATACTGCGCGAAGTCCGGATAGCTGTTGATCATGAAAGTGTTGGCCGCCTTTGCCTTGGCCAGTTCGGAGGCCACATAGCCTTCATATCCGTCCCGCTGCATTCGCCGCAGCATCCGTTCTTGCTCATCCGAAGTGTGGCTGACATAGCTCAGGTAGCGGTGGCCGGCCGCGAATTTCTGCACAGTAATCCGCTGTGTCGAGATAAAATTCATGCCTGACTTTGCCGCTCGCAGCAGGAAATCCGCGTCGACGGGCGGAACGATTTTTTTCGGATCGCGCCATTTGCCAATTCGATCGGTGACGTCGCGTCGGTGGCCGAAACTCGAAGGTGGAAAGAAGTAGGTGAGAGCGGCGTCCCCGTCGCTGAAGATGCCGGTCACAAGCCGATAATTGCTTGCCCTGGGGCCATGAAAGATCGCGCCGCTTACCGCAAAATCCGGCTGCGGGTCGTGCCCGAAAAGATCGGCGAGTGCCTGGAGGTGGTCCGAAGCCCAGATATCGTCATGGCCGAGATAGGCAATGTATTGTCCACGCGACATCTCGATGCCGGCATTGTTGGGGAAGGACTGGCTGCCGCCTCGTTCGGGCAGGTTCAGCCAGCGGATTTGAGGTGATGCGAGCGCCCGCACCACATCCGCTGTATCGTCCGTGCAACCATCGCCTACAACCAACAGTTCGAAATCCTGGCGCGTCTGGCGCAGTACCGATTGTATCGACGGAAGAATGTGCCTGCCGCGATTGTAGGTGGGCATGATGACGGAAAACACCGGCACGTTCACTCGAACCTCTCTTCCGGTGAGGGGACTTCGGCAACACATCCGCAGTCCGTATCAATTTACCTTGGCTGCGGTCGGTCGATACCAAGGGGCTCAACCATCAGACGCGTCAGTCGGGTTCGACCGCGCGGGAGGCGTCTTTGCGGCTCCCCGCTTGACGTTGCGTCGGATCATGCCGAAATCGGCGCCGCCCGTGGCGAAGGCGGTGACGAAGTAGAGAGCCGCACCGCCGGCAACCAGCGCCAGCAGCGTCGTTGCCTTGACCACCAGCGGCGAGCCCGGTCCGAGCCTGACGGCGAACCAGTGTTCGGCAAAATAGAGCGCTACCCCCATGATCACGGCGGACAGCACCAGCCGTGGAATGCGCTTCATAAGCGGCACGTCGCGACCCCAATGGCCGCGCCGGATCAGGACGCCGAGCAGCATCAGCGCATTGACCCAGCCGGCGACGGCCGAGGCCACCGCGATGCCGGGCGCTCCCATCCTGGGAAACAGTGTCAGCGCGGTGGTTACGTTGACCGCCACCGAGATGGCCGCAAAGATCATCGGCGTGCGCGTGTCCTCGCGGGCGAAATAGCCCGGGGTGAACGCCTTGATCAGCACGAAAGCCGGCAGGCCGAGGCCGAAGATGGCCAGGATCGCCGCCACTGTCGGCGTCGAGCCGTTGGCGGCGAACGCACCGCGCTCATAGACTAGCCGCACGATCGGCTCCGACATGATCCAGAGTGCGGCTGCTGCTGGCAGCGTCAGGAACAGGGTGAACTCGACCGAGCGGTTCTGCAGATTGGCCGCCTCGATCAGATTGCCCGACTTCAGCGCCCGCGACAGCTCGGGCAACAGCACGATCGCCACCGCGACACCGACCACGCCGAGCGGCAGTTGGTAGACGCGGTCGGCATAGGCGAGCGAGGACACTGCGCTGTTTTGCGCCGAGGCGATCGCGGTGCCGATCAGCTGGTTGATCTGGGTGATGCCGCCGGTGATGGCCGCCGGCAGCGCCAGGATCAACAGCCGCTTGACCGAGGGAGTCATTTTCGGGCGGCGAAAGCCGATCGAAATGCCGGCATGGCGCACCGCTACCCAGACGATCGCCAGCTGTACCAGTCCGGCGGCAAGCACGCCCCAGGACAGCCCGTAGCCGACCGTGAGTGCGTCGGAGCCCTTGTACCAGGCATAGGCGAGCACGCCGATCAGGATGATGTTGAGGAACACCGGTGCCACGGCGGCGGCGAAATAGCGGCGCAACGAATTCAGCATGCCCGCCATCATGGCGCCCAGCGACATGCAGATCAGATAGGGGAACATGATCGTCGCCAGCGTCACCGTGGTGTCGAATTTCCCCGGCGTGCCGGCAAAACCCGGCGCCACCAGATAGCGCACGATCAGCGGCATCGACAGTTCCATGACGATGGTCAGCGCCAGCAGCGCCGTGAACAGCACGCCGAACACTTCCTCGGAAAAGCGCTTGGCGCCGTCGGTGCCATGGGTCTCGATCTCCTTGGCGAACAGCGGCACGAAGGCAGCGTTGAACGCGCCCTCGGCAAACAGCCGGCGAAAGGTGTTGGGAAACTGGAAGGCGGCGTTGAAGGCGTCGGCGACCGGTCCGGTGCCGAGTGCGGCCGCCATCAGCATCTCGCGGCCGAAACCAAGCGCGCGGCTCATCAGCGTGCCGGAAGCAACTGTTGCGAATTTCTTGACGAGGCTCATGCGTTTGGAGACTGCCTAAAGGATGAGGACAAAGTGATGGTGGCGGTCACTCGGCGGCCGCCGCCCTGGCTTTGCCGCCGCGTTCGGGCACGATGCCTTCGAGCGTTGCCGTCAGCCGGTTGCGAATGGTGGCGATGCGGGCCGGGCTGTCGATCTTCTGGCCGGTGAGATCGGTGACATAAAAGGTGTCGATGACCTTTTCGCCGAAGGTGGTGATGTGGGCCGATGCGATGTCGAGCGAAAGGTCGGACAGCGTTCCGGTGATCTCCGACAGCAGCCCCGGCCGGTCTAGGCCCTCGACCTCGATGACCGAAAAACGGTTCGACAGCGTGTTGCGGATTTCGGCGCGCGGCGGGATCTTGAACACCTTGGAGCCGCGCCGCGGCTTGGTGCGCTTCTCGATCATCTCCGGCAGCCAGCTCTTGCCCGACAGCACATCCTCGATCAGCCGCCCGACACGCTCGGCGCGCCGGCGCTCGTCCTCGTCGCGGTCGAATTCCCGCGAGATCAGGATGGTGTCCAGGGCGCGGCCGTCCGACGTCGTGAAGATCTGTGCGTCGACGATGTTGCCGCCGGCTCCAGCACAGGCCCCGGCGATGACCGAGAGCAGGCGCGGATGGTCCTGCGCCAGCACGGTGATTTCGGTCACTGCCTCGAATTGGTGGGTCTTGACCATGGTTGCGAGCTTGTTGCCCGACGCATCGGCTTCGCGGATGAATTCGGCGTGGCGCAGCTGGTCGGCGAGATCGACGGTCAAAAGATAGTTCTCATAGTGTTGGCCGACATAGCGCTTGCGGGCCTTGTCCGGCCAGCGGGCAAGCGCCTCGGCCAGACGCTCGCGCGCCGCCGCCGTGCGCTGGGCGCGCGACACTTCCGAAAACCCGCCGGTCAACAGCAATTCGGTCTCGTAATAGAGCGTGCGCAGCAGCTGACCCTTCCAGCCGTTCCAGACACCGGGTCCAACGCCCCTGATGTCGCAGACGGTCAGGATCAAAAGCATCTTCAGCCGCTCGACCGATTGCACGATCGCGGCGAAATCCTCGATGGTCTTGCGGTCGTTGAGGTCGCGGGTCTGCGCCGTCATCGACATCACGAGGTGGTTCTCGACCAGCCAGGCAACGGTTTCTGTATCGGCTGGCGACAGCCCCATATGCGGGCAGATACGGCGCGCGATCCTGGCGCCGGCTTCCGAATGATCCTCGGGTCTGCCCTTGGCGATGTCGTGCAGCAGCACGGCGACATAGAGCGCCTCGCGGCTCTTCTTCAGGCCCGGCATCAGCGTGTGCGACAGGGGATGAAGCCTTTCGCCGTCGCCGCGCTCGATCTCGGCCAGCACGCCGATGCAGCGGATCAGATGTTCGTCCACCGTGTAGTGGTGGTACATCGAGAACTGCATCATGGCGACGATCTTGCCGAAATCCGGGATCAGTCTGCCGAGCAGCCCGGCCTCGTTCATGCGCCGCAGGTTGAGTTCGGCATTGCGGTCCGAGGTCAGGATGTCGAGGAACAGCCGGTTGGCCTCCTCGTCGCGCCGCAGTGACTTGTTGACCAGGCCGAGCGAGCGGGTCAGCAGTTTCAGCGCGTCGGGGTGGAATTCCAGGCCGTGCTTGTCGGCGAACCAGAACAATCTCAAGAGATTGACCGGGTCGCGCTCGAACACCTGGTCGTCGGCAATGTTGATGCGGTGGTTGTCGACAATGAAGTCGGAGGTGCCGGCAAGCTTGCGCTTGCGCCGCGAGAAGGTCAGGAAGATGCGGTTGAAACCCGGCACGTGCTTGGCCTGCTCTTCCTCGAGCGCGGCGCAGAAGATGCGGGTCAGGTCGCCGACATCCTTGGCAACCAGGAAATAGTGCTTCATGAAGCGCTCGACCGCCGACAGGCCGGGGTGGGTGGTGTAGCCGAGCCGTTCGGCGATCTCGCGCTGGATGTCGAAATGCAGCCTTTCCTCGGCCTTGCCGGTGAGGAAATGCATGTGGCAGCGTACCGCCCAAAGGAAATCCTCGGCCTTCTGGAACTCGCGGTATTCGCCCTCGGTGAAGACGCCCTTGTCGACCAACTCCTCGCCGGTGCGCACGCGGTAGAAATATTTGCCGATCCAAAACAGCGTCTGCAGGTCGCGCAAGCCGCCCTTGCCATCCTTGACGTTGGGTTCGACGAGATAGCGGCTTTCGCCGGCCTTGGCATGACGGTCGTCGCGTTCGGCAAGCTTGGCCTGGACATATTCGGGGCCGGTCGTGCGCACCACCTCATGGTCGAAGCGCAGCATCAGTTCGTCATAGAGCTTTTCCTCGCCCCACAGGAAACGCGCCTCGAGGATCGATGTGCGGATGGTGACGTCGGTGCGTGACAGGCGCAGGCATTCGTCAATGTTGCGGGTGGCGTGGCCGACCTTCAGACCCAAATCCCACAGCATGTAGAGCATGTATTCGACGGTCTGTTCGCCCCACGGCGTCTGCTTGTAGGGCAGCAGGAACAACAGGTCGATGTCGGACCCGGGCGCCAGCGTGCCGCGGCCGTAGCCGCCGACGGCGACGACGGCCATGCGCTCCGCCGAAGAAGGGTTCTTGACCCGGTAGACATGGGTGACGGCGAAATCGTAAAGCGCCCGGATCATCTCATCCATGAGATGCGACAGCCGCGCCGCGCAGGCGCTGCCGCTGCCGTCGTCCCGCAGCATGCGTTCGGCAATGGCGCGCCCCTCTACCAGCCGCCCCTTGAGCAGCTGGAGCACACCGCTGCGTGCGGCCTGTCCGGAGCCGTCCCCTGCCGTAGCCGCGGTCAGCGCGGTCATCTCGCGGCGCAAGGCTTCGCCGTCGATCAGTTCGTCGAGCTTCAGGGAGATTCTTGCCATATGTCCAGGTCGGCCTTGCCTTTTCGGCGGCGTCTATAGCGCGTTTTCGCGGCGCTGGGTATGGGGCGGGCTGACACGTTCTCCACAAGCACCTGACAGTCGCCGCCAACAAGAAAAGTCGAAACCAGCTCTTGACCTTCCAGTGACTGGAAGCCCTACCTCCGCTTTGGAATTCAGACACCAGGGCATTTTTGCCAGACATCAAGGCATTTTCGAATGACGCATTCCGATCATGATCGTCACGCGCATGGCAGCTGCTGTTCGGCAAAAAGCGCCGTGCCTACCGCGAAGAGCGTCGTCCGCGACCCGGTCTGCGGCATGACTGTCCACCCGACTGCAGGTAAGCCGACCGCCGGGCATGGTGGCCATCTCTATCATTTCTGCAGCGAGGGCTGCCGCACGAAATTCGTCGCCGATCCGGAAAAATTCCTGACGGCCACCGATCCGGTCTGTGGCATGAGTGTCGATCGCGCGACCGCAAAGCATTTTGTCCGCCACGAAGGTCAGGGCTTCTATTTCTGCTCCGCCGCTTGCCAAGCGAAATTCGAGGCCGAGCCGCAAAAATATCTCGGCGACAGGCCGGCACCGCAGCCGATGCCCAAAGGCACGCAATACACCTGCCCGATGCATCCCGAAATCATCCGCGACAAGCCAGGATCCTGCCCGAAATGCGGCATGGCGCTGGAGCCGATGGGGGTGCCCACTGGCGACGAAGGCCCCAATCCCGAGCTGGTCGATTTCACCAGGCGGTTCTGGGTCAGTGCCGCACTGTCTGTGCCGTTGCTGATCGTCGCCATGGCGCCGATGCTCGGCCTGACGTTCCAGGCTTTTGTCGATGAGCGGACCATGGTCTGGCTGGAGTTGGCGCTGGCCACTCCCGTCGTGCTGTGGGCAGCACTGCCCTTCTTCCATCGCGGCTGGGACTCGCTCGTCAACCGCAGCCCCAACATGTGGACGCTGATTTCGCTCGGCGTCGGTGCCGCCTATCTCTACAGCGTCGTCGCCACGCTGTTTCCGGACATTTTTCCGCATCAGTTCCGCGGCCATGGCGGTGCGGTGCCGGTCTATTTCGAGGCGGCCGCCGTCATCGTCGCGCTGGTCTTCCTTGGCCAGGTGCTGGAGCTGCGCGCCCGTGAAAAGACCGGCTCGGCAATCCGAGCCTTGCTCGATCTGGCGCCGAAGACCGCGCGGCTGATCGCCGCCGACGGTTCAGAAAGCGATGTGCCGCTCGACACGGTCAAGGCCGGCGATCGCTTGCGCATACGCCCCGGTGACGCCGTGCCGGTCGATGGCACGGTGCTGGAAGGCCGCTCGTCGATCGACGAATCGATGATCACGGGCGAACCGTTGCCGGTCGAGAAGACCGAGGGCGATGTGCTGACCGGTGGCACACTCAACAGGCAAGGTTCGCTGATTATGCGCGCCGAACGGATCGGCGCCGAAACGACGCTGGCGCGAATCGTCGAGCTCGTCGCCAAGGCGCAGCGCTCGCGCGCCCCGATTCAGGGGTTGGCGGATCGTGTTTCCTTCTACTTTGTCCCGGCCGTCGTTCTTGTCGCGATTGCCGCTTTCATCGCCTGGGCCGTGTTCGGACCCGAGCCCAGTCTGATCTTCGCCATCGTCTCGGCGGTGTCGGTACTGATCATCGCTTGCCCGTGTGCGCTCGGCCTCGCCACGCCGATGTCGATCATGACCGCCACCGGACGGGGTGCGCATGCCGGTGTGCTGATCAAGGAAGCCGCCGCGCTCGAACGCTTCGCCTCGGTCGACACGCTGATCGTCGACAAGACGGGCACGCTGACCGAAGGCCGACCGAAATTGACCGATGTCGTCACGGCAAACGGCTTTTCCGAGGACGAATTGCTGGCGCTCGCCGCGGGCCTTGAGAAAGGCTCGGAGCACCCGCTGGCCGAGGCGATCGTGGAGGGCGCCGAGACGCGCGGCTTGAAGATCGCTGACGCCGCCGGCTTCGAGGCGGTCACCGGCAAGGGCGTCTCCGGCACCGTGTCGGGAAAGAAAGTCGCGCTCGGCAATGCTGCCATGATGGTGGATCTTGGTATCGACACCGCACCCATCTCGGCCAGCGCCGAGGCTTTGCAGGCCGAGGGCAAGACGGCGATGTTCGTCGCTGTGGAGAAGAAACTGGCCGGAATCGTTGCCGTCGCCGATCCGGTCAAGGCGACCACCGCCGAGGCGATCAGGGCGCTGCATGGCCGTGGCTTGAGGATCATCATGGCGACCGGCGACAATGAGCGTACAGCCAACGCGATCGCCAGGAGCCTTGGCATCGATGAGGTACGCGCCGGCCTGCTGCCGGAACAGAAGGCAGCCCTTGTCGAGGAATTGCGTGCCGAGGGCAAGGGCGTCGCGATGGCCGGCGACGGCGTCAACGATGCACCGGCCTTGGCCAGCGCCGATGTCGGCATCGCCATGGGCACCGGCGCCGATGTCGCCGTCGAAAGCGCCGGCATCACCTTGGTCAAGGGCGACCTCACCGGCATCGTCCGCGCCCGCACGCTGGCGCAGGCGACGATCCGCAACATTCGCCAGAACCTGTTCTTTGCCTTCCTCTACAATGTGCTGGGCGTGCCGGTCGCAGCCGGCGTGCTCTATCCGCTCACCGGGACGCTTCTGTCGCCGATGCTGGCGGCGGCGGCGATGAGCCTGTCCTCGGTGTCGGTGATAGCAAACGCACTGCGGCTGAGAACATTGAAACTCTGATCGAAGCCCCCAAATACGAAATCACTCAACAGGAGACCATGAATGACCTTGGCTAAAAAACTCGTGCTGCTGCTGATGGCGGCCGGAATGCTGGTTGCCGTCTTCCTCGAAAGCGTTCCGGCGCAGAGCGAAGAGATGAAACACGACATGGGCGCCATGGCGACGGAGGCCACCAGTCCTTCGACCGAAGGCTACAAGGCAGCGATGGACAAGATGCATGCCGACATGATGGCGTCCGACTATACCGGCAATGCCGATGTCGATTTCGTCAAGGGCATGATCCCGCACCATCAAGGTGCCATCGACATGGCCAAGGTCGAGCTTGCCAACGGCAAGGATCCGGAAATCCGCAAGCTCGCCGAAGGCGTCATCGCCGCGCAGGAAGCTGAGATCAAGCAGATGCAGGCCTGGCTCGCCGCCCATCCGGTGAAGTAGGCAATCGCCAAGCGGCGAGAACACCTCTGGATTTCTCGCCCAGCCTGTGATGCGATCCGGCTCCAACTGGAGCCCGCCATGCCATCGACCATCAGAACCACCAGACTGCCCTCGGGCGAAGCCGTTCAGGTGCTTGGTCAGGGGACATGGAAGATGGGCGAAGATGCCCGTCGCCGTGCCGATGAGGTGAATGCTCTGAAGCTCGGCCTCGACCTTGGCATCACGCTGATCGACACCGCCGAAATGTATGCCAGCGGCGGCGCCGAGGAGGTGGTGGCGCAGGCTATTGCCGGACGCCGCGATGAGACCTTCCTGGTCTCGAAAGTTCTACCGTCAAACGCTTCGCGCGCGGGCGTGCAGCGCGCCTGCGAAAACAGCCTGAAGCGCTTGCGCACAGACCGCATCGACCTTTATCTGCTGCATTGGCCCGGCAGCGTGCCGTTAAGGGAAACGGTCGTGGCCTTCGAGGCTCTGAAAAAGGCCGGCAAGATCCGCCACTGGGGCGTCAGCAATTTCGATACCGACGAGATGGAAGAGCTGATCGGCCTGCCCGACGGCAACAATGTCCAGACCAACCAGGTGCTCTACAATCTGGTCCGGCGCGGCCTCGAATTCGACCTGGCGCCCTGGAGCCGGCAGCGCGGCATCCCCTTGATGGCCTACTCGCCGGTCGAGCAGGGTGCGTTGGCGCGCAATGCCAGGCTCGACGCCGTCGCCGCCCGCCACAATGCGACCCCGGCGCAGATCGCGCTCGCCTGGGTGATGCAGCAGGAGGGCGTCATCGCCATCCCGAAGGCCACCAGCCAGGAGCACGTCCGCCAGAACGTCGCGGCGCTCGACATCAAGCTTACGCCACAGGATATCGCCGATCTCGACCGTGCCTTCCCGCCGCCGGCGCGCAAGCACGGGCTGGAGATGGTTTAGGCGGGCGGGTGAAGCTGCCAATCTCCCCCACGTGGGGGAGATGCCCGGCAGGGCAGAGGGGGGCGCTGTCCCGCCAGCATATCAAATTTAAAACGGCTGCTTCCTCGTGCCCCTCCCTGCCGAGCGTTATTTTGAGCGCAGGCTACGCAGGTTAGCACTCTACGGCGCCCCCCTCTGTCCTTCCGGACATCTCCCCCACGAGGGGGGAGATTGGCGGTTTCACCGCCGCCGCTCTGATGGCAAAAGAACTACTATATCAACCCCTTCAGCCGGTACAGTGCCTCAAGCGCCTCCCTCGGCGTCATCTCGTCCGGATTGATCTCGCCGAGCGCCATACCCAGCGCGTCGCTCTTGACCGCCTTCGGCGCTTCCCGCTTCACCGCCACCGAAAACAGCGGCAAATCGTCGACGAGGCGATTCGTCTTGCCCGAAACCTCGCCCTCTTCCAGTTGGTGCAGAACCTCCTTGGCCCGGTCGACCACCGCTTCCGGCAGGCCGGCCAGCCGCGCCACCTGCACGCCGTAGGAGCGGTCGGCGGCGCCTTTGCCGACCTCGTGCAGGAAGACGACGTCGTTCTCCCATTCCTTGACCCGCATGGTGACGTTGTGGAGCCGCGCCAGCTTGCCGGCCAGCGAGGTCATTTCGTGGAAATGGGTGGCAAAGATCGCCCGGCAGCGGTTCTTCTCATGCAGATATTCGACCGCCGCCCAGGCG
This sequence comes from Mesorhizobium sp., assembly GCA_004017275.1. Taxonomy (GTDB): domain Bacteria; phylum Pseudomonadota; class Alphaproteobacteria; order Rhizobiales; family Rhizobiaceae; genus Mesorhizobium. Next base: position 62,944 of record SAKE01000025.1, on the reverse strand, counting down.
ATCGACAGGCCGTCGAAAGTGGCGGTGCCGCGGCCGATCTCGTCGAGGATCACTAGCGCGCGCTCACCGGCCTGGTTGAGAATCGCCGCCGTCTCGACCATCTCGACCATGAAGGTCGAACGGCCGCGCGCCAAATCGTCCGAGGCGCCGACGCGCGAGAACAGCCGGTCGACGACACCGATATGGGCCGATGTCGCCGGTACGAACGAGCCGGTCTGGGCCAGGATAGCGATCAGCGCGTTCTGCCGCAGGAATGTCGACTTGCCGCCCATGTTCGGACCGGTCAAAAGCCAGATCGCGCCGTTCTTCGCACTCCGCTCCGGCGACAGGTCGCAATCATTGGCGACGAACGGGCCTTCGCCCGAACGGCGCAAGGCCTGTTCGACCACCGGATGCCGGCCGCCTGTAATCTCGAAGGCGAGGCTGGAATCCACCACCGGCCGGCACCAGGCCTCGCTTTCCGACAAAAGTGCGAGTGCCGCCGACACGTCGAGCACGGCCAGCGCATCCGCACCGGCGCGGATCTTTTCCGCCTCGCCGACCGCCTCCGCCGTCAGCGCGTCGAAGGCGGCAAGCTCGATGCTGAGCGCCCGGTCGGCGGCATTGGCGATCTTGGTCTCGAGCTCCGCAAGCTCGGTCGTTGTAAAACGCATGGCGTTGGCCATGGTCTGGCGGTGGATGAAGCGCGCCTTGGCGCCATCGCTGCCGGTCATGATCGCATGATGGTTGGCGGTCACCTCGATGTAATAACCAAGCACATTGTTGTGCCGGATTTTTAGCGAGCGTATACCGGTCTCGTCGATCAGCGAGCGCTCCAGCCCGGCGATCACCTTTCGCGATTCGTCGCGCAGCGCCCGCATCTCGTCGAGATCGGCATGGTAGCCGCCGCGAACGAAACCGCCGTCGCGCTTGAGCAGCGGCAACTCGTCGCCAAGCGCCTGAGTCAGATGCTGGGCAAGCGCCTGGGGCAGCGCATGGATTGCGGTGAGTGCGGCGGCCAATTCCCCGGGCAGGGCGGTCGCGGCAAAGATTTCGGCGATCGCGCCGGCCGCTTCGAAACCGGCGCGCAGGGCGCCGAGGTCGCGCGGCCCACCCCGGTTGAGCGCTAGCCTGGACAGCGCGCGCGGCATGTCGGCGACACTCTTCAGGCTCGACCGCACCGCCTGGCAGAGCCGCGTTTCGGAGCGGAAGAACGACACCGAATCCAGCCTGGCGCCGATCGCCGCCGGGTCGGTCAGCGGCGCCATCAGCCGGTCGGCGAGCAGCCTTGCGCCGCCCCCCGTCACCGTCCGGTCGATCGCCTTGAACAGCGAGCCTTCGCGGCTACCCGACAGCGTGCGTAAGAGTTCCAGATTGCCGCGCGTCGCAGGATCGATGAACAGCGTCGAGCCCTGCTCCTCGCGCTCCGGCCGCGACAGCGGCGGTCGCTCGGCCTTCTGCGTCTTCTCGATATAGGCGATGGCACCCGAGATCGCCGACAGTTCGGCGCGCGAAAAAGCGCCAAACGAGTCCGCCGTCGCCACATCGAAGAAGCGGGCGATGCGGCCCGTCGCCGAGGCCGAATCGAACAGCGACGGCGGCTGCGGGCTGGCGACGCGGCCGAGCACGTCGAACACTGGCTTCAACTCCGGATCGTGGAACACCGGCTCGGCGACGATCAATTCGCGCGGATCGACACGAAAAATGTCGGCCAGCAGCCGGTCTGCGGTGGTGTCGGTGACGCGGAAGGCGCCGGTCGAGATGTCGATCCAGGCCAAGGCGAAGGAGTGGTCCGCTCCGCCCTTCACCCGCCCCAGCGCCATCAGGAAACTCGATTCCGAGGGCGCCAGCAATTTGTCCTCGGTGATGGTGCCCGGGGTCACCAGCCGCACCACGTCGCGGCGCACCACCGATTTGCCGCCGCGTTTCTTCGCTTCGGCTGGGTCCTCGATCTGTTCGCAGACGGCAACGCGAAAACCCTGGCCGATCAGCTTCTGCAGATAGTCGTCGGCCGCATGCACCGGCACGCCGCACATCGGAATGTCGAGCCCTTGATACTTGCCGCGCTTGGTCAAGACGATGCCCAGCGCCCGGCTCGCCTTCTCGGCATCGTCGAAGAACAGCTCGTAGAAATCGCCCATGCGATAGAACAGCAGCGAATCCGGATTCGCCGCCTTGATCTCGATGAACTGCTCTATCATCGGCGTGGCGCCGGCGTGGACGGTCGGCACCGGCGTCATCGCCTCGGGGGCATCAGGCTCGTTCGGGCTGTGCATGTTCATGCACGGCACGCTAGCAGATGTGATGGCGCGGTTTAATGCCGGGGCTTCGAAAAACAGGGGACGACCGGGATGGCGGGTTGTCCGCAATTGCCCACGCCAACAGCGATTCCCGCGCGCTGGCGGTTTACACGCGGCGGCGCGTGGTCTTAATTCGAACCGACACAAAGCACCCGCGTCAACGAGGTGCTGCACCGGCGAGGAAATCAAGAACATCATGGCCAAGAAAACCGAGAACAGCGGTCCGTCCGTCAGCGCGCAGGAAGCGCTCGAATTCCATGCCATGGGTCGGCCGGGCAAGCTGGAGGTTGTCGCCACCAAGCCGATGGCAACGCAACGCGACCTCAGCCTCGCCTATTCGCCTGGCGTGGCGGTTCCGGTTCTGGCCATCGCCGAAGACCCCAGCCGCGCCTTCGACTACACGACGCGCGGCAACATGGTCGCCGTCATCTCCAACGGCACCGCCATTCTCGGTCTCGGCAATCTCGGCGCGCTGGCCTCGAAACCGGTGATGGAAGGCAAGGCGGTGCTGTTCAAGCGCTTTGCCGATGTCGATTCCATCGATCTCGAGGTCGACACCGAGGACGCCGACGAGTTTATCAACTGCGTACGTTTCCTCGGCCCGTCTTTCGGCGGCATCAATCTCGAGGACATCAAGGCGCCCGAGTGCTTCATCATAGAGCAGCGTCTGCGCGAATTGATGGACATTCCCGTCTTCCACGACGACCAGCACGGCACCGCCATCATCTCGTCCGCCGGCCTGATCAACGCGCTGGAGATCACCGGCCGCGATATGAAGACCACGAAAATGGTCTGCAACGGTGCGGGTGCAGCCGGCATAGCCTGTATCGAGTTGATGAAGGCGATGGGCTTCGCGCCCGAAAACATCACTTTGTGCGACACCAAGGGCGTGGTTTTCCAGGGCCGCACCGAAGGCATGAACCAGTGGAAATCGGCGCATGCGGTCAAGACCGAGGCGCGCAGCCTCGCCGAGGCTCTCGACGGCGCCGATGTCTTCCTCGGCCTCTCCGCCAAGGGTGCGCTGACCACCGCCATGGTGCAGTCGATGGCCAAGAACCCGATCATCTTCGCCATGGCCAACCCAGACCCGGAAATCACGCCGGAGGAATTGGCCGAGATCCGCACCGACGCCATCATGGCTACCGGACGGTCGGACTATCCGAACCAGGTCAACAATGTGCTCGGCTTTCCCTACATCTTCCGCGGCGCGCTGGATGTGCGGGCTACCACCATCAACGATGACATGAAGATCGCCGCCGCCCAGGCGCTGGCGGCATTGGCGCGCCAGGACGTGCCTGACGACGTCGCCGCCGCCTATCAGGGCAACAGGCCGAAATTCGGCCCCAACTACATCATCCCGGTGCCGTTCGACCCGCGCCTGATCTCGGCCATCCCGATTGCGGTGGCCAAGGCGGCGATGGATTCAGGCGTCGCCCGCAAGCCGATCCTCGATCTCGACCGCTACGCGCAGGAGCTGTCCGCCCGCCGCGACCCGATCGCCTCGACCCTGCAGCGCATCTACGACCGCGTGCGCCGCCAGCCCAAGCGCATCGTCTTCGCCGAGGGCGAGGAAGAGCAGGTCATGCGCGCCGCCGTCTCCTACGTGAACCAGAAGCTCGGCACCGCCATCCTGCTCGGCCGCGACGACGTCATCAAGGAAAACGCCAAGCACGCCGGCATCGATCTCAACAAGCAAGGCATCGAGATCATCAATGCAAGGCTGTCGCGCCGCAACGGCATCTACACCGACTATCTCTACGAGCGCATGCAGCGCAAAGGTTTCCTGTTCCGCGACTGCCAGCGGTTGATCAACAACGACCGTAACCACTTCGCCGCCTGCATGGTGGCGCTGGGCGACGCCGACGGCATCGTCACCGGCGTCACCCGCAACTATTCGACCGCGCTCGAAGACATCCGCCGCGTCATCGACGCCAAGCCCGGCCACCGCGTCATCGGCGTCTCGATCGTGCTGGCGCGGGGCAGGACGGTGCTGGTCGCCGATACCGCCGTGCACGACATGCCCAATGCCGAACAGATCGCCGACATCGCCGAAGAGGCCGCAGGCTTTGCCCGCCGCATGGGTTACGAGCCGAGGCTCGCCATGCTCGCCTATTCCACCTTCGGCCATCCGCAGGGCGAACGCTCCGAACGCGTGCAGGAAGCCGTGCGCATCCTCGACAAGCGCCGCGTCGATTTCGAATATGACGGCGAAATGGCCGCCGACGTTGCCCTCAACGCGCGGGCCATGGCGCAATATCCGTTCATCCGGCTGACCGGCCCGGCCAATGTGCTGATCATGCCGGCGTTCCACTCCGCCTCGATCTCGACCAAGATGCTGCAGGAACTCGGCGGCTCGACGGTGATCGGTCCGCTGCTGGTCGGCTTGAACAAGCCGGTTCAGATTGTGTCGCTCAACGCCAAGGACAGTGACATCGTCAACATGGCGGCGATCGCGGCGTACACGGCGGGGACTTGAGGGGCGGGTCACGCTTCGGACGAAAAGAGAACTTTTCGAGTGAGGCGAAGCCATTAGCCGTCTGGCAAGTCCGTGAAATCCTCAGTCCGGCGCGAACACGCGCGCGGCCTCGACCACCTCCTCGACTTGATCCTGCCGCAGCAGGTCGATCGGAATGCGGCCGTCGAGCTGCGCCGAGGGACGCGTCAGCCACAGCCATGCAAGCCTCGGATTGCTGATCAGGGACAGCACGTCGCGGACACCCGCGACCGGCCGGCCGTCGACGAACTGCGCCAGCGGGAAGACGTGCTTGCGGCCGCCCTTGCGCAGCGCGATGACGTCGCCGCGCCTTTGCCAGCGGTGCAAGGTGGAGCGGGCGATGCCCAGATTTTCTTCGAGATAGGTCGAGCCGGCGACGCGGCCGGCCCAATCCTCGATCAGCATCGATTCGAGGTCGTCGGACTTTGGCTGCGAAGGGGGCTCGACATAGGCCAACAGGGTCGTCGTCGGATTTGTCGCACTAGCAATACCGGCTTCGCTGCGGCGCGCGGCCTCGGCTGCCAGTGCGCGCACGAATTTCGATGCCAGGCCGGGAAGGTCGGCATGGATGGCGTCGATGGCGCGCTGGTGCTTCGGCGACAGCAAGGTGACGGCGGACGCTATGCTGCCGGCGATCTTGCCGACCGAGACCATGGTGGGTCTGTTGATGGCCTCGTCATAATGGGCAAGCGCGCGTTCGACATCCTCCGCGACCATCTCCGCGAAGTCGTCCTGCTTGACGGCGGTTGTCTGAAATCTGTTCATGCTTCTGTCTTCCGGGCCGCGCGCTCCTCCCGCAGCGACGGCCGGTTGTTGAATTTCTAGTGCGGAAAACGGAAATCACGGCGGCGACGGATCCTGCCGCCCGACAGCTTGCTGTCTTGCATGTCTTGACACCCCAACTGGCTATTGGCGCCCCGAAATGTCAGTCGCGGGACGCCCAGATTGCGTGTAGGTGCGATGTGTGACAGCCGCGCGACGGTGAGCGCACGGACGGCCAAGCCGCCGATCTCCCCCTCGTGGGGGAGATGCCCGGCAGGGCAGAGGGGGGCGCCAAGGATCGCTACGGAGCGATGTTTGCGCCCGAGCTCTTCGGCCGACGGCGCGCCATGGAATTCATGCCGTCTATTTTTGGGCTGGCGGCAGTGTAAAGCCTTGGAGATGCTGGCGGGACAGCGCCCCCCTCTGGCCTGCCGGCCATCTCCCCCACAAGTGGGGAGATCGGCAGCGTCCCCTACAGCAACCCAGCTTGCTCTGCCTCGCGGCGCAAATTCTGCCGCGGCCTGGGGCCGATCTGCTGGATCACCAATCCGGCCGCCAGTGAGCCAAGGTCGCCGCAGGTCTGCAGGTCACGGCCTTGCGTGTAGCCGTGCAGGAAGCCGGCGGCATAGAGATCGCCGGCGCCCGTCGTGTCGACCAGCTCCTTGATCGCGGTCGCCTTGATCACCACGGTCTCGTCGCCACGCACGATCACCGAGCCTTTTTCCGAGCGGGTCACGGCGGCGATGCGGCAATCCTTGCGGATCTGCGCCAGCGCTTCGTCGAACGACGCCGTTTGGTAAAGCGATTTGATCTCGTGGCTGTTGGCAAAGACGATGTCGACGGTACCCGAACGCATCAGCTCGAGGAACTCGTCGCGGTAGCGGTCGACGCAGAACGAATCCGACAGGGTCATCGACACTTCGCGGCCTGCCGCGTGAGCCAGCATCGCCGTCTGGCGGATTGCTTCCTTGGCACGCGGCGGATCCCACAGATAGCCTTCGAAATAGGTGACCTTGGCGCCAGAGGCCTTGTCCGCCTCGACATCCTCCGGCCCGAGCTCGACGCAGGCGCCGAGATAGGTGTTCATCGAGCGCTCGCCGTCAGGGGTGACGAAGATCATCGAGCGCGCCGTCGGCGGCTCGCCCTTGAGCGGCCTGGTGTCGAAGGCGACGCCCTGCGCATGGATGTCGTGGGCATAGATTTCGCCCAGCGCATCGTTGGAGACCTTGCCGAAGAAAGCGGCGCGGCCGCCGAAGCTGGCGACGCCGGCCGCCGTGTTGCCGGCGCTGCCGCCGGACGCCTCGATCGCCGGACCCATGCGGCTGTACAGCAGCTCGGCGCGCCTTGTGTCGATGAGGTTCATCGCGCCCTTGATGATGCCGTTGGTCTCGAGGAATGCTTCGTCGCACTGGGCGATGATGTCGACAATGGCATTGCCGATGCAGAGCACGTCATAATCCGGCATCAAAATCTCCGCCAAAAACCCGAGCCGGCTTCTTGCCATGCCGGCCCGGCGCGGGTCTAGCGATTTGAAACCGGTTTGCCTAGGCGTGACACGCAACTTTGGCGGATCAGGCTCGGAACAAGCCAAAGGAGCATCGGCACCGAGGCGCTATGACAATTCGATCGTGGCCGAAGCATTTCATCATCGCGCGGCCTACAAGCTTGGCTCAGCCGATCCCGTTTCAAAGACGAGCCAGCCCCATGTCTACGAAGAGCATGTCGACAACGAACGATATGACGACCGACTTGGCGCTGCTCGTCGTGCTGGCGGTGCTTTGGGGCGCTTCCTACACCTTCATCAAGATCGGCGTCGAGACGATCCCGCCGGTCACCTTCATTGCGGCCCGCACGCTGATTGCCGGTGGTATCCTGTTTGCCATCATCCGCTGGCGCGGACTGGCCATGCCGGGCGATGCGGCAAGCTGGCGCCGCTTCGCCTTCCAGGCCTGCCTCAACAGCGTCGTGCCGTTCACGCTAATTGCGGCGGCCGAACGCTCGGTCGATGCCGGCCTCGCCACCATCCTGAACGCGACCTCGCCGATCTTCACCTTCCTGCTCACCGCGCTCATCACCCGCCATGAGCCGGTCACCTTGCGCAAACTGATCGGCGTCGGCGCCGGCATTGCCGGCATCTGCCTCATCATCGGCACCGAAGCGCTGGGTGGTCTCGGTCGCGAACTGTGGGCGCAGTTGGCAATTGTCGCGGCAACGATCTGCTATGCCGGTGCGGCGATTTTCGGCCGTGGCTTCAAGGGCCTCGACCCGATGCTGCCCGCCGCCGGCTCGATGCTGTGCGGCGCAATCATACTGGTGCCGCTCAGTCTTGTGTTCGACCAGCCATGGACGCTGGCGCCATCGAGCGCGTCGATCCTGGCCTTGCTCGGCCTATCGGTGTTTTCGACGGCGCTGGCCTTCGTCATCTATTTCCGCCTCATCCACACGCTGGGCTCGGTCGGCACCACCTCGCAGGCCTATCTGCGCGTGCCGATCGGCGTTGGCATCGGCGCTCTCTTCCTCGGCGAAAGCCTTGGCTCCACGGCATGGCTGGGCATGGGCTTTGTCGTCGCCGGCGTCGCTGCCATGACCATCCCGGTGCGCAAGCCGGCGCTTGCGCGATAGAGCAAATTCCAGAACTATCCGCGCTTGTGCTCGCGGCCCGCGCTGCCTATCTCGGAAGCGTCCGCCTTTTCGGTCCGCTAGGCTGGGGGTAAAGCACGGTGATTTTCGACGCTGCCCGCACTGCGGCCCTTGAACTGCTCTCGCCTCCGTTTCGTGCCGTGTTCGTGAAGACGCTTGGGCTGACCTTGCTGGCGCTGGTGGCCTTGTGGTTCGGCCTGACCAGCCTCATCGAGTGGCTGGCGCTGCCGTGGCTGCAGTCGCTGTTGCCCGGCATGCCGTCCTGGGCCGGGTGGCTTGGCGGCATCATCGCGGCAATAGCGCTTGCCTTCGGCATGGCGTTGCTTATCGCGCCGGTGACGGCTGTTGTCGCCGGCTTGTTTCTCGACGATATCGCCGAAGTGGTCGAGCGCACCGACTATACCGGCGATCCAACCGGCCGCGCGATGCCGGCGCTGCGCTCGCTGGTGCTGTCAATGCGATTTCTCGGCATCGTCATTCTTGGCAATATCATCGCCCTGCTGCTTCTGTTGGTGCCGGGCGTCAACATCGCGGCCTTCTTCATCGTCAACGGCTATCTGCTCGGGCGCGAGTTCTTCGAATTCGCCGCCATGCGCTTTCGCGGGGAAGAAGAGGCCAGGGCCTTGCGCAGGCACTATGCCGGCACCGTGTTTTTCGCGGGGCTGGTTATCGCGGCCTTCCTCGCTGTGCCGCTGCTCAACCTGGTGACGCCGCTGTTCGCCGCCGCCATGATGGTGCATCTGCACAAGGCGATATCGGTGCGGGAAGCTGCCCGATTTGGATATCGGCGCACTTAACGCAGGAGAAACCCGCGTCCGAGTTCGTCGTCCGCCTCGACGATAAACTCAGCCCGCCCGGAATAATAAGCACGGCCGCCGACCCGGGCGATGATCGCCTCATGCGGGCCAGCCTTCGCCGTCCGCACCACGGCTCCGGAAAAACGCGAGCCGGCGATGCTTTCGAACGTGCGCGTCTGCCCGATGCCGATCTCGCCCTTGGCGTGCATGGCCGCCAGCCTTGCGGTGACGCCGGAACCGGTCGGCGAGCGGTCGACCTCGGCCTCGGCGAAGACGCAGATGTTTTTGGTCGCCTCATCAGCAAAAGCATCGCGGCCGTCGGTCAGGATGGTGCCGTAGAGGAAGGCAAGGTCGGCGTGGTCGGGATGCGACAGCGGAAATTCGGCCTTGAGCCTGTCCGTCAGTGCCGTCGCCGCATCGACGAAATCGCGCACCCGGTCGCGGCCGAACTCGAGCCCGAATTGGTGGCAATCGGCCAGCGCGTAGAAAGCGCCGCCATAGGCAACGTCGAAACCGATCGTGCCATGGCCAGGCAGTTCGATCGTCTGGCCGCCGGCGAACAGGAAGGCCGGCACGCTTTCGAACGATACCGCGCCGGCCTTGCCGTCCCTGACCTCGACCGAGGCGACGACCAGCCCGCATGGCGCCTCGATGTTGACAGTCGTGATCGGCTCCTGTTTCGCCACCAGCCCTTCATCGATGGCGTAGCGGCCGAGCGCGACGATGGCGTGGCCGCACATGGTCGAATAGCCCTCATTGTGCATGAACAGCACGGCGAGGTCGGCACCGGGCAGGTCGGGTTCGACCAGCAAGGCACCATACATGTCGTAATGGCCGCGCGGCTCGAACATCAGGATTTTCCGGAGATGATCGAGATGGTCGCGCACATAGGCGCGCTTTTCCAGGATGGTGCCCTTTGGAATATCCGGATAACCGCCGGTGATGATCCGGAGCGGCTCGCCGCCGGTGTGCATATCGACGACGGTAAGCGTCATGCGATGGGTCCCATCTAAGCTGAAGGTTTGCCGAACAGCGCCTGCAATTTGCTGAATGGCATGGCGGCGCGGGTGAAGCCGAATGTGCCGTCCTGCTGGATCTCGCGTGCCGCCGTCTCCAGCATGCCGTAGGCGAAATTGGTCAACCACGGCCCGAGCGAGATCCGCTTGACGCCGGCCATGGCGAGATCGGCGATGGTGAAGCCCGGTACCGCCATGACATTGACCGGCTTGCTGACCGCCGAGCAGACCGTGCGGATCATCTCGACGTCGCCAATGCCCGGTGCATAGAGCACGTCGGCTCCGGCCTTCTCGAAAGCCTGCAGCCGCTTGATCGTGTCATCGAGGTCGGACTTGCCCCACAGGAAATTTTCCGCTCGAGCGGTGAAGACGAAATCGCGCTTCAGCGCCCGGGCCGCTTCCACCGCTGCCGCAACACGCTCGACGGCGTGGGAGAAATCATAGATCGGCTTGTCCGTATCGCCGGTGTGGTCTTCGATCGAGCAGCCGGCAAGCCCGGCCGCCTCCGCCGCGAAGATGGTTTCGGCGGCCTGCTCGGCGCTGTCGCCCTTGCCTTTCTCAAGGTCGGCGGAGACCGGCAGGCTGGTCGCCGCCGTCACTTCGCGGCAATGGTGGATCATCTGGTCGAAGGTCACGGCGCCATCTGGCAGCCCGCGCGAAAAGGCAAAGCCGGCGCTGGTCGTCGCCAGCGCCGTGAAGCCGAACGAGCCCAGCAGCTTCGTCGTGCCGATATCCCAGGGATTGGGCATGACGAAGGTCGAGCCATGCAGGTCGCGAAAGATATTGCCCTTGTCCATGGTAATTCCCCATCATGCGGTGTGGCTAAGTGGATTTTATCCTGCCCTCTTTGGCCGGGCAAACGAATGCGGTTGGTTCAGAAGCGTTTGGCGTTCTCTCCTGCCAATTTGTCCAGCGCGTCGGAATCCTTGGCGTAGCGGGATGTCTTCTTGTCCCAGCGATAGGTGATGGAAATCTCGTGAGACTCAGGACTGGGCGGCGCGTCGTCGCAGCTTTCGCCGTTCAGCACCGTCGCGTCGGTCACCACCACCTTGATGGCGGCAAAAGGCTGGCCGTCGGCGATGGTCTGGAAAGCAGCGTCCTGCTTGCGGCTGTAGGCGCACAGGTTCTCATCGAACGTATAGATCATGTCGATCAGCTCGAATTTGTCGTCGCGGACCATGATCAGCGGCGTGATGACATAGTTCTGGCTCGAATTGAAATGCGCGCTCATGGTGATGAGGACGTCATCGCTGGCGCCGACGGAAAGCTTGCCGGGTTCGCGGAAATAGGTGCCGCGGTCGAGCGCGACATTGACGGCGTCGAGCAGCTTGGGCTTGGCCGTGATGTCGTAGAGCGCCAGCACCGCATAGCCTTCGGCGCTGTCGGGAGAGTCGCCGAGGTCGAACAGCATGGTCAGCCGGTCCTTGCCGCCAGCCTTGATGGCAAGCACCGCGGCATCCGAGAAGCCTGACGTCTCGGGCGGCGAACCGCCGCTGCCCGGTCCCTCGATGTGACGCATCTGGATCGGCAATCCGCCCTTGTAGAAGCCGTCCTTGTCCGCGGCGAGATCTGGAATGACCATCTTGGCCAGGTCGAGATAGGTCACATCAGTGCGGCCGGGCAGCGCGCTACCGAGCTCTGGAAAGCTGACGGCTTGCGCGCCAGCCGGGGTCCATGAAAACGGCAGCAGCATCAAGGCGAGGATGAAGCGGAGCAGGGTGGGTTTCATGCATGGCCTCAGGTTGGCGGCGTTAAGCTAGCACGGCCGATTGAGGCGTAAAGCCGCGGGCTGAAGATCAATCAGTGGATCGGCACCAGCCCCGCCAGGTCGCGCATGTCGTCGAACAGGATGCCGCCGGCCTGGACCAGGCCGTCGCGGTCGGAATAGGGATCGCCATGATAGGAAAACACCCGCATGCCGGCGGCGATGCCGGCCTGCGTACCGGCGACGCTGTCCTCGATGACGATGCAGTCGGCGGGCGCGAAGCCCATTGTCTTGGCCGCATGCAGGAACAGGTCGGGAAACGGCTTGCCGCGCGCGACCATGGTCGACGAAAACATCGCATGTTCGAACAGCGGCAACAGCCCGGTCTGGCCAAGTGTGATGTGCATTTTCGACACCCGGGCCGAGGTGGCGACGCAATAGGCGATGTCGGCTGCACGCACGGCTTCGACGAACTCGCGCACGTAAGGGATGGCTTCGACGCCATGGGCGAACAGATCCGGCAGGCCGGCATTCCAGCGATCGACGAAATCGGCGCCGAGCCTGACGCTGGTCTGTTCTTCGATCTGTTTCTGCACCGACGCCATGCTGCGGCCGGAGAAATTTTTACGGCAATATCCGAAGCTCGTCGGATAGCCGGCGGCGCTCAGCCATTCGGCAAGCCGTCGATTGGCCAGGTTCTCGGTATCGACCAGGATCCCGTCACAGTCGAAGATAACGAGTTTGGGCAGTTTAGGCATCAGGCGGTGCCGGTCGATCCGAACCCGCCCGAGCCGCGCGCCGTGCCACCGGCCAGGCTACGCTCTTCCACGGCCGCTTGCGTCACCGCGGCGAAAACGATCTGGGCGATGCGCATGCCGCGCGTCACCGCGAAATCTTCGTCGCCGAGATTGATCAGCAGCACCTTCACTTCGCCGCGGTAGTCGCTGTCGATGGTGCCGGGCGTGTTGAGGACTGTCAGGCCATGTTTGAAGGCAAGTCCGGAGCGTGGCCGCACCTGACCTTCCATGCCTTCCGGAATCTCCAGGATCAGCCCGGTCGGCACCAGAGCGCGTTTTCCCGGCAGGATCAGCAGCGGCCGGTCGTCGGGCACCGCAGCGCGCAGATCCATGCCGGCCGCGCCGGTGCTTTCATAGGCAGGAAGAGGAAGTCCTTCACCATGCGGCAACCTGACGAAGCCGACGGTCGGACCGATGACGGAGGGAGTTTGAAGGGCTGCGCGCATAAAATCGATCCTATCGGCGCGAACGGCGATTCGGTCAACTCGACCGCAAGCCTATCAACGGCTTTCTTTTGGGCGGCACTGTGACCTGGTTTCGGGCGGAGAAGTTTGCCGGGCAGAAGTGCTTCCGTTGACGGGTCGCCTCCCTTGGCGATTAGCGGAGCGAAGCGACGCCGCGCAGACCCCAGGATGCATGCCGCGACTTCAACGCGTCACGGAGGCTTTGGCCAAACGCGAATGTAGCGCTACTAGCGCAGTTCCATCGGAACGACCGTCGTCTCCTTGATCTCCTCCATCACGAAGGAGGCGGAGACGTCAGAAAGCGCCACCTTGGCGATAAGCCGCTGGTAGAGCCGGTCATAGGCCTTCACGTCGGCGACGCGGGCGCGCAAGACGTAGTCGAGGTCGCCGGACATGCGGTAGACGCCGGTGATTTCAGGAAAGCCGGTCACCGCCGCCCGGAATTTCTGCAACCACTCCGGATCGTGATTGGATGTGCGGATCAGGATGAAGACGGAAAGGCCAAGCCCGAGCTTTTCGGCGTCGACCAGCGCTACCCGGCCGGTGATGATGCCATCTTCCTCCAGCCGCTTCACCCGGCGCCAGCAGGCATTGCGCGACAGCGCCACCCGTTCCGACAGCTGATCGACCGACAGCGTGCCATCGCGCTGCAATTCGGCGAGCAATTTTCGGTCGATTTCGTCGATTTCGAGTGCCATTTGGGATGTTTGTCCCATGAATCATCAAAATACAAGGACATTTTGAGACCGATGAACCGGCGAAGCGTGTCAGGATACTCATATCAGGAACTTCAAGCGCTGAAGGGGAACCAGCATGTCGGTCGCAAAGATTTTCACCTCTCATCCGGCCAAGGTCGGCGAAACCTATTTCAGCCATATGGCTTTTGCCGCCTGGTTCTCGTCGCGGCTGCTGCTGGCGGCTTCAGCCGCGCTCGTTCATGCTTTCTTGCCATTTCTGTTTGAAACTACCGCCAGCCGAATCGTTCGCGAGCTTTACGAGCGGACGCACAACAGAGGCACACACGCGATCAAGGAGCCTGGGGCTCTTTTGGATCGCGCCTAGAGGACGACAGAAACGATGTGCCGGTGGGCGGCCTATCTCGGTGAAGCGGTCTTTCTCGAAGACATCCTCACCGCGCCCTGTCACTCGTTGATTGCCCAGAGCCATTGCGCCCAGGAAGCGAAATCGCCGACCAATGGCGACGGCTTTGGCCTTGCGTGGTATGGCGACCGCCCGGAACCCGGCCTCTACCGCGATATCCTGCCGGCCTGGTCGGATCCCAATCTGAAAAGTCTATGCCGGCAGATCAAATCCGGCCTGTTCCTCGCCCATGTGCGAGCCTCCACCGGCGGCGCCACCAGCCGCATGAACTGCCATCCGTTCATTTCAGGTTCCTGGTCGTTCATGCACAACGGCCAGATCGGCGGCTTCGAAAAGATCCGCCGTGCGCTGGAGAACTCGTTGTCCGACGCCGTCTTCGACCAGCGCGAAGGCACCACCGATTCCGAATTGTTTTTCCTGCTGATGATCGACGAAGGATTGGCCGGCGACCCGCAAGGCGCCGTCTCCCGCGCCACCAGCCGCGTGCTCGAAGCTTCGCGCCGCGCCGGCCTCGAACCGGCGCTGAAACTCACCGCCGCCTTCTCCGACGGGCAGGCGCTGCATGCGGTGCGCTATGCCACCGACGCCCATGCCCCGACGCTTTACACCTCGATACTGCGCAAGGGCGGCGGCCGTTGCATCGTTTCCGAACCTTTCGATCGCGAAGGCGGCGACTGGCAGGCGATCCCGCCATCGAGTTTTGTGACGATCACCGGCGATGGCATGGCCATTCGTCCCTTTGCTCCGGCGGCGGCGAAGCTGGCGCTGGTCGGGTAGGTTTCTTCGACAACTGGTAGCGTCGCGGGCGCGGTAGAGCACTGACATCGGTAGCACAATTCCGATCAAACGCTGCCAATCCTCGAATGCTCAACTCCGCTTGAAGTCGCGCCGCAGTCCGCCATCTTCACGGACGTGCGGCCAAGCCGGAGCATTTCTCATGGACATCGCCTTCTCCTCAACCGTCGAACTGGCCGCCGCCATCGCCGCGCGGAAAATCTCGGCCGTGGAGGCGCTCGACGCACATCTGGCGCAGATCGACGCGCACAACGAGGCGGTCAACGCCGTCATTGCGCTCGACAGGGAAGGGGCTCACAGCCAAGCAAAAAAGGCCGACGCGGCATTGGCGCGCGGCGAAGCACCTGGGCCGCTGCACGGCGTACCGTTCACACTGAAGGACACGCACGAAACGGCCGGCATGAAGACCACGGTCGGCTTTCCGCCCTTCGCCGACTATGTCGCGAGGCAGGACAGCCCAGTCGTCGCGCGGCTGAAGGCGGCCGGCGGCGTGCTGATGGCCAAGACCAACGTCGCGACCATGCTGTCGGACTGGCAATCGAACAATCCACTGTTCGGCCGCACCAGCAACCCCTGGAATCTCCAGCGCACCGCGGGGGGGTCCAGCGGCGGCGCGGCGGCGGCGCTTTGCGCCGGGATGATGTCATTCGACGTCGGCACCGACATGCAGGATTCGATCCGGCTGCCGGCCAGTTTCTGCGGCGTCTATGGCCTGAAGCCGACGGAGCACCGCGTCTCGCTGGCAGGCGCGTTCCCTGACCCTGAAGGTGCTGCGCGCAGCGTGCGGCTGATGTCCTGCCTCGGGCCGCTGGCGCGCAGTGTGGAAGATCTATCGCTGATCTACCAAATCATCGCTGGGCCGGACGGCCACGACACCGATCTTGCGCCGGTGCCAGTCGAGGACATGCCGAAGCTCGACCCCAAGACATTGCGCATCGCCTTCGCGTCGTCCTTTCCCGGGTTTCCGGTGGCGGGCGAGATCAGCGCTGCGGTTGAAAATCTCGCAAGGCGGCTGCAATCGGCAGGCGCGATCGTCGAGGAAGCAAAATTGCCATAACTCGATCTGCACCACGATCTTGAGCAAGGTGGCGCGCTGATCGGGATGATGCTGGAGGTCGCGCAGCTGGAACCGCCTGAGGACCCGACGCCGGTATCGCGTTGGTTCGAGGCGCTCGCCCGCCGCGACAGATCCATTCTCGCCTGGGACCGGTTTTTCGAGACCTGGGACGCGCTGCTCTGCCCAGTCGCCATGACCACAGCCTTCCTGCATTGCGAACCGGGCACGCCGATCGAGGTCGATGGCAGGGAGCAGAGCTATTGGATGCTGCCGGCCTATGGCGCCGTCTTCAACTACAGCGGCCATCCGGCGCTTTCGATGCCGTGCGGACTGGACAGCGCCGGCCTGCCGATCGGCCTGCAACTGGTCGGCAGACGCTGGTCGGAGGAGCAGTTGCTTGGCATTGCCAAGGCGATTGAACCGCTCACCGGCGGCTTTCGTCGTCCGCCGGGCTATTGAGCGAAGCGCGACAATCCATAAGGCGCAAGCAGCGGGTCGCGCTCGCCCTCCAAGACTTCCCGCGCGGCAAACAGGCCAACGGCCGGCGCCAGCGTGATGCCGGAATGCATGACCGCGACATAGACACCGTCCATGCCCTCGGCGCGGCCGATGATCGGAAAGCCGTCGATCGGCGTCGGCCGGTAGCCGACTGTGTGGAAATCGAGTTCCAGCCCCTCGCCGCCGCGTAGCATGGCTTTCATGGCCGCAAACAGATCACGGGCGGTGGTTTCCGCATCCATGCCCGGGTCGGCGCCGCCGAAATCCGAACCGGCGATAATGCGGCCTTCTGCTGTCTGGCGCATATGCAGTCGCGCGGCCAGCACCAGGCCGTTGAGCAGTTTTCTATAGGGCCGCGAGTGGACGATCAGGCCGGGCGGCGTCTCAATCGGCAGTCTAATCCCGGCCGTCGCGGCGATCTCCGGCGAACCGACACCGGCCGCGATCACCACCTCGTCTGATACAATCAGGCCATGCGATGTCTCGACCCCGACGATCTTGCCGCCGGCCTGGACCAGCGCCGTGACCATGCTGGAGATGATTTTCGCGCCATATCGCTCCGCGTCTGCCAATAGGGCACGGGTGGCGGCCACCGGCTCCGCGACGCCTTCTCCGGCCACATACAGGGCAAAATCGGGAAGATCCGTCAGATTGGGCTCGATGCGCGCCACGCCGGCGCGGTCGATGCGCTCGATGCCGTAGCCCCAGGCTGTATGTTCTGTGGCGTAGGTTTGCATGTCGGCCGCCGGCAAATCCCAGCACAGGCCGCCGCACCAGGTCAGCGGCAGGCCGGGCAGATCCTGCGCCAGCCGCGTCCACTCAGCCATCGCGCGGGTGCGGAGCCGGAAATAGGGCTCCGGATTGCCCCAGCTGGCATTGATCCAGGCGAACGAATTTGGCGTGGCGATCCCACCGGCGGGGCTGTCGGCAATCACCGTCACCCGCGCACCCGCTCTGCTCAGATGCCAGGCGATGGAGGCTCCAATGATACCGGCGCCGATGACCATCACTTGTTTCGCAGCTGTCATGCTCGCTCCTTTGCCACGTGATTCCTGACCGACGTAAACCCAAGTGCCATCCCGTTCGCCGCTTGCCAACGTCGAGCAGCGCGAAATAAGCGACAATGCTCTGGCCCGAGCCACGGCGCGACCAGCTGCATGCTCTGACGAAGAGGTGGGCCCGCCGGACCGGTCGACAGCCCGGCACTGCGCTGCTAGAAGCCCGGCCTGTCACACGGAAATCCCAGAGAATGCCCGAAGCAATAGAAGAAGAAGTGGCGCGTCGCCGCACCTTCGCGATCATCGCGCACCCGGACGCCGGCAAGACCACGCTTACCGAAAAGCTGCTGCTGTTCGGCGGCGCCATCCAGCTTGCCGGCGAGGTCAAGGCCAAGAAAGACAGGATCCAGACGCGATCCGACTGGATGAAGATCGAGCGCGAGCGCGGCATTTCGGTCGTCACCTCGGTGATGACCTTCGAGTATGAGGACAATGTCTTCAACCTGCTCGACACGCCCGGACACGAGGATTTCGCCGACGACACCTACCGCACGCTGTCGGCGGTCGACTCGGCCGTCATGGTCATCGACGCCGCCAAGGGCATCGAGCCGCGCACACTGAAACTGTTCGAGGTCTGCCGGCTGCGCGACATCCCGATCATCACCTTCGTCAACAAGATGGACCGCGAAAGCCGCGACCCGTTCGAGATTTTGGATGAGATCGAGCAGAAGCTGGCATTGGACACGGCACCCATCACCTGGCCGATCGGCCGGGGAAGGACCTTTTCCGGCACCTACCATCTGGCGCTGAACGCCGTGCGCAAGGGCGACGACGAGAAGGAACGCACGCCGGTCAACGGTCCCGATTCCAACCGTGTCGCCGGCCTGCTGCCGGAGAACGAGCGCGAGGCCTTCATCGAGGAGCTGGAGCTCGCGCGGGAGGCTTGCCGACCTCTTGATATCGACGCGTTCCGCGAGGGCCATCTGACACCGGTCCATTTCGGCTCGGCGCTGCGCAACTATGGCGTGCGCGACCTGATCGAGGCGCTCGGCGCTTTTGGACCGCCGCCGCGTGGGCAGGAGGCCGACACCCGCAAGGTCGAGGCGACCGAGGAGAAGATGACGTCGTTCGTCTTCAAGATCCAGGCCAACATGGATCCCAACCATCGCGACCGCATTGCCTTCGTGCGCGTCTGCTCCGGCAAGCTCGAGCGCGGCATGAAAGCCAAGCTGGTGCGCACGGGAAAGCCGATGTCGCTGTCGGCGCCGCAATTCTTCTTTGCCCGCACCCGCGTCACCGCCGACGAGGCGTTTGCCGGCGACGTCGTCGGCATTCCCAACCACGGCACGCTGCGCATCGGCGACACGCTGACCGAGGGCGAGGAGATCCTGTTCCGCGGCGTGCCGAATTTCGCCCCGGAAATCCTGCGCCGCGTCCGCCTAGGCGACGCGATGAAAGCCAAAAAGCTCAAGGAAGCGCTGCACCAGATGGCCGAGGAAGGCGTCGTGCAGCTGTTCTCGCCCGAAGACGGCTCGCCGGCCATCGTCGGCGTCGTCGGCGCGCTGCAGCTCGACGTGCTGAAGGAGCGGCTGAACTTCGAATACACGCTGCCGGTCGAATTCGAGATGTCGCGTTTTTCCGTCTGCCGCTGGATATCGGCTGACGACAAGGCCGAGCTACACCGCTTCATCGAGGCGCATCGCGGCGACATCGCCCGCGATCTCGACAACGACCCGGTGTTTTTGGCCCAGCATGCCTTTTCGCTCAACTACGAAGCGGAACGCTGGAAAGCGATCCGCTTCGCCACGATCAAGGATTATCAGGTCCGCGACAGAGCGGCGTAGGCGCCAGTTTTTCCTTCTCCCCTTGTGGGAGAAGGTGTCGCCGAAGGCGACGGATGAGGGTGTTCCAGGGAATGCCAACGTCTCACTCCGCTGGAACACCCCTCATCCGTCTCGGCGCTGCGCGCCGATCCACCTTCTCCCACAAGGGGGAGAAGGGAAGGCGCTTCTTGGTTCACCCCATCCTTCCGCGCGCCGCCACCGGCAGCGTTTCCAGCACCTTGTCGCCGTCGACCAGATTGACCTCGTTGAACAAATTGGTCACCACGCAGCAATGATCGGGCACCACCCGCACGCGATCGCCGATGCGCAGCTTGCCATCACCCGAAAGCGTGACGGTGCCGTGTTCCTCGCTCAGACTGGTCACCCGCGCTCCCGGCACGCCGAGCATCTCGCCGAAGTCGGCGAGCCCCAGCGTATCGCTGGACAGCGCCTTGCTGCCGGCATCAAGAATGGCGCGCGTCGGCGTCGGGTGACTGACCACCGTCGACAGCACCGTCAGCGCGCAGTCGTCGAGAGTGCCGACGCCCTTCTCGACCTGATAGCGGTCGAGATAGATGTAGGTGCCTGGACGATACTCCGTGACAACAGATGCCTCGCTCGAGCGCCACATATCCGGCGTGCCGCCGCTGGAGATGCGCTCGCAGGCGAGGCCAGAGGCGGCCAGTGCCTGCTTGGCCTCAGTGAGCCAGGCCTCGGCCTGCGCGGCACGGCCAGCGGCCGGGTAGGTCATCAGCCCGCCAAAGGCGAGGCCACCGGCTCTGTCGATCTGTCTTGCCAGCGCAACCGCTTCGCCGGCCGTCTGCACGCCGCAGCGGCCCATGCCGGTGTCGCACTCGACCAGCACCGGCAAACGATGGCCGGCATCGGTGAAGGTCGCCGCCAGCCCTTCCAGCGTCTCCATGCTGTCCGCCGTGACTGAAAGGGCGACACGGCGGTGCAGCGCCAGAAGCCGTTCCAGCTTGGCGCGGCCGAGGATGTTGTAGGGGAGAAAGATGTCGGCAAGGCCGGAATCGGCCATCACTTCGGCCTCGCCGATCTTCTGGCAGGTGATGCCGACCGCACCCGCCGCCACCTGCTTCTTCGCCCAGTAAGGCAATTTGTGCGTCTTGATGTGTGGCCGCAGCTTCAGCCCGTTTCTGTCGGCATGGGCCTGGGCACGGGCAATGTTGGCTTCGGCGCGCGCGGCGTCGATCAGGATCGATGGCGTATCGAGGTCGTGGATGGTCGGCATCGTCTGTCACCCCATGAGAAATCCGCAGGGGTTATGGCCTCGAAAGGACGTGATGTCACGCTACCAGCGGAGCGGATCTGTGGTCCATGTTCTCGAGGCTGAAGGCCTGGCAGGATCGACACCGGATCAGGCTTCGGCTATGCGATTTGTCGGAAAATCGGCACGAAGGACCATGATCATGAAACGCTCCGCCATCAACGACATCATCCGCGAAGCCGACGCTTTCATCCGCTCGTTCGGCTATATCATGCCGCCTTTCGCCTATTGGTCGCCAGAGGAGGCGAAGGCGCGCCAGGTCGACTCGTCGGCCGTCTTTACCTCGCGGCTCGGCTGGGACATCACCGATTACGGCCAGGAGAAGTTCAAGGAGCTCGGCCTGTTCCTGTTCACCGTTCGCAACGGCCGCTACGAGGACATGAAGAAGGGCATGGGCATGCTCTATGCCGAAAAAATCATGATCTCGCGCAAGGACCAGCTGTCACCGATGCACCGCCACAACATCAAGGCCGAGGACATCATTAACCGTGGCGGCGGCAAGCTGGTGCTGGAACTGTTCATGCACGATCGCGACGGCGGCATTGATTCCAAGGCCGAGGTCTTGGTGCCTGTCGACGGAACCATCCACAGGCTGCCGGCTGGCGGGCTCCTGAAGCTCGACCCGGGCCAGAGCGTGACGCTGCTGCCGGGCGTCTGGCATGCCTTCTGGGCCGAGGGCAAGGATGTGCTGATCGGCGAGGTGTCGACCGTCAATGACGATCTTACCGACAACGTCTTCCGCGAGCCGATCGGACGGTTTTCCAACATCGACGAGGACGTCGCCCCGGTGCACCTGCTGGTGTCCGACTATGAGAAGTGGCTGGGCTGAGCCGGTCGGCGGCGCGGACTGGCTCAATGACAGCAGCCACTACCAGCCGGTCCCTTGGGCGGCGCTTGCCAGCCGGCTAGCTCTGGCAAGTCGTCAAGCCAACTTTTCTCGGTCATCAAGGCATCGCCGGCCTGCGGATCAGCCTTGGTGGCGTTTTGAATGAGCCAGTCCATCCACTTCCGATAGGCAACCGGGTCCAGCTGGGGCGGCAGCACCTTGGCCTTGGCCAGCATGCGTTTGCGGAAACTAACCTGCCTGCGGAGTTTCGTTGTCGTGAATTTGATCGCCTTGCCCTGGTATTCGACCGTCCAGCGCTCATCTCCATGGCTGGTGAGCCTGTCGATCGCGAAGCCGACATCTACCGGCCTATCCCGCCAGGGAAGCTCGATGGCATTCTTCCTCAGATCGAGTGCCCATCGCCTGTAGTTGGCCCCGGCACGCTGCGGCGGCAGCACACCAGCCTGTTCGAGTATCTTCCTGCGGAAGGTCGGCTGCTTCTTGAGCTGGCCTGTCGTCAGCTCGATGCGATGCCCACGGAATTCGACGTGCCAGCGGATCCTCCCGTTGCCGAAATACTTCACCAGCCTGTCGATGAAGAACTCGTCATCGGCAAGCGTCACGCATCCCTGCTTGATGCTTTCGAGAATGTACTGGCTATCGGTGGGCATTGCGCGGCCTCGTGCAGGAACCTTTCACGGAGCTTAGCTAAGGCGCACGCGACGACCGGGCAATCTCGCCTTCCATGATTCCGCTGCTTAGACACCGATGACGCATCATAGCGCTCGCGCTCATCCTGACCAGCGGCTTGGGAGCAGCGGCCCGGCGTCGGGGGGTATCGAGGGGACTGGCGCCGAGCCTAACCGGCTTGGAGGGGGCAGTGCCGGCTGTCCGAACTATAAGCCCTTTTATGCATCAGCGCTAATTTAATTAAAAGACCATGTTCCGCTCCCAGGCACCGGATCGACCAGGCCAGGAATCCGGGAAGCCCGCGTGAAGCATCTGCGCGGCGGGGAAGAAAGGCCGATGAGGCCACCAGAGGCGCGGGCTTTCCGCGTTAAAGCACATTTCGCTGCAACTCTGCGTCAATTGTCGGGCGACCGAAATGTCTGGTGACAGCCGTTGCAGATTTTCCGGATCTGTTCAAAAGAAGCCGCAAGCGCGGTCCTGTCGCTGAGGGGCGCCGTCGCGGCAAAAGTCTCGGTGGCATTGTGCAGCTTCTGCATTGCCTCCTGGAATGCCTCGGGCTTTTCCCAAATCGTCGGCAAGGCTCTGCTGTGGTGATCGATGCTGCCGGGCGGAAACAAAATTGTGGTTCTATGGCAATTTTCGTGAAGCGCATCGGCGTGCTGAACCACCGCCGCCGCATCGAACGGTGCAGTTCCCACCAGCATATCCCCAATGGCCTTCAACTCGCGGCCCATGTTCTTCATCGCCGTCATGCGTTCGGCGATGACACCGGTCGCGCCTTTGTGTGCTAGCGCAGCGCCGGCAACAAGCGCCACTGCCAACGTTATGGCCGCGAGTTTGAACAACAACCAAAACCTCCCGTCCACAAGACCTGCCGCTGCGTTGAGCGGCAGGTCTTGCTCGAACTACTTCACCGGAATCATCAGGTGCGCATAGGGCGTGTCGGGGAACATCACATATGGCTGTTTTGCGTCCGGTTCGTGGGGATACAGGGCCATTATGTCCGGTGCGTTCATGACCATTACATGCGGGCCGTCATGTAGCCATTCGGCCCCTTCCGGTGGCTTGGTCGCAAAGGGGTCGGTATTGCTGGCCGCATCGCCGCCCTTCAGCATATACGCGAAAGCGACCTTGCCTTTCGGGGGCTCGCTCTTGGACATGATGGCGTGCATCCACGCCATCCCGTTCTCATCGGTGCACATCGGATCGTCGGCGGGAGTCCCAGGGTCGTCGGGGATGCAAGTGAAGCCGTTCGTGCCCTTTCTTATCGTTTTCATCTCCCAGTTCACGACTGCGGCGTTTTTGCCGACAGCTTCCGGCGCTGCCGTGATCGCATTCTCAATCAATTGCTCATCGCTTTTATCGGCCGCAAGCGCGGCAGAGCCCCAAGCGGCCGCAAAGGCTGCCAAAAACACCGGGCTCGAATGGATGCGCATTTCCTCCTCCTTCGCGAGCGCCAGATTGACCGGCGCGTCACAACGGTCAGCTCCCGCTCATTGGAGTTGGCTGCTGCTCTAGGCTCTAGAACGCGCCGAAGAAGATACTATCCCTGATCGTTCATGAGTGAAAGCTAATATACGTGACGCGGATTGAACCGCGGTGCTGCGAGTCCCGTTCGCACCAACGACGAAGACCTGCGCCCTGAAACGCTGCAGGATTTACTGGATAGATGAGCAGATCGCGTTGTTTTCGAGATCCGCCTAAAACTGTTCCGGTTTGGTGTTCCGGAATTGTGTTACGGAAGGGAGCAGGAGGCGCGGCTCGCCACCATCAAAAGGATGATGTCGAGATACCAGCGCGGCGGTGCCGCCTGGCAAGATGACTCGCGGCCTCTGTCCGACGACCGAAAGTGGATAGAGGCCCGCGACCAGCGCCTTGCCCGGAAGGCAGAGCAGCGGCGCGACAGATACGCGGCCCGGCTCGATCGCGAAGAGGCTGAAGCGAAGGCGCAGGGTAGGCGGCCCCCTAGGCGTCACCAATCACTAGCCGGCATGACCCTTGATGAACGCAAGGCTCGCAAGGCAGAGCAAGACAAGCAGGCACAGCGCCGGTGCCGCGCCAAGCTGTCAGCATCACCTGGCCTGCGGCAGGCTGTCGCACCTACCGACTAGCGGCGCACGCCCTGTCTATAACGATGATCGACGGGCCGTTTCAGAGTTATAGACGGGCCGTCCCTCACTTGTGTCAACAGCCCGGCCGTCATCGCCTCGACGCGCCGGGCTTTTTTTCGAAGGCATCAGGTAAGTCACTACTGACTAACTATATGATTTTATTGCATTTTGTGGATTGACTTGCATCGACGGACGATTCAGGGTCCGGCCGCGAAACACAAACAAGGGGTTTGGATTGGATCACTATCTAACTGATGAAGCTTGGAATGCCTTGGTCGATCGCTTGGCAGGGCCGCATGATCCTGATGCGCAAGGCTGGACCGCTCGCGATGAAGCCATGTGGGCGCTTGGTAAGGCTGGTATCTGGCCGGCGTCGATCATGGAGAACCACTCCGAATGATCACAAAAATACCTCCGTTGCGCCGTATCACACGCGCCCGGTTCCAAGAACTGTGGGACACGGCACAATCGAAGATGCCCGAATTCGCATGCAACGTGGTGGAGATTGACGGCGAATGGCGCGATGTGGGCGAGCCTGCATCCGATCTGCCAGTCTACGAGTCGACTTTCCTGACACTCGGCGACGGCAAGACAGTATACATCTACCGGCCGGCGAAAGCCCCCTTTGATCACGCGTTTTCATCTATCGGGTAGTGCTAAAGGCATCGTCGCCGACCCCACCAGAAGCCCGCCGCTCATTCCGGCGGGCTTTTCTTTTGCGCTTGGTCGCGCCAATGATACGCATAGGGGTGGAGGGGCAGTAATGACAATTGTTCGACGCGGCTTCGACGCCATTCGAAGCAGGCTCACTGGCATCGGGTTCTTGAGCTTAAGCGCAAGCTGGAATCCGCCAGTCGCGCAACGGACCGTGATCTTGCGGCTGTTCAATTTCTTGGAGAACCGGCGCGTGCTCTACGTGCCGATGAACTTCGAAATCCCCGGTGACGTGGATCGGTCCATCATCGAAATCCGCCATGAGCTTACGCAAGTCTTGAATGACCTTCCGGAGAACTCGCGCGCCGCGCGCCGCGTCCGGCATCTGCGCACCGCCTGCCGGCACTTCCTTGAGGACGCGCCGCCAGACTACCGAAACATTGCCTATCGCCTTCGCAACGACTTCGATCATGGATTGCCCGCCCGGTGGCAAGATCACGGCGAGCGAGCGCTGACACCCGGCTATTTTGTGGCGCTAGGTGAGTTGCGGGCGACCTTCGGATTGCAGCTTTCCGCCCTCGCGGCCGAATTCGAGATAGACGTGGAGGAAGAACTTGCGTCGATCTTTCCAGTTGCCCTGGACCCGCGAGGTGGAGAGTGAACAAAGAGCTTCTGAAGGCTGAAATCCTTCGCCAGATAAAGCGACTCGCCGAAGAGGATGGCTCGCCTCCCGGCCGTGCACGTTTTCAGAACGCCACCGGTATCAAACACCACGAGTGGCGCGGGCTGATTTGGAGAACATGGGGCGAGGCCTTAGAGGAAGCCGGCTTCGCTCCAAAGAGCCTCACCGGCCCGATTGACGCAGATGTCGTCCTTAACGCCGTTGTTCACTTAGCCCGCCGGTTGAAACGATTTCCGAATTCGTCCGACCTCCTTTTTGAAGGCTCTAACAATCCAGAGTTTCCAAGTGCCAAGACGATCATGCAGCGCTGGAAAATGACCGAACTGGCAGATGCAGTTCGAACACTTTCGGCGAAGGTCGCCGACAGTGAGACGACTGCATACTGCGACGACTATCTCGCAAGCGCTCGTTTAAAGGAGTCCCTTGAAGAGGACGACACGGCGGCAACCGAGAGTGTCGGCTATGTCTACATGATCCGCTACGGCAAGGATTTCAAAATTGGTCGGACTTCGTCTTTAACCCGGCGTTCCCGCCAGATTCAAATCGAGTTGCCGGAATCGACCGACCTTGTGCATTCCATCTTGACCGATGATCCGGGTGGAATCG
The DNA here is from genome assembly GCA_004017275.1 of Mesorhizobium sp. Classification (GTDB taxonomy): domain Bacteria; phylum Pseudomonadota; class Alphaproteobacteria; order Rhizobiales; family Rhizobiaceae; genus Mesorhizobium. Next base: position 36,861 of record SAKE01000025.1, on the reverse strand, counting down.
AAGCTTATTGGCATCGGCGCTTCGCCAGCTATCGAGGAGGCGGCGAGTGGTTCCGATTGCCGAAGCACGAGGTAGCCGCGTTTAAGAAGTGGACCAAAATTCTCTAATGCCCGGCGACGGTGATCCCCCGATTGTCCGGTGAGCCTATTAGTCGTCGGGCTGTTCGGGCCGGAACTCAAACAGCCCTTCATGGATGAGAAATACTCGCCATTGAGCAGCCATTGCCTCAAACAGATCGATGGCGTTGTGCCGTTCGCCGTCCGCCTCAAGGTAGGTGAGCAACGTGATGCCTGTTATCGACCGCCTGCCGGTGCCGGTGGCAGGCTCGGACCACGAGAATAGGCCGGTGCTGCCGGTCGATACCGTGGGCATGCGATCAGTGCGCATTTCGCGATGCTTAACGCTGTTTGCAAGCGTATAGCAAACCTCAAGTGCGGGGAGCCGGTCTAGTTGAGCGTCCATAAAGCTCGCCTCTGGCGTGACCTTGCCTCGCTTCGCACCACGCTTTTGGCCTGACAGTCGCTCATACGCGGCATTATCGGCGAGGTGTAGCGTCCAATCCACGAGATGCCAGGAATTCACGGCACAGTCGAAAGCGGCATATTTGGATTCGGCGGATGAGCGGGCCGACCGCAACCGCTCTATATCGAAAAGCAGTTTCTCATATAGGTCGGTCGGAACTCTCATTCCGAAGGTCTTTGTCTGTGGTGGCCTGCCCATTGTGCGCCCTACGAGTAATCCCTTGCCACGTATTGCGCGCCGCAAACTCTGTTTCCAGCCGCTTGTGATCGTCCCATGACATCGGCGAGGGGTTCGTCTTGTCCCATGCCCGTAAGCGAGTATTTGCGGCTTTCATCGCCTTGAAGAGATCGCGGTTCGATAGGTCATCGGCCCCTGTTTCCTGTCGGAATACCCTAAATGCTTCGGACCGTCGCGTTGACCATGCGGCATAGGCCGGATGATTTGCGAGGCGATATTCCTGCAACGCTTGCTCGCGGTGTTCGGCGGCGCGCCGTTCCCATGGAGCGGGCTTGCCCTTCTTGCCGGGGTTGTTGCTCATCGCCGCTCTCCTAGCCTATTCGTCCGGCTCATAGTCAGGCTTGTCGAAAGCGTTCAAGCTGACTTCCCTTGTGAGAGTGCCGCGCTCTACTCCCAGCGCAACCAAAAGCTCTGGATCGGTGTCCCCGTCGAAGCGAACGAGGAAGCCGTAGGTTTCGCCGTCGTTGCCGTCTATCGTCTCTAGTTCCCAAAAGGCATCGTGTAGCAGGTCAACGTCGACGCTCCAGTCCGCCGCGATTTCCGCCGCGCCGTTATCGTCATCAAGCATAGCTTCGCCGCCCATGTGTTCTCCCTTTCGCGCTGATTGAGCCCATTATAGGTCGGATTCACCGTCAAGGGTCATCCGACAGCCGATTTCCACAGGGGCGACGAGCTAATAAAAGGTGCTAACGAACCCTGCTAATGGGAAAACCTAAGTATCTGATTTAATTACGAAAAATGAGATGGCTGGGGAACCTGGATTCGAACCAGGACTAACGGAGTCAGAGTCCGTGGGTCTACCGTTAACCTATTCCCCAGCAGGCGCGGTCATGAACCGTGCGGGCCGAGCGGGCAAGCCGCTGTGAGCGCTGCCTTGTAGCCGCCAGCGGAAAATAGTCAAGCCTGCTCTGCGGTTCAATCGCTAGGTTTTGTCAGTTGGTCCAGGCGTTATCTTCAGGCGTCGTCCGTCGGCGCCTCAACCCTCTGTCCGGCTAAACTGCGAGCGCTCGAAGAACAGCACCACGCCCAAGCCCAGAATCAGCGGGATGATGAGATAAAACAGCCGGAACACCAGCAGCGCCGCCAGCACGCCGACCGGGTCCATGTCGGACAGGCCGGCGAGGAACACCACCTCGAACACGCCGAGCCCGCCCGGGGCGTGCGAGATCTGCGCGATCGAGAAGGAGACGAGGAAGACGCCAAGCACGACGAAATAGCCGGGATTGTGGGTTCCCGGCAGGGCAAAGAAGATGATCGCGGCGGCCGCCAGCAGTTCGATTGGGCCGATCAGCAATTGTCTGGCGACGATCGGCAGCGCCGGATAGTGCAGCTGGAAGGAGGCGATCTTCAGCGGGCGCAGATGCAGCCAGCTGCCGAAGACATAGGCGGCGACGAGGATCAGCATCGCGATCCCCGCCGCCTTCGACAAGCCATGGTGGGCGATACCGGAAAACCGGTCGAGTATTTCAGGCTCGAGGACCAGCACGAGGCCCGAGGCGAGGATCGTCGACAGCACGAAAGTGATCCAGCAGATCGCCACCAGCACGCCGATATCCTGTCCGGTCAGGCCCTTTGTGCCGTAGGCGCGGTAGCGAATGACGGCGCCGGAAAACACCGAACCGCCGATGTTGTGCGACAGTGCATAGGTGGTGAAGGAGCAGAGCGTGACGAACAGCCACGACACGCGCCTGCCGATGTGCAGGAGCGCGATGTGGTCGTAGCCGGCGAGCGAGGCATAAGCGATGACCGAACTCAGGGCCGCAAGGATCCAGCCGCGGGCAGGTATGGCAGTGATGCCGTCCCAGACATCGTCGAGCGAAATGCCGCGCAATTCGTGCCAAAGCAGCAGCAGCGAGAAGACCACCGCTGCGATGCCGACGACCGGCCAGAAATAGCGTCTCCAGTTCATTGCCTGACTGCCATGCGTTGCGGGTCCGCTTCCTTTTCTGTTGGTGATGGGAGGAGACCGGTCGCGCCGGATTCTTCCGCTCATTTCAGAAATGCCTCATCGAAGCCGGCTATTCAACCGCGAAGGTTTTTCGCGGCGACAACCGGCAGGGTTTGTCGGGTGTCGCGACGGCTGAGAGGGCGCCGACAGGCGTTGCGCTAGCAGCCGAGGCTTGCGGATACATTACGCAATGCTGCCGGAACGGTGGTTTGCTGGCCCAGTCGGCAAAATTCGGCACGCGGCTCTTGGTGATCGGGCGCGGCACTGTTAGTCTGGCGGCAACTTAAAACACTGAAGCGCCTGCAGCGTCCATCATCGGTTCGCGCGGCGCCGGAAGGAACGACAGTGGAAGACCACGACACCGGCGCCGGCGCGCCGGAGGTGGGCGTGTCCAGCGCTTCCCAAGGGTTAACCGGCCCGGGAACCGCCAGCTGGCAGCAACGCCGCCCGACGGAGCCCCGCTCCGCAGACGGGCAGGCGGGCGACGCGCCCCACAAGGGCAAGCCCAAGAAGCGGCGCAAGCGAAGGCGCGGGCGCAAGGTTTTTGCGCGCGACGAAGCGCGTCCCACGGAGAATCGATCGCCGCCACCAGGCAAAACCGGTGCCCCGGCGGCGGAGACGCACCGGCCGGCGGAATCGGTGGCCTCGTCTGCCGCTGTAGTGGCACTGCCCGAACAGGGCGCCCGTCGGCCGCCGATGCATGAGCTTCCGGTGTTTGCCGCACTTGACCTCGGCACCAACAATTGCCGGCTGCTGGTTGCCGTGCCGACGCGGCATGGCCAATTCCGCGTCATCGACGCCTTTTCGCGCATCGTCCGGCTGGGTGAGGGGCTCACCGCCAATGGCCGGCTCGGCCAGCCGGCGATGGACCGCGCGGTCGAGGCGCTAAAAGTCTGCGGCGACAAACTGCGCAACCGCAAGATTAGAAAAGCCCGGCTGATCGCCACCGAAGCCTGCCGCACCGCCGAAAACGGCGTCGAGTTCCTTGACCGCGTCGAGCGCGAGGCCGGCCTGAAGCTCGAGATCATCGATCGCCAGACCGAAGCGCGGCTGGCGGTATCGGGCTGCGGCTCGCTGGTCGAGCGCGATACGCAAGGCGTCGTGCTGTTCGATATTGGCGGCGGTTCGTCCGAAATTGCGCTGATCGATCTCGCTGGCCGCCGCTCGCCACGGCTCGCCAACCACATCGTGTCGTGGACGTCGCTGCCGGTCGGCGTCGTTTCGCTGGCCGAGCGCTTTGGCGGCCGCACGGTGACGCGCGAGATCTTCGCCGCCATGGTCGACGACGTTGCCGGCCGGCTGGCCAGCTTCGACGGCCGTGATCGGCTGAGCCATCTCAAGGCCAGCCCGAATTTCCATCTGCTGGGCACGTCCGGAACGGTGACGACGCTCGCCGGTGTTCACCTTGACCTCGAGCGCTACGACCGTCGTCGCGTCGACGGACTGTGGATGGACCGCGACAGCGTCGACCGCATGGTCGAACGGCTGGTCGGCTGGGATTTTCAGCAGCGCTGCGCCAACCCGTGCATCGGTGCCGATCGTGCTGATCTTGTGCTGGCCGGCTGCGCCATCCTCGAAGCAATCCGCGCTGTATGGCCGTCGGAGCGGCTGCGCGTCGCCGATCGTGGCCTGCGCGAGGGCATTTTGAGCGAGCTGATGGCCGATGACGGTGTCTGGCGCAACGATGGGCGTAGCAGAGCGTGAGCCAGTGAACAGTCGACCCCCACTCCGTCGAGCTTCGCTCGACACCTCTCCCCCGATCGACGGGGGAGAGGAAAGGCGCAAGGACGCCGGCCTTGGCACCCTTCCTCTCCCTCCGGAGGGGGGAGAGGTGGCGCTGCGAAGCAGCGACGGAGTGGGGGAAGCCGTTCACGACATGTGCAGACATCGAAAAACGACCACAACTCGGCGAGCGAGAAAACTCAGACCAGAAATTGAGCAATGACCAAGAAACCGGAAAAGCCAGGATCCGCCAGCATTCGCGTTCTGAAGACGCGGATCAAGAAGAAGAGCGGCCTCAAGGAATCGTCGCGCCGCTGGCTGCAGCGCCACATCAACGATCCGTATGTCCAGCGCTCCAAGGCTGACGGCTATCGCTCGCGCGCGGCCTACAAGCTGATCGAGATCGACGACAAGCACCATCTGTTGAAACCCGGCATGAAGGTGATCGACCTCGGTGCGGCTCCCGGCGGCTGGTGCCAGGTCGCCGCCGCGCGGACGAAATCGACGGCCGACAAGCCGCATGTCATCGGCATCGATTATCTCGAGATGGACGCCGTGCCAGGCGCCCCGGTGCTGCTGATGGATTTCCTCGATCCGGCAGCACCGCAAAAGCTGGCCGAGGCGCTGGGTGGGGAACCCGATATCGTGCTGTCCGACATGGCCGCACCAACCACCGGCCACAAGCGGACCGATCACATCCGCACCATGCATCTGTGCGAGGTGGCGGCCGATTTTGCGCTGTCGGTGCTGAAGCCGGGCGGGCATTTCCTCGCCAAGACCTTCCAGGGCGGCGCCGAAAACGAGCTGCTCTCCATGCTTAAGCGCAATTTCCGCTCGGTCCATCACGTCAAGCCGCCGGCCTCACGCGACGAATCGGTGGAGCTCTATTTGCTGGCGAAAGACTTCAAGGGGCGAGTTCTTCCTTCTCCCCTTGTGGGAGAAGGTGTCGCCGAAGGCGACGGATGAGGGGTGTTCCAGGGAACGCCAACGTCTCACTCCACTGGAACACCCCTCATCCGTCTCGGCGCTGCGCGCCGATCCACCTTCTTCCACAGGGGGAGAAGGCAAGAGGAACTACTTCCCCGCCGTGCTCACTTCCAACGTCTTGGGCGTGGTCAACCGGCCATGCCCGGAGACAGAGTTGCCGGCATCGGGCGCCAGCCGCATGAACGACAGCGATGCGGCGGCGGAAATCGCCGCGACGACGAAGAACGCGGTGTGGAAATCCGCCAGCGTCAATGACCTGTCGTTCAGGCTCGTGGACACTTCCAGGATGCCGCCGGCCACCGCCACGCCAAGCGCGATCGACAGCTGCTGGAAGACGGCGGCAATCGGCGTCGCCTTGCTGGTGTCTTCAGCCGAAACCTCGGCGTAGGCGAGCGCATTGACGCCGGTGAAGAACATCGAGCGGATGAAGCCGCCGACGAGCAGCATGGCCAGCATCAAGAGATAGGGTGTGTCGGGCGTGAACAGGCCGTTGATGGCGATCGAGACCGCGGCGACCAGCGAACCGACAACCAGCACGCGGCGGAAGCCAGCGACGCGGAAGATCAGTGCGGTGACGAATTTCATGCCTATGGCGCCGATCGCCGAGACGAAGGTGATCATGCCGGACTGGAACGGCGTCAGGCCAAAACCGATCTGGAACATCAGTGGCAGCAGGAACGGCACGGCGCCGATGCCGATGCGAAACAGTCCGCCGCCAAGCACCGAGGAGCGGAACACCTGGTTGCGGAACAGGTCGAGCGCCAGCAGCGGGTTTTTGGCGCGGCGCGCATGCAGCAGGTAGAGCACGCCCGACAGCAGGCCGACCGCTACGGTGACGACACCGACGATTGGCGGCAGATAGGGCAAGCTGACCACCGACAGGCCGAACACCACGCCGGATGCCGCCAGCCCGCTCAGCACGAAGCCGATGAAATCAAGTGGCGGGGTCGGCGAGGGTTCGGTCTCCGGCAGGAAACGCGTCGCCAGCCAGATGCCGATCAGACCGATCGGCACATTGATCAGGAAGATCCAGTGCCAGGTGAAATAGGTGGTGATGAAGCCGCCGACCGGCGGTCCGACCAACGGCCCGACCAGTGCAGGCACGGTCAGCCATGACATCGCCGCGACCAGTTCGCTCTTCGGTGTCGCGCGCACCAGCACCAGCCGCCCGACCGGAGTCATCATGGCGCCGCCAATGCCTTGCAGGAAGCGCGAGACCACGAAAGCCGGCAGGGAACCGGAGAGCGCGCAGGCGATCGAGCCGACGATGAAGACCGCGATCGCGGCACGAAAGACAGTCTTGGCGCCGAAACGGTCTGCCATCCAGCCGCTGATCGGAATGAAGATCGCCAGCGATACGAGATAGGCCGTCAACGCCAGCTTGAGCGCGATCGGGCTGGTGTGGATGTCAATGGCGATCGCCGGCAGCGATGTCGCGATGACCGTCGAATCCATGTTTTCCATGAAAAGGGCGACCGCCAATATGAGCGGGATGGTGCGATTCACAAAACGCGTCCGACTTGATTCTTTTACGGTTGACTGGGAGGCAAGCCAACATGCAGGGCGGTTATCATGGGCTGGCTCTGATGTCGTGTTAATTTGCTGTCACTTTTGTGCGACTGCGGGCAGGCTGGCAGTTCGTTCGGCTGCCGCCGTGCCTAAATTAGAACTGCAGCCAAGGTTCTCTCGTGGTATCTGTAGGCGCTAGCCAAGCAGCGAAGAATAGCTTGCGAATGGTGATGCGCTGCGCTATTGTAGTGAATATAACTACTATATGGGCCGTATCATGGAAGAAGCCGTTTCCGCAGCCGATGCCAACCGCAGATTCTCTCTCATCCTGCGCGGTGTTCGCGAGGGACAAAGCTATGTTGTGACCAGTCATGGGCGACCCGTCGCGCGGATAGTGCCGGCGGATCGACAGCAGGGTGTGGCTTCCCGCTCGCGCTTAGCGTTGTTGTCGCGCCTCGAACGCCAGCCTGTTTTGGATGTCGGGCGCTGGACCCGTGACGAGCTCTACGAGGAGGAGCGGTGAAGGTCGCGCTCGATACCAATGTCCTTGCCTATGCGGAAGGGGTCAACGGTGCCGAGAAGCGCGATATTGTTCTCGAACTGCTGCGCAACCTACCGCAAGAGGCTGCTGTTATTCCTGTTCAGGTCCTTGGTGAGCTATATAACGTTCTCGTCCGCAAGGCCGGAAGACCGCCTGTGGAAGCGCGGGATGCCCTTCTGGGCTGGCGCGACGCGTTTCCAGTTGCCGCGACAGTGCAAGACGTAATGATGATGGCGGCTGATCTGGCTACGGACCACCACTTTGGCATTTGGGACGCGGTCATTCTGTCCACTGCTTCGCAAACCGGTTGTCGGATGCTCCTTTCGGAAGACCTGCAAGACGGCTTCACATGGGGCGGAGTAACTGTCGTCAGCCCTTTCGCATCGCCGCGCCATGCCTTGCTGAATGCGCTCTTGGGGGAGTCTTCCGGATAGAACGCGAAACGCCGCGACGATCGGCTTTTCATCGGCGCCGGGACGTGGTACCAGCCAGCGCCAATCCTGAAAGGGAAGAAACGAGTCGGCGCTGTCCATTCCGGTCCAGCGCTTTTTTGTATTCCCCCACCGCGTTTTCAAGGGACTGGCCATGGCAAAAATCATCGAAACGTCCACCGGCGCATTGGCGCTGACCTTTGACGACGTGCTGCTGCAGCCCGGTCATTCCGAGGTCATGCCCGGCGAAACCGATGTCCGCACCCGCATTGCCGGCGACATCGACCTGAACGTGCCGATTCTCTCGGCGGCGATGGACACCGTCACCGAGGCGCGACTTGCCATCGCCATGGCACAGGCCGGCGGCATCGGCGTCATCCACCGCAATTTCTCGCCGGCCGAACAGGCCGAGCAGGTGCGGCAGGTCAAGAAATTCGAATCCGGCATGGTGGTCAATCCTGTCACCATCGGCCCCGACGCGACGCTCGCTGACGCGCTCGGCCTGATGCGCAGCTATTCGATCTCGGGCATTCCGGTGGTCGAGAATGGTGGCACCGGCGGCCACAAGGTCGGACGGCTGATCGGCATCCTGACCAATCGCGACGTGCGCTTCGCGTCCGATCCGGCGCAGAAGGTTCATGAACTGATGACCCGTGACAACCTGATCACGGTCAAGGAGAACGTCGATCAGGACGAGGCCAAGCGGCTTCTGCATCAGCACAGGATCGAAAAGCTGGTCGTCGTCGACAGGCAAGGCAACTGCGTCGGATTGATCACCGTCAAGGACATCGAGAAATCGCAGCTCAACCCGCACGCCAGCAAGGACGCACAGGGCCGCCTGCGCGCAGCCGCCGCCACCAGCGTCGGCGATGACGGTTTCGAGCGCGCCGAACGCCTCATCGACGCCGGCGTCGACCTTCTGGTGATCGACACCGCGCATGGCCACTCGCAGCGCGTGCTCGACGCGGTGACTCGCGCCAAGAAACTCTCCAACTCGGTTCGCATCCTGGCCGGCAACGTCGCCACCGCGGCAGGCACGCAAGCGCTGATCGACGCCGGCGCCGATGCGGTCAAGGTCGGCATCGGTCCGGGCTCCATCTGCACCACCCGCATCGTTGCCGGCGTCGGCGTGCCGCAGCTCTCGGCCATCATGTCGGCGGTCGAGACGGCGCACAAATCAGGCGTCTCGGTGATCGCCGATGGCGGCATCAAATATTCCGGCGATCTCGCCAAGGCGCTCGCCGCAGGCGCCAGTGCCGCCATGATCGGCTCGCTGCTGGCCGGAACCGACGAAAGCCCCGGCGAGGTCTATCTGCATCAGGGCCGCTCCTTCAAGGCCTATCGCGGCATGGGCTCGGTCGGCGCCATGGCCCGCGGCTCCGCCGATCGCTACTTCCAGGCCGAGGTGCGCGACACGCTGAAACTGGTCCCGGAAGGCATCGAAGGGCAGGTTCCCTACAAAGGACCTGTGTCTGGCGTGCTGCACCAGCTTGCGGGCGGGTTGAAAGCCGCTATGGGTTATGTTGGTGGCCGCGACCTTGCCGATTTCCGCGAGCGCGCCACTTTTGTGCGCATATCCAATGCCGGACTTCGTGAAAGCCACGCCCATGACGTCACGATTACCCGCGAAAGCCCGAATTATCCCGGCGGAGCCTGACCAATATGGGATCGGTCGGAATCTGACCGCAACGATCCTGCGGCTGTCGCGTCACGTGGCCGCGCTCTGTTTCCTGTCGGCAGCGGTGTTCATCGCCATGACGGCGATGGAATTCTTGTACTTCCGCCAGTTGAGTGGTGGCTTGCCGTCACTCGACATGCGCGTTTTCGGCTTCACGCCCGACGAAGGCATGGCCTGGCTGACGGCGCTCGGCCGGCGTGGTGGCGAGATCATTCTCGTCTGGCACTATCTGACCTTCGATCTGTTGTTCCCGGCGCTGCTGTCGGTGACGCTGGTCAGCCTGATCCTGGCCGTCGGCCGGCGATTGAAGGCTTTCCGCGTGCAGCCGGCGCAGATGCAGTCGATCTTCGCGCTGGTCCTGGTGCTGCCCTACACGCTCGCCCACTACGCCCAGAACATCGCCGTGGCGCGGCTTCTGTCCGATTTCCTGTCGGCGAACCCGGACTCGCTGTCTCTCGCCTCGGCGCTCACCGTCACCAAATTCGCGCTTTTCGCCGTCCCGGTGATCGTCATTGCCACCTTCTGGCTGGCAGGCCAGAAACGCCAGGCTTGATGAAGGGTCGCTCCGCAAAGCGGAGCGGGATGGGTCCTAAAGATCGAACACCGCGATCTTGCGCTTGTCGAATTTGATGCCGATCTGGCCACGAACCAGCTTGAGTGCCGTTTCGCCGAACACGGCGCGCCGCCAGCCCTGCAGGGCCGGTACGTCGGCTTCCTCGCCCTCGGCGGCGATGCGATCGATGTCGTCGCTGGAGGCCAGCACTTTCGAGGCGACGCCTTCCTTTTCCGCGACGATCCGCAGCAGCACCTTCAACAGCTCCGCCGCAGCGTTTGAACCCTCGGGCGGCTGGAAATTCTTCGGCAGCTTCGGCATCTGCTCCTTGGGCAAGGCAAGGGCGGTGTTGACTGCACCAAGCAAGGCCGTAGCGGTCGAGGAGCGCTCCCAGCCCTTCGGCGTCGTGCGCAGCTTGCCAAGGGCTGCCGCGTCGCGCGGCGCCTGCTGCGCCACCTCGTAGATCGCGTCGTCCTTGAGCACGCGGCCGCGCGGCACGTCGCGTTCGCGCGCCTCGCGCTCGCGCCATGCCGCCACGCCTTGCACGATCGCCAGTTCCTGCGGCTTGCGCAGCCGCATCTTCAGGCGCTTCCAGGCGTCCTCGGGGTGCGGATCATAGGTCTCGCGCGAGGTCAGGACTTCCATCTCCTCGTTGAGCCAATGGGCGCGGTTTTCCCGTGCCAGTTCGGCGCTGAGGTGCTGATAGACCTCGATCAGATGGGTGACGTCGGCCAGCGCGTAGTCGAGCTGCTTGTCGGAAAGCGGCCGGTGGCGCCAGTCGGTGAAGCGTGATGACTTGTCGAGCCGCGCGCCGGTGATGCGCTGCACCAGCTGGTCATAGGAAACACTGTCGCCGAAACCGCAGACCATCGCCGCCACTTGCGTGTCGAACACCGGATGCGGAACCAGATCGCCGAGATGGACGATGATTTCGATGTCTTGCCGTGCGGCGTGGAAAACCTTGACCACCGCCTCGTTGGCCATCAGCTTGAAGAACGGCTTCAGGTCGATATCGGGCGCCAGCGGATCGATCAGCGCTGTCACGCCGGGTGCAGCCATCTGGATCAGGCACAGGATCGGCCAAAACGTCGTCTCTCGAATGAATTCGGTGTCGACGGTGACGAAATCCGACTTTTCGAAAGCGGCGAGAACGGTCTCGAGTTCTTTCTGGGTGGTGATGACGTGCATCAAATCGCTTTTGGCAGGAGTAAGGTCTTCCTAGATTTCAGCCGGCGGGGCTTTCGTCAAGCTTTGGCACCGCCATCATGAGGTTCCCGGACCGTCGGAATCGGCATTTTTTCTGGCCAGCCGGGCGAAAACCGGCGAGGTGCGCAGGAGTGCGGTGAAGCGGCTGCGCCTTCCTGCGGGGACCCCGGACCGGGCCTGCATCCGGTAGAGGATGACGGCGATGAAGATCGCATAGACCAGCGCGCTGAACACGAACAGCGCGCTCGGGCCGAAATATTGCATCGCCGTCGAGGCGGCGAACGGCCCGCCAATGGCGCCGAAGGAATAGAACAGCATCAGCGCCGCGTTGATCAACACGAACTCGCCCGTGTCGGCGCGATCGTTGGAATGCGCCGCCGACAGCGAATAGAGCGGCATGGCGAAACAGCCGAAGATGAAGACGAGGATGAAGTTGAGCAGCGGATTGCTGCCGGCTATGAACACCAGCGCCAGCGCCGAAAGCATCGCGCAGCAGGTCGTCATCAGCAGCACGCGGCGCCGGTCCCAGCGATCGGAGAGGTAGCCGAGCGGATATTGGATGATGGCGCCGCCGAAAATGCCGACGCTGACGAAGGTGACGACATCGGCGACCGACATGCCGATCTGCTCGGCATAAACCGGCGACAAGGTGCGAAAGGCGCTGTTGGTGACGCCGACGGCGATGCAGCCGAAGCAGCCCAGCGGTGAAATTCGCCAGACGCGCGCCAGGTCGAGCTTGACGTCTTCGGGCGGCGTCGGGTTGGAGCGGTCGCCGAGCGAGACCGGCACCAGCGACAGCGTGATCATCATCGACATGATGGCGAAGATTGCGAAACCGCCGGCGCCGAAGATCGGGATCAGGAACTGGGCACCGGTCACCGAACCAATATCGACCATTCGGTAGATCGCCAGCACGCGCGCACGGTCGCGATTGCTGACGCCGGAATTCAGCCAGCTTTCGACGATCGTGAACAGCCCGGCGAAACAGAAACCGCCGGCAAAGCGCACCGCGCACCACATCACCGGATCGATAACCAGCACCAGGAGCAAGGTGCCGACCGAGGCGATCGCCGCCAGCGCCGAAAACGCCCTGACATGGCCGACCGCCTTCATGACGCGGGTGATGGCCAGGCAGCCGAGCAGGAAGCCGGCGAAGTAGAAGGTACCCATCAGGCCGATAACGGAAGCGGAAAACCCTTCCTGCGCACCGCGCAGCGCGATCAGCGTGCTCTGCAGCCCATTGCCGCCAAGCAGGATGCCTGCGGCGAGAAGGAGCGGGATCAGCGGGCGGATGGAGGACATGAAGGGGTGATCACGTGTCGGTGATCCCTTCTTGAACCATCATCTCCGCCAATGCCAGCGGCAATTGCCGGCGGCATAAGGCCAGGGCCCGGAAGGAATCAGCAGCGCTGCGTGTTCATGATAGGAATTTTTTCTTGACTCCCTGCCGTCAGCTATGGTACATATTTGTTCATGGTGCTGATTTGCGCCAGTGACCCGCCGCACAGGCGGGTTTTTCGTTTGATACTTCGTCAGCCAACGCGCCGGCGAAGGCTCGGAACGAACCCGTTAGCACCGATTCGTTGCCTTGGCCTTCCGTCCACTCGCCTTGACAAATCCGGCCTCTCATGCGCTTTTCGCGCAAATTTTCAGGCCGGGCCGCGATGCTTCGGCCCCAGCACCCCGGACCTTGCCAATGACAATGCACCGTTACCGCAGCCATACCTGTGCCCAGTTGAGGAAGAGCGACGTCGGCTCGACCGTTCGCCTGTCGGGCTGGGTGCATCGCGTGCGCGATCATGGCGGCCTGCTCTTCATCGACCTGCGCGACAATTATGGCCTGACCCAGATCGTCGCCGATCCGGATTCGCCGGCCTTCAAGGTCGCCGAGACCGTGCGCGGCGAGTGGGTCATTCGTGTCGACGGCGGGGTCAAGGCGCGCTTGCCCGAGACCACGAACGCCAATCTGCCGACCGGCGAGATCGAGATTTTCGCCCGCGAGATCGAGGTGCTGTCGGCGGCCAAGGAATTGCCGCTGCCGGTGTTCGGCGAGCCTGACTATCCCGAGGACATCAGGCTGAAATACCGCTTCCTGGACTTGCGCCGCGAGACGCTGCACAAGAACATCATTGCGCGGACGAAAATCATCGCCGAAATGCGCAGGCGCATGGGCGAAATCGGCTTCACCGAATTCTCGACGCCGATCCTGACTGCGTCTTCGCCCGAGGGCGCGCGCGACTTCCTGGTGCCGTCGCGTATCCATCCCGGCACCTTCTACGCGCTGCCGCAGGCACCGCAGCAGTACAAGCAGCTGATCATGGTCTCGGGCTTCGACCGTTACTTCCAGATCGCCCCCTGTTTCCGCGACGAGGACCCGCGCGCCGACCGTCTGCCCGGCGAATTCTACCAGCTCGACCTCGAAATGAGCTTCGTCGAGCAGGACGACGTGCTGTCGACCATGGAACCGGTCATGCGGGGGGTCTTCGAGACCTTCGCCAACGGCAAGCCGGTGACGCAGAACTTCCAGCGCATTCCCTATGATGTCGCCATGCGCAAATACGGAACCGACAAGCCGGACCTGCGCAATCCGATCGAGATGCAGGCGGTCTCCGACCATTTCCGCGATTCCGGCTTCAAGGTGTTTGCCAACATCCTGGCCAACGATCCGAAGGCCGAAGTGTGGGGCATTCCGGCAAAGACCGGCGGCAGCCGCGCCTTCTGCGACCGCATGAATTCCTGGGCACAGGGCGAGGGCCAGCCGGGACTCGGCTACATTTTCTGGCGCAAGGAGGGCGACAAGCTCGAAGGCGCCGGTCCGCTGGCCAAGAACATCGGCGAGGAGCGCACCGAAGCCATCCGGCAGCAGCTCGGCCTTGCCGACGGCGACGCCGCCTTCTTCGTCGCCGGCGATCCGAAGAAGTTTGTCTCTTTCGCAGGTGCCGCACGCACGCGCGCCGGCGAGGAGCTGAACCTTGTCGACCGCGAGCGTTTCGAACTGTGCTGGATCGTCGATTTTCCGTTCTTCGAATGGAACGAGGAAGAGAAGAAGATCGACTTCGCCCACAATCCGTTCTCGATGCCGCAAGGCGGCATCGATGCGCTGAACGGCGAGGATCTGCTCGGCATCAAGGCGTTCCAGTACGATATGGTCTGCAACGGCTTCGAGATCGCGAGCGGAGGCATCCGCAACCATCTGCCCGAGACCATGGTCAAGGCGTTCGAGACGGTCGGGCTGGACCGCGCCACGGTCGAGGAGCGCTTCGGCGGCCTCTACCGCGCCTTCCAGTATGGCGCGCCGCCGCATGGCGGCATGGCCGCCGGTGTCGACCGCGTCGTCATGCTGTTGGTCGGCGCCAAGAACCTGCGTGAGATCACCATGTTCCCGATGAACCAGCAGGCCTATGATCTGTTGATGAGCGCGCCTTCGGAAGCGAGCCCGCAGCAGCTTCGCGAACTGGCGCTGCGCGTCGCGGTGCCCAGGAAGGACTGACGGCAGCGTAGCAACTAACGCCTTCTGACAGGCAATCGGTTCGGCATTGAACTGCAATTTGCAGGCGTCGGCGCTGCCCCTCATCCGCCTGCCGGCACCTTCTCCCCGTATAGTGACGGGGAGAAGGGAGCTAACTTCGATCAGTCTTCGTTGGCCTTGACGGCGACGCCGAGCGTCTTCGGCAGGTCGAGCGGGTTGGACATGGCGCCCGCCATGATCAGTGCGAACGGCACCGACGCCGGCGGCTCGGCCGAGATTTCGAGGCTCTTCGGATCGTCGAGGAATTTGCCGACCGCAGCCGTGACCTGCGCCGTCAGCTCGGGATTGTTGAGCTGCGCCATGCCGAACGGCACGATCGCCTTGGCCTGGTTGGCGATATCCTTGCCGGACATGCCTTGCTGCTTGCCGACATAGTCCAGCACCTTGTTGGTCAGCGAATCGTCGTCGAAGCGGATCGAGGCGCTGTTGAACGAAAGCTGCTGCAACAGGCCGAGCATGGCCATGCCTTGCGCCGAATTGTCGGCGCCCTCAGGCTGTGCCGCCATCTTCTTCTGCATTTCCTGCAGCGACTTGATGAAGTCCAGCGTGTAGCCGCCGAGATCGAAGGTCATGCCAAGCGTGCCGGCATTCTCGACCGAGATGTCGTATTTCGACAGTTCCATCTTGCCGTCTGATGGCTGCCAGGTGCCGGCCATTTCGAGATTGCCCGCGATGTTCTGGTAACCGAGCGCGTTGATGACTTCCTTGGACTTGGGATCGTCGACCAGCGTCAGGTCGGCGTTGAATTTTTCCGTGGTTGCGGTGAATTCCATCGCCTTGCCGTCAGCCGGCGGCGTGATCTCGACGGCAAGCCCGTCCATCGAGAAAGCGGTCTTGTCGGCGACCTTGACGGTCATGTTCGACAGTTCGGCGGATTTGTACATCATCAGCGAGCCGAGCGGGCCGGTGGCGCCGTCAGCCGGAACCATCATGTCGTGGATGACGAAGGGGCTGAGATCGAGCGTGACACCGTCCTTGCTGTGCGTGAAGGCAGCCGTCGATACGGTGGCGATGTCATAGCCGCCATTTGCCTCGGTCACGCCTTCGAGTTTGACGTCGCCGATGGGAAGCGCTTCCTTCTCCGCCGCCGGTTTGATGGCAACGCCCTGCAGCACCATGCTGGTGTTGTCGCCGGTCACGCCGGTCCAGGTGATGTCGACGCCCTGTGCGACAAGCGCTGCCTTCAGCCGGTCGGCGACTGCCGTATCCTGTGCGAGAGCGGCGTTCAGCGGCAGCGTGAGTAGGAAGGTCGAAAAAGCCAGTTTCTTGAGAGTTGAGCGTTTGATTGTCATCGCAAGGTCCCTGAGAGTGTTCTGAAAATTGTTTTTCAATTCTTTGCGCCATCACCATTCCGTGACGAACTGGACGGGAAAAAGGCGTGCCCCGGCACATTGGTCAAAAATCACGGCGAAAGGCAAACCCGATCCCGTCTTTGCGCAAACCGGTGAATTTGTCATGAAGAGCCGGTAGCCGGATATCGTCAAGCTTGGCCATAGAACCCGGATGTAACAGGCTGATGTTGGTCGACATCCCTTGGCGTGTGGTTTCATGTTGCAGAAGGGTCGGTATATCGGCCTGCCTCTTGCCGCGAATCACCCGCTCGGCTAGTCCCAGCCCATGGGAAAAAGGCTTTTGCCGCCTGAAAATGGCGGTGGCGATCATATCGAGCCGGTCGATCTGAAGAAGGCGCTGGAAGAGCGCTATCTTGCTTATGCGCTGTCGACCATCATGCATCGGGCGCTGCCCGACGTGCGCGACGGACTGAAGCCGGTCCATCGCCGCATCATGCACGCCATGCGCCTGCTGCGGCTCAATCCCGACCAGGGTTTTGCCAAATGCGCCCGCATCGTCGGCGAGGTGATGGGCAAGTTCCACCCGCATGGCGACCAGTCGATCTATGACGCGCTGGTGCGGTTGGCGCAGGATTTTTCGATGCGCTATCCGCTGGTCGACGGGCAGGGCAATTTCGGCAACATCGACGGCGATAACGCCGCCGCCATGCGCTACACCGAAGCGCGCATGACCGATGTGGCGACCGAATTGCTGTCCGGCATCACCGAGGATGCCGTCGACTATCGGCCGACTTACAATGAAGAAGACGAGGAGCCGGTGGTTTTGCCCGGCGCCTTTCCGAATCTGCTGGCCAACGGCTCGTCCGGCATCGCGGTGGGCATGGCGACATCGATCCCGCCCCACAACGCAGCCGAGCTTTGCGACGCGGCGCTGCACCTGATCGAAAACCGGGACGCGCCTGTGGCGAAACTGATGGATTTCGTCCAAGGGCCGGATTTCCCGACCGGCGGCATCATCGTCGACAGCCGCGCCTCGATCCTCGAAGCCTATGAAACCGGGCGCGGCGGTTTTCGCGTGCGCTCGAAGTGGATCCAGGAGGACCAGGGCAGGGGCACCTGGAGCATCGTCGTCACCGAAATCCCTTACGGCGTACAGAAGGCACGGCTGATCGAGAAGATCGCGGAGCTGCTGATGGCACGCAAGCTGCCGCTGCTCGAGGACATCAGGGACGAGAGCGCGGAAGACATCCGCGTCGTGCTGGTGCCGAAGAGCCGTTCGGTCGACCCCGGCATCCTGATGGAATCGCTGTTCAAGCTGACCGAGCTCGAAAGCCGCTTCCCGCTCAACATGAACGTCCTGTCGCGCGGCAAGGTGCCCAACGTCTTGTCGCTGAAGGGCGTGCTGCAGGAATGGCTGGAGCACCGCCGCGACGTTTTGGTCCGCCGCTCGAAACATCGCCTTGGCGAGATCGAAAGGCGGCTGGAAATCCTTGCCGGTTACCTCATTGCCTATCTCAACATCGACGAGGTGATCAGGATCATCCGCGAGGAGGATGAGCCAAAGCAGGTGATGATGGCCCGCTGGTCGCTCACGGACACCCAGGCCGAAGCCATCCTCAACATGCGGCTGCGCGCTCTGCGCAAGCTGGAAGAATTCGAGATCCGCAAGGAATTCGACGGCCTGAGCGCGGAGAAGAAGCAGATCGAGGCACTGCTTGCTTCAAACGAGAAGCAGTGGGCGACGATCAAGTGGGAAGTCACCAACATCCGCGACAAGTTCGGTCCGGAGACCGAACTCGGCAAGCGCCGCACCCAGTTCGCCGACGCGCCCGAGCACGATCTGACCGACATCGCCCACGCCATGATCGAGCGCGAGCCTGTCACCGTGGTCGTCTCGGAAAAGGGCTGGCTGCGGGCGATGAAGGGGCATCTGGCCGATCTCTCGACGCTGACCTTCAAGGAGGGCGACAGCCTCAAGCTCGCCTTCCATGCCCAGACCACCGACAAGGTGCTGGTCTTCACCACCGGCGGCAAGTTCTACACCATCGGCGCCGACCGGCTGCCCGGCGGCCGCGGCCATGGCGAACCGATCCGCATCATCGTCGACATGGACAATGACCAGGACATCGTCACCGCCTTCGTTCACGATCCGAAGCGCAAGCTGCTGTTGGCCTCGCATGACGCCAACGGCTTCATCGTGCCGGAGGAGGAAGTCGTCGCCAACACCCGCAAGGGTAAGCAGGTGATGAACGTCAAGGCGCCCGACGAGGCCAAGCGCTGTATTCCAGTCACCGGCGACCATCTCGCCATCGTCGGCGAGAATCGCAAGATGCTGGTGTTCGCGCTCTCCGAGATCCCGGAGATGGGCCGCGGCAAAGGCGTACGGCTGCAGAAATACAAGGACGGCGGCCTTCTCGATCTCAAGCCGTTCACGCTGGAGAGCGGCCTCTCCTGGCAGGATTCGGCCGACCGCACCTTCACAAGGTCGCGTGAGGAACTGGCCGAATGGATCGGCGCCCGCGCTTCGGCCGGACGTATGGTGCCGAAGGGATTCCCGAGGACAGGGAAGTTTGGTTGACGCTGCGATCTCCCCCCTTGAGGGGGAGATGTCGCCAAAGGCGACAGAGGGGTCGGTACGACTGGACGCGACCTGCTTCGCCTGCAGAGAAGGTTAGCGCTTCACGCGAGGCGACCCCCTCTGGCCTGCCGGCCATCTCCCCCGCAAGGGGGGAGATCACCAATCCACCCCAATCATTTGGACTATCGTCACGATTGCTGCACTATATCAGTGCATAGAAGGGAAGGGTGTTTGGGAGAGGCAGGCGTTTGAAGGAAGCAAGAATCCAGAAACCGGAACGGCAGCAGCGCCTGTTCGGCCTGTCGACGCCGCTCAGGTCCGCCGTCATTCCGCCGCTGTCGGCGGCGCGTTGGCTGTTGGTGCTGATCGTTGCCGCCGGCGTCTATTTCTTCCACGGTTTTCTGTTTCCGGTGCTGGCGGCGCTCGTCATCGCCTTCGCCAGCTGGCCGCTCTACCGGCGCCTGCTTGTTGCAGTTGGCGGCAACCGCACCATCGCCGCGACCTTTGCCATCCTCTTCATCCTCGCCTTCCTGGTGATACCGATCGCATTCGCCGGCACCTATGCGATCAACGAGGTCCGCGAATGGGTCGCCTGGGCGATCGAGACCAACCGGCATGGCGCGGTCACACCGCACTGGATCGCCACCATGCCCGTCGTAGGCGAGTGGCTGAACGAGCAGTGGACGACCAATTTCGGCCATCCCGGCGGCATCGGCGAACTGATCCAACTGGTCAGTGGCGCCAACATCGGCAGCATCTATCGCGGGGTGCTGGCCGCTGGCGGCAGCGCTTTCGGCCTGCTGTTGACGCTGCTGTTCATGATGATCGCGTTGTTCTTCGCCTATCGCGACGGCGAGCACTTTGCCGGCCAGATCGACCGTCTCGGCGAGCGTATCCTGCCGGCCAGATGGGAACGTATCTCGCGCGTCGTGCCGGCGACGATCTCGTCGACCGTGACCGGCATGACCGTCATTGCCATCGGCGAGGGCCTGGTGCTGGGCATTGCCTACTGGCTGGCCGGCGTGCCTTCGCCGGTGACGCTTGGCGCCCTGACCGGCGTCATGGCGCTGATCCCGGGCGGCGCGCCGCTGTCCTTCACCCTGGTCTCGATCTACCTCGCTGCCAGCGGCTCGCCGATGGCCGGGCTGGCGCTGTTCCTCTGGGGCGCGGTCGAGCTGTTCATCGTCGACAAGACACTGCGTCCGAAGCTCGTCGGCGGGCCGATAAAACTGCCCTTCCTGCCGACCTTTTTCGGCCTGATCGGCGGTGTCAAGACCATGGGGTTTCTCGGCCTGTTCATCGGCCCGGTGCTGATGGCCCTGCTGGTCGCGATCTGGCGCGAATGGCTGCGCGAGGTGGAAATGGCCGATGAAATCGTCCCCGGCTCGCCGGCCGAAATCGAAGCCGGTCCACAGATCGAGGCCCTGCCGGAACCTGGCGTGGCGAAGAAAGCCAGCGCCTGATCTCGAAAGCCTGCTCAGACCGGATGATGCACCGCGAAGTCGCTGCGGCGCCTGCGTCCTTCATGCAACTGCCAGAGCGAATGGGCGGTCAGCGTGAAGATCAGGATTCCGCCACCGATCAGGCTGTTGCGGGTCGGCGTTTCGGCGAAGATCATCCACACCCAGACCGGCGCCAGCACCGTTTCGAGCACGTAGAACATCGCCACTTCCGGTCCCGAAATGTATTTCGGCCCGGCGGCAAGGCAGAAGAACGAGATCGGCATGACGATCGCGCCGTTGAAGATGATCCACCAGGGCGCGTTCACGTGAAAGCCTTCGCCTGTCACCATGAAGGCCGCCAGCCCAAGCGGCAGAAGGACGCCGACGAGCGAGGTGAATCCCATATCCTTGCCGCTGGCGCGCGAGATTGTGATGGCCACGGCGATGAAGAAGGCCGAGCACAGCGCCATGAAATCGCCAAACAACTTGCCGGTGCCGACGGAACCGCCGACTATGACCAGCACGCCGAAGATCATGATCAGCATCGCCGCGATGGTCACCAGCCGCGGCCTCTCCCGCAGGAATATCCAGGACAGCAACCCCGCGAACACGGTGTTGAAGGCCAGAATGAACACCAGGTCGGCGGTAGAGGTATGATAGACAGCGGTGACGAAGGTGATCCCGGTCAGCCCATAGCAGATCGCCACGATCAGCCCGGACCAGCCGGGGATGAGTGGCGGCGCGTTCCGGCTCAGAGCGCGCCAGACCGACCAGATGACCATCGCCGCGACGAATGTGGTGCCGGTGCGCAGAAGCATGATCGTCCACGCACCACCGTCGGCGAGGCGGATCAACGGTATGTCGATAGTCAGCGTCAGCCCGCCGATGGCGGTTATCAAAAGGCCCTTCTGGTGGTCATGGTGAGGGGACATGCAAGAACTTTCGCAATGAAGAGCAGGCTGGCTGCCGGCCAGTGCAATGGCGCACTCTCTCCAGCCAACGGGCTGAAAGACCAGCATCCCCTGCCTTGAAACAGTTTAAGCGCGGATCGTGGAAAAACTCAGCGTGAAACCGCTTCGTTGGTATAGCGCTCCCAGCCTTTTGGGCCGAGATGCTCCTGCGGCATGAAGCGCATCTTATAATTCATCTTGCGCGAGCCGTTGACCCAGTAGCCGAGGTAGACATGGGGCAGGCCCATCGCCCTGGCGCGGGCGATGTGGTCGAGGATCATGAACGTGCCGAGCGACCGTTCCTCGAAATCGGGATTGAAGTAGGAATAGACCATCGACAGGCCGTCGGCCATCTTGTCGGTGAGCGCCACCGCGATCAATTCGCCCTGTCCCTTGCCGGTGATGAAAGTGTCAGGCCCGCGCCGCCGATACTCGATCACCTTGGTGTCGACATGGGTATCCTCGACCATCATCGCATAGTCGAGCACCGTCATGTCGGACATGCCGCCACGGCGGTGGCGGGCATCGAGATAACTCCGGAACAGGGAATATTGTTCGGTCGAGGGCTCGGCATTGTGCATGTAGCCGACGAGGTCGGAATTGTGCTGCAGCACGCGTTTCATATTGCGGCTGGCGACGAATTCCTGGGCCAGGATGCGTACCGAAACACAGGCGCGGCAGGTTTCGCAGGCCGGCCTGTAAGCGATGTTCTGCGAGCGCCGGAAGCCGCCTTGCGTCAAGAGGTCGTTCATCTCCGCCGCCTTGTCGCCAACCAGGTGCGTGAACACCTTGCGCTCGAACTGGCCGTCGAGATAGGGGCACGGCGACGGCGCGGTCAGGAAGAACTGCGGCGACTGGGTCGGATGCTGCGTCATCGAGCCTTGGAAACACTCCTTCGAATCGCTCTACCTTTGGCGCGGACGGCGAAAAATTCAACAGGATTATGCGGGCGTGGTTGACTCGACGCCTTCACATTTACGCTCAATCGGTTGCGACTGCTCTTCAGAGGGCCGTTTCAGCGGTCGGTGCGACTGACCACCGTGCCGAGCAAAAGGTCGTGCAAGGTGCGCTTGCGATCGGAAAACAGCGTCACCAATAGCACGAGTGGCGACAGGATGACGTTGCCGGCCCAGAACAGCACCGAATGGACGACCGCGGTGAGGCCGTCGATCGGCCTGCCGTCGAGCCGGTCGAGCCGGATGCCCATTATCTTCATGCCCGTGGTGGCCTGGTCGGCGCTGCCCAACGTGTTCCAGATGTAGAGGATGGCGACCGCAGGCACCAGGGCGCCGAACAGCATCCAGCCAAGGCCGAGGGTCAAAAGCCCGAGGAAGAACACCAGAATGGCAAACGGAATGGTGAGCAGCGCGACGATGATATAGTCGATCACGACGGCCAGGATGCGCTTCGTGCGGACGCCGTCATACGCCCGGACATCGTCGAGCCTGCTGGTGATGATTTCGCCGTCGAGAACGCGCGCGTTCATGTCATTTCCTCGTAACAGGGCCACGGCATAGGGTGCGGGGCCGCTCTGCAATGAAATGGTGAAGACCGGTAGCGGAATCAAGATCGGGCTTTTTGCGGCGCGCGCAAGCTCGAAGGCGTGAGACGCAATCTGCTCGGTTGAATTTGCAGCGCGGATGGCATTAGCTTGCTGCGGCGCAGCAAAGCGCCCAGGGGCAGGGGACGGGGCAATATGGACTACGACATGCTGGTCATCGGCAGCGGCCCCTCCGGTCGCCGTGCGGCGGTGCAGTCGGCCAAGCTCGGCAAATCGGTGCTGGTGGTCGACCGCGGCCGGCGTCTGGGCGGTGTCTCGGTGCATACCGGCACCATTCCATCGAAAACACTGCGCGAAACCGTGCTCAACCTCTCGGGCTGGCGCGAGCGTGGCTTCTATGGACGGGGCTACCGGGTCAAGCAGGACATATCAGTTGGCGATCTGGTCGATCGCCTGCACAAGACGCTCGATCACGAGGTCGAGGTGCTGCAGCACCAGTTCATGCGCAACACGGTCAAGAGCGCGCGTGCCGCGGTGAAATTTCTCGGTCCCAACAAGGTCAGCCTGACCACCGACACCGGCGATTACAGCGAGGTCGGTTTTGCCAATGCGCTGATCGCGGTCGGCACCAGGCCGCATCGGCCGCGCGACGTGCCTTTCGACAAGACGCGCGTCTTCGACAGCGATGAGATGCTGGAGCTTGACCGCCTGCCGCGCACCTTGACGGTGATCGGCGCCGGCGTCATCGGGGTCGAATATGCGACGATCTTTTCCGCGCTCGACGTGCCGGTAACCTTGGTCGAGCCGCGCAACTCCATCCTCGATTTCGTGGATCGCGAGATCGTCGACGATTTCATCCACCAGATGCGCGATCGCGGCATGACCATCCGGCTGGGCAGCGCGGTGAAGGAAATACGCTCCAAACCTGATGCCGCCGAGGTCGAACTGGCCGATGGCCGTACCATCCGTTCAGAGGTCGTGCTCTACGCCGCCGGCCGCACCGGCAATGTCGGCAGCCTGGGCCTGGATGTCGTCGGCATCGACGCCGACTCCAGAGGGCGTATCAAGGTCGATCCGCAATCCTTCCAGACCAGCGTGCCCAACATCTACGCCGCCGGCGACGTCATCGGCTTTCCGAGCCTGGCCTCGACCTCGATGGAGCAGGGCAGGGTGGCGGCCTGCCATGCCTTCGGCGTGCCCTTGCCGCCTCCACCGGAAACCTTTCCCTATGGCATCTACGCGGTGCCGGAAATCTCGACCGTTGGCCAGTCCGAGGAACAAGTGCGAGAGAGCGGTGCGGCCTATGAGGTCGGCGTGGCGCGTTTTCGCGAGACCTCGCGCGGCCACATCATGGGCGTCAACACCGGCTTCCTGAAGCTGCTGTTCTCGATCGAAACGCGCCGGCTGCTCGGCGCGCACATCGTGGGCGAGGGCGCGACCGAGCTCATTCATATCGGCCAGGCGGTGATCAATCTCGGCGGCACGGTCGACTTCTTCGTCAACAACACCTTCAACTATCCGACGCTCGCCGAAGCCTACAAGATCGCCGGGCTGGATGCCTGGAACAGGATGGGACGAGGGTAGGCAGGCTGGTCATGCTGGCGAGCCAGTCAGCCTGCCTGCGCCACCGCCGCCGATCCCGCCAGCCATTGCCTGACGATTGCCGCGTCGGCGCTGCCGAATTCATGACCTGACGGGACAATCCGGGCGTCTATCTCCGCGCCATGCTGGCTGAGCAATGTCACTAGAGCAGGGGCGAAGGGCGCATAGGTGAGATCCGCGGCACCGGCGACGATCAGCACCCGCGCCTTTGACAGGTCCGTCGCCGGCACGTCATCGAGCACCGGCATCGGTCGCAGCAGCGCGGCGCGCTCGACAAGGCCCGGATGCAGCAGCATCAGGCTCGAAACCAGATTGGCGCCGTTCGAATAGCCGAGGAAAATCGCGCGGGAGAGATCGAGGTGGTGGCGTGTGGCCGCGTCAGCGACGAAGCCCGCAAAGGCATCGGTTTCGGTGCGGATGCTCGACTGTTCGAACCGCGTCGGCGTGATGCGTGCGAACCAGCGGAAACCATCCTCCTGAACGATGCGGCCGCGCACGGCGATCAGCACGGCACGCGGCGCGATTTCTCGTGCCAGCGGCACCAATATGGTCTCGTCGACACCCGACCCATGCAGAAGAAAGAAGCATTCGCCCGTCGAATCCGCGGGGCTGCAAAGGCGGTAGCGGAAGGTGAGATCACGCCGCAACGCACTATCTTGTGAGGTCTCTTCAGTCATGGCCTCATCCTTTTGATTATATGACGTTTCGCTCAATTTGCCGGCTTCAAAACGCAATATTTTCAAGCTCCGCGAAAGTTGATTGAACCAGGCGCATTACAGTCCGTTTCTTCGCCGATAACATTCCTTCGGGAGGAATCGAAGCGGTGCGCCGGGGGTCGCATTGCCGGTATGAACAACCAGCTTTGAGGCCTTTTTGTCGATGACCACCCAGATTTCCCCAGACCGCGATTCGCGTGTCTCGGATCGCGATGCGCGTATCCCGGATCGCGATGCGCGTATTCCGGATCGCACTGAGCGCGACACGCGCATAGATGTGTTCCGCGCTCTCGCCCTGCTGACCATCTATGTCGACCATGTGCCGGGTACCGCCTTCGAGTATCTGACCTACAAGAACTTGGGCTTCTCAGACGCGGCAGAGGTCTTCGTGCTGATCTCCGGCATCTCGGTCGCGCTCGCTTACGGCAAGAAATTCCAGCCTGGAAACCGGCTGCTGGCAACCTTGAAGATGTGGCGCCGCGCTGGCGTGCTCTATGCCGCCCACATCGTCACCACCATGGTGGTGATGGCCGTCTTCTGCGCCGCGGCGGTGTTCGCCAGGCGGCCGGAGCTTTTGACGATGATCAACATCGAGCCGTTGATCAAGAATACGCCGCAAGTGCTGGTCGGCATCGTCACGCTCGGCCACCAGCTCGGCTACAACAACATCCTGCCGGTCTATGCCGTGCTGCTCTTGCTGACGCCGGTCTTCCTGCTCTTCGTCGCCTATCGGCCAGTCTTGGCACTGGTCGCATCCGGCGCGCTGTGGCTGGTCGCGGGTATTTACCAGATTGCCCCGCCCAACTACCCCGAACCCGGCTTCTGGTTTCTCAATCCGCTGTCGTGGCAGTTCCTGTTCAACATCGGCCTGGCCGGCACGCTGCATGTGCGCCGCGGCGGCACCATCCCGGTCAATCGCTGGCTGGTCGGCGCGGCCTTGACTTACGCCATTGTGGCGCTGGTCTGGGTGCACAGCCCGCTCTGGGGGCATATCTCCTGGTTTGGCCTGCCTCCCGTGCTGACCGGTTTCGACAAGACGTTCCTGTCGCTGCCGAGGCTGCTGCATATATTGGCGGTGAGCTACCTGATCGTGGCATTTCCGGCCATCTCGAACCTGTTCCGCACCGGGCGCGATCATCCGCTTGCCATATTGGGCAAACGATCACTGCCGATTTTCATTGCCGGCACGGTGCTCGCGATGGCGGCGCAGGTGCTGAAGCTGATCAATCCGGGCGGATTTGCCTATGACAGCCTGTTGATATCGGCCGGCATCGCCATGCAGTTCGCGCTCGCCTACTATCTCGAATGGCTTTCGGGCCTCGGCTGGTCCGGGAAAAGCA
This sequence comes from Mesorhizobium sp., assembly GCA_004017275.1. Lineage (GTDB taxonomy): Bacteria > Pseudomonadota > Alphaproteobacteria > Rhizobiales > Rhizobiaceae > Mesorhizobium. Next base: position 10,577 of record SAKE01000025.1, on the reverse strand, counting down.
GGCCGGCTCGGAACCCAGCCCCGCCCGTCCATACGTCGTTCGGCATGTCGTCGATGGCGACAAGAATGGGGCGTTGAGGCGTCAGGCGGGCGAGGGGCCGGACGATGACCGTATCACGAGCTCGATCGGCAGCGATTGCCGGCTGAACGAGCCGTCATTCTCAAGGATCGCCTTGACGGCAAGGCGACCCATCTCGGCGATCGGCTGGACGATCGTCGTCAGCGGCGGCTTGGAAACCGCTCCTTCCGGCACGCCGTCGAAGCCGACGATCGAAACGTCGCCCGGTACCGTGATGTCATGCTGCCGCAGCCAGTCCAGCGCATGGAGCGCAATCCTGTCCGACATCGCCAGGATGGCCGTCGGTGTCTCGGCGCCGGCGAAAATATGGTCGAGGCCGGCCCACACGCTCTTCTCGTCATTGACCGTTTCGTAGATCGGCACACGCGAGACGTCGATGTCGAAGCGGGAGAGCTCGGCGAAATAGCCACGCAGGCGGTCGCGCGTGGCGGAATAGAGGGCCTTCTCCACCTGCTCCCTCGTCGTGGGGCCGAAGCCGGCGTCCGCACAGGGCAGGGTAAGCACGGCAAAGCGACGATGCCCGAGCTCGGTCAGATGGCGCGCCGCTAGGCCGGCACCGGCGATGTTGTCGACACCGATCGCCGCGACTGCGTCATCGTCGTCCGAATCGAGATCCAGCGCCACAAAGGGGAGCTTGCGTTCACGTGCCAGTTGGACCAGCTTCGAGCCGCCATCGACGCAGAAGACGATGAAGCCATCGACCAGCGCACTCTGGATGTTCCAGGCGAGCTGCTCGCCGTTGACGGCGGAGACCAGCGAAATCCCCGCGCCGGTCGCGTCACAAGCCTGCGAGATGCTGGCCATCATCACCCGGGCAAAGGGGTCGTCGAAGAAATAGGACAACGGTTCCGCGGTCGCGACACCGATGGCGTTGACCTTGCCGGCACGCAGCAGCCGGCCTTTGGGGTCGGGTCCGCCATATCCCATCGCCTCGGCTGCCGCCTTGACCCGCTCGCGGACCTCCTCGCGCACGATCTCCGGACGGGCGAACACATTCGACGCGGTGCCGTGCGACACGCCGGCCGCTTTTGCAATGTCCGCGAGGCGGACCGGTCTTGTCTTTGCAGAGGTCAATGGCGCCATCTTCGTCTCCTGAATCCCTCCCATCTAACACTTTCGTTGGATCGGTTCAAATTTTGACTTGATCGAAGCTTCGACAGGGCGTATATTTGAATCGATCCAAGGGAGTAGTGATCCCCGATTGGATCGATTCAACACAATCAGGAGTTGTGCCATGCATCCCGTCAACTTTCTGTTCGAAGACATTTACCGCAACGACTGGAGCATCTCGTCGGACACCGCCACGCGGAAGCGCCGCGGCAGGGCCAGCCCATGGGTTCGCGAGTTGCGGTTCCTTGTGGAGCGCAAGCGGAGCTGATCGGGGTCGGTTTTCGCGCCCGTCGATTGGATCGATTCAAGAACTAAAAAGAGCGCACATCATGCATCCCTTGAGCTATCTGTTCGAAGACATCTATCGCAACTATTGGGGCATTGCGCTGGCTTCCAAAAGGCCGGAAGGGCGTTGGTTGGCGAAGCTGCGGCGACGCAATCGCGAATTGCTCGTCAAGCCCGAGCGCCGGCAGGACTAGCAGCCACGCTTTGACGTTTGGTGCCGGGGGCGCGCAGAGGCGTCAGGAACGCACACGCACCAGCGCCGAGGCACCGATTGCCAGCCAGCCGGCGATGAGCAGGGTGCCGCCGATCGGCGCCGACAGCGGGAACAGCCGTGAGCCCAGAAAATCGCGGGCCAGCAGATCGCCGCAGAACAGCAGAAGCCCAACCAGCAGGACCAGGCTGCCGATGCGCAGGATCCGATTCGTGCCAAGCAATCCGGCGGCGAGGAAGACCGGCGCGTGCATCAGCAGGAAGGATGCGGCGGTTCCGACGAAGGCGCCGCCAAGATGCGCCGCCGCGGCCGACAGCGCCACGCCGGCGGCGCCACAGAGGCCACCGGCCACGACGAGGATACGGCCGCTGTTGCCGGAAGGCCGCTCAGCCGTGCTCATGTCCGTGGCTCCGTGATATCAGAGGGATATATGCCCAATCCCGTCAGGGCTTGCCGGCGTTGGCGAGCATGTCCTGCTCGCGGCGTGATTGCGCCAGCCAGTTATACACCACGCCGCCGGCCATCAAGACGGAGGTGCCCAGAAACACCGAGCGCATGCCGAAATGGCCGCCGGCAAAGCCGCCCAGCAAGGGACCGGCGACCTGCCCGATATATTGGGCGGAAATCGACAGCCCGAGCACATTGCCGCCGACCCCATCGGGAACATTGTGGCGGATCACACTGGTGATACAGGGCAACAGCCCACCCAGAGCCAGGCCCATCAGGAAGCGCAGGCCGATGAGCTGCCAGCTCTGCGTGACGAAGGCTTGCGGGATCAGCAGCAGCGCCGAGACGGCGAGCGCGCCGATGATGACGTTCCAGTGGCCGACGCGGTCGGCAATCTTGCCGAGGCGCGAAGCCGACAGGATGGCGCCAAAGGCCGCCGCCGACATGACGACACCTGATATCAGCGTCACGCGGCTCTGGTCTTCGATGAGCTGCTGCACATAGACGGTGATGATAGGCTCGATCGACATGGTGGCGAAACTCAACAGCATGCCTGTCGCCAGCATGGCGACGACGGGCCGTTTGTCGGGAATTTGTGCCCAGCCGCCTTTGGGCTTCTGCTTCGACGTGGCGTCCGTCACTTTGGACCGGGGATTCTCCTTGATCAGGAACGTCGTCGCCAGGAACGCCAGGAAGATGACGGCACCTGACAAGAGGAAGGTGGCGCGGATGCCGATCAGCGGCGGCAGTGCGCCGCCAACCAGTGGGCCGACCAGAGCCCCGCCCGTGATGCCGGCCGACAGCAGGCCCAGCGCCCAGCCGGAACGCTCCTTAGGTGTCTGCATGGCGACCAGGATGGTCGATCCCGAGGAATAGCCGCCGGCAAAACCGATCAGCAGCCGCAGCAGCACCAGTTGCCAAACCGTCTGCACCATGCCGGTCAGCGACATGCATATGGCCATGCCGAAGCTGGCGCGAACCAGCATCACCTTGCGGCCATAGCGGTCGCCGAGGCGTCCCCAGAGCGGCGCCACCAGCGCCGCCGCGAAGAACGTCGCGCCATAGGCGATCCCCGACCACTGCACGATCGCGGCGTGACCCTCGGCGCCGAGTTGCTCGATATAGAGCGGCAGGAACGGCAAAAGCAGCGTCATAGCGACGAGCGTCGAGAACGACCCGGCAAAGCACACGAACAGATTGCGCCGCCAGTGGATGTTGTAGGTGCTGTCGGTCGGCGGGGTCTGCGGCATGTCATATGTCCTGTCCAGGGCAACGCCTTCGTCGGTGGGTTGCCGCGGATACCAGTTTGGGATACCAAGATGGCGCCCGTCATGGACGCAAGCTTGGCCGCTGTCAATGCGGCCGCTCAAGCGTGATCGGGAAACGCGGCCGGCAAGCCGATCGCGGACGGTCCGAACCAGCAACGGCCAAAAAATGGAAACGACAATGTCGCAGATGCAGAACGTCGAAACACAGCTTCGGCAGATGATCCTGGGACTTGAGATCGGTCCCGGCGAGAAGCTGCCGGAGCGCTGGATCGAGAGCCGCTTCGGCGCATCGCGAACCCCGGTTAGGGCCGCACTTCTGCGGCTCGAGACTGAAGGTCTGGTCGGCAGGGACGGGCGTGGCTGGACGGTGTCGCCCATCAACTTGGCCGAGCTCGAGCAGGTCGCTGTCTACAGGGAAGCGGTAGAGGTCGCGGCACTTCGCCTGACATGCGGCCTGGCGGACCGAAGCGCTGTCGATGTCATCGAGGCGATGCTCGAGTCCTGCGACCACGACACGCCGCGCGAGGAATGGCATCGTGTCGGCATGGATTTTCACATCGAACTGGCGCGTCTGTCGGGCAACGAGTTCCTGTTCCGGGCGGTCCGCGATGCCATGACGCGCCTGTCGCGGGCGCGCTGGCTGGAGGTCCGCGACGAAGCGGCCCTCAGCCGGGCCTGGACCGAACATCGCGCCATTCTTGCAGCGGCACGCCTTGGCGATGCCGATGAAGCCGCGCGCCTGCTTTCGGGCCACATCGTCGGCAGCCGCGACCGGCTGGTGACGTCGCTCGCCAACGATCGCCGTGGTCTTCGCGCCAGAGGCTTTGCCGTCGTTGCTGCTTAAGGCAGGGCACGCGCGGCGCAAAAGGCGTTTGACGGATGCACACTTTCGGCCTCGCTTCGCAGACGTCGATGGCGTAAGGAGCGGCGATGGAAAACAACCGATTTGAAACACCCGTGACCGTCAAGTCAGTCACGGCGGGAAGCACTCAGCTCTTGCGCACGGTGCGTGAGGCTTCCGACTACCTCCTCAACAGCTGGCCCGGCAAGCGCAGCCCCAAGCATCGCGCGGCGCTGCAGGCCTGCCATGACGCACTCGCAGGCGACAAGCCGGCGATGAACGCCAGGCGCGCTTTCATCGCGGCAGCGCGTGAAGTGGACGTCTTTGTCAGCGACAAGGCGCAGGCCTGACACACGAGCGATAATCCGCGGCAAAACTCTGGCATTGAGGCACGGCCCGCACGCACGGGCCGCTTGCCATCACTTTTCCGTTTCGGTCTCGTTTTTAGTCTCGTCCTCGGGCTTCGAACGTTCGCGCGCCGCAACCTTGGCCGCCAGCTTCTCGGCCTTCTTGGCCGCTTTCTGGCGGTCGCGTTCCTTGCGTTCCTGATCGTAGTTTGGTGGTCTCGCCATATCGGCTCCTTTTTCACGGCCATGCGGCTCTGACCCTGCCTAGGAGCATTAGCCGTCAAACACAACAGCTGAAGCGGTCGTGTCCGGCCGTTTACGGTGATGACGGGTCCGGGGCTTGCAAGATGCGCGGCACAATGGTGTAGGGAAGCCGGTGCCTACCCATCGGAAGCCACCCGTTTTGTTTTATCAAGTGACTGATGGCCACAATCGCGCGAACGACGGAAAAGGTTTTCTATTACGCGCGAAACTTTACGCGCGATATCCTGCCGCAGGCATTGTTTCGCCGGCGGTTGGCGGACCGGCTCAAGCAGGCCAGGCTCTCGGATAGCTCGGTTCGCCGCCGGCTGACCTACTACAACAAGCTGCAGGATTCCTTTACGCCCAGCCAGGCGGCCGTGCGTATCGACCAGCTGCCCTCCACGCCAACCATGTACTATTACGATCTCAGGGAGTTTGCCCGCTATTTCGACCCGGCATTGCTTGTCGACGTCGAATTCGGTGACGTCATCGAGGTGCCGAAGGTGCCGACGCTCGTCAAGGATCGGCCGATCCGCGCCGACGACAGCAATGCGGTGATCATGAAATTCAACAAGTTCCGGCATTTTCACATGCCGGCCGACGCAACTGCCTTCGCCGACAAACGCCCGGCCGTGATCTGGCGCGGCGATCTCAACAATCCGAAACGGACAAGATTTCTCGACGCCGTGCGTGACTTGCCGTTTTGCGACGCCGGCTCACACAAGCCGAATGCGCCGGCGGAATACAGCAAGCCTTTTCTCAGCATCAACCAACAGCTGCGTTACCGCTACATCGTCTCGCTCGAAGGCAATGACGTAGCGACCAACCTCAAATGGATCCTGAATTCGAATTCGCTCTGCCTGATGCCGTTGCCGACATACGAGACATGGTTTGGGGAAAAGCAACTCGAGGCCGGTGTCCACTATGTGCCGCTCGACCCGGATTTTGCCGATGTCACCGACAAGGTGCGCTACTTCGAACAGCACCCGGCCGAGGCGCAACGCATCATCGCCGCCGCCAATGCCTATTGCCGCCAATTCTCCAACGAGCAGGACGAGCAGGCGATCTCCCTGCTCGTCCTCTACAAATATTTCGTGCTCAGCGGTCAGATCGAGCCCGATCCAGAGGTCTGGCGGTTTATCCAGGGTTAGCGCGCCGCGTGCCTCGGCCTCAGATGCCGCTTCGGTCCAGGACCAGGTCGGCGGCGCCGAAGCGGTCCTTTGCCGTCAGTTGCTGGTGCCAGTAGGGATAGAGCAAGGGCGGCCGGCTGACCACGTCGAGGCGGCTGCGTTCCTCGGCGGTAAGCACCAAGCTCGCAGCCGCAAGGTTGTCCTTTAACTGGGCTTCGTTGCGGGCGCCGATCACCAGCGAACTGACCGCCGGCCGGCCAAGCAGCCAGGCCAGTGCCACCTGCGCCGCTGAGACGCCGCGCTGCGTGCCGACCTCGACAAGCACGTCGACGATTCGCCATAGCCGGTCCTCGTCGCGGATCGGCGGTTCGGACCAGCCGGCGAGCTGGCGGGCGGTTGGGCTGTCGCGGCGGTATTTGCCGGACAGCAATCCGCCGGCGAGCGGGCTCCAGACCAGAACGCCCAACCCCTGGTCAACGGAAATCGGCAGCAATTCATACTCCGCCTCGCGCGCTTCCAGCGTGTAGTGGATCTGCTGGGTGACGAAGCGCGGCTGATGATGGCTGTCGCTGATGCCGAGCGCCTTCATCACCTGCCAGCCGGAATAGTTGGAGCAGCCGACGTAGCGGATCTTGCCCTGCGCAACCAAAGTATCGAGCGCGGCGATGGTCTCCTCCAGCGGCGTTGCGCCATCCCATTCGTGCAGGAAATAGATGTCGATGACGTCGGTCCTGAGCCGCTTCAGGCTCTTCTCGCATTCGCGGATCAGATGATGGCGCGACAGGCCTTCATCGTTCGGACCGTTGCCGATCCGCATCCGCGCCTTGGAGGCGATCAGCACGTCGCCCTTGCGCTTGCCGCCGAGCGCTTCGCCGATGATCTCTTCCGAAATGCCGTTCGAATAGACATTGGCGGTGTCGATGACGTTGATGCCGGCATCGATGCACAGGTCGATCATCCGGCGCGCCTCGTCGAGGTCGGTCTTGCCGACAGCGGAAAACGCACCAGCGCCGCCGAAAGTCATGGTGCCCATGGTCAGTGTCGAAACTTTCAGGCCGGAACGGCCGAGGGTGCGGTATTCCATGTCGGTCCTCGCGATTGCACTTGGGAAGGGGGTTGGGGAAGGGTGCGCCCCGAATGTGTGACCGCTATTTGTAGGATAATTTGAGCGGCTTGTCCCCATGCCAGGACGACGGATCGATCATACCTCGCGGATTTGCGGCGGCGGCAATCACGCTCGGGCTGCAATAAAACCGTCATTGCCGGCCTATATTGAAGTCGGCTCAGGTGTCGCCGTTCGGGCCGCAAGCCGTGAGTTTGGGGCGCTGACGTGGATCGACAGAGCTTGCAAGCGGAGCAGTTGATATGAACGAGCTAAAACAGAATTTTCCGGCCAAGGATTGGCTTGAAGCCGAACTCGCCGACACGCTCGACGAGGACTATGAGCTCGAAATGTCGGAGCCCGCGCTGTCGATGGAGATCGCCAAGATCTACAAGAGCGCGCATCCGCCTTCGATCGATCGCATGCAATATTTTCGCAATTTGATCAACCTGCAGTCCGAATTGATCAAGCTGCAGTCCTGGGTCGCCTATCACAAGAAGAAGCTGGTGGTGATCTTCGAGGGCCGCGACTCGGCCGGCAAGGGCGGTGTCATCAAGCGCATCACCCAGCGGCTCAATCCGCGCATCTGCCGTGTCGTGGCGCTGCCGGCGCCGACCGAGCGCGAAAAGTCGCAATGGTATTTCCAGCGCTATGTCCCGCATCTGCCGGCCGGCGGCGAGATCGTGCTGTTCGACCGCTCATGGTACAACCGCTCCGGCGTCGAGCGGGTGATGGGCTTTGCCCAGCCCGATCAGGTGGAAGAATTCTTTCACGACGTGCCGGAGTTCGAGCGCATGCTGGTCCGCTCCGGCATCATGGTGGTCAAATACTGGTTCTCGATTACCGACGAGGAGCAGCAGATGCGCTTTTTGATGCGCATCCACGATCCGATGAAGCAGTGGAAACTGTCGCCGATGGACCTGCAGTCGCGCGTGCGCTGGGAGCAGTACACCAAGGCCAAGGAAGAGACCTTCGCCCGCACCAACATCCCGGAAGCGCCTTGGTTCATCGTCGAGGGCAACGATAAGAAGCGGGCGCGGCTGAACTGCATCGACCATCTGCTCAAGCAGCTGCCTTACGAGGAAGTGCCGCACGAGGAGATCACGCTGCCCGAGCGCGTCTTCAATCCGGAGTACGAGCGCCAAGTGCTGCCGCGCGAGCTTTACGTGCCCGAGAAGTATTGAGGGGAGCTCCCTTCTCCCCGTCACTATACGGGGAGAAGGTGCCGGCAGGCGGATGAGGGGCAGCGCCGACTTCAAAAGTTGAGTCCGAAAAAATCGCAATGCTGGCAGAAGATTATTCTGCTATTATATTGCCTTCAACGGCATTTTCGGCGCCATAATATTCGGCTGGCTGGCGCCGCCCCTCATTGCCCTGCCGGACATTTCTCCCGTATAGTGACGGGGAGAAAGGGCTGGCACCAAGGTTTCGCCACCTACGCCCGCTTGATGACCACATGCGTGGCGAGCGCCGTCGCCACTTGCTCGGTGCATTGATAGCCAAGTTTCAACATATCCAGGCCGGCAAAAAGGTTCTCGCCCTTGCCAAGCAGCACCGGCGAGATTGCCAGATGCAGCTCGTCGATCAACCTCTCCTGGAGGTATTGCCGGATGGTGGCGACGCCGCCGCCGACCCGCACGTCCTTGCCGTCAGCCGCCGCTTTCGCCTTTTCAAGCGCCGAATGGATGCCGTCGGTGATGAAATAAAAGGTCGTGCCGCCCTCCATGACGATCGGTTCGCGCTTGTGGTGGGTCAGCACGAAAACCGGCACATGATAGGGCGGGTTGTCGCCCCACCAGCCCTTCCAGCTGTTATCAGGCCATTCGCCGCGGATCGGACCGAACATGTTGCGGCCGAGGATCCACGCGCCGACATTCTCGAAGCTGCGTGCCGCGAACGCCTCATTGATGTCGGTGGTGCCGCCATCTTGTCCGAGCACCATCTCACGGAAGGTGCGGGTGTCGACAAACCACTTGTGCAAGGATTCCCCACCGACGCCGAGCGGATTTTGCAGATCCTGATCGGGACCGGCGCCATAGCCGTCGAGCGACAGGCTGAAAGCGTTGACACGAAGTTTGGACATGAGAGCCTCCTCGATAACCAGTTGTATTTTGCAAGCAGTTTGTTGTAACAAACTGATTGTGAATTGCAAGTGGTATTTTTTGGGCGCAAGCGAACCCAGGTGATAGCTCAGCGACCATGACTATGGCTTCCCTCGCCGAGAACCGGAATTGTCAGGGATAGTTGAGGCGAATTCACCAGCTATTGCTCGCCGAGACCGGCCATCAGCGGGAAGAAAATTATCCCTTCAGCAGCTCCGCCACCTCTGGTGCGAAATAGGTCAAAATGCCGTCGCAGCCGGCGCGCTTGAAGGCGAGCAGGCTCTCCAGCATTGCCTTCTCGCCATCGATCCAGCCATTGGCAGCGGCAGCCTTGATCATCGAATATTCGCCCGACACCTGGTAGGCGAAGGTCGGCATCTGGAATTCGTCCTTCAGCCGCCGGATGATGTCGAGATAGGGCAGGCCGGGCTTGACCATCAGCATGTCGGCGCCCTCGGCAATGTCCTGTTCGGCCTCGCGCACCGCCTCGTCGGAATTGGCGTGGTCAATGTAGTAGGTCTTCTTGTCGCCCTTGAGCAGGCCGGCGGTGCCCACCGCCTCGCGATAGGGACCGTAGAAGGCCGAAGCGAATTTGGTCGCATAGGACATGATCGCCACATCCTGGAAACCATTGGCGTCGAGCGCGTCGCGGATCGCGCCGATGCGGCCGTCCATCATGTCGGACGGGGCAATGATGTCGGCGCCTGCCGCCGCCTGGATGACGGCCGCGGCGGTCACCTGTTCCACGGTCTCGTCGTTGACGATGATGCCGTCGCGCAGGATACCGTCATGGCCGTGGCTGGTGAATGGGTCGAGCGCGGCGTCGGTGATGATGCCGATCTCCGGCACAGCGTCCTTGATCGCGCGGGTGGCACGGTTGATGACGTTGTCGGGGTCGAGGATGTGCGAGCCGGTCTGGTCGCGCAGCGAGATGTCGACATTGGGGAAGGTGGCGAGTGCGGGAATGCCAAGCTTGGCCGCGCGCTCGGCCTCCTTGACCGCGAGATCGATCGACAGGCGAAAGACCCCCGGCATGGCGGCGATCGGCTCGCGGATATTCTTGCCGTCAACGACGAAGATCGGCCAGATCAGATCGTCGACCGTGAGCCGGTTCTCCTGCACGAGACGGCGCGACCAGTCGGCCTTGCGCATGCGGCGCAAACGGCGGCTGCCGGTGATGTCGTCGACGCTGCGTGCGCCGGCTGGCTTTGCCGGCGTGAATTTATTCAGCGCAGTCGGGGTGAATTTGTTCATCGCCAAAACTCTCTTTCGGCGGCTTTTTACCACGACCCTTTGCCGCTGACCAATGCGACACGTTTGTGCCAGGCCTCCAGCTTGGTTCCTCGCCCCTGCCGAAGGCGGGGGAGAGGTGGCCGCGAAGCGGCCGGAGAGGGGGCCTTTCACACGCGGCGC
>SAKE01000024.1 GCA_004017275.1 Mesorhizobium sp. | reverse complement strand
TCACCTATGCAATCGGTCCATTCTGTTACCTATCTATCCGGTTCGGACACCGGCACCTTCTCCCCGTATAGTGACGGGGAGAAGGGAACCGCTCCAGCGCTGACGACCCCCTCTCCCCGTTCTTCACGGGGAGAGGGTAAGGGTGAGGGGCAGCGCCGACGCTGGTAATTCCCGACGGCTAAGCCGCCGCACTCCCCTGCCCGGCCAGTTCCCGCAACCACCCCAACCCCGCCTCGGTCCCGGCCTTCGGCTTGTATTCCGCCCCGATCCAGCCGGAGTAGCCGATGCGGTCGATGTGGTCGTAGAGGAAGGGATAGTTGATCTCGCCCGTCCCCGGCTCGTGACGGCCGGGATTGTCCGCAAGCTGGATATGCGCGATGCGGTCGAGGTTTGCCTCGATGGTACGGGCGAGATCCCCCTCCATGATCTGCATGTGATAGATGTCGTATTGCAGGAACAGGTTTTTTGAGCCGATGCGGTCGATCAGTGCCAAGGCTTGATCCGAGTAGTTGAGGAAAAAGCCCGGAATATCGCGCGTGTTGATCGGCTCGATCAGCAGCCTGATGCCGGCCTGCTCCAGTTTTTCCGCCGCGAAGGCGAGGTTTTCGGCGAAAACATCCTCCAGCACCTTGCGGTCGGCGCCGGCAGGCGCGATGCCGGCCAGGCAGTTGACTTGCTGACAACCGAGTGCCTGTGCATAGGTGATCGCCTTGGCGATGCCCTGGCGGAATTCCGGCACGCGGTCGGGCAGTGCCGCAATACCGCGCTCGCCCTTGCCCCAGTCGCCCGCCGGCAGATTGAACAGCACCTGGGTCAGGCCGTTCTTCTTCAAGCGGGCCGCGACGACATCGGGCGCATGGTCATAGGGGCCGATATATTCGACGCCCTTGAAGCCGGCGCGGGCGGCGGCATCGAAACGGTCGAGAAAGTCATGCTCGCCAAAGAGCATCGACAGATTGGCTGAAAAACGCGGCATTCTTTTTCTCCTAATCCAACATCACGATGGCGGTCGGCGCATCCTCGTGGCTTTCGGCAAGGTCTTCGAATTCGGTGACCTTGTCGATCTCGGTGCCCATGGAGATGTTGGTGACGCGCTCGAGGATGAATTCGAGCACGACCGGAACGCGGTGCTCTTTCATCAGCCGCTGGGCCTCTTTGAACGCGGCGGCGAACTCTTCCGGCTTGCGCACCCTGACCGCCTTGCAGCCCATCGCTTCGGCGACGGCAACGTGATCGACGCCATAGCCGGCCTCGGGATCGCCTGACCGGTTGATGTTCTCGAAGGCGAGGTCGACCTCGAAATCCATCGAAAAACCGCGCTGCGCCTGCCGGATCAGTCCGAGATAGGCGTTGTTCACGACGACATGGAGATAGGGCAATTTGTGCTGTGCGCCGACCGCCAGTTCCTCGATCATGAACTGGAAATCGTAGTCGCCCGACAGCGCCACGATGGTGCGGCCGGGGTCGGCGGCGCGCACGCCAAGCGCTGCCGGCAAGGTCCAGCCAAGCGGGCCGGCCTGGCCGCAATTGATCCAGTTGCGCGGCTTGTAGACATGCAGGAACTGCGCGCCGGCGATCTGCGACAGGCCGATCGTGGTGACGTAGGTGACGTCGCGGCCGAACGCCTTGTTCATCTCCTCATAGACACGCTGCGGCTTCAGCGGCACCTGGTCGAAATGCGTCTTGCGCTTCATCGTCTTCTTGCGGGCCTGGCATTCCTTCGCCCAGCCGGACCAGTCGCGCAGTTTTCCTGATGTCTTCCACTCAGTGGCGACGTCGAGCAGCATCTTTAGTGCGGCGCCTGCATCCGAAACGACGCCGAGGTCCGGTGCGAAGACACGGCCGATCTGCGTCGGCTCGATGTCGACATGGATGAATTTTTTCCCCTTGGTGTAGACATCCACGGAGCCGGTGTGGCGGTTGGCCCAGCGGTTGCCGATGCCGAAGACGAAGTCGGCTTCCAGCATCGTCGCATTGCCATAGCGATGCGAGGTCTGCAGCCCGCACATGCCGGCCATCAGCCGGTGGTCGTCCGGGATCGCGCCCCAACCCATCAAGGTCGGGATGACCGGAACGCCCGAAATCTCGGCGAATTCGATCAACAGATCCGACGCATCCGCGTTGATGATGCCGCCACCGGCGACGATCAGCGGCTTCTCAGCCGCATTGAGCATCGTCAACGCCTTTTCGGCCTGGGCGCGCGTCATCGCCGGCTTGAACGGCGTCAACGGCTCATAGGCATCGATGTCGAATTCGATCTCGGCCAGCTGGACGTCGACCGGCAGGTCGATCAGCACCGGACCCGGCCGCGAGGAGCGCATAAGATGAAATGCCTTCTGCAGCGCCATCGGCACCAGATAGGGCTCCATGACGGTGACCGCCCATTTGGCGACCGGCGCGGCAATGGCTGATATGTCGACGGCCTGGAAATCCTCCTTGTTCAGCCGCGCCCGCGGCGCCTGCCCGGTGATGCACAGGATCGGAATGGAATCCGCGGCCGCCGAATAGAGCCCGGTGATCATGTCGGTGCCGGCCGGACCCGATGTGCCGATGCACAGGCCGATATTGCCTGCCTTGGCGCGGGTAAAACCTTCCGCCATGTGCGAGGCGCCCTCGACGTGGCGGGCAAGCACGTGGCGGATCGTTCCCCTCGCCTTCAGCGCCGAATAGAACGGATTGATCGCCGCGCCCGGCACGCCGAAAGCGCAGGAAATGCCTTCCTTTTCGAGAACGAGAACCGCGGCATCGACAGCGCGCATCCTGGCCATTTTCCAGCCCTCCACGGGTTTGTCATTGTTGGATCGGCTAAGGATGTCAGCAAGCCGGCCATTTTTCAATTTTTTCAGAATATTTTTTCATTTCTAGAAAATGGCGTCAGTTTTTTGATTTTATTGGATTTTCTGTTTTCCAGGAATTCGGCTCGCGATCTCAGTGAAAAACTTTTTCATTGTGCATCTGGCGAAACCGACCGAGAATGGCGGCATGGAAACCACCGAAAAACGCCAGCGCGGCCGGCCGCGCGCTTTCAACGGGCCATCGGAGGCCAGTTCGGTGCAGTCGCTCGATCGGGCGCTGCGGATCCTCGCCATTGTCGCGGAAGGCAGCGGCCTCTCGCTGAGCGAGATATCGGCGCAGAGCGGCCTTGCCGCCTCCACCGCCTACCGCATGCTGACGACGCTGCAAAACCACGGCATGGTCGAATTCGACACATCAGACCAGCTCTGGTCGATCGGCGTCGAGACCTACCGCATGGGCGCGGCGTTCCTGCGCCGCCGCAAGCTGGTCGACCGCGCCCGTGTCGTCATGCAGGAATTGATGGAGAGGTCAGGCGAAACCGCCAATCTCGGCGTCGCCGAAGATGATTGCGTCGTCTTCGTCAGCCAGGTCGAGACGCATCAGGCGATCCGCGCCTTCTTCCGGCCGGGCACGCGCAGCCCCTTCCATGCGTCCGGCATCGGCAAGGCGGTGCTGGCGCATCTCGAGCCGGAGCGCGTCGGAACCATCCTGCGCAAGGCCGGCCTGCAGCGCTTCACCGACAGGACGCTGTCCGACATTTCGGCGCTGGCCCACGATCTGGCAAGAATCAAGCTGCGCGGCTGGTCGGTCGACGACGAGGAGCGGCACCCCGGCATGCGCTGCGTGGCAGCCGCCATCTTCAACGAGTTCGGCGAGCCGATCGGCGGCGTTTCGGTGTCGGGACCAACGGTGCGGGTGACGCCGGAGCGGCTTGCCGAGATCGGCCCGCTGGTGCGCGATGCCGCCGCCGAGGTGACCAGGATGATCGGCGGCGTCAGCTCGGCTTGAGACGAACAGCGAAAAGAGGGGCGGCGGGGACGCCCCTCTTTTCAGCTGAGTGAAACGCCACCTCCTCTCAGAGCCGGCAGTAGTGACGATAGCCGTCGTGGCCGACATAGGTGTCGGAGTCCACGTCGTAGCTGGCGTAACGATCGTAGCAGCGGCGGACGTGCCACGAACCACCGTCTTCATCGACATAGACGGTACGCGGCTGCTGCGAGAGCAGGCTGCCGAGGACGAAGCCACCGACGCCGGCGGCAATGCCGATACCGATTTCGCGATTGTGGTGATGGCTGTGGGCGGCCGAGGGCTGGACGGTGCCGACCAGCGCGGTGGCGGCGACGGCGGTGGCGATGAGGCCGGAAACGAGTGTGTTCTTGAACATGACGATCTCCTTGCTTCGTTGACCGAGGCGATCCATCCGCCTCTTGATCATCAGTCGTTCCGGCCAGGAAAAAGGTTCGAATCTTTTTTCGATTTTTCTGGAGCCGGCTTGGATCCTGGGCCGAGGTCGTGCGGGCGGCGACCTGCAAGAGCTTGGCGAGGGCGTTGATGCGGCCAATCCCCCCCTTACGGACCCCTTACGGGGGGCTACGCTATGCACATATCTGCTGTGACTGGGGTGACTGATCGGCCTGAGGCCTGATTGCCACGTGGTTCCCCCAATCCGTCGCTGCTTCGCAGCGCCACCTTTCCCCCCTCCGGAGGGAAAGGAAAGGAGCGTTGCTGGACGAGCGTTGACGGCAAAAGCTTGGCGCCTTTCCTCTACCCCGTCGATCGGGGGAGAGGTGGCTCGGCGAAGCCGAGACGGAGTGGGGGTCGACCAGCGCCGCATAAGACAATGCATGCGCCAAGCTGCCATGCACCCTATCGCCAACGACCAGTTGCTTGGAAATGTGTGCATGCCATAGCTTGCGGGAGATCGCTAGCTTTGCCGTCCCACTTCACAAGATGATCGCCAAACGCAAAAAGGGCGGCCGAAGCCGCCCTTTTGGAAGAATGGGTTCCTCCATCAAAGGAAAATGATCACCCTGCCGTGCCTGTGGTGATGATGGTGGTGGTTGTAGTGCTTCCACCAGAACTTCTTGAAGTGCTTGTGATGGTGGTGATGATGATGGCCGTGCATGCCGTGGGCGGACGACGTGCCGACAGTGCCGGCGAGCGCGCCGGTGGCGACGAAAATGGCGACGAGGCCTGAGGTGAGAGTGCGCTTGAACATGATGATCTCCTGGATCCTTGATCGAGGCGACCCATTCGCCTCTGGAGATCAGTCGGCGCGGCGTGGGAAAAGGTTCGAGGGGGCGAGAAGATTTTTTGCGGGCCTTTGGCCCGAGCGAATAGTGAGTAGCGAATAGTGAGTAGCGAATAGCGAGTGGGAAAGGCAGGAACGCCACGTACCAATCGTTGCCACTCACTACTCACTACTCACTACTCACTACTCACTATTCGCTATTCGCTCCCCTCACCCCATCCCCGTCACATGGCGCAGCCAGAAGGCCAGCGCGATGAAGCCGATGATGGTGGTGACGCCGGTCCAGTCGACATTGGCCTTCTTCACATCGCTGATGATCTTCACCAGCAGCATCCAGGCCACGAAGATGATCGGGAGAATGATGACAAATCTGATCATGCGACACCCCTGCGCTAAGCGATTGCACCTTCCCTCAATGTAGGAAGCAATCCGGCGCTTTTCAGGATGCCCTCCCCGACGGCCCATGCGGCATGCCGGGAAAAACGGAGTTTTGTCTTTACTGGCGCAACAAATATGCTAACCGGAGCGCCGTGCCCTTGTAGCTCAGCTGGTAGAGCAGCGGTTTTGTAAACCGAAGGTCGGCGGTTCGATTCCGTCCGGGGGCACCACCCGAAGCTCGGTAGGACTGTCGCTGGTTCGAGCTCTCACCGCTTAAGAGCACCAGTTTCCAATCGGGAACGGTTGAGAGCCCTCACAGTCCAAGTATTTTTGCAGTCTTCTATGACGCGCTCGCAACCTGGGCGGATGCCCCAGCCCTGGTGAACGTGTTCCGCACCCTGACCGACTTGTAGACATAAGCGACCCAGAGCCCTGTCAGCACAAACGAGACTATGGGGGTCACCAGCGCATCGCCTGCGAGCACCAGGCTCACCGGAACGCCCAGAACTGACGCAACCCAGATCGTGTCCAGGACGAAAACGACAGGGATGGCGAGCCACTGGAGCAGAAACAATTGCGGAAAGCGGTGGCTTCGCCGCAGCATCGAAACGAGCACCACCAGCTGAAGCGCCAGAAATGCCAGATTGAGGGCAACCTCGCCATACACCGCCAGCGGGCCATTTGAGAGGGTCATGAGTTGCTGGTAGCCGTCGGCCGAATTGGCGAAGTCGGCGAGAGTGCGCAGCGGTGACAACGTCTGACCGATAGCCAGCAGCATCAACCAGCCGCCGAAGCCCACAAGAGCCCCGGGAATGCGTGACGGCTTCGCGGCTGATCGAACAGCGAAGAAAACAGGCACGCCGATCAACAGCAGCAAGATCGCCCAATGCCAGATAGAAAACGTCCCCATTTACCCCTCCCCGTTTATACCCCCATAAGTTGTATCAGGTTTTATATTCAACTCAAGAGGCGAGCGGCATCTGAAACCAGGTCTTATGCGGAAGCGACGCTTTCTCCTGCCTGCTCCTGACGTCTCACACCGCAATCGCCGCCACCAGTATCCTATTCTGCCGCCGTATCGCCGCGCGCAGTTCCGGTATCTTGGCCGCGTCGCGCTTCACGAATTCGATGAACATCATGTTCATGTTGTTGAAGATCAGTTCGCCGAGCGCCGCGCCGTCAATGTCCTGCCGCACCAGCCCAATCTCCTGCAGCCGCGCGATCAGCGCGCGGATCTGTTCGGTCAGCGCGCGGTCGAGCGCGGTATAGGCCTGGCCGAACGGGCTGTCGGGCAGTTGCGTCGAGATTGCCATCGCCTGCCGCCACATCTCCTTGCTGAGATAGTGCAGCGAGTGCTCGATATAGATGCCGATCAGCGTGTCCAGCGCGTCGCCGACATTGGCCGGCGGCCTGGCGACGACGCCCTGCCCGGCATTGAGCACCTCGTTGACCTCCAGCGAGACGATGGCGCCGAGGATGTCGCCCTTGTTCTCGTAGTAATTGTAGATCGTGCCGACCGAGACCTCGGCCTGGGCGGCGATCGCCTCGATCTTGGCGCCTTCATAGCCGGCCTCGCGAAACAGTTCCGCCGCCGCCTCGATGATGCGGCGGTGCCGGTCCGCCTTTTGCCTTGCCCGCAATCCGCTCATATCAGCCTCTTGCCACAAAATCAGAATTGACTCAATTTTAGAATTGGTTCAATTTTTTGCAAGAAGCCACAAAGGCAAGGGGGAACACTCGATGTCCGCTAAAGCCAGCAATCCGCTTTCCATCCTGAAGACCCATTTGCGCGCGGCGACCGCAGCCGCGGCGCTGCTGCTTGCGACGGGCGCGCAAGCCGCCGACCTCAACGCGCTGATCTGGTGCGATCATGCTGATCCGGCGCTGCTGCAGCCCTTCGAGGAGGCCAATGGCGTCAAGGTCAACGTCAAGGAATTCGAGGGCACGGGTGCTGGCCTCGCCATCGTCGAACAGTCGCAGCCTGGCGACTGGGACGTGATGGTGATCGACAGCATCGATGTGCCGCGCGGTGTCGAAAAGGGCCTGTTCGAGCCGCTGCCGGAAGACAAACTGCCGTTGGCCGATCTGTTTGCGCAGGTGAAGATGGACGGCTCCACCGTCGTCGGTGGCAAGCGCTACGGCATCACCGAAAAGTTTGGCTACAACACGATCGGCTACAACAAGACCAAGGTCGACCCGGCCGACATGCAGTCGATGGCAGCGCTGACCGGCGACAAGTACAAGGGCAAGGTCGCCATCTACGACTATTACCTGCCGGTCATCGGCATGGCCGCGCTCGCCATCGGCAAGAAGACGGCCGATCTCACCGAAGCCGACCTGCCCGCGCTCAAGGACGAGCTCTTGAAGATGAAGGCCAATGCCAAGCTGGTCGGCGAAGTGACCGCCAGTCAGACGGCGCTGGCGACCGGAGAGGTCGACATACTGGTCGGCGGCGGCGAATGGGTGACGGCGGGGCTGGCCAAGGAGAACCCGGCGCTCGACTTCTCGATCCCCAAGGAGGGTGCGATTCTGTGGTCGCAGTCGCTGGCCATGTTCAAGGACTCCAAGAATAAGGACATGGCGCTGAAGTTCATCCAGTACATTATGAGCCCGGAGGGCCAGGCGCGGCTTGCCACCTCCTCCTGCTATTGGGGCATGCCGGCCAACACCAAGGCAGCACTCACCGACGACCAGAAGAAAGTCCTGCGCTTCGACGAGCAGCCGGGCTTCCTGGCGCGTGCCCAGGCCTATCCGGCGCCGAACGCCGATCTCGACAAGAAGATGCAGGACATGTGGACCGAAATGCTGCAGGCGAAATGAGCAGATACGCTCATGAGCACCTCGGCAAATAATGGTCATGCCCGTGCCCTGCCCTGGGCGCTGGTCACGCCGGCGCTCGGCTGGACGCTGCTGTTCTTCGTGCTGCCCTTCATCGCCATGGGGTTTTCCAGCCTGACGGCGCATGAGGGCGGCGGCTTCACGGCGTCCAACTACAGCCAGTTCTTCACCAACCCTTCCTACTGGCAGGCGATGGTGAATTCGCTTGAGGTGACCGCGATCGTCACAGTGATCTCGGTGCTGCTTGCCTATCCCTTTGCCTGGATCCTCGCCGAACAGGTGCCGGAGCGCTGGCAAAGGCTGGCGCTGATGCTGGCCGTGCTGCCGTTCTGGACCTCCTATGTCGTGCGCTCCTATTCCTGGCTGCTGGTGCTGGCGCAAAACGGCGTCATCAACCGGGCGCTGACCGGCTCCGGCCTCATCAGCGAGCCGCTGCAGCTCGCCAACACGCGTTTCGCCACCGTCACCGGCTTCGTGCATTTCTTCGTCATGCTGTTGACGCTGACCATCTTTGCCAACCTCAAGCAGTTGAGCCCAAGCTACCGCAAGGCCGCCGCCGATCTCGGCGCCGGGCCGGTGCGCACCTTCCTGGATGTCGTGCTGCCGCTGACCTTGCCCGGCATCATGGTCGGCGCCTTCCTCACCTTCGTGCTGTGCATCGGCGACTACATCACGCCGCAGATCCTGGGCGGCAACAACGAGCTGCTGATGCCGCAACTGGTGATGATGCAGATCGGCCGGCGCGGCGATTTCCCGCTGGCCTCGGCGCTGTCGATCATCCTGATGGCGGTGGTTACCATCGCCTACCTCGCCTGCGCTCGCTGGCTGAAGATCGAGCGGGCCTGATATGCGCAGGATTGTCCGCATCGCCTCCTGGCTCTACGCGATCGCCGTCTATGGCTTCATCTTCCTGCCGGTTGTCGTGCTGGTGCTGTTTTCGCTGCAGGCGACGTCGTTCCCGATCCCGCCCTTCACCGGCCCATCGCTGCGCTGGTATGATGCGGTGCTCTCCGATGTCAGGCTGACCTCGGCGCTGGTCAATTCGCTGCTGGTGGCGTCCATCTCGTCGCTCGCCGCCGTCACGCTCGGCTTCCTCTCCGCCTGGGGCTTTGCGCGGTTTGTCCTGCCCGGCTCCGGCCTGCTGCGCGGGCTGATCACGCTGCCGCTGACGGTCAGCTATCTCATCATCGGCATGGGGCTGCTCGTGCTGTTCAACTGGGCCGGCGTGCCGAAATCCTTGCTTGCCGCCGGCATCGGCCATGTCGTGATCAACCTGCCGCTGTGCTTTGCCATCATCTACAGCCAGATGGGCGACCACCAGATCAACATCGAGCGCGCCGCGCGCGACCTCGGCGCGCCGGAATGGAAGGTGCTGCTGTTGATCACCGTGCCGGTCATGGCGCCGGCCATCTTCGCCGGCTTCTTCCTGTCGATGACCTTCTCCTGGGACGAGTTCGTGATCTCCTTCCTGCTCACCCGCTTCGACACCACGCTGCCGGTCGAAATCTGGAACCTGCTGCGTTCCGGCCTCAACCCGAAGACCAATGCGGTCGGCTCGCTGGTCTTCGCCGTCTCCATCGTGCTGGTGGTGTTTTTTGAACTGACATTGCTGCGGAGAAAGCCGGCATGAGCGCGCCCCTCGTCGACATCAGCAGTGTCTCGCATCGCTTCGGCCAGCACACCGTGCTGAAGGATGTCTCGCTGCGGATCGAGCCGGGCAGCTATACGATCCTGCTCGGGCCGTCCGGGTCCGGCAAGACGACGCTCTTGTCCATTCTGGGCGGCTTCGTCACCCCCAGCGAAGGCAAGGTGTTCATCCGTGGCGAGGACTGCACCTCGGTGCCGCCGGCCAAGCGCCCGACGACGACGGTGTTCCAGGACTATGCCCTGTTCCCGCATATGAGCGTCGGCGGCAATGTCGGCTTCGGCCTGCGCATGCAGGGCGTCGACGGCACGACACGCGCCGCAAAGGCACGCGAGGCGCTGGCGCTGGTCGGCTTGGCCGCCGCCTTCGACAAGAAGCCGCACCAGCTCTCCGGTGGTCAGCGGCAGCGCGTGGCGCTGGCGCGGGCGCTGGTGATCGAACCGGCGGTGCTGTTGCTCGATGAGCCGCTCGGCGCGCTCGACCTCAAATTGCGCCGGCAGATGCAGGATGAATTGAAAGCGATCCAGAAGCGCGTCGGCACCGCCTTCATCCATGTCACCCACGACCAGGAAGAAGCCATGGCGCTGGCCGACCATTGCGTGGTGATGAATGACGGGCGCATCGAGGATGAAGGTCCGCCCGAGCGTGTCTATGCGCGGCCCGCGACGTGCTTTTCCGCCACCTTCATGGGCGAAAGCACGATCCTTGCCGGCACAGTCACGCAGGCAAAGGAGAGGACAAACACCGTCGCGACGCCGGTCGGGCCGGTTTCGCTGCCCGGCGCGCTGCCAGTGGGCTCCGCGGTTGTGCTGGCCATACGGCCGGAGCACCTTGTGTTCGGCGAAACCGGCGGTAGCGTCAAGCTCGGCACGGTTGAGGTGAGCGACGTCGTTTTCCAGGGCAGCTTCAAGCGCGTGCTCGCAGTATCAGTCGAAGACCCATCGCTTCACTTCATTGCCAGGCTGCCTGCGACAGCCACCGTCCGGCCGGGCGACATGGTTGCCGTTTCATGCGATACCGATCAGATCATCCTGCTGACACACTGAACTTTTCTGACGGATTGAGAATGGGCACGCTTGCGGTCATCGACGCCCCAGACTGGTATGAAACCATCCGCATGAGCGATGGTGTCACGCTGATCCACGAGCCGTGGATAAAGCCGTTCTTCCGCTGCAATATGTGGCATGTGCGCGGCCGCGACCGCGATCTCCTCTTCGACACCGGCCTTGGCCATTTCAGCCTCCGGCGTCACGTGCCGCTGGTGAGCGAGCGAAAGCTGACTTGCGTCGCCAGCCACACGCATTTCGACCATATCGGCTGCCACCATGAATTTCCCGAGCGGTGCGTACACGCCGCCGAGGCCGCCATCCTCGCCGATCCGCGCAACGAATGGACGGCGGCCGGCACCTATGCGACCGACGAGATGTTCGATGGCATGCCGCAGGGCTGGGACACGGCGCGCTATGGCATTTTGCCCGCACCCGCCAGCCGTTTGCTCGCGCATGGCGATGTCGTCGATCTCGGCGACCGTGCCTTCGAGGTGATCCACACGCCCGGCCATTCGCCCGGCGGCATCGCGCTCTACGAAAACAGGACGGGCATCCTGTTATCCGGCGACATCATCTATGACGGCCCGCTGATCGACGACGTCTACCATTCGGACATATCAGATTACATGGCGACGCTCATGCGCCTGCGCGACCTCGACGTCTCGGTCGTGCATGGCGGCCACTTTCCGAGCTTCGGCAAGGTGCGTTACCGCCAGCTTGTCGACGAGTATTTGGAACAGAAGCGGCGAGCCGGCTGCCACCTGCGGCAGCCCTGAAAAGCGGGTCAGCGCATCAGTTCGAAATGTCGCGGAAACGCTTGGTGCAGCAGGAGCAGCATGGTCTTGCGCAGCACGTTGGTGTCACGGCTGGACGGGTTGAGATGATCCCAATACCAGGCGCCATGAACCAGATAATTCAGGCTCTCCGACAGGGTGTCTATGTCGACGCCGCTATAACCGCCGCTGCGCGAAATCTCGATCAGCAGCTCGCGCGCCTCGGCGGTGTAGGCGAGATCGCTCGGCAAGCCGATCTCGTTGTAGATCTGCATGCTCTTGCGGTCGCTGGAGAACACGACGAAGACCGACACCCAGTTAGGGTGCTGGCGGGCGAAACGTTGCGCGCAATCGACCGCGCCCAAGGCCCGTTCCTCCGGTGACAGGCCAGGCGCCCGCACCAGAGTGACCCACAGCTCGTCGTATCGATCGCTGAGATACTGCAGGACGGCGCGAAACAGGTTTTCCTTGCTGCGGAAATGGAAGACGACCAAGGCATTGGACGAGCCGACATGTTCGGCGATGCGCTGCATGGTGACGCTGGCCAACCCCTCTTCCGCGATGAGCTCGATGGTGGCGTCTATGATCCGCTGTACGCTCGCTTCGCCGCGTTCGCGCCGACGGTCCTTGGGCGGCGCGGCATCGTTTGCCGGACCTCCATTCTTGGCCATTGCGCCTTTGCGTTTTGCCGCCGTAGCCTTGCTTTGCGCCATCTTCGTCCAGTTCCTTTCGAACCTTGTGGCGGTAATCGCCGGCGCCGCCACGGATCCGTCTGTTCGAGGTGTCCGGCGTCGACTCACTACAACCAAAGCCGGGGATCAAGCACCATCGCGGCAAGGGCCGTATCGCCCTGTTATAACGACGGACGCGTTTCGGTGTTTGTGTACCACTGCCCCTTGGCTGTCTCATAGGCCATGGCCGCGCGGAAAACATCGGCATCGCAATAGGTGCGGCCGACGATCTGTATGCCTGTCGGCACGCCGCTGGCCGCCAGGCCCGATGGCACGGACAGAACCGGACAGCGGCTCAGCATGTTGAACGGCGTCGTCATCACCCAGCCAAGCGACGGGTTGACCTGCTTGCCGTTGATCTCGACCGTACCCGTTGTCTGATCGAACTCCGCTGGTACAGAGGGCAGCGCGTTGGTCGGGCAGATCAGGACATCGAAGGTCTCCAGCAGCGGACCCAGCGTCTGGTACATCCTGGCCGCCACATCGAGGGTTCCAACAAAGTCCGTCGCTTTTGACTTCTGCCCGTCCTCGGCGAATTGCCGTGCATAGGTCGTCATGTCCTTGCCGTGCTCCTTGAGCAGTTGCGACAGCGATGCCCCGAACAGATGCTCGAGATAGGCCATGCCGGCCCTGAGCACGTCGCCGCCCCAGCCCAGATCGACTTCCTCGACCGTGGCGCCAAGCGAGCGGAACACGTCGCAGGCGGCGAGTGTGTTTTTCCGCACTTCGGCATCCACCTCGAAAGAACCGAGGTCCATCGAGAAAGCAATCTTCCAGCCCTTGATCGGCTTGTAGTCGAGTGGCAGGCGCAGTTTCGGGCGCAGCGTGGCGATGTCGAGCGGGCTCGGTCCGGCCATGACATTCTGCAGCAGGATCGCATCCCTGACGTTTCGGGCCAGCGGCCCGGTGTGGCAGTAGAAGTCGAGATTGAACGGCGGTTCGTCCGGATTGCGCCCGTAAGGCGGCTTGAAGCCGACAAGACCGCAGGCCGACGCGGGAATGCGGATCGATCCAGCAATGTCCGAACCGGTGGCGATCGACGACGTGCCGGAAGCCAGCGTCGCCGCAGAACCTCCCGACGAACCGCCGGGCGTGAAATCGCGATTCCACGGATTGCGTGTCACGCCCCAGCGTCTCGACCAGGTATAGCCGGCACAGCTGAATTCGGGCGTCGCCGTGCGGGCGTGGACAATGCCTCCGGCCCTGATGATGCGCTCGTTCATCGTCGAGGTATGGCCGCCAATGGCATCTTTCGACAGCAGCGAGCCGTGCGACGTCGGCTTGCCCTTGATGTAGCTCTCGTCCTTGATGCCGATCGGCAGCCCCTCGAGCGCCCCGGTGCGGGCGCCCTTGGCGTATTTCGCCTCGGCTTTCCTGGCCAGATCCATGGCCTCGTCGAAATGCGTGAAGGTGAAGCAGTTGATCGTCGGCTTGGTTGCCTCGGCGCGGCGGATGGTGGCCTGCATCAGGTCGACGGGCGAAAGCTTCTTGGCCTTGAACAGCCGCAGCGCCTCGCTGGCCGGCATGTAGCAAAGGTCGAGATCGGTCATGGAAAGTCTCCTGCGATCGGCGCATCGCGTTTGGCATAGACGGGAGATGGCCGCGCCGCGTGCAGCGGCGCGGGAAAGCCGAGGTCAGGTCATTTCTGCAGCTCGGTCCAGATCTTCGTGTAGAGTGCCTGCACGTCCGGCGGACAGGCCTGCATGAACTGGCCCTTGGCGGCGAAATCAGCGGGAATGTTCACTTCCGGCGCGGTCTTCATGTCGTCGGGCATGAAGGCTTCCGAGCCCTTGATGCCATTCGAATAACGCGCAAAGGCTGAGATCAGTGCCGCATTCTGCGGATCCATGATGAAATTCTGGAACAGCTTGGCGTTGTCGATATTTTTGGCGTCCTTGAGTACAGCGACATTGTCCATCCAGATCGGATAGCCTTCCTTGGGATAGCCATAGACGATCTTGTCGTTCTCAAGCCGCTCGCGCAGCGATATGCCGTTCCAGTTGACGCCTGCGGCGATGTCGCCCCTGCCCAGGCCATCGACGGCCGCATAGTCGAGCGAAAGCCATTTCGCCTTCGCCTCCACCAGCTTGTCATGCACCTTCTTCAGCATCTGCATGTCGCTGGTGCAGTATTTGCCACCCTCGTAAGCGATGGCGAGGAACATGATGTCACCCATTTCGGGCACGACATTGATCTTGCCGATGAGTTCGGCGGGTGGGTCGAGGAAGATCGCCGATGTGTTCGGGTCGCCGGCATAAACCGACTTGTTCACCGAAATGCCGGTCGTGCCCCACTGCCATGGAACGGTATATTTACGGCCGGGATCGAATGGAACATCGACCCACCTGGGATCGACGTTCTTGAAGTTTTCCATCTTGTTGGGATCAGTCTCCAATAGCAGACCTTCGCTAATCCAGATCGGCACGACACTCGCCGAGGGCACAACGATGTCATAGCCAGAGGCACCCTGTCGGACCTTGGCCAAGGCGGTATCGTTGGAATCGTAATCGGTGACGGTGACCTTGACCTTGTAGGTCTCCTCGAACTTCTTGATCAGGTCGGGGCTGGTGTAATTGCCCCAATTGTAGATGTTGAGCTCGCCGTCCGCACGGGCCACGCCCGTGACAGTCAGCAGCGACAGGCCGATGGCCGTCGCGGTCAGTTTCCAGTTCATGCTGCATGCTCCCATTGTTGGGACCGGCGGCTACGGCCTCAGGTCCGTTTCCTGCTGACGAAAAAGAAACCGTGACGATGCCGATCGATGGCACCAAGAAGACCGTCCAGATTGCATTAATCTCGGAGGTACCGCCGGCCGTCCAACTCAATCCTCGATCATATGGGTAACTATGACTAAACATACAGTCAATATCTTTTGTCGGATATAGCCGTGGTCCGCAAATCGATCGTAAGACCGATGCGGTGGGACCCGGTGAATGGCTAAGCGGGAGTGGCGATGGCGTCCGGACGTCGAGGCCGAAATGAAGCCTTCCGCCAATCAATGCTGGTCCGCGCCGCGAAGCGCCGCAAGCGCCATCGTACGGGTTTTGGACCCGCAGCGGCTCGCCGGCCTCACCAGGGCTATCGCATATGGATTCTTGCGAAGAAGGACCCCCACCCTAACCCTCCCCACAAGGGGGAGGGAACGCTGCCGCGTGCCCTTTTATTCTTCTTTGGCCCCGAAAAGACAGGCGATTCGCCTAGCTCAGCGCCAACGGAAGTCTCCCTCCCCCTTGTGGGGAGGGGTTAGGGGTGGGGGGTCCGTGCCGGGCAGACATCTCAGGAATTCCATATGCGATAGCCCTGCCGGCCTCGCGTAACGAAGCCGGGTGCAGACGCTGCCAGCCATGGGGCGGACATCAGGACACTTTCAGGATCTACAGCGCCCTTTGCGGGCATGGCGCTCCGGCTGCATCACCACAGCGCGACGCCGTGGGCTGTGGCCGGAAGCTCGTCTCTTCGGACTGGCGCACCAGTTCGGCAAAGAGCAGCGCGAAGCTTCCCAGCATCAGAAAGACGATGATCAGGCGTGTTACCGGCAATATGTCGGCCTCGACTGGCTAGGCCCCACGCCACCCATCCACTGCCGGCTAACATGACCGATCCGGCTTTACGAGACTTTAAGGCCAGTCTTAACCATCACATTCGCGTAGCCTTTGACATGATGCGGGAACGGTAGCTCCGTATCCCGCCGCTCTGCGGTCGTCTTGCCATCCGAGATGGTGGCTCCCTTTGCAGACATGCCTCGCTCATGCTACCCCGGCGCTGGCGCGGCCCGGCAACCGGCCGCCGCCAATCGGTCGTCATCGGGGAGCCATGAGCAAAGCCGCCAGCCGCATCGCCTTCGTCTCGTCCGACACCGCTGACGCCAAGACGGCGCTGGAAAGCCTGTCGGCGCGTTATGGCCAGTCCTCTGTCGAGGATGCCGAAATCGTCGTCGCGCTTGGCGGTGACGGTTTCCTGCTGCAAACGCTGCGCGACACGATGGGAACCGGCAAGAAGGTCTACGGCATGAACCGTGGCACCATCGGCTTCCTGATGAACGAGTATCGTTCCGGTGGCCTCACCGAGCGCCTCGCGGCCGCAGTCGCCGAAACGATCCGCCCGCTGGAGATGCTGGCCGCGACCTCGGAAGGTGAAACGATTTCGGCACTGGCGATCAACGAGGTGGCGCTGTGGCGCCAATCCTATCAGACCGCCAAGATCCGCATCACCGTCGACGAACAGGTCCGGCTCGAGGAGCTGAACTGCGACGGCGTGATGATCGCGACGCCTGCCGGATCCACCGCCTACAATCTTTCGGCGCACGGGCCGATCCTGCCGCTCGATGCGCCATTGCTGGCGTTGACCCCGGTCAGCCCGTTTCGCCCGCGCCGCTGGCGCGGCGCGCTGCTGTCCAACAAGGCGACCGTACGCTTCGACATTCTCGAGTCGGAAAAGCGGCCGGTGAACGCCGCCGCCGACCATACCGAGGTCAAGGCGGTGACCTCGGTGACGGTGCGGGAATCACCAACCGCGACAGCAACGCTGCTGTTCGATCCTAATCATTCCTGGAACGAGCGTATTCTCGCCGAACAGTTCCGCTATTGAGCCGGCGCTGCGACCGACACCTCGATTAAGCATCCCGATTAAGGTTACAACTTCACAATCGTGCCATTGCTGCCCGTTTCTGTTGACAAATCGAGGGCTTGCTCCTAATTGCAATACCAATCTTGCAGGCGCGTGGCGCTTGCCGCGACAGACGCCATTAGACGCCGTTGCGCTTCCCCGAACCAGCCAAAGTCAACAACACTTGTCCTCAGACACCACGACCGCTCCAGAAGCGTTGACCTTTTCAGACCTTGGCCTGTCGCCGAAGGTCCTTTCCGCAGTCACCGACGCCGGCTATACCGAGCCGACGCCGATCCAGGCGGGCGCCATTCCGCACGCCCTGCTCGGCAAGGACGTGCTAGGCATTGCCCAGACCGGCACGGGCAAGACAGCCTCCTTCGTGCTGCCGATGCTCACAAGGCTGGAAAAGGGCCGCGCCCGCGCCCGCATGCCGCGAACGCTGATCCTGGAACCGACGCGTGAACTTGCCGCGCAAGTCGAGGAAAACTTCGTCAAGTACGGCAAGAACCACAAGCTCAACATCGCGCTTTTGATAGGCGGCGTGTCGTTCGACGAACAGGACAAGAAGCTGGAGCGTGGCGCCGACGTGCTGATCGCGACGCCCGGCCGCCTGCTCGATCACCGCGAGCGCGGCAAGCTGTTGCTCAACGGCGTCGAGATCCTCGTCATCGACGAAGCGGACCGCATGCTCGACATGGGCTTCATCCCCGATATCGAGCGCATCTGCGAGATGATTCCGTTCACCAGGCAGACGCTGTTCTTCTCGGCGACGATGCCGCCGGAAATCACCAAGCTCACCGAAAAGTTCCTGCATGCGCCGGTGCGTGTCGAGGTCTCGAAGGCCGCGTCTGCGGCGACCAACATCACCCAGCGGCTGGTCAAATCCGGCTCCAAGCCATGGGACAAGCGCGAGACGCTGCGCAACCTGATCAAGGCCGAAGACGCCGAGCTGAAGAACGCCATCATCTTCTGCAACCGCAAGGTCGAAGTGTCGGAACTGTTCCGCTCGCTGCTGAAGTATGATTTCGACGCCGGTGCGCTGCATGGCGACATGGACCAGCGCGCGCGCATGCAGATGCTGGCCAATTTCCGCGACGGCAAGCTGCGCTACCTCGTCGCTTCCGACGTCGCCGCACGCGGCCTCGACATCCCCGACGTCAGCCACGTCTTCAATTACGACGTGCCGATCCATGCCGAGGACTATGTCCACCGCATCGGACGCACCGGCCGCGCCGGGCGCTCTGGAAAATCCTTCACCATCGCGACCAAGTCGGACACCAAATATGTCGACGCCATCGAACGGCTGATCGGCAACAAGATCGAGTGGCATGACGGCGATCTGTCGACTGTGGTCGCCAGCGAAGGCGAGGACGATGCTCCGCGTCGTGGCAAGGGCGCGCCGCGCCGCGCCGGACGCAAGGATGACGACCGCAAGGACCATGATCGCAGGGAAAAGGGCGGCGAGCGCAAACCGCGCGAACGCCACGCCAGGCACAGCGAAGATGCGGCTCCGGCAGCGGTACGCGACGAGCAGCCTGATGTGGCCGACGCCGCGGTCGCCGACATCGGTGAACGGCGCGTGCGCAAGGAAGCGATCCGTTCGGAAAACACCGAGCGCAAATCATCCGATCGTAACGAACAGCGCGCACCGGAACGCGGCGACACCAGGCCGCAGCGCGACAGCAACCGCCCTGCCCGCCAACGCCACCAGGAAGACAACGATTCCACAGTAGGTTTCGGCGATGACATGCCGGCCTTCATGCGGATCGTCGCCAAGGTCTGACATTGCGACGCGCGTCCTTTTGGACGCGCAAAGCGTGTAGCCGCTTGTTCCGACGCTGACAGACGATTCACAAATCGGCGCAGACCTGCGAGTTTGGGCCGATGAGGACGATCGAACGGATTTCGATCAGCACAGCTGATCGTGAGCGACTGGAGCGGCTGGTCCGGGACCGGAACACGCCCCAGAAGGTGGTTTGGCGGGCGCGGATCGTGCTGTTGGCGAGCGATGGATTGACGGCGGAGGCGATTGCGTCGGTGGTCGGCAAAAGTCTGCTGACGGTGCGCCGCTGGCGCCGCCGCTATGTGGTCAAGGGGGTGGATGGGCTCTTGAGGGACGCAACCCGTCCCTTGCGCGTCAAGCCGCTGGCGCCCGAGAAGATTAAGCAGGTGGTGCACATGACGCTGCACGAGAAACCGCCGAACGCGACCCGTTGGAGCACGCGCAGCATGGCGGCGGCGGCAGGCATCTCCAGCAGCGTCCAGCGGATCTGCGGGCGCACGGGCTGAAGCCGCATCTTGTCAAGACGTTCAAAGTCTCGCGCGACAAGAACTTCGCCGCCAAGGTCGAGGATGTGGTCGGGCTCTATCTTGATCCGCCGGACAAGGCACTGGTGCTGTGTGTCGATGAAAAGAGCCAGATTCAAGCCCTCGACCGCACCCAGCCCGGCCTGCCGATGAAGAAAGGTCGCAAGGGCGAAACAAGCGTTAGTGTCACAACACTAGCTCCCACATTTCCCGCGCCATCTTTCCAGCCTGTTCCACCCACGCTCGTCGCTCGTTGCGGGAACTTGTGGCGACGACACCAAATAGCGCGCGGCTCACATGCTTCACGCCGCAAAATTCGAGAATGCACCGCCGCCAGATATGATCGAGCGGGTCGCCGAAGTGATTCTTCTCACGTTCGGCCGGAGTGTTGCCCGTGTTCAGGATCAAAGCCGCGCGCGTCCGCAACAGGCCGATCGGATCGTCCCCACTGTCCACGCCTTTGGCGAATGTGTAGGCGGCCTCCGGGGCGAACACGCGATCGATCCAGCCCTTCATCATTGCCGGCGGCGCGCCCCAGCAATTGGGATGAATGACAGCGAGCAGATCACAGGCACGAAGCTCGGCAATATGCGCTGCGACTGTCTTGTCCGCGGTCGACGTGCCCCGAGCTTCGGACGCGGACAGAAGCGGATCAAAACCTTCTGCGTAAAGATCATGAAAGACGACATCACACCCCGCGGATGTCCAAGCCGCCCGCACCGCTTCCGCCAGCGCGTGATTGAAACTATCGGCAGCCGGATGGCAAACCACGACAAGCGCTTTCACAGGCCTCTCCCAAATGTGGTCTTCGTTTTAGGAAGGGTACCAAGCTTACCGCTTGGTCCCTAGGATTTCGGTCCCGCGACAATCGCACCGACGAGAGCCGCAAGGCGCCTCCCCATCCACTTCCGAGGAGCTCAAACCTTTGCGGCCGGCCCATTGTCGAATTCCTGTTGCGAATCGGCGATGTGCGTAATGCGCGTGCCCAGCCACTGCATCACATTGGCGAGCAACGGGGCGATCTCGCTCCCGATCGGGGTCAACGCGTAGCTCACCTGCGGCAGTGTCGCAAGGGCGAAACAAGCGTTAGAGTCACAACACTGGAGCCGTTCACCGTTTCACGGAAACGGCGAACCGCTCCAACTCTTTGTTTTGACGCAATTCCCAAGGGAAAGCGCTATGCGCTTTTCCCGGGAAAACCGTTCACACCTTTCCTGGAATTGCTCTAAAGGTTTTTGAGTTCCAAGCGGGACGCCAACATGTCCAGGAACGCGCGAACCTTGGCGGAAGATGATCTGCCTTCCGGCCAGAGGGCGTGTATCGGCACCGGCACCGGCTCGAATTCGGTCAAGACCAACTCGACGCGACCCTCATCCACCAAATGTTTTATCTGCCAAAGGGGCGAGTAGCCCAAGCCCAACCCGTGGATTGCGGCGGCATAGATGGGCGTCATCAAATTGGACCGAAAAGCGCCGGCGACCTTGACCGCGCGAGGCTTTCCTTCAATCTGAAACATCCATTCGCCCGGACGCTCGTCGACGGTTCGAACGATGCAGCTATGCGCACTCAGGTCGAAGGGATGGATCGGGCGACCGCGCTGTCCAAAGTAGGACGGTGCGCCGAATACGACGCGCCGCAATGCGCCCAGGCGTTTCGCTCGCAAGCTGGAATCCGGCAAATTGCCGATTCGTATCGCCAAATCGAGGCCTTCGGCACCGAGATCGACAAATCCATCGGAAAGCTGGAGATCAACCTCGACCCGAGGATACATCCGCATGTACTCGGCGATGACAGGTACGAGGAAATCGGGACCGAACAGGACTGGGGCGCTCACGCGCAGGATGCCTGACGGCTCCGATCGCAGGTTGGCCGCTTGTAGTCGGGCTTCATTTATTTCCTCGATGGCGGGTTTGATGCGGTGGAAAAAAGCCGCTCCGGCTTCGCTCGGTGTCGAGCGGCGTGTTGTTCTGTGGACGAGTTCCACCCCGACTGATTCTTCCAATGTCGCCAAGGACCGGCTGATCGCCTGCAGCGAGCGGCTCAGTCGGTGTGCGGCAGCCGTCAGACTTCCCAGCTCGACGACTGCGATAAAAGCTTCAAAATCATCTGTCCGGCTCATGGATTCTCCCGAAGATCGAGAGAATCTATCGCAATATACCGCAATTGTAACGCGCTTCGCGGCGTTTTATTTTCCTGCAAGAGGCCTCGAAACGGCCGGCTTGATGGAAGGAAACGTCATGCGAGCACCCAATCCAACCGTCCTGGTCGTTGGCGCCACCGGCCGCTTTGCCGGACTTGTCGTGCCTGAGCTTGTCCGCCGCAATGCCAGTGTTCGAGCACTCGTTCGCGACCGTCCCGCGAACATCGAAAAGGCTAGGAAACTCGGCGCATCCGAGGTCGTGACTGGAGATTTGCGCAACCATCAGAGTCTGGAAAGCGCCGTTGAGGGCGTCGACGGCGTCTTTCACATCGGGCCGGCTTTCGCCCCCGATGAAGCGGCGATGGGTGTTGCCATGGTTGAAGCGGCGAGCCGGGCAGGCGTTCGAAAATTCGTGTTCTCGTCGGTGATCCAACCCACCAACACGAGGCTGGAAAACCACGCGAGCAAGGTGCCGGTCGAGGCTGCCCTCTATTCGACTGACATGGAATACACCATTCTGCACCCTGCCAACTTCATGCAGAACATCGAAGCGGGTTGGCCGTTTATTGTCGAGCACGGCGTCTTCTCGGAACCGTTTCCAACAACAGCCAAGCTGGCGCGTGTCGATTACCGCGATGTCGCCGAAGTGGCTGCGATCGCTTTGACCGAAGCGCGACTGGCCTATGCGACGCTAGAACTTTGCGCCGGTATGCACAGCCGCGACGAGATCGTTTCAATGATGGGCGAGGAACTCGGCCGCCCGATCTCTGCCGGCGAGCCGGCATTTGGCGAATGGGCGGCGAATGCCCGTCTCCCCTACAGTGATGGTCAGATGTATCTGCTGGCCAAGGTATTTGATCACTACGCGCACTATGGCGTCGGCGGAAACAGCCTGACATTGCGTGCAGCCCTGGGCCGCGAGCCGCGCTCTTTACGAAGCTTCATTGGCGAACTGGCCCAACGAAGCGCACGCGCCGTCTGATCGCACTCGCAACCGCTCAACTCACATTTTCTGACCAGGAGATTTTCATGTCACGAGACAAGGTTTTGAAATTGAGAAAACTACCGCCTTCCTACAGCACTGTGGTGATGCCGTTCGTTCTTTCAATTCTCATGTCCTGCATTGTCTCGGCGGTTTCGACGGCAATAGGCACGGGCTGGGCGAGCGATTTCGTGGCGACTTGGTCGTATGCATGGGCAGCATCATGGCTTGTCGCGTTTCCGAGCCTGCTGATCGTCCTTCCAATCGTACGCCGGATCGTTGCAATGATCGTCGATCCGCCCGCCCGCTCCTAGGGCCACGTTCGCATCCGCGTGCGTTCTTGATCTTAGGGGGGTCGATTCCGCTCGCGCCGCCGCAAGTCAATTTGCGGATCACAGTGCCGCCAGACAGGAGCAATCAATTCTCAGGAAGCGGCAACGGTGTGTCACTCAAGGTCCGCAGATAGGCGATGAGGTCTGCCCGCTGTTTCTCGTCCTGCAGACCCGGGAAATTCATATCTGTTCCAGGCAAAATGAGCGCGGGGTTTGAGATAAAAAAATTGAGTTCCTCAAAGGTCCAATCGCCACCAGCATCCTTTAGACTTGACGAATACTCGGCATCGCCTTGCGAAGCCTTTCGCCGCCCTACGATGCCCCACAGATTGGGCTTGGGATTCTTGACCCCCGGCACTACAAGGTGACAAGCCCCGCACGTTCTGCCGAAAATTTCTTTGCCCGATTCAGCGTTTGCCGATGCAAGTCGTGCCGAAATCGGCGCAATGGCCGGTCGTCCGGCGCCATGGCTGTGCAAATAGGCCACGACGTCGTCGTGACCTCTGAGCTTGGCCAAATGTATGGGCGGGCTTCCATTCGATGTCAGAGCATTGACATCTGCTCCAGCATCCACGAGGTGGATGACGCACTGAAGGCAGCCATTCTCGGCCGCCACGTGCAGCGGGGTCTGCGCTTTCGCCAACTGATTTGGATTGGCCCCATTATCGAGTAACAGCTTCACGATGTCACCGTACCCACCCTTGTTGGCGGCGTAGAGTGGCGTTCTTTGCCAACTGACGGGCAGGTTAACGTCCGCCCCACGATTGATCAGAAGTTTTGCCAAATCGACATTTCCGGCTTCGCAGGCGATATAGAGCGCCGAGACACCATCAATTTCGTTAATAGCGGCGCCTTTGTCCAAGGCGGAAGTTACAGCTGCGACGTCGCCATTCCTGACAAGATCACCTAAGTTGTTCGCCTGGGCAGGCAGTGTAAAAAGCCAAAGGACCCACGAAGCCCTTATCGCCCACATGCGTCCCCGCTTGATCATTATATCCTCCCTGATGAGAGTTCGATGACGGGTTTGTCTCAGAACAAGGGCTTGCTGGCGGGCGACATGGCAACGGTAGCCGAGAATGGCCGCTTTCGCCTCGGAAGCGGACATACGTGCTTGATCCAACCATGCCCGCTTATGAGTTCACGCCCTAGCAAGCCTCACTCGCCAGTTACATCGGCCCAGGCATCATCTTGGTCGGCTTTTCCAGCATCGGAAACTCGGCCTTCGAGCATTTCACGTTCGGGTTGGTCGGACTGAACATGCCGTTCGGGTTGTCCCCGAGCCAGGCATGAAGGTCGTAGTGGACGAACTCCTTCGGGATGAGCGGATAGTGTCCCTCCATCGGCCCCATGAAGGTTTGGCCGAAGAGCTTCGGAGGTTCCTTGATGTCCGGCGTCAGAGGCACCAGCCATTCTACGCCCACCAGGTGCAAGCCCTTCTTGGTCGGTTCGTAGATCAGGACGTTGGGATGCATCGGGTCGAGTTTTTGGCCGATACTCGGGACATTGACGAAATGAATGCCCATGGCGCCCTTCGGGTAATCCATCGCGCCGGCTATCTTTTCTCCACTGTAGTAGACGCAGCCGACCGTCGACAAATAGAGGTCGCGGACGGCGGCGGTGTAGTCCTCATATTTGGCGAGCGACTTCTTCAAGGCATCGATGTCGGCCTTGTTGGCGTCCTCGGCCCGAGCCGTAGCGACGCCCAACCATGCGCCTACGAAACCTGTTAAAACGAGGACGCCGTAGCGCCCAAGGCTGGCTGTTCTTGTCATGCATTCCTCCCAGACTTTCTGATCTGGCCGTGCAAGACCGAGGCGGAAAAATGCTGATTGCGCGGCCGGTTACACCGCCTCATCCCCTCCGGAACAGCGACGATGCTATTCCTTTCCATGGTTGCGGGAAAGCATTATTTTAGCAATAGCTAATTCTATACCTAAAGAGCGCCGATGTCGGCTCAAACAAAAACGGCCCCACGCGGGGCTGTTTCGCAATGGTTTGCCGAACAGCTCAGGTGAGCGGCGGCAACTGGATCTCGACACGGCGGTTCTGGGCGCGGCCTTCGGCGGTGGCGTTGGATGCGATCGGGAACAACTGCCGAACGATCAGCTCACGAGGCCCATTGGCAAGTGGCTCGGACATCGTTGCGAAGATCGGCGAGATCATCGCCAAGCAAGGCCGGCAGAATGTGGGAGAACCGCCCTGCGTAAGGCACAAGAAATTGCAAATCGATGCCGGCTTGCTGGAAGGCATCGGCCGTATATAGGCTGCGCCCGCCGGGAGCATTGATGTAGCGCTGCCCACCGAGCGCCCGTACGATGCTGATGATCCGCTCCTGCCCTCGCAAGTTGGGGTCGACGTCGATACTTGAACTGCGCAAGATCTCGGGTTCGAATTCAAGCGCGTCGACTGTTAGCCGAAGACCTTCTTCGAGATAGCCGGCCATGTCGCCAAGGGGGCCCGCCAAATAGCGGCTGATCCGCAGCGCGGTCGGCGTTGTCGCTTGGCCCGGCAGGCCGAAGGTGGCAAGGCGGTTATCGAGAGTGGACCGGGCCTCGCTCGCCCAGCGGAGGTTTTTAATCAATGTGTCGAACGGCATGGGCGCGAGCGGCAATGTCAGCCAGCGACCTGGCGTCATTTCGCAGCGATGAACGCGCCCCCGACGCGGGAACTGGACATCGTCGAAAACCACGAAGACGTCACATGCGGCCATTAGTCGGAAATAACCGGCATAGGGGAAGAAGTATGGCTGCATGACAGCAATGGTGCGCTTGCTTGTCACCGTGTTACGCCCTCGCCGTAGAATGGGTAGGTCAGGCTTAGCACGTGCCGCTGGAACGCTTGCAGCACGAGAGACGCGAACGGCTTGCTGCAGAACGCATCGAATTCGTCCCGATTGCATAAGAAGCTGTGGCGGTCGAACTGGTCGCGACGCAAATAGTGCAGCACGTGGATATCCGCGGCATCGCGGAGCCCGTACGTCAGCATCTCATCCGAGTTTGGGCAATTGTATTCCGGCCCGAGCGGCAAAGCATCGGCTCCTGCCGTCAGGATGGCCAACGACAGCGCGATCTGACCAGAAAAGACGATCGAGGGTTTATCCTTCAAATAGTCCAACACTCTCGCCGTCAGGGGGCGGATCAACGGCTGAATGGCGGTGAACGCCGTTTTGTTGAAGACGACGAAGCCATAGTTGAAATAGGCCGGGCAGCCGCCGAAGACTTCATCCGGGGACTGGGAATATCGCCAGTCAAGGGACGTGTCGCCGAAGCCGAATGCATCGAGAAGTTGGCGCCACGCGGCGTCATTTTCCGCGCCGCCTCTCGAAAACGGCGAGAAATGCGCCGACAGGCCGGCAACGGTGGGCCGTTCGGCGTCACGCATACGTCGCAGAAGGTCGTCGATCGGCCGCATCAGGCAGGCGTCGGCGTCTGCAAGGATGATGACATCGCCGCGTGGCGGTTCGGCATAACGGTCAAAGCCCGAGGAAAAGCCCCGATCACTGACAGGGTGAGGTACCGGACGCCAGATTACCGGATAGGTCCGCGACCAGCGATTGACGGCACAGATTTCGCTGGCGTCGGCATGCCCCCCCGCCGAGACCACAATGGGGGCGGTTGCATAGGCGCCACCAAGCTTGGCCAACGACAAAGCAGCCAGCTTGACGTTCGAAAAAAACTCCGGCTCCGGCAGGATCGGGATGCGAAATTCGAAAGTCATGCGTTGCGCTCATATCGAATCACGAGTTGCCCAGCCGATACCGGCCTGGCCGAACCCGTTGCCATTGTAGAACATCACTTCACCGGCCGGGCGCTGGATGATGCAGCAATAAGCCTGCATCCAGCTATCGAATTCGCCGGCGGCCGGTGCACCGCTGAAGATCACCGGCTCGGCTTCGCCGACGGCTCCATCCCGAGTGTCTATGCTTCGGGAAAATAGCCGGTAGGATTCGTTGCCGCCGGCACGAAAATCCCGCCCGCGGCGGCTGTACCACAGGCGCATGCCACCAGCCTCCTGTGTGATCCAGGGGCGCGTCTGGCTCACGCCGTCGGCAAGATCATCGCCCAGGACGATACTCGAGCCCGTTTCCCACATCATGCCATCTGGTGAAAAACAGCTGCGAAGGACGTAATCCGGTTCCAGGACATCCCTGACCTTGGCCCAGCCCGTCCCACTGGCATACCACATACGATAGCCGCCCTCGGCGGCACCGACAAAGGGGGTCGACACGAAATAAGGATCCACCGGACCAATACCGCGGATCGGCCCTGCAAATGCCCTCTTGAAACTCAGCCCATCCTCACTGATGGCGAGCCCGATCGCGATCTGGAAGCTGACATCGCTGCGCGGGTAGATGCCGGAATAGTAGAGGTGAACGCGCCCGTCGATCATCAGCGCGCAGGACGGCCCCAACCCCGAGCAATCGAAGGTTCCTGACGGACCCCATTCTAGGATCGGATCGAGATGCTCCTCCAAGACACGCATACCGTCTTGCGGGTCGACATCAACGGCCAGAATGGACGACAGGTTGTCACTGTTGCGTCCAGCGAAATAGATGCGCCAAAGCCGGGGCGAAAGGGCCAGGACCGTTGGAACCTGCGCGTGACTGACCCACCAACCGTGCCCCGCCTTTAGCGGCACTAGCAATCCCTGCCGGGTCCATTCCCTCTGATGGTTGGGCATCAGCGGAACTTCATCGACTTGATACGAGCGCTGGAGTAGGGCTTCGGCAAATCCGATGGATGACGAACCACACTGTTGGGCGGCACGTCGCGCCGGATCATACAACGGGACTCGATATAGCTTCCCGCTCCGATGCTGATGCCGTTGTCGACGCCGACCTGGCCACCGATCAGGCTGCACGTACCGATATGGACGCCGCTCGCCAATCCCACCTGCGACGACACGAAGCAGAAGTCCTCGACTATGGAGTGATGACCCACATGGCTGCCGCTCCAGATAATGATGCCCTCGCCGAGGCGGACAAACGGCTGCAACGTGCAGTTTTCCAGGATGAAACAGTTGTCGCCGATCGTCTCCGTCATATTGTGGGTTGAGGGGTGGATAAAGCGCGCGAAACTGTATCCACGCGCCCTGCCTTCTCGATGCCGATTGCGGCGAAACTCGTTGAGGTTCTGGTAGCTGAGCGGACCGAGGAGCTTGACGGTATCAGGCGGGAAGCGCTCCTCAAGCCTTTCCCAGGCAACCACGGGAAGGCCTTTGAACTCGGTCTGCGTGAGGAAGGCTTCGTCGACGGTGAAACCGACGACACGGTCGTCGCCGAATCTGTCGAGGTAGGCCTTGCCAACTTCGGCGAGCTGCCCTGCCCCAAAAATGACTACATCCGCCATGCCGCCCCCGCGCTCTATGCCTTGTATCCCTGGCCCGCTCGTCCCCACTCGTGGATCGGCCGGTTATGCGGCAGCCTTGTAAACGTAAACAGTGTATTCATAGAGTCCGTAGTCGGCGCGGATAAGGTGATGGCGCGACAATTGACTGACGACGAAGTGGCCAATCCGGTCATAGGGGACATGAAAAAGGTCATCGCGTTCCCAGTCGACGTGTTTCGACATCAGGTTGAAGGCGATACCCTTGCGTGCCCGCGGGAACACCTTTGCCAGCAACCGGGTCATGGCTTCGAACATCGTCTCATAGGCGACGCCGCAGCGCTCCGTGAAGACACCGTTCATGATGATGTAGTCGGCCTCGGGCACAGCCGCGCCGTGCTCCATCACGTCGACGCAATCAAAACCCTCGTCGGGATATTTACGCCGGCACAGATCAATGAACCGCGCCGACAGATCAAGTCCCCTGTATCGTACCTTGAGATCGGATTGGCGCAGATAGCCGAGGAAATGGCCGGCACCGCAGCCGAAGTCGAGCAGATCGACTGGGTCGCGCTCACGCACCACTTCTGCCATGATGCGATACCGCGTCGCCGCACCCTCGGCATCGGGCCAGTCGACTCCTTGAGGGGTGTCCCCGTGGCGCGCAAGACACGCCTCGTAGTGAGCCACCAATGCGCGATACGGACTAGTATCAGTCAATTGTAATATCTCATGAAATCGGAGTATACGTTCGGGACGGCCTTGTATACCACGCTGCCATCGGCGTGAAACTCTGCTTCTCTCAATCCCTTTCAGATCGGCTCAAACACGATGCACAGTTCGGATCTGCCTTCGCCGCGCCGGCTTCGCGTTTGTCTCATCAATCCGCGCTTCCACCCTTCCATCTGGACCCGCGATGAAGTCCTTTCCATTCTACCCGGCGGGAAGCGCAGTTGGATCGTGACGGGCTCCTTGCCGGCGCTGGCGGCCCTTGCTCCCGACCATTGCGATGTCGTCCTGATCGACGAGAACGTCGAGGATATCGATTTCGAGCGCCTCGGCGATTTCGACATCGTTGGTGTGACCGGCATGATCGTGCAGCGCGACCGCATGTTCGAAATCCTGGACCGGCTGCGCGATCTTCCGGTTACGGCAGTCGTCGGTGGTCCCTATGTTTCCGTATCGGAATCGGAGTTTGTCGATCGATGCGACGTGCGCTTCGTCGGCGAAGCCGAGGAGACATGGCCGCGCTTCCTGACGGCCTTCGCCCAGGGCGAGCCAGTCCACCGGCGTTACGAGCAAGACGCGAAAACGAACATGGAGACCGTGCCGACGCCGCGATACGACCTGCTGAAATCTGGACGCTACATGGTAGCATCGTTGCAGTTCTCGCGAGGGTGTCCCTTCCTGTGCGAATTCTGCGACATCATAACCATCTTCGGTCGCCGCCCACGCCTTAAGTCGCCCGCGCAAATGATCCTCGAATTCGAGGCGATCGTGAAAGCCGGGTTCAGCACCTGCTTCCTGGTGGACGACAATTTTATCGGCAACAAGGCGAAGGCCAAGGAGTTGTTGCGCGTTCTGATCGATTGGCAACGGGCAAACAACTATCCGTTGGTCTTCTCTACCGAGGCCAGCATCAATCTGGGCGATGACGAGGAAATGCTCGACCTCATGCGGCTGGCCAATTTCCGCCAGGTCTTTGTCGGGATCGAATCGCCACGCGCCTCTTCATTGGCCGAAACCAGGAAGGTTCAAAACGTCCGCGGCGACGCCATGATCGAGAAGTTGCAACGCATCCGCGACAAGGGACTGGTGATTCATGCCGGATTCATCGTTGGATTCGACGCCGATGACGAAGCGATCTTCGACGAGCAGTTTGAGTTCATTCAGCAAAGCGGCATCGCGCTTGTGTCGGTGGCCATCCTGTGTCCGATTCCAACGACGCCACTTTACGATCGGCTGAGGACCGAAGGCCGGCTGGACCTCAGCGACCCTCATGTCAGCTTCCATCCCAAGAATATGACGCGCGAAGTTCTCAAGACTGGCTACGACAAGCTGGTGCGGCGCCTGTACGAGCCGGACGCCTATTTTCACCGCCTGGTGGATGGTTATGCCGGATCGCCTGGCTTCCGTCGCAGCCGGGCATCCCAGGCAAGCTTGAGTGGGAGAAAGCGTTCTGGCGTGGGCCGAATCGCAGAACTGACCGGCGCTGCGCTGATGGCCGCTCGTCTCGTTGGAACCCTCATTGCCAAACGACAGGCGATGTCGCTTGGCAGCGCCTATGTCAGGCATTGGCGCCGCAACCGCCGTCTCTGTGGCCGGGAGGCGATATCATTTGCCAGCTTCGTGTTTCTTTGCGCCGATCATTGGCATTTTTACACCATCTCGCAGACCAGCATCAGGTTTCAGATCGGCAGCAGCCGGCCGGAAACCTTGCGACCATTGCCCGCCAATGAAGACCTCTACCTCCGCAAGATCGCCGACGGCCGCAAAGCCTCATGACGAGCAAATTATGGGATGCCGATCCCGACCCGGCGCCTGATGTCCCGGTCGCGCGCCCGCGCCTGCCGACTGCAGACGACATCCTGCCCTATCTGCGCGAGATCGACGAAATCCGCTGGTACAGCAACGGCGGTCCGCTGAGTCAGCGTTTTCAGGAAGCTCTCAGGGGCCGGATCGCGTCGGGCTATGTCGTATGCCTGGCAAACGCAACGCTGGGGCTGGCGCTGGCGTTGATGGCGCAAAAGCCAATGAAGGGCAGTCTCTGCATGATGCCATCCTGGACCTTCGCCGCCAGCGCACATGCAGCGGTCCTTGCAGGGCTCGTTCCTTGGCTTGTCGATGTGGATCCGAACACCCAGCAATTGTTGCCCGAAGCAGCGGCAGAACTCCTCCGGCATGCTCCCGGCAAGGTTGGAGCAATCATGCCGGTGATGCCGTTCGGCTGCCCGATGGGTGTCGCGAACTGGGATCGGTTCAAAAGCGATACCGGTCTTGCCGTGGCAATTGATGCGGCTGCCGCCTTCGACACGTTGATGCCATCGCGGGTTCCGGCAATTGTCAGTCTGCATGCCACCAAGGCACTCGGCATTGGCGAAGGTTGCTTCATTGCGTCGGATGATGGCGCCCTGATCGAAGAAATCGCAAAGGGGGCCAATTTTGGTTTTGCAAATTCGCGCGAGGCGGTTTCGCCAGCGTTCAACGGCAAGCTCAGCGAGTATGGCGCGGCCATCGGCCTAGCGGCACTCGACCTTTGGCCACAGACGCGTGCCGCCTACAGGCGCGTTGCCACAGGCTATCGCCGTTCGCTGGGCTCGATTTCCGGGCTGAGCTTGCCGAATGGATTCGGTGAACAGTGGATATCCTCCACAGTCAACGTTGGCCTGCCTCTGGGTTCGATGGACCGGACACTCGCGGCGCTGATGGAAGCGGGAATTGGCGTGCGCCGGTGGTGGGGTGGCGGTCTGCATCGGCACGCGGCTTTCGAACATTTTCCCAGAGTGCCGCTGCCGGTTACCGAGATGCTTGTTGCGACTCAACTAGGACTGCCCTGCTGGACCGATCTTCCGGATGAAGCAATCTCGCGCATCTGCTCCATCCTCAGCGAAGCGGCGACTGGAGGCTGACGCGAATGTTCTGAGCGAATTCGCAATACAAAAACAGCCCCGCGCGGGGCTGTCTTTGTATTCATCCGCCCTTGCTCAGGTGAGCGGCGACAACTGGATCTCGACACGGCGGTTCTGGGCGCGGCCTTCGGCGGTGGCGTTGGATGCGATCGGACGCGTCTTGCCGAAGCCGGTGACGGCGAAGCGGCGCTGATCGACGCCCTGACCGGACAGATAGTTCGCCACCGCCAGTGCGCGGCGCTGCGACAGATCGAAGTTGTGCTGCTCGCCGCCGGTCGAATCGGTATGGCCGAAGACATCGACCGTGGTCTGCTTGAACTTCTTCAGCACCAGCGCGACCGAGTTCAGGACCTGGTAGAAGCCGGGCTTCACCGCATCCTGATCGACGTTGAAGGTGATGTCGGACGGCATGTTGAGGATGATCTGGTCGCCGCTGCGGGTGACGCTGACGCCGGTGCCCTCGAGCTGCCGGCGCAGTTCGGCTTCGTTCTGGTCCATGGTGGCGCCGATGGCGCCGCCGGCCAGCGCGCCGATGCCGGCGCCGATCAGTGCGTTGCGGCGGTCATTGCCGCCGGCAAGCAGGCCAAGGCTGGCACCCGCCAGGGCACCAAGGCCTGCGCCGGCCGCCGTGTTGGAAATCTTCTGGTCGCCGGTATACGGATCGGTGGTGGTGCAGGCACTCACGAGCACAGCCGTCGCCACGACGACGAGCACAGTCTTTTTCATAGGATCGTCCCTCTCCAAGTCACGCCTTGCGGTGGCGCCAAATCAGCCCTTCCCGCGACTTGTACCATGAAATGCGGCGAAAAGCGGAACGGCAAAAACGTCGCCCCCGGCTTTTCCCGAGGGAACCGATACTCGACGATAGAGCCGCATCGCCGTGCGAAAATGGTCGAGATCAAGCTACCAGAGATTCTTGCCGTCGATGACCACAACTTCGACCTTGTCGAGATCGAAATCATCGAATAGCCGCGAGTTGACGCTGATCTTGGGGTTGGCGAAATCCGGCTCGCCGGTCGACCAGTCCGGTGTTTCAGTGAAGGTGCCGCAGCCGCAGGTGGCGCAAAAACCATGCTTTACGGTTTTCGACCCCCACCGGTAGAAAGAAACGTTCTCCATTGGGCTGGTGAGCTTGAATTGCGATGGAACGTAATAAGCCCACAGCGAGCCGCGTTTCGAGCAGAACGAACAGGTGCATTGCGTCACCGTCTGTGGTGCTTGCGAAACCTCGAACGTCGTCGCCTTGCAATGACAGCTTGCCTTGATGGTCATGAACGCTTTCCTCTCCAATGCCCGCCGCCCCGGCAAAGGCAACATAAAGGAACGCCCCTGACAACCATCTGTCAGCTGTCACTGCGGACCGCCGAACGCCGCCTTGCTGTCAATAGGAACGCGGCGGCACGAACAGACAGATCGTCTTGCCGGCGTCGAGACCTGCCTGGTGTGCGCACCAATGGAATTCGCCGTCCGGGCTGTTCTTGACGCGCTTGTCGCTCATCGGAACGACCTCGCCCGTTCCGGCGATGACATAGCCCTCGGGCTTTTCCAGCACCTCACCCGTATGGGTCGTGCGGCAATCATAGTTTGCACAGCAGGCGAAGGGATAACTCCAGCCTTGTGGCTTTGCCGCAGTGGGCGTGGCGTCATGCGCCAAGGCTGGTGCCGTCAGCATCGCGATCGCGCCGATTGCGAACAGGGAAAAAAGAAGGCGGCCAGCCGGTTGAACGGCATTGGCCGATCTGGGTGTGGCAGCAGACATGGAAACGTTCCTTTCACACGAGCATCAAGCGTTTCGCTTGCCCGTTCCCGGAACGTGTCTTCCCAGTGGCCGGATCGTCAGGTCGCAGATATGCCGCGTCCGGCCATAAATGCTTTTTTCTCTCCCAGCCCCTGGATGCTGGGCTGATTCCTTGGTCGGCGCAAGAAGATGCATTCCCGACATCGAATGAGGGACGTCAGGTATCCGCTACCGCCGACGAGATGAGGCCGAGGTCAATTCCCGGCAAACGGGCGTCGAATAAACGGGATTGGCTCGCT
The DNA here is from genome assembly GCA_004017275.1 of Mesorhizobium sp. Classification (GTDB taxonomy): domain Bacteria; phylum Pseudomonadota; class Alphaproteobacteria; order Rhizobiales; family Rhizobiaceae; genus Mesorhizobium. The sequence goes on along the minus strand of SAKE01000024.1, from coordinate 48,571 downwards.
GTGGTTCCAACCTATGGCTGGTCGGAGCCGGCAATCACGTGCTCTTGATATTGCGGCAGGTCATCGGTGATGGTGAACCAGCCCGCCTTCGAACCGACGAAAATGTGCGCGGTCGGGCGGATGGCAGGGTCGTCGACCAGCGTTCCCATGGCGACATGGACGTAGGCGCCTTCGCGCACGAGCGAATAGAGCAAGGAGCCGCACCGGCCGCAATGCGCGTCGTGGCCGCTTTGGTCACCGAAGATCAGAAGCTTGTCCTCGCCTTCGGTGAGGACAAACTTTTCACGCTCGATGCCGGCAAACGGCTTGAAGGCCGAACCGGTGGTGCGCCGGCAGTTCGAACAATGGCAATTCGCGGCATAAATGAATTCGTCGGCGACCTCGTAGTAAACCGCGCCGCAAAAGCACTTTCCGGTGAGCTTGCCCGGCATTCTTTCCTCCGTCGCTATGGTGCGCAGAGTATGTTCAGATTCAGGTCAGGCCGAGTGGAAAATGGTCGGTACCGAGAACCGCATCTCTTTGCAGGCCGGCCTCACCTGAATATGAGCATATTCCTAATCCAAATCCGCCACCGCTTCGCCAGCCCCGCCTTCGATGCGCTGCGACAACGAGGCTTCCATGAAATCGTCGAGGTCGCCGTCGAGCACGCTCGACGGGCTGGTGCTCTCGACGCCGGTGCGGAGATCCTTCACCAACTGATAAGGCTGCAGCACATAGGAGCGGATCTGGTGGCCCCAGCCAATATCGCTCTTCGACGCTTCGGTGGCGTTTGCAACCGCCTCACGCTTCTTCAGCTCTTCCTCGTAGAGGCGCGAGCGCAGCATCTCCCAGGCCTTGGCCTTGTTCTTGTGCTGTGAACGTTCGGCCTGGCAGGCGACCGCGATGCCGGTGGCAAGATGCGTGATGCGCACCGCCGAATCGGTGGTGTTGACGTGCTGGCCGCCGGAGCCGGACGAGCGATAGGTGTCGATGCGGACGTCGGATTCGGAAACGTCGATCTCGATCGTGTCGTCGATGACCGGATAGACCCAGATGCTGGCGAAAGACGTATGGCGGCGCGCATTGCTGTCATAGGGCGAAATACGCACCAGGCGGTGCACGCCGGATTCCGTCTTCAGCCAGCCATAGGCGTTGTGGCCCTTGATCAGCAGCGTGGCGGACTTGATGCCGGCTTCTTCGCCGTCATGCATTTCCAGCACCTCGACCTTGAAGCGCCGCCGCTCGGCCCAGCGCGTGTACATGCGCAGCAGCATCGAGGCCCAGTCCTGGCTTTCGGTGCCGCCGGCGCCGGCATGGACTTCGAGATAGGTGTCGTTGGCGTCGGCTTCACCCGACAGCAGCGTCTCGACCTGGCGGGCCTTCGCTTCGCCCTGCATCGAGCGGATCGCCGCTTCGGCCTCGGCGATGACGCCCTCGTCGCCCTCTTCCTCGCCGAGCTCGATCAGGCCGATATTGTCTTCCAGCGCCTGCGTGAGACCTTTCACCGAAGCGATGCCTTCTTCGAGGCCCTGGCGTTCGCGCATCAGCTTCTGCGCTTCCAGCGGTTCGTTCCAGAGGCTGGCGTCCTCGGCGCGCACATTGAGGTATTCAAGCCGCTTTATGGCCTGATCCCAGTCAAAGATGCCTCCTCAGCAGGGTTATCGCCTGCCTGATCTCGTCGACAATATTCTGCGTTTCCGCGCGCATGGCTCGCTGTTCTGTCCTGTTTGCTGAAGTCGGTCGGCGCGATACATAGGGAGGCCGCCGCCGGCTGTAAAGCAAAATGGGCTGGCGCCAAGGCCAGCCCATCCGCTCATGAAAACCGTCAGTAGAGGCCGCCGCCGCCGGACTGGATAGCCTGGTTGGCCTGCGGCGACAGCGCGCCGCCGGTGGCATTGGAGCCGTCGGCGCCCATGCCGATCACCCAGTAGCTGTCGGCGGGACCGGTACCTGGCTTGAAGGCTTCGATGATGGTGCCGGGATCGCCCGATGCGGCACGCATGCCGGTCTTGCGGTTGATGGCGACCAGGTTCATGCCTTCCGGCACCTTGAAGTCGACATTGGGCGTGCCATCCAGCGCCACCCGCATGAAATCCTTGAAGATTGGTGCGGCAAGACCACCACCGGTGGCGCCATGGCCAAGGCCGCGCGGCGTGTCGTAGCCCATGTAGAGGCCGACGACGAGGTTGGGCGTGAAACCGATGAACCAGGCGTCCTTTTCGTCGTTGGTCGTTCCGGTCTTGCCGGCGATGTGGCGGCCGAGTTCGCCGATGGTGGCGCCGGTGCCGCGCTGCACGACACCTTCCATCATCGAGGTGATCTGGTAGGCCGTCATCGGATCGAGCACCTGTTCGGAATTGTCGACCAGTTCCGGCTCCGGCTGGTTCTGCCATTCCTGCGCATTGCAGCCCTGGCAGCCGCGTTCGTCCTGCTTGAACACCGTCTTGCCGTAGCGGTCCTGGATGCGATCGATGAGCGACGGTTTGATCGACTTGCCGCCATTGGCCATGATCGAATAGGCCGACACCATGCGCATCACGGTCGTTTCGCCGGAGCCCAGCGCCATCGGCAGATAGGGCGCCAGATGGTCGTAGACGCCGAAGCGCTCGGCATATTCGACGACCAGCTTCATGCCCATGTCATTGGCAAGCCGCACCGTCATCAGGTTGCGCGACTTCTCGATGCCGGAACGCAGGGTTGCCGGGCCAGCGACCGTGCCGTCGTAATTCTTCGGCGTCCAGGTCGTATTGCCGCTCTGGATGGTGATCGGCCCGTCCATGATCACCGAGGCAGGCGTATAGCCATTGTCGAGCGCGGCCGAATAGACGATCGGCTTGAACGACGAGCCCGGCTGGCGCATGGCTTGCGTCGCGCGGTTGAATTCGGACTGCGCGTAGGAGAAGCCGCCGACCATGGCCAGCACGCGGCCGGTATGCGGATCCATGGCAATCAGGCCGCCCTCCACCTCGGGAACCTGGCGCAGGCTGTAGGCGCCACCGGCACCATCGTTCTTCTGCACAAAGACGACGTCGCCCGGCTTCAACACCTCCGCGGGCGACTTGGCTTTGACCGTCTTGCCGCCGACCACATGGCGCATGGCAAAACCCATGTCCTCCTTGCTGACGGTGCCTTCGACGCGTTCCTTGACGATCTCGCCCGACGCCTGGCGCGCCGGCTGCAGGCCGATCGACAGACCGGTCTCCGAACTGTCGAGCACGACGGCGAGCGACCATTCGGGAACGTCCTCCAGCCCTTTGACGGCGCCCAGCGGCACACCCCAGTCACCGGACACGTCGATCGACGTCACCGGTCCGCGATAACCGCGCAGCGTGTCATATTTCATCAACCCGTTCTGCATCGCCTTGCGGGCAATGAGCTGGATCTTCGGATCGAGTGTGGTGCGGACGGAAAGGCCGCCTTCGTAAAGCGCATTCTCACCGTAACGGGCGATGATCTGGCGGCGCACCTCCTCGGTGAAGTACTCACCGGCGAACAGGTAGGTGCCGTTGCGGCGCGGCGTCACGCCCAGCGGCTCGGCCTTGGCCTTGTCGCCCTCCTCACGCGTGACGTAGCCATTCTCGACCATCTGGTCGATCACCCAGTTGCGGCGCTCCAGCGCCCGATCGGCATGCTTGAAGGGGTGGTAGTTGTTCGGCCCTTTCGGCAGCGAAGCCAGATAGGCGGCTTCCGCCACGCTCAGCTCGTTGACCGACTTATCGAAATAGGTCAGCGCCGCACCGGCAACGCCATAGGCACCGAAGCCGAAGAAGATTTCATTGAGGTAGAGCTCGAGAATACGATCCTTTGGATAGGCCTGCTCGATGCGGAAGGCGAGGATCATCTCCTTGATCTTGCGCTCGTAGGTCTGGTCCGACGACAACAGGAAGTTCTTCGCGACCTGTTGGGTGATCGTCGACGCGCCGACCTGGCGCCGGCCTGAGCCGAGATTCTGCAGGTTGACGATGATGGCGCGCCCAAGGCCGGTCACGTCGATGCCGGGATGGTTGTAGAAGTTCTTGTCTTCCGCCGACAAGAAGGCCGCCTTGACGCGATCGGGTATGGCCTGGATCGGCAAATACAGGCGCCGCTCGCGCGCATATTCGGCCATCAGCGCGCCGTCCGACGAATGGATGCGGGTGGTCACCGGCGGTTCGTATTTGGCCAGCACCTCGTAGTCGGGCAGATCCTTCGACAAATGGCCGATGTAGATCGCAACGCCCGCCGCGACCAAAAGGGCCAGCGTCGTGCCGATGCCGAAAAAATAGCCAATGAGACGAATCATACCCGCTCCAGTCCTTGGTTCGGGAATTTCCTAAACGAAGCCGCCTTTCGCGCAAGCTTTCGAGCCGGTCCCAATCCGTAATCGAAAACCCTTGTCGCCACCATGTGGACAAAATACGGCAATGCCGGATTTCGCGGCTGCGCGCCGGAAATAAAAGCACCGGGTGTTGTCGCCGCGACACGCCGCCTCTGGTTGCAGGCGCCGCCGGTCATGTCAGCCTCCGGCCCTCGCTCCGGCCTTGGCTGACGCGAAAAGCGCGACAGCATTGGTTATGCTTTGAGCCGCCTTGCCCCGCCAGTCGGCGTTGAGCAACTGTGCTTCGTCCTTGGCGTTCGAGAGGTAACCGAGCTCGACCAGCACGGACGGCACATCGGGTGCTTTCAGCACCTTGAAGCCCGCCGAACGCTGCGGATTGTTGATGAGGCCGACGCTGGTGGACAGCTGGCCGACCAGCGTGTGGGCGAAACTCATCGAGAAATTGTGCGTTTCGCGGCGGATCAGGTCGATCAGGATGTCGGTGACTTCCTTGCTGTCGTTCTTGATTTCCATGCCGGCGAACTGGTCGGAAAGGTTCTCACGGTCGGCAAGCGCTTGCGCCTCGGGGTCAGAAGCCTTGTCGGAGACGGTGTAGACGGTGGCGCCGCGAATGCCCTTGACGCTGATCGTGTCGGCGTGAATGGAAATGAGCAGGTCGGCCTCATGCTGCCGGGCAATGCGCACGCGGTCGTCCAGACGCAGGAATTCGTCCGTGTCGCGCGTCATGAAGACATCGTAATTGCCGACGGCCGCGAGTTTGTCGCGCAGTTCCGTGGCGAAGGCCAGCGTGACGTTCTTCTCGATGGTGCCGTTCAGGCCCTCGGCGCCGCCGTCGATGCCGCCATGGCCGGGGTCGATGACGACGGTGAAGCGATGGCCGGGATTGGAGACCGGTCCGGTGCCGACCCGCCCTCCCTTGTCGGTCGAAACCGTGGATCCGGTGGTCAGCGCCTGATTGGCCAGCGCGGCATCGAACTCGCGTGCGGAGGCTGCCGACATATCGATGGCAATGCGGTAGCCCGTTGCGTCCTCGTTCTTGAGCACATCGAGCTTGTCGACGGCGAAGGGTCCCTTGCCGGTGAGGATCAGCCGCGAAACGCCCTCTCCGAGCTCGCCCAGGCGCACGCCTTTGACCAGGCCCCGTGCCTTCAAATCCTTAGCATCAATGGCGAACCTCGCATTCGCGAGATCGATGACAAGACGGTTAGGCCCGCGCAGCAGGAACCATTTGACATCGGGTTCGCGATCGAAATCGATGACGATGCGCATCTTGGTGGCATCGCCGGCCATCTTGTAGCCTTTCGCCACGAGCGGAGCATCGGCGGCATTGGCGATTGAGGAAAAACCAGAAGAGATCGCCAGCAGCAGCAAAAGGCAGAAGGCGCCGAGAATCCGGCCGCCAACACGACATCCCTTGTCTGTGAAGTCTGCCCGTCCCATCTCTCGTCCAGTCGCTCCCGGTTTGGCGCCAGGCGCCCCGTCGTTTCGTCGAAAAAGCCGGTTAGGCCGCGAACTCGATTAACGATTGGTATCCAGAGAAGGTTAACCAAGCCTTTTCATGCAAGGTCGCAACCCAGGCTTACGTTACGGAACTGCTTTTTGCCGGCATCGGAAATCGGGGTTGCCTTCCACCCCGCCAAATCATAAAAGCGATGGTGGATCACTGCAATCCTGGAACCGCCCTCCTCCGCAGCTTCCTGCTACAGGGTCAGATGAAAAAGGCGGCTCCTTTCGCTTCACGCGAAAAGGGTTCAGGTGATCGCGACGAATTTCGCAGGTGTGCGCCCGTGGCGGGGGAATCGCCTGCGTGAGGAAAACGGCCGGGTTTGTTCCCGCGCCGGCTCTGTATGAGCAAACAAGCTGGTCCGGTTCGCCCGGGCTTTGGTTCAAAAGGTTCTGCTGGTGACGATGGCTTCAAGCGCAATCATGGAAAGGTCCGCATCAAACCGCGCCAGTATGGCTGCGGGCGGCACCGCCATGGCGCGCAGGCGGCGGCCGGCGGACGTTCAAATATCCGGCACCCACACTCCAGACATGCAGCAGCAGGCTTTGCCCCGCAAGCTGCGGCTGACGGCTGCCGGGGGGAAACGAAATAATGCCCAACAAAATGCTGATAGACGCCTCCCACCCGGAGGAAACACGCGTTGTCGTCGTACGCGGTAACCGTATTGAAGAATTCGACTTTGAATCCCAGGACAAGAAGCAGCTCAAAGGAAACATCTACCTGGCCCGCGTAACGCGCGTAGAGCCCTCCCTTCAGGCAGCCTTTGTCGAATATGGCGGCAACCGTCACGGTTTTCTCGCCTTCAGTGAAATACACCCCGACTACTACCAGATTCCGGTCGCCGATCGTCAGGCACTGCTGCGCGCGGAAGCGCAGGAGGCCGAGGACGAGGAGAACGAGGACGGCGACGGCGATGATCGCCAGAGCCGCGATCGTGGACGGCGCGGCCGCCGGCGCGGCGGCAAGCCCCGCGACCGCGGCGAGCACAAGCGCGATGCAGCCGAATCCGGCGAGGCAAGCGAAGCTGCTGACGAGGCAGGCGAAGCTGCCTGGCCAGCCGAAGGCGCTGACGCCACTGTTGAGGACACCTCTCACACGTCAGAGATCATCGAACATGCTGCCGAGACTTCGGAACATGCCGATGCGTCCGGACATGGCGAGGATTCCGCCGATGAGAACGAAGCCGAAACCCGCGATGGCGGCCCGACGTCGATCGCCGCCTCGGTCGAAGCCGATGTGATTTCCGAAGTCGTCCCGCAGGCCGAACAAGGCAGCGAAGCGACGTCCGGCGACAATGATCGCGGCATGCTGGAAGAAGTACAGTCCTCGCATGCGGACGATCATGAGGTCGAATCGGTCGGTGCCGAGGACGCGCTGGAAGAGGTGCGCAACCGCCGCAAGCCGGTGCGCCGCCAGTACAAGATCCAGGAAGTGATCAAGCGCCGGCAGATCCTGCTGGTGCAGGTCGTCAAGGAAGAACGCGGCAACAAGGGTGCGGCACTGACCACCTATCTGTCGCTTGCCGGCCGCTATTCGGTGCTAATGCCGAACACGGCGCGTGGCGGCGGCATTTCGCGCAAGATCACCAGCGCGGTCGACCGCAAGCGCCTCAAGGAGGTGGTTGCGGATCTCGAAGTGCCGCAAGGCATGGGCGTCATCCTGCGCACCGCCGGCGAGAGCCGCACCAAGGCCGAGATCAAGCGCGATTACGAATATCTGATGCGGCTTTGGGAAAATGTCCGCAGTCTCACCTTGCAGTCCACGGCCCCTGCCCTGGTCTATGAGGAAGGCAGCCTGATCAAGCGTTCGGTGCGCGACCTCTACAACAAGGATATCGACGAGATTCTTGTCTCCGGCGAGGAAGGCTACCGTGAGGCCAAGGACTTTATGCGCATGCTGATGCCGAGCCACGCCAAGGTGGTTCAGCCGTTCCGCGACACGACACCGATCTTCGTGCGCAACGGCATCGAGGCGCAACTCGACCGCATGCTACAGCCGCAGGTGACGCTGAAAAGCGGCGGCTACATCATCATCAACCAGACCGAGGCATTGGTCGCCATCGACGTCAATTCGGGCCGCTCCACCAAGGAGCACTCGATCGAGGACACCGCGCTCCACACCAATCTGGAAGCGGCCGAGGAAGTCGCGCGTCAGCTCAGACTGCGCGATCTCGCCGGCCTGATCGTCATCGACTTCATCGACATGGAGGAGAACCGCAACAACCGCTCCGTCGAGAAGCGGTTGAAGGATCATCTCAAGAACGATCGTGCGCGCATCCAGGTCGGCCGTATCTCGCATTTCGGCCTGATGGAGATGTCACGCCAGCGCATCCGCGCCAGCGTGCTGGAATCGACCATGAAGCCCTGCCCGCATTGCGGCGGCACCGGCCATGTGCGCTCCGATTCGTCGGTCGCGCTGATGGTGGTGCGGGCGATCGAGGAATTCCTGCTCAAGGATTCGCGCAGCCACATCACAGTGCGGACGCCGGCGGCGACCGCACTCTACGTGCTCAACCACAAGCGTGGCACGCTGGTCGAACTCGAAAGCCGTTTCGGGCTGACGATCACCATCGAGGCCGACGATTCGGTTGGTTCGCAGCACTATGCGATCTTCCGCGGCGCGCTGGCTGAAAAGCCGGAAGGCTTTGTCGAGTTGCGCAGCCTGCCGGCCTATGTCGAGCCGGAAGAGGCCGACGACGAGATTGCCGTCATCGAGGAAGAGGATGAGGCGCCGGTGCTGGCCGAACAGCCACGCCAGCAGCAGCCGCAGCACCAACCCCGCCCTGCTGGCGGTGGCGAGGAAGGCGAAGGCCGCGACCGCAAGCGCCGCAAGCGTCGGCGCCGTCGCGGCGGCAAGGATCGCGACCGCGAGCATGGCGCCCCTGCGGATGGCGCTACCGTCTCGGCGTCGGCCGATGAGGTCTCCGACTCGGCCGCCAGCGACGCCGAAGCGGACGAGAACGTCCCTGTTGGTGTTGCCGAAGCTTCCGAAACGGTTGAGGCATCGGACGAGGGTCAAGGCACTTCGGACGAAGGCCCGGGCAAGAAGCGCCGGCGCGGCAAGCGCGGCGGCAAACGCAATCGCCGCGAAGACGGCGAAGGCGAGGCCGAGGCAAGCGCCGGCGAAACAGCCGACGTGTCTGAAGGCGAAGTCTCGGCAACTGAGGTGATCGCCAGCGAGCCTGTCGTTGCTGCACCAGCTGAAGAGCCGGTGGCGCTTGCTCCGGCCAATGACGACGCACCGAGCACGGAGAAGCCGAAGAAGGCACGCCGTGTCGCCAAGCCGAAGAAGGCGGCGGCCGAGGTCGTCGCGGATGAGCCGGCTACCGAGGCGGAAGCACCGGTCGAGACGCCGGCCACTGCGTCAGACGAGGCAGCAGCAGCCGTCGAGGCGGCACCGAAGGCCCGCCCGTCGCGGCGTAAGCCGGCGGCGGTGAATGCGCCGGTCGAGCCGGTGGTGTCTTCGACTGTCGCGGAAGAACCCGCGGCCAAGACCGAGGACAAGCCGAAGCGCGCCGGCTGGTGGCAGCGGAAGGGTTTTTTCTAAGCCCTTCAGTCACTTGACGTGATTTTTTGACAAAAAAGAGTCCCGCGCCATCGAAAGATAGCGCGGGATTTTTCATATCTTGCGTTCCGACGGGTCTACGGCGCGAAGATCGACCAGTTCATCATCCTGGCCAGCTTTTCCAGCGCGATCGAACCCAGCTTGGAATTGCCGTTGGCATTGAGGCCTGGCGACCAGACGGCAAGCGACGCCACGCCCGGCACGATGCCCAATATGCCGCCGCCGACGCCGCTCTTGCCGGGGATGCCGACGCGGAAGGCAAAATCCCCGGAGCCGTCATAATGGCCGCAGGTCAGCATCATGGCGCCGATGCGGCGCGCGCGCTCGGCCGACACCACGGAATGCCCGGTCGCCGGGTTCTTGCCGCCATTGGCCAGGAAGCGGCCGGCGAGCGCCAGTTGCCGGCAACTCATGGCAATAGCGCAATGGTGGAAGTAGACACCCAGCGCCAGTTCCGGCGCGTGATGGAGATTGCCGAAAGATTTCATGTAGTTGGCAAGCGCGAAGTTGCGGTATCCGGTGGCCCGTTCAGACGCCGCGACCTCGCGATCGATGATGATCGTTTCGTCATCGGCGAGGAACTGGATGAAACGCAAGATCTCGCCGATGGCCTCGCGCGGCTGGTGGCCGGCAAGCAGGATGTCGGAAATGACAATGGCGCCGGCATTGATGAACGGATTGCGCGGAATGCCGTTCTCGTGCTCGAGTTGCACGATCGAGTTGAAGGGGTTGCCCGATGGTTCGCGTCCGACCCGCTGCCACAGCGCGTCGCCGACATTGCCGAGCGCCAGTGTCAGGGTGAACACTTTCGAGATGCTCTGGATCGAAAACGCCTGTTCGGCGTCACCCGCCATCAGCACACGGCCATCATTGGTGACCGCGGCGATGCCGAACTTCTTCGGATCGACCTTGCCCAGTTGCGGAATGTAGGAAGCAACGTCACCGCGATCGGTGCGATCGGCCATTTCGGCGGCGACTTCGGCCAATGCCTGATCAAGTCTGGGGGCCTGATCAAGTTTGGGGGCCTGTTCGAGTTCCGGCATGGGACTACCTCAACCAGCGTTCGATGCGCGCCATTGCCTCGACCATGTCGTCATGGCTACCGGCATAGGAAAACCGCATGGTGCGGTGCCCCGCCTGGGTGTCGAAGTCCCGGCCGGGCGTCGCCGCCACATGCGCTTCAGCCAGCATCTTTCGCGCAAAGGCCATGCTGTCATTGGTATGCCTGGTGACATCGCAAAAGGCATAGAAGGCGCCGTCCATGGGCGCGGCCAGCGGAAAGCCGAGTTCCGGCAGGCGTTTCATCAAGAGCTCACGATTCCAGGCGTAACGGCCTTTCACTGCCTCCAGTTCGTCGGTCGCCCTGAACGCCTCGATCGCGGCGATCTGCGACAGTTCCGGCGGCGAGATGTAGAGGCTCTGGGCGACACGCTCGACCGGCCGCACCAGGTCTTGCGGCAGCACCATCCAGCCGATGCGCCAGCCGGTCATGCAATAGTATTTGGAGAAAGAATTGATCACCGTCACGTCGCCCCCATAGGCAAGCGCCGTGGTGTCGGGGGCGGCATAGGCCAGCCGGTGGTAGATTTCGTCGGAGATGACAGCGATGCCGAGGTCTTGTGCCGTCCTCACCAGGGCCGCCAGTTCGTCGGCCGGAATGACCGCGCCGGTGGGATTGGCCGGACTGGCGAACAGAAGGCCCTTCAGTGGCTTTTCACGATGCGCGGTCTCCAGATGGCCGGCATGCAGGTAGGCGGCGTCGCCGAGCTCGATCTCGACCACCTCGATGCCCAGCGCGGCCATGATGTTGCGATAGGCGGGATAGCCAGGCGCCGCGATGGCGACGCGGTCACCCGGATCGAACATCGCCAGGAAGGCGAGGTTGAAGGCGGCCGACGACCCGGTGGTGACCGCGATCCGGCCGGGCTCGATATCAAGCCCATAGTGATCGGCGTAGTGTCCGGCGATCGCCTTGCGCAAACCTGCCAGTCCCAACGCGTCGGTATAGCCGATGCGTCCGTCCTGCAGCGCCTTGGCTGCGGCCGCGCGAACCAGGACCGGTGCGGGATCGGAGGGCTGGCCGACGGCCATCGAAACAACCGGCACACCCTCGGCCTTCAGCCGGTTTGCCTCGGCCAGAATGTCCATGGCATGGAAGGGCTCGACATTGCCACGGCGTGAGAGCGAAACGACCATTTTATCCCTATCCCGACGATCAAGCGCGCCAAGCCCCTGGCGCATGTGCCGCACAAATGCCCGATTGATGTGAGGATCACAAGTTGAGGAAGTTTCCGGCGCCGACTTTTCATCTTTCGCCCGCTCGTCTACCAGTGGAGCCATCATGTTGAGCCGACCCAGATCGACGATTGCCCAGGCAGCGCGCGTCTTCGCGACGCTTTCGCTTGGCGTTGCCGTTGCAATGGCGAGTTCGGTCAGCGCCTTCGCCCAGAACGTGCCGGTGGTGCGCGACGCCGAGATCGAAGCGCTGGTGCGCGACTACGCGCGGCCGATCTTCAAGGCGGCGGGCCTGGCGAATGACGGCATCGACATCGTTCTGGTCAACGACCAGAGTTTCAACGCCTTCGTCACCGGGCGCCGGCTGTTCATCAACACCGGCGCGCTGATGACGGCCGAAACGCCCAACGAAATCATCGGCGTCATTGCCCACGAAGCCGGCCATATCGCCGGCGGCCACCAACAGAAGCTACGCGACCAGCTCGAACGCGCCAAGACGATGGCCGTCATCGCGACGTTGCTTGGCGCCGGCGCCATGGTCGCCGGTGCGACCACCAACAGCCGCGGCCTCGCCGGTGCGGGCATGGGCGTGGCGGCCGGCGGCGGCGAGATGGCACAGCGCAGCATTCTCGCCTATCAACGCACCGAGGAGATGACGGCCGACCGCTCGGCGATCACCTATCTCAACGCCACCGGTCAGTCCGGCATGGGTATGCTGAAGACGTTTCGCCGCTTCCAGACTGCGCTGTCGCTTTCGGGCGCGCAAGTCGATCCCTACCGGATCAGCCATCCGATGCCGCAGGATCGTATCTCCAATCTCGAAGTGCTGGTGAAACAGAGCCCCAATGTCGACAGGCTGGACCCGCCCGCGCTGCAGCAGCGCCATGACATGGTGCGGGTGAAGATCGCCGTCTACATGGAAGGCCAGGCGGCCGCGTCGCGGCTGATGCGAAAGATGCAAGGGACCCTCGCCGCGCTATATGGCGACGCCCAGTCGACCTATCTGTTCGGCAACATCGCCGCCGCGCTCGCCAAGACCAATGCACTGATCAAGGCGCAGCCGAAGAATGCTTATTTCCAGGAACTGCGCGGCGACATCCTGATGAAGGCAAACAAGCCTAGGGAAGCCGCGGACGCCTACGCCAAGGCGATCAGCCTCGATACGGCACGGTCCGGTCTGCTGCCGGTGTCCATGGGTCAGGCGCTGATGGCCGTCGGCACGCCCGACTCTCTGAAAAAAGCCGTTGTACAGATCAACAATGGCCTCGGGCGCGACAAGGAAAATTCAGCCGGATACCGCTATCTGGCACAGGCCTATGGCGAGTTGGGCGATATACCCGGCGCCGAACTCGCCACCGCCGAAGGCCATTTCTATTCTGGTAACTACAAGGATGCGAAGATTTTCGCCATGCGGGCGCAGCAGCAGATGAAACGCGGCGAGCCGCGCTGGCTTCGCGCCCAGGATATCATAAACTACAAGCCATCAACCAAGATCAAGTGAACTTTCCGGTCGCGCGCTGCGACATAGCCAGACCGGAAACAGGTAGAAGGAACGGAACGATGAAAAAGGCACTGCTGCTGGGCACCACGGGGGTTGCGGTCGCGCTGGCCATGCTGGCTTTCGGATTCGTGGCCGGAAACCCGCAGATTGCCAGGGCCGGGACCGCACAGCCGGTCGAGACGGCGGCGGCCGACACCAAGATCGACCGCACCGAGGTCGAAGGCATCATCCGCGACTATCTGCTCAAGAACCCGGAAGTGCTTCTGGAGGTCCAGGACGCGCTTGAGGCCAAGCAGAAGGAAGAGCAGCGCATCGCGCATATGGGCGTCATCAAGAACGCCAAGGACCAGATTTTCAATTCGGCCTTCGACGGCGTCGTCGGCAACCCGAACGGCAAGGTCACCATCGTAGAGTTCTACGACTACAATTGCGGCTTCTGCAAACGCGCCATCGATGACATGCGGGCGCTGACCAAGTCCGACCCGGATCTGCGTTTCGTGCTCAAGGAATTCCCCATCCTCGGACCGGATTCGCAGAAGGCGAGCGTCGTCTCAATGGCCTTCCACCTGATGAAGCCGGAAAAGTACGGCGAGTTCCACAATGCACTGCTCGGCGGCCAGGGGCGCGCCACCGAGGCGGCAGCCATCAAGGTCGCGCTGTCGCTCGGTGCCGACGAAGCGGCGCTGCGCGAGAAAATGAAGGACCCGACAATCAACGAGGCTCTCGCCAAGACCTACGACCTTGCCAACAAGCTGGCGATCACCGGAACGCCATCCTATGTCGTCGGCAACGAGGTCGTGTTCGGGGCGCTTGGACAGGAAGTGCTGACTGAAAAGATCGAGGCGGCGAAAGCCGCGCTTTGATCTTGTCCGCGAGCCTATTTCTCACGGGCACATTTCCGCCTGTTGTGGACAGTGAAAGAACGCACTTGCGCTCTTTCCGCGGGCGGCTATGCCCACTATAGAGGACCCAGCGCGCCGGCTTGATGTCGGCGCCGGGAAAGGTCGGCTTTTTTGAAAACGGTTTTCGTCCTGAACGGTCCCAATCTCAACGCGCTCGGCAAGCGCGAACCGGGCATCTATGGCGGCAAGACGCTTGCCGCCATCGCCGACGACTGTAAGCAGGCCGGCACGGCGCTGGGGCTCGAGATCGATTTCCGCCAGTCGAACCATGAGGGCGACCTTGTCGACTGGATCCAGGAAGCCGGCGACAAGGCTGTCGGCATCGTTATCAATCCAGGCGCCTACAGCCACACCTCGATCGCCATTCACGACGCCATCCGCGCCGTCGCGCCACTGCCCGTCGCCGAAGTTCATCTTTCCAACATCCATGCGCGGGAACCATTCCGCCACGTCTCCATGGTCGCGCCGGTTGCCGTCGGAATGATCTGTGGCTTTGGGCCGCTCGGCTACACGCTGGCGTTGCAGGCGCTGGCAGCACGCCTATGACCGGCGAACAAACAGAAGGCTCAAAAATGTCGATAAAGAAGACCGGTGTTGACCAGCAACTGATCCGCGATCTGGCGGGCATACTGAACGACACCAACCTCACCGAAATCGAGGTTGAACTGGGTGACCTGAAGGTGCGTGTATCGCGGCAAGCGCCGGCTGTTCATGCGATCGCAGCGCCACAACCGGCCTATGCGCCGGCAGCAGCGCAGACCGCCGCCGTTGCCGTGCCCCTTGTAGCGGATCTGTCCAAAAATGCGGTCACCTCGCCGATGGTCGGCACCGCCTATCTGGCCCCTTCGCCCGACGCCAAGGCGTTCATCGAGGTCGGTCAGAAGGTGAAGGAAGGCCAGACGCTGCTGATCATCGAAGCGATGAAGACGATGAACCAGATCCCCTCGCCGCGCGCCGGCACGGTGACGGCGATCCTGTTCGAGGATTCGCAGCCGGTCGAATACGGCATGCCGCTTGTCGTGATCGAGTAGAGCGGGCCGGATGTTCCAGAAAATCCTCATCGCCAATCGCGGCGAAATCGCGCTTCGGGTGCTGCGTGCCTGCAAGGAACTCGGCATCCAGACAGTGGTGGTGCATTCGACCGCCGACGCCGACGCCATGCATGTGCGGCTCGCCGACGAGAGCGTCTGCATCGGGCCGCCGCCATCGCGCGACAGCTATTTGAACATCCACCAGATCGTCGCGGCGTGCGAGATCACCGGCGCCGATGCCGTGCATCCAGGCTACGGCTTCCTGTCGGAAAACGCCAAGTTCGCCGATATCCTGGCTGCTCACAACATCACCTTCATCGGCCCGTCCGGCGACCATATCCGCATCATGGGCGACAAGATCGAAGCCAAGCGCACCGCCAAGCGCCTCGGCATTCCGGTCGTGCCCGGTTCGGATGGCGCGGTTACCGACCAAAAGGAAGCCAGGCGCATCGCCGCCGAGATCGGCTATCCCGTGATCATCAAGGCATCCGCCGGCGGTGGCGGGCGCGGTATGAAGGTCGCCCTTACCGAGGCCGACCTCGAGATCGCCTTGCAGACGGCGAGCACGGAAGCCGGTGCGGCCTTCGGCGACGATGCCGTCTACATCGAGAAATACCTGGAAAAACCACGTCACATCGAGGTGCAGGTGTTCGGCGACGGCTTCGGCCACGGCGTCCATTTCGGCGAGCGCGACTGTTCCTTGCAGCGCCGCCACCAGAAGGTCTGGGAAGAGGCGCCCTCGCCGGCCCTCAATGCCGAAGAGCGCGCCCGTATCGGCGGCATCTGCGCCAAGGCTATCGCCGATCTCGGCTATTCCGGTGCCGGCACCATCGAGTTCCTCTACGAGAATGGCGAGTTCTATTTCATCGAGATGAACACGCGCCTGCAGGTTGAGCATCCGGTGACGGAAGCGATCACCGGCATCGATCTCGTGCACGAGCAGATCCGCGTCGCCTCGGGCGGCGGACTCTCGGTGAAGCAGGAGGACATCAAGTTCAACGGCCACGCCATCGAATGCCGCATCAATGCCGAGGATCCGCGCACTTTCACCCCCTCGCCCGGCACGATCACCCATTTCCACACACCGGGCGGTCTCGGCATCCGCGTCGATTCCGGCGTCTATTCCGGCTACAAGATCCCGCCCTACTACGACAGCCTGATCGGCAAGTTGATCGTGCATGGGCGCAACCGCGTCGAGTGCATGATGCGGCTGCGTCGCGCCCTGGATGAGTTCGTCGTCGACGGCATCAAGACGACGTTGCCGCTGTTTCGCGATCTCGTCGGCAATGCCGACATAGCCAATGGCGACTATGACATCCACTGGCTGGAAAAATACCTGGCCGAGGAAGAGTAGCGCGGAGACGCGATGACCCGCCCCTACGCGCCCGGCTATCGCATCCCCACCGACCTTCTGCTCAAGGCCTATGCTTCGGGCGTCTTTCCGATGGCCGAAAGTGCCGGCGACCCGGAGGTGTTCTGGGTGCGGCCGGAAACGCGCGGAATCATCCCGCTTGACGACTTTCACACGCCGAAAAGCCTCCGGAAAACGATCAAGAAACATCCCTTCGACATCCGTTTCGATTTCGATTTCGAAGCGACGATCGATGGCTGCGCCGAAAAGCGCGCGGAGCGGCGCTCGACCTGGATCAATGCGCCGATCCGCGAAGCCTATGTCGAACTGCATCGGATAGGCCATTGTCATTCGGTCGAGGCGTGGCGCGAGGACCGGCTGGTCGGCGGCCTGTATGGCGTATCGCTCGGCCGGGTGTTTTTTGGCGAGAGCATGTTCGCCAAAGAGACGGACGCTTCCAAGACCTGCCTTTACTATCTCGTCGAACGGTTGAAGGCGCGAGGCTTCGCGTTACTTGACACGCAGTTCACGACGGATCATCTGAAGCGCTTCGGCGCGGTCGACGTGCCGCGCGGCAAGTATGAGAAGATGCTCGCCGAAGCGCTTAAGGGCGAGGCCTTTTTCTATCCCTGACGCCGTATTCTTTTCCTGACGATTGAGCCTCTTACGTCCCGGCCGCGGCTGCCAACGGCGTCTGCGCGTGGAACATCATCTTCCAGCCATTGACGCGATGGACGTAGCCGGTGCTGACCAGTGCGGCGTAGGGTTCGCCGTTCTCGCGTGTCGCATGCGCCTCGTAGGTCAGCATGACGATGTCGCTGCCCGGCTCGATAATGCCCTTGAGATCGATCTTCAGGTCGCGCCAGCGGTTGGGCTTGGTTGCGGTCCTGGCGAGATCGGCATTGTCCATCGCCTTGGCCATCTGTGGAAACGCCACCAGGCATTCGGTGTCGGCATTCGCCGCATAATAGGCCGCGTCGCCCGTCCAGAACCCCTTTTCGAGTTCGAGCAATTCTGCCTTGCCGGCCATAATCCGCTTGCTGTCTGACATCGGAAGATCCTCCTTACGCATAAATGCGCGGTCGTCCGTGGCCCAACGCATGGTGGGCCAGGGCGGTTCCGGAGGATCAGTTGGCGTCGGTGGTATCGGGTTCCGAAGCGTCCGGCTCCGTCACAGGCTCTGTCACGTCCGGAGTGGTGGCCTTCGGTTTGGCCGCGGCGGGCTTGGGCGCGTCGGCTTTGGTCGCGTCAGCCTTGGCGCCGTCGGGGGCCGGCACATCAGACTTCTGCTTGCATTCCTTCAGCCAGACGTCATAGACGGCGTGCTCGACGGCATTGAGGCCGGGGCTTTCGGCAAACATCCAGCCGGTGAAGATGCGGCGGATTTTCCGGTCGAGCGTGATCTCGTCGACCTCGACGAAGGAATCGGTCTTCGGCTCTTCGGTCTGCGGCCGCGAATAGCAAACGCGCGGCGTCACCTGCAAAGCACCGAACTGCACCGTCTCGTCGATATAGACATCAAAGGTGATGATGCGGCCGGTGATCTTGTCGATGCCGGCAAACTCGGCGACGGGATTGGTGACCCGCTCCGATCCCGCGGGCGGTGCCGGCACTGGTGCGGGTTCGGGCGGAGCGGCAAAGGCCGCGGTGCCGACCGCAAGGCCGGCGGCTAATGTCAGGCCGCCCATCGATGTCAGGTTGAAAAAGCTCATATAGGGATACCGGTGGTTCGCGCCGGGGTGATTCTGTCGATCGCCAAGGCTAGTCGCCGTTTTCTGATCAGCAAGCAGCTAAACACCAATTGTGGCGATAAAGGACCGGCTTGCACCCCGTCGCTACGACCCCGGCGTCCAGGCGTCGTAGTCGCCGGTGACCTGCGGGCGATGCTGGTTGGTCAGCACCGAGCCCTTCGGGCGATAGGCGGCCGGGCTGCCGGTCAGATTGGGCTGATGCGGCTTCTGCCAGTCGCGCGGCTTGTAGTCCTCGCTCGCCGGCGCGACGTCGACACGATGATGGATCCAGCCGTGCCAACCGGGCGGTATGGCGGAGGCTTCCGAATAGTTGCGGTAGATGACCCAGCGGCGCGTGCGGCCTTCCGAATCGATGCCGCCCTCGTAATAGACATTGCCTGTTTCGTCCTGGCCGACCTTCTTGCCATGGCGCCAGGTGTGCAGGCGCGTTCCCAGCGTCTGGCTGTTCCACCAGGTGAAAAACTGCGTAAGGAAAGTCTTCATTTTCAAAACCCTCGCGCCGGCAGCGCCGTTTCCTGCTTATGGCGTCAGGCCTTGCCGAAGGCAAGGCTTTTGCCACGGTGAGCGCGCAAATGACTTGCCGGAAACCCGACACAAGCCTGTGATCTTCTCGACCGCAGGATGCACGCTTGCCAAGCCTTTACGGTCTTTCTAAAGCTCTGCGCGCCCGTACGAGTATTCAGCCCGCTTGAGGCCAAAGGAGGTGACGATTGGCCACAAAATTGCCGACCACCGACATTCGCATCAGCGCCGACACGATTCGCCGCCGCAAGGGCGGCACGCCGATCGTCTGCCTCACCGCCTATACCTACCCAGTGGCCCGCTTGCTTGACGAGCATGTCGACCTGCTTCTGGTCGGCGACAGCGTCGCCATGGTGCTGCACGGCCACAAGACGACGCTGGGCGCCTCGCTGGAGATGATGATCGCGCATGGGCAAGCGGTGATGCGCGGCTCGGCCAAAGCCTGCGTCGTCGTCGACCTGCCGGCTGGCACCTATGAGGCTTCGGCAACGCAAGCCATTGCCTCGGCGCGGCGGGTCGTCGACGAGACCGGCTGCCAGGCGGTGAAACTCGAAGGCGGCGTCGACATGAGCAAGCAGATTGCCGCCATCGTCGCCGCCGGCATTCCGGTCATGGGACATATCGGCCTGCAGCCGCAATCGGTCGAGAAGGACGGAGGCTACAGGATCAAGGGTCGCACCGAGGAGGCCGTTGCGGCTTTGGTTCGCGACGCGCTCGCCGTCGAGAACGCCGGCGCATTCTCGGTGGTCATCGAAGGCACGGTCGAGACGGTCGCCGCCGACATCACCCGCCGTATCGCCATTCCAACCATCGGCATCGGCGCCAGCGGCGACTGCGACGGCCAGATCCTGGTCATCGACGACATGGTCGGGCTCACCGTCGATCGGGTGCCGAAATTCGTCAAGGAATACGCCGATCTGCGCAGCGTGATCTCGCATGCCGCAAAAACCTACGCAGCGGAGGTGCGAAGCCGGACATTCCCCGGCCCTGGCCACGTCTTTTCGGCGACAAACAGCAGGGATGACGCATGAGCCGACCCGTCGTCGTCGACAGCGTTGCCGCACTTCGCGCGCAAGTCCAGGACTGGCGGCGCGATGGCCTTCGTGTCGCCATGGTGCCGACCATGGGCGCGTTGCATGACGGGCACATCTCGCTGGTCAAAATCGCGCTCGAAAGAGCCGAGCGCTGTGTCGTGTCGATCTTCGTCAACCCGACACAGTTCGCGCCGAGCGAAGACCTCGACAAGTACCCGCGTCAGCTCGCCCGCGACCTCGACCGGCTGGGCATGGCAAAGGCCGACCTCGCCTTCACGCCGACGGTCGGCGAGATGTATCCTTCCGGCTTCGCCACGAAAATCTCGGTCGGCGGCCCCTCCGCCGGGCTTGAATCGGATTTTCGGCCGACCTTCTTCGACGGCGTCGCCACCGTGGTAGCCAAGCTCCTCCTGCAGGCAACGCCTGACTGTGCGGTCTTTGGCGAGAAGGACTACCAGCAGCTTTGCGTCGTCAGGCAGATCTGCCGCGACCTCGACCTGCCCGTCGAGATCATTGGCACACCGACAATCCGCGACGCGCATGGTCTGGCCATGTCGTCGCGCAACGCCTACCTCGACGAAGACGAACTGAAGATCGCCCGCCAGCTTAACGTGATATTGCGCAACACGGCAGTGGCTCTGGCGGCAGGCGCCGACCAGAGCGACGCGACCGAAGAGGCCAGCCGCACCCTCATCGCTGCCGGTTTCCGCGAGGTCGACTATGTCGAGGCACGCGAGAGCCTGACACTCGCGCCGTGGCGTCGAGACCGTGAAGGGCGCCTACTCGCGGCCGCCTGGCTCGGCAAGACCAGGCTGATCGACAATGTGGAGGTCTCTTCCGCCTAGCCGACTTCGAAACCAAGTTCTTGCCGCATCGTCGTGGCGGTTTTCTGCCGCGCCTATCCCTCTCCCGCTCCTGACGAAGAATTGCCCTACGAGGATCCCAACAATGCCGGCTCCGGCTTTCACGAGTGCATCGGCAACGTGCGCGTGGCGACCGGGATCGATGATCTGAAGCAGTTCCAGTATGCCGGCGGCCGCGACCACAAAGATCGCGGCTTGATACAGTCGGTTGGGGAAGCCGAACGCCAGGGCGAAGCCCAACAGGACATAAGCCAGGGCGCGCTCAACAGTCGCCTCGGCTATATGAGGCCGCATCTGGATCGGCGACAAGGTTGCGAAAACGATGATGGCAAGCAGCGCCAACGCTACAGTGCGGGACAGTTTGGTCATGCCCTTGCATATCTCTCGTGAGCCCGCACGGCAAATGCCGGGATGACGCATGGCCGGGTCGCGGCCGTCTAGCGGCGCTGTTGGCGCCGAAGAGCCCCGGTGGCAGTCTATCCGAGCGGCTTCTCGAAACTCAGCGTCGTCGGCCCCGAGGCCTCACGAGGATCAGCGGTGTTGCCGGCGGACGAAAACCCTTTCGAGCGGTAGAAAGCGATGGCTGCCGCATTGGTTTCCTCGACCTCGACGCGCAGCGTTCGCGCTTCCGGAAAACTGGCTTCGACCTCGTCGAGCAGTGCTTGCCCTATCCCGCGCCTTTGGCAGTCCGGATGGACGTAGAGTTGGTTCAACAGAACCACCTTCGCATCGGCGGTCGCGGCGGCGAAAGCCATGCCGCCGATGCGCTTGCCGTCATCGGCCACCAGGAATTCCGAGTTCGGTCGCGTCAGCCGCGAGCGGAGCGAAGCGATCGAATGCCATTCATCGGTGATCTCAGTGACTTTCGCAGCGCCATAGATCGCGTCATAGGTTGCATGCCAGGTTTCGACCAGCAGCGCGCGAATGGCTGCCAGATCTCGCTCTCCGGTGGTGCGGACGAACACGGGCCTACTCGATGCCGAGCTTGGTCTTGACGAGATCGTTGACGGCTTGCGGATTGGCCTTGCCGCCGGTCGCCTTCATCACCTGGCCAACGAACCAGCCGGCCATGCTCGGCTTGGCGCGCGCCTGTTCGACCTTGTCCGGGTTCGCGGCGATCACCTCGTCGACGGCTTTTTCGATGGCGCCGGTGTCGGTGACCTGCTTCATGCCACGGCTTTCGACCAGCTGGCGCGGATCGCCGCCCTCGCTCCAGACGATCTCGAACAGGTCCTTGGCGATCTTGCCGGAGATGGTGCCATCCTTGATCAGATCGATGATTGCGCCGAGCTGGTCTGGCGAAACCGGTGCGTTTTCAATGTCCTTGCCGGCCTTGTTCAATTGTCCGAGCAGATCGTTGATGACCCAGTTGGCGGCGAGCTTGCCGTCGCGGCCGGCGGCCACCTTCTCGAAATAGTCGGCAATCGGCTTTTCCGAAACCAGGATCGAGGCGTCATAGGTCGACAGGCCGAGCGACGCGATCAGCCGCGCCTTCTTGTCGTCGGGCAGCTCGGGCAATTCCTTGGCCAGCGCATCGACATAGGCCTGATCGAACTCCAGCGGCAAAAGATCGGGATCGGGGAAATAGCGGTAGTCGTGCGCCTCTTCCTTGGTGCGCATCGAACGCGTCTCGCCCTTGACGGCGTCGAACAGCCGCGTTTCCTGCTCGATCTTGCCGCCATCCTCCAGAATGGCGATCTGCCGGCGTGCCTCGTAGTCGATGGCCTGGCCGATGAAGCGGATCGAGTTGACGTTCTTGATCTCGCAGCGCGTGCCGAATTCGCCGCCAGGCTTGCGCACCGAAACGTTGACGTCGGCGCGCATCGAGCCTTCGTCCATGTTGCCGTCGCAAGTGCCGAGATAGCGCACGATGGTGCGCAGCTTGGTGACGTAGGCTTTGGCCTCATCGGCAGAGCGCATATCCGGCTTGGAGACGATCTCCATCAGCGCCACGCCGGAACGGTTGAGGTCGACATAGGACATGGTCACATGCTGGTCGTGCATCGACTTGCCGGCATCCTGCTCCAGATGCAGCCGTTCGATGCCGACCTCGATGTCCTCGAATTCGCCCTGGCGATCCGGGCCGACCGAAACGATCACGGTGCCCTCGCCGACGATGGGCTGCTTGAACTGCGAGATCTGGTAGCCCTGAGGCAGGTCGGGATAAAAGTAGTTTTTCCGATCGAAGACCGACTTATGGTTGATCTGCGCCTTCAGCCCCAGGCCGGTGCGGATCGCCTGCTTGACGCACTCCTCGTTGATGACGGGCAGCATGCCGGGCATCGCCGCATCGACGAGGCTGACATTGGCGTTGGGTGCCGCGCCGAAGGCGGTCGAAGCGCCGGAAAACAGCTTTGCTTCCGAAGTCACCTGCGCATGGACCTCGAGGCCGATGATGATCTCCCAGTCGCCGGTGGCGCCCGGGATCAGGCGTTTGGCATCGGGTGTGCGAGTGTCGATGAGGGACATGGTGGCCTGCGTATTGGAACTCGGATTATGCGCAAACGCATATTTTGGTGTGCAACTTCGCTAGTGCAAACCGCCAAAAGAGACAAGCGCAAAGCCACGGACTGGTCTTTTCAGCCGCTTTCGCCTATAGGACGCCCATTCCAATGGAGAGTGGATGTCCACTTACGCTCAGTCCCGGTAAGGCCCTGACCTCCTAGCGAGGCAGGGCAGAAAACCTGAAACCCCGTGCCGCGAAGCTTCGCGGCGGCGGCATTTTTTGTTTTCCCGGAAACTCTCACATGGACATTTCGCGCATAGAACAGCGCATCCTGCACCTGCTCGCGCAGGGCGGGCGCATTGAAATAGAAAAGAACGAGAAGAAACGGATCGCCTCCGTCAAATGCCTGACCCGTGACGGCTGGCATTATCCGGGCGTCGATCTCGACCTGTTTCGAAAGCTGAAGCGGAAGAAGGCGGTTTCTTCGTCGGGTGGCGGACCTTACCGCATCACCCGGCGCGGGCTCGCACTCGTCCGCTCCGAACTCGACAACAGGTAGACTGCGGCTCCGTCGGTCGGTTCTCCCTCCGGCGGAGCCTTCACCGCTCAGGCGGTGGCGATGTAGGCCCTGATCTCTTCGGCCTCGCGCTCGACGTCCTCGATGCGGCGCTTGACCACGTCGCCGATGGACACGATGCCATCGAGCATGCCGTCCTTTTCCACCGGCAGATGGCGGAAGCGGCCTCGGGTCATGATCTCCATCACCTCGTTGACGGTGTGGTTTTCGTTGCAGATCTTCACCTTCGGCGTCATCGCCGAACGCACGGCGATATCGAGCGCGGCTGCACCTTCGCGGGCGACAACCCGCACGATGTCGCGCTCTGAAAGGATGCCGACGATCTTGTGATCGCCATTGGTGATGACCAGCGCACCGATCTTGTGTTCTGCCAGGATACGGATGGCTTCGCTCAGCTTTTCGTTCGGCCCGAGCGTGAACACGTCATGGCCTTTTTTCTCGAGAATTGCCTTAACCGTCATGGCGTCCTCCTCTGCTTTGCTTGGCCGGTTCCTGCCCTGACCGACCTTCACGTAAGAGTGAACATCGTGCGCCGTGATCGGTTGCATTTCAAGTGCGGAGGTCGGTGCTCTCCCAGTCAGGCGCCTGCCATCTTCTGTCGAACCAGCGCAGGCCGAAGAAGCCGGCGACAAAGCCGCCAATATGTGCCTCCCAGGCGATCTGACCCTCTACTCCCGGCGCAAAGCCGGCAAGGCCGGTGGCGAGATTGATGATCATCCACACGGCAAGGAAGATCACGACGCCGCGCAAGCGCAACACGAATGCGATCGGCAGCACAGGGCCGGCGAAAGCAGCCTTGCCGGCCAAACGGTCCGTGCGGAAACCAAATCGCGCCGCAGCCCCCATCATGCCTGATATCGCGCCGGAAGCACCGACCAGCGGAGCCTCTCCATACGGATGCAGCGCCCAGAAAAGCGCGACCGAGGCGAGCCCCGTTGCGGCAAAGAACAGCGCGAACCACAGCGTCCCCACACGATTTGCCAACGGCGAACCGAACGCGGCGATCCAAACCATATTGATGGCGATATGGGCAAAGCCTCCATGCATGAAGGCATAGGTGAAGGGCCGTGAAAACAGGAACCAGTCGAAGCCATATTGCCCGGTGTAGAGAACAGGAATGAAGGCCCCGTCATACAGCAATGTCATCTGCTGGGATTCGGTCAGCACATATTGCTGCAACAGATAGACGGCCACGCAGATGCCGATCACCGCCAGCACCACGGGCGGCAGGTTGAACACCGGCTCGCGCCGCCGTGGTGGCGCGCCCTCGACCGGGTCGACTTCCGGAGCTACCGGTTCACTCATTGGAAATTGCACTCACTGCGGAATTAGGGGTTCGAGCATCTAGATCACCGCGGGCCGAACAGCAAACCGCGAATCACCGGGCGCGAATCAAAAAAGAAGCCGTTCAAGGTTTCCCTTGAACGGCTGGTCGAGCCCCATGCTCCCCTAAAACTCTTGACTGAAGTGCTGCCGATCGTCGCGAAACGACCGCTTCTGGAGTGGTTTTTATGTGCCACGGGGCGCGCTTCGATGCAATGTAAACCACTTGTTAACCTTAACGGCCCCGACCCGTGAACAAGTGTTAACGACGCTGGCACGCTTCCTGCTCCGCAACGCATGTAGGTCATCGGAGGGCGCCCTTCTGTTCACCGATGGGACATCAGACGACAGAATGCGCGGAGCAGCATAGCATGAACCAGAATGGATCGATCACGCTGTTCCACTATTGGAATCGCCTGCGTGACGGACGCCCTGCCCCGAAGCGTTCGGAGGTCGAGCCGGCCGACATCAAGTCCCTGCTGGCCGACACTTTTATCCTGGAACGGGACACGCGCGGGCAAGCCGTATTCCGGCTGGCCGGCACAAGGCTTTGCGCGAGCTACGGCCGCGAGCTCAAGGGGTTTTCCTTTCCGTCGCTGTGGCGCGAGAAAGATCAGCGGCTTGTCTCGCGATTGATCCATGGCGTCTTCGAACAGAAATCCGTTGTGCTCATCAGCTATGAAGGCTTCAGCCGCAACGGCCGTTCCAACAAGTTCGAACTGCTCGCCTTGCCGCTTGACGGCGGCGTCGAAAATCCGCGCTCCCTGGGCGTCATCAGCGCCGTGGAAAAACCCTTCTGGCTGGGCGCCGATCCGATCACCGACGCGTTGATCGATTCGATCCGCGTCATCGATCCGGAAAAGGAGCTGCTGAACAACCGCCCGGCGATCGATGTCCCCTCGCTCGTTCCCGATGATCTTGAGGCACCCGAGACGATCTCGGCGCTCGGCCGGGCGCGCCGCATCCGTCATCTCGTCGTCTTCGACGGCGGGCGCGAGGAATAGTCCGCAACCTCGTGGCTTGATGCATGTCGCGCAAAAATGCGCAGCGGTTTTGGGACAACGGCGTGCTTAAAAAAGCAACGCGCCGAAGCGCCCGCTTTTCCCTTTGTTAACCCGCTTTGTTGTACTTCTGCGATGAAGTTCCTCGCATCGGCGCGTGGGATGCCAAACAGGGTGTAGGCAGTCATGAGGTCAGCGGCGGTCGACTATGCGCCGTCCCAAGCTGAAAGGCGTAACTTTCAGCGCGTCCGCGTCAAGATTTACGGGCGCTTCATGCTGGAAGACCGCACCGAGCATCCCTGCCAGGTCGTCGACATGTCACCGGGCAATGTCGCGTTTCGCACCGACCGCATCGGCATGCCCGGCGAAAAGATCATCGCCTACATCGATCATATCGGCCGCATCGAAGGTGTCGTCACGCGCACCTTGCAGGATGGTTTCGCGATGACCGTCATCGCGTCGGATCGCAAGAAGGACAAGCTTGCCGCGCAATTGACCTGGCTGGCCAACAAGCATGAACTCGACCTGCCGGAAGATCGTCGCCACGAACGCGTCGCACCGCGCAATCCGACCAGCGTGCTGCAGCTCACCGACGGCCGCCAGTACCAATGCCGCATCATCGACCTGTCGCTTTCCGGCGCCGCGATCGAGATCGACGTCAAGCCGGCGATCGGCATCCAGGTCATGCTCGGCACCATGCGCGGGCAGGTCGTGCGCCATTTCGAGGACGGCGTGGCCATCGAATTCGCCGTGATCCAACGCCCCGAAACGCTCGATTCCGAATTCAACACGCCACGCGCCTGAGCAGGCCCGACAGCAACACTTCGGGAACCGGCCCGTGCGGCCGGTTTTTTGTTTTTGCGTCCACGACCAGCGCTTGGCCGCCCCCGGCAAGGTTTCCGCGACACCGATAGCCGAGAGTCGGGCTTCAAAACTCCAAATAATTTAATACTCAAATTATTCAAATTTTATGTGAATTCTACTGGCGTTTTACTCAATATCTACTTCGCGCTTTTGCCTCAAATAAATCCGCATGTGGCAATGTCTCCTTCGAACGGGGAGACTACAACAATGAAGAAAACGAGGGGCAAGCTGTTGCTGGCGGCAATGGCGATGCAGCTTTCCGCTTGGGGATCAGCATATGCCGCGGGACCGGCCTATATGCACACCGGCGGACGCACTACTCAGCCTGTTGGTCATTATGAATTCTGCCAGCGCATATCAGGCGAATGCAGCGAAAGGACCCCGAAGGGCGCGCCGGTCGAACTGACCCGCAAACTGTGGGCGAAGATCGTCAACATCAACAATTTGGTCAACACCCGCATCAAGCCGCGCACCGACATGGAAAACTACGGTGTCGAGGAATACTGGGCCTATCCCGACAATGGCTATGGCGATTGCGAGGACTACGCGCTGGAAAAGCGTCGCGAATTGATGGATGCGGGCGTGCCCGCCGGCAATCTGCTGATGACGGTCGCGCGCCAGCCGAACGGTGACGGCCACGCGGTGCTGACCGTGCGCACCAGCCTCGGCGAATTCATCCTCGACAATCTGGAAACCAAGGTCCTGTCCTGGACGGACACCGACTATACCTATCTCAAGCGCCAGTCAGACCAGAATTCCGGCGTTTGGGTGACGATCAACGACGGCCGCTCCGACGCGGTCGCCAGCGTCCGCTAAAACAGAGATCAAGCGCGTCGCGTGAATGCGAAGCGCTTCAGGAGAAACCCGGTCGAGTCCCCACCCTCCCCGTCCCCAACGACCGGGTGAAAGGAGCCGGCCCCGTCCCCGGGCCGGCTCCGCCATTTCTGGGATCAATACGACGAAGGAGACCTCCGACCGCTACATCGGCAGGCGCCGCAGGATTGCGAATCAGGATGGTCAGGGGTGCTTCTTGGTGAGCTTCTCAAGCATCTTGCGCGTAGCCAACACCATGTTGGCGACCATTTCGTCCGTCTTCTGCCGAAAGACTTCTTGCACCTCGAATTCGTCAGAGACCTCCGCAGGCATATTCTCGAACTTCGAGGAGATCAGCCGCGTTACCATGTCCATGGCGTCTTCCAAGTATTCCGGCCTTATGTATCTCTTACCTAGCGGGGACAGCTTTGGCGCCTCTTCATCACGAAGTGCAGCTGCCATCATCTCGCTAACGAAGGCCATCGTTTCTTCCCGCGTCATGATGTCTTTGTTGGCCATATGTCTCTCACAACGTGTTGGCTAGGGCATCGCCGCTGCAATGTCGGCAGTGACGTCGCGGACCCCGGTTGCGTTCCATACGTCGTCCCGAAGCATAAACTTGTTGCTGTTCGTGTGCGCAATGAACGTCGACCGCTCGACCACGACCCCGATGGGGATCAAGGCTGCTTTGAGTACATTGAAGTCGTCATCGAAAAGCACTCCGGCCAGCACGTCGAAATGCCCTCCCGCAATGTCCCGGATAGCGGAGAGTTGACGGGACTTATTGCGCCGATGGATGCGGCGACCTTTGATCTGATACCTTTTACCATCAGCCCCAACTGCATCGTGGCCGCGTTCGGAATTCGAAGCTTGTTGCCATCCGAACGCACGACAAAACAGATGCTCGGCAAGATCGCCTGTCGGATTGTTGGCGCTTCGGACCACTCCTCTTTCCCGTAGTTCTTCCCCAATCTGCGTGTGAGCGACAAGGAGCTCCGCGACGGACAGGGACTTTATTTTGTCCAATAGTAGCTGATCCATACTAGTGCGCCTTCCCTGATCACCTTCGCGAGGGTTTGCTGACTAGACCTGTAGCAGCCACGCTTGGGCTTCCGCCTGACCAATGAACGCCGGGTCATCTGGCGTTTGCTTTCGGACTCCTTGCACGTTCATAAATACCTTGCCCTGATACACTTTATCCCACTGGCCGTTCGGCTGTAGGATTTCTAATCGCCAAAGTTGACGGTCCCCGTTCGCGCCAATCAGTTCCTTGTTTCGTTCCTGCATATTATTTCCTTCTCGCGACATGGACTGCACACTTGGGGACGATCACGATTGTTTCAAATGGCAACCGCGCGAAAGTCTATTGGAAAAAGCAAGATAGGGGTGGTCGCTGGGCCGGCAATCTATGGTAATGCCGGCAGGGAAGGACTTTTGGTTATTTCAAAGGAGTGTCTTGGTCATTCTGCGAACCCCATCTATCAATTCGGTGACCTCCTCTTTCGTTGGCTCGACAGCTTTCTTGTGGCCACATTTGTTGCGAAGATCACCGAGATGTTGAACGAAGCGCCATTGTATAACATCCGTAACCGACGCGGCTTTCAGGGCATCATTTAGATCGGAGATTGCAGGATCTTTCTTTCGGATCGCCACGCCGTGCCTGTCACACACGGCAGCCAAGTGCCCTTCCAGTACAACCCCCGCCAGAACCCCAGCGCCACGTTGGAAACCGTTCTTGTTCAATTCTTCGGCCTGTTGAAGTTCGTCGTCCAAAAGATCGGCATGGAGCAATGTCTTGATATCGTACAGCGTTGATGCGAACCGACCCAGCAGACCGGCAACCATGTTGTATTGCTGATACATCGGACTGATCCCATGTTTTGGCTCTGCCATCGTGTGCCCACTCCGGCTGATCGCGGTTCCCCGAAGGGCATCACTTATCGTATAGTTGGACCAAAGTATCTCTTTCCTTGGCGTTTTGGGAGAGTAGTAGGCTCGAAAATCGTCCGCTCGCTCGGGTAAAACCTGAGAAATCAGCGCGAGGCCTTCTGAATACCAACCTTGATAGGCAGAGTGAAAATCCGGAAGGCTCTTTAGTTGATCCTCTGGCACCTTTGCCATGGCTTCTTTCTCGTAGAGCTTTTGCATGGATAGTGTCAGCTTCCCACCTTGACTGACTAATCTCTCTAAGTCTTTTTGATACCGTTCGATATTAGATGGCATCCTGCGCGACTCCTCATGTCACCACCAAAACTGATCTCAGACTCCCTTCAACCCCGTCTTGAAGCGCTTGCCGTTGGCAACATAGTGCGCCGCCGACCCGCGTAATCTTGCCACGGCCGCGTCATCCAGCACCCTGATCGCCTTGGCCGGCGACCCGACGATCAGCGAATTGTCGGGGAATTCCTTGCCTTCGGTGACCAGCGCGCCCGCGCCGACCAGCGAATTCCTACCGATTTTCGCGCCGTTCAGCACGATGGCGCCCATGCCGATCAGGCTGTTGTCGCCGATCGTGCAACCATGCAGCAAGGCGCGGTGGCCGATCGTGCAGCCCTCGCCTATCGTCAGCGGAAAGCCGGGATCGGTGTGCATCACCGTATGCTCCTGCACATTGGTGTCGGCACCGATGACGATGGGCTCGTTGTCGCCGCGAATGACGGTGCCGAACCAGAAGCCGGCGTTGCGGCCGACCCTGATGTCACCGATCAACGTCGCATCCGGCGCGATCCAGTTTGAGTCCGCATCCACGAAGCTAGGCTCGGTTCCATCGATCGCATAAAGCGGCATTTTTTGGTCTCCGAATCGTCTCAGGCCGGCAGGTCGGACCCTAGGAGACGGATCGTCCAAGAGGCAATGGCAAGCACGACGACGCCCAGCGCCAAGACCCAGGCGATTGCCGTGCAGCCGCAAGACATCAACGCTATCATCGAAATGCGGCGCTCGCGCCAAGCATCGATGGCATCGTTGACCAGCATGAAGGGTCCGGCACAAGCGGTGGCGAGCAGCGAGCGCAAGATATGTGACGGCGACACATAGGGTTCGGCGAAGGCGACCTTGCGGCCCGACACCAGCTCCATGGCCGATCCAGCCAGCCCGCAGGCCGTCAGCCCCACGGCAAAAGCGAAGAGTGTGACTTCCAGCGGCTCCATCTTAACTTTCCATTTACCATGAAATTGCACAGTCATTCCCTAGAGGCTGCAAGAGCCGTGCCGTGCGATGTGTGCCGCTTGGAGACACCAAAGGGCGCACAGGCGGCCCGAGATCCGAGGACTGAGATGAAGCAGGCAGCGCTCGCCACCGAACTCAACGTGGTCGATTCCCGGCTGATGAAGCGGGTATTCTACGGATTCGCTGCGCTGGCCCTGCTGTCGGTAGCGATCAGCCTTGGCGGCAAATGGTTCGGCCATTCGATCGCCATGGCCGGATACACCGACGACGCCACGATCCATCAGGTGGTGATCGGCAACAATGTCATCACTGTCCCGGCCAATGTCATTCGTTTCGCGCAGGCCCGGCGCGACGGCATCGCCTCGCGGCTCGACCTCTATCTGCGCTATCCCCACATGGACGGCTACAGCGAGGCCGCGCGGGACGATTTCAACCATACGGGCACTGCGAAGAGCATCATCTTCCTGTCTATCGAACAGCAGATGATGTCGCGTGACATGAGTGGCCGCTTCGCGCCGATCTACAGTGTGTTGGTCACCCAGCCCGGCATTGCGGGACCCGGCGGCACGACGGTGTACGAGTTCAATGAGAAATCAGGTTATTTGAACGAGGTGCTGGTTGTCGGCAAGCGCGCCGGCAAGGACCCATTCGTGGCCCGTTGCCTGAGCGGGCCGAGTGCCGACCAATCGCTGGCGCCTTGCGAGCGAGATATCCAGGTCGGCGACGAACTCAGTCTCACCTATCGCTTCCCAAGGGAGTTCCTGGGTGATTGGCAGGCGCTCGACGCTGCAATCGCCACCGAAGCCGGGCGCGTCCTGAAGACGGGAAGCTAAGAAGCCCGGGAGGATGCGGCCGGCCCCATGCTCGGCGGAGCCGGCCAGCAAGATTGCTGGCTCAGGCCAGATCGATGTCGAGAATCGCCATCGAAAAATTGTAGTCGCCGTCATCCTCGTCCTTGAAGACGATGCCGAGGAATTCGTCGCCGACATAGACCTCGGCCGAATCTTCCTTGCGCGGCCGTGCCTTGACCTCGAGCTTGGGGTTCTGGAAGACGCGCTTGAAATAGGCGTCCAGCTTTCTGATTTCGTCCGGCTTCAACAGTCTTCTCCGATCATCGGGCTTGCTCGTTCGAACGCGCTTCTGGCACGTCGACAATGGCGATGTAAAGGCAAGCGGCCTGATAAGGCGAGACAACCAACCACTCATGCCCTGCGGCGGGAAAGCGGCAGCAGCCGGCGGGCTTTCGAAAATCAGATGTCGAAGCTGACGACGTGATCCATCGTCTGCGACGGCAGAAGCTGATCCATCTGGCGCGACGGCTGATCGCAGCCGGTCTCGCCGACAACACGGGCCGGCACGCCGGCAACCGTCTTGTTGTGCGGCACTGGCGACAGCACGACCGAGCCTGCCGCGATCTTCGAGCAATGGCCGATTTCGATGTTGCCGAGGATCTTGGCGCCGGCGCCGATCAGCACGCCGTAGCGGATTTTGGGGTGACGGTCGCCGCCGGCCTTGCCGGTGCCGCCCAGCGTCACGCCATGCAGGATCGACACATCGTCCTCGATGACCGCCGTCTCGCCGACGACGAGGCCGGTCGCGTGGTCGATGAAGATGCCCTTGCCGATGCGGGCGGCCGGGTTGATGTCGGTCTGAAACACCGAGGACGAGCGGCTCTGCAGATAGAGCGCGAAATCCTTGCGCCCCTGATTCCACAGCCAATGCGCCAACCGATGGGTCTGGATGGCGTGGAAACCCTTGAAATAGAGCACCGGCAT
Organism: Mesorhizobium sp.; assembly: GCA_004017275.1. Classification (GTDB taxonomy): domain Bacteria; phylum Pseudomonadota; class Alphaproteobacteria; order Rhizobiales; family Rhizobiaceae; genus Mesorhizobium. The sequence continues at coordinate 16,049 of SAKE01000024.1, read as the reverse complement.
GATGAAGCGGTCGCAGGCCGGATCGCGATCGTAATAGGCCTGGATGTCGACGCGCACCGTCGTCGGCCACTCCTTGTCGTCGGCCAGCATGGACTTGAACGTCTGGCGGATGAGATCGGAGCCGATGTCCTGATGGGCCAGCCGCTCTGCCAGCCGATGGATGACGGCTTCCTCCAGGCTGTCCTGGTTGAGGATGGTCGAATAGAGGAACGCGGCAAGCAGCGGGTCGCGGTTGACCGCCTCCATCGCCTCGTCACGGATCGAACGCCAGATCGGATCGACCGGCTTCAATGCGCTGTGTCGGGAAATGCTGATGCTGTTCATCGCCGTCTCGTCCTGCGTCCTGCCTGGCTTGCCTGTTGTGCTTGCCTGTTGTCCGGCCGCACATATAAGCCAGATCATAGCACGATTGAACTCAATTTTCCTTAGTGCATTGTCAAATGGATTTGGTTCGCGGGAATTCAAGCTGCCATGGAAAACGAACCCTTGATCGACGACGCGCTGAAAAGCGAGCTTTCAGCACTCTACCGGGCACAAGGTCGCCACTACCACAACCTTGCCCATATCGAGGCGATGCTGGCGCTGGCAGGCGACTATCGAAGATTGCTCGCCGATCCCAAGGCGATCGAAACGGCAATCTGGTTCCACGATGCCATCTATGACAGCAAGGCCAAGGACAACGAGGCGCAAAGTGCCGCCCTTGCCGAGAAAAAGCTGGCGGGCCGCGCGGATCCTTCACGCCTCAACCGCATCTCGGCGATGATCGTGGCCACCGCCACGCATCAACTGCCGCCGTTCGACGACGCGGCGGCCGCACGGGACGCTGCTCTTTTCCTCGACATGGATCTATCGATCCTGGGTGCCGCGCCGGACGCCTTCGACGCCTACGAGCGCGCCGTGCGGCGCGAGTACGCCTGGGTGGAGGAGCCGATGTGGCGGGCCGGGCGCAGTGCGGTCCTGAAGAATTTCCTCGCCCGCCCGCACATCTTCCACACCGAAGAGTTTCGCCAGCGCTTCGAACCGCAGGCTCGGGAGAACATGGCGCGATCGCTGCAGGCCCTGCAAACCCCTACCTGATCTTCGCCGACGGCGCGCTCGCATGTCGCCCTATCCTGCCGCGGACCTTGCATCGAACAATGCACCGAGAAACGCCTGAACAAGCGAGCGCTGCGCGTCGGTCTTGCGATAGGCGACGCGGTGTATGGAACTGAACGCATAGGCCCTTGGCTTGATTGCCCGCATGTCTCCGGCCGCGACCCAGGGATCGGCAAAATGGCACGGCAGAAAGCCGATGAAATTGCCCGAAAGGATCAGCATCAACTGCGCTTCCATATGCACCACCGATGCACTCGCCCTGGGATGGCCGACAAGGTAGAGGTCGTCGAAATGCCGATAGCTGCGCACCGAAAACCGCGCGGCGTCGACGGCGCTTTGGTCGATCCTTGAATCGGGCACCGCAAAAAGCGGGTGCCGACGGCCGCAATAGAGAAGATGCGGTTCGCCGCAGTAGTCCCTGTAGACGACACCGGGCGCCTTTTGCGACAGCGGCCCGATGACGATGTCGCGGCCGCCATCGGCGACTTGTTGCTCGAGTTCGGACGGCGTGCCCACCGAAAGGTCGATGAAGACGTCGGAATCCGGCCCCATGAAGCGGCTGAGCGCGTGCTGGATACCCAGTTCACCGCTGGTGAAGACCCCATCCGACGTCCCGACCCGCAAGCGGCCCGACAGGCTGCCGCTGGCCGCATTGATGCGATGTCCGAAATCGTCGAGGTCGCGGAACAGCTTCTGCGCCGCATCGTAGGTCGCCTGCCCGACCTCGGTCAGCCGGAATTGCTTGCGCCCGCGATGGCAGAGCTGGGCACCGATGCGTTTCTCCAGCTCGGCCAGATGCGTGCTGAGCGTCGGCTGCGACAGATTGAGCGTGATTTGCGCGGCAGCGAACCCGCCTGAATCGGCCAGCGCCACGAAAACGCGCAGCAAGCGGATATCGATGTTGTCCAGCCGGCGCATTCCGCTCCCCTGATGCACAGAACGATACATCGATATTATTCGATGTATCGTTCTAAATAAACTCATTTACATCAATGTCAGAAATCGCGAGCCTGCGCGGAACAAAATTGGGGAACAATCATGAAATCGTTATTCGGCACCGCGTTGTCCGCAGCCCTTCTGCTCGCCAGTTCGCAGCTCGCCCTCAGCGCCGACCAGATCCGCATCCTTGCGCCGACATGGCTGGGATTTGCGCCTGTCCATATCGCCAGCGACCTTGGCTGCTTCACGGCCAAGGGCCTCGACGTCAGCATCAAGTTCGAGGACGACCTGACCAACGTCATGGCGGCGATGGCGCGCGGCGACATCGAGATGCAGATGCGCTCCGTCGGCGAATATCAGGGCCGCCCGCGCGATGCCTCGACGCCCGGCATCATCATCGGCACGATCGACGAATCCGTCGGCGGCGACGGCGTCATCACCGATGACAAGATCAAGTCGGTTGCCGATCTCAAGGGCAAGGTCGTCGCGGCCGAGCCCAACATCCCCTCCCGCCTGCTGCTGCAGATGGAGCTGAAGCAGGCAGGCCTGACGCTGAAGGATCTACAGATCAAGGACATCGCGACGGCCGATACAGGTGCGGTTTTCGTCGATGAATCGATCGCAGCGATCGCGACCTACGAACCGTTCATGTCGCAGGCACTGAAGGCCTCGACCCGCACCGGTGCCCGCATGCTGATCTCGTCCAAGGATCATCGCGGCATCATCATCGACGCGATCATCGCCCGCAACGACGACTTCAAGGCGAACCCCGACAAATACACAAAATTTCTCGGCTGCATCTATGAGGCGGTCGACTTCATCAAGGCCGAGCCGGACAAATTCGCCGACATGGCCTCCAAGCATTTCGGCCTGACGCCTGCGGAAGTGACCGATATCGTCAACTCCAGCCTGTCCTACACGACGCTTGCAGAATCCCTGGCCTACATGGGCAAGCCGCGAGAAAATGGCACGCTGCAAGGGATCTTCGACACGGTGATGGATCTCAACCTGGAGAACGGCGCCGCCGACAACAGATTGGTGGCAGCCGACCAGATCGACAATTCGGCGATCAACAAGATCCCGGCAAAATAGCGGCCGCGCGGGCGGGCCGGCAGCCTCTCTCGGCTGTCGGCAGGGTCATTCCGGCTTGCCGCCGGTGACGGCCGTTCTTTCGATCATCCGGGGATAGTGATTTGTTCAGCAGCCTGTTTGTCTTCCGCGGTCGCGCGTCGCCGATGCTGGAGTTTGCCGTCAGCGTCGCCGCGGCCGTGCTCGTCATTGCCCTCTGGGAGCTGGCGGCGCGGGCGGGCATCATTGCCCCGCAGTTCCTGCCGTCGCCGAGCCGCGTCGTCATCGCCCTGTGGACGATGCTGACCGAGCAGAACCTCGCCTGGCACGTCGCGGTTTCGACCACCCGTGTCTGGATTGCCTTCCTGCTGGCCGCCGTCATGGCGATCCCGATCGGGATCATGATGAGCAGCTACCGGATCGTCGGCGCCGCGCTGGAGCCGATGATCGACTTCATCCGCTATTTGCCGGTTCCCGCACTCGTGCCGCTGTCCATCATCTGGTTCGGCGTCGGCGAGGAGACCAAGATCTTCCTGCTCTGGCTGGGCACGTTTTTCCAACTCGTTCTGCTCGTCGCCGACGACATGCGGCGCGTGCCGCAGGAGTTCGTCGAGGTCGCCCGCACCGTCGGCGCCAATTCGAGGCAGGTCATGATCGACATCGCCCTGCGCTGGATGGGACCGACGCTGCTCGACAATCTGCGCATCACGCTCGGCTGGTGCTGGACCTATCTGATCATCGCCGAGATCGTCGCCGCCGATTCCGGCATCGGCTATGTGATCTGGACGGCCCGGCGCTTCGTCAAGACGCCAGAGGTCATGGCCGGTGTCGTCGTCATCGGCTTGATCGGCCTTGTCACCGACCAGCTTCTTCGCCTGCTTCACCGCCGGCTGTTCCGGTATTTGTGAGGGACATGACATGACCGGATATGTTCAATTCGTCGACACGGCCAAGTCCTTCGGCCCCGTCGATGTCGTGGGAAGGACCAGCCTTGGCCTCGACCGCAATTCGCTCGTCGTCTTCCTCGGCCCATCGGGCTGCGGCAAGACCACCTTGATGCGCATGGTCGGCGGCCTCGACGAACCGAGTTCGGGTTCGATCCTGCTCGGCGGGGAAAAGGTCGTCAGGCCGGACCGTCGGCGCGGCATGGTGTTCCAGTCCTATTCGTCGTTTCCCTGGCTGACCGTCAAAAATAACATCGCCTTCGGCATGCGCTACCGGAAGGACCTCGGCGCAACCGAAAGGGCCGAGCGTATCAGTCACTACCTCAAGCTGTTCGGGCTCGCCGACTTTGCCGACTCCTATCCAAACCGGATCTCGGGAGGCATGCGCCAGCGGGTGGCCATAGCCCGCACGCTCGCCGCGGGTTCGGACGTGCTGTTGATGGACGAGCCCTTCGGCGCTCTCGACGCGCTGACGCGCGAGCGGCTTCAAGTCGAACTGCGGCAGATCCAGACCCGCGAGGAAAAGACCATCATCTTCGTCACCCATGACGTGGAAGAAGCCGTATTTCTCGCCGATCGGATCATCCTGTTCTCGCGCCGTCCGGCCTCGATCGTCGCCGATATCGACGTGGCGACAGAGCTGGGCTCAGACCGGCCGTTGGAGATCCGCGAAACCCAGAAATTCTTCGAGCTGCGCAACAAGGTCCTGCATCTGATCCGCAACGAAACCGGACTGGTCGTATGAGCCTCTCCTTTTCCGGAAAGACGGTTGTGATCACCGGAGCGAGCCGTGGCATCGGGCTCGGCATCGCCAAGGGCTTCGCCCAGGCCGGCGCCAGCCTGCACCTGATTGCCAATGACGCGGCCGTGCACGAACGGGCCGGTGAGTTGGCCGCCATCGGCACGGAGGCCGACATCACCGACCGCGAGGCCGTCAGGACGGCACTCGAACCGATCTCCCGGATCGACGTGCTCATCAACAATGCCGGCCTTGAGCTGATGACGCCGATCACCGACAGCAGCGACGCGGCCGAAGCCGCCTTCCGGCGCATCATCGAGATCAACATCATCGGCACGGCGCTGGTCACCGCGCGCGCCTTGCCGCGCATGCAGGCGGGCGCTTCGATCATCAACACCGCATCGATCTGGGGCCGCGTCGCCGAAGCGCGGTTCGGCGCCTATGTCGCCTCCAAGCATGCCATCATCGGCCTGACGAAAACCTGGGCCAAGGAACTTGGATCGAAGGGCATCCGCGTCAATGCAGTCTGCCCCGGATGGGTCCGCACGGAAGCATCGATGCGCTCGCTTGGTCGGATGGCTGAGCAAGGCGCGGTCGGCGAAGCAGCGTTGCTCGAAGACATCGTCGGTGCGCAGGCCCTGCCCGGCCTGATGGAGCCGGCCGACATGGCCGGCACCTATCTGTTCCTGGCGTCGTATCTCGCGGCCAACATCACCGGGCAGTCGCTCGGTGTCGACAGGGGAGAAGTGCCTTGGTAACTCCACTGCACGAAAAACGCGCGCTGGTCACCGGTGCGGCCAGCGGCATCGGCCGCGCGACCGCGCTCGCCTTGCGGGAGGCTGGGGCCATGGTTCTCGGGCTCGATCTCAAGGCATCCGAAGGCGATATCCCGATCCTTGCCTGCGACCTTGCCAGCGAGGCCGACATCATTGCCGCGGTCCAGCAAGGCGCGGAACGAATCGGCGGCTATGACATCCTGGTCAACAATGCCGGCATCCTCCAGGAAGCGCCGCTTGGCGCGATTTCGCTCGACCATGTCGACCGAATGTTTGCCGTCAATGTGCGCGGCGCCATCATCGTGGCGCGGGAAGTCCTGCCGCACCTCCCCGCTGGCGGCCGCATCATCAACATCGCCTCCGAGCTTGCCTATCTAGGCCGAGCGAGCGCCTCGGTCTATTGCGCGACCAAGGCGGCATTGCTCGGCCTGACCCGATCCTGGGCGCGTGAGCTCGCCCCTCGCATCCTGGTCAACGCCGTGGCGCCGGGTCCGACCGACACGCCGCTTCTCGGTTTCGAGGCGCTGAGCGAGAGCCAGCGCGCGCTGGAAACGACACACCCGCTGGGGCGGATCGGCCGCCCGGATGAGATCGCCTCAGCGGTGGTTTTCCTCGCCGGTCCCGGCGCCACCTTCTTCACCGGACAGTGCCTGGGCGCCAATGGTGGCGCGGCGATGCTTTGAAATGAGATGATCATGAAAGACCGAGTTTTCCTCGCTGAACTGCCATGGCCAGAAGCCGAGAAGCGGATCGCAGCCGGCGCTCCCATCTTCCTGCCGCTCGGCTCGACCGAACAGCACGGGCACCACATGGCGATGAATGTCGATGTCGTGCTTCCCACCTCCATCGCCGAGACGGTGGCGAAGCAGGTTGGCGGCCTTGTCGCGCCGACCATCGCCTACGGCAACCGCTCGCAGCCAAGAACAGGCGGCGGTCCGGCCTTTCCCGGCACGATCAACATCACGGCGCACACGTTTTCGCTACTGGTCAAGGATGTGATCTGCGATCTCCATCGCCAGAAGGTCCGGCGCATCGTTGTGCTCAACGGCCACTACGAGAACATCGGCCCGTCGATCGAGGGTATCGAACTGGCGCTCGACGCCATCGGCCGCGAGCGTGCGGCGGATCTGACGATCCTGCGCATCGATCATTGGGAAATGCTGCGCACAGAGACGCTGGCGAAAGTGTTCCCGGACGGTTATCCCGGCATCGAACTAGAGCATGCGAGTGTCATCGAGACCTCGATGATGCTGGCGCTGCGTCCAGAGCTCGTCGACCTCGGCAGGGCGCTGCATGACGGCCCGGCGCAGTTCAGGCCATACGACCGCTATCCCAAGCCGGCCGAGGAAGTGCCGCCATCCGGCGTGCTGTCGCTGACCGAGGGCTCATCGGCGGAAAAGGGCCGCTGGCTGCTCGACGACTGCGAAACGCGGATTGCGGAAATCGTCAAACGTGAATTCTTCTGAGGTGCCGACACCATGAGCAGCAATTTCTTCCAGCCGATCGACGCCTCCGCGGTGCCTCGCTTCGCCGGACTTTCGACCTTCATGAGACTGCCGGCCGTGGCGAGCGCCGAGGGGCTCGACATCGCGCTCGTCGGCATACCGTGGGACGGTGGTACCACCAATCGCGCCGGTGCGCGGCATGGCCCGCGCGAAATCCGCAACCAGTCGAGCCTGATGCGGCGCGCCCATCACGTCTCGGGGACCGAGCCGTTCAGCATCGCCAATGTCGCCGATGTCGGCGATCTCTCGGTCAATCCGATCAACCTCCTGGACGGGCTGAAGCGCATCGAGGACGGCATCGCGGCGATCGTCGCGGCGGGCGCCATCCCGCTTGCCGCGGGCGGCGATCATCTGACGACGTTACCGGTGCTGCGCGCCGTGGCCCGCAAGAGGCCCGTCGGCATGATCCATTTCGACGCGCATTCCGACACCAACGACCGCTATTTCGGCGACAATCCCTATACGCATGGCACGCCATTCCGCCGCGCCATCGAAGAGGGACTGCTCGATCCCAAGCGCATCGTCCAGATCGGCATCCGCGGCTCGATATACGAACCCGGTGAACATGACTGGGCGGTCGCCCAAGGCATCCGGATCATCTACATGGAGGAGTTCGTCAGGCGCGGCGCGGCCAGCATCATGGAAGAGGCGCGCAGCATCGTCGGAAAGACGCCCATCTATGTGACCTTCGACATCGACTGCATCGACCCATCGATGGCCCCGGGGACCGGTACGCCCGAGCTAGGCGGCTTCACCACCCGCGAGGCACAGGAAATGGTCCGCCTGCTCGACGGGTTGGACATTGTCGGTGCCGACGTCGTGGAGGTGGCGCCGCCTTTCGACCTAGGTGGAATGACGGCTCTTGCCGGCGCGACGATGATGTTCGAGCTGCTGTGCGTGATGGCGAAGTCGGTTCAAGCAGCAAGAGCGCCGGACTGAAGTTTCGAGGCCTCGCTTGGGATGGCCAGAATGGTTATCGCAACGGCCCCTGCCGCGAACGCCGACAATGCAGGTATAACCGAACGTTTGCCGATGGCACTCTTGCCCGCTCCCTCGCCGTCCGCTCAGAGCGGATTTTCGGCATAGAACTCCAGCACGCGCTGCTTGAAGGTCTTGTCCCCGACGGCCAGCATATGATCGCGGCCCTCGATGTGGAAGGCCCTGGCGTTCGGCATCAACGCTGCAAGCTCATCGGGCGAGCCGCCAATGTCGTCGGTGGTTCCGACGGCGACCAGCGTCGGCTGGGCGATGCGGGCAACATCCTGCTCGCTCAGCAGTTCGCGCGATTTGGCGATGCAAGCGGCCAAGGCACGGCGATCGCTGCGGGTCTGGTCAGCGAAGGCGCGAAACGACCGGCCGCGTGGATGGCTGGTCGCGGCCGGATCATCGGCAAGCAGGGCGGCTGCAATCGGATCCCAATCGCCGACACCATCGATCATGCCGATGCCAAGGCCACCGAAAACCAGCGTCGCCACCTTGTCCGGATCGGACAGTGCCATGAACGCCGCGATGCGCGCACCCATTGAATAACCCATGACATGGGCGCGCCCGATGCCGAGATGGCCGAGCAAGGCAGCGGCATCGGAGGCCATTTTGACCGGCGTATAGTCGGCCTCCTCATAGCTCTTGGACGACGAGCCGTGGCCGCGATTGTCGAAGGCGATGGCGCGGTAGCCGGCATCGTTGAGCGTCTTGAACCAACCCGGCGATACCCAATTGACATAATGGCTCGAGGCGAAGCCGTGGATCATCAGCACCGGATCGCCCTTGCCCGATGCCGGCTGACGATCCAGGAAGGCAAGCTCGAAGCCGTCATGGGTGAAAGACTGCATCTGCGATCCCGCCTGCGTGCTCAACCGCCACCGCCATTTGGCGCATCGCCATTGTCGGCTGGCGGCATGCCGGGGCCGGATACCGTGCCCACGGCCGGATGGCGCAAAAGGTCGCCATACTCGATGCCGTTCCTGGCGGCAGTGCCAGCCTTGAGTTCGAGCACGAAGCGCACCGGAACACCGGGCGAAATGACGGCGTCGGATTGCGGCTCGCCGTGCTTGACCGCGCGGATCTTGCCGTCCTGGCCGACAAAGATCAGATCAAGCGGCATTGGGGTATTGTGCATCCAGAAGCCAACCTGCTGCTGGATCTCGAAGACGAACAGCATGCCATGGTCGTCCGCCATGTCCTGGCGGTACATCAAGCCGGCCTCGCGCTCGACGGCCGTGTCGGCGACTTCAATGGAAAAAGAGCGATCACCGCCTTTCGTCGCCACGACCAGTGGCGCCGGATCGACGGGAAGGATCATAGCCCGGCTGTCCGCCGAGGTCGGCTTTTCGGAATAGAAATAACCACCGGCAGCGGCGACGACGGCAATTGCGGCGCACATCACGCCCGCAGTCAGCCAGTTCCTGTAAGCCATTTAAAACCCTCGACCGGAATCGTCCTAGTGCGAGACCGGCAAGGTCCCCATATCGGGGTGAATTTCGGCGGCCATAAGGCCTTTGTCGCCGCGTCCGAAGCGAACCAGCACGACCTGCCCGGGCCGAAGCTCGGTGATGCCATAACGGCGCAAGGTCTCCATGTGGACGAAGATGTCCTCGGTACCCTCGCCGCGGGTGAGAAATCCGAACCCCTTGGTGCGGTTGAACCATTTCACCAAAGCGCGTTCGAGCCCGCTTTCAGGCGTCACCGCGACATGGGTGCGCTGCTCCTGCATCTCGGCTGGATGGACCGCGGTGGTCAGATCCATGGAGAGCACCCGAAAGGCCTGCAATCCGCGGTCGCCATGCTTGACGAGACAGACCACGCGCGCACCTTCCAAAGCGGTCTGAAAGCCATCCCTTCGAAGACAGGTCACATGGAGAAGGATGTCGCCCGAGATGCCGTCATCCGGGAGGATGAAACCATAGCCCTTGGCCACATCGAACCACTTGATGGCGCCGGCTACTTCGAGCAGATCAGCGGCATCGCCGCCTTCGTCGCGCTGTAAGGCGTCGCCAAGGGTTCCGTCCCGCCCCGTCAAAGAGGCCTTTTCCCCCATAAGAATGCCCCCTTTTTTCAAGAACACCGCAACTGATTCTTGATACCAGATTAACACTGCGGCTTCCGGTGTGTGCAAGACCTGCCGTGCCTTTTTTCACGGTTCATTGCAGCAATACCGGATTTGTTCTTTGCCGGCATTGCGCACTGCCGCATGATTGCCCTTTGACAGGGCCGACCCTATGTTGCACCGCAACGCAATTATCGAGGAAATCACATGCGCTATCTGCACACCATGGTCCGCGTCGCCGACATCGATGCCTCGCTTGATTTCTACTGCAACAAGCTCGGCCTCAAGGAGGTGCGCCGCTACGAAAACGAGCAAGGCCGCTTCACGCTGATCTTCCTCGCTGCCTCCGAAGATGAGCAAAGCGGCATCGCCGACAAGGCGCCGCTGGTCGAACTGACCTACAATTGGGATCCGGAAGACTACAAGGGCGGGCGCAATTTCGGCCACCTCGCCTATGAGGTCGACGATATCTACGCCACCTGCCAGCATCTGATGGACAACGGCGTCATCATCAACCGGCCGCCGCGCGACGGCAACATGGCCTTCATCCGGTCGCCGGATGGCATTTCGATCGAGCTTTTGCAAAAAGGCCCGGCCAAGGCCAAGGCCGAACCATGGGCTTCGATGGCGAACACCGGAAGCTGGTAACCAATCACGCTGTCTTGAGCGGACAATGCTCGGCTGGCAGGCCCGGTACGTTTGGTTTTTCCGGAACGGTGCCTATCTGTCCGGCTAAACAGGCGCTTGCCCAGGAGAGTTCATGCCGACCAGCCATGCCGACGTAACCACCGAACACGCCAGCCGCTACCTGCAGCAGTTGTGCAAGCACTGGGCGCACAAATTCCCAGTCGAGTTCGATCCCACCCATGGCACCATCGATCTCTCGATGGGCCGTACCATCATGGATGCCGATGCGACAGCGCTGCATATCACGGTGTCAACCGACGAAGCAGGATCGATCGAGCGCCTGGAAAGCGTCGTCGCCGATCACATCAAGCGCTTTGCTTTCCGCGAAGAACTGACCTTCGACTGGAAGCCCGCTCCGGCAGCCTAGGCGACGACCTATTTACCACCGGCCTGAGTGGCCATCTCCAGCAGCGCCTGCACCGAGCGCCAGTTGCGCGCGGTGCCCGGCACCTTCAGCGTGCGCGGGATCAGCCCGGCAAACACCGATTTGCCCAGTCCGTCCGGCGCGTGCAAGTAGAGCACATCGCCCTTGATCTCGAAACGTTCGGGGCCGGTGCACTTTTCCGCCAGCCGCGCGACCTCGTCGGCGGTCGGCTCGCGCTTCAGCACATAGGCGTGGAGCTTGGTGTGGTCCGCGGCAACTTCCGGATAGGGATTTTCACTCACCAGTCGCTCGAACCATGAGAGATCGCGCACCATGATGCGCGAATAAAAACCCCATTTCTTCTCGAAGGCTGCTTCGAGCTGTTTCGTCAGCGTCGTCGCGTCGCCCTTCTTCGCCCGGAACACGGCATTGCCGCTCTGCACATAGGTGGCGACATCGAAAAAGCCGAGATCCTCGAAGAACGACCGCAGCTCCGCCATCTTGACGATGCGGTTGCCGCCGACATTGATGCCGGAAAACAGCGCGACGAAGATTTTTCCCGGATCAATCATTTGATCCCCGACCGCTCATATGATGAACCCGGCCAATGTCTCGTTGTCGGTAATGTCCTGATACTGGACGCCCTCGGCCTCGAAATTCGCCTTCAGCAGGTCGAAATTGCGATGGTCCTTGGTTTCGATGCCGATCAGCACCGAACCGAAATTGCGCGCCGATTTCTTCAGATATTCGAAACGGGCGATGTCGTCGTCGGGTCCGAGCAGTTCGAGGAAATCCCGCAGCGCGCCGGGCCGCTGCGGGAAGCGGATGATGAAGTATTTCTTCAGCCCCTCGAAGCGCAGCGCCCGCTCCTTGACGTCCGGCAGCCGCTCGAAATCGAAATTGCCGCCCGAAACCACGGCGACAATGGTCTTGCCCCTGATCTCCTTCCTGGAGAAATCCTTGAGCGCGTCGATCGCCAGCGCGCCGGCCGGCTCCAGCACGACGCCTTCGACGTTGAGCATTTCGATCATCGTGGCGCAGAGCCGGTTTTCCGGGATCAGCCGTACCGTGTCGGCCGGAAAATCCTTGAGATGCCGCAAGGGCTCGCGGCCGATCTCGGCGACAGCGGCGCCATCGACGAAATTGTCGACCTTGGCGAGTTTGAGCCGTTTTCCCGCGGCGAGGCTCTCGCGCAGGCTTGGCGCGCCGGCCGGCTCGCAAAAGACGAAGCGCGCTTCCCGGCCCTGATCGGCGAAATAATGGGTGACGCCGGCGGCAAGCCCGCCACCGCCAACCGGCAGCATGATGATGTCGGGCATGCGGGCGCCCGGCATTTGGTCCGCGATCTCATAGGCGACGGTCGCCTGCCCCTCGATGATGTCCTTGTGGTCGAAGGGCGGCACCATATGAGCGCCGGAACTTTCGGTGAATTCAAAGGCAGCGCGGTAGCAGTCGTCGAAAAAATCGCCGACCAGCCTGATCTCGACGAAATCGCCGCCGAACAGCCTGGTCTTGTCGATCTTCTGCTGCGGCGTCGTCACCGGCATGAACACCACGCCCTTTTTGCCGAAATGACGGCAGACGAAAGCAAAGCCCTGCGCATGGTTGCCGGCGGACGCGCAGACGAACAGTTCGGCCTCGTTGCCTGCGGCGAGCGTCTTGCGGAAGAAATTGAAGGCGCCGCGGATCTTGTAGGACCGCACCGGCGACAAGTCCTCGCGCTTCAACAGCACCCGCGCGCCGGTCTTTTTCGACAGATAGTCGTTTTCCTGCAGCGGCGTTTCCGGGAAGATCTGGCGGATCGCAGCGGCAGCGGCAGCGACGCGGGAAGAAAAACTGTTCATTGGAACCACCCTTGCGCCGTACCTTGTCCGCGGATTTCTACATTTATCGGACCGCGCGCTGGCTGTTTGTTGTGCGTCCCGCCTTCGCGTAGCCCGCCCGCCTATCGCATATCAGGCCTCGCTACACCATCGTCCGGCCGTTCGTGCTTCTCAAAGACGGATATTCTTATATTTCTTTCAGGTGTTTGTAAGCGCTTGTTGATGTCCATGAACCGGTCGGGCACGGCCCCGGGTGCTGCCCTTTTCCAACATTCGGCCGTTCCTCCCGCCATTTTGGCTTTCGCGCAACACTGCGATGGCTGTGATCGGCCGCTGATCACATTTCGACTGGACACGACTTAGTTCTGCCGCACTCTGCCTGTCCGGGAGGTGTCGCGAGGGTAGACAGGCCTTTCGGCCGGAGTTGGAATTTCAGGCGTGCCTTTGAAGAAGATCTTGACCGTTGTCCTAACCTTGTTCGTCGCCGGCTGCGCCGGTTCGCAAACACAGGAACTGCTGGGTAGCGCCATGGTATCCGCCCCGGTGACGGAGATCGCCGGCAATCACTCGATCTTCATCGCCACGACGCGTAAGAAGTCCGACGATCCCAGCAAGGTTTTCGACGGCGAACGCTCGGCGACGCTGAACTATGCCCGCGTCAACGTCACCGTTCCGGGGCTCCACGAGACCGGCCAAATCGAGCGGCGCTCGCGCGGCAAGTCGGACGACCCGGCCAAATATTTCATGGCTTCCGAGGTCGTCGGCTACGACACGCAACCGAAATTCTCCAGCGCGCTCAACGCCGACATCGCGGCGCGTGGCGGCCGCGTCATGGTCTTCGTGCACGGCTACAACACCGGCTTCGACGCCGCCGTCTATCGCCTGACCCAGATTGTCCATGATTCCGGCTATCCCGGCACGCCGGTGCTGTTTTCCTGGGCATCGGGCGCCAGGACCACCGACTATGTCTACGACAGGGAAAGCGCCAGTGCCGCCCGCGACCAGCTGGAAGTGACGCTCAGGATGCTGGAGCAGTCGGGCGCGCGGCGCATCGACATTGTCGCGCATTCGATGGGGACCTGGGTCACCATGGAAACGCTGCGCCAGATGGCCATCACCGGCGATCGCGATCTCGGTGGCAAGCTCGGCGACGTGGTGCTGGCCTCGCCCGACATCGATGTCGACGTGTTCAAGAGCCAGATGCGGCGCTACGGCAAGCCCGACAAGCCGTTCATCCTGCTGTTGTCGGATGACGACCGGGCGCTGAGGCTCTCCGGCCTGATCGCCGGTTCGCGGCCGCGCGTCGGCGACTACAAGGATGCCGCCGATCTTGCCTCATATGGCGTGACGGTCGTCGACCTCTCCAAGGTCAAAGGATCGGACAGCTTCAACCATACGAAATTCGCCGACAATCCGACGCTGGTGAAGATGATCGGCCAGCGGCTGCGCGAAGATGACGGCTTTGCCAGCGACCGTGACGTGACCGACCGCATCAGCCTGCTCGGGCAATAGATGCGGTCCCGCGGTTTCGCCGTGCCTGTTCAGCATTGCGGACGTATGGACTCACTTTGAACTGGACCGCGCCGGCCTCTGGCTTTATCGGAATAACCAGTGACGTCATGCGTTTGACGTCCCCCTTCGCGGGAGCCGGCGTGTGACCGTGCGTTCGAAGAGCTACCTCGTCGTTGCATTGGCGCTCGCTGTCACCGGCTGCGCCGGCGGGAATACGCATGACCTGCTCAACAGGACGACGGTCTCGGTGCCCGCTTCCGACATAGCGGCCACGCATGAAATCTTCGTCGCCACTACCCGTCAGAGGGCAACCAAGGACCCGAGGCAGGTGTACGACGGCGATCGCTCGCTGACCACCAGCTTTGCCCGTGTCGACGTCACCGTTCCGAAAAGCCACCAAGTTGGCGCCATCGAGCGGGCCAAGGGATCGGCAAACAGCAATCCGGCCAAGGATTTCACCGCCAAGGACGTCACCTTCTATGAAGGCGCGCCGCAATTCGCCAAGGCGGTCGGCGCCGACATCGCCATGCGCGGCGACCGTGCGCTGGTTTTCGTGCACGGCTTCAACAACGGTTTTGACGACGGCATCTATCGGCTGACGCAGATCGCCCACGACACGAAATATTCCGGCACGCCGGTGCTGTTCTCATGGGCGTCGAGCGGCAAGACGACCGGTTATATCTACGACAAGGAAAGTGCCAACGCGGCGCGCGACGACCTCGAGGCGACGCTCAGGATGCTGGCCAAGACCAAGGTCAAGAGCATCGACATCATCGCCCATTCGATGGGAACCTGGGTGACCATGGAGGCGCTGCGCCAGCTTGCCATCACCGACGATCGCGATCTTGGCGGCAAGCTCGGCTATGTCATCCTGGCCTCGCCCGACATCGATGTCGACGTGTTCAAGAAGCAGATGATCCGCTACGGCAAACCCGACAAGCCGTTCGCCATTCTGCTCTCCGCGGATGACCGGGCTCTCAAGCTCTCCTCCCTGATCTCGGGCGACAAGCCGCGCGTCGGCGATTACGGCAATGCCGCCGACCTCGCCAGCTATGGCGTATCGGTGGTCGATCTTTCTCAGGCCAAGGGCGGCGACCGTCTCAACCACGCCAAATTCGCCGACAATCCGATGCTGGTGCAACTGCTCGGCAACCGGCTGCGCGCGCCGGCCGGCCTCGCCTCGGACCAACCCGACCCGGCGCAGCTCAACAATCTCGGCCAGGGCCTCGGCAAGGCCGTCGGCTCGGTCGCCGAGATCGTCATCACCACCCCGTTCAAGGTGCTGACCATCGCCACTGGTGGGTGAGCCGCGGACGACGTTGCCTGGCTGGACTGGTGCAATCGCTTCAAATCGGTGGCAGCTTGTGGGCGGAGACCATCAGTGTCGAGGTCAGCGCCGCCCCTCACCTGCCTGCCGGCATCCTCTCCCCGTAGAGTGACGGGGAGAGGGGCGCTGTCGCTGGTGGCTTCGCCAATCACCAGCGCTGCAAAAAAGACGCCGGCGTTGCGGCCAGCTGTCCAGCCGATAGATGGGTAACAGATTGAACCGGA
>SAKE01000023.1 GCA_004017275.1 Mesorhizobium sp. | reverse complement strand
CCTTCACACCCCCCTCTGTCCTGCCGGACATCTCCCCCGCAAGGGGGGAGATCGGCCGTTATCGCGGCTTTCGCCAATATCTAACGTTGCAAAGTGAGCGAGGCGCAGAAGCTGCCAATCTCCCCCCTTGCGGCAGGGGAATCGCAGATAAGTTGATTGTGTATTGCCAAGCAGCAAAAGAAGGATTCTTGAGAGGCTTTCTCGAAGCAGAGGAGGCTGCAGTGCCGTTGGTTTTGTCGATCTTGCGAGAAGTACGCGATCCGCGCGATATCAATGCGCGGCATGATCTTGCTGAGCTTCTGTTTGTGGCATTGGCGGCAACGCTGTGCGGCGCCAAAAGCTGTGTGGATATTGCGGAATTCGTGGAGGGTCGGGAAGACGAACTGAAAGAGATCGTCGAACTGAAGCATGGGTGCCCGAGCCACTACACCTTCAGCCGGGTGTTCCGGCTGCTTGATCCCGAGGAGTTGTCGGCGGCGCTGAGCGCTTTCGTCTTGGCGCTGCGGCGCGAGCTTGGGCTTGGCTCGCCGCGCGGTGTGGTGGCCATCGATGGCAAGGCGCTCAGGCGCGGCTATGAGAAGGGCCGTGCGTTCATGCCGCCGCTGATGGTGAGCGCCTGGGATGCCGAGACCAGGGTAGCGATTGCGGCCATGCGAGCGCCGGCCTCCAACGAAGTCGCCGCGACGCTGGCGCTGCTGAAGAGCCTGGATCTCAAGGGCTGCACGGTCACGGCCGACGCCTTGCATTGCCGACCCGAGACGGCCAAGGCGCTGATTGCGAAGAAGGCGCACTATGCCCTTGCCCTGAAGGCCAACCAAGGCCGCTTGTTCGCCGCGGCCGAGAGAAGCTTCGCGCAGGCCGATGGGATCGACTGCTTCGAGACCCGTGACAGCGCTCACGGCCGAACCGAAGTGCGCCGCGCCAGCGTGTTGCCACTGGCCCAGCTTAACGAGCCACCCGCCTTTCCCGGCCTCAAGGCCATCGGCCGTATAGAGGCCCTGCGCACCCCGGCCGACGGCAAGGCGGCAGCATCGGTCCGCTATATCGTGCTCTCCAAGGTGCTGACCCCCAGGAGGTTGGCCGAGACGGTTCGTGCCCACTGGACGATCGAGAACCAGTTGCACTGGAGCCTCGATGTTGTCTTCCACGAGGACGATGCCCGCACCCGCAAGGACAATGCGCCACAAAACCTGGCTGTCATCCGCAGGCTCGCCCAGAACATCTTGGCAGCTCATCCTCTCGACAAACCTATCGCCAGCAAAATGCGAAGGGCAAACTGGAGCAAAGACTTCTTCTATGAGCTCTTTACTCATATGCGATAGCCCTCCCCCTTGCGGGCAGGGGAATCGCAGATAAGTTGATTGTGTATTGCCAAGCAGCAAAAGAAGGATTCTTGAGAGGCTTTCTCGAAGCAGAGGAGGCTGCAGTGCCGTTGGTTTTGTCGATCTTGCGAGAAGTACGCGATCCGCGCGATATCAATGCGCGGCATGATCTTGCTGAGCTTCTGTTTGTGGCATTGGCGGCAACGCTGTGCGGCGCCAAAAGCTGTGTGGATATTGCGGAATTCGTGGAGGGTCGGGAAGACGAACTGAAAGAGATCGTCGAACTGAAGCATGGGTGCCCGAGCCACTACACCTTCAGCCGGGTGTTCCGGCTGCTTGATCCCGAGGAGTTGTCGGCGGCGCTGAGCGCTTTCGTCTTGGCGCTGCGGCGCGAGCTTGGGCTTGGCTCGCCGCGCGGTGTGGTGGCCATCGATGGCAAGGCGCTCAGGCGCGGCTATGAGAAGGGCCGTGCGTTCATGCCGCCGCTGATGGTGAGCGCCTGGGATGCCGAGACCAGGGTAGCGATTGCGGCCATGCGAGCGCCGGCCTCCAACGAAGTCGCCGCGACGCTGGCGCTGCTGAAGAGCCTGGATCTCAAGGGCTGCACGGTCACGGCCGACGCCTTGCATTGCCGACCCGAGACGGCCAAGGCGCTGATTGCGAAGAAGGCGCACTATGCCCTTGCCCTGAAGGCCAACCAAGGCCGCTTGTTCGCCGCGGCCGAGAGAAGCTTCGCGCAGGCCGATGGGATCGACTGCTTCGAGACCCGTGACAGCGCTCACGGCCGAACCGAAGTGCGCCGCGCCAGCGTGTTGCCACTGGCCCAGCTTAACGAGCCACCCGCCTTTCCCGGCCTCAAGGCCATCGGCCGTATAGAGGCCCTGCGCACCCCGGCCGACGGCAAGGCGGCAGCATCGGTCCGCTATATCGTGCTCTCCAAGGTGCTGACCCCCAGGAGGTTGGCCGAGACGGTTCGTGCCCACTGGACGATCGAGAACCAGTTGCACTGGAGCCTCGATGTTGTCTTCCACGAGGACGATGCCCGCACCCGCAAGGACAATGCGCCACAAAACCTGGCTGTCATCCGCAGGCTCGCCCAGAACATCTTGGCAGCTCATCCTCTCGACAAACCTATCGCCAGCAAAATGCGAAGGGCAAACTGGAGCAAAGACTTCTTCTATGAGCTCTTTACTCATATGCGATAGCCCTGCCCTTGCGGGGGAGATGGCCGGCAGGCCAGAGGGGGGTGCTGTCCCGCCAGCCTCCAGCATTCTGCGTCGTCTAGCGCAGCGCCTTCTGCCCGCCCGCCGCCGTGATCACCCCGACAATGATCAGCCCCGTGAGCAGCAATCGCACGCCGGCGCTAACGCCAAACGTGTTGAGCATGGTCAAAAGCAGCACCAGGAACAGCGCGGCGCCCCAGACGCCGGGCACATTGGCCTTGCCGCCGGCGACCGACGTGCCGCCGATGACGACGACGGCGATCGAGGCCAGCAGATATTCGTTGCCGATGTCGACATTGGCGCCGCGAAAATAGCCGGCGAGCAGCGCGCCATCGATGCCGCCGAGTGCCCCCGACAGCGTGTAGGTGAGGAAGCGGATGAGTCCGACATTGACGCCGGCGAGCCAGGCGGCGCGGATGTTCTGGCCGATCGCCAGCACCGAGCGGCCATAGATCATGCGCTGCAGGGCGATGGCCGCACCGATGGTGAACAGCACGGTGAGGATCGCCAGCACCGGAATGCCCAGCACCTGCCAATTGGCGAAATCGGCAAAGCCCGGCGGCGGCTTGATCTGCAGCCCGCGGCCGTAGCTGATATCGATCGACTGGATGATGAAGCTGGCCGACAGCGTGGCGATGATCGGCGGGATGCGCAGTGCCCAGATCAGCAAGTAGTTGGCGGCGCCAACCGCCGCGCCGCAGGCGAGCGCCGCCAGCAGCCCGACCACGATCATGGAATCGTTGCCGTCCATCACCTTCATGGCGACGGCACTGGCAAGGCCGATATTGGCCGGCAGCGACAGGTCGACATTGCCCGGGCCGAGCGTGATCACGAACATCTGGCCGACGCCAACGATGACGGTGAACACCGCCAGCGAAAGCGCGGCGGTCACCATGCCGCCGGCGCCATAGCCGCCGGTGAAGGCGATCGTCGCCAGCCACACAAGCACGGCGCCAATGAACGACCAGATCCAGGGTTTGGTAAGCAGCGATCTCACCGATGTCATCGCTCACCTCTCCTTGCGGCTGATCAGCACCCGCGCCGCCAGCACGATGATCAGGATGGCGCCGTTGGCGGCCACCTGCCAGTCGGGCGGTATGTGCATGAAGGTGAGCAGTGGCGAGGCGGCGAGCGCCAGCGTCAACGCGCCGATCACCGCGCCGATCGGCGACACCCGGCCGCCGACGAATTCGCCGCCGCCGAGGATGACGCCGGCGATCGCCAGCAGCGTGTAGCCATTGCCGATATTGGCATCGGCCGACGTGGTGATGCCGATCAGCGCCATGCCGGACAGCACACCGAACAGGCCAGCCAGCGCAAACAGCACGATCTTGGTCTTGAGCAGCGACCAGCCGGCGCGACCGAGTGCCGCCGGATTGCCGCCGGAGCCGCGCAGGATGACGCCATAGGAGGTGCGCATCAGGCCGAAATGGACAATGAGGCCGATCAGCAGCGCCGCAATGATCGGGAACGGCACGAAAGGCGGCTTGAACGCCATCAGCCCAAGCAGCCAGTCCGGCGCCTTGCCGCCCGGTTTGGGCAGGACGAGGATGGCAAGCCCCTGCCAGACGAAGCTCATGCCGAGCGTCACCACGATCGAAGGCAGATTGCGCAAATGGATCAGCGCCCCGAGCAGCGCATAGACCCCGATCGATCCAAGCAGGATGGCGGCGCCAATGAGCGGTGCGTCCTTCAGCCAGGTCGCTGTGACGCAGCCGACGAAACCGACGAAAGTTCCGATCGACAGATCCAGTTCGTTACCGGCAATGACGAACATCTGCGCGATGGTCGCCAGCGCGATCGGGATCGCCAAATTGAGCATCAGGCTGAAGCCGAAATAGCTGATGGCGCGCGGGTTGAGCCAGGCGATGGCGAGCAGCACCAGCGCCAGCGACAGCGCCGGCAGCAGCCCGCGCAACAGACGCGCTCGGGCCAGCGCGCCACGCTCGGCGGAAGTCCTGGCAGCGGCGTCGAGACTGGCGGCCGTCATCTCAGGCCGCATCGCCGAAGGAGGACTGGATGATCTTCTCTTCGGTCAACTCGTCGCGGCGCAGATTGGCGACGATGCGGCCGTTCTTGAAGACATAGATGTGGTCGCAATTGTCGAGCTCTTCGGTTTCCGTGGTGTACCAGAGGAAGGTGCGGCCGCGGGCAGCCTCCTCGCGCACAAGGTCATAGACCTCCAGCTTGGTGCCGATGTCGACGCCGCGCATCGGGTCGTCCATCAGCACGATCCCGGCGTCGGAGCCAAGCGCCCGGGCAAACAGCGCCTTCTGCTGGTTGCCGCCCGACAGCGAGAAGATGTTGTTGTTCATGTCGGGCGTGCGGATGCCGATCTTCTTCTGCCAAAATGCAGCAAGTTCTGCCTCGCGCTGCGGCGAGATCAGCAGCCCGTTGCGCAGCCGCGCCAGCGAGCGGATGCCGATATTCTCGGCGATCGACCATTGCGGAAAAATGCCGTCCGACTGGCGGTCGCCGGCGACCAGCGCCACCGGCGCCGTCACCTCGATGCCTGCTTTGGCGCGCGATGCCGCAGCGAAGATCGCCAGCAGCAGGTCGGTCTGGCCATGTCCCGCGAGCCCGGCAAGGCCGATGATCTCGCCGGCGCAGGCGACAAGGTCGGTGCCGTCCTTCTGCGCGGCAGGCCGCGCCCGAACCCGCAGCGGACTGGCGCCGGGCTTGGCGGCAGCGATTTCGGCGGCGATCTTCTGGCGCGCTTCCGCTCCGCCCATCGCCGTCACCAGCCGGTCGCGGTCGAAGGCACTGGCGGCGGCGGCGACAACCACCTTGCCGTCGCGCATCACCACGATACGGTCGGCATTGCGCAGCACCTCGCCCAGCACATGCGAGATCAGGATGCAGCTTTTGCCGCCGGCGACGAAGCGGCGCACGAAGGCCAGTAGCTGGCCGGCCGTATGCGCGTCGAGCGACGATGTCGGCTCGTCGAGGATGACGAGGTCGAGCCGGTCCTGGGTGACCGTGAAGGCGCGCGCCACCTCGACCATCTGGCGCCGGCCGATCGACAGGTCGGCGACAATGTCCGACGCCGAGATGCTGTGGCCCGGAAAGATCTCGTCGAGCTTGGCGGCAATCAGATCCGACGCCTTTCGCCGCCAGCCGAAGCCACGCAGCGACGCGTGATTGATGCGCGTGTTCTCGGCAACGCTGAGATTGGGGCACAGCGACAATTCCTGGAACACGCAGCGTATGCCGAGCTGCTGCGCCCGCGACACCGAGTAATTGTCCTCGGTGTCGCCATGCACGCCGATCTGCCCGCTGTCGGGCGTCAGCGTGCCCGCCACCATGTGCATCAGCGTCGATTTGCCGGCACCATTATGGCCGACGAGGCCGACGCATTCGCCGGGGCCGACGTGAAAATCGACGCCGGCCAGAGCGCGAACGGCGCCGAAATGCTTTTCGGCGCCGTTCAGTCTGATGATGTCAGCGTTACCCCTGGGCATGCTTAACGATACTCGCTTGGCTATACGGACGGCAACGCTGGCCGACACTCACTTGATGTTGGCTTTGATAGCCGCGATCGCGTCGTCCTGCGTGTATTCGTGGCTGGCGACGCCGCCCTTGGGAATCTTCGGCAGCTCGGCCTCGAAATCGTCCTGGGTGAAGGCCAGATACGGCACCAGCAGATCGTGCGGAATGTCGGTGCGGCCGTCGAGCACCTGCTGCGCCACCCAGAATGCGAGCGACGACACGCCGGGCGCGATCGAGGCCGACCAGGTCTGGTAGCCGTCCTTTTCCTTCTGTTCTTTCCACCACTGCAGCTCGTCCTGGCGGTTGCCCATGATGATGGTCGGGCGCGGCTTGCCGGCGGCGGCGAAGGCCTGTGCCGCACCGTAACCGTCACCGCCCTGGTCGACGACGCCGACGACGTCGGGCAGCGACGGCAGGATAGTCGCCACCGCCTTCTGTGCCGTCGTCTGGTCCCAGTCGCCGGTCACCGAACCGACGATCTTGAACTCGGGGTGAGCGGCGACGCCTTCCAGGATGCCGGCATGGATGGCATCGTCGATCGAGGTGCCGGCAAGGCCGCGGATTTCCAGGAGATTGCCGCCCTTGGGCTGGAACTTGGCCATCTGCTCGACTTCCTGCTTGCCCATGTCCTTGAAGTCGACGACGACGCGGTAGGCGCAAGGCTCCGTGACGGTGCCGTCGAAGGAGACGACGACAATGCCGGCGTCGCAGGCCTGCTTGACGGCGCCGTTGAGCGCATCCGGCGAGGCGGCGTTGATGACGATCGCGTCATAACCCTGCAGGATCAGGTTCTGCACCTGCGCCGCCTGCGTCGGCACCTCCTTGTCGGCGGTGGTGAAGATGTCGGCCGCGCCGACGACCTTGTCGGCGACCGCCTTCTTGGTGACGATGCCATAGCTGTCGAGCATCGCCTGCCGCCAGGAATTGCCGGCATAGTTGTTGGAGAAGGCGATTTTCTTGCCACTGGTGTCGGCCAGCGCCGTGCCCGAGGCGAGCATCGCCGCCAAGGCGCCCAAGACGAACAGTTTCTTCATGTCGTAATCCTCCCAGATGTTGACTGCTGCAGTTCTCGCCGGCTTGACCCGGCCTCACTCCCAACCTGATTTGAGCACGGAACGTCGCGAGCTCAAAACAGTCTCAATCCCGGCACGCGAACCCGCAGCCGGTACAGCGATGTCGACGCCGTAATGTAGAGGCTTTGCAGATCGTCGTCGCCGAAGGTGAAATTCGCGCAATCTTCAGGCGTCCGGATCACGCCAAGAATGGCACCTGACGCATCGAAGACATGGATGCCGCCGGGGCCGGTACAGTAGAGATTGCCGCGGCTGTCGATCTTCATGCCGTCGGGCGCTCCCGGTCCCTCGCCCTCGGTCACCGCCCAGACGGCACCGCCATTCAGATCGCCATTCGCTTCGACGCCGAACACCCTGATGTGCCCGCGTTCGGTGTCGTTGATGAACAGCCGCGATTCGTCGAGCGAGAAGCAGAGCCCGTTTGGCTGGACGAAATCGTCGGCCAGCAATGTCAGCCGGGTGCCGTCGCCGTCGATGCGGTAGACGCCCTGGAACGGCAGTTCCTGTGGCCGCGGCACGCCATAGAACTCCACCCGGCCATAGCCCGGATCGGTGAAATAGATCGATCCGCCGGTGGCAATAACGATGTCGTTCGGGCTGTTGAGCTGCTTGCCCTGATGGTGCGTGGCGAGCACCGTCACGCCGCCATTGGGCTCGGCGCGGGTCACCCGGCTTGTCGCGTGCTCGCAGGTGACCAGCCGCCCCCGACGGTCCAGCGTGTTGCCATTGGCCTTGTGGCTCAGCGCGCGGAACAGCTCGATCTCGCCAGCGGCGCTGCGTCGGTACATCCGGCTTTCCGGAATGTCGGAGAAGACCAACCATTTCTCGTAGGGATGCCAGACGGGTCCTTCGAGGAAGCCGAAGCCGCTCGCCAGCGTTTCGATCGTCGCATCGCCGACGACATCGTCCAAGCCGGAATGGCGCGTGCGCGCCGAAACCGACATCACAGGCTCCCGGCGGCCGTGCGTGCCCGCATGGCGACGAATGGCATGAGCGCTTCCTCGATATATTTTCTTATTGGGATCGAGCCTAGTTGCGGCGCCGGCGTGGCGATACGGGTCAAAGCGCATGCGCGACTGTGCATTTGCACAGTCGCGCAGGGCTAATCGGGGCAGAGTGACGGCGGTTACGGCGAGGCCGGACTAGGGCCGGCGAACACTCAGCAAAAGCGCGGTCAAGGTTGCGCTCGCGCACGCCACCGCCACGAGCAGGACCACGCCAGCAGAGTTGGATTTTTGTCCTGCGCGAAATGAGTCGTGCCGCGCGGGTAAGGGACTGTGAATCAAGGTTTTCAGATCGGACCTGCTGCCGTGCCGAATGGAATAGGCGCGCGTGAACTCGGCACCGAGAAGGAAAATCTCCGACGAATAGTAGACCCAGAGCAGTATGACGAGCAGTCCACCGGCGGCACCGTATGAGGACGCGATCGCGCTGGTGCCGATATACCAGCCGATGAGCGACTTTCCCAACGTGAACAGGGCAGCGGTCACAACAGCGCCAATCGCTACATCGCGCCACTCCAGGGTTCGATCGGGCAAGACTTTGTAGATGGCGGCGAACATCACGGATATGAGTGCAAACGAAACGACGCCATTGATCCCGCTGAGTATGATCGTTCCAAACGGCAGATGGGCGTTGATGAAATCGCTCAGTGCCGAAATCGCAGCGCTTGCGATGAGAGAGACCAGCAACAGGAATCCTAGCGCGGCCACCAACCCCAGACTGGCGGCCCGTGCGTGAACCAGACGCGACAAGGAGTTGCCCTGCGGTTCAACCTTCCAAATTGTGTTCAACGACTGCTGCATTTCGCCGAAGACGCCGGACGCGGCCACCAACAAGGTGATTAGCCCTATGATCGCGGCCCAGGTCCCGTACAGCCTGCTTGATGCACTTTCGAGCGCCGTCTGGAGGAGATCGGCGCTTTCCGGCCCCATCAGCCCGGAAATCTGGGCAGACAAGGCCAATTGCGCCGCTTCATGACCAAAGACGAGACCTGCGATGGCGACCACAATCAGCAAAATCGGCGCTAGCGAGGTGGCAGCATAAAATGCCATCGCCGCACCATGACTAAGGGCATTGTCGTTGATGAAGCCGGTTACGCTCTCTTGCACCAAGTCCCATGAGTTTGTGAATGAGGGTTGCACTTTGAGTCCGCAGGCAGTGAATGGCGTTCACTAGCAATGCGCCGGCTCTTCCTATGTTCCGGGTTGTGGCCGCGCCACTGGTTTCACTGCTCCGCCAGCCAGGCATCGAGCCGGTCCTGTTCGCGGCGCAGCGCGTCGATGTTGATCAGGCCGCGCGCCATGGCGAGATAGATCGCCCGCGTCCGCGAGTTGAACACGGAAGCATCGCCGGCGCCGTCCTCCGCCGGCACGATGCCGAGCTTGTCGTAGACATGCTTGATGCGGCTCTGCGCGCCACGGATCGACAGGCCACGGCGTGCCGCGATCGCCCGGTCGGTCAGGCCGAGCGCGATGTCGATCAGGCTTTCATATTCGCCGTCGGTGATGCCCTCGAACCTGTCCTGCACGCGGTGCTGGATACCGCGGATCTCTCGGTCGATGATGCAGTGGCCTTCGCGGAAAACGCCGCGCAAAGCGGACCGCATGCCTTCCTCCGTCGCTGACTTCAACACATAGCCATAGACCGAGCCGGGCGGCACGATGCGCGCCACGCCGCGCACATAGGCCTCGTCGGCGAAATTCGACCAGAACAGGATGTGCGTGCCGGCGCGGCGGTTCCAGATCGCCCTGGCGACCTCGATCCCGGTCGCCTTCGGCATCTGCAGGTCGAGCACGACATGCGGCGGCTCGCGTTCGGCCGCCAGGTTGATGGCGTCCTCGCCGTCGCTCGCTTCGATCACCTCGACGTCGCCGGGCCACAATTGCTCCACCGTCCGCCGCGCGAAGGTGCGGTGCAGCCCGTCATTCTCCGCGATCATCACAAGCATCACATGGCCTCCGACACGGCGAACTCGCCGGGCATTGTTGCAGCCGCTGCCAATTCCCGCGACGGCTGGCGGTCGATCTCGACGAGGACGCGAGTGCCGCCGCTCTTGCGGCCGGCCTGGCCGATGCGCAACCGCGCCCCGATGAGGGCCGCACGTGTGTGCATGTGGCCAATACCACCATGCGCTGCCGGATCGACAGTGCCGCATCCCTGGCCATCATCCGTCACGACCACCCGCAGCACGCTCGCGGTCGATGCCAGCAGCACGTCGATGCGGCGCGGCGCGGCATGGCGAACCGCATTGTTGATCGCTTCCTGCACGATCCTGTAGAGCGCAGTCCGCACCGGCTCGGCCAAGCTGTCGGCGCCGCCGTCGCTGGTGTCGGCGATGTGCACGGCGATCGGCGGCTTGGCCCTGGCGACGCTGCGGTTGAGATGCGCCTCGACCGCATCGCGCAGGCCGAACAATTCGAGCACGCTCGGCCGCATGTCGTCGACGATGTGGCGCAGTTCCGTCAGGCAGCCGGCGACCTCCTGCTCAAGGTCGGCAAGCTGCGCTGCTCGCGCCACGCCCAGGCCGCGAAGGGCCGAAAGCTGGCGCGCGATGCGGGCGAGATCGGCAAGCGTCTGGTCGTGCAAATCCATAGCCATGCGCCGGCGTTCGCGCTCCATGCCTTCGGTCAGCTGCGAGGCGCCGACGCGCAGCAATTCGACCCGGTTGCGTGCCTCGCTTTCGGCCAGCATGGCGCGCCGCGCCTCCTCGGTCTGGATCAATGCGAAAATATAGGGCGCGATCAGATCGGCGCATTGCTGGGCGACCGCGACGTCGGCAAGCGTGTAGCAGTCGACCTCGTGGCGGCTGATGTTGAGCGCGCCTATGATGCCGCCGCGCGCCCTGAGCGGCACGACGATGCGGCTGCGCAGCCTGGCAGCGAAGATCGGCCCGTCGATGGCGGTGGCGAAATGGAAGCGCTCGTCGCGCAGCGCGTCGTCGGCGAGCAGATAGGGCACCTCGCCCCACAGCACCGAGCGGATCGGACTGACTTCGGTCGGCAGCGGGTGCTGGGCAAGCTCGCTCCAGCTGGTGTGGAAGCCGGCCTCATAACAGGCATGCCGGCGGCCATCATGCGACAGCACGGCCAGATCCATGTGGTCGTGCGGAATGAGCGAGCCGATCTCGATGGCTGTCGCGCGGAACGCCGTGCCGGGATCGATATGGCCCGCAAGCGCCCGCGAAATCGCCAGCAACCGGTCGATCAGGACCAGGGACACTTCCGGCATTGGCTTCCACGATCCTCCCGTGCCGGGAAATAGTGGACGCATGCCGGCGCCGCTGTCAACGACGGCGCCGGTGGCCATAGGGCTCCGAACCCAGCTTAACAAAAGGCCTGACGACAGCCAGTTCGGCGGCGTCGGCGGCTTTTTTGCCGGGCAACCTTCGCGATAGGAATTTTTTCTTGACTCGTTGCCGTCAGCTATGGTACATATTTGCCTATGGTGCTGATTTGCGCCAGCGACCCGCCGCACAGGCGGGTTTTTCGTTTTGATACTCCGTCAGCCAACGCGCCGGCGAAGGCTCCGAAGGAACCCGTTAACACGAGTTCGTAGGCCTGCCGTTGGCCCGCCCGATCAACTTGCGGTGCAATGATTGTAAAGGGTTCGCGTCCTGGTCTAGGGAGGGGGCCAGGAGACCGAAACAGAATGTCAGTGACGCAAAACGTTGCTCCGGGCGCCCCGGGAATTCCGGCCCGCTGGACGTCAAGCGCCAAGAGTGGCGTCGGAACGTCGCTTT
Organism: Mesorhizobium sp.; assembly: GCA_004017275.1. Classification (GTDB taxonomy): domain Bacteria; phylum Pseudomonadota; class Alphaproteobacteria; order Rhizobiales; family Rhizobiaceae; genus Mesorhizobium. The sequence continues at coordinate 75,918 of SAKE01000023.1, read as the reverse complement.
CGCCGGCAGGCCAGATCTGGTTCACGATCAGCCACGGCATCCTCAACGAAATCTACTATCCGCGCCTCGACAACGCCTGCACGCGCGACCTTGGCCTGATTGTCACCGGCCCCAATGGCTATTTCTCGGAAGAGAAACGCGATGCGGTGCACACCATCGAACCGTTCGAGGACGGCGTGCCCGCCTACAGGCTGGTCAACACGGCGAGCGACGGCGCCTACCGGATCGAAAAGCGCATTCTCGCTGACCCGGCGCGGCCGGCGCTGCTGCAGGAGATCACCTTCACGGCGCTGAAGGGGGTACCCGGCGACTACCGCGTCTATGCGCTTCTGGCGCCGCATCTGGTCAATGCCGGCATGGGCAATACCGCCTGGGTCGGCGAGCACAAGGCAAAGCCCGTGCTGTTCGCCTCGGGGCGCGGCACCTGCCTGGCGCTGGCCTCGTCGCGGCCCTGGCGTACCTGCTCGGCCGGCTATGTCGGCGTCTCCGACGGCTGGCAGCAACTGCACAACACAGGCGAGCTCGAGCCGGCATGCCAGCGGGCCGAGAACGGCAATGTCGCGCTGACCGGCGAGATCGGCTTTTCCGCCACCGAGACCAAGGCCTTGCTGGCGCTAGGGTTTGGAGCGACGCCGGACGAGGCCGCTGAAAATGCTTTTGCCAGCCTGAATCGAGGCTTTGAAGCAGCGGCGAAGGCCTATGTCCAGAATTGGCGCAAATGGCAAAAGGGCCTGCTGCCGCTGGACCGGCACACGGCATCAGGCGTCAACAGCTATCGCACCAGCACCGCGGTACTGGCGACACATCGCTCGATCACGACGCCGGGGGCCGCGGTCGCCAGCCTGTCCATTCCGTGGGGCTTCAACAAGGGTGACGACGACCTTGGTGGCTACCATCTGGTTTGGCCGCGCGATCTGGTCGAGACGGCGGGCGGCTTTCTCGCCGCCGGCGATGCTGCCTCGGCGCTGCAAATCCTCGACTATCTCAGCTCCATCCAGCAGCCGGACGGCCATTGGCCGCAGAACGCCTGGCTCGACGGGTCGGCCTATTGGCCTGGCATCCAGATGGATGAATGCGCCTTTCCGCTGCTGCTGGCCGATGCTTTGCACCGCGCCGGCCATCTGCCGCGCGCCAGGCTGCTCACCTTGCTACCGATGATCGAGCGCGCCGCCAGCTATGTCGCGCGCAACGGGCCGGTTACCGGCGAGGACCGCTGGGAAGAGGATGCCGGCTACAGCCCGTTCACGCTCGCCGTCGAGATAACCGCATTGCTGGGCACGGCCGATCTGCTCGACGCCTGCGGCAGGCAAGATGCCGCGACCTATCTGCGCGAGACCGCCGACGGCTGGAACGACCAGGTCGAGCGCTGGACCTATGTCACCGGCACGACCGCCTGCAAATCGGCCGGCGTCGACGGCTACTACGTCCGCATCGCGCCGCCCGACAGCGCCGAGGCCGGCTCGCCGACGGACGGCCATGTCCCCATCAAGAACCGGCCACCCGGCGACACGGATCGACCCGCCAAGGAGATCGTCAGCCCGGACGCGCTGGCGCTGGTGCGCTTCGGCCTGCGGGCGGCCGGCGATCCGCGCGTCGTCGACACGGTCAAGGTCATCGACGCGCAGTTGCGCTGCGCGTTGCCGCAAGGACCGCTCTGGTATCGCTACACCAGCGACGGCTATGGCGAGCACGAAGACGGGGCGCCGTTCGACGGCACCGGCCAGGGCCGCCCCTGGCCGCTGCTGGCCGGCGAACGGGCTCACTATGAGCTGGCGGCAGGGCGCAAGGACGAGGCGACCAGCCTGCTGGCGACGCTTGAAAGGTCCGCCGGGCCGGGCGGCCTGTTGCCGGAGCAAGTCTGGGACGGTGCTGACATGCCTGAGCGCGAATTGCTGCATGGCAGGCCCTCGGGCAGCGCCATGCCGCTTGTCTGGGCACATTCGGAGCATATCAAGCTGTTGCGCTCGCTGCGCGACGGCGCGGTCTTCGACATGCCGCCGCAAGGCGTCAAGCGCTACATCGAGGACAAGACCGTGTCGCCGTTCAGGACCTGGCGGTTCAACAACAAGATCCGCACCATGCCCGCCGGCAAGACGCTTCGCATCGAGCTGTTGGACCCGGCGACGATTCACTGGAGCACCGACAATTGGATGACCGCCCACGACAGCCAGACGGCGGAGAATGCCTTCGGCATCCACCTAGCCGATCTGCCCATCGCCGGCCTCTCCAAGGGAAGCACGCTGATCTTCACTTTTTTCTGGCCCGCAACCGGCGATTGGGAGAATGTCGACTTCGCCGTCATATCAGGCGACCAGGATAGCCAGTAGATCCTCCCTCGATAAACCCCGCAAATCTCCAAGCAAACAGGGACGAAACCATGCAGATCGGAATGATGGGACTGGGCCGGATGGGCGCCAACATGGTCCGCCGCCTGATGCGCGACGGCCACGAATGCGTCGTCTACGACATCAACCCCGCCAGCGTCGCGGCTCTGGTGACAGATGGCGCGCTGGGGGCGGCTTCAATGGAAGAATTCGTCGGCAAGCTCGCCAAGCCACGTTGTGTGTGGCTGATGCTGCCGGCAGCCATCACCGGCAGGATCATCGATCAGGTGTCGGCTCTGATGGAGCCCGGCGACATTATCATCGACGGCGGCAATTCCTACTATCACGACGCCGTCGACCAGGCCGCGAAACTGGCCGGCAAGGGTATCCATCTTGTCGATGTCGGCACCAGCGGCGGGGTCTGGGGCCTCGACCGCGGCTATTGCCTGATGATCGGCGGTCCCGATGTGGCGGTGCAGCACCTCGATTCGGTCTTCGCCACGCTGGCGCCGGGCGCCGATGCCGGCTCCAATCCGTCCAGGGATGCCGGGACCGCGCCCTTTGGCTACCTGCATTGCGGACCGAGCGGCGCCGGCCACTTCGTCAAGATGGTGCACAACGGCATCGAATATGGCGTCATGGCCGCCTATGCCGAAGGCATGAACATCCTGAAGTCGGCCAATGCCGGCAAGCGGCAACGGACGGCGGACGCCGAGACCAGCCCGCTGGAAAACCCGCAATACTACCAGTTCGACATCGACCTTCCTCAGGTGGCCGAGGTCTGGCGGCACGGCAGCGTCATCGGCTCCTGGCTGCTCGATCTCACCGCCGGCGCATTGAAAGGCGACCCGGGCCTGGCGAATTACGGCGGTCGCGTCTCGGATTCCGGCGAAGGCCGCTGGACGCTGAAAGCGGCGATCGACACCGGCGTGCCGGCGCCGGTGCTGTCCTCGGCGCTGTTCGACCGCTTCTCCTCGCAAGGCGAATCCGAATTCGCCGACAAGCTGCTTTCCGCCATGCGCTATGCCTTCGGCGGCCATGTCGAGAAGCCGAAGGCCGGCAAGTGACGGCGACAGGGGAGACGCGCATGAGCCAGGAACGATCCGACACGCTGGTGCTCTTCGGAGCCACCGGCGACCTCGCCCACAAGAAGATATTTCCGGCACTCTACCAGATGGTCGCCAAGGGCACGCTCACCGAACCGGTGATCGGCGTCGCCTTCGACGCCTGGGACCTCAAGCAATTGCAGGCGCGCGCCCGCGACGGCATCGTCAATGCGCTCGGCAAGATCGACGAAAAAGTGTTCGCAAAATTCGCCTCGCTGCTGCGCTATGTCAGCGGCGACTACCGCGATGGAGCGACGTTCGAGAAACTGAAAAGCGCGCTCGGCACCGCGCGGCGGCCGCTGCATTACATGGCGGTGCCGCCGACCATGTTCGAGACCGTCGTCCAGGGACTGGAGCAATCAGGCACCGCGCATGGCGCGCGGCTGATGGTGGAAAAGCCCTTCGGCCACGATCTGCAATCGGCGCGCTGGCTGAACCGGGTCCTGCACCTGGTGTTCGACGAACAGTCGATCTTCCGCATCGACCATTATCTCGGCAAGGAAGCGATCCAGAACCTGCTCTATTTCCGCTTCGCCAATTCCTTTCTCGAGCCGATCTGGAATCGCAATTTCGTCGAGAGCGTGCAGATCACCATGGCCGAGGATTTCGGCATCGAGGGGCGCGGCCGCTTCTATGACGATGTCGGCTGCATCAGGGACGTGATCGAGAACCATCTGCTCAACATCCTGCTGCTGCTTGCCATGGAGCCGCCTGTCGGCCGGTCCGCCGACGATCTGATAGACGAGAAGGTGCAAGTGCTGCGCGCCATCCGCACGTTGACCAGGGACGATGTCGTGCGCGGCCAGTTCACCGGCTATCTCGCAGAACCGGGCGTGGCGCCGAATTCGCCGGTCGAGACCTTCGCGGCGGTGCGCTTCATGGTCGACACATGGCGCTGGCAGGATGTGCCGTTCTTCATCCGCGCCGGCAAGAACATGCCGGTGCATGTCACCGAGGTGGTGGTGCGGCTGAAGCGGCCGCCGCTCGACGTCTTCGACCCGATCAAGCCCGCCGACCAGAATTACGTCCGCTTCCGCATCGACCCCCAGGTGGTGATCGCCATCGGCGCCCAGCGCAAGGCCCCCGGCGACGACATGATCGGCGAGCAGGTCGAGCTGACGGCGCTTGACGACAGCAAGGGCGACATGCCGCCCTATGAGCGGTTGATCGGCGACGCCATGAACGGCAACGGCCAGCTGTTCACCCGCCAGGACGCCAGCGAACTGGCCTGGCGCATCGTCGGCCCGGTGCTGGGCGACACCACGCCGCCGCATCTCTACGAACCGGGCACATGGGGTCCGGCGGACGTCATGGCCGGATTCGGGCCGCCCAATGGCTGGATCGATCCGGTGAAGTGAGAGGACGACACGATGGCCAAGGTGGCAAAGCAACCAGCGCCTGATACCGCGCAGATCGTGCTTTCGATCGATATCGGCGGCTCGCACGTCAAGATCCTGACCAGCGCCGGCGGTGCGGAGCGCCGCGCCGACTCGGGACCGGACCTGACGCCGCAGCAGATGATCGATGCGGTGAGGAAGCTCGCCGAAGACCTGCCCTACGACGTCGTCTCGATGGGCTATCCCGGCCCGGTCAACCACAACAGGCCGCTGACCGACCCCGCCAATCTCGGCAAGGGCTGGGCTGGATTCGACTTCGCGGGTGCGTTCGGCAAACCGGTGAAAGTGGTCAACGACGCACTGATGCAGGCCATCGGCAGTTACGAGGGCGGGCGCATGCTGTTCCTCGGGCTCGGCACGGGTCTCGGTGCGGCGATGATTGCCGACAACGTCGCCCAGCCGATGGAACTCGCCCATCTGCCCTACAAGAAGGGCAAGAGTTTCGAGGATTATGTCGGCGAACGGGGCCTGGAAAAGCGCGGCAAGAAGAAATGGCGCAAATATGTCTTCGACGTCGTCGACCGGCTCCGCGCCGCCATGCAGCCGGACTATGTCGTCATCGGCGGTGGCAACGTCGACAAGCTCGATGAATTGCCCGCCGACTCCAGGCGCGGCGACAACTCACGCGCCTTCGAAGGCGGATTTCGTTTGTGGCGCGACAAAGCGCTGATAGTCTGATATTGTTATTGTTTAATATAGTTGTTCAAAATAAAGTGTGAAATGACGCTAAGTCATTGCATTGCGCAGATTTGCCGACTAGGAATTCCGCGCCACAACAACGCCATTCGCCCCGTGGACGCACGAATCACGCCACAGCATTTTGATTTCGCGCATGATCCTTTCCGGAAATCGAATCCGATTTTCAGGTCATTCGCTTTAGACGGAGGAATAGAGTGACCGACGATAGCAACAGCGCCCGCAAAGACATCGACCTGCTCGAGCTGACCGCTCACATCGTGTCCGCCTATGTCGAGAAGAACCGCTTGCCCGCCTCCGGCCTGGCCGACCTTATCGCCAGCGTCAGCGCCTCGATAAGCGGGCTCGGTCAGCCGGTGGTCCCGGTGGCTGCTCCCCTGGTCCCCGCCGTCAACCCCAAGAAATCGGTGACGCCGGATTTCATCATCTGCCTCGAAGACGGCAAGAAGTTCAAATCCCTGAAACGCCATCTCGGCGTGCATTTCGGCCTGACACCGGACGCCTATCGCGCCAAATGGGGCTTGCCGTCGGATTATCCGATGGTCGCCCCCAACTATGCGGCCTCGCGTTCGCTGCTGGCGAAGTCGATCGGCCTCGGCCGCAAGGCCGCCCCCGTGAAGGCACCTGCCAAGGGCAGGAAGGCCAAGGTTTCAGCCTGAACAATCCGGCGCTGGCCAACAGTTCGGCCTTGAGCCAATAGATTGATTGAAGCCTGCCGGCGAAATCGCCTTGGCGGGCTTCATGTTTTTATGGCTTGGATGGGTCGGACGGGTTCTTTGGGGGAGCGAGCCATGAACTACACCAGGATGGTGATCGAGAAAGAGGCGCCGGAAGAGTACGGCTACGACCGTATCCGCTACAATCTTTCGGAAAGTTCGATCGCCGACCAAAAACTCTCCGACATCGGCCTGTCGCTGCCCGATCTCACGCTTTTCTACGGTGAGCATCGCGGCGACAAGGCGTTGCGTGCGCTGATCGCCGCGCAGGACGCCGGCGTTTCGCCGGATGATGTCCTGGTCACCGCCGGTGCCGCCGGCGCGCTGTTCATCATCTCGACCTCGCTTTTGTCGGCGAACGACCATCTCGTCGTCATCAGGCCCAACTACGCCACCAACATCGAAACCCCAAGGGCGATCGGCTGCGCCATCGGCTTTGTCGACCTGGCCTTCGAGGAAGGCTTCGCCATCGATGTCGAACGCGTCAAGGCGGCGCTGCGGCCGAACACGAAGCTGATCAGCGTCACCTGCCCGCACAACCCGACCGGCACGATGATGAGCCGAACCGAGCTCGATGCGCTGGTCGCGCTCGCGGAAAGCAGCAACTGTCATCTGCTGGTCGACGAGACCTACCGCGACCTCTCCTACGGCAAGCGCCTGCCAACGGCAGCCTCGCTGAGCCCGAACACGATCAGCGTCTCGTCGCTGTCCAAGGCCTTCGGCATTCCCGGCATCCGCATCGGCTGGCTGATCACCCGGGATGCGGCCCTTCAGGAGAAATTCCTCGCCGCCAAGGAGCAGATCGGCATCTGCGGCAGCGTCATCGACGAAGGCATAGCACGCGGCATGCTGGAGCGCCGGGATGCCTTCCTGGCGACGCTGCTGCCCGAAATGGCCGGGCGCCGCGACATCGTCCAGGCCTGGATCGATCGCGAGCCGCTGGTCGACTGGGTGCGGCCCGAAGGTGGCGTCGTTGGCTTCCCGCGCCTCAATGTCGATCCCGGCTTCGACCTCGACCGGTTCTATGTGAACCTGCTGGAGAACCATGGCACCTATGTCGGACCCGGCCACTGGTTCGAGATGGAGAAGCGCTTCTTCCGCGTCGGTTTTGGCTGGCCGACGGAAGCCGAATTGAGAGGCGGCCTCGACGCCATCTCCGCAGCGCTGCGACAGTAAAGTTCCCATGCGGCCGACCGGCTGATGCTACTGCGTCACACCGACCGTTCATAGTGGCCAGCGTCTGCGCCGCCCCTCATCTGCCTGCCGGCATCCTCTCCCCGTATAGTGACGGGGAGAGGAGCGCTGTCATCGGCGATTTCGCCAATCTCCAGCGTTGCGGGAAGAATGCCGGCGTCGCCGCCCGCCCCTCTCTCCCCGTCACTATACGGGGAGAGATGTCCGGCAGGACAGTGAGGGGCAGCGCCAACGTCAACGATTGCTCCGTTCGGCCAGAAACTCATGACGCAGTAGCGCCAATGCATCTCGCTCAAAAGTCGCGACGCGCCTTAGGCTGGAAATTCCTTGATCCAGCACCGATTTTGACGCATATCCGCGGCGAACTGAGCTAAAAGTTCCGCCAGCCGGACCAGCGCCCATCGTGGAAGTGCCCCGCCAGCTGACGCCACTGCAACGGGGCCTCACTTCATGACATCAGCACAGACCTCGCCGGACCAGCGCTATGCCGCGTTCCGCCACCGCTCCTTCCTGAGCTATTGGGCGGCGCGTTTCCTCACCACTTTCGCCACCATGATCGTGTCCGTCGCGGTCGGCTGGCAGATGTACGACTTGACCCGTGACCCGCTCGATCTCGGCCTGGTCGGCATCGTCCAGTTCCTGCCGTCGCTGCTTTTGGTGCTGGTCACCGGCGTCGTCGCCGACCGCTTCGGCCGCCGCCTGATCATGGCGCTGGCGGTGGTGGTGGAGGCGATGTGCGCGCTGGCGCTGCTGCTTCTGACGCTGCGCGGCATCAGCGGGCCGCTGCCGATCTTCTGCGTGCTTGCCATGTTCGGCGTCGCCCGCGCCTTCTTCGGTCCGGCCTCCGCCTCGCTGTTCGCCAATCTGGTGCCACCGGAAGATTTCGCCAACGCCATCGCCTGGAATTCGTCGGCCTGGCAGACGGCGACCATCGTCGGCCCGGTCGCCGGCGGCCTGCTCTACGGGGTGTCTGCGGAAATGGCCTACGGCACTGCCGCTGTCCTGATGCTTGTGTCCGGGCTGCTGATCTTCACCATCCCGAAGCCTTCGCAGCGCACGGAGACGGAAAAACCGACGGTGCAGCACCTGCTAGGTGGGTTCAGCTACATCTGGAGCGAGAAGATCGTGCTGGGCGCCATCTCGCTCGATCTGTTCGCCGTGCTCCTGTCCGGCGCGTCGGCGCTGCTGCCGGTCTATGCGCGCGACATCCTCCAGCTCGGCCCCTGGGGTCTCGGCCTGCTGCGCTCGGCGCCCAGCGTCGGCGCCATTTGCGTCGCCATCTGGCTGGCCGGGCATCCGCTCCGCAACCACGCGGGCATGATCATGCTGGCCTCCGCCGCGTCGTTCGGCGCCTTCACCGTGCTGTTCGGCCTGTCGACCATCACCTGGCTGTCGATCGCAGCACTGGCCTTCCTTGGCGCCACCGACATGTTCAGCGTCTACATCAGGGAAACGCTGATCCAGCTGTGGACCCCCGACGAGGTGCGCGGCCGCGTCAACGCCGTCAACCAGGTCTTTGTCGGCGCTTCCAACGAGGTCGGCGAATTCCGCGCCGGCACGATGGCGGCGCTGATCGGCACCGTGCCGGCCGTCGTGGTCGGCGGCATCGGCGCCATCGCCGTCGCGGGCCTGTGGATGGTGCTGTTCCCGCAACTGCGCAGAGTGCGGCATCTCGCCGGGCGCAATTGATGCTTTCTCGCTGACGGTCAGCACGATACTCGCCCTAGCACAGGAACTCCCATGATCACCTGTTACCTGAAATATGTCATTGACCCGTACAAGCTTGCCGAGTTTGAAGAATACGGCCGTCGCTGGATCGGTCTGGTCAATCGCCTCGGCGGAAACCATCATGGCTATTTCCTTCCGAGCGAAGGAGCGAGCAATATCGCTTATGCCATGTTCAGCTTCCCAAGCCTCGCTGACTACGAGGATTATCGCAACCGCATGGCTGCCGACCCGGAATGCCTGGATGTGTTTGAAATGGAAAAACGCAATCGCAGCATTCTCAGCTATGAGCGCAGCTTCCTGCGGCCGGTGCTCGGACCCTAGAGCCGGATGAGTTCAGATCCAATCGACCTGAAATCTGAATCCGCCTCTAAGTCGAAGAGATAGCCCTATCGCACTTCCGGCTTGCCGAAGATCGTGCGCAAAAACTCGTCCAGCCAGCGCTTGAGATGCATATCCCAGATCAGCCGGCCGCCGAGATGATCGCGGCCGGGCTGGGCGCCGGGCAGCTCGAAGCGATGCGCGCCGCGCACCACCCAGCGCTGCATCATCGCCCTGGTCAGTTCGCCATGGAACTGGATGCCCCAGGCATTGTCGCCATAGCGGAAGGCCTGGTTGGGATAGGTCTCGGCCGTCGCCAGCAGCGTCGCATCCCTGGGCAGCGAAAAACCCTCGCGGTGGAACTGATAGACCATCTCCGGCCAGTGCATCAGTTGCTTGCCGGCCTCGGTCGCCTTCAGCGGATACCAGCCGATCTCGACGAGCCCTTCGCCATGGCCCTCGACCTTGCCGCCGAGATGATTGACCAGCATCTGCGCACCGAGACAGATGCCGAGACATGGCCGATTTTCCCGGAGTGGTATTTCCAGCCAGCTGGTCTCGCGGCGGACGAACTCGTCCTCGTCATTGGCGCTCATCGGCCCGCCGAACACCACCGTGCCGGCGTGGTCGTCCAATGTTTCGGGCAAGGCGTCGCCAAGCGGCGGCCGGCGGATGTCGAGCTCGAAACCCTCTTCCAGCAGCATGTGGCCGACGCGTCCCGGGCTCGAGCTCTCCTGATGCAGCACGATCAGGATCTTTGGCTTCGAACTCGTTTGGCGCGGCATGGGAAGGCGAAAATCCTATTCGTCGCTCGATGTTCCGATGGCGCCGGGCGCGTGCGCCGCCGCCTTGCGGCGCGCCTCGACGCGGTCGCGGCGTTCGACACCGATCAGCTCGGCAACCCGCCACACCGTGTTGTCCTCCAGCTCGTGCAACTCGCCGTCGGCATAGACGATTTCCCACATCAGGCCGATGAAAGCCTTGCGCGCATCGGCATCGAGATGGCGCTTCAAGACACTGGTGAAGGCATAGAGATCGATCGCTTCATTGTCGGCCCGCTCGCCGGCGGCGGCAAGCGCTTCGAGCTCGGCGCCGCTGATCGAGTAGCTCTCCGCCAACACCGCCTTGAAGCGCTCCCATTCGACATCCTGGCGCACGCCATCGGCGTTCATCACATGGTAGAGCAGCGCCGAAGCCGCGATGCGCGGATCGTCCGCACTGGCTTGCGTGCCGGCGCTGGCCGGCAAATCCCTGAGAAACGACAGAACGCGTTCAAACATAGACCCATACCCCAACGGCCCCGATGGCCGGCCCAACTCAAAACAACCGGAACCGGCGCGGCGATTTCTCCGCTTCCTCGTCCGGATCGACGCCCGGATCGTCCGGCAATCGCGCAAGCTCCTCGGCCGGCTCGACGCCCTCGGCGTCGCTCGGCACCGCGGCGAAGGCAGCCGCCGTGATCGGCCTGACATGATCCTCGTGGCTCTCGGCGTCCTTGCCCGCTGCCTCCGCCGGACGGATTTCGTCGATCACCTCGACCGGCCTTTTTTCGCTCGTCGGCTTTGCCAATGCTTCAATGACCGGCACCACACTGGCTGACGTATCATCATGGCTGTCGATCAGCTGGCCGAGACGCTCCATCGGTGCGCGCCACTCGAAGGCGTCGAGCCGGCCGGTGATCGGCGACACCGGCGCCCAGCGTTCCGACACCACGCCGTCGGCGACCCAGGCCGGATCGCGCGGCGCCCGCACCGCCCTGGACAGGAGCTGCCGCACCTTGCCCTGGTCGCCGGTCTCGGCTTCCTCGATGTCGGCCAAGAGCAGATAGGCGCCCTCGCGGCGGTCCATCCGGATCGCCGCCTCGGCCTCGCGGCGGGCGGTCGAGAAATCCTGCGCGTCGAGCGCGGCACGCGCCACCGTCATCGACGACTCGGCGTGGTTCTTCTTCATCTCCTGCAGCTTCTTCGCCCGGTTGAGGCGATCGAGTACGGCGTCACCCGGCCTTGCATGGGTGTAGAGTTCGGCGACCTCCGGATGCGGCTCGGCCTTCCACGCCGCCTCGAGTATCTTCGAGCCCTTGCGCACATCGTTCTGCTTGAACAGCGCGGCGGCAGCGGCCACGGCGGCGGGCGCGAAGTCCGGCCGCAGCTTGTTGGCCTCGATCGCCGCGGTTCTGGCGGCGGTGGGATCGCTGTCGGCAAGCGCCTGCGCCTTGGCGGTCAGCAGCACGGCGCGGCGGCGGTTGGCGGCATCGCGTTCGATCTGCCGTGTCGCCTTCTGCGCGTCGACCAGTTTCAAGGCGCCGTCCCAGTCGCCGCGTGCGGTCAGCTCTTCCAGCGTCGATTCGGCGGCCCAGGCCAGTTGCGGCGCCATCACCGCGGCGCGACCGGCATAATGCCTGGCGGCGTTGCGGTCGCCGAGCCGTTCGGCTTCGAGATAAAGTCCGCGCAACCCCAACAGCCGCATTTCGGGATCGTCGAGCATGCTCTCGAACTTCTGCCGCGCCCCTTCATGATCGCCTTCGAGCAGCGACGCCTGCGCCTCCAGCAGATGGATCAGCGGCTCCTGGTCGGAGCGGATCAGCTTGGCGGCTTCCTTGGTCTTCTTGCGGGCCAGCGCGCCGTCACCGGCGCCTGCGGCGATCATACCGGTCGACAGCGCCTGATAGCCACGGTCGCGGCGGCGGACGCGGAAATAGCGCGAGATGGTGTAGGGGCTGTTCCACAGCGACTTGAGCAGCCACCACAGGATCATCACCGCCGCGACGACGGCAACGACAGCCACCGCCGCCACCATCAGGCTGACCTGGTACTGATAGCCGCTGAAGGTGACGACCATATCGCCCGGCCGGTCGGCCAGCCAGGCAAAGCCCAGCCCGAGCGCGAAGACGACGATGAGGAAGGCGAGCAGGCGGATCATTGTGTTGCCCTCATGCCTTCATCGCGCCTGAGATCAGCGCATCGACCTGGGTTTCGACCTCGATGCGTGCCTTCAGTTTGCCGGCAAAGTCCGCGCCGGCGGCCTTGGCGGCTTCGGGCAGCGTGTCATATTCGCTGAGTGCCTTGGCATAGTCGCCCTGGTTGACCGCCGCCTCCATACGCGCGACGATTTCCGGCGCACCGGCACCTTCGACGGCACCGATCGGCCTGACCTTGACCAGCGATTCGGCGCTCGACAAAAGGTTCTGCAGGAAGCCGGCATTCTCATCGACAGGCGTCGCGGCAGCGACCATGGCATTGGCGGCGGCATCCGCTTGCGCGGCGATCTCGGCACGGGTGGGCACGCCCTTTTCGGCGTAGGGGCGCAGGGTCGCAAGCTGCGGCGCATCAGGCGAAATCGCGGCCAAGGTTTCGAGTTCGGCCGAGAATGGCGCGCCACGCTCGAGCGCCGCCTTCAAGGCTGAAGCAGCAATGGCGAGCGCGATCTTCGGCTGTCCCGCCGCCGCCTCGACCTTGCCGGACAGCTGCGACACCGACTGCTCCAGCGCCGTCAGCCGGCCATCCTGCGCCGTCGCCGCCTCGCCGGCCGACTTCAGCTGCGCATCGAGACCGGCCAGCCTTTCGTTGAGCGGACCGAGATCGACCGGCGCCGTGTTGCCGGCCTTGCCAAGAGCGGCGACCGCAGTCTCGATCTGCGCGACCTTGTCGCCCAGTGCGGCGAGCCCGGCAGTATCGCCTGCTCCACCTTTCTCGACCGCCGATTTCAGCGTCGCGACATCGGCCTTGACCTGCTCCAGGCCCGAGGACAGCCCGACCATCTTGGCCGCCGCATCGCCGTTGCCGCCGGCGTCCTTCAAGCTGGCGATTTCGGTCTTCAGCGAGGCGATGTCGCCATTGACGCCATCGAGCGAGACACTGGCGCCCGAGCCCGGCGCGCCGAGCAGGCCGGCAAACTGCAGCCCGCCGGCGCCGACCAGCGCGATGACACCGCCAATGATGCCGGCAGCGATGCCGTTGAGGCCGCCACGCTTTTCAGGTGTCGGCGCCATTCTGTCGTCCCGTGTCTCGGTCTTTGCCTTTTCGCCGTCGGTTTGCGTGGGCTTCGCCGATGCATCCTCGAAACTGTAGTCGAAGGCTTTGGTTTTGCCGGCAGGCGTATCGGACGATCCGGGATCGTAGGACGATCCGGAATCGTCGAACGATCCGGGATAGGGGAGCTCAGCCTCGCTAGCGGGCTTTGTCGCCGCCGCCGGCGGCTGCTCCGGTTCGGCCTGGGCATCGGCGTGCTCCCAGGGCTCAAGATCGGTCTGGTCGGCATGAACTGGCTCTTCGGGAACCTCGGGCTGCGAAGCGTTCGCTGCTTCCTCGGCCTTCGCCTCGTCTGTCTGAGCCCCGTGCCTGGCGGCATCCTCGTCGGCGATGCGTGAGACCGCACCCGGCTCAAGATCGATGGTCACCGGGTCGCGGCGGCTTTTCGAGTGTCGCATCTTCGGCGTCTTGACCATGCCTGGGCTCCGCACAATTCGCTTCGTCTCAACGCCCTGCGGCGCATGATGGTTCAGAAAGGGTCTAGCACATCACCAAGCGGTGAAAAGGGGCGGTGTGATGACGCGGCTCAGCTCACGCTTCGCAAAAGCGCCAGCAGCACATCCTCGTCGGGCTGCGCGGCAATGCGGATTCTTTTGCTGGCGGCATCGTCGAAGGCTGCCGCGATGCGGGTGGAAAGCGCAAAAACCCATGTTTTTTCGAAGAGTCCGCACAGAGCGGGCCGTCTTGCCAGGATCTGCATCGCCGCCGCCGCCTTGGCTGAATAAAGCAATACCGCGTCGGCAGGTTGCCCAGACAGGCGTTCGAGGATGGCTTCATCCGAATAGCCCACCGTCAGCGTGTCGTAGGTCTCGACGGCGTGGACCCGAACGCCCGCCGTCTTGAGCCTCTGTTCGAACGCTGGAAAACGCACGCGCCCGCAGAGATAGGCGATGGCCTTGCCGGAAAATGCGGCGGCGATGCTGTCGGCCAGCGCCTCCGCATCGCCCGGACCTTCGCTGATCGACAAAAACCCCGCCTCACGCGCCGCTTGCGCCGTCCTTTTGCCGACGGCATGACAAGGCAAGCCTGCGAGCGTCGCGATGATTTCTTTCGGCGCATGGCGCACGGCATTGGCGCTGGTGATGGCAACGGCGACGACATCGTCCGGGACCAGTCCGGCAGCGACCGGCAAAGCCGCCGTTTCGGTCAGGGGCAGAAGAATCGGCTGAAAGCCTGTCTCCTCAAGCCGATGCGCTGTGCGCGAGGCGCCCGGTTGCGGTCTCGTCACCAGGACGCGAAGCATTTTCAGAGCCAGCCGTCGAAGAACTTTTCGCCGGCCCTGGCGCGCACCGTCTTGGCCGCTTCATCACCGATGCGGGCGGCGTTTTGCGCCGGTCCCTGCAACTCGACTGTGTGGGATTGCGTGCCGTCGGGCGAGATGATCAGGCCCGCAAAAGACAGCTTTCCGGCCTCGATCGTCGCATAGCCGGCGATCGGCGTGCGGCAGGAACCGTCGAGCGCTGCCAGGAAGGCACGCTCGCAGGCCAGCGCCTGGCCGGTCGGCACATCATGGACGGCCGCCAGCATCGTTTCGACGTCGCGGTCGCCTATACGGGTTTCAATGCAGATCGCGCCTTGCCCCGGCGCCGGCGGGAAGATTTCGAGCGGTATCAGGTCGGTGACGACATGCTCAAGCCCGAGCCGCCTCAGCCCGGCATAGGCCAGGATGGTGCCGGCGGCGACGCCTTCATCGAGCTTGCGCAGCCGCGTCTGCACATTGCCGCGGAACATAACCACGTCGAGATCCGGCCGCATCCGGCGGATCAGCGCCTGGCGCCTGAGCGACGACGAACCGACTTTCGCTCCCTGTGGCAGCTCGGCGATCGTCTTCGCCGCCTTGCCGACAAAGGCGTCGCGCGCGTCCTCGCGCGGCAGGAAGGCTGAGAGTTCGAGACCGTCTGGCAGTTGCGTCGGCATATCCTTCGACGAATGCACGGCGATGTCGATCCGGCCCGCCAGCAGCGCCTCTTCGATCTCCTTGGTGAACAGGCCTTTGCCGCCGGCTTCCGACAGCGGCCGGTCCTGGATGCGGTCGCCACTGGTCGAAATGACGACGACCTCGAACGCTTCTGCCGGCAGGCCATGCGCAGCCATCAGCCGCGCCTGCGTTTCCTGCGCCTGTGCCAGCGCCAGCGGGCTGCCGCGTGTTCCGATTCTCAAGATTGTTTGCATGGCGCGCGGTCCGTGATAACCCCCGGCAAACGAGGTTTTTCCGGGTTTCTCCTAACGGGGAAAGCCCCATGATACAATCTTTAGGGATAGCGACGAATTGATCCGCGTTCTGGGCATTGAGACGAGTTGTGACGAAACCGCCGCCAGCGTCGTGGCGCTGGACGGCACTGCCGCGCCAAAAATCCTGTCCAACATCGTGCTCAGCCAGATCGAGGAGCATGCGGCATTCGGCGGCGTCGTGCCGGAAATCGCCGCGCGCGCCCATGTCGAGGCGCTGGACGGTATCGTCGAGGCGGCCCTTGCCGATTCGGGCACAGCACTTGCCGACATCGACGCGATTGCCGCCACCGCCGGCCCCGGCCTGGTCGGCGGACTGATCGTCGGGCTGATGACGGCAAAGGCCATCGCGGCCGTAGCCAACAAGCCGCTGATCGCCATCAACCATCTCGAAGGCCATGCCTTGACGGCAAGGCTGACCGACGGGCTCGAGTTCCCCTATCTGCTGCTGCTGGTCTCCGGCGGCCACACGCAGATCGTCGCCGTGCGCGGCGTCGGCGATTATCAGCGCTGGGCGACGACCATCGACGACGCGCTCGGCGAAGCCTTCGACAAGACGGCGAAGATGCTCGGCCTGCCCTATCCCGGCGGACCGAATGTCGAGAAGGCCGCACAGGCCGGCAATGCCTCGCGCTTTGCCTTTCCGCGTCCGATGAAGGGCTCGGCGCAGCCCGACTTTTCCTTCTCCGGCCTCAAGACCGCCGTGCGCCAGGCGGCGACGGCGATCGAGCCCTTGAGCGACCAGGACGTCGCCGACATCTGCGCCTCGTTCCAGGCCGCCGTCGCCGATGCGCTGGCCGACCGCGTGTCTCGCGCGCTGGCCCGCTTTCGCCAAACATTTCCCGGCACGAAAAACCCGGCGCTCGTCGTCGCCGGCGGTGTCGCCGCCAACCGCACGATCAAGGCGATGCTTGAGCGGCTCTGTGCCGAGGCCGGCTTCACCTTCATCGCGCCGCCGCTAAAACTTTGCACCGACAATGCGGCGATGATCGCCTGGGCCGGCATCGAGCGGCTGCGCGAAGGCACGGCGCAGGAAAACGGCTTCGATTTCGTGCCGCGCTCGCGCTGGCCGCTGGACAGCATCTCGACACCGATGGTTGGCTCCGGCCGGCGCGGAGCCAAGGCATGAACGAGGGGGCAATGGGCGGCAACGACACCGCGCCAAGCGGCTGGCGCGTTGCCGTGCTCGGCGGCGGGGCCTGGGGCACCGCCTTGGCCTTGGCCATGCTGCGCGCTGGCCATTTCGTCCGCCTCTACGCGCGCGATCCGGAGACCGTCGCCGCGATCGACCGCGGTGAAAATCCACGCTATCTGCCGGGCATTACGCTCCAGGCCGGCATCGTGGCGACGAGCAACATCCAAGCCGCGATCGACGGTGCCGATTGCGTGCTGGCGGTGACGCCGGCGCAGTCGCTGCGGGCTACGCTGGCGGCCGCGAAGGACCATATGCCGGCCGGCATCCCGTTGGTTTTGTGTGCCAAGGGCATCGAAAGCGAGACCGGCGCCTTGCTGTCGGCGATTGTCGAAGAAATCCTGCCGCTAAATCCGGTTGCCGCTTTGTCGGGTCCAAGCTTCGCCACCGACGTCGCCCGCGGCCTGCCGACGGCCGTGGTGGTCGCCGCCCGCGACGAGGCATTGGCCGCCGATCTCGCTGCCCGCTTTTCCGCCGAAAACCTGCGCTGCTATTCGAACGACGACCTGATCGGCGTCGAGATCGGCGGCGCCTTGAAGAACGTTTTCGCCATTGCCGCAGGTGCTGTCACCGGCGCCGGGCTCGGCGCCAGTGCCCAGGCCGCCATGGTAACGCGCGGCTTTGTCGAACTGCGGCGCATCGGTGCCGCCTTCGGCGCCAGGCCCGAAACGCTGATGGGGCTTTCCGGCCTTGGCGACCTGCTGCTGACCTGCTCGTCCACGCAGTCGCGCAATTTCGCCTACGGACTGGCGCTCGGGCAAGGCAAGCCGCTTGCCGGATTGCCGCTCGCCGAGGGCGTGCCGACGGCGGCGATCGCTGCTCGCATCGCCACCGAGCGCAACATCGACGCGCCGATCATTGCCGCCGTCGCTGCCATACTGGACGGCACCATCACCATCCGGCAGGCTGTGACGGCCTTGATGACCCGGCCGCTGAAGACCGAAACCAACGATTGACCCCAAGATATTGATCCCAAGATCAGGAGAAAGACCATGCTGTTTGCTTTGATTTGCAAGGACAGGCCGGGGAGCCTGCAGGTGCGCCTCGACACGCGGCCCGAACATATCGCCTTTCTCGAAGGATTGAATGGCGACAAGAAACTGGCTTTCGCAGGTCCGTTCCTCGATGCCGAAGGCAAGCCCAACGGCAGCCTCGTGGTCGTAGAGGCGCCCGACATGGCGAGTGCGCAGGCCCTGTCGGCTGCCGATCCCTACGCCAAGGCCGGCCTGTTCGAAAGCGTCGAAATCCGCCCGTGGAACTGGACGTTCAACAAGCCGGCGGCTAGTTAATCCGGGTCGCTGGCGAGCGAACGCCAGAGCAAGTTCAGGAAAATGTGAAACGGTTTTCCGTCCGGAATTTGCGTTAAGATAAAGAGCCTAGGAGGAGTGAAAGAATGAACTACTGGCTGTTCAAATCCGAACCCTCGGTCTTCTCCTTCGAGGCGCTGAAGGCCAAGGGCAAGGCCGGCACGCAATGGGATGGCGTGCGCAACTACGCCGCGCGCAACAACATGAAGGCGATGCAGATCGGCGACCTCGGCTTCTTCTATCATTCCAACGAGGGGCTGAACGTGGTCGGCATCGCCGAGGTCTGCGCATTGGCCCATCCCGACACCACCTCGGACGATCCACGCTGGGAATGCGTCGACATCCGCGCCGTCAAGGATGTGCCCAACCCGCCGACGCTGGAAGAGGTCAAGGCCAATCCGAAGCTTGCCGACATGGCGCTGGTGCGGCTCGGGCGGCTTTCCGTGCAGCCGGTGACGCCGGCCGAATGGAAGGAAGTCTGCCGCATGGGTGGCCTGACACCTGCCCCGTGACAGCGCTCACGCCCAGCAGCGCGAAACAGTTCATTCTCGACAACACGGCGCTGATGGCGCCGCCGCATGTGCCGGAGATTTTTCTGCGCCTCGCTGATGAAGCGCATGATTTGTGGCAGCGAACCGAGGACGAGCTGGTCGAGATCGGCCTGCCGCCGCCCTTCTGGGCGTTTGCCTGGGCCGGCGGGCAGGGCCTTGCCCGCTATGTCCTGGACAATCCCGGCATGGTGCTGGGCAAGCGCGTGCTCGATTTCGCCTCCGGCTCGGGCCTTGTCGCCATTGCCGCCGCCAAGGCAGGTGCCGCCAAGGTGATCGCAACGGACATCGATCCGTTCTGCGCCACCGCGATCCGGCTCAACAGCGAGGCCAACGGCGTCGGGATCGAATTCCTCGGCACGGATTGCATCGGCACCGATGCGGGATGGGACGTGATCCTGGCCGGCGACGTTTTCTACGACAAATCCTTCGCCGACCGCTTGATGCCGTGGTTCGCAGCGCTGAAGACGCGCGGCGCCGAGGTCTTCGTCGGCGATCCAGGCCGGTGGTACCTCCCGAAGACAGGGCTGGAACCGCTTGCGGTCTATGAAGTGGCCGTCACGCGGGTCCTGGAGGATGCGCTCGTCAAGCGCACAACCGTCTGGCGGTTCGCTTGACGCGATCGCCGAACAGGCGTTCCATCACATGTGCATCGGAGGGGGAACTCATGGATTTTTCAGCAGTGAACTGGCTGGCGGTGGTCGCTGCCGCAATCGTGGCGTGGCTGTTCGGCGCCGCCTGGTACATGGGCCTGAGCAAGCCGTGGCTGAAGGCCGCCAAGCTTGACCCGGCCACGATGAAGAAATCGCCACTGCCCTTTGTTATCAGCTTCATCGCCGAACTGGTCATGGCCACCATCATGGCGCTGGTCGTCGGCGCGATGACCGGCGGCGAGCCGACATTGCTTGCCGGCCTGGTCTTCGGTTTCGTGCTTTGGCTGGGCTTCGTCGCCACGACGCTCTCGGTCAACCATCGCTACGAGAATTTCGGCTGGGACCTGACCCTGATCGACGGCGGCCACTGGCTCGGCGTGCTGCTGATCATCGGCGCCGTGATCGGCTGGTTCGGCGCGGCGGCAACCTGAATCAAAGGCCGTAGGGCAGTAAGGCAGTAGGTAAATAGGCGGGTGAAGGCGGCATCGACGCCCATCCCTACTGCCCTACTGCCCTACTGCCCTACTGCCCTACTGCCCTACTGCCCTACTGCCCTACTGCCCCTTGTCCGTGGTCCGCGTCTTGGCGATTTCCTCGAGGATCCATTCGCGAAAGGCGACGATACGCGGATCGTCGCCGGTACTTTCGGGATAGACCAGGAAATAGGCGAATTCGGGCGCCACTCGCAGGCCGAGTTCAAAGGGCTGCACCAGCCTTCCCTGGGAAAGGTCGTTCGCCACCATGGCGAAATCGGCGAGCGCGACGGCATTGCCGTCGAGCGCCGCCTGGACGGCGTCCGTGGAGGTTCCGAACACCACGGTCCGGCTGTCGTCGAAATCGGTGACACCGGCCGCCGCCATCCACATCCGCCAGTTCGGCCATGTCACGCCTTGTCGCGACCATTCGATATGGGCAAGCGTGTGATTGAAAAGATCGCGCGGCTCGCGCAGCGGCGGACCGGACGTCAACAGGCTCGGGCTGCACACCGGAATGAGGATGTTGTCGAACAGCCGGTGGGCGCGAAGACCTGGATATTTGCCGGCGCCAAACCGGATGCCGACATCGATGTCGTCGAGTTCGAAATCCCGCACTTCATAGGCAATGTCGAATCGCAACTCGATATCGGGGTGATGCTTGCGAAAATCGTCGACGCGCCGCATCAGCCATTTTGACGCGAACTGGGCGTCGAGCGTTACCTTCAAAAGAGCGGTGCCGCGCGTCAGCTTCTGCGCCCGCGAAACGGCCCGGCCAAGCCGGTCGAGCGCGTCGGCCGAGGCCTCGAACAGCACCGTGCCCGCCTCGGTCAGCCGGATGGTGCGGCTGGTGCGCGTGAACAGCACCAATCCGAGCTGATCCTCTATTTCCTTGATCTGGTGGCTGACGGCGGCCGGCGTCAGGCCGAGCTCATCGGCCGCACGGGTGAAATTGAGGTGCCGGGCCGCTGCTTCCAATGTCCTCAAGGCACGAGTCCCGGGTAGAAGGCGAGCCATCCTATCCTCAAAGAAAACTTGATGATCTAGCGAAAACTACTCGTTTCTCACAGAGATTTCAATCTGGCATGATCCAATCATCGAAACATCATCAAGCCGGATTTGATATCCGGAGACAACGGATCATACCATGTCCATCATCGTTTTGAATTCATCGACACCCCGCCCGGCCTGGCTGACCGAGACCCTCGACTGGCTGCGTCACGCCAGGGTTGCGATCAATCTTCCGCACCAGAACGTCGAAGATCTGTCCGATCGGCAACTGCGCGATATCGGCGCCAGGCGCAAGGACATCGCACGCGCCATGGATCGGGAGATGGGCCGGCTGGGTCTTCTCGACATCGGCTGGCAGCAACCAAGAAGGTCAGGGAATAGGCAGTAGGAAATAGCCAATAGGGAAAATTAAGTCAGCGCCGACAGGCATCCCTACTCCCTACTCCCTACTCCCTACTCCCTACTCCCTACCTCACCACCCTCACCACCGTCCTGTCCGACAGCAGCGGCAGCAGCCGCGCCATCGTTTGCGCCGTGACAGCCACACAGCCTTGCGTCGGCGTGAAGCCGGGGCGCGCCAGATGGAAGAAGATGGCGCTGCCGCGTCCGCGCCGGCGTGGTGCCAGGTTCCAGTCCAGGACCAGGCAGGCGTCGTAGAGCCGGTCGTCGCGTCGCATGCGTTCGTGGCTGGCGCCGTAGGGAATCTTGACCGGCCTGTTATAGTTGCGGTCGTCAGGCACTTCGCACCAGCCCAGATCAGGCCCGATCGGCGTCATCGCCAGCCGGGTCCTGCGGCCGCTGGAGAACTGATCTCCCCGGAAATATCCTGATAGTATCCGCATCGAGGCCAGCGGCGTGGCGCCGTCGCCTTCGCGCTTGTCGGCCGAGATCCCGCCGCGCCCCAGCGCACAGGCAAACACCGTTCTTCCGGCCTGCAGCAAGCCCTGGCTCGGATGGCCGGGCCTGGCCCGCACGGTCAGCACGCGCAGCCCTTTTCGCAAAATTGCGCCGGCTGCATTGCGATCGTGTTTTTTCTTGTATGATCGTGCCACGGAACAAATCACTGTGAACGGCTGTTGTGCCGGTCAGCTTCCGCATAAACAGGCAGCGGTCAACTGAATTTTCTTTTCAAAACAACGGATTGATCCATGACTTCACGCACCATTCTGATCGTTGACGACGATGACGACCTGCGCGGCACACTGGTCGAGCAATTATCCCTCTACGAGGAATTCGACGTGCTGCAGGAATCGACTGCGGCAAAAGGTGTCGCCGCAGCGCGCGGCGGCCTCATCGATCTGCTCATCATGGATGTCGGGCTGCCCGATATGGATGGCCGCGAGGCGGTGAAGATCCTGCGCAAGGGGGGCTACAAGGCGCCCATCATCATGCTCACCGGGCATGACACCGATTCGGATACGATCCTTGGTCTCGAGGCCGGCGCCAACGACTATGTGACGAAGCCGTTCCGCTTCGCCGTGCTGCTCGCACGCATCCGGGCGCAATTGCGTCAGCACGAGCAGAGCGAGGACGCCACCTTCTCGGTCGGACCCTACACTTTCAAGCCCAGCCAGAAACTGTTGCTCGACCCGCGCGGCGGCAAGGTGCGGCTGACGGAGAAGGAGGCCTCGATCATCAAATATCTCTATCGCGCCGACCAGAAAGTGGTGACGCGCGACGTGCTGCTCGAGGAGGTGTGGGGGTACAATTCCGGCGTCACCACGCACACGCTGGAAACCCATGTCTATCGGCTACGCCAGAAGATTGAGCGCGATCCTTCCAATGCGGAAATTCTTGTGACAGAAAGCGGCGGCTACAAGCTGGTTCCTTAAACATTTCATTTTCCAATGAGCGGTCGGGCGGGGTCGCTTTCGGGTACGATCCAGTTGGAGGGGATTTCTGGGATCTGCCCGTATAGGAGGGATTGGACTGACCGTTCGGGGACACAGCTAGATGGCGTTGGATGACGACATCCGCATCCTGTCGGCCGTGAGGCTCTTCGAGGGCTTCACGCAGGAACAGTTGCGCCTGCTCGCCTTTGGCGCCGAGAACACCCGGCTGATTGCCAACCACAAGCTTTACCGCGAGGACGACGAGGCCGATTCCGCCTATATCGTGGTTTCCGGGCGCATCGTGCTCTACCGGGAGCAGAATGGCGAACGCATCCCGATAGGCACGGCAGGCCCTGGCACGATCCTGAGCGAACTGGCATTGATCGCCGACACCAACCGGCTGACCAGCGCATCGGCCGAAATCGATTCGGAAGTGATAAGGCTCAGCCGCAAGATGTTCCGCCGCATCCTGGAGGAATACCCCGAGGTCGCGGTCAAGCTCCACCAGCGCATCTCCGAGGAATTTCAGGCGATGATCCGCCGCATCGAGGAACTGGCGCCACGCTTCTCGGGCTGAGGCAGCGCGTTTTCAAAGGTGTGCATCGCGACGAGCTGGTCATGGCGCAGCTGCGGCCGGAGTGGGAAAAACGCTGACGGCTTGGCCATTCTGCGGCGCGAACCTGAGCGGCGAGCTTCGTTGACAGGCTAGAGGTGAAATCCTACAGAACCTCGAAGGCGGGCGGCGTAGAGGCACCGCCACCACCAAGCTCCTTGGGGGGAGCGAGGCATGCTGCCAGCTCGGTACGAGACGATTATCTTATATTCGCGGAATGACGCTTTCGGCGACGGATTGATCCGGATTCCGGCTTTGCGCGCCGCCAGAACGGCATTCCCCAACAGTTTCATCGTCTACGGAACCACCGGGCCGTCGACCCTTGAACATGTCCTTAGCCGCCATGCCGGCCACTTGGTCGATACCATCAATGTCCGGACGCCTCTGGCGCACCTGGTGGCCAGCCACCGCAAGGGCAAGGGGCGATTGGCCGTTGTCGATTTCCGCATCTCGGTGCGTTGGCTGCTTCAGGCATCGGTGTCGCTGCTCGGTCGCGGCGTCGCCTACGAAGCGAACTTCCCGGCTTTCGCTCTTTCCTGGCGCCCGGGCCAAAGGCCCGAGGCACGCCCCGAGCACAATGCGTGGCGCTACCACCGCCTCATAGAGCGTCTTGCGGCAAAACGATTGCCTTTCGACCATCGGCTGGAGCCCACCCCGGCCGCGCGGGCGGTGGCCAGAGGCCTGGCGGATGGCAAGCATGCTCCATTGATCGTCATCGCGGCACATGGCGATGGCGGCAAACGCATGACGGCCGATCAGGTTGTCGCGATATCCGACAGCATGATCGCGGACGGGGCAAATCTTCTCTATGTGAAAACCCCGGGCGATGGCCCTGATATGGCTGAACTGGCTCAACGCGTGCCGAAGCTGCGGCTCGTCGATTCCGGCACGGTCGAGGGCGTCGATGTCAGCGATGTTCTGCTGGCGCTCGGAGAGTTTGCCGATCTTTACATCGGCGCCGAAGGCGGCACGGCACATCTCATGGCGACCGTGATGACACCGATGGTTATCGTCAGTGGCGGCGCCAATATGGCCCGTTGGCGGCCGCTCTCGAACTGCGTCGACGTGATCGAGTCCCGCTATGCAAGCCCAACCGGCCTGGTTGCCAATGTCCCGGCGCCGACAATCATCGAAGCGGTCAAGCGCATGCTGGCGACGCGCCGCCGCGACCATCCCTATCTGCCGGATCGCGCGGCAGGCCAGTCCCCGCAGCAGTCTTGGGACAACGACATGCGCAAAACCAAGACTTGAAGCACATCGTTTGAATTTGTTCGGCTGCGGCGTCAGGCCGGCCTCACCTGAATATCGACGCACCTAATCCAGATCGAACCGAGCGATGACAGGCACATGGTCCGACGGGCGCTCCCAGCCGCGCGCGGGGCGCAGGATCTCGTAGCCGGAAAAGCTGGGCACCAGGTTCGGTGACGACCAGACATGGTCGAGCCGCCGGCCGCGGTTGGACGCTTCCCAATCTTGCGCGCGATAGCTCCACCATGTGTAGAGCTTCTGCTCATGCGGCACGTTGAGCCGCATCAGGTCGACCCAATTGCCGGCGAGACGCATCGCTTCGAAATTCTCCGTCTCGACCGGCGTGTGACTGACTACGTTGAGCAACTGCTTGTGCGACCAGACGTCGTGTTCGAGCGGCGCGATGTTGAGGTCGCCGACCAGCACCGAGGCTGACACCTCGTCATGCTCGGCCCGGATGGCGTTCATCTCGGCGACGAAATCGAGCTTGTGCTTGAACTTCCTGTTGATGACGGGATCCGGTTCGTCGCCGCCCGCCGGAACGTAGAAATTGTGCAGCAGGATCGTCTTGCCGCCGGCCCGAACCGTCACCGAGAGGTGGCGGCTGTCCTCGATTTCGCAGAAGCGGCGCTTCTCGACCAATTCGATCGGCCGCCGCGCCACGGTCGCGACGCCGTGATAGCCCTTCTGGCCATGGAAGGCGATGTGCTCGTAGCCGAGCTTGCGGAAGGCCTTTTCGGGAAACAGCTCGTCTGGAACCTTGGTTTCCTGCAGGCACAGCACGTCAGGCGCATGCTCGACGAGCAGACGCTCGACGATCGGCATGCGCAGGCGAACGGAGTTGATGTTCCAGGTGGCGATGGAAAAGGACATTGGCAATCCAGGACAGCGTGCAGCCGGCCAGAACCGATGGGCTCTGACGGTGAGGACGCCTTTTGACGGAGTCAGTCCGGGAAACTGCCAGCCGCACGCCGCAAAGACAAGCCGGGCAACGCGCGGCGAGGCACGGCCCGGTGCTTTCCACAGCTATTGAAGCGTTTGAAGCTAGCGTGCCTTGTTGGTGTTGAGCTCGCGGTTCGCCGTGTAGTCGATGGCGAAAGTGTCCGGCGCGAAGCTGACGCCTTCCTTGGTGTTGAAGATCATCACCGTTGTATCTTTGCCCTGCGCGTCGGTGATCGTCCACTGCCGCAAATCAAAGGTTTTCGGATCGAACATCATGGTGATCTTCGAATTGCCGAACACCGATTTGTCGGCGAGCTGGATGGTGGTGAGGTCATCCTCTTGCTTGACGCTTTTGACACGGTCGCCGGAGAGATCGATCCTGTTGTCGAGCAGCAGCTTCAGAGGCGTCTTCGACAGCGGATAGAGATCGGACGTGTTGAGCCTCTTGTTGAGGATGACCACCGACTGACCATCTGAAATCACCCGGAAGTTCGAAGAGCCGTCATAGTTGAAGCGGATCTTGCCCGGCCGTTCGAGGAAGAACTTGCCGCCGGTCTGCTCGCCCTTCGGGCCGAACTGCACGAATTCGCCGCTCATCGACTTCACCGAGGAAAAGTGATCGGCGATCTTCTGTGCCGCCGCCGGCACGGCCGCCTGCGCCGAAGCCAGCACCTGGAAGCCGGGCACCGCGTTGAAGGCCGCCGCCCCTGCAAACGCCAGGCCGAGGCCCAGCAACTGACGCCGGGAGGGAGCAAATTTGCTGAGCGCTGAAAGATCATTTTTCATGTCGGTCACTCTCATCTGATTTCTGAGTCGTTCTGGTGCTTGGACCCCCAGTTAGGCTGAAATTTGGCGGGTCACGCGCCCCTCGGTCGCTTCAACGCCTTGAAAGGTTCAAGGTTGCCGGACCGGGATGTCACAAGGGTCAGGCCTTCTGGTCAGAACTTGTCCTCTTCGGTCGGCACCAGGATCTCGCGCTTGCCAGCATGGTTGGCCGGGCCGACGATACCTTCCTTCTCCATCTTCTCGATGATCGAGGCGGCGCGGTTGTAGCCGATGCCCAGCCGGCGCTGGATATAGCTGGTCGAGGCCTTGCCGTCGCGCAGCACCACGGAAACCGCCTGATCGTACGGATCGTCGGAATCCTCGAAATTGCTGTTGCCGCCACCGCCGGAACCACCCTTGCCCGACGGCTCGTCGTCGTCCTCGCCGTCGTCCTCGGTGATGGCGTCGAGATATTCCGGCACGCCCTGCAGCTTCAGATGCGCGACGATCTTCTCGACCTCCTCATCGGCGACGAACGGACCGTGCACGCGCTGAATTCGGCCGCCGCCGGCCATGTAGAGCATGTCGCCCATGCCGAGCAGCTGCTCGGCGCCCTGCTCGCCCAGAATGGTGCGGCTGTCGATCTTCGACGTCACCTGGAAGGAGATGCGGGTCGGGAAATTGGCTTTGATGGTGCCGGTGATGACGTCGACCGACGGGCGCTGCGTCGCCATGATGACGTGGATGCCTGCGGCGCGCGCCATCTGCGCCAGGCGCTGCACGGCACCCTCGATGTCCTTGCCGGCGACCATCATCAGGTCGGCCATCTCGTCGATGATGACGACGATATAGGGCATCGGCTCGAGATCGAGGTTCTCGGTCTCGTAGATCGCCTCGCCGGTCTGGCGGTCGAAGCCGGTTTGCACGGTGCGCGAGATCTTTTCGCCCTTCTTGTCGGCCTGGCTGACACGGGCATTGAAGCCGTCGATGTTGCGCACGCCGACCTTGGACATCTTGCGGTAGCGGTCCTCCATCTCGCGCACGGTCCATTTTAGCGCCACCACCGCCTTCTTCGGATCAGTGACAACGGGCGTGAGCAGATGCGGGATGCCGTCATAGACCGAGAGTTCCAGCATCTTCGGATCGATCATGATCAGCCGGCAATCCTGCGGCGTCAGCCGGTAGAGCAGCGACAGGATCATGGTGTTGATGGCGACCGACTTGCCCGAGCCGGTGGTGCCGGCGACCAGCACGTGCGGCATCTTGGCGATGTCGACGATGACCGCCTCGCCATTGATGGTCTTGCCCAGCGCCAGCGCCAGCTTGGCCTTCGTCGTCTCGAAGTCACGGCTGGCCAGTATCTCTCGGAGATAGACGGTCTCGCGCTTGGCGTTCGGCAGTTCGATGCCGATGGCGTTGCGGCCGGGTACCACGGCGACGCGGCAGGCGATGGCGCTCATCGAGCGGGCAATGTCGTCGGACAGGCCGATGACGCGTGACGATTTGATGCCGGGCGCCGGTTCGAGTTCATAGAGGGTGACGACGGGACCCGGACGGACGGCGATGATCTCGCCCTTGACGCCGAAATCCTCCAGCACGCCTTCGAGCAGGCGCGCGTTCTGCTCCAGCGCATCCTTGGACAGGCTGGCGTCGCGCACCACATTCTTCGGTTCGGAGAGGAAATGCAGCGACGGCATTTCGAACTTTTCCGAGCCGATCAGCGATGTCTGTGCTTCGCGCTGCACACGGGCGCCGGGAGCTGGACGCGGTGCCGGCGCCTCGACGCGGGTCGCGGCATCGGAGCGGAACGGCTGAACCTTGGCGGTTGGCGCGGCGCGTCGCTGGATGGCGGGCTCGTCCTGCTCGAAATCCATGTCGTCGTCGACGTCGAAGATATCGGCGTCGTCCGGGTCGAGCGAGACGCTGCGGTCATTGACCATGGCGGCGAAGAATTCCGGCTCGACGCGCGCGCGGCCAGCCTGACTCATCCGCTGCTCGGCGAACTCGGCCGATTCGACCCGTTCGGCGGCGCGCCGCCAGGCGGTGGAGCGCTGCTCCATCTCCGGCTCGAACTCGTCCCGCTCCTGTCTGCGGCGCACGGCGCGGCGGTGCATCCAGGCGCGGAACGAGAGCCACCAATGAGTAATTGCCCCGAGCGCCAGGATGCCCTCGTCGCCTTCGTCCTCGTCATTGTCGAACAAAAGATCGTCCTCGCGCGGATCGACGGCAGGCTCGTCCTCCATTACAGCGAAGCCGTTCTTGCGTCCGATCAGCGCCGAGCCGTGCGCGAACAGCCACAACGCGGGTGCGGCCAGCAGGATGGCGATGATGCTGGCGATCAGCCCGGTCGGATAGCCGCCGATGACGACGCTGGGGATCTTCAGCACCATGTCGCCGAACACGCCGCCAAGGCCGGTGGGCAGCGGCCAGGTCTTGGGCGGCACGACGCAGCCGGCCATTGCCGCGGCCAGCAGTGCGAAGCCGAACCAGGACAGCCCGCGTTTGGGCAGTCTGTCGACACCACGCGCGGAAAACAGCAGGAACCCCCAGATGACGGCCGGAACCAGGGCGGCGACGGCGGCGAGGCCAAAGAACTGCATGGCCAGGTCGGAGAACACCGCACCCGCATAGCCCATGGCATTGGTGACGGTGTTGTTCGTCGCGTGGGAGAAACTCGGATCGGCGACGTTCCAGGTGGCAAGGCTGGCCACGCCGAAGGCTACAGCCAGGAACAGCCCGGCACCGACCAGCCGCCCGACCTGCCGCCGTGCAAACGCCTGGATGCCGTGCCCCGTATCGGCCAGCGCGAGCGGTGCTGAAGCCCCTGAACGCATGCTCTTCCCCGTCTGTCATGGACTAGCCGGGTGCATGGCGCACTCCGGCAGATTCGGGTCTGAGACTATCGGCGGGAAGGTTAAGGGCGCATTAACTATAAGGGGTTGAGACGATCAAACCTCGTTACCACCGGTTGAGCCGCTTGCCGTCAGAGAACAGCGACCCAGAAGGTGACAGCGCTGTCGCAGGACGAAACAATGGCGGGCCTGTATGCCCACCATCGTTGTCGGCAACAAAAGATCAGGCCTCGGCCCGATCGCGGCAAATCAGTTGGCGCCGCCGAGCGCCTGCACATTGGCGCAGAATTCCGCATGCGGCTTGCTCATCGCCGCATCCTGGCATTCCTTCTTCATCGCTTCCTGCTTTTCCATCGGCATGGCCATGAAGGCTGTCTTGAAGTCCGCCATCGGCTTCATGGTTTTCATGCTGGAATCCGTGAAGAAGGGCGCCATGTTGTCAGGCTCGTCCAGAGCGCCGGCAAATGCCGTGCCGCTGACCATGGCAAGAGCAAGCGCTCCGAGGCAGATATTCCTGAGGTTCATAAGACGGTTTCCTCCCCTGTTGTTTGGCACGAGCGTCAGAACGACGACCGCTCCCCACAGTTCGGAACCGATGTGGTCGATGTTTCCTCAAAAATCCCGATCACGCGAACGTGATTGCGCGAAGTCCGGCATTGCCGGAACGGTTTGCCAAAAAGGAGGCCCGGAGGTGATCCGGGCCTCAATGCGTGAACTCCTTTCGGGAGTGTCACGACGGGATAGGAGAATGCGGGGCGGCCGAGGCCGCCTCGCATAGGGCTTATGAGTGATAGGCCGCTTCGCCATGCGAGGTGAGGTCGAGGCCTTCGCGCTCTGCGTCGGCCGTCGGACGCAGGCCGATGATCATGTCCACGATCTTGTAGAGGATGGCGCTGCCGATACCCGACCATAGGAGGGTCACCAGGACACCCTTGGCCTGCGCCAGGAGCTGGGTGGCCGTGCCGGCATAGCCGGCAGCAAAGTTGGCCGTCGAATAGTCGACGATGCCGGCGCCACCGAGGGCCGGATTGACCAGGATGCCTGTGCCGAGTGCGCCGATGATGCCGCCGATGCAGTGGACGCCGAAGACATCAAGGCTGTCGTCGTAGTTGAACGCATTCTTCACTACGGAGACGAAGAAGTAGCAAACGAAAGTGGCGACGATGCCGAGCACGATGGCGCCCATCGGGCCGGCAAAGCCGGCAGCGGGTGTGACGGCGACGAGGCCGGTCACCGCGCCCGAAACAGCACCAAGCATGGAGGCTTTGCCACGCAACAGCGATTCAAGCACGATCCAGGTGACCGCCGCCGCCGCCGTGGCGACGAAGGTGTTGATCATGGCCAGCACCGCATAGGCGTTCGCTTCAAGGTTCGAACCGGCGTTGAAGCCAAACCAGCCGACCCACAGCAACGAAGCACCGACCATGGTCAGCGTCATCGAGTGCGGCGCCATGAGATCCTTCTTGTAGCCGTTGCGCTTGCCGATCATGAGCGCGCCGACGAGGCCGGCTATGCCCGCATTGATATGAACGACCGTGCCGCCGGCGAAGTCGATGGCGCCGAAGCTGAAGATGAGGCCGGTCGGATCTGTGTAAGCGCTCGGGCCGCCCCAGAACCAGACCATGTG
Organism: Mesorhizobium sp.; assembly: GCA_004017275.1. Taxonomy (GTDB): domain Bacteria; phylum Pseudomonadota; class Alphaproteobacteria; order Rhizobiales; family Rhizobiaceae; genus Mesorhizobium. The sequence goes on along the minus strand of SAKE01000023.1, from coordinate 45,119 downwards.
CGCGATCGGGAAGTAGATGAACGTGACCCACAGGATGACGAACAGGATCAAAGCGGAAAATTTGACGCGTTCGGCGAAGGCGCCGACGATCAGGGCCGGCGTGATGCAGGCGAAGGTCATCTGGAAGACGACGAACACCAGCTCAGGAATGGCGACACCCTTGGTAAAGGTTTCCGACAGCGTCGTCACATCGACACCGGAGAGAAACATCTTGGAAAGGCCGCCGACGAAGGCGTTGCCCGGGGTGAAGGCGAGGCTGTAGCCGTAGAAAACCCAGATGATCATGACCACGCTGGTGATGGTGAAAACCTGCATCAGCACCGACAGCATGTTCTTGCTGCGAACCAGGCCGCCGTAGAAAAGCGCAAGACCGGGAACCGTCATCAACAGCACCAGAACGGTGGAAATCATCATCCACGTGGTGTCGCCCTTGTCGACGGTGAAAGCTGGCGCTGCTGCGGCCGCGGCGGGAGCCGCTTCCTGGGCGAATGCGGCGACCGTGCCCAATGCTCCGAGTGCGAACGAGCCCAGCAACGCGGAGCGCGCCACTGACTTCAAGGTGGAAGGAATATTCATTGAACTCTCCATTGGAATACGTGTTCGCCGCTCAGAGCGCGTCGGTGTCTGTTTCGCCGGTGCGGATGCGTACCGCCTGATCGATGCCGAAAACGAAGATCTTGCCGTCGCCGATCTGGCCGGTCTTGGCGGCGGCGGTGATGGCTTCAACGGCCTTGTCGACCATGTCGGCACTGACCGCGACTTCAATCTTGATCTTCGGCAGGAAGCTGACCGCGTATTCCGCCCCGCGATAGATTTCCGTATGCCCTTTCTGACGCCCGTAGCCTTTGACTTCGGTGACGGTCAGGCCCTGGATGCCGACGGCGGTAAGCGCTTCGCGTACCTCGTCGAGCTTGAACGGCTTGATGATTGCCATCACGATTTTCATAAGGTTTCACCCTTTGCTGTTGCGGTCCCCCGCGTTTGCACACCTTCACCGATCCCAAAGAGCCGGAGAGTGCCCACCAGGATTCAAGCTCCGTGCCAAGTGCCGAAGCAGGGTGTTAACCCGTTGTAAACAAAGAGATTGGGGAGTGCCTCTACGCAACCTGCTTACAGCTGCGGCGATGTGCCTGCTTAAAAATTAGGCAATTTTCGCAAAATGCCTACTCTGCAGGCGATCGCTTGAGGCGGATCAGCCCTTCCTGTGCAACCGAAGCGATCAGCGTGCCGTCGCGGGCAAACAGCGAGCCGCGCGTGAAGCCGCGCGATCCTTGCGTCGACGGGCTGTCCTGTGTGTAGAGCATCCAGTCGTCGAGTGCATGGCTGCGGTGGAACCACATGGCATGGTCGAGGCTCGCCGCCTGGATATCGCGATCGAAAATGGCGCGGCCATGCGCGAAGGTCGATGTATCGAGCAGCGTCATGTCCGAGAGATAGGCAAGCACCGCCGCCTGGATGGCGCGGTTCGCCGGCACCGGACCGGTGGTGCGGATCCAGATGTTCTGCTCCGGCTCCAGCTTTTCGCGGCTTGTATAATGTTTCAGCATCACCGGCTTCATCTCGATCGGCCGGTCGCGCTCCCAGTAGCGTTTGATGCCGTCGGGCACCGCCTCGCCGAATTTGCCCAGCAATTCGCGCTGCGACAGCAATGTGTCCGGCCCCGGAACGTCCTGCGGCATCGGAACCTGGTGCTCGAGACCGACCTCGGCCTGATGGAACGAGGCTTCCAGCGAAAAGATCGCCTGGCCGTGCTGAATCGCCACCACGCGGCGCGTGGTGAAGGAGCCGCCGTCGCGGATGCGGTCGACCTCGTAGACGATCGGCACCTTGGTGTCGCCGGGCCGCATGAAATAGCCGTGCAGCGAATGCACATGGCGATCGGGATCGACGGTCCGTTGCGCGGCTACCAGCGCCTGGGCGATGGTCTGGCCGCCGAAGACGCGCTGCCAGTCGAGCAGGGGGCTGCGACCACGATACAGATTGTGTTCCAGCTTCTCGAGGTCGAGAATGCCGAGAAGCTCGTCCATGGCTGCCGTCATATTTCGCGCCCTCGCCGCAGAAGTGTTATGGCGGTTTCCGACAGGACGGACAGGCAGTCAAGGGTTGAAGACCCGGCTGGCGTGCAAGGAGCGAAGATGATGGAACGCAAGGCGGACGCGAAACCCAGATCCGGGCTCGATGTTCTGGTCGCCGGCGCCGGCTATGTCGGCTTGGCCACCGCCGTGTCGCTGAAGCGGGCGCGCCCGGGTCTCGCCGTAGCACTCGTCGATGCGGCACCCGCTGGCGTCTGGCAGAGGGATGGCCGCGCTTCGGCCATTGCCGCCGCCGCCTGCCGCATGCTCGACCAGCTCGGCGTCTGGGCCGAGATCGCGCCGCAGGCGCAGGCGATCACCGAGATGATCATCACGGATTCGCGCACCTCCGATCCGGTGCGTCCGGTGTTCCTCACCTTCGACGGCGAAGTGGCGCCGGGCGAGCCCTTTGCGCATATGGTCGCCAACAAGGTGCTGAACGGCGCCTTGCGGGCCAGTGCGGAAAAGCTCGGCATCGACATCATCGAGGGTGTGGCCGTGCAAGGTTTCGAGACCAACGGCAGTGGGATCACCGTGCATCTCGCCGATGGTGCGACGCTGAAGGCGCGGCTGCTGGTCGCCGCCGATGGCGTAAACTCCAAGCTGCGCGACATGGCCGGCATCAAGACGGTGAAGTGGGAGTATGGCCAGTCCGGCATCGTCTGCACGGTAGCGCATGAACGCCCGCACAATGGCCGCGCGGAAGAGCATTTCCTGCCGGCGGGACCCTTCGCCACGCTGCCGCTCAAGCCCGGCGAAGACGGCACCAACCGCTCGTCGATCGTCTGGGTCGAACGTGCGGAAGATGCCGAGAAGCTGGTGGCCGGCGACGATCTCGTCTTCGAGCACGAACTCGAACAGCGTTTCGGCCTGAAGCTTGGCGAAATCCGCGTCGCCGACAAGCCGCGCGCCTGGCCGCTCGGCCTGACCCTTGCGCGTGCCTTCGCAGCACCCCGCATCGCGCTCGCCGGCGATGCCGCCCACGGCATCCACCCGATCGCCGGCCAGGGCCTCAATCTCGGCTTCAAGGATGTCGCCGCGCTTGCCGAGGTGATCGTCGAGGCCGACCGGCTCGGCCAGGACATCGGCGCGCTCGACGTGCTCGAACGCTACCAGCAGTGGCGCCGCTTCGACACGGTGCAGATGGGCGTCACCACTGATGTGCTGAACCGGCTGTTTTCCAACGACATCGGCCCGCTGCGCACCGTCCGCGACATCGGGCTCGGCCTCGTCGAACGCATGCCGCGCCTGAAGGAATTCTTCATCCGCCAGGCATCGGGACTGTCCGCCGGCACGCCGCGGCTGTTGAAGGGCGAGGCGATCTGATCCGCCGCCATGGCAGGGTGTGTTGGGATTCAGGTCAGGCCGGCATCAATACCATCCTGTAGCGTTCGCAAACCATGGAGATTGGCCGAAGCCTCCCCAATGTCGTCATCCCAGGGCGAAGCAGGAGCGAAGCTCCGTCGCGAAGACCCTGGGATCCATGCCGTTACCTCAGCCGGAGGGTGCAGCGGAGCAGAATTCTGGACTGCTGCACCGCTTTGATGTCGCGGCATGGATCCTGGGGTCTGCGCTGCGTCGCTTCGCTCCTTGCTCCGCCCCCAGGATGACGGTTCGTCACGCGGGGACACCCAACCCGTCAAATCCTCTGTACAGCACACCCTAGTTCACCTCGAAACCCAGCTTCTGCCGCAGCCGCAATATCCTCTGGTCGGATATTTCGAGGCGTTTCTCGCCGCCCTGGGCGACGCGGTTGACCATCTGCAGCAAATCGTTTCGCTCGGCGACATCGAGGCGTTCGCGCAGGAACGGCGCCAGCTTGTCGATGACGATCGTGGTGTCGTCGACCTGCGCCGCCGCCCATTTGGCGTAGACCACCGCTTCGTCGGTTTTCTTTTTGTCGGCGATCTCGGAAATCACCGCGCGAATGACAGCTTCGCGCTGCGGCAGCACAGGCCCGTCCTCGGAGACGATTGATGTAATCAGCGTCGCGGCAGCCACCACCGGATCGTCGATCGCCGTCAGCGGCGACAGGGCCGCCTGCTTGCGCAGTTTCTTGCGGCGCACCGAGCCCTGGACCCGGCCTATGACATCGGCAACGTCACGCGCCGCCTCGTTCATGGCCTTCATCCGGTACCACCAGAACGCCGCCGCTCCCAGCACACCAAGTGCAGCAATCAGGAAAGGCATGTCGAAATCCCCCAAGAATTCCGGCGACGATAGGAGAACTCTCGCATTGCTTCAACACGCAAAAGTTGCGCACGAAATGAACCAGGACGATCGCTCAATCGAACGCCTTGGTTCCGAGTGGCCGGAGCACATGGCGGACTATGACCCCGGCACGTTGTAGATCGCCCGCACCTCGATGGTGCCGATTTCGGCCAGCGGGATCTCGCCAGCGATCTCCAGCGCCTGGTCGAGATTGTCGGCCTCGATCATGACGAAGCCGAGCAACTGCTCCTTGGTCTCGGCGAACGGGCCGTCGGTGACCAGCCGCTTGCCCTGGCGTCGCCGCACCGTCTTCGACGTCGTCACCGATTGGAGCGCCTGCGCGACGATCAGCATCCCACGCTGATCCAATGACCGGTCATGAGCCATCGAATCCGCATCGAGCTTGGCCAGACGCTCCGGCGTCATGGCATAGAGGTCTTTTTCCTCGCCATAGACCAGACAGACATATTTCATTTCCAGCTCCTTTGCTGTGACGAACCATAGGCGATCACGGTATCAGTTGAGCCCTTGCCGGCAGCAACATGGTCGAGAAAGCTGACCGCAATGCCGATGATGGCAACTGCCGCAAGCAGCCGGCCGAAGCCGGAGGGCGGCACATGCAGCGGGTCGCTTTCTTGTAGATCAGCCCTTCGGCCGGTGCTTGTCCAATGGGCAGAAAACAGATTGTTCATGTGAACCTCCATCCGCCACGAGAATCCGTGGCCGCCCGCAGGACGGTCGGGGCCGATGCAAGTCGACATTTTTGCACGCACATTTTTCCAAAAAAAGATTCGGTGGGGCTCGCTGGCGCTGCATGCGCCCGCAAACAGCGCGGTGGCCTTCCCTAGCGCCCGCGCTATAGTTGGGAGGAACGCCGCCTGGCCGGCGCCACCGCTGCAATAAGGAGGAATTCATGGACCGCACCGCAAACGCCGTCTGGAAAGGCAATCTGAAAGAGGGCACGGGCACGCTCGACACCCAGAGCGGAACCCTGAAGGGCACGCCCTATTCGTTCAAGGCGCGCTTCGAGGACGAGAGCGGCAAATCCGGCACCAACCCGGAAGAGCTGATCGCCGCGGCGCATGCCGGCTGCTTTGCCATGCAGTTCTCGCATTTCCTGGCCGAGAACGGCACGCCCGCCACCGAGCTCGACGCCAAGGCCGTGGTGACGCTGGTTCCCGGCACGGGGATCACCGGCAGCGCCCTCACCGTGGTCGGCAAGGTGCCCGGCATCGATGCGGCCAAGTTCAAGGAATTGGCTGAAAAGGCCAAGGCCGGATGCCCGGTCTCCAAAGCGCTCGGCGCCATCAACGTATCGCTCGACGCCAGGCTCGGCTGAGAACGCTGCCCCGGAAGACCCCGGCGCGAACACTCAGGCGCGCCGGGCCTACGCGCCCAGCGCGTCCAGTCGGGCGCGTAGTGCGGCGACTTCCTGCTCCAGCGCCTCCAACCTCGCCTCCAGGTCGGAAGCAGGCAGGGCCGATGCACTTCGCTGCGCCGAAAGGGCTGCAACGTCCACCGGGCCGCTGAGGAGATGAACGTAGCGGTCCTCGCGCTGGCCTGGTCCGCGCGGGATTTCCTGAATGAGTGGCGGTCGGCGGCCGATCAGCATATCGAGCTCGGTGCGCAGATCTTCGATCGACGAGAACCGCGCCATGCGCTCGCCCCGCGCCAGCAGTTCATGTGCCGTCTGCGGCCCGCGCAGCAACAGCAGGCCGATCAAAGCGGTCTGCGGCGTGGTCAGCGAGAAGCGCTGTGCCATCTGGTGCTCGTAGCGCTCGACGCGAGAGCCGAACATCTGACGCACCAGCCCCTTTTGTTCGAGCAGCTTCAGCCCCCGGTGCACCTCGACCTGTTCCAGCGCCATCACCGGCTCGCGCGCCGTCTTCTGGTTGGCGGCGGCCAGTGCTGCGTTGAGCGTCAGCGGATAGACATCCGGCGTCAGCTCCTTCTTCTCGATCAGGCAGCCGAGTATGCGCGCTTCGATGGGGGAGAGGATGGGAAGGTCTTCGCTCATTGGTTGGCTATCCTTTGATCCCGGAGGGGTGTGAAGGATCGCGACGGACGCAGTTTGCAAGCAACCCCGCCCTAAACCCTTCTCTCCACCATCATCTTCTTGATCTCGGCGATCGCCTTGGCCGGGTTGAGGCCCTTGGGGCAGGTTTGGGCACAGTTCATGATGGTGTGGCAGCGATAGAGCCGGAACGGGTCTTCGAGATTGTCGAGCCGCTCGCCCTTGGCCTCGTCACGGCTATCGATTAGCCAGCGATAGGCCTGCAGCAGCGTTGCCGGGCCGAGATAGCGGTCGCCGTTCCACCAGTAGCTCGGACACGAGGTCGAGCAGCAGGCGCACAATATGCACTCGTAGAGGCCATCCAGCTTTTCACGGTCTTCGTGGCTCTGCAGCCATTCCTTGGCCGGCTCCGGCGACACCGTCTTCAGCCACGGCTGGATCGAGGCGTGCTGGGCATAGAAATTGGTGAGGTCCGGCACCAGGTCCTTGACCACTTGCATATGCGGCAGCGGATAGACCTTGACGGCGCCGGAAATGTCGTCGCAGCCCTTGGTGCAGGCGAGCGTGTTGGAGCCGTCGATGTTCATGGCGCAGGAGCCGCAAATGCCCTCGCGGCAGGAGCGCCGCAAGGTCAGCGTCGGGTCGATCTTGTTCTTGATCCAGAGCAGCGCGTCGAGCACCATCGGGCCGCAATCGTCCATGTCGACGAAATAGGTATCGATGCACGGGTTCTCGTCGTCGTCCGGCGACCAACGGTAGATCCGATACTCGCGCAGATTGGTCGCGCCTTCCGGCTTCGGCCAGGTTTTTCCCGCCTTGATCTGCGAATTCTTGGGGAGCGTGAGTTCAACCATGTTCGATCCTCAATACACTCTCGCCTTTGGCGCGATCTTGGCCGGGTTGATGCCGCCGTTTTCTTCCTTGAGCTGCAGTTCCGTATGAACCGGCCGATAGCTGAGCGTCACTTCGCCGGCCTCGCTCAGCCTGGCCAGCGTGTGCTTGCGCCAGTTGGCGTCGTCGCGGGCGGAAAAATCTTCACGCGCATGCGCGCCGCGGCTCTCCTTGCGCGCCGCGGCGCCGTAGACCGTGGTGATGGCGTTGGCCATCAGGTTTTCCAGTTCCAGCGTTTCGACCAGGTCGGAATTCCAGATCATCGAGCGATCGTACACCTTGATGTCCTTCAACTCGCCCCAGATCTGCGAAATACGCTTGCAGCCGCTGTCCAGCGATTCCTGGGTGCGGAACACCGCAGCGTCTTCCTGCATCGCCTTCTGCATCTTTTCACGCAACGCTGCCGTCGGCGTCGAGCCGTTGGCGTGGCGCAGCCGGTCGAAGCGATCCATGATCTTTTCGACCGAGGCTTCGTTGGGCGCAGGGATTGCCGATTTGCGGTCGATCACCTGACCGGCCCGGATCGCCGCCGCGCGGCCGAACACCACCAGATCGATCAGCGAGTTCGAGCCCAGCCGGTTGGCGCCGTGCACCGAGGCGCAGCCGGCTTCGCCGACCGCCATCAGCCCGGGCGACACTTTGTCCGGGCTTCTCGACGTCGGGTTGAGCACTTCGCCCCAGTAATTGGTCGGCACGCCGCCCATATTGTAATGCACCGTCGGCAGCACCGGGATCGGCTCCTTGGTCAGGTCGACGCCGGCAAAGATCTTGGCCGATTCCGAAATGCCGGGCAGCCGCTCATGCAGGACGGCCGGATCGAGGTGATCGAGGTGCAGGAAGATGTGGTCCTTCTTCGGCCCGACACCGCGGCCCTCGCGGATTTCCAGCGTCATGCAGCGCGAGACGACGTCGCGCGAGGCAAGGTCCTTGGCCGACGGCGCGTAGCGCTCCATGAAGCGCTCGCCCTCGGAATTGACGAGATAGCCGCCTTCGCCGCGCGCGCCTTCGGTGATCAGGCAGCCGGCGCCATAGATGCCGGTCGGATGGAACTGCACGAACTCCATGTCCTGGAGAGGGAACCCCGCCCGCGCGGCCATGCCGCCGCCGTCGCCGGTGCAGGTGTGCGCCGAGGTCGCCGAGAAATAGGCCCGGCCGTAGCCGCCTGTCGCCAGCACCACCATCTTGGCCGAAAAACGGTGGACGGTGCCGTCGTCGAGATTCCAGGCGACGACGCCGGTGCAGGTGCCGTCGGGCTCCATGATCAGGTCGAGCGCGAAATACTCGATGAAGAACTGCGCGTTGTGCTTCAGCGACTGGCCGTAAAGCGTGTGCAGCATGGCGTGGCCGGTGCGGTCGGCGGCGGCGCATGTGCGCTGCACAGGCGGGCCTTCGCCGAAATTCATCATCATGCCGCCGAACGGCCGCTGGTAGATCTTGCCCTCTTCGGTGCGCGAGAACGGCACGCCGTAATGTTCGAGTTCGTAGACGGCGGCGGGCGCCTGCTGGACCATGTACTCCTGCGCGTCGATGTCGCCCAGCCAATCCGAACCCTTGACGGTATCGAAAAGATGCCATTGCCAATTGTCGGGTCCCATATTGGCAAGCGAAGCGGCAATGCCGCCTTGCGCCGCCACCGTATGCGAGCGGGTTGGGAACACCTTGGTGATGCAGGCGGTGCGCAGGCCCTGTTCGGCCATGCCGAGCGTGGCGCGCAGGCCGGCTCCACCGGCGCCGACGACCACCACGTCGAACTTGTGGTCGACAAAGGTATAGCCTGCCGTGTTGGCTTGTTTCGCGTCCTTGGCCAACTCAGCCTCCGAATGCCAGCTTGAGCAGGGCGAAGATTGAGGCGACGCCGACCGCTATGGTGAAAAATGTATTGAGGGCGATCAGCGCCAGCTTCATGCCCTCGCCATGCACGTAATCCTCGATGATCACCTGCATGCCGAGCCGCATATGGGTGAGCCCGGAGATGAGCACCAGGGCCATCACCAGCGCCACGAACGGGTTGGCAAGGGCTGCTCGCACATGCTCATAGTCGGCGCCATTGAGCGCGATCAGGAAACCGACGAAGAACAGGATCAGCGGGATGTTGGCGATCGCGGTCAGGCGCTGGCGCCAGAAATGTCCGGTGCCCTCGCGGGCGGAGCCGAGGCCGCGTACCTTCGCCAGCGGCGTGCGCATGTCCGATTTGTTGTCGCTCATGATCAGGCTCCCCGCGCCATATAGCCGGCGATCCAGATCAGCAGTGTGAGCAGGATCGAGCCGGCCAGCGTCGCCCAGGCGATCTTCGAGGCCGTATGCTTCTCAAGACCGGCGCCGGTGTCCCAGATGAGATGGCGCACACCACCCAGCATGTGATGCATCAGCGCCCAGGTGTAGCCGAATAGGATAAGCCGGCCGAGCCAGGCGCCGAAGGCCCAGTTGACCCAGTCAAACGTCGCCTGCGAGCTTGCCGCCGCCATCAGCCACAGGGCGACCAGCAGCGTGCCGAAATACAGCGCCCCGCCAGTGATGCGGTGGATGATCGACATCGTCATCGTGATCGGCGGCCGGTACACGGTGAGGTGCGGCGAAAGCGGCCGTTCACGTCTGGCAAATTCGCGGGTGGCTGGTGATTTGCTCATGGCTCCCCCAGTTCGACGTCTCTGGAGCCTCAGGTGGAAATGCGGCATTGCCGCTTCCGGTTGCGACTTCGGACAGCCGGTTTCTAATGCTCTTTTTGCACCGCGTCAAAGCCAGAAAACCGTTTCGAAAACGTAATTTAATCTGACTAAAAGGCAGGCTCGGGCTTCAATCGATTAGGGCTGGAGGCCCGAAGCCGGCTCGATATCGCTGCAGTGCAACATGTCCTGGCCCAAAGACCCGACCGCGTTGAGATTCGCGTTAGCGCTTGCAGGTCTGTGGCGTCGACCCCTTCTTCATCACCAGTGCCTCGCGTCCGTCGATCACGATTGCGTCATGCGTGGCCGCCTGGTAGCGGCTGCTCTGGTTGGCAGGCGACGCCGCAAACTCTTCGGTCGCGCCGTCGGACCCGACCACACGCAACGACGTGCCGAGATTTTGGATGGCAATCGTACCATTATTGCCGCATCTGTAGGTGGCCGTGCCTATGCCGGATCGCGGCGCGGTAAGGTCGGTGATGATCTTGGTTGCAGCTGCCGGGGGCGCCGCGGCTGCGACGGACTGTTGAGCCGGCGCAGGCGAGACCACGCTATTAGCCGCCTTCGGTGCGCTTCCCTGTGGCACACAGGCAGCGACGATAACGAGCAACGGGAAAACGGACACCCAAATCGGCCGGCGCAACGCCATATGCTGTCCTCCCGCATGGCAAACCAGCCGCGATGCCTGCCAAGATGTCATTCCGACGCCGATATGGACGCCGGCCGCGATGGTGAGGCCAAGCATGGCCGAATGATGGCTGCGGGTTTTCCATCCAGTCGGATATTAATGGATATTAACCATGTTTACCGAGACATCGCCGCGAAACGCGTCAGCCTCTTAACAAAGGTTAATAAAGCGTTAATTTCCGATTCGAGGAAGCTTCCCTCAAGACACGGAGGACGCCATGCGTTCGAATTCGGGCAGATCGCGCCTTGCGGCGCTTATAGTGGCGGCCTCGGTCGTCGGCCTTGCGGCGCCAGCGCTCGCCGGCGCGCGGCATCAGGATCGCGTCTACGCCGATTCTTTCGGCAATCTCGTCATCGACAGCGCCGCCGGATACAAGCGTATCCTCGTCGGCGAAGGCAGGCTGGCCAAGCAGCTTTCGGACTACACCAGCGCCGGCCAGCCCAAGGTGATCTACGAGAACGAAGCCGACGAGATCAGCGGTTACAGCGACTGCTATCGGCCGCCGGTGTTTGTGAAGGGCCGCTCCTACATGTACGGTCTCTCCGACGGCGAAATGCCCGAACTCAGCCCCTGCCGTTAGCTTCCATCCCGGCTGACGACCAGTTGCCGGCCGGCCCGGCGGAGACGCGCACGCAATCGCGCCCGGCATTCTTCGCCTGATAGAGCGCCAGGTCGGCGCGCCGCATCAGATCGGCAAAGTCTTCGCTGGGATGAAGTTCGGCGACGCCGAAGCTCGCAGTGCAGCGGTTGTCCACCGGCAGTCCGTCGATGGGCAGCGCACCGAAAGCGCTACGCGTGCCCTCGGCGAACAGTCGGGCGGCGGCAAGGTTGGTTCCCGGCAGGATGATGGCGAACTCCTCGCCGCCGATGCGGCCGGCAATATGATGGCCGGCGACGGCCTCGCGCAGGAAGCCTGCGAAAGTCTCGATCACCCGGTCGCCGGACGCATGGCCGAAACTGTCGTTGACGTTCTTGAAATGATCGAGGTCTGCGATGACGAGGGCGACCGGCACGCCTTGCCGCACTGCGCCCATCACGGCCAGCTCGGCGTGACGGGTGAAGCCGCCGCGGTTGAGCAGGCGCGAAAGCGTGTCCGTCTCGGATTTCGACGTCACTTCGGCAAGCACGTCGCGAACCAGGATAGCCAGCATCAGCAGCGCCACCGCCAGCGCAAAGACAGTGCCGAGCGACTGCGACACCAGCGCATAGCTGCTTTGCAGATAGGCTTGCGGATTGGCGCCCCAGCCGCCCAACGCATGGGCGATGAACGGCTTGGAGGCAAACTGCAGGCCGCTCGCCGCCAGCACAGCCATCAGGATGCGATCGAGGCGGGCGAGCCGTTGCCTCGAGAACCAGACGATGGCCAGCCCGACGAACTGCATGACCGCATAGGGAAGCTGGTAGGCCATCATGCGGACCAGCGACTGGCGCGGCAGGTCCTGCACGACATACACAGCTATGGTGGTGGCCAACAGGAACAACAGCATCGCCAACCACGGCGGCGCCACGCCGTATTTGCGGGCAAGCCCGGCATTGAAGGCAATGGTGGCGCCAAGGAACACCGCGAAGGCGGCAACGACCGGAAGCCGTGCATCGGTGAAGACGGGAATGCTGAATTCGATGGCGGCATAGGCCATGCCCAGCAAGTAACCGAATGCCAGCCAGCGCGCCGGCGCGCGCCCGACATCATGGAAGGCGACCGCCATGAAGGATGCCGCCAGCAGCCCGGCAACCGACAGATTGATCAACAGGATAAAGTTGGCGCCACTCATGTTCTTCCCGCACCCGCGCCAATAGCTAGCACCGACGGGCGAAGAAGACGTTAACGCCAATGCATATCGCCCAAAAGTGACCCGGTTTTGGGCGAACGACATGCATGAAAACAAGACCTAAAGCGCGGCGCCTGAGTCCGTTCAAGCGCCCGCGCTTTCGTCCCGGACGGACAGGATTCAGCCGACCTTGAGCGGCTCCGGTACGAACACCGTTTCCGGCCGCTCATAGGACAGGCGCACGCTGTCGCGGCCGTTTTTCTTGGCCTTGTAGAGCGCATCGTCGGCACGCCGCATCAGCGGCTCCAGCGCCTCGTCGCCACTACGGGCCGCCACGCCGAAACTGGCGGTCACCTTCGTGTCGGCGGGAAGCCCGTCGACATGGCCGGCCGAATAGAGCGTGCGCACCGCCTCGGCGAACAGCCGCGCGGCGCCGAGATCACTCAAGGGCAGCAGCACCGCGAACTCCTCGCCGCCGATACGCCCGGCAACGCCGCGCGCCCCTGCCGCCGACCGAAGCTTGGCGGCGAAATCGGCGATCACGCGATCGCCCGCCGCATGCCCGTGCACATCGTTGAGCGCCTTGAAATGATCGAGATCGGCCAGCACCAGCGCGACGGGGAACCGGGCCGAGGCGCAATGCCGCAGCAGCAGCATGGCTCGCTCCTCGAAGCCACGCCGGTTGAGCAGGCCAGATAGCGGATCGGTATAGGTCTCGGTCTTCAGTGCCTTCATCACGTCGAGTGCCGCGGCGGAGAACAGGCACAGCGCGATGAGCAGCGACAGCAGTGCGTGCGACAGAAGCGCCGTCGTCCAGTAGGACGAGGCATAGAAACCGTCGTAGCTGGTGAAGGGTCCGTGCGCGATGACGACGACAAGGGTGCGCACGAAGAAGTTGACGCCCGACAGCAGCGACAGCACGAAGAGGATTTTTTCGGTCGGACCGTTGCGGCGCACCGGGCGCAGTTCGGCTGCGACCAGAAGGCTGATCCCGCCGAACGCGAAATTCATCGCCAGGATGCGCCAGGTCAGATCCGGCGCGACGAACAGGAACCAGCACAACGACGCCAGGCCACCACCCGCCAGCACGCCGATCCCGATATAAGGCACCTTGCGGCCATAGCGGTGGACGATGGCGCTGGACAGGCAGCAGCCGGCGATAGTGAAGCAGATGTTCGACACCAGCTTGGTCAGCGGCATGCCGATGGGCAAGGTGAAATACTGCAGCAGGAAGCCGATCGCGGAGAGACTGTAGCTGATCGCCAGCACGGCCAGATAGGGACGGTGGCGCTGATAGAACCATAGCACGAGGAACGCGGCGCCGAGCGCCAACGCGATCGTCGGGTTGAGCAGCGCTATGAGCAGACCCGTGTCCAAACGACAGTAATTTCCCCACTTCCGTTGGGGAAGACTTTAGAGCGCAAGCCCAAACAAGCGGTTAAGCGAACCGGATGAAAAAGGCCCCGGAACCGCTAAGCGGTTCGGGGCCTGGTATGTGTTCGAAGCTGAGCGCTCCGGAATTACTTCCAGTCGCGGATATCGACGAAGTGGCCGGCGATCGCCGCAGCCGCCGCCATCGCCGGCGACACCAGATGGGTGCGGCCCTTGAAACCCTGCCGGCCCTCGAAATTGCGGTTCGAGGTCGAAGCGCAACGCTCATGCGGCTTCAGCCGGTCGTCGTTCATGGCAAGGCACATCGAGCAGCCCGGCTCGCGCCAGTCGAAACCTGCAGCGATAAAGATCTTGTCGAGACCTTCGGCTTCCGCCTGTTCCTTGACCAGGCCGGAACCCGGCACGATCATCGCATCGACATGCGCGCTGACCGTCTTGCCTTCGACCACCTTGGCGACGGCGCGCAGATCCTCGATACGGCCATTGGTGCAGGAACCGATGAAGACGCGGTCGAGCGTGATGTCGGTGATCTTGGTGCCCGGCGTCAGACCCATATAGTCGAGCGCGCGCTGCTTGGAGGTGCGCTTGTTTTCATCGGTGATGTCTTCCGGGTTCGGCACGATGCCCTGCACCGAGACGACATCCTCGGGCGACGAGCCCCAGGAGACGATCGGCGGCAGCTTGGCCGCGTCGAGCACGATCACTTTGTCGAAATGTGCGCCCTCGTCCGACTGCAGCGTCTTCCAATATTCGAGCGCCGCATCCCAGGCCGCGCCCTTCGGCGCGCGCGGCTTGTCCTTGACATAGGCGAAGGTCGTCTCGTCGGCGGCGATCAGGCCGGCGCGCGCACCGCCCTCGATGGACATGTTGCAGATCGTCATGCGGCCTTCCATCGACAGCGCACGGATCGCCTCGCCGGCATATTCGATCACATAGCCGGTGCCGCCGGCTGTGCCGATCTCGCCGATGATGGCGAGGATGATGTCCTTGGCGGTGACGCCTTCCGGCAACTGGCCGTCGACACGCACCAACATGTTCTTGGCCTTGCGCTGGATCAGCGTTTGCGTCGCCAGCACATGCTCGACCTCGGACGTGCCGATGCCGTGCGCCAGTGCGCCGAAAGCGCCGTGGGTCGAAGTGTGGCTGTCGCCGCAGACGATGGTCATGCCGGGTAAGGTGAAGCCCTGCTCGGGGCCAATGATGTGGACGATGCCCTGGCGAACATCGTTCTCGGAATAATATTCGACGCCGAAATCCCTGGCGTTCTTGGCAAGCGCCTCGACCTGGATGCGGCTTTCCTCGTTCTTGATGCCGAACTTGCGCTCGGGCGAGGTCGAGACATTGTGATCGACCACGGCCAGCGTCTTTTCCGGATGCCGGACTTTTCTGCCGGTCATGCGCAGGCCTTCGAAGGCCTGCGGGCTGGTCACTTCATGGACGAGGTGGCGGTCGATGTAGAGCAGGCAGGTGCCGTCGTCCTGGCGGTCGACGACGTGGTCGTCGAAAATCTTGTCGTAGAGGGTGCGCGGTGCGCTCATGTGCGTAAATCCGTCGATATGAGAATGGGAAGAGCAGACGCCTGACTTTCGGCCCGGCGAAACGACCTGGACAGATCGGCCTAGGTAAGTCGGCTGGTCAGCGCCCCGGACACGCGCGCGGAGAACCGCGACGGCAGGCGTTTCCTGTCCTGCAGCACGAACCCCTTATAGGCCGGATCGCCAAAAAGCTCTTCCATGGCGTGGCTCATACCAATGTTTTGGGTTTTCGGCAATTGCGGCGTGTCCTGGCAGGACTTGGGTTCCTCGCCCTCACTTCCACACCTTCGGGGAGAGGAAGGGAGCCAAGGTCGGCGAACTCGCGGCTCAAACCACTTCAAACACAAAAGTCTTCACCAGCGCATCGGGCTCGGCGATTGCATAGCATCGGAACCACGGGCTCTCCTCGACCGGCCGCCATCTCTTCGCTTGCTCCAGCTCGTCGAACACGACTTGAAAGCCCCCGCTTTCGAACACCTGGTCGCGCACGGTGAAGATGGCGTGGCCGCCCTTCCTGGTGATGCGCACCAGTTCGTGCAGGCCTGTCGCCGGCGCGTGGCTGATGGTGAACACGCCGGTCGAGAAGAAGCCGCGGAAATACCCGTCCGGCCATGGCAGCGTCCCGCCCAGCATCGCCTGTTTCAGTTCGTTGTAGGCATTGCGGCTACCGGCGATCTTCAGCATGTCGTCGGAGAGATCGAGCCCGGCGATGTCGCGGTAACCGAGTGCCTTCAGCGACGGCCCCGACAGGCCGGTGCCGCAGCCGGCATCGAGCAGCGGCCCATCGCCCGCCGGCACATGGCGCGCCACCCAGGCGGTGATCAGGAACGGCAGGAGATAGCCGAGCGAGGCGGTCTCGCTGTCATAGGTCGCGGCCCAAGCGGCATAGGCCTCTTCAAGCGCTTCCGGCGTATCGGCCGTATAGACGGAATCCAGCGCCGCATTGGCTTTGTCGACGATCATGGGACCTCCACAACGAGAATGCTCAGGGATCGTAACGCTGTCTTCGCCGAAAACCTATTCCTCGTGCTGACGGCGCAGCCGCCGTTCCAGCGCCCGCAAGGCCAGCGACAGCCCGACCGTCAGGATGAGGTAGATATAGGCCACAATCGAATAGGTTTCGAAGAAGCGGAACGAGCCGGCGGCATAGACCTTGCCCATCTGCGTGATGTCGGCGACGCCGAGCACCGAGACGAGCGAGGAATCCTTGACCAGGGCGACGAAATCATTGCCCAGCGGCGGCAATATGGTGCGGATCGCTTGCGGGAACACGATCAGCCGGAAGCGCTGCGCCCGCGTCAGTCCGAGCGCCTTCGCCGCTTCGATCTGGCCCTTCTCCACCGACTGGATGCCGGCGCGAAACACCTCCGAGATAAAGGCCGAATAGCCGATGGTCAGCGCCATGATGGCGCGCCACAACAGCGACACGTCGCGCACCAGAAGCTCGTCCAGCAGGCCGGCGCTTTGCATCGGCGCGGTCAGCGCGTTCCAGGCCGCGACGAAGGCCGGCGCACCGGCAAAGGCGATCCAGAACAGCAGCACCAGGATCGGCACACCGCGGATGATCTCGACATAGAAGCGCGCAATCTGGCGTAGCCAGCGCGAACCCGACATCCCCATCAGGGCTATGCCGAGCCCGATGGCCGAAGCCAGCACGAAGGCAATCACGGTGACGAAGATGGTGACGCCGATGCCCTTGGCGACGGTGGCGAAAACCTGGGCATAGAGGTTGCTGGTGGCGACGAAGACGGCCACCGCGATTGCGATGGCCGCTGCGACGACGAGCCACCAGGGGAAGTCGGCTTTTGAGGAAGAGGCGGGAAGCATCAAAAGGATTGCGCCAAGGCACCCCCCTCTGGCCTGCCGGCCATCTCCCCCGCAAGGAGGGAGATTGGCAGCTTCAATGGCCGCGCCCTTTCTTCAATGCTGGAGGTACGCGAAGGCAGGGCGGACAGCTGATCTCCCCCCTTGCGGGGGAGATGCCCGGCAGGGCAGAGGGGGGTGTTCAAGCGCCGTGTCTGCGTGAGGTTCAGCGACTACTGCCCCATCTTGTAATCAAGAAACCACTTCTTGTTCAGCGCATCGAACGTTCCGTCGGCCTTGAGCGCCGCGATCGCCGCGTTGACCGGTTTCACCAGATCCGAACCCTTCGGGAAGATAAAGCCAAAATCCTCGGTGCCGAGCGGCCCGCCGATCAGCTTCAGCTTGCCCTCGGATGCGTCGACATAGCCCTTGCCGGCGGTGCCGTCGGTCAGCACGACATCGACGTCGCCGGATTTTAGCGCCTGCACCGTGGCACCAAACGTCTCGAACAGCTTGATGCGTGGGTTCTGTTCGTTGCCGTCGAGCACGCTGTAGACGGCGGTGTAGAAGGGCGTGGTGCCGGCCTGCGCGCCGACCAGCCCGTCCTTGAAGGCGCCGAAGGTCTTGGCGTCGGTGAAGCGGCTTTCATCGCCGCGCACCAGCATGAACTGTTCCGAGCGCATATAGGGGTCGGAAAAGTCGACCTTCTCCTTGCGGTCGTCCTTGATGGTGATGCCGGTCATGCCGATGTTGTACTGGTTGTCGGAAACCGCCTGGATCATCGCGTCCCAGGAAGTGTTCTGGTATTCGACGGTAAAATTCAGCCGCTTGGCGATCTCGTTCATCGCATCATATTCCCAGCCGATCTGTTTTCCCGTCTTGGCATCGATGAACTGCAGCGGCGGATAGGCGTTTTCGGTCACCACCACCACCTTCTTGCCGCCGAGATCGGGCAAAGCCTGCGCGAAGGCGGCAACGGGCGCCAGGACGAGGGCAAGCAGGCCTGCCAGCAGCAGTTTCGATTTGGTCATGACGCACTCCCCGGGAATTGAAAGACCCGGGCATGGCCGGGCTTGCAGGAAAATCCGGCGCCGACTTTAGCTTTCCGCAAGCGTCATGCAAGACGCTCCGCAGCGTCAGCGCACGCGAAAGCGGATTTCAGTGCCTTCATTTCCGGGATTCAGGAACGAACGGTGTCGCGGCGGCGATCAGCTCCGGTTCGCGGCGCCGGCATCCGCCTTGCGCAAGCCGGAGACGAACCGCGTCAGGGTGCGGTGCAGGGATTTCAGCTCGTCGGCATCCAGCGGCAGGTTGCAAAGCATCGCCGCCGGCACGCTTTTGGCCTGCTCGCGCAACGCCTGGCCCTTCGCCGTCGGCTCGACCAGGACACGGCGCTCGTCGGCGGGGTCGCGCCGACGTGTGACCAGGCCACCAGCCTCCAGCCGCTTGAGCAGCGGCGTCAACGTCGCCGAATCCAGTCCCAGCGCTTCGCCGAGCTCGCCCACCGTGCTTGGTGCCCGTTCCCACAGCGCCAACATGGCCAGATATTGCGGATAGGTCAGGCCAAGCGGATCGAGCAGCGGCCGATACAGCCGCGTCATCAGCCCGCTTGCCGAGTAAAGCGCAAAGCAGAGCTGTTGGTCGAGTTTTGCCACCCCGGCGAATTGCGCCGGGGCTTGCTTGGACTTGGTTGTCGTTTCCGTGGTCATGCTGCCTTTGCCGGAAGCGCCTTGGCCGAGAGCGCCACCTCGATGTTGCCCTTGATGGCATTGGAATAGGGGCAAACCTGGTGCGCCGCCGATACAAGCGCTTCCGCCGCCGCCTGATCAAGGCCTTTTGTTTCCGCCGCGAGCGAAACGCCAAGCACGAATCCGCCCTGCGCATTGCTGTGCAGGCTGACATTGGCCGTCACCGAGGCATCCTGCAGCGGCAGTTTCTGCTTGCCGGCGATGAAACGCATGGCGCTCTCGAAGCAGGCGGCATAGCCGGCGGCGAAAAGCTGCTCGGGATTGGTGGCGCCGCCCTTGCCGCCAAGCGCCTTGGGCATGGCAAGGTCGAGGCTGAGCAGGCCATCGTCGCTCTGGACATGGCCGGCGCGGCCGCCGACGGCGCGGGCTTGGGTGGAATACAATGCAGGCATTTTATTTCTCCATTTAAATCGTACACGATTGTTTAGTACACGATCTATATCGAGTCAATTGCCGATTTCCTGCCGGCCAGCCCTCCTCCGGAAACGAAAAAAGGCGGCCGAAGCCGCCTTTTCAAACTTGCTCGCCGAAAACCTTATTCGGCGGTGGCTGCTTCCGCTGCCTTGGCGGCTTCGGCTGCCTCGGCGGCGGCCTTCTTCTCGGCGGCGTCCTGGGCGGCCTTCTCGGCGGCCAGAGCCTCGGCGGCGGCCACCTTCTCGGCCTCGATGCGGGCCTTCTCGGCGTTCAGCGCATCGCGCTCCTCATCGTTCAGCTTGCGGGCGCGCACGCCGGTGTTTTCCGAAATACGGGCCGACTTGCCGCGACGATCGCGCAGGTAGTAGAGCTTGGCGCGACGCACCTTGCCGCGGCGAACGATCTCGACGCCTTCGACCATCGGCGAGTAGACCGGGAACACGCGCTCGACGCCTTCGCCGTAGGAAATCTTGCGAACCGTGAAGTTCTCCTGGAAGCCGGCACCGGCGCGGGCGATGACAACGCCCTCATAAGCCTGGACGCGGGTACGGGTGCCTTCGGTCACGCGGACCTGGACGCGCACGGTGTCGCCGGGCTGGAATTCGGGAAGCTTGCGCTTGGCTTCGATCTTGGCGGCCTGTTCGGCCTCGAGCTGACGGAGAATATCCATCTCAAAAGTCCACTTCTTGTTCTTCCGACAGTCAGAGCGTCCGACACTCGCCTTGCAGTTCCAATGACCGCTCGGCTATGCCCTTTGTCTCCAAGACATTTGTCTTTGAAACATCCGGCAGGGGCGACTACACCGTCATTGTTGACGGGTCCGGCAGATTCTTTCTGGCCGGTACGGGCGGGCACATACAGCTATTTCGCCGCTTTGTCACGCCTTGGCCGTGCATTTTCTGCTCGCATGGCACCATCGTAATCCTGCCGTGCCGGGTTGCGCCGGTTCTTCAGGCTTCCTAAGCGTAAAATAGTACAATTTCGAACGGTTGCATTCCATGTCTGTTTTCGACGCCATCCTGCTGTTCCTGGCGGGCTTTCTGTCAGGCGCCGCCAATGCGGTCGCCGGTGGCGGCACCTTCCTCACCTTCGGCGCCATGACACTGGTCGGCCTGCCGCCGATCGTCGCCAACGCCACCTCCTCGGTGACGCAATTTCCAGGCTACATAACCTCGACGCTCGCCTATTCGGCCGACATCAGGCATTTCTGGCGCGGCGCGCTGCTGCTGTGCCTGATTTCGGCGATCGGCGCGCTGGCCGGTGCATTGATCCTGCTGGCGCTGGACAATCCGTCATTTCGCGCCCTGGTGCCATGGCTGCTGCTGGCCGCGACAGCCCTGTTTGCCGCCGGCCCCTGGCTGAAGCCGGCGCCAAAGCCGGGACACGAAGCTTCCGTCGGCTCGGTGGCCGGTTCGCTGGCGCAGTTCGTCACCGCCATCTATGGCGGCTTCTTCGGTGCCGGCATGGGCGTGATGATGCTGGCGACGCTCGGTCTGACGCAAGCCGGCGACTATCACCGGCTGAACGCGCTGAAGAACATGCTGGCCGTGGTCATCGCCGCTGTCGCGATCGTCGTCTTCGTCTCGGGCGGCGTCGTCGCCTGGCCGCAGGCGATCATCATGATCCCGGGCGGCGCGCTGGGCGGCTATGCCGGCGTCTGGATCGCCAAGCGCGTGCCGCAAAACGCGGTGCGCGGCTTCGTTGTCGCCGTCGGCCTGTTTCTTGCCTTCTACTATTTCGGCAAAGGCTGAGCCGGATCAGTCCGATTCCGAAACGTCGCAGGAATCTCGCTCGATGGTAGATGTCGAGATCGAGACAATCCAATCGGGGTAATTGGGTAGGTAATAACCTTATCGTTCATCTGCCTTTTCCGCCAGATATCGAGTTGCCAAGGCTATAGAATTCGGGATTGGCGTTGAACCTCTGTACATTGCGATCAGGCGTCGAGAAACGTCGAGTTGCAGCGCCATCCCGTCAAGCGAATACGATAGCTTGTCCATGATTTGGCGGAACTCTCCGTTCTCCATTCCCACTGCGGGGAGCGTGGCAATCCAAACTGCGGAAAGCTCTATCCCGCCATCCCATTCGAGCGCCGTGCCTTCGTCATTTACCCTCATCGTGGCAAAATTTTCCTCGTCTGTTCGAAGGGGGATAAAGTGGCGGTGACTATTAAGGACCGGGGCCAGATCCACAGTTACTGAATTGCCGTCTCGCCAGGTCACGCGAACTCGACGATTGTCAATAATGGTGGCGGCCGCAATCCGAGGAAGCGGACGTCCTTTCGTGAGGATCTCGTTATCCATTGATACGTCTCCACTCATTGCGAAGCTCCGTTTCGTGCGACTTTGCCCAGTCCATGACCGCATCGAGATCACCCGGCGCATCGAGCCCTGAAGTATCTGCCACGATCCGATGCTTATCAGGATTTCAAATTCTGCCTTGACCGCATGGAAATGCGGCGGGTTATGGTCTGCAAAGACCTGGATTTTTATCCCGTCGAACATTGCGATTGTCGGCATTGGCCCACCTGTATGAGCCATATTTAGTGCAATATGTGCACTAAATCAATTGTAAAGTGCAATTGATGCACTTTATGCGACTAATTTGGCGGATAGTCGGGGACGCCTTGGAGAGCACTTATCCAAACCAGGAGATCTCAGCCTTTGGTCATGCTCTTTCCAAACAGGTCCGGCCGTCGCGCTCTTGTCAGCGCTTCGGACTGAGCCCGCCGCCATGCAGCGATCTTCTTATGATTGCCCGAAATCAGCACCTCGGGAATCTCGCGACCTTCGAACTCCTGCGGCCGCGTGTAGTGCGGATGTTCGAGCAGGCCGTTTTCGAAACTCTCCTCCTCGCCCGACACTGCATTGCCCATGACGCCGGGCAACAGCCGCACCACAGCATCGAGCAGAACGAGAGCCGCCGGCTCGCCGCCCGACAGGATGAAATCGCCGATCGAGATTTCCTCCAATCCCCGCGCGTCGATCACCCGCTGGTCGACGCCCTCGAAGCGGCCGCAGACGATGACGGCACCCGGCCCGGCGGCCAGTTCGCGCACGCGCGCCTGCGTCAGCGGTCTGCCGCGCGGGCTCATCAGCAGGCGCGGCCGCAAATCGTCTGGCGGTGAGGTGTGGTCTATGGCTTTCGCCAGCACGTCGGCGCGCATCACCATGCCGGCGCCGCCGCCGGCCGGCGTGTCGTCGACGGTGCGATGGCGGTCACTGGCGAAGTCGCGGATCTGGATCGCTTCCAGCGACCACGTGCCGGCCTCGAGCGCCCGGCCGGCCAGCGACAGGCCGAGCGCACCCGGAAACATTTCGGGATAGAGCGTCAGCACCGAGGCGGCGAAACTCAACGGTTGCCCCCGGCGTCGCTCGGTCCGCGCGGCCTGCCCTTCGGATCGAAACCTTCGTCGCGTGGGCCACCGCCATCCTCGTCCTCGACCAGCCCGGCCGCAGCCGGATCGATACGCACAAAACCCTCGGCGATCGACACTTGCGGCACGGCTGCCTGCGTGAACGGGATCAGCACGCCCTTGCGCCCGCCCAGCGTCACATCGAGAATGTCGCCGCCGCCGAAATTGTGCACCGCGACGACCTTGCCGATGGCTGCGCCCGTGTCGTCCCGGACTTCGAGGCCGACGAGGTCGGCATGATAGAATTCGTCTTCCTCGCCGTCGTCCGGCAGCATCGAGCGGTCGACGAACAGCTCCGTGCCGGCCAGCGCCTCGGCGGCGTTGCGGTCGGCAATGCCCTTGAAACGGACCACGACGACGGTGTTGGCGGGCCTGATGTCGATGATCTGGAAGGCGCGGCCGTCCCTGGCGTAGAGCGGGCCGTAGTCGGCCAGCGCCAGCGGCTCACCGGTGAAGGTCTTCACCCGCAATTCGCCCTTGATGCCGTGGGCGGCGCCGATCACGGCCATCTGGACGGGGTTCTGGGGCTTGCTCATGGCGAAATATCCTTTGGCCTGCTCTAGCCCCACGCGGCTGTCATTTCAATGACGGGTCTTCACCGCTTCCTAACCCGAATACCCGAAAATGCCGCCATGCAGGAATTCCTCATCCCGGCCAAACCCGATCTCCAGGCGGCGCGTGAAAGCTGGCTGAAGATGCTCGCGCGCGAGCGCCGGCTGTCGCCCGAGACGGTGGAAGCTTACGAGCGCGACACGCGACAGTTCCTGCATTTCCTCACTGGTCATTGCGGCGGCTCGCCCGGCATTTCGGACATTGCCAATCTGCGCCCGGCCGACCTACGCGGATTCCTCGCCGCCCGTCGCAATGCCGGCGCCGGCGCCCGAACGCTCGGCCGCGGCCTGGCCGGCATCCGCTCGCTGCTGCGTTTCCTCGAACGGCGCGGCCTTGCCAATGCGGCCGGTGCGGCAGCCTTGCGCGCCCCGCGCCAGCCCAAATCGTTGCCCAAGCCGCTGACGGCAAGCGATGCCAAGCACATCGTTTCCGTCGAGGGCCAATTGGCGGAAGAACCCTGGATCGCTGCCCGCAACGCCGCCGTGCTGACGTTGCTCTACGGCTCCGGCCTGCGCATTTCCGAAGCGCTTGGCCTGGCCGGCGCTGACCTGGTGTCGGCAACCGACACCGTGCTGCGCGTCACCGGCAAGGGCGGCAAGACGCGCCTGGTGCCGGTCCTGCCGGTGGCGCTCAGGGCAATCGCCGAATACCGCCGGCTGTGCCCCTATCATCTCGACCCCAAGGGGCTGTTGTTTCGCGGCGCGCGCGGCGGCCCGCTCAACCCGGCCATCGTCCAGCGCGACATGGCCAAGCTGCGCTCCGCACTCAACCTGCCCGACACCGCGACGCCGCACGCACTGCGCCATTCCTTCGCCACCCATCTGCTCGGCCGCGGCGGTGACCTGCGCACCATCCAGGAACTGCTCGGCCATGCCAGCCTGTCGACAACGCAAATCTACACCGGCGTCGACACCGCGCGGCTGCTCGAGATTTATGAGCAGGCGCATCCGAGGGCATGAAGTATCCGGGATTGGGCGAAGCCTCTCAGCTTCGTCATCCTAGGGCGAAGCAGGAGCGAAGCTCCGTCGCGGAGACCCTGGGATCCATGCCGCGACCTCAGCCGTGGAGTGCGGCGTTGCAGAATTCTGCACCGCTGCAGCGCTCGGAAGGCGCGGCATGGATCCTCGGATCTGCGCCGCGTCGCTACGCTCCTTGCTCCGTCCGTGGATGACGAAGTGATGGGCGTTTCCGCTAATGGCGATTGATCAGTGGCTCCTACGTCTGAATACCGAAACCAGTCCAAGACAATTTCTCAGCACAGGTTAACCGTTTTGCCGCTTTTCGGTCCTACAAGAGGATCATGAAACGCGTCATAGCCATCGCCGACCGCGTAGCGCTGATCTCGCTCAGGCTGCTGATCGCGCTCAATGTCCTGTTCTTCCTGTCGTTCCTCGCCGTGCTGCTGTTCGCGACCGGCAGGGCACATGCCGAAGTCCCGACCTGCACCGGCGCCGACATGCTGTCGGCCTTGCAGAAGAGCGATCCGGCTGCCTATCGCAAGATCGAGGCGGAAGCGGCCGCGACACGCAACGGCAAGGGCCTGTTGTGGAAGCTGGAAAAACCGGGTGAGAAGCCGTCCTTCCTGTTCGGCACCATGCACATGACCGACCCGCGCGTCACCACGCTGCCGCCGGACGCCCAGAAAGCCTATGACGCCGCCGGCACCATCGTTATCGAAACCACCGACGTGCTCGACAAGCAGAAGATGATGGTCGCGATGCTCAAGGAGCCGGACCTGATGATGTTCACCGATTCGACGACGCTGGCGTCGCTGCTGTCGCCCGACGATGCGGCGGCCATGAACACCGCGCTCGACGCGCGCGGCATTCCGCCGGCAACCGTTGCCAAGATGAAGCCGTGGATGCTGTCAGCCATGATGGCACTGCCGGCTTGCGAGCTCGCACGCCAGTCCGGCGGCGCCCCGGTGCTCGACGTCAGGCTGGCGGAGGGTGCGAAGGCTGCCGGCAAGCCGGTGGAAGGGTTGGAAACGGCCGAAAGCCAGCTGCGCGCCATGGCCTCGCTGCCGCTGGCCTTTCACATGAAGGGTCTCGTCGACACGCTGAAGCTCGGCGACAAGGTCAACGACATCAACGAGACCATGATCGTGCTCTACCAGCGCGGCGACACGGGCATGTTCTGGCCGCTGTTTCGTGCGGCCATGCCGGAAGGGCAGGACGACCTCGCGGGCTATGCAGCGTTCGAGGAGACCATGATCACCAGCCGCAACAAGGTGATGGTCGAGCATGCCGAGCCGATCCTTGCCAGGGGCAATGCCTTCATGGCGGTCGGCGCCCTTCACCTTCCCGGCCCCGAAGGCCTGGTCGAGGATTTCCGCAAGGCCGGTTACACCGTCACGCCTGTGGGGCTCTAGCTGGCCAGGATTTGAGCCAGCATCGCCGGAACGACGATCCGGTGAAACGGCATGACGATCGCAAGATAGATGCGCCCGAGCCGATTGTGCGTCTTGACGATCGTCGTTGCGGCCACCTCCTGCCGGCCCATGCCGAGATCCCTGACTTCGACCAGGACACGGAAATCGAGATGCCGGTCGTCGAGGCCAAGCAGGACCTTGCCGGGAAACTGGCTGACAATTGGAAATATCCCGATCTTGCCGGCCGGCAGCACGGCTGGTTCCAGGCCCGTCTTCAGCCGGAACGGCCTGACGGCAAGGTTGCGTAGCACCAAGAGCCTGCCGACCCATCGCGGCGTTCGCCCCAAGGCGCGTTCCGCCGCGCCGAGTGCGGTCAACGAAAGACCTTCGGTGACCAGCACATAGCGGTCGGCGAACTGGGCACCGGCAAGAGCATCGCAGTGATTCGGGACAGCCTGCTCTATGAGATTTGTCACGGTAAAAATCCTCTGATTCGACCATAACAGGCGCAGACTTGGTGCGCTGCGTGGCGAAACGACGCCATTCCGGCTCCGGAACGGCAGGATTGTCCTTGTTTTTGGCGTTTTCCAACCCTAGCGTGAAACCAGTTCGACGATTGCGCGTTGTATGGTGTTGATTGATATTTTTCATTCACGGAGGACACTTTTATGGCGAACACACCGAATCCAAACGACCCGTTCAATTCGTCCACCAACGCCCCAAGGCCGAGCGGCGGCGGCGGCGGTAGCGGTTGGCTGATTGCACTGGTCGTCGTTATTCTGGCGGTTGTCGCGTATTATGTTTTCGGAAGAAGTGGTGAGCACCCGGCACCTGCCGAGCCGCCGGCGGCCAGCACACCGGCCCCCGCGCCCGCACCGGCAGAACCGATGAAGCCGGCCGAACCTGCGCCAGCACCTGCACCTGCAGAACCGGCGCCTGCCCCGGCCCCAGCGCCTGCGCCCGCACCGGCTCCTGCGCCGGCACCAGCCCCGGCTCCGGCCAACTGATCGGCTCGATATCAAATACGAACGGCCCGCTGAAAGGCGGGCCGTTTTGTTTGGGTCGCCATGAAATCATCGTCCCAGATCGAAATGTGACGGGACGAGCGTCACCGATCCTTCACGCCCCCTCTGCCCGGGCAGAGGGGGCGCTGTCCCGCCAGCGCCTCGCACACTTTCTCCGCCGAAGGACCTAAATGTGGATCGGCTTGAAGAACGTGGCCAGTGCCGCCTCCTTGACAGCTTCCGACATCGTCGGATGCGCGTGGCAAGTGCGGGCGAGATCCTCGGACGAGCCGCCGAACTCCATCAGCACCGCCGCCTCATGGATCATCTCGCCGGCGCCGAAGCCGACGATGTGCACGCCCAGAACGCGATCGCTCGTCTTGTCGGCTAGGATCTTCACAAAACCGTCGGTGTGCAGCATGGCGCGCGCCCGGCCATTGGCGCTGAACGGGAATTTTCCAGCCTTGTAGTCGATGCCGGCCTTCTTCAATTCTTCCTCGGTCTTGCCGACCGAGGCGATTTCCGGGCTGGTGTAGACGACGCTCGGAATGACGTCGTAGTTCACATGGCCGGCCTGTCCGGCGATGTTTTCGGCCACCGCGACGCCCTCGTCCTCGGCCTTGTGCGCCAGCATCGGCCCGGCGATGACATCGCCGATAGCGTAGATGCCGGGGACATTGGTCCTGAGATGCCCGTCGGTCTTGACGCGGCCACGCTCGTCGACCTCGACGCCGGCTTCCTTCAGCCCAAGGCTGTCGGAATAGGCGCGGCGTCCCGTCGAAATCAGCACCGCGTCGGCCTCGATGGTCTCGGCGGCACCGCCCTTGACCGGTTCGAAGGTGACAGTCGCACCCTTCTTGGCCTTGGCGACGCCGGTGACTTTGGCGCCGAGCTTGAACTCGAAGCCCTGCTTTGAAAGCAGCCGCTGGAATTGCTTGGAGACTTCGCCGTCCATGCCGCCCAGGATAGTGTCGAGGAATTCGACCACGGTAACCTTGGCGCCGAGCCGCGCCCACACCGAGCCGAGCTCGAGGCCGATGACACCGCCGCCGACCACCACCAGATGGCCCGGCACTTTCTCCAGCGACAGCGCGCCGGTCGACGACACGATCACCTTCTCGTCGATATCGACCTTGACGCCGGGAATGCCGGCGACATCCGAGCCGGTGGCGATGACGATGTTCTTGGTCTCGATCTCCTCGACCTTGCCGTCCTCAGCGGTTACCGAGACCTTGCCGGCGGCGAGCACCTTGCCGGTGCCGCGGAAGCTGTCGATCTTGTTCTTTTTGAACAGGAAGGCCACGCCGTTGACGTTCGACGACACCGTCGCGTCCTTGTGCGCCATCATCTTTTTCAGGTTGAGCTTCGGCGCACCGATTTCAACGCCGAGCGTGTCGAAGGAATGGCCGGCCTCGGCGAACATCTCGGAGGCATGGAGCAAGGCCTTGGAAGGGATGCAGCCGATGTTGAGGCAGGTGCCGCCGAAGGTCGCGTTCTTCTCGATCACCGCAACCTTCAGCCCGAGCTGCGCCGCCTTGATGGCGCAGACATAACCGCCCGGTCCCGATCCGATGATAACGACGTCATAAGCCATGATACTGTCCTTCTTGATTGGGGCTCAGCGGCCGCCGCTTACGTTCAGGATCGCGCCCGTCGTATAGGACGCGGCGTCGGAGAGAAGATAGAGAACCGCGCCCGCGACTTCATCAGCCTTGCCCGCTCTTTTCATCGGCAGCATGTCCCGGAACCGCTCCACCCGGTCCGGCTGCCCGCCGGAAGCGTGGATATCCGTGTCGATAATGCCAGGACGCACCGCATTGACGCGGATGCCTTCCATCGCCACTTCGCGGGCGAGCCCAATGGTGAACGTGTCGATGGCGCCCTTGGAGGCGGCGTAGTCGACATATTCGCCCGGCGAACCCAGCACCGCCGCCGCCGACGAGATGTTGACGATGGATCCGCCCGACCCGCCGTGGCGGGTCGACATGCGCTTCACCGCTTCGCGGGCACACAGGAACGAGCCGACGACATTGATGCGCATCATGCGCTCCAGCCGCGACACATCCATCTCGTCGACACGCGCCTTGACGTCGACGATGCCGGCATTGTTGACGAAGGCATCGAGCCGGCCATAGGCGCGGTCCACAGCCTCGAACATGGCCACGATATCGGACTCCTTGCCGACATCGCCCTTGACCGCCAAAGCCTCGCCGCCAGTGGCCTTGATCTCGGCGACCAGCGTCTTGGCGGCGTCCTGGTTGGAAGCGTAGTTGACCGCCACGCGGTAGCCGGCCTTCGATGCGAGCCGGCAGATCGCGGCGCCGATGCCGCGGCTGCCGCCGGTCACCAGCAGCACCTTTTGCGCCCCGCTCATTCCTGGCATCCCTTCAAGGCAAACACATCCCACGGCACTTTCGAAAACCCGCTGCCGCCATAGGTGCTGGACTGCCGCAACGCCGGCCCGAGATCGGGCAGGATCAGCGTCTTCGGTGCCTCGACGCCTTCGGCCGGAAGCAGTCCGATGTTGCCCTTGTCATCCGATGTGTAGATGACGCCATGCCAAGGCGTACAGGCGGCAAGCTCCTCGCCGGTGACGTCGCCCTCCGGGCATTTGTACATCAGCGCACCGTTCGGCCGCGACACGCCCTCGTTCCACATGACGATGCCGTTCAGCACGACATTGTTGTCGAGGATAATGCGGAAGCTATTGGTGACGGTCGCCGACGTTCCGGTCGGCGTGAAATCGATCTCGCTGCCGCTCTGGGTGTCGCCATAGACGGCAAGCTCGATCGGGCAGGCGGCTCTCGCTACGGAACCCGCTGCGAGAAAAACCAGCGACCCGGCAATAAATCCGATCATGCGAGAGGCGACGTTTGTCATCAGCTGGCCTGGTCGCCCTCTCGGCCATCGGCGTTTTCGAGCACCTCGAAATCGGTCATCAAGACCAGCGGCTCGCCGGCCGTGTTCAATCCCCAGAACGACCGATACCCGCCGTCACCGAAGCCAGTGTCGAACATGGCGACATTGAGCGGATTCCCAGCAATCGGATTATCTATTCCAAACCGGTCGAGAGAACACGCAACGTCAGCAAGATATTCGTCGAGTTCTTCCTGGTCGGACATAAGCGTGAGGACCGACTTGTCCATGAAAGATGCAACCGCGTCATCGACTATAAATTCAAGAAATTCAGACTCATAGACCGGTGGGCGATCGCTAGCGAAGGTGGCCAATTCCCAGCGCGCCGGCAAGCCGGAGCCAAACCGTAAGACCGCCGCAGCAATGCGGCCCTGCGCCTGAAGCAACATGACCGGATAGCGTCCCGGCTCGACCTTGCGACTAAACGCAGGCCGTCCTAGCCCGGTAATCAGCGGATCGCAGGCGATGATTTCGCCCGTCGGCAGCTCAAGATCGCCGATTTTGATGACGGTGATCTTTCGTTCTGCCATCTCAGCATCGCTGAGAGCGAACACGCCGAGATTGCTACTGATCTCGGCGGCTTCCCAATCGTTTGACGAAGCGACCGGAGGCAAATCGGAAAAAAACCAAGCAAGGCCACGCTGAAAAAATCGGCGTACGATATGTGGCCAGCCGCTCATCCCGGACGAGCGCCGACTAGAGATCGAGCACCAGCCGCTCCGGATCCTCCAGGCTTTCCTTGACGCGCACGAGGAAGGTCACCGCTTCCTTGCCGTCGACGATGCGGTGATCGTAGCTCAGCGCCAGGTACATCATCGGCCGGATCACGACCTGGCCGCCGACCACCACAGGCCGGTCCTGGATCTTGTGCATGCCCAGAATGCCCGACTGCGGCGCGTTGAGGATCGGCGTCGACATCAGCGACCCGTAGACGCCACCGTTGGAGATGGTGAAGGTACCGCCCTGCATGTCGGCGACCGACAACTTGCCGTCACGCGCGGCGATGCCCAGCCGGCCGATGTCCTTTTCGATCTCGGCGATCGACATCTGGTCCGCATCGCGCACCACCGGCACGACCAGGCCCTTTTCAGTGCCGACGGCGACGCCGATATGGGCATAGTTCTTGAAGATGATGTCGGTGCCGTCGATCTCGGCGTTGACGGAGGGGATTTCCTTCAGCGCGTGGGTGACGGCCTTGGTGAAGAAGCCCATGAAGCCGAGCTTCACGCCATGCTTCTTCTCGAACACGTCCTTGTACTTGGTGCGCAGCGCCATCACCGCTGACATGTCGACCTCGTTGAAGGTGGTCAGCATGGCGGCGGTCGACTGCGCTTCCTTGAGGCGGCGCGCGATGGTCTGGCGCAGCTTGGTCATGCGCACGCGCTCCTCGCGCGACGCATCGTCGCCCGAGGACGGCGCCCGTACGGCAACCGGGGCCGGCGCGGCTTTCGGTGTCTCGGCCGGCTGCGACGGCGCGCCCTTGGCGATGGCGTCGAGCACGTCGCCCTTCAGCACCTGGCCACGCTTCCCCGAACCGGAGATCTGGTCGACCGAGAGATTGCTTTCGGCGATCAGTTTCGCCGCGGCCGGCGCCGGCGGCATGCTGCGCGGCTCGACCGGACCGGCATCGCCGGCGATCTTGGCGGTCTCGGCTGCGGCCTGCTTGCCGGTCGATGCCGCATCCGGTGACGACGCCTGCGAAACGGCTTGCGGCTTGGTCGCGGGAGCGGCGGCCGCGCCACCTGCCGAAATCGAACCCAGCAGCGCGCCGACGCCGACCGTCTCACCTTCCTTGACGGTGATCTCGCCGAGCGTGCCGGCGGCGGCGGCGGGCACCTCCACCGTCACCTTGTCGGTCTCAAGCTCGACCAGCGGTTCATCGGTGGCGATTGTATCGCCAACCTTCTTGAACCATTTGCCGACGGTCGCTTCGGTGACGGATTCGCCGAGAGTGGGAACGCGGATTTCGGTAGCCATTGTGCCTGTCCGTTTCTGTCGGTTCTGTTTTGTCAGCGCAGTTAGGTTCTATTCACCAAGCGCGTCTTCGAGCAAGGCGGCGAGTTGGGCCAAGTGCTTGGACATCAACCCGGTTGCCGGCGAGGCGGCCGCCGGGCGGCCCGTGTAGCGCACCCGCTGATGCTTGGCGTCGATATGCGCCAGTACCCATTCCAGATAGGGGTCGATGAACGACCAGGCGCCCATATTCTTGGGCTCCTCCTGGCACCAGACCATCTCGGCATTGCGGAAACGCGACAGTTCGGTGATCAGCGCCTTGGCCGGGAACGGATAGAGCTGTTCGACGCGCAGCAGATAGATGTCGTTGATGCCGCGCTTCTCGCGCTCCTCGTAGAGGTCGTAATAGACCTTGCCCGAGCACAGCACGACGCGGCGGATCTTGGAATCCTTGGTCAGCTTGATCGCCTGGTCGGGCAGCAGCTGGGCATCGTCCCACAGTAGCCGGTGGAACGAGCTTTCGCCCGAGATTTCCGGCAGCGTCGACACCGCCCGCTTGTGGCGCAGCAGCGACTTCGGCGTCATCAGGATCAGCGGCTTGCGGAAGTCGCGCTTCAGCTGCCGGCGCAATATATGGAAGTAGTTAGCCGGCGTCGTACAGTTTGCGACTTGCATGTTGTCTTCGGCACAAAGCTGCAGGAAGCGTTCGAGCCGGGCCGAGGAGTGTTCCGGACCCTGGCCTTCATAGCCATGCGGCAACAGACAGACCAAGCCCGACATTCTGAGCCACTTGCGCTCTCCTGAAGAGATGAACTGGTCGAACACCACCTGGGCGCCGTTGGCGAAGTCGCCGAACTGCGCTTCCCACAAGGTCAGCGCCTTGGGCTCGGCCAGGCTGTAGCCATATTCGAAGCCCAGCACCGCCTCTTCCGACAGCATCGAGTTGATGACTTCGTAACCGGCCTGCGCGGCCGACAGATTGTTGAGCGGGATATAGCGGGTCTCGTCGCGCTGGTCGTAAAGGACCGAATGGCGCTGCGAGAAAGTGCCGCGTTCGGAATCCTGCCCCGACAGGCGGATCGGATTGCCGTCGAGCAGGATGGCGCCGAAAGCCAGCGCCTCGGCTGTCGACCAGTCGATGCCTTCACCGGACTCGATCGCCTGGCGGCGGTTCTCGAGAAAGCGGATGATCGTCTTGTGCGCCTCGAAATCCCTCGGCACCTCGGTCAGCTTCTTGCCGATTTCCTTCAGCGTCTTGACCGGCACGGCGGTCTTGCCGCGCCGCTGTTCGTCCTGGTTGTCGGCCGTGCGCAGGCCCGACCAGGCGCCGTCCAGCCAGTCGGCCTTGTTGGGCTTGTAGCTCTGGCCGACTTCCCACTCGGATTCCAGATGCACCCGCCAGTCCGCCTTCAGCTGGTCGAGCTCGGCCTGGCTGATGTGACCCTCGGCGATCAGCCGGTCGCCATAGATCTGCACCGTCGTCTTGTGAGTGCGGATGTTGCGATACATGATCGGCTGGGTAAACGCCGGTTCGTCACCCTCATTGTGGCCGAAGCGGCGGTAGCAGAACATGTCGACCACAACAGGCTTGTGGAACTTCATGCGGAATTCGATCGCCACCTTGGTGGCGTGCACCACGGCTTCCGGGTCGTCGCCATTGACGTGGAAGATCGGCGCCTCGATCATCTTGGCGACGTCGGACGGATAGGGCGACGAGCGCGAGAAGCGCGGATTGGTGGTGAAGCCGATCTGGTTGTTGATGATGAAATGCAGCGTGCCGGCGACGCGGTGGCCGCGCAGGCCGGACAGACCGAGGATTTCGGCAATCACGCCCTGGCCGGCGAAAGCGGCATCGCCATGCAGCAAGAGCGGCAGCACCTTGGCGCGCTCTTCCAGCGGCACAATTTCCTCGCGGCTGCGGCCGAACAGATAGTCCTGCTTGGCGCGCGCCTTGCCCATCACCACCGGATCGACGATTTCCAGATGCGAGGGATTGGCAGTCAAGGACAGATGCACCTTGTTGCCGTCGAACTCGCGGTCCGACGAGGCGCCGAGATGGTACTTGACGTCGCCCGAACCCTCGACCTCGTCGGGGGCGGCCGAACCGCCCTTGAACTCGTGGAAGATCGCGCGGTGCGGCTTGGCCATCACCTGGGAAAGCACGTTCAGCCTTCCGCGATGCGCCATGCCGAGCACGATTTCCTTCATGCCGAGCTGGCCGCCGCGCTTGACGATCTGCTCCAGTGCCGGGATCAGCGCTTCACTGCCATCGAGGCCGAAGCGCTTGGTGCCCTTGTACTTGACGTCGATGAACTGCTCGAAGCCCTCGGCCTCGACCAGTTTCTGCAGGATCGCCTTCTTGCCGGTGGCGGTGAAGCTGATTTCCTTGTCGGCGCCCTCGATGCGCGCCTGGATCCAGGCCTTTTCCTCGGGGTCCGAAATATGCATGAACTCGACGCCGAGCGTCGAGCAATAGGTGCGCGTCAGGATTTCCAGCATCTGCCGGATGGTGCCGAATTCAAGCCCGAGCACATTGTCGAGGAAGATCGGTCGGTCATAGTCGGCAGCGGTGAAGCCATAATTTTCCGGCGACAATTCATTGTAGTCCTCGAGCGGCTTGGCGATGCCGAGCGGGTCGAGATTGGCGTGCAGATGGCCGCGCATGCGGTAGGCGCGGATCATCATGATGGCGCGCACGGAATCGCGCGTCGCCTGGTGCACATCGGCGTCGGAGAGGACGACACCGTTGGTGACCGCCTTGTCCTTGACCTTCTTTTCGATGGTCTTCTCGACAATGCCCCAATTGCCGTCGAGGGCCGACACCAGTTCGCCATTGGCCTGCAGCGGCCAGGAGGGCTTGGCCCAGGAGGCACCCTTGGCGTTCCTGCGCACATCGCCGGAATCGTCTTTCAGCCCTGCGAAGAACTCCTGCCATTCGGGATTGACCGAGGCCGGATCGTCCTCATAGGCGGCATAAAGCGCGTCGATATAGTCGGCATTGCCGCCATAGAGGAAAGAGGTGAGAGAAAACTGGTCGTTGGCCTGATCTTGTCTTGCCATTTTGTTCGCGGAGCCTGGCTCCGTCTCCTTCTTGGGGTGAATGGTGAATGGTCAGCGGCAGGGCTGAGACCCGTTAGCCATGCCAACTATTCATCCGTTCCTGCCATTCACCATTCACCATTCACTACTTACTTAACCCTTGATCGCCTCGACCAAGGTCGTGCCCAGCCGCGCCGGCGACGGCGATACCTTGATCCCAGCCGATTCCATTGCCGCGATCTTGTCCTCGGCGCCGCCCTTGCCGCCGGAGATGACCGCGCCCGCATGGCCCATCGTGCGGCCGGCCGGCGCCGTGCGCCCGGCGATGAAACCGGCCATCGGCTTGCTTCGGCCACGCTTGGCTTCGTCCTTGAGGAACTGCGCGGCGTCTTCCTCGGCCGAACCGCCGATCTCGCCGATCATGATGATCGACTTGGTTTCGTCGTCGGCGAGGAACATCTCGAGCACGTCGATGAACTCGGTGCCTTTGACGGGGTCGCCGCCAATGCCGACGGCGGTGGTCTGGCCGAGGCCGACATTGGTGGTCTGGAACACGGCCTCATAGGTAAGTGTTCCCGAGCGCGAAACAACGCCGACCGAGCCCTTGCGGAAGATGTTTCCGGGCATGATGCCGATCTTGCATTCATTGGGGGTGAGTACGCCCGGGCAGTTCGGCCCGATCAGCCGCGAGGTCGAGCGGTCGAGCCGTGCCTTGACCTTGATCATGTCCATCACCGGTATGCCTTCGGTGATACAGATGATCAACGGGATCTCGGCCTCGATCGCTTCCAGGATAGCCTCGGCGGCGCCTGCCGGCGGCACATAGACGACCGAGGCGTTGGCGCCGGTCTTTTCCTTGCCCTCGGCGACGGTGGCGAAGATCGGCAGGTTTTCACCCTTTGAGCCGGTCCAGGTCTCGCCGCCCTTCTTCGGGTGGATACCGCCGACCATTTTCGTGCCGTGATAGGCCAGCGCCTGCTCGGTGTGGAACGTGCCGGTCTTGCCGGTCAGGCCCTGCACCAGCACCTTGGTGTTCTTGTCGACGAGAATGGACATTTTTTGCGACCTGATCAGTGAGTGCGGAAGGGGTTGATGGCGACCACGGAGCCGTAAGATTGCCCGTGGTTGAGGTCTTCGGTGTAAAGTGTGTTGACGCCAAGGCGCTCGGCGGCGGCGATGATTGCGCCATCCCAATATGAAATCTCGTAGCGCTGCGCGTTCTCGATGCCCCTCATGACGACGGCGCTATCCAAATCCTGGCAGGGTTTCATGGAGATCGCGGCAACCCATTCGGCCGCCTTCGCCGGCGCCAATGTGACATCGGCTCGCTTGGTCACGTTCACATAGAACTCCTGCAGCACCTGTGCGGAGGTTGAATAGTCTTCCTTGGCGATCAACTCCACGGCGCGCTCGTACTTCGCACGCTCGGATTTGTGTCCGATGGCGGCATAGACGAGGATGTTCGTGTCGAGGAAGCAGTCAGCGATCATAGAGAGCTTCCCGGTTCCATTTCTCGCCACCCATGTCACCTGCCGCCTCACGGGCAAGCCGCAGCAAGGCTTGACGTGCCTCGTCCTTGGCGTGCCGCTTCGCGGCCACTGCCGCGAAGAAATCCCGCACCATGGCATTGACGGTCGTTCGCTGCTCGACAGCCGCCAGCTTGACCTGCTCCAGGACCGCGTCTTCGACTGCCAAAGTGATGTTCTTCATTTCTCTTTTCTCCTGCGCCTTCGTCACACAGTATATGTGTAACTGTGTGACGGTCGCAAGTTCGTTACAGCCGCTTCAACTCGGCGACGGTGAGGTCGCTCTTGGCGTTGCCGGTGTTGAGCGTCGTCGCCGGCTCGAACATCAGCACCACGGGCTCAACGGTGAGAGAGCGCGGCCGGTGCTCGACGCCGCGCGGCACGACGATGAAATCGCCCTCGCCGAGCTCGACCGGACCATCGCGGAAATCGATGGCGATGCGGCCGCGCAACACAAGGAAGGCTTCGTCCTCATTGTCATGCGCGTGCCAGTCAAACATCTCGCCGAACTTGGCTACCTTGGCCTGGCTGTCGTTGACATCGCCGGCGATATGCGGATCGAAGACCTTGGTGATGGTCCGATCCGCCGCCTCGACCAGATTTATCTTGCGCGGAGGCACCAGATCAGCCCTTCACCGCCGCCACGATCTTCTTGGCCGCGTCGTCGAGATCGTCCGCCGACACCACGTTGAGGCCGCTGTCGTTGATGATCTTCTTGCCAAGCTCGGCATTGGTGCCTTCCAGACGCACCACCAGCGGCACTTCCAGGCCGACTTCCTTGACCGCGGCAATGACGCCCTCGGCAATGATGTCGCACTTCATGATGCCGCCGAAGATGTTGATCAGGATGCCCTTGACCGCCGGATCCTTGGTGATGATCTTGAACGCCGCCGTCACCTTCTCCTTGGACGCGCCACCGCCGACATCGAGGAAGTTGGCGGGCTCGGCGCCATAGAGCTTGATGATGTCCATCGTCGCCATGGCAAGGCCGGCGCCGTTGACCATGCAGCCGATATTGCCGTCGAGCGCGACATAGGCGAGGTCGTATTTCGACGCCTCGATTTCCTTCTCGTCCTCTTCGGTGGTGTCGCGCAGCTCGAGCACGTCGGGGTGTCGAAACAGCGCGTTGTTGTCGAACGACACTTTCGCGTCGAGCACGCGCAGCCGGCCGTTCTTCATGACGATCAGCGGATTGACCTCGAGCAGGCTCATGTCCTTCTCGACAAAGGCCTTGTAGAGGATCGGGAACAGCGTATCGCCGTCCTTGGCCGCATCGCCGTCGAGCTTCAGCGCGCCGTTGAGCGCCTTCAAATCGGCTGATGTGACGCCCTTTTCCGGATCGATGGCGACGGTGATGATCTTTTCCGGCGTGTCATGGGCGACCGCCTCGATGTCCATGCCGCCCTCGGTCGAGACGACAAAAGCGATGCGGCCGACCGAACGGTCGACCAAGATCGACAGATAGAGCTCGCGCTCGATGTCGGCGCCGTCCTCGATGTAGAGCCGGTTGACCTGTTTGCCGGCCGGGCCGGTCTGCTTGGTCACCAGCGTGTTGCCCAGCATCTCGTTGGCGTTGGCGACGACGTCGGCCACCGACTTGGCTAGCCGGACCCCGCCCTTGGCATCGGGACCAAGCTCCTTGAATTTACCCTTGCCGCGGCCGCCGGCATGGATCTGGCTCTTCACCACATAGAGCGGACCCGGCAGCGCTTGTGCCGCGGCTTCCGCCTCGCTCGCCTTGAACACCGGCACGCCCTCGGCCACCGGTGCGCCGAAGCTCTTCAGCAGCGCCTTGCCCTGATACTCATGGATGTTCATCTGGGTTTTCTCCGGATTACTTCGAGGCGAGCTGCGGCGCGATCTTGACGCAGGCTTCGGTCAAGCCCTGCACTGTCGCCACCGAACTATCGAACATCTTCTGCTCGCTCTTGTTGAGGTCGATCTCGATGATGCGCTCGACGCCGCCGGCACCGATCACCACGGGAACGCCGACATAGGTGTTCTTGACGCCATACTGGCCGGAGAGATACGCCGCGCACGGCAGCACGCGCTTCTTGTCCTTGAGATAGGCTTCGGCCATCTGGATCGCAGAAGCGGCCGGCGCGTAGTAGGCCGAGCCGGTCTTGAGCAGGCCGACGATCTCGGCGCCGCCGTCGCGGGTGCGCTGCACGATCTGGTCGAGCTTCTCCTTCGAGGTCCAGCCCATCTTGATGAGGTCGGGCAGCGGAATGCCCGATACCGTCGAATACCGGATCATCGGCACCATGGAATCGCCATGGCCGCCGAGCACGAAGGCGGTGACGTCCTCGACCGAGACCTTGAATTCTTCGGCCAGGAAATAGCGGAAACGCGAGGAGTCCAGCACGCCGGCCATGCCGACGACATGGCTCTTCGGCAGGCCGGAGAACTTCTGCAGCGCCCACACCATGGCGTCGAGCGGGTTGGTGATGCAGATGACGAAGGCCTTCGGCGCGTACTTCTTCAGGCCGGCTCCGACCTGTTCCATGACCTTGAGGTTGATGCCCAAAAGGTCGTCGCGGCTCATGCCGGGCTTGCGCGGCACGCCGGCGGTGACGATGCAGACATCGGCCCCCTCGATACCGGCATAGTCATTGATGCCGGTGAGCCTGGAGTCGAAGCCATCGACCGGCGACGACTGCGCTATATCGAGCCCCTTGCCCTGCGGGATACCCTCGGCAATATCGAACAGCACCACGTCGCCGAGATCCTTGAGCCCGATCATGTGGGCGAGCGTGCCGCCGATCATGCCCGAGCCGATGAGCGCTATCTTATTGCGTGCCATGTGAGGATGTTTTCCCTTGTCAGTGACGACGCTATACGGCGTCGAGGAGGAGGCCGGAATGCTGCGGGAAACCGCGAATTTCGCCGCACCCAATAGCCTCGGCGCGGAATAAATTCAAACGATTATTTTGGAGTGAGCATTTTCAATCGGTTAGACTGATTGGGACTTACGTAAACGTCAAAGTTGGTAAGCCGACTTGTGGGAATTTATACAAGAAGGATGGAGATCGTAAGGCAGGAAGCAGGCGATGACGCCCTTGTGATGCGGGTCGCCGAGCGCCAATCTCCCACATCGAGGGGAGATCTCGCCAAAGGCGACAGAGGGGGCGCCGCGCGTGGAACGCCGGCGTCATCTGTGCCGCACCCGGTCGAACCGACCCCCTCTGGCCTGCCGGCCATCTCCCCCTCAAGGAGGGAGATCGACTTACTGCGCCGGTTCCTACGCTGACGCCTGCGACGCTTCCGACACTACCGCCTTCACCTTCTGCCGCTCCGCCCAATCCTCCAGCCAGTCGCGGCTCTGCATCTCGGTCAGCCGCGACGCCGTGCGCTCGAA
The DNA here is from genome assembly GCA_004017275.1 of Mesorhizobium sp. Classification (GTDB taxonomy): domain Bacteria; phylum Pseudomonadota; class Alphaproteobacteria; order Rhizobiales; family Rhizobiaceae; genus Mesorhizobium. Next base: position 5,725 of record SAKE01000023.1, on the reverse strand, counting down.
TTCGAAGACCTCGACGCCGCGTTTGGCCACATAAAGCTTGTGCGGCGGCGCTTCGGCGCTCACCACCAGTCGCACATGATGGTCGTAGAGCGTGTCGATCAGAAGGATAAAGCGCTTGGCCTCGTTGCGCTTGCCTTCGCCGAGCACCGGGACGTGGTCGATGAAGACAGTCGAAAAGCGCCCGGCGATCGCCAGGAAATCGCGGGCTCCGAGCGGCTTTTCGCAGAGATCGGCAAAGGTAAACCGCGCCGCGGCGCCGGCCGCCCGCGGCACGATCACCTGCCGCCCTTTGAGCGCCAGCGACGTCTCGGCGGTCGGCGCGCCCCGCGTCATGGCTTGCCAGGCCTCGTCGAGCATCTGGTCGGCCGCCGCATCGGCAGGCGTGACATAGACCGGTGTTCGGGCAAGCTTTTCCAGCCGGTAGTCCTTGTCGGCATCGAGCGACATCACTTGCGCGTACCGCTCTAGGATGCCGATGAACGGCAGGAAAAGCTGGCGGTTCAGCCCGTCTCTGTAAAGACTTTCCGGCGCCACGTTCGAGGTGGCGACCAGCACCACGCCGCTGGCAAACAGCGCCGAAAACAACCGCGACAGGATCATCGCGTCGGCAATGTCGGTGACCGAGAACTCGTCGAAACACAGCACCCAGGCCTGCTCGGCAAGGGCCTTGGCCACGGGCGGGATCGGATCGTCTTCCTTCACGTCGCCATTCTTGCGCGCCTGCCGGTGCTTCTGGATACGGTCCTGCACGTCGGCCATGAAGTCGTTGAAGTGGACGCGGCGCTTGCGCCGCACCGGCACAAGCTCGAAGAACATGTCCATCAGCATGGTCTTGCCACGGCCGACGCCGCCATGGATGTAGAGGCCTTTGACGGCCTCATGCGTCTCGCGCTTGCGGGCAAACAGCCAACCCAGCGCACTCGATTTGTGTGCCAGCCGCTTGGCCGAGATCTCGTCGATCAGCCGATCGAGCGCGGCCACGATCCGCTCCTGCGCCGGATCGCGCCCGATCGCGCCGGTTTCCACCAGATGGTCGTAGCGCTGCCTGACGGTCGCATGGGTCTGGAGGCCGTCACGCAGATGCATCGGTCACGTCATTTGTTTTTATGCATGTCGCTGTCCCAAAACCGGGCCACTTCTGCGCGACATGCGTTCGGAAGGACTAGCCTATCTTGTAAGCGAAATCGGCTGGCCGTTGGAAGTCTGGCCGTCGAATTTCGAGCCACCCGAGGAATAGAGCCGCGCCAGCGCGCCGCCATTCTCGTCATAGAGCGTCAGTTGCTTGCCGGCGACGTTCCATGACTTGATGCCGTCGATCGGCGCCGGGCAATGCAGCGGCCCGGCGCGGAAGCCGGCGCCGAATTTGGTCTGCGGTGTCGCCACCTTGCAGCTCTGGCCCGAAACGCTGGCGTTCCAGACACCGGCGACGCTGGCGGCGTTGAGATCAGAGGCTCCGGCTGGAGCCGAGCCGTCCGGCGGCAGCGAGGCAACCTGCGTGTTTGCCGGAGCGGTCGGGAATTGCGACGGGTCGGTGGTTCCGGGCGACGCCGGCGGCGGCAGCTGGTTCGCGGTCACCTTGCCGGCGGGCGCAGCCTCCAGCGGGGCCGGCTGCTGGTCGTCCATCGACGAGAAGCGTGAGGTCGAACAGCCGCTCGCAACGAGCGCGGCCAGCGATACGGCCACCAGACCGGTTTTCGAAAAAGTCATTCCAACCTCCGTCGGATCCGGCTGGGGGGAAGCCGTCCGCACAATCTCACCTCCACCAAGATGGAGAAGGTGGCGAAATTTCAACCCGATATGGTTAAAATACGGTTTGCGGCAAGATTTGTTGCAAATTTATCGCAATCGCCATGGCGCCGGCCGCTTATCGCGCATCGCCCCGGATACCCAGTCAACATAGTGCTGTCTTTGGCATTCGGCGGTAAGATGCTTGCGCGTGCCGGCGCAGCCCCTATGTCAGGGAGACGAAGCCCTGCTGGAGCCGCAAAATTGGCCGCGAGAAAGAGAGCCGCCAATCGCTATTACAGCGGCCCGCCCAGCGACCATTTCGACGGCGCATTGTTCTTCAATCCCGACGGCCAACTGCCCGGACGTTTCGCCGACCTGCTGAAATGGCAGTTGAACGGCCAGCGTTCGAAATGGCCGGCGACGAATCCAAGCCCCTTTCCGCAGGCAAAGCCGGCCGCGAAGGTCGAGGGCGCCGCGCTGAATGTGACTATGGTCGGCCATTCCACCTTGCTGGTCCAGACAGCCGGACTGAATATCCTCACCGATCCGGTGTGGTCGCCGCGCGCGTCGCCGCTTCCCTTCGCCGGACCGAAACGCATCAATCCGCCGGGCATCGCCTTTGCCGACCTGCCGCCGATCGACCTCGTACTGGTCAGCCACAACCATTACGACCATCTCGACCTCGCCACGCTGAAGCGGCTGAAGACCGGCCACGACCCTCTGGTGCTCACTCCGCTCGGCAACGACGCCATCATCGAAGCCGCCGTGCCCGGCATGCGGCTGTCGGCGCATGACTGGGGCGACAGAGTCGAGATCGGTAATGGCGCCACCGTCCATGTCGAGCCGGTGCATCACTGGTCGGCGCGTGGCGCCCGCGACCGGCGCATGGCGCTGTGGGCCGGCTTCGTCATCGAAACGCCTGACAGCAAGCTCTATTTCGCCGGTGACACCGGCTTCCACGATGGCATCAACTACCGGCTGATGGCCGAAAAACATGGCGGCTTCCGCTTCGCCATTCTGCCGATCGGCGCCTATGAGCCGCGCTGGTTCATGGCGCCGCAGCACCAGAACCCCTGGGAAGCCGTGCAAGGCATGACGCTGTGCAACGCCGCTTTCGCCGCCGGCTGCCACTGGGGCACTTTCCAGCTCACCGACTAACCGATCGACGAGCCGGCCCGGAAACTGGCCGAGGCGCTTGACGATCAAGGCATCTCACGGCAGCGCTTTCGCGCCTTGCGGCCGGGCGAGGTCTGGGATGTGCCGAAAGGCATAGCGTTCTGAGCTGCTTCGGCCTCGCGGCCCGACGGAACCCAAGCGCGGCAACCGCGTTTTCATGCGGTTGAAAAATCTGTCGGTTTGCGAGGCATTGCCATGCTCAAATGGATCATCATTCTCCTGATCGTCGCCGCCGCGGCGAGCCTGCTCGGCATGCCGGCACTGGCAGGTGCTGCCGCCACCGGCGCGCGCATCCTCATCGGCGTCGTTCTAATCATCTTTCTTCTGATGGTACTGGGCATTTTCGCCGTCACGTGAAGCGCCTCCGCACTGGTAATTCCCGCCCGTTTCCGCCATATAGCGCCAAACGGACACGGAATTCGCGGAGCAATGGCAAGCACTGCCCCTTTCGCCAAGATGAACGGTATAGGCAACGAGATCATCGTTGCCGACATGCGTAGCCGTGCCGATCGGGTGACCGCGGCCGCGGCGATCGCGCTGAACGGCGATGCCGCGACCAGCTTCGACCAGATCATGGCGATCCACGACGCCAGGACGCCCGGCACCGCCTTTTTCATCGACATCTTGAATTCCGACGGAACCGGCGCGCAGGCCTGCGGCAACGGCATGCGCTGCGTCGTCCAGGCGCTGGCCGCCGAGACCGGCCAGAAGATCTTCACCTTCGAGACCGTTGCCGGCATCCTCAACGCGCGCGAACATGCCGACGGCACGATCTCGGTCGACATGGGCATGCCGCGTTTCGGCTGGCAGGACATTCCGCTGGCCGAGGAATTCCGCGACACCCGCATGATCGAGCTGCAGATCGGCCCGATCGACGCGCCGGTGCTGCATTCGCCCTCGGTCGTCTCGATGGGCAACCCGCACGCCATCTTCTGGGTCGACCGCGACGTCTGGTCCTATGAGCTAGACCGCTTCGGGCCGCTGCTCGAGAACCACCCGATGTTTCCCGAGCGCGCCAACATCACCATCGCGCAGGTCACCTCACCGCAGACCATGATCATCCGCACCTGGGAGCGTGGCGCCGGCCTGACCAAGGCCTGCGGCACAGCCTCCTGCGCCGCTGTGGTTGCAGCCGCCCGCACCAAGCGCACCGGCCGCAGCGTCAGCCTGCTGACCCCCGGCGGCGGCACGCTGCATGTCGAATGGCGCGACGACGACCACGTCGTTCTGACCGGTGCCGCGGAATGGGAATTTTCCGGTCGCTTCGACCCGTCGAACGGTAGCTGGGTCCGCGACACCGAAAGCGCGGCCTGATGTCCGCTCTGTCCAAGAGCGCGATGTCCAACGGCATCGATGTCGTCACCTTCGGCTGCCGGCTGAACACCTATGAGTCCGAGGTAATGCGGCGCGAGGCTGAAACCGCCGGCCTCGGCGCGCTGGATGGCGGCGCCGTGATCTTCAACACCTGCGCCGTCACCGGCGAGGCGGTGCGCCAGGCCAAACAGGCGATCCGCAAGGCGCGCCGAGATAACCCGCAAGCCCGCATCATCGTCACCGGCTGTGCCGCGCAGACCGAGCCCGAAAAATTCGCCGCCATGGATGAGGTCGATCTCGTGCTTGGCAATGAGGAGAAGCTGAAGGCCAACTCCTATCGCGCGCTGCCGGACTTCGGCGTCAACGACACCGAGAAGGCGCGCGTCAACGATATCTTTTCCGTGCGCGAGACCGCCGGCCATATGGTCGACGCCATCGAGGGCCGGGCGCGCGCCTTCGTCCAGGTGCAGAACGGCTGCGACCACCGCTGCACCTTCTGCATCATTCCCTATGGACGCGGCAATTCGCGCTCCGTGCCGATGGGCGCCGTGGTCGAGCAGGTCAAGCGGCTCGCCGGCAACGGCTATGCCGAGATCGTGCTGACCGGCGTCGACATGACCAGTTTCGGCGCCGACCTGCCGGGCGCGCCGAAGCTCGGCAGGCTGGTTAAGACCATTTTGAGGCAGGTGCCCGACGTGAAGCGCCTGCGGCTGTCTTCCATCGATTCGATCGAGGCCGACGACGAATTGCTCGACGCCATCGCCACCGAGCCCCGGCTGATGCCGCACCTACATCTGTCGCTGCAGTCGGGCGACGACATGATCCTGAAGCGGATGAAGCGCCGCCATCTGCGCGATCAGTCGATCCGCTTCTGCGAGGATGTGCGCAAGCTGCGCCCCGGCATCGTCTTCGGCGCCGACATCATCGCCGGCTTCCCGACCGAGACCGACGAAATGTTCGAGAACTCGGAAAAAATCGTCGAGGAGTGCGGCCTGACCCATCTCCACGTCTTCCCGTTCAGCCCACGCGAAGGCACCCCCGCCGCGCGCATGCCGCAGCTGCGCCGCGAGGTGGTCAAGCAGCGTGCCGCCCGGCTGCGCGCCGCCGGTGAAGCTGCGTATGTCAGGCATCTGTCGTCGCTGCCCGGAACCCGTCAATCGATCCTGATCGAGCGTGACGGCATTGGCCGCACCGAAGGATTTACGCTTGCCGCGCTCGGCACCGGCGCGCCGGGCGAGATCGTCGAGGCCGATATATCAGGCCATGACGGTACCCGCCTGATCGCGGCCCCCCTTGCCGCCCGCGCCGCCTGAGAAACGCAAAGCATGGCTGGTTTTTTCAAGAAGATATTTTCGTTCGGCAAGAAGGAGGTGGTCGAGGAGCGGGTCGACGAGACCGCCCCGCTGCCGCCGATCAAATGGGAAGCACTCGATGCGCTGAAGCCGGCGGCCGAGCAGGCCGTCCCGGAGTTCTTGAAGCGCGACGAGCCGCAGCCGGCACCCCACCC
>SAKE01000022.1 GCA_004017275.1 Mesorhizobium sp. | reverse complement strand
CCGTCACTATACGGGGAGAAGTGCCCGGCAGGGCGATGAGGGGCGGCGCCGACTTCGGCAATTGGGGTCTCCGCCACAAGTCGAACTTGTCATCGGTCTGAAGCGATTGCTCTCCCCTTGCGTCAGTCCCGCTTTGATGGCTGATTGTACGGCAGGGTCGCGTTGGGGGATGGGCATGGCGACGGCGAAGCACATACTGAAGCGCATATTGATGATGTTAGCCGGCTATTTCGTATCGGTGCTGGTCGGCTTGATCGCCGTGGCTGTGATCTATGGCGTGCTCAGTTCCTTGCCCAACGCGCCCAATTATTTCGACGTCATGGGCGTCTCGCCGATCGCGGTGCTGCTGGTGCCGCCGCTTGGCATGTTCGTTTATTTCCTGACGATTGTGGTGACCGCACTGCAGACGCTGATCTTCGCGCTGATCGCCGAGTTCTTCTCGCTGCGCAATGTCCTGCTGCACATGCTTTTCGGCGCCGCTGCCGCGGTCGGCGGCTTCGCCCTGATCTGGCCGAGTGCGCCGGAGGATATGGATGCGGAGCGCTGGGTCGACATCGGTATCATCGCCGCTGCCGGCCTTGTCGCCGGGTTGCTCTATTGGCTGATTGCCGGTCGCGACGCCGGCTTCCGGAGACCGCTGTTCGAGCGCTAGCGGTCGGGGCTTCTGCTCAGCTCGACGGCGAGCGCACCGCCTCGGTGGCGTCCAGGGCCTGCTTCAGCCTTGTGTCGCGGTCATAGACGTCGCCGAAATACTCGACCTTGCCGGAGAGGTCGGGCCAGGCGGTGAAATAGGCGACGTAGACCGGGATCGTGCGTGTCACGTTCTCGGTCGCGTGGCCGTGCTTCAGCTTCTCGGCGATATAGTCCACCGAAGTGCCGAGCACCGCCGCCGCCATGCCGCGCGGATCCTGCAGCCGCACGCAGCCATGGCTGAGCGCGCGCATGTCACGCTGGAAGAATGATTTCTGCGGCGTGTCGTGCATGTAGATCGCGTGCTTGTTGGGGAACAGGATCTTCAGCTCGCCCAGCGCATTGGCCTCGCTCGGCTGCTGGCGCACGCTGTAGGGGATGTTCGAGCCATAGGCGCCCCAGTTGACCGCCGACGAAGGAATGCGCTTGCCGCTCGAATCGGTCACCTCGTAGCCGGCGCGGTCGAGATAGCCTGGATCGTTGCGCAGCCTGGGCAGCATCTCGTTGACGATGATCGACTGCGGTACGCCCCAATAGGGATGGAAATCGACCTGCTTGATCTGGTCGTAGAAAAATGCGGTCTGGTTGGTGGTCCGGCCGACGACGACACGCGTCTTCAGCTTTTCCTCGCCATTGTCGATGTAGCTGGCGGTAAAAGCCGGCTGGTTGATGAAGACGCGCGGGCTTCCGAGATCGGAAGGCAGCCAGCGCAGTTCCTCGAGCGCCACTTCCACCTTCAGCAGCTTGTCGGCCTTGGATGTTCCCGCCAGCGATGCGACGGTGCGCGGACCGATGACGCCGTCGCCCTTCATGCCTGCCTTCTGCTGCACGGCCTCGATGACCGGAACCAGTTCCGGAACGTAGACGTCGCTGGTCGCCAGCCTGGACAGGATCTCGCCATAGGCGCCGCCCATCTCGTCGTCGAGATTGCGCGCGATCAAGGTCAGCAGCTTCGGCAGTTCGGGGCTGGTCTCGCCCGGCTTCAGCAGCAGTTTGGGGTCGACGACGATTTCGTTTTCCGCACTTGCCTGCAGCGCTTCCAGTTCGACGCGCAGCGCCTGGTATTCCGCATTCTGCGGATGCCGCGATTCGAGATAGGTGCGCACTTCCTGGGTATGCGCCAACGTTTTCAGCACGCCTTGCAAGTCGAGCGGCTTGGCCGGGAAATCATAGTAGCCGGTCATGCGGTTGGGCTCGACGCGGCCGTTCTGGGCGTCATGGGCATAGCGCAGCACCCGGGCCGACAACGCCATCTCGAAACGGACGAGCTCTTTCAGTTGCGCATTGGCGTCAGTCGTCGATGTGCCGGCAGCGGGCACTTCGACCGTATAGTCGGCGGGCGCGAGGCCATAGCTTGCAGCCTCGCCAAGCACACGCACCGCATCCTGCGCACGGCTGTTGAGGCTGGTTCCGCTTATCCAGATGAAATCCGGATTAGCCGAGTAATAGGCGATCAGCGCCTTGGCGATGTCGGGCTCGGCGTAGAGTTCGTAATCACTCAAGCTGGCAACGGCATCACGAAACGCGGCACCTGTGGCTGACGGAACGAAGGCAGCGTCCTGCGGGATCGCCGGCTGCGGCGCTGCCGTCAGCGCCGAGAAGTCGACGCGAACAAGGCGGTCGGCCTTGTAGGTGTAGTAGGATGGGCCGCTGATTCTCACACCGCCACCACCGCCGCCGGCCGGCGCCTTCGGCTTGTGTTTCGGTGGCGGGGGCGGAAACTCGCCTTGCGGCGCGCGCTTGACGCCACCGCCGAAAAGCATGTCGAAAAGCCCCTGCGCGCCTGCCTGAGGCGTACCGAAAGCGAGCGTTGCCGTGAGCGCCATCAGCGGCATCACGGTCGCTTTGTTTCCGAGGAATTTCATGGATCACCCGCTCCGGCCGCAACCGGTTCCCGTTCCGCACGTCAGACCGTCTCGCTCACCGCATGGCGGATGTAAGGCGCGACTATACTGATTCATACCGATTTCGTTAAGCTTTCATAAATTTTGGAACGCCTGTTGCAGAACGGTTTCACAACATCGTGACGCTGGAGCGGGGTGTTTCCGCTCCAGCCGGGAAATCCCTTGGGGATCAGGCGTTGGCGCCGCCATCGATGGTTAGCGTGGCGCCGGTGACGAAACGGCCTTCCGGCCCTGCCAGCCAGGCGACCATGCCGGCAATGTCCTCGGCCTTGCCGAATCGCGGCGTCGCCATCTTCCGGCGCTGGTGCTCGGCATGCGGGCCGTCGCCAGGGTTCATGTCGGTGTCGGTCGAACCGGGGTGAACGACATTGGCGGTGATGCCGCGCGGGCCGAGATCGCGTGCCAACGCCTTGGTCAGGCCGACCAGCGCCGCCTTGCTGGCCGAATAGGCCGTGAGGCTGGCGTCTGTCGCCCGCTCGGCAAGATTGCTGCCGATCGAGATGATGCTGCCGCCCTCACCCATATGGGCTGCCGCCGCCTTGGAAGCGATGAACGGGGCTCTGAGATTGACCGACATGGTCTCGTCGAAATCGGCGAGCGACAGCGTGTCGATGGGAGCGGCGCGCCAGATGCCTGCGCTGTTGACCAGGATATCGAGCCGTCCGAATGCGGTCGCGGCGTCATCGACGGCCTTGTCTATGGCCACGGCATCGCGGTTGTCGGCCTTGATCGCGATGGCACGGCCACCCTTGGCCTCGATATCGGCCACCACCGAGCGGGCCTGCTCCTCGCCATTCACATAGGTCAGCGCGACACTGGCGCCGTCGGCCGCGAGCCTCCGCGCAATCGCTGCACCGATACCGCGACTGCCGCCGGTAACGAGCGCCGCCTTGCCGTTCAATCTGCTGGATGACATCGAATTCTCCTTTTATGTAATGATCGATACATAAATATCTGCCAGCCTTGCCCGTCGCCGTCAACTGAATTATGTATCGATCAACACAGAAAAGAGCATCATGTCGGAACGAGGCCGCCCCCGTACTTTCGATCGAACCGCAGCCCTGCGCCGCGCGATGCAGGTGTTTTGGGCTCGTGGTTACGAAGGCGCATCGATGAGCGAGCTGACCGCCGCCATGGGCATCAACTCGCCCAGCCTCTATGCCGCCTTCGGCAGCAAGGAGGCGCTGTTCCTGGAGGCGACGGATTTTTACTCACACACCGAGGGTGCCGACATCTGGCTGGCATTGGATGAGGCTCCGACCGCGCGGCAGGCGATCGAACAATTCCTGTGCCTGACGGCGAAAGCCTATTCGCAGAGCGATCGCCCGCAGGGCTGCCTGATCACGCTCGGCGCGCTGCATCAGGATTCGAGCCGTGGCGCCATCTGCGACGATCTGCGCCGTCGTCGTGCCGAAAACCATAGCGCCCTGCAAAAACGTCTCGAGCGCGGCGTTGCCGAAGGCGAGCTGCCGGCGGATTTCGACTCGAGTGCTGCCGCGACCTTCTTCGCCACCGTTCAGCACGGCATGTCGATCCAGGCCCGCGACGGCGCCTCGCACGATGCTCTGCTGGCGACGGTGGCCGGGGCCATGGCGGCTTGGGAGACGCTGGCCGGCAACGCGGCGTGACAAACGCCGGCTGGTGTGATCGAAATTCGGAGTTGCCAGCAATGCTAGGGCCGGCAAGGCCGGGAAGGACGAGAGCGTGAAAAAGGGTTACCGCGAACTGCTGGACCAGGCGAACGCCGAGATCGAAGTGGTTTCGCCGGAGGAAGCGGCCGGGCTGCTCGACGATGAAGACACCATCTTCGTCGATCTGCGCGATCCCCGCGAAGTCGAGCGCGACGGCCGTATCCCCGGCGCCAAACATGTCACCCGCGGCATGCTGGAATTCTGGATCGACCCCGAAAGCCCGTATCACAAGCCGTTCTTCGCCTCGGCAAAGAGCTTCGTCTTCTTCTGCGCCGGCGGCTGGCGCTCGGCGCTGGCCACCAAGACGGCGCAGGACATGGGGCTTTCGCCGGTCAAGCACATCCTTGGCGGCTACACCGCCTGGAAGGCCGCCGGACTGCCGGTCGAACCCAGCGAAAAGAAGAAGTAACCGCGACCGCCCCTCAATGCAGTAGCGACGGCTCGTGCGTCACGAAGCCGACCGCGCGTTCGACCACACCCTTGTCCGCGAGAATGCGGCGGTGGCCGAGTCCATCGGCCCAGTAGAGCCGCACATGACCGCCGGCGCCGGCATAGAGCCTTGCATGATCGGCCGAAACTTCGCGATCGTCCGGTGCGTGGATGACCAGGGTCGGCACCGCCGCCTGGGCAAGCTGGCGGTCGCCGGTGAATTCGTGCAGCGGCCGGCCGGAAAGATGTTCGACCCGGTCCGCCATGGCGGCTTGCGAGCGCGGCCCGACATTGAGCATGCGGCTGAAGTCGGCAAAGATCGCCGGCAAGGAACTGGGCGCTGCGATCAGCACAAGGCGTCCGGCCGCCAGCGGCGGGATGTTCTTGACCGAACCGGCGATGGCATTGGCGGCAACGGCGCCACCGAAGGAATGGCCGACCGCCGCCACGAAGGGGCCGAACCACTCGCCGGCAACCCGCACCGCATCGACGGCATTGACCATGTTCAAGCGCCGGCCCTGCGATTGGCCGTGGCCAGGCAGGTCGAGCGAAATGACCCTGTAGCCGGCGGCGCGATAGCCCTCGATCAAGGCGCGCATATATTCGGTGCGCGAGCGCCAGCCATGGACGACGAGCACCGTGCCGGCGGCCGCCCTGCCCGGCTCCGGCCGGAACTCGTGCACCATGACGCAGCCGGTCGCGGTCTTCAGCCGGTGATGACGCGCCTCGGTCATGAATTCGGCGGCACGGTCGACAGCGCGGCGTTCGCCATCGCTGAGCGCCTTGACGTTCGGCGTGCGGCAGAACAATTCGAACGCCGCGCGTCCGGTAAGCCGCGGCGCGACCCGCTCGGCTGCACCAAACACGCCCCGGATGACCTTCAGCCCGAATGATGCCATAGTGAGAATCCATCCATACGTTCAAGCATGAACATAATAGTTCAAAGATGAACAATAAACAAGAGCTACCTTGGGACAACCCGCGTTTTCGCAACTGGGTCGCGGTGGCGCGCGCCTGCCATGTGCTGGAGCGCACGCTGGCGGCGAAGCTGGCGCCCCTCGATTTGAAACCGGCACAGCTCGATGTGCTGATGAACCTCTATCGGCATCCGGGCATGTCGCAGCACGACCTTGCCCGCAAGCTGCTCGTCGGCCGCTCCAACATCACCATGCTGTTGCCGCAGCTGGAAGTGCGCGGCCTGTTGCGCCGCGAAGGCGACGAGAAGGACAAGCGCATCTTGCGGCTCGCCCTGACGGAAGCCGGCGAGGCACTGCTGATGCAGGCACTGAAAGTGCATATGGCGCTGATCGAGAAGGCGATGAGCCAGTCGACGCCGGAACAATGCGACATGATCGGCGAGCAGATGCGCAAAATCTACGAGGTGCTGAAAGAGGCGTAACGGCCCTTTCAGCCCAGACCTACCACATCGTCTTCTTCGCCCGTTCCGGCCATTCCTTGTCGTAGGTCTCGCCGTCGATGGTCTTGCGGCTGGTGATTTCCAGGATTTGTCCGGGCGTCGGCAGCGACTTTGGGTCGACATGCCTTGCCGGGTTCCAGAGCTCGGAGCGGACGATGGCACGGGCGCATTGGAAATAGACCGAATCGATATCGACGACGGTCACCGATCGCGCCGCCTTGCCATCCACCATGAACGACGCGCACAGCGCTGTATCCGTGGTGATATGAGCGCGGCCATTGACGCGCAGCGTCGTGCCGGAGCCCGGCACTAAAAACAGCAGGCCGACACGCGGATCGCGAATGATGTTTTTCAGCGAATCGGCGCGGTTGTTGCCGCGACGGTCCGGCATCATCAGGGTTTTCGGATCGTGGATGCGCACGAAGCCGGCGAGATCGCCGCGCGGCGAGCAATCCAGCCCCTCCGGCCCGCTGGTCGCCAGCGCGACGAAGGGTGAGGCTTCGATAAAAGCGGCGTATTCGGGAATGACGTGGTCGAGTTCCTTGACCAGCGACGCCTCGCCTGGAACGCCATAGAGCGCCTCGAGCTGCTCGACGGTAGTAATGACGGACATGTCTTCGTCTCCAACCTTTGCCGGCGCTACTCCACATCGATGACATCTTCACGACAGCGATGCCCTAGCGGTCCCGGCTCAAGCCCTTTTCCGCAAGCTCTGCGAGATAGGCGGCCCAGCGCGCATCCTTTTCGTGGCCAAGCGTGTGCAGGTAGTTCCAGGTGAAGATACCGGTGTCGTGGAAATCGTCGAAAGTGATGCGCACGGCGTAGTTGCCGACCGGCTCGATCTTCAGGATAGCCACATTGCGCTTGCCCGGAACCGTCACCCGCTGTTCGGGCGAATGGCCCTGCACCTCGGCCGATGGCGACGCGACGCGCAAAAGCTCCGCCGGCAGTTCGAACGGCAGATGGTCGGGGAAGGTGACGGACAGTAGTTTGCGGTCCTTCGAGACCCTGAGTTCTTTCGGTGCGGTCATGCTGTTCGATCCCGTGTCATCCGCCCTTCCCTACGCCGCTTCGCCAAACGGGAAAAGACTGTTTGAGATGAGCCGACATGCGATGTCGGCCAGGGAATGTTACCAAAGATCGAGAGGCGCTATCTTGAACAGCTGGCCGTATCGTATCACATAGCGGTATATAACGACGCCGTTCACGGGAAGCGCTTGAAGCATGGACATGATCGATCCTTTCGGCCGCACCATCAGCTATCTCAGAGTGTCGGTGACCGACCGCTGCGATTTCCGCTGCACTTATTGCATGGCCGAGGACATGGCCTTCCTGCCGAAGAAGGATTTGCTGTCGCTGGAAGAGCTCGACCGGCTGTGCACGGTCTTCATCGAAAAAGGCGTCAGGAAACTGCGCCTCACCGGCGGTGAGCCGCTTGTGCGCAAGAACATCATGCATCTGGTGCGCCAGCTGTCGCGGCATCTCGATAGCGGCGCGTTGGAAGAACTGACGCTGACAACCAACGGCTCGCAGCTGTCGCGCTTTGCCGCCGAACTCGCCGATTGCGGCGTCAGGCGCATCAACGTCTCGCTCGACACGCTCGACGCCGACAAGTTCCACAAGATCACCCGCTGGGGCCATCTCGACAAGGTCATGCAAGGCATCGATGCCGCACAGGCGGCCGGGCTGAAGGTCAAGCTCAACGCGGTGGCGCTGAAGGATTTTAACGACGCCGAATTGCCCGAAATGATGCGCTGGGCGCATGGCCGCGGCATGGACCTGACGGTCATCGAAACCATGCCGATGGGCGAGATCGACGCCGACCGCACCGACCAGTATTTGCCGCTGTCGTTGCTGCGTGCTTCGCTGGAACGCCAGTTCACGCTGACCGACATCCCCTTCAAGACCGGCGGCCCGGCCCGCTACGTCCATATCGCCGAGACCGGCGGACGCCTCGGCTTCATCACGCCGATGACGCATAATTTCTGCGAGAGCTGCAACCGCGTCCGGCTGACCTGCACGGGCACGCTCTACATGTGCCTCGGCCAGGAAGATGCCGCCGACCTGCGCGCGCCCTTGCGCGCCTCCGAAGGCAACGAACTGGTCGCCGACGCAATAGACGAAGCGATCGGCCGCAAGCCCAAGGGCCATGACTTCATCATCGACCGCCGCACCAGCCGCCCATCGGTCTCGCGCCATATGAGCGTCACCGGCGGCTGATTTTTTCGAAAAATCGTGCAAGACTTGCCGTGCGGTCATCGACTTCGGGGCAAGGCATGCGGCGGCTCTTTTCAATCGTAACATCTTCCGCTGCGATCGTGGCATGCACCGCGATTGCCGCGCCGTTCACCTATGTGAACGAGCGCTTCGGCACCGTCTGCACTTTTCCCGACGAAATCTTCACCGACCGCCAGCCCGAGCCCGACAATGGCGACGGACAGGTATGGCTGAGCGCCGATGGCGCCAGCCTGATCTGCTCCGGCATCCTCAACATCGGCGACGACACGCCGAAGAGTTTCGTTGCAGCCGAGAAAGCCAGCGATGAAGCCGGCTACAATGTTACCTACAGCAAGGTTGGCAAGGACTGGGCGGTGCTATCGGGCTTGAAGGACGGAAAGGTTTTTTACGAGCGGCGCCTGTTCGGCGGGGATGGCGTCATCCGCACGGTCTGGATCGACTATCCGCCGGCGCTGAAGTCGAAATACGACCCGCTGGTCGGCGCCATCGCCGGCAGTCTCAAGGGGCCGTGAGAGTTTCGGGCCACACCCCAGAAAAAGTGTTGTTCGCGAACCGCAGCCGGATTTACGGCCAGCTTGTTCCAGCCTAGCCTTCTCCTGGAAGCGGCTCTTCGCTCACAGGGGGAGATACTCATGCGCAAACTCATTCTTTCTCTTGCACTGCTTGGTCTCGCGGCCGTGCCCGCGGCGGCCCAGTCGATCGGCGGCACCTATACCGTCGCCGGCACCAACTTCGATGGATCGCCCTATGGCGGCGAAGCAACCATCGCGCTGACCAGCGGAACGACCTGCACGATCCACTGGGAGACGGGCGGCTCATCTTCCGACGGCATCTGCATGCGCAACGACGACGCCTTCTCCGCCGGCTATGTCATGGGCAAGGATATCGGCCTTGTCGTCTACAAGATGATGGACGACGGCTCGCTGCACGGCCTGTGGACGATCGCCGGCAAGGAAGGCAATGGCACCGAGGTGCTGACGCCGAAGAAATAAGTTCTGCCGCCATTGCAGGCGATCTTCTGAGCCACAAACAAGGGCTGTGGCCCAGCCCTTTTGGGTTGCTGTTTCATGCCCGGCTGTTACAGGCTTTTTGCAAAGCACAACCGGTGGTCGTCTTGCCCCTCTCTCCAAATCTTCGCGGCGCGTTGTTCATGGTGGTGGCGATGGCCGGCTTCTGCCTCAACGACGCCATCACCAAATACTCGTCGCAATCGATGAACATGGCGCAGGTCATGTTGATCCGTGGCGCTTTCGCTTCGCTTTTCGTCGGCTTGCTCGCCTGGCAGCGCGGCGCGCTTGCCCGCCCCGGCTCGATGCTGCAGCCTCTGGTGGCCTTGCGCGTGATCAGCGAGGCCGGCGCCACGGTTAGTTTTCTCGTCGCCCTCGCCCATTTGCCGATCGCCAATGTTTCGGCGGTTTTGCAGGCGCTGCCGCTGGCGGTGACGATGGGGGCCGCACTTGTCTTCGGCGAGGCTGTCGGCTGGCGCCGCTGGCTGGCCATCGCCGTCGGATTTGCCGGTGTGCTGATCATCGTGCGGCCTGGCTTCGAGGGGTTCAGCGTCTACTCGCTGGCGGCGCTGGCCAGCGTCGCTTGTTGCGCGGTCCGCGACCTTGCCACCAGGCGGATTCCCGAGGCCATTCCGACATTGCTGGTTTCGACCGCGACCGCGCTTGCCATGACAATTGTCGGCGCGGTGCTGTTGTCGCCGATGGGCGGCTGGACACCAATGACGGGCAACAGCACGGCCCTGTTGGCCTTGGCTGCTGTGCTGGTGATTATCGGTTACCAGTTCATCATCATGGCGATGCGGGCGGGCGACATCTCCTTCATCGCGCCTTTCCGCTACACGGCGCTGATCTGGTCGATCCTGCTTGGCCTGTTCATCTTCGCCGATATTCCCGATCTGCCGATGATCATCGGCGCCACCATCATCATCGCCTCCGGCCTCTATGCGCTCTACCGCGAGCGAGTGGTCGGCCGGCGAAAGATCGTCGCCGAAAGCACGGGGCCGACAATGGTGCCCGGCGGAATCTAGCCAGATCATTTGAAGGTTCTTGTGATTTCCGGCGGCTGGCGTACAGGCTTCATGGCATGAAGCGAGACATTGCGGGGATTATTCTGGCCGGCGGCCAGTCGAGACGGATGGGTGGCGGCGATAAGAGCCTGTTGCCGCTTGGCGATGGCTGCGTGCTTGACCAGGTCGTCTCGCGCCTCAGCCCACAGATCGCCCCTCTGGCGCTCAGTGCCAATGGCGACCCGGCGCGATTCTCGCAGTTTGGACTGCCGGTGCTTGCCGATACGGTCACCGGCTTTGCCGGACCGCTTGCCGGGATCGTGACCGGCCTCGAATGGGCCGTGGCCAACACGGCTTGCAAGGCGATCGTCACCGCTGCCGGCGACACGCCCTTCCTGCCAATGGATCTGGTCGAACGATTGGCGGCCGCCGTCGATCAACGCCCCGCTGCGATTGCCGTCGCCTGTTCGGCTGGCAAGCGGCATCCGACCTTCACACTCTGGCCGACGGACTGTCGCGACGCCTTGCGGCACTTTCTGGTCGACGAGGACAATAGGCGGGTTTCGGCTTTCATCGACCGGCACGGTTTTGTCGAGGTGGACTTCCCGGTTCTGCAATCGGCGAGGGTCGACCCCTTCTTCAACATCAACATGCCTGACGACCTTGTTCAGGCCGAGCGTCTGTTGCAGAGCATGAAGCCATGAACAAACGCGTCTTCGGCATCACCGGCTGGAAGAATTCCGGCAAGACGACATTGACCGAAAAGCTGGTCGCCGAACTTGTCCGGCGCGGCTGGAAAGTCTCGACGGTGAAACACGCCCATCATGATTTCGACATCGACAAGCCGGGTGCCGACAGTTTTCGCCACCGCCAGGCCGGCGCCACCGAAGTTGCGATCGTCTCCGGCGTCCGCTGGGCATTGATGCATGAGCTACGCGGCGAAGATGAGCCGACATTGGAGGCTATCCTGTCGCGGCTTGCGCCTTGCGACCTGGTGCTGGTCGAGGGTTACAAGCGCGAGGCCCACCGCAAGATCGAAACTCGCCGGCTGGAAGCGAAGGACCGCACGCCGCTTTCGGCGGGCGATCCCAACATCGTCGCCGTCGCCGCCGATTTCAGGGTTGAGGGCGAGCACCTGCCGGTGTTCGATCTCGACGATGCAAATTCGATAGCCGACTTCATCGAGCGTGCCGCTGGGCTCGTTGCTTGAGCGCTGACGCAACGGCAGAATAGCCTTGCCCATTTTTGTGGTTTTGCAGTTGCTTTTTTCTTGGAAAGAGTGGGAGTATCGCGCCAGCGGGCGGTCAAAAGCACCGCCCCACAGAGCCGTTCGGAACGACGGCCGGGACCATAAAGAGAGGACTATCATGCGTATTGCACTGCGTATCGCGCTTGCCGCATCGGCTGCGCTGCTGACGCTCGGCGTAGCCCAGGCCCAGGAAAAGACCCTGAGGATCGGCACCGAAGGCGCCTATCCGCCCTTCAATAACCTCACCGCCGATGGCCAACTCGTCGGCTTCGACATCGACATCGCCAAGGCGCTTTGCGACGAGATGAAGGTCAAGTGCACCTTCGTCGCCCAGGATTGGGACGGCATCATTCCCGCCCTCCAGGCCGGCAAGTTCGACGCCATCGTCGCCTCGATGTCGATCACGGCGGAGCGGAAGGAGAAGGTCGACTTCTCGAACAAATACTACAACACGCCGTCGGCGCTCGCCGTGCCGAAGGACAGCACGCTGAAGGGCGTGACCAAGGAAGATCTCGCCGGCAAGACCATCGGCGTCGCCACCACCACCACGCATTTCAACTATGCCTCGAAGACCTACACCGACAGCACCGTCAAGGGCTATCCTAGCAGCCCCGAGGAGCAGGCAGATCTTGCCAATGGTCGTCTCGACGCCATCGAGGACGATATCGTCGTGCTACAGCAGTTTCTGGATTCCCCTGATGGCGCCTGCTGCAAGATCCTCGGTCAGCCGTCGCCGCAACCGGTCGAGATCTTCGGGCCGGGCGCCGGCATTGCTGTGCGCAAGGGCGAGACCGACCTTGTTAACAAGCTCAACTCGGCCATCGACGCCATCCGCGCCAATGGAAAATACAAGGAAATCAACGACAAGTACTTCAAGTTCGACGTCTACGGCGCCGAGTCCTGATAGACAGGATCAAGACGGCGGGGAATTTCCCCGCCGTCTTTCTATTCGTTTCGGGAACGCCGTGGAGATAAGATCCGTCAATGCCAGCCCAAAGCATATGGACACTTCTCAGTTGGGGACCCGAAGGCTGGCTTGACGATATCGCTTATGGAGCGCTGATCACCGTTGCGCTTGCGCTTGCCACGCTGCCCATTGGCTTGACGATCGGCTTTTTCATTGCACTCGCCAAACAGTCCGAAGAACCCTCGCTGCGCCTCGCCGCCAACATCTACACCACGGTCTTTCGCGGCCTGCCGGAGCTGGTGACGCTTTTCCTGTTCTTCTTCGGCATGCCGATCCTGCTGCAGCATCTTGTCCGATATTTCCGGCCGGACGCCACCATCGACGTCAACAGCTTCGTCGCTGGCATGATCGTGCTTGCGCTGATCTTCTCGTCCTATGCCAGCGAGGTTTTCCTTTCGGCCTTCCGCGCCATTCCGAAAGGCCAGTATGAGGGTGGCTATGCCATCGGTCTTTCCAACTGGCTGACCATGCGCAAGGTGATCGTGCCGCAGCTGCTGCGCATCGCGTTTCCCGGCCTGGAGAACTGCTGGCTCAGCCTGCTCAAGGACACCTCGCTGGTGTCGGTCGTTGGTCTCGCGGAGACATTGCGCAATGCCTACACCGCTGCCCGCGTCACCAAGCACGCATTCCTTTTCTATGGTGTGGCGGCACTGGTCTTTCTTGCCCTGGCTGTCTTGTCGTCCTTCGCAAGCGGTGCGATTCTGCGTTCGCTTGGCCGGCGGGAGGCCCAACGATGAGCACCACAGCTACGATGGTCGAACGGCCCCCGCCACAGGCGCGGGGTTGGCCGCGCAGGCGGATCGCCGGCTATGCGCTGGTCTGCCTGTGGATTTTATTCGGCCTCGGCATCGTCAGCTATTTGGTCCTTGCCTGGAATGCCGACTTCTTCGCCAGATATGCGCCGGCCTATCTGCGCGGGCTTGGGGTAACGCTGGCGCTGGTTTCCATTTCGATGGTGCTCGGTGCGATCCTGTCGGTGCCTGTCGCCTATGGGCGCATGTCCAGCAACCGTATCCTGTCCGGCCTCGCCTATTGCTACGTCTATTTCTTCCGCGGCACGCCGCTGCTGGTCCAAACCTATCTGGTCTATTACGGATTGGGCTCGTTCCGGGTCGAGCTCCAATCGGTCGGCCTCTGGGATTTTTTCAAGGACGCGTTCAATTGCGGCGTCTTTGCCTTTGCGCTCAACACCGCCGCCTATCAGGCCGAAATCCTGCGCGGCGCCATCGAGAGCGTGCCAAGAGGGCAATGGGAAGGAGCGGCCTCGCTTGGCCTGCACAAATTGCAGACCTTGCGCAAGATCATCCTGCCGCAGGCCTTGATTGTCGCCTTGCGGCCCTATGGCAACGAACTGATCCTGATGGTCAAGGCATCCGCGATCGTCGCCATCATCACGGTCTATGATCTGATGGGCAATGCAAAGCTTGCCTTCGCCAACTCGTTCGACATCCAGGCCTATATCTGGGCCGCCCTCGTCTATCTGGTGATGGTCGAGATCCTGCGCCATGGCGTCGAATGGATCGAGCGCCGGATCACCATTCACCTAAAACGTTGACCATTTTTCAATTCGGCTGCACCAGTCGATCCGGCCGCACGCGTCTTGACGAATTGCGCGCAGAGCCTAGAGGTCTCGCAGCAAATTCCGTTTCTGAAGGGCAAGCTCATGGCATCTGTTGCATTTCTCGGTCTTGGCGTGATGGGCTATCCGATGGCCGGGCATTTGAAGAACAAGGGCGGCCATGA
Organism: Mesorhizobium sp.; assembly: GCA_004017275.1. Classification (GTDB taxonomy): domain Bacteria; phylum Pseudomonadota; class Alphaproteobacteria; order Rhizobiales; family Rhizobiaceae; genus Mesorhizobium. Next base: position 73,591 of record SAKE01000022.1, on the reverse strand, counting down.
CGTCACCGTCTACAACCGCACCAAGGCCAAGGCGGAGCAATGGGTTGGCCAGCATGGCGGCAGTCTCGCCGCGACGCCGGCGGAGGCCGTCAAGGGCAAGGATTTTGTCTTCTCCTGTGTCGGCAATGACGACGATTTGCGATCTGTGACGACGGGTCCGGAGGGCGCCTTCAAATCGATGAAGAAGGGTTCGGTCTTCATCGACAACACCACGGCCTCGGCCGAGGTCGCACGCGAGCTGGCGGCGGCGGCGAAGGCCGGCGGGTTTTCATTTCTCGATGCGCCCGTCTCCGGTGGGCAGGCAGGCGCCGAAAACGGCGTGCTGACCGTCATGGTCGGCGGTGAGCAGGACGCTTTCGACAGGGCCAGGCCCGTCATCGACGCTTTTGCCCGCATGGTCGGCCTGATGGGTTCCGCAGGTGCTGGCCAGCTCACCAAGATGATCAACCAGATCACCATCGCCGGCCTCGTCCAGGGCCTGGCCGAAGGCATCCATTTCGGCAAGAAGGCCGGGCTCGACATCGAGAAGGTGATCGAGGTGATTTCCAAGGGCGCCGCCGGTTCCTGGCAGATGGAGAACCGCCACAAGACGATGAATGCCGGCAAATATGATTTCGGCTTCGCTGTCGACTGGATGCGCAAAGATCTCGGCATCTGCCTGGCTGAGGCCGATCGCAATGGCGCCAAATTGCCGGTGACAGCACTTGTCGACCAGTTCTACAAGGATGTGCAGGCGATGGGCGGTAAGCGTTGGGACACGTCTTCGCTGCTGGCGCGTCTCGAAAAATAGGTTTCTGCGGTGGCAGCGCTCTCGCCTCAATCCAGTGCCGGAGAAATTGTCGCCCATCTGCGCGCCATCGGCTCGCAGGAGAACCGCCTCGGCATGTTGCGCTACGGCATCAAGATCGACCGTGCACTTGGGATTTCGCACGGCGTGCAGCGGCAGATAGCGCGGACGATCAAACGCAACCACGAGCGCGCCTTCGAGCTGTGGGGCACCGGCATCATGGAGGCGCAATTCATCGCTTCCGTCACGGCTGACCCGCAGCGGTTTTCTGTTGAAGATGCAAGAAGATGGGCGGCCAGCTTCGACTCCTGGGACATCGTCGATGGCGTCTCGGATCTCTTTGTCGATACCGACGCCTGGAAAGAACTGATCGCCGAATTCGCGGCCGACGAGCGGGAATTCGTTCGACGCACGGCCTTTGCCATGATGGCCTGGTCTGTCGTTCACCGGAAGAAGGAGCCGGAGGCGACCTTCCTCGCCTTCCTGCCGATCATCGAAGCGCATGCCACCGACAGCCGCAATTTCGTGAAGAAAGCCGTGAACTGGGCGCTTCGATCGATCGGCAAACGATCGATGGATATGCACGATGCCGCCCTTTCTGTCGCCGAACGACTGGCGCAGTCGGCCGATAGGACGGCGCGCTGGATCGGTAAGGATGCAGTGAGGGAGCTGACCAATGCCAAGACGCTCGCGCGGATCGCCGCCAGGAAAGGCTGACGGAGCGGAAATCCGCTTTCGGGCATGGCTGGTTCTCGCCGACATGTGATGCGGCTCGATCGTTGACGTCATTGGCAGCGGCGTCTTTACTCCAAATTCAAAGGACGCGGCCAATGAGCAACCATGTAAGATCAACCTTAGCGCTCGCAGCCGCGTTGTTTGTGTCTACTGCCGCCGGCGTCTCAGCCGAGACCGCGCATATATTCTGGAAGGATCTGCGCCCCGCGGCACAGGCTGCCGCCGAAAACGTCGGCCTGCCGATGATCGCGGCAAAATTGCCCGATCATGGCGAGACGCTGTCCCTCAACTTGCAGGACAAGAGCATTCAGTTGGCCGGCTATGCATTGCCGATCGATCGCGACGGTGATCTCGTCTATCAGTTCCTGCTGGTGCCGTGGACGGGTGCGTGCAGCCACATGCCGACGCCGCCGCCCAACCAGATCGTCCTGGTCACGCCGGCTCACCCCTACAAGATGTCCGAGGCTTATCAGCCGGTCGCGGTCACCGGGGCGCTGAAGCCGGACATGGAGAAGAGCCAGCTGTTCATCCTCGATGGCGTCAGCGTCATCCAGTCAGGCTACAGCGTGCGCAAGGCAGACGTGGTCGCTGTCGGCAGCGTGCCGGACACCATTACGCTGCCGGTCAATTCGCCCTGGAGTTTCCTCAACAAAAAGAAGAACTAAGCGGGAGAACTTTGTGCAAGCTCAGGCAGCGTTGGCTCCCGATTCCTTGTCCAGCACCATGTAGTCGAGCGGGATTTCGGTCGTGTACTTGATCTGCTCCATGGCGAAGGACGACGACACGTCGCGAATCTCGATCTTGGCGATCAGCCGCTTGTAGAAGGCGTCGTAGGCGGCGATGTCGGGCACCACGACGCGCAGCAGATAGTCAACGTCGCCGCTCATGCGGTAGAACTCGACCACCTCGGGAAACTCCTGGATGACTTCCGAGAAACGCCGCAGCCATTCATGGCTGTGCGAATTGGTGCGGATCGACACGAAGACGGTGACGCGCACATTGACCTTTTCATGGTCGAGAATGGCGACGCGCCTCTTGATGACGCCCTCCTCCTCGAGCTTCTGGATGCGCCGCCAGCAAGGCGTCGTCGACAGCCCGACTTTCTTGGCGACATCGGCGACCGCGAGTGTCGCGTCCTCCTGCAAGAGGCGGAGAATTTTTCTATCAAGGCGGTCCATGTTGGCTCCCTCGGGGAATAGATTGGCTATATTCGGCCTTATCAGAGCCTTTAACAAGAAAGAAATTCTGCCAATCGATCGAAAAGCGAGTGATTTCTTGCTGAAACGTCAATTGAGGCGATAGCGGATTTCCGATCTCAGGAATGGCAGCAAATCCATTTCAAACCATGGATTCTTCTTCAGCCAGCCGGTGTTGCGCCATGACGGATGCGGCAACGGCAGCACTTTCGGACCGACTGAATTCTCCCAGATGGAGCGCCAGTCCATCACCGTTTCCGTCAGCGAGGGCCGGCGCGCGGCACCCATGTGCCAGGACTGCGCGTAGATGCCGATCGTCAGCACCAGATCGATCCGCGGCATCAAGGCCATCAAGGGCGCGCGCCAGGCCGGCGCGCATTCGCGCCTCGGCGGCAGGTCCCCGCCCTTGGCATCCTGGCCGGGAAAGCAGAAGCCCATCGGCACGATGGCGAATTTTTCGATGTCGTAGAATTCGTCGCTCGTCACATCAAGCCAACCGCGCAAGCGGTCGCCGGAGGCATCGGTGAACGGCATGCCCGATAGATGCACCTTAGTGCCCGGTGCCTGGCTGGCGATCAGGATACGAGCGCTGGACGAGGGTCGCAGCACTGGTCGCGGCTCATGCGGCAACGACTTGCCGACCGGGTTTTCCACGCAGATGCGGCAAGCGCGGACCGTGGCGGTGAAGCGTTCGAGTTCGGCAGTCATTCTCAGGCTGATGCGCTTGGCCGGCTGGAGACCGCCTGGTGCCAGCGCAACACATTCGCGCAGTCATCCGGCACCTTGATGCGCGCCGGCTTCATGAAGTCGACGGCGATCAGGCCGGTGATGTCGGCGATCGAATAGCTGTCGCCGGCGATGAACTCGCGGCTGCCGAGCTCACCGTCCAGCAGCCGGAGGAACGCCACGGCCTTCGGCTTGTTGGCCTCGCCCCATTCGGGGATCTGCGGGATTTCCCATTCCTTCATCGCCGGATGGATGTGACGGAAGGCCTGCGTGACGCAGCTGAGCAGATTGAATTCCATCCGTCTCTGCCACATCTCGACCTGCGCCTTGCCGAGTGCGCCGCGTCCGAACAAAGCGGGCTCCGGATGCAGTTCCTCGAAATAGCGGCAGATGGCGACGGATTCGGTGATGATGGTGCCGTCGTCGAGCTCCAGCACCGGCAGACGTTGCAAGGGATTGCGCGAGCTGACCGCCTGTTGTCTGTGTTCCAGCGCCCCCATGTCGATGGCCACCTGCGGAACCTCGATGCCTTTTTCCGCCAGGAAAACGCGGACCCGCCGTGGGTTGGGCGCCCGGCCACCGTCGAAGAGCTTCATCTCCATCCTCCGTTCGTTCGCGGTTCAATCACAGGATGCGCTTCGCCAGAAGCGAAAAATCTCGCGCACGGCATCGCCGATCGACGCTAGCGTGCCGTGCTTTCTCTCGACGACTTCGCCGTGATGGCTGTCGCGCCAGTCCTGCGGCTGGTCGAACGTACCCGCCCAGATGCCGGCCTTTCCGGCACGCGCCGTGGCTTCTTCGCTCTCGAAGTCGCCAAAGGCTACCGCCCAGCCCGACTCGACCTGCGCCCGGTTGAGATCCTTGCCGCCGGCGGTGCAGTCGCCAAGCAGCCGGCCGTAGCGATCACGCTGCCAGCCGGCACAGGAGACGGGCTTGCCGGCGACCAGGCGAACGAGCGACTGACGCGCTAGCGTGCCGCAGGGATAGTCGGCGCCGTTCCTGCGGCAGGTCTGCGTATATTCCGGAGCATCGATGCCGCGCATGCGGATGCGCTCTGTGCCAAGCGTGATGGAATCGCCATCGTTGACGATGGCTGTGCCCTGCGTCTTGCGTGTCTCGACCCGGTCGAGGCGGGCCGCCAGCAAGATCAGCAACCCGAGAATGATGACCGCAAGCCCGTAATCCACCAGCCGGCGCCACAGGCTTCGGGGTGGCGCGACGTATGGCCGGCGCCGCCTTGGCGACCACGAACGGCTCATATGGCAAACGGTTGGTTAATCATTCGAACGTAGCTTAACACTTGGAAACCGCTGCTCGCATAAATTGAAGTTTTGATGCCCTTGCAACGCTCGAACACAGCGGACAAGTTCATTGTGGACCGCAGGAAACCTCATCGCAACAGCGATGTGGCACGCGCGGTGCGCAAGACGCGCGATCGTCTTTCGCAGCAGGCCGGCAATCCCGATTTCGATCGCGAACTGCTGAAGCTCCACGCCCGCGCCATGACCAGTGGCGCCATCGCCATCCCGCTTCTCGTGCTGGCGATCGCGGCAGCCGGCCGGCTGGCCGGCACCGGCAACGAGATCGGGCTCTGGGCACTGTTCACGCTGGCCTGCTACACCATCGTCGCCTTCATGGCGCGGCGCATCGAGCGGACTGAAGCTTCCGACCTCAACCCTTTGCAAACGCGAAGGGAATTCCTGATCGGCCATTTCCTTTGCGGTCTCGGCTGGGCCTGGTTCGTTCGGCTCGGCTGCGGCGCCTGCGAGGTCGATCAGTTCCAAATCGTCAAGGCCGTGGTACTGCTGTTTGCCATGGCGGCGACCGCGGTGATGACCTCGTCGCTGCGCGGGGCGCTGTTGGCGACGTTTGCCGTTCCGGTGGCGCTATACGCCTATATCGGGTTGGAGCTGTGGATGCCGGTCGAGGCGATCATGGCCGGGCTGCTGGTCGTGTCGCTGCCCTTCTTCGCCTATGTCGCCCGTCAGCTCAATCACTCGTCCCTGATGATGTTGTCGTTCCGCTCCGAAAAGGATGCACTGATCGCCGAACTGGAGACGGCGAAATCGATGTCGGACGAGGCGCGGCGGCGGGCGGAAGATGCCAATCTGGCGAAATCGCGGTTCCTTGCGTCGATGAGCCACGAATTGCGCACGCCGCTCAACGCCATTCTCGGTTTTTCAGAGGTGATGTCGAACGAGGTGCTTGGGCCGATGAGCAATCCCACCTATCGCGACTACGCCCATGACGTGCACGAATCCGGCCAGCATCTGCTCGACCTGATCAACGAGATCCTCGACCTGTCGCGCATTGAGGCTGGCCGCTACCAGCTCAATGAGGAACCGGTGATGATACTCGGCATCGTCGAGGACTGCTGCCACATGATGGAGCTGAGGGCGCGCAACAAGGATATCCGCGTCGTCCAGGATTTCGAGCACGAGCTGCCGCGCCTGTTCGCCGACGAGCGGGCGGTGCGGCAGATCACGCTCAACCTTCTGTCGAATGCGATAAAATTCACCGCCACCGGCGGCGAAATCCGTGTCCGCGTCGGCTGGACGGCGGGCGGCGGACAATACATTTCGATCAAGGACAATGGCCCGGGCATACCGGAAGACGAGATCCCGGTGGTGCTCTCAGCCTTCGGCCAGGGCTCGATCGCCATCAAGAGCGCCGAGCAAGGCACCGGGCTTGGCTTGCCGATCGTGCAAGGGCTGCTTGCCATGCATGGCGGCGAGTTCGAACTTCATTCCAAGCTGCGCGAAGGGACCGAGGCGATCGCCATCTTCCCGCTGAGCCGGGTGATGGAGGAATTGCCCGCTCTGCCGACGGCGGCGGTTGCGGCGCGACGGCGGTAAGTGCGTCGCCCTAGCCGCGTACCGCCGCAGCCATGCCCGAACTGGTCAGTGCCGCCGCCTTGACCAGGCCTGCGGCAAGGGCGGCCCCCGCCCCTTCGCCATGGCTGATGCCCAAATCAAGCAATGGGCGCAACCCGAGCCGCTCGGCGGCGGGGGCGTGAGCCGGTTCTGGCGACAGGCTGGCCAGCAGGCAATGATCGAGCGCGGCAGGATTGGCGGTATGCAGCACCGCTGCGGCGGCCGTCGCGGCAAGCCCGTCGAGCAGCACCGGAATCTTCTGCATCCGCGCGGCCAGGATGGCGCCGGCAATCGCCGCGAACTCACGGCCGCCGACCCGGCGCAGCGCCTCGAGCGGGTCGCCGAGATGAGCGCCGTGAAAGGCCAGCGCCGCATCGACCACACCAGCCTTGCGCGCCTGCATCGCCGCATCGGCGCCCGCCCCCGGGCCGACCCAATCGACGCCCCTGCCCCCGAACAGCGCCGCAAACAGGGCCGCGGCGACGGTGGAGTTGCCGACGCCGAGATCGCCGAGGCACAAGAGATCGGTGCCGCCCGCGATCGCTTCCATGCCGAAGGCCATGGTGGCGGCACAGCCGCGCTCATCCAGTGCGGCATGACCGGTAATGTCGGCGGTCGGGATGTGCAGGGCAAGATCGAAAACCTTCAGCCCGAGATCGTTGGCAATGCAGATCTGGTTGATCGCCGCCCCTCCGGCAGCGCAAAGCTCGACCGCATTGGCTGTCGCCGTTACTGGCCGTGGCGAAATGCCGTGCCTGACGACACCATGATTGCCGGCAAAGACCGCCATCAGCGGTCTCGTCACCGCCGGCGGAGCCTGCCCGCTCCAGGCGGCCAGCCACGCGGCGATATCCTCGATGCGGCCAAGCGAACTGCCCGGCTTGTCAGCCTTGGCAAACAGCGCGCGCACGCGGGCTTCGGCTGCCATGTCGGCCGCCGGCAGATTGGCCAGCAGGCTGCGAAAATCATCGAAAGGCAGTGCGCTGGTCATCACGTTGGCGATCGTTCCCTGGAGTTGGTGAGCGGCATAGCCGCGTTGCGCGGTTGGCACAACCTCTGGGATGATGGTCCTGCATTTGCCGCAAAGCTGGCCGCGAAGGGCGCAATCGCGGGGCTTGCATTGGCTTTCCCGTTGCACCATGTGGAAGTGGAACGAGGGTTCCGGATGGGAACCCAAGAGAAAGTCATGACGGCCATCGAATCCCCGTGCATCCTGGTCTGTTCGATCGACATGAAAACCGGCTTCTGTTTCGGTTGCGGCCGCACGCGCGATGAAATCGGCGCCTGGATCGGGATGACGCCGGAAACGCGCCGCAGCGTCATGGCTGAACTGCCGGCCCGGCTGGAGACGGTCGAGCGCCGGCCGCGCCGGGAAACGCGCCGCACCCGCATGGCGCGCGAACGCGACGCACTTTCGTGAGGCACGGATGAGCCGGTTGTTCTGGATATTGATGGCCGCGATCGGGGTGGGAGCAGTCCTGCTCATGCTCAACGATTCCGCCGGCAGCACGCTTGGCGTCGAGAACAACGATTTCAGCCGGCTGGTCTGGCTGGGCGCCTTTGGCGCTCTCATCGGCGCCGGCCTGCTTCGTTCGGGCCGGCCGTTGGGCGCCATGGCCAGCAACCTCGGTGCCTGGGCGGCCATAGCGCTTGCGCTGATCGCCGGCTACCAATATCGCTATGAACTGCAGGACGTCGCCAGCCGGGTGACGGCGGGCCTTGTTCCCGGTAGCCCGCTCGCTCTAGGCGTCGAAGACGGTCACGCCACGGTAACGCTCGACAAGGCGGACAACGGCCATTTCGAAGCGCGCATCCTGATCAACGGCAACCCGGTGCGGGCCGTTGTCGATACCGGCGCGACCAGCACCGTGCTGACGTCTCAGGATGCGCTAGCCGCCGGGTTCAATCCGGCTGCGCTCAACTACACCATACCGGTTTCGACCGCCAACGGCATGGCGCGCGCCGCGGCCGTGAAGACAGATCAGATTGCGATCGGCGGCATCATGCGCAGGGATATGCCGGTGATGATTGCCGCACCCGGCATGCTCAGCCAGAGCCTGCTCGGCATGAACTTCATCGGTTCGCTGTCGGGTTTTGACGTGCGCGGCGACCGCATGATCCTGAGGGACTGAGTTCGGCCCAAAACTCAAGCCGCTTCGGCCGCTGCGCCATTGAGCTCGACGGCCGCAAAAGCCGCCTTCAGCACGTCTGGGCCGGCGCCGGGTTTTGTCGCGTCCGTGGACAGGATCTGACGGTAGCGGCGCGCGCCGGGCAAACCGTGGAAGAGGCCGACCATATGGCGGGTGACATGGCCAAGCCGCCCGCCCTGCTCGATATGGCGTGCCGCGTAATCCGCCATGACATCGATCAGCGCGGCAAAATCGAACGCTTCGGACTTGGCGCCGTAGAAGGCGGCATCGACGCCGGCCAGGATGCCGGGCGTATGATAGGCGGCGCGGCCAAGCATGGCGCCGTCGACATGGTCGAGATGCTCCCGCGCCTCGTCAATCGACTGAATCCCGCCATTTATGCCGATGAATTCGTTGTGTTTTATGGCCTTCAGCCGATAGACCCTGTTGTAGTCGAGCGGCGGGATGTCACGGTTTTCCTTGGGGCTCAATCCTTCCAGCCACGCCTTGCGCGCATGCACCCACAGCGCGTCGGCACCGGCATCGAAAACACCATCCGCCAGCGCATCGAGAGCCGGCTCTGGATCCTGCTCGTCGACACCGATGCGGCATTTGACGGTCACGGGAATTGTCACCGCCGCTTTCATCGCCGCGACGCAGCCGGCGACAAGATCGGGCGCCTTCATCAGGCAGGCGCCGAAAGTACCCGACTGAACGCGGTCGGACGGGCAGCCGACATTGAGGTTGATCTCGTCATAGCCAAAAGCTTCGCCAATGCGCGCCGCCTCGGCAAGTTTTTGCGGATCGGAGCCGCCGAGCTGCAGCGCGACCGGATGCTCCGCGTCGTCGAAGCCGAGCAGCCGCGCACGCGCGCCATGGATGACCGCGTCGGCCACCACCATCTCGGTGTAGAGCAGCGCATGGCTCGTCAACTGGCGATGGAAGAACCGGCAATGCCGGTCCGTCCAGTCCATCATCGGCGCCACGGCCAGTCTATGCTCTTGATTTTTCAGCATTTTTTCTTTAACATCAATTCGTTAGTCGCAAGCGCGACCGCGCCACTTTACGCCAGAATACGACCCTTTTCGCCACGTTTCGATCTCTCAGTGCACACGGAGCGCACACGAAAAAATGGCCACCTACACAAAACTCTCGTCCGGCTCCTGGCGTGTCCAAGTCCGTCGCAAAGGTCGCTACGCCAGCGAGACTTTCCTGCGCCGAGACGACGCACGACGCTGGGCAACGGACGCCGAGCGCCAGGTCGATCGCGGTGAGACGCCGACCAGGTCACGTACAGCGCGCCTGAAGACCTTCGGCGAACTCATCGACCTTCATATCGACGACATGTGCGATGTAGGCAAGTCCCCTCTCCGCTCCAAGGCCGCGACACTCGACATGCTGCAAAGACATTTAGGGAAGTGCAACATCGCGGCCCTCGATCGCGAACGCCTCATTCGCTTTGGTCGTGATAGAGCTGCCCAAGGCGCCGGACCGATGACGCTCGGCATCGACATCGGCCTGATAAAGCTCATTCTATCCCACGCAGCTGCGGTGCACGGCCTGCCGGTCAAGGTGGAACCCGTTGATCTTGCGCGTATCGCCCTAAAGAGGCTTGGCCTCGTTGGCAAAGGGCATGAGCGCGACAGGCGACCTACCCAGGATGAGCTCGACAGACTGATCGCCCACTTTGATGCAAACCCTCGTCAGATGGCGCCGATTAGCCAGATCATACGTTTCGCCGTCGCAACGGCGATGCGCCAGGAGGAAATCTGCAAGGCACGTTGGTCCGACTTGGAAACTCGTACGCGGATGCTTCTCATTCGTGACCGGAAAGATCCCCGAAACAGGAGCGGCAACAATCAGCGCATACCGTTATTCGCGGCGACCGGCTACGACGCGTGGGCCATTGTGGAGGAACAGCGCGCGAAGCGAAGCAACGACGATGATCGAATTTTCCCATTCAATCACAGGTCAGTCGGCACCGCCTTCCGCCGAGGGTGCGGTGACCTGGGCATCCACGACCTTCATTTTCATGATTTGCGCCACGAAGGCACGAGTCGCCTATTCGAAGCTGGGTTCACAATCGAACAGGTAGCGCTGGTTACAGGACACAAGGATTGGAAGATGCTGCGACGCTACACACATCTCAAGCCAGAGATGCTTCATACTATCCGAGCGGCAAGGGCTGCATAGACGAGTGAAGTTGGCTTGGCAGACCGCAGTCTCTCCGGCGGCAATATCGCCTTCGATGATTGGCCGTGGTTACGATCAAGCTGCTTCGAACATAGCCTCAACGGCATCTGTCGTTAAAAAGACCCGCGGTTTCGGAGACCGAATAGCCTTCTCACATCTCATTGAGTTTTAATTGGCGTGCAAGGCTTTGTGTAACGAATTCGGCTCCTATATCGGCACGACCCGCCCGTAAGATGAGGCGTTCTATGCCGTTCTCGAGAGGAATTCACGCAGCACTTCCGGAATTGCGGACGGCGGGCAAATGCCAACCTGCCCGACATTCAAATCGACGAACCCGCCTCGCCCGGCGATCCCCTCGGGGCCAACCGCAATCGAAGTAACCTTCGCCCCCGTGCGCGAGGCTAACTCTGCTGCATAGGTGACTGCCTGATAATATCCGTTTCTTGCCACAAAATCGGGGTTCGATGAGTACTTGCATTCGATGATCAGGAAAGGCCCGTTTGGACGGGAGAGGAGTAAGTCCGCTCCAAGGACGCGTTCCTTCAGAGCTATCCCTGATGTGGCTTCGGAGTACGGTGAGCGCAGGCCTGCTGCCTGCCATATGCCTGCGCCTTCAAACCAAAGGTCCAAAGTGCCGCCCTGCACGTCTTGGAGTTCGAATGAGGGCCGCCCGCCGCCCGGGCGCAACGGCCCGTAGGAGCGTACCGCACAGCCCAGGCCGCGCGCCGCCTGTAGAATCTCTCCGAGAACCCCTAAATGAAATAGCCGCCAGCGGATTCCGTCGTCTGGCGCAAGCAGTTCCGTCGCGAGCACGTGGGGTGGCGCGTCCAGCAAAGCCAGTTCATCTGCAATTTCGGACACGAGACCCCAGGGAGTACCGGCTCTACGTATCGCCACGAGATCATGTCGGCCCGGCCGTATCGGAGGAACTGATACAAGAGGCGGCCTGCTAGCGGCACGGTAGCCAGCATCAATCTGCTTCCGTATTGCGGCATCGGCGTCAGGGTAAGCCTCGATCGCGCTGGAACGCACCTCCGCGAGCTTTCCAAACGTCCATTTTAGGGCCGTAGCCAACAGTGAATCTGCATTGCGCACAGCTTGCCGGCCGACGAATTCTGTGGGAGGCCAGCCAAAGCGGATCCGTGTGGCGGGCCAGGACGTACCAGATGTCGGTGCTAAGGATACGGCTGCCTTCTGCAACCGAACCGCCGGCAAAACATCATTCCATTCATCGGCCCGGGTCGGCAGGCGAGCCACTAGGGGCTTGAGCCGCTCAAGCAATATCCGATGCGCCCGTGCTTCGACATCGGCTGCCGACCAACTCGAAAGACCGTCCTCGTCTGGGAATGCCAAGCCGTCAAACAGCTCACCCCGCCCAATCCATTTGCCTAGGACTTCGCGAAGTCCGGAACTTGGAATGGGTGCCCAGGTTAAGCCAATGAGCCCAACATCGAGTGGATCCACACCCAATCCTTTTCACTTAGGGAACCGTTGTCCAGCGAGCGTTGGCGTAAGTCGTCAAAGTCCGATGTCTCCAGCTGAGCAAGCCAAGTGCCAACGTGCACGATGTAGGCCTCAGCCAATATTTCTTGGGGGTCATGGCTCGCGCCCGGCTGTTCTGCGCCCGCTGTGGTGCCTATTGTCCCGCCCGCAGCTTGAAGATAGTCACACATGGCTATGAAAAGGGCGGGGCCTAGTAGCGTAGCCTCACCGGCAAAATGCGCTGCGTAAAGCCCAGCCACTCGTTGGCGCTGCCCTGCTTCCAAGTCCTTTCGGTTCTCAAAGAGTATTTTTTCGAAGGCTGCGGCGTCCACCGCGGGAATGGGCACCCTCACGAACCGCCGCCCAAGCGCTTGGCCAAAGCGGAAAACGCGCTGGGCATCGAGGGCATTATATGTCCCTAACAGCCTCCAATCGCTCCCAGCAGCGTAAAGGATCGTGCCCCCATCGCTCTCAGACTTTCCCGAGGAACCGGCCTTCCAGCCCAACTGAACTTCCCGCGCGCCACTTCCGCTACTCTCGGCGCCAATAGCAACCCGCCCACCCGACAACCAGGTAAGGAGTCCGCCAAAAATTCGGTCCATGTCGGCCCGGTTCGCCTCATCAAGAATCAGCCAGCGGTCCTCTTCCACCGACCGGAGTACCCACCCTGGGCGGAACGCGATCTCCCCATCAACGATTGTGTCTCCGCCGACCAGATCTCGGGTCGTCCAGCTTTCGTCCGGCGTGGCCCATAATGGCTCTTTCATCGTAGAGCCGGATTCATCGGCTCGCTTCGCAAAGTGGTTGACGGCTTGCCGGAGAAGGGCTGTCTTGCCGGTCCCCGGCGGCCCCACCAAGATGACCGCGGGCGATGAACTAATGGCGGTGACGATCATTCGCCAAATCCGCGGGTCCAGCTCAATATCGGCGCTCTCCTTGCCGGTAATTCCCAGAGGCAGGAAAGCAGGCCGCACTACGCTGTCGGAAGCTACGGCAATCACAGCCGGGGCAGCTTCGATCCTCGCGGTCGTGGCGCGAACGATCTCCTGGATATCAGCCCCCTTCGATTCATTCCGGATTTGCTTGAGACTGTGGCGGACGTCGTCGGCACTTAAGGCGGCAATGTCGCCGCACCACCAAACGTCATTGCCCTCGACGGTGCCATACATGGTCACTGTCTTGTGGACGAAGCTAGGTGTTAGCGAGAAGGTCGCGCTGTCGGAATAGGGTATCTCCCGGCGCGCTGCTTCCTTCGCAAATGCACCAAATAGCTTCGCGGCCGAGACGGCCATGAACCGCCCGCCCACGTAGTCGAAAACGAGAAAAAACGGATTGTGTTCGAACAACTCCACGCCGCTAGTGGCAATAGCTTGTCCGAGGGCTTCCGCACGAGTTGCTGGCCGGACCTGCCCGTTTAGGATCGATGTGAACGCCACCGCATCGAATGTCTCGCCATCAGAGTCGACCTCCAAACGGTAGATCGGATTCGAACTTCGCCCTACATGCAGTCCTAGTTCATTCTTGGTCTGGGCCGCCGTGAGACGCTGTACGCGGAGCCCCCTATCCTGATTGGCAAGCTCATTCAGGCGGTCGCGGAGCGCATCATCATTTGCCATCGCTATGCACGCGCTGGGTTCGATGCAGAGGTCGACTCCGCTCCCGACACAGACTTGTAATAGCGATCAAGAACGTCGGCAGCTTTCTCTGCGACTGCCTGTGCCATTAGAGGCGGAACTGCATTTCCACAAAGTTTGTATTGGTCGACTTGGCCGCCGTAAAAGATATGACAATCTGGAAAAGACTGCAGCCGAGCGGCTTCCCGCACCGAAATTAGGCGCTGCTGACCCTCATCATAGTGGATGAATGTGCCCCAGTGCGGATCAGGCTTTGTGAGCAGTGTGCCGGAAATCTCATTTGGAGATAGACGTCCGTAGCGCTTCGTGTGGTCTTTTCTGAGGGCGCGTTGCATTCCTGGAGGCAGAAGTTTGCGCGGAATGGACCTCCAGTCGCCACCTGCTGGAATATGCTTCACACGTTCGGTGTTGGGGTAAACCAAAGCACGACACCAATGGTTGGCGAGCACCTCTACATCCTCGCGCATCGCCCGCTGGAAAGCTGACTGAGGCTGCACTGCGCCAACATAGGATTCTAAATCTTGTCCACCACCGTTTGTTAGGTCTGGCAGATCCCCGATCGCCTCTCCTACAGTCACGGGCGGGAGCAGCTTCGGACCAATTTGGGGAATGGCGCTTTGCTCCAGCCGCTTTCTGTAGCCAATTGCATAGTGGAACGTGTGGTCCCGACCTCCTTTAAAGTGGGCCTGGGCGAGTGAGTAATGTCGGGGCAACGGAAGCTCGACCTTCCCCGCACGCTCGACCACATCGCGCCTCGTGCCAACCACAACGACCCGGAAGCGGTCCTGCGGGACGCCGTAGTGGGCGGCATTCAGGATCTTGAAGTCCACCTCGTATCCTGGGAAGGATGCGCTCGCTTTGGTAATTCGAGCCACCAACTCGTCAAAGAAGCGTCCGCCATCTAGCGAGAACATTCCCGGCACGTTCTCGAGCACAAATACTTTAGGGGCCAAACCCTTCAACAGGCGCACGTAGTGGCGGAAGAGGAAGTTCCGTGGATCCTCTGCAGACCGGATGTGGGAATTCAGCGAATACCCCTGGCAAGGCGGGCCGCCGAGTAAGACGTCAAGCGATCCTGGCTTCAAGGGTATGCCGTCGCGGTCGGGGACAGCGCCGATGATCTGCTTTACACTTATGTCCTCGACGGATTGGGGCAACGCCAAGATGCCACCCTTCCGGCCGTTTGAAGCCGCATAAAGCGGGTCGAAGTTCATCAAAAACGTATGCAGAGCGGCAGGCCACAGATCGTTGGCGAACCGGGTCGCGAAGCCTAGCGTTTCAAAGCCTCGCGAGAGTCCCCCTGCGCCGCAGAATAACTCGCCCGCCGAATAATTGCGGTGCATAAGCCCTCGCTGCTTCATGATTTCCCCGGCATCCGCCACGCGCGCACCAACAAGCAATGCATGATTCGCTCGTAAAAGTATTTAATGTGCTGTAACCCGCCCACAGCGGTGAGCGGCGCTGACGCGGCTCCAACCTTGGCTCGATGAATGGATCAGGTCTCTCCCGAACGAAGAAGCCAGATCATGGCGCGCATCCGAAGCCGGGACACCAAGCCCGAGCTTACGGTGCGTCGCCAATTGCATAAGTTCGGCCTCCGCTTCCGTCTACATCGGAAAGACCTTCCGGGGACGCCTGATTTGGTATTTCCATCCAAGCGAGCCGTGCTGTTTGTGCATGGGTGTTTCTGGCACGGTTGTCCGCATTGCGCGGTAGGGCGCAGGCGCGTGAAGTCGAACGAAGGTTATTGGAATCCGAAGCTAGAGCGAAACCGTACACGTGATAAGTTACACGCGGAGCGGCTAGCGGCCCTTGGCTGGCATGTGCTCACCTTCTGGGAATGCGAAGCAAAGGCTACAGATCGGATCGAGGCTCTCGCCCATACGATAAAGGATTTGCCTTGTTTGGGTTAGGCGCCCAATGGCGCCGCTTGCAGCGGCCTTTCCGACCGAGTGTGCTGCGAGGAGAGCAATCTGCCCTGTGAAGGCCGACCAAGCCAACGTCAACCATTCGACTTACGTCATTCTCCGCCCCGCAAGCTAATAGCGGCTCCAAGGACGGCTAGAAGTTGGCCGGCACCGACGGCAACCATCAACACATTTTGAGAAGCCTTGAAGGCGGCCGTTGACCAACAAATTGACCGTATGCGTACATGGCGACGATCGGCAGCGCTTACATGACGATGATGACCAGCATTTTCCCAGAAACTGCACCGACCGGTGCCCCCCTTAACTTATCGACAGAAGCCAAATTGGGTTCTGCGGCGCCCAAAATTGAGCACGAGTAATCGCTGTCGCATCCCACATTGGAGTGACCATGTCAGGCATAATGAATCTCGCCAATCCCAGCGGCTTGCTGAAAAACCTGCAACATGAGAGCGCGCTATTCGCTCAAGACCCCAACGATAGCTACGCTGCCATCAACGCGCTGAGAGACGCCTATCATCTGCGCGAATGGATTTGGCATGATCGGCTCCAGGCGGATGCGGGATTGCAGACGCGCGTTATGGGCGCCCCGGGCAATGAGGCAGCTTGGAACACCTGGGTGAACAGCAATTGCAATGATTTTAAGTTGGTTCGAGAATTGTGCAATGGTTCAAAGCATTTCGAGCCTGACACCAACGGCGTCATCCAGGGGTTTGAACGTTCAACGCTCAGTGGCGGCGCCCGATTGAGCGACAATTTCAAGACCAGTGACGCTAGCTTTTACGTCAGAGATAAAAATAACATAGCTAAGCGAATTGCCGATATTGTCTCAAACGTGGAGACATTCTGGCGGAAGCTGTTCCATGACCACCCGGGGTTGGCTTGACCTCGCAGGCACCAACATGAATGAGGTCCTGGGAGAGCGGATCAAAGCCGTTCTGGCGGCGGGTTTGGCTAGCGAGCGAGACACCAGGAAGAGCATGTTTTTTTAATGTGGGGAACCTTGCCGACAGTCTTGATCATTGGCGAAGGCCCTTGTTCCCACAGCAATGTTCGCGTTTAGTTCTTTATCGCTGATATCGCTACTGCTATCGTCGAATTATGAGGAAATCCAAAACCACTAGAGAGCGCATTGCACAGCCGACGGGAACGGTAGTGAAAACGAAAGTACGCCGAAGCACTGGCGGCGGGCGTGCGACAGCCGGCGGGGTCGTATTCCAGTCAGTAGTTGGAGCCTGCGCCGCGTCCGCTATGCTTGCGAACCGTCCTGCCTCGCGCATTGCTATTGGCTTGCCGGGATTTCCGCGGAAGGTGCGCTTTGAAACGCCATCGGCGGTCGACGATCTCACCATCGAAACCGACAGTGGCAGGCTTTACGTCCAGGCAAAGCGCACAATAGCCCTGTCGCCGGCAGAGGATAGCGAACTCGCCTCCGTTGCAGTTCAATTTGTCCGCCAGTTTCAGCAAGGCGCTGAAGGAATTTCGTTCCGCCGGGCACTCAATACGGCGGAAGATCGATTGGTGCTCGCGGTAAGCGATCAAGCTGCCGGAACCATCAAGGACAATCTTCGCGAGGCTCTCGACCGTCGCCGGACCGGCGCGGCGACTGGGATTCCCGATCACCTCCAGAGTGCGGATACGATCTTCAGCGAACATATAGACCGAGCCTGGTTCAAAGCTTTCGGCGAAGCCATCACTGATGCTGAGAAACAGAATGTGCTGTCGCTCTGCTGCGTCATTGTGATCGGAGATAGCCAACGACAGGTTGCTGAAGAGGCGTTGCGCGACATCGTGGCAACTGCGGGTGACGAGACGGGGCTTTTTGATGTCTTAATCTCGTGGGCAGCGGATGCGGCGCAGCGGGGAGTTGGAGGCGACACAGCCGCCATTCGACTCGCCTTAGCCGGTCGAGTCCGGCTTATCGAACCTCCCAATTTCCGTGATGATGTTGCCCGCGTACGGTCTTACAGCGCTGAGACCCTTAAACGGCTCGAACGGTTCGCTGCGATCGAAGCACCGGAGGGGCCGATGGTGATCACGCGGCCAATCGTCGATCTTGTTGTACGCAGCGCAGTGGAAGGCTCGCTGGCGCTTACGGGAGAACCAGGTTCTGGCAAATCTGCCATCCTGCGCGAAGCTGCTCTGCAGCTCTCGAACAACGCCACTGTTGTCGTCCTTGCCGTCGACGCGAGTGCCGTTTCCTTGGACGCACTGCGCCTTGATATTGGACTGAAGCATCAGCTCATTGACGTTCTGTCACAGATGCCAAGTGATAGGGGCGCCTATCTTCTGCTCGATGCTCTCGATGCGGTGCGCGGCGGCGCGGCGGAAGCCACGTACAAGAAGCTCGTTGAACTCGTCGGTAATCTGGATGGCTGGCATATTGTCGCTTCCGTCCGAACATTTGACCTTCGGCTTGGGCGCGACTGGAAACGCCTTTTTGCGGGCGCCCCTCTCGAGGCAGCACATGCAGACCTAAATTTCCCAGCCGTCCGCCATATCCATGTTCCAACCCTCGGCGCGGAAGAAAAGGCGGATATTGCAGCGAAGTCGCCGATGCTGTCTGCCGCGATCGCAGCCGGGGGCAGCAAGATGGAGGCCCTCGCCACCAACCCTTTCAATCTGGCGCTGGTCGCCGACCTGCTGCGCAGCGGCGTTTCCGCGGCATCGCTTGCGCATGTAGCCACGCGTGGCGAATTGCTCTCTCGCTATTGGGATGAGCGTATAAGCCACCTAGGGACTCCCGCCACGGTAAGCCTGCGCAGCGTTCTTATGTTGATGATCGCCGGACGCTCGGTGGATATCCCCGAAACGAGGGTGCCCGCCGCGACTGCTTCGACGGTTGATGAGTTGCAACGCGCGGGAGTGCTCGTGACGGAATCGACGCGCCGTATCGGGTTCCGCCACCATGTGTTGTTTGACTACGCTGTGGCGCGACTCACCTTACTCCCGGACCGCAACGAAGCGCTAACTCACCTTTCAAGGGCAACCGGCGCAGGGCTCCTGATTTCTCCATCCCTGGGATATTGGCTTGAAGACCTAAAGAAATTCGTTCCAGCATCGGACTACTGGTCCTTCATCGTCGCCCTCGTCACCAATGAGGACATCGATCCGATAGTGCGGGTCGAAGTGGCGCGCATTGCCGTAGAGTCGGTTCAAGGGACTGAAGACCTCGCCCCTCTTGTTGCCGCTCTCACAACCACCGATCCGCTCAAGGGGCGCGCATTTGCATATTTGGCAGGCTCCCTGCTAGCGAAGGGACACCAGAAGCATCCAATCATGGTCCGCCCTTGGGCGGCACTCCTGGCGCAAATGACCACGCCAAACATGGCGCAGATTGGCAGCATGCGAGGCCTGATAGGCACGCTTTTGGAAAACGATCCCGATCCCGAGTCATTCGGGCACCTTGGCACGGCGTCGCGTAAACTGTTCGATATGATGTCAGCCGACGAGAGCCGGATACCTTGGCTCACACGTCACGCGGTACCCTTTGTCGCTAAGACCTTCGGGACCGATCCATTGGCCTCGGCCCAACGTCTCAGCCAAATTTTTGACCCTGACCGTTTTGCCAAGTTCGGCCACATCGAAGTGCCCGCACTGGCTAGCAACGTCATGGATCTCGCGCCATACCATGAGGAGTTGGTCATCCGCTTGTTCAGGTGTGTGTTTCGCGGCGGTGAATTTAGCCGCGAGCAGACTACGTCCATGACGGGTAGCTGGATCCTGTCGCTGACGTCAAACGCCGCTCAGGACTTCGCCATGGCGAGCTACAGTCTCTCGAAGGCTTTTCCCGAACTTCTCCAAGAATTCCCACGCGTAGCGGTTCGCGCGCTAGCGTCTGCGTTCCACGCCGAGCGCGCAAAAGCGCATGAAAGGTCCGATGAGCCGGTAGTCGAGAAGATCCGGATTGCCGGGGAGGAACGATCTTTCGAAGAAGACCACAGCCATGCCTGGGCTTGGGATATTGACGTGAAGGAACACCATGATTTCGCCAAACTTTATCGCGCTGCAATGGCCTGGGTTGACGGTGTAGCTGACAAAGAACTCCTGCGCGAAATTCCTGGCCTGATTTTGCGTGAAACCGGCATTGCACTCGCTTGGCGTACGGTATTCGACCTCGCAGGTCGGCAGCCTGAGACTCTTGGCGCCTCAATATGGCCGACTCCAGGCGACAAGCGCCTACTCTACTCGCTGGATACACGTCGCAGCGCCATTGCTGCAATCGCTGCAACCTACCCATATCTTTCTGATGCTGATCGCGAGCGAGCAGAGAGCGAATGGCTTGCGCTCGATTTCTCAAAATTGTCGCGCCCCGATGAGCGGCGAAAGGAAATCTTGGGCACCCTCTTTGAGACAATCGGCGCGAACAGTCTTGCAACGGCAGCCGCTCAATCGTTCCTCAGCGAAGTCAGGGCGGACGGAAGCACCTATGGAAACCGCAAACCCTTTGGCATAACGATGCGGCGGGGCTCAGATGACGATGACGATTGGCTTGCTCATCAGGGTGTGGACACCAAGGCACCAGAAACCGCCAATCTTCTCGCATTGGCTTCGGCTTTGCGTTCCGCACGCGATGCTTACAAGCAAGAAGAAAGTGATGCAAAAGGTGTGGCGCTCTGGTCAGCCACCCAAGCACTTGAAGAGGCTGCTTCGGCGCTACATTCGCTTGCGCCACCTGTTGAGCATGATGTCCTTGACGTGCTCGCCGACGGTTTTGGTCGATCGCTTGCAGCCAGCCTGATTCTCCGCGAGCATCGTGCGGCCGCGCTCGCGCGATTGCTTTTTATCTCTGAGCACGCCGACCCTAAGCCCACGGCCGACACGGAGGAGAACTTTGCGCGCTTTCAGTCATGGGATTCACCCTCACCGCGTGTTGAGGCAGCGCGAGCTCTGGCGCGGTTGGTAGACAAGGTTGAGTTTTGGCCTGAGATCAAAGACCGTTTTGAGGCCATGTTGCTCCAGGATAGTCATCCAGCCGTACGATACCAGCTTGCCTATGCTCTCCCTTGTTTATGGCACGTGGATCGAGATGAGATGTGGCGATTGGCAAAAGAAGTAGCGGCAAAGGAACCGAACCCAGCGATCCTCAGTTTGCTTGCAGCTCGGCTTCCCCGCAACAAACCCGATGACGCCGACCAACTCGAACCGCTGGCTCTTGATTTTTCGCACCGCTTGACCACCAAGGAGAACGGCGACGATCCAATAATTGGCCTGATCACGTTCTTTGCTGTTAATCAGGCGCGCCCCGCGTCAGTCACAGAGCTGAACTCGTGGCTCAGCGATATCATCGCCAATGAGGACCGGTTGCAGCTAGTGCTTTTCGATATCCGGGACGCGCTGCTTTTAGGTTTCAACACAATCAATCCGCGTTTCGACGCCATCCGGGTTCGAGCCGCAGAGTTCATTGGACGCCTCATCACCGCACTCGAACCGGCGGTGCGGTCGTGGCCTCTTTCCGGGAAGGAGCCCACGCCGCTGGAGCTGTCAGCCCTCAAGCTTTTTAACGAGATTGCCGATCAGATTTACTATGCAGTTGGCCATGACAAACTCTCGCCAGCGTTGGAGGAACGATCCGCGCAGATTATGTTTTTGGGCGAGTATGCACCACTAGTTTCCAAGCTTACGACGCTGGGGACGCCGCGCTCCGTGCATTACCTGCTTGAAGTCCTGAGCAAGCTGATGCCCGTGGCGCCCGAAAAATGTTTCGATCTTGTGGCCGAAGCCATGCTCCGAACCACAGGCGTGGCGAGATATGAACACGAAAGCCTGGGCGCCGATCTGTTCGTGCAACTGATTGGTCGCTTTCTTGCCGATTACCGATCTATCTTTGACGATCAAGCCCGGCGCAACAAGCTGATCGATTGTATCGCGATATTTGTTGAGGCCGGTTGGCCTGAAGCGCGTCGCCTGTTTCAGAGCCTTCCAGAGCTGCTGCAATAGACGAAATACTGCACTTTCAGAGAATTTGCGAAATCTTCTACAGTCTTGTCTGCGATTTTGAGGCTAGCCAGCTTTTCCGCGATGCTGAGTATATAGTCGGTGCAATTGCCGCCGCCGCCCCTGCGGCACGAGCCATCGTAACCTGTCACGACCTCGCCGCTGGCGATCTCCCTGTTCATCACCACGTCGAGTTCCTTCTTCACCCAGGGCGCGCCGATCGACCTCTTCGATAACACGACGGCGATGTTGCGTTGATATACGGCAGCTCAAGCCGGAAACCCTGCACACGATCCGAGTTGCGAGGGCAGCCAAGCCGGCGCAAGTGCGATCTGCTGTGAGCTACCAATAAAACTTCAATCTCTGGCGCTTCCTGAGGAATACCTATCAACCTCTCGCAGGCGGCTCCGAGGAAAAGGCGGCGATGATCGCCTCGAGCGACACATTTAGTGCGTTGGAAAAGGTCCTGCCCTTCTGCCAAATCGCAACGTAGTGATAGAGCGCGGACGGTTCCACCGGTTTTGCTTCGAGGTTAAACGCCGCGTACTCGCGCGCGATGATCTCGTTAGTGATCGAAATGCCTAGGCCAGCCGAAACGTATCCGGCTTCGTGACCGTTGCAATCGAATTCCACCAGTATGTTCGGCTCAACGCCGGCGAAGCGCAACGCATTGAAGTTCATTTGGTGGGCGGCGAATTGGGGATCGATATCGACGATGGTTTCGCCTGCCAGGTCTTGAGCCTCGATACAGGTCTGTTTTGCGAAGCGATGGTCGGGATGGAAGATGCATACGTTTCGTGCCGACCCGAGCGGCGCCCACTCAAACAGACTTGGATCCAAGGGCAGCCTTGAGATTCCGAGTTCCGCACGCCCTGCCAGGATGTGCTCGCCGATCTGCTCGTAGCTTCCAGAAATCGACCGGACATTCGAAGCGGTCTTTGAGTTGATAATCGCCACGACCTTGGGCAAGGTCACGAAGCCGAAAACGGAGGGCGCGGCAATAGCAATCCGCTGCTTTTCCTCGTTCTTCATTGCGAAGATCGACGCTTCCAGCCGATCCAGGGACGTCAGGGCAAGCTCTACGTTTCGAAGGAGTACCCAGGCTTCTTGCAAGGGAACGATGCGGTTGGCTGATCTCTTGAAGAGTGTGATGCCGAGCGTAGTCTCGAGTTGCTTCACATGTTGACTGACGGCCGGCTGGCTTATCCCGAGCGCGACCGCTGCTCGCCTTGTCGAACCGGCCCGCAACACCTCTCGGAAGACCTTCAGTTGACGGAGCTTCAGGTCGCTCTGCAGCAACTCCATTCCCCGCGCTCCTTTCCCTATAACGCCACCCGGGAAGCGGATAGCGCCAACCTGGGGAGCAACGAACCTCCTCAGTATATAACGGTGCGTTGTAGATAAAATAATAAAAGTTATAGATTGAGTGTGTAATTTCAAGCGATAGAATGAGCTAATATCTCAAATTAACTCCGAACTACCAATATAACAATTCGCAACCTTGGGTTATACGTCTCAGTCCGCGCGACAAAGGGCCGGCGTATCCTGCGGTATTGCGAGTCGAGGAAAGCGCCCCATGGGTGGTTTTACTACTCAGTTTGTTGTCGCACTCACCGTCACCATGGGCCTTGCGCTTGTCAGCGGCTGCCTCGGTACGGCATTTGGGCTGTTTCTGGCCATTTCGAAGGGCACGGCCCTACCCCGCGTCAACGCAGTCGTCACGGCTTACACGACGGTTGTCCGTGGTGTGCCAGAACTTCTCATTATCCTGCTCATCTACTTCGGCGGAACCACGCTCGCCAGCAAGATTGCCGGCCGGTACGTGGAGGTAAACGCATTCACCGCAGGCGTTATCGCGCTCTCGGTCGTCTTCAGCGGCTATGCCACCGAAGTGTTTCGCGGCGCGCTTGCGGCTGTGCCTGCGGGTCAAACCGAAGCGGCAAAGTCGCTTGGCCTGAACGCCTGGCAGCGCTGGGTGTTCATCACCGGACCGCAGATGCTGCGGCTGGCGCTGCCGGCCTATGGCAATCTCTGGATTTCGCTCTTCAAGGATACCGCGCTGGTTTCGATCGTCGGCCTGACCGACATTATGCGCGTTGCGTATGTGGGGGCCGGATCCTTGCGCGCGCCATTGACCTTCTACCTTGCGGCCTCCGCTCTCTATCTCTCGCTGACCACCGTCACGCTGCTGTCGATCCGGCTGGCTGAGCGGCGCCATCCGGCACTCGGCCGGTAGGAGGGAGCGACCCATGAACCTCGGCCTGATGTTTGACGCAATGGTTGTCCTGCCTACGGGCGTTGGTCTCACATTGACCCTGACGGTCTTGTCGCTGACGGCCGGATTTCTTCTGTCCGTGCCGCTGGCCTTCATCCGCGCGTTCGGACGTCCCGGCCTCTCGCTCGCAGTGCTGGCATACACCTATGTCATACGCGGCACGCCGATGCTGGTTCAACTCTTCCTGCTCTATTATGGCCTCGCTCAGATCGAGGCGGTGCGAGCCAGCATCTTCTGGGTGATCCTGCGCGATCCTTTCTGGTGCGCCCTTTTGACATTCTCGCTGAACAGCGCGGCGCACACCACCGAGATCCTGTGCCGCGGTCTCCAGTCCGTGCCCAAAGGTGTCACCGAGGCGGCCACGTCTCTCGGCTTGAAACGCTTCCAGATCGCTCGCCTGGTCACCTTCCCGATCGCTTTCAGGATATCGCTTCCGGCCTACGGGAACGAGATCGTCGGGATGATCAAGGGATCGTCCCTGGCGAGCACCGTAACGCTGCTCGAGATAACCGGCATGGCGAGACAGATGGTGTCGACCACGTTCGCGCCGTACGAGATCTTCATCGTCGCCGGAGCGATCTATCTGTCGCTGACGTCGATCGCGGTGAAAGCGATCCAGTTGCTGGAGCGATGGCTTTCGACCGACGGCAATCGTGCGCAACGACGCAAAGCCCGATTGCGTCCGCCCATGCCTGACCCCGAGATCACGACGCCCCTGCCCTGACGCCGCAGCTTTTGAACTGCCCTTTCCATCCAAACCAACGAAGAGGTGCATCATGCGCATACCCCTAGCTATTGCTGTTTCTATCGCATCCCTGATGTCGGCATTCCCGGCCAGCGCCGAAAGCGAGCGCGTCATTTCGATCGCCTCAGAAGGCGCATCGCCGCCCTGGGACAGCACCGACGCGAACGGTCAACTCTACGGTTACGATATCGATGTCGGCCAGGAGCTGTGCCGTCGCATCGAGATCAAATGCACCTTCGTCCCGCAGGATTGGGACGGGATCATCCCGGCACTGCTTGTCGGCAAGTTCGACGTGATCATGTCCGGCATGGCGATCACGGAAAAACGCAAGCAGAAGATCGCGTTCTCTGTTCCCTACGCCGCCGGCTTCAACCAGTTCGTTGTGCGCAAGGAGTTGGGTCTCGACGCCGGCGACACCAAGGAGAAGGTCAACCTCTCGACCATCGGGGACAAGGAGAAGGCGACCATTGAACGCCTCCGATCGACACTCGCGGGCAAGGCGATCGGGGCCCTGCGCTCGTCGAATTCGGAAGCCGTCGTGAAGGAAATCCTGGGCGATGTCGTGACAGTTCGCAGCTATGACAGCCTGGACAACATGAAGCTCGATCTTGCCGCGGGTCGCATCGACGGCGGCCTCGCCGACTATTTCACCTGGCGGGACTTCCTGGAGACGCCTTCCGGTTCGGCTGCGGTGTTTTTCGGGCCGGAACTGAAGGGTGGGCTCTGGGGGCCGGGCGTCGGCGCCGGCATGCGCAAGGACGATACCGAGTTGCTCGCCAAGTTCAACGCGGCAATCGACGCAGCCACGAAGGATGGGACGATCAAGGCACTGAGCCTGAAATGGTTCAAGAGCGATATCTCACCGGCCCTCTCGCAATAGGCGGCAACCGACTTCAACATTGACGTGGCGCCGGCCGGAATGCCGGTGCCCTCCCCTCCTTCAAGGCGAGTTCCATGAAAGACCAGTTCTGTGCGGTCGTTACCGGCCAATCCCTGATCACGCAGGACATCCGTGACCTAAAAGACGAACGCTTCATCGCGGTTACGGACTTCCTGCGCCAAGGCGACGTCGTCTTCACCAACTTCGAGTCGACCATCCTCGGCAAACACGGCGGGTGGCCGACCAAGGGCAAATACTTCGGATATTCCAGGGCTGAAGTGCTGGACGCATTGCAGGCCATCGGTTTCAACGCGCTTGCGCTGGCAAACAACCACGCCTTCGATCTAGGCGCCGGCGGCATTCTCTCGACGCTGGAGGAAGTGGGCGCCCGCGGCTTCCTCCATGCCGGCATCGGGGCCGACGAGACTGACGCGAGGAAACCGGGCAGGCGCCGGCTGGGCGCGCGCGAGGTCGCGCTTCTTGCGATGGATGCAGGCCCCGGCCCGACCAACATGTATGCCGAAGACCGCACGGCCTTCCGGCCGGCTCGGCCCGGCGTCAATCGCCTGAACACCGTTCGCAAGATGGGGGTGCCGGATGGACATTTCCGCAGACTGGCAAAGCTGGGCGCTCATTTGCAAAGCTCGCCCTTTGAACTGGCCAACTATGCGCAACCGGAAGACCCGGTAGAGGTGGCAGCCGGCAAGGAGATCAATTTCTACGGCACCGTGTTCACGCAAGCCGCCGACTTCGGCCGTTTGATCGAAGTCGATCAGCGGAGCGCGAGTGCGCATCTGTCCGCCATCCGGCACGCAGCGGCACAAGGGGATTTCGTCATTGCCTATCTGCACCACCATCATTGGGAACCTAGTTGGCAGGACGTACCGCGCTGGGTTCAAACCTTTGCCCGGATGTGCATCGACGCCGGCGCCAACCTCTTCGTCAGCCACGGCGCTCCGGTGCTGCAGGCGGTGGAAATCTACAACGGCGCGCCGATCTTCTACGGCCTGGGAAATTTCCTATTCCAGGTGCACCCCGACGAAAACGAATGGGATCCATCAGAAGTCTGGCAAAGCATCGTCGCCGCCTGCCGCTATGATGGGAGCGGAAACCTCGCGGGAATAGACCTCCTGCCCGTCGTGATCGGCGCGGACCCTCAGTCCCTCGGATCAGCAACGGGTAGACTGGTGCCCGTTGCCGTCACGGGAAGCGCGGCGCGAGACATCCTCGAGGGATTCGCGACCCGCTCGCGGACGTTCGGCGTCGAGATCGAAGTATCCTCGGCTACCGGCCGCATCGCCCTGCCCGCTGCCCGAAAATTCGGCTGACGGCCCCGACCGGCCGTCAGATGGTCTTGCATTCGGCCGGCGCGGATTCGCCGGCCGTTTCACTATCCGCCTCTGTGTCTGGCAGGGCCAGTTCTTCTCCTAGCGCTGCGATCAGGGACGACACGCGACCGCGCACCCGCGGCGGAAGGTTCACCAGTCCCTCGATCAGGCGCCGCCCTTCCGCGCTGGCAATGAAATCCAGGCGCTCATCGACCGGCAGCGGCCGCGCCTCGGCGCGAGCCTCATTGTTTCCCGGTAGGCCTTCGAAGAAGCGGCTGACGGGAACGTCCAGCGAGCTGGCGATCTCGTAGAGCATCGACGCGCTCACGCGATTCCGCGCGTTCTCGTATTTCTGGAGCTGCTGGAAACTGATGCCTATTGATCGGGCAAGCTGGGCTTGCGAGACGTCCGATTGGACGCGAACCGTTGCAATCTGCCTGCCGACATGCTGGTCGGCGGGATGAGGGTCACTGTCGATCCTTGGCTTCGGCTCCGTCCGAAGGAGGACGGTGCGTTGCGGTTTCAACAAGGCCTTTCGATCCTCCACTAGTCAGCCGGATAGAAAGGCTGTCGCGTACGCTTCGGACCCTTCGCACCGATTTTATCTGCAGGTCGAATCGCCATTTAATATACCTTATAGGGTGCAAAATAACCCTATAGGTGGCAAAGAAAATCGGCCTGCCGATTGTGGACTCATGGTCAGTCCACGTCAGATTCGAGCCGCACGGGCCTTGCTTGGTTGGTCGCAGCAGGAGCTTGCCGACAAGGCAATTGTTTCGCTGAATGCGCTGACTCGGTTGGAAAATGGCAAGGTCGATTCCCGGATCAGCACTTTGCAGGCTATCGAGGCGGCTCTGACAAAAGCCGGTGTCGAATTCCTGTCCGCTGGTCAAAAGGGTGAAGGTGTACGGCTCTTAGATCCTCTGGTTTGAATGTCTCGTTGGCGGAAAGCCAGATTCCCATTCTCGCAAATTGCAATTGCCATAAGTACCCTCCTGCGGGTGACGAGAGGCAAAGTCGTGGTATTGTCGGAATCAGCCATGATCCGAACTCCTGACAGCGCGGTTGTGGTCAGGCCGATCAAAATGGTCCTGAACCTTGATCGGTCGTAGCACGCGCTATGCATGTGCATTGCACGTGCTTTGTTATGCATTTTTTCTTCGCCAAGTTCAAGCCGAAAAGCGACAATGATAAAAAAGCCATTCACAACGCGTTTGGACCCATCTGTGCTAGCTCTGGCTGAACAACTCGCGGAGTCCGAACGTCGTTCGGTAACCGCTGTCATTGAGCTCGCATTGATCGAGTATGCAGAACGTCGCGGTGTTAAGGCGCGAGACGCCAAAAACGGCGGGTAGCTTGTCGCGAAGCACATCATTGAACGGCCGAAGTGGGCCGGGTCCCGACGGTCCGGTTCTGGGGAGCGCTCGGCGGCAAGCTGCCATTTTGGTTCGCCTCGAAGGCAAAATTTGCCTTGTTAGCTTTCGATCCCGTCTCGGACGCCGCTGGCCTGTTAGTGGTTTCCGAAAGCAGCCGCAAAAGTCAAAGTTTCGGCAACAGAAGTCCACCGCAATTTGGTCGCTAGGCAAACGTTGCCCAAGGAGCTGACGCTGAGATGAGCCACACTTGCTGTCGGCTTACCGCCGCATTCCGGCTCAGTCTCCGAGCTGCTAAGAAACAGCGTTTTTGATGCGGTGGCCCTTCCTCACAGTCGCGTTCCTTGCCGGAGATTTAACTACTTGTGGACTGGGTTCGCCTCCCCTTGCGTCACCATTTCCGATCTGATCTTTGAACGACGGCTTGCGGATAGATTTTTCTGTGGGGGTTCCTCACAGGTGAAGGCAAGACGGCTCTAGTGCTTCCCGGAGAATGCGACGAGGGCGATACGTTATGGTCCATTATGCTACATCGCATAGGAGTATCCGCAAGCCGCCCCTCCCATGACAATCGTTTCGCTTAAACTAGAGCAGTACAAAAAAGCGGACACTTTAACCGATGTTGCGCGGATTCTCGACCTAAAACCGGCGCACATCTCCTACGCCCTTTATAAACTCAGCAATACTTCCAAATACGATGAGTTTACCGTTCCAAAAAAGTCGGGCGGCGACCGGATCATTCGTGCCCCGCACAAGACCTTAAAAGCCGTTCAAAAGCGTCTTGCTAAGGATTTGCTGCTGATCGAACAGGAGCTAGAGGCGAGCCGGGTCAAGAAGCGCAATTGCATTCTCGCACATGGATTCAAGAAAAAGCTCTCCATCATCACCAACGGCGAAAACCACCGGGATCAGCGATACGTCTTTAACGTCGATCTGAAGGACTTCTTTCCAGCGATCAATTTTGGCCGGGTCTTCGGCTTTTTCACTAAGCACAAGGACTTCGCGATCAAGCGCAAGGTCGCGGCCGTCCTAACGCAGATTGCATCATTCGAGAACCAGCTGCCCCAGGGGAGCCCGTGCTCGCCTGTCATCTCCAATTTGATCGCCAGCGTCATGGACATTCGCCTTAATGAGCTGGCCAGGCAAAACCACTGCACGTACACGCGCTATGCGGATGATATTACGTTCTCGACCAGCGAACAGCTCTTCCCGTCACCAATCGGACGTCGTGTGAATGGTAGCATCAACCTCTGGGAGGCCGGCCCCAAGCTTGTGAAGATGATAGCTCGGGCCGGATTCGAGCTAAATCACGCAAAAACGCGTATGCAGTACTATTACTCGCGGCAGGATGTGACCGGGGTTGTCGTCAACCAGAAGGTCAACATCGCTTCGGACTATTATGCGACCGTTGCGGCTATGTGCCATCACCTGTTTATGGACGGCTCATGCCACGTGAAGGTCAATGGGACCAAGCAGCCTTTCTCGCTTGCCAAGCTCCGTGGACGACTGGCCTTTATCCACCAAGTCCGCGGGCGAGGACCTAAGCTATGTCAGGTTCCTGACGAAAAGGACGAGCAGACCAAGGCGCCTCCACAGAAGGTGTGGGCGAGTTTCAAGCTCTTTGAGCGCTTCCTGAATTATGCCGACCTATACGGCGCTGACCGACCTGTCGTTCTCTGTGAAGGCGTCACGGACAATATCTACATCAAGTCCGCGCTTCACAATCTCGCAGCCAAGTACCCAGCCCTCACCAGTCCAGCGGGCGAACTGAAAATCAAACTCTTCAAATACACCCGTAGCTCGGCTGCTGTTCAGCAGTTGGGCGGAGGCTGTGGCGATCTTACCAAACTAGCTAGGATGTATTCGGCCCGCATTAAGGGCTTCAAGAGTGGCGGCAAACATCCTGTCATCATGGTCGTCGATTCGGACGAAGGCTCGAAAGACCTATTCAAGCACGTACAGCACGTCACGAAAAAGAAGGTCGATGGAACGGACAGCTGGTACTTCTTGGAGTCCAACCTCTACGTGATACCCATCCCGAAGATTGGAGGGGCCGATACCCCCATTGAGAAACTCTTCGAACAAGCCCTGCTGGACAAGCCCTACGAGGGTAAGAAATTCGATATGAAGCTGAAAGAAACGGACGGGGCGACACACATCTCCAAAAAGACTTTCGCGAGCAAGGTGGTGGCCGTGAACAAGGCCACCATCAATTTCGGCGGATTTGAACCAGTGCTGAACGCTGTTGTCGAGGTGATTGAGGATTATAAGAAGAGGGTCGGATCGGTTATCCCGTCTGCGCCGACCGCAGCCGTCGTTGCACTTGCGATCATAGCAGGCGGTCCGCAGTGAGTGCTTTAGCCAAATATGGCAGGCCGAGCGCCGCATAAGAGGTTGCCATAAACGCACTACACCGTCTTCACGTCAAATCTTCCGAGTATTGCGAGCCACGTGGCAAAGCAAACAGTCGGCTCTCCACCCCACTTTGGCCGTTCGCGTCGACTAGCCGATCAAAGTAGGGAAACGGATGTCCCGAAGCAGAACTGGGGCCATTTCCAGACCGTCCGTTGTTGGGCGCAAAGCAACAATTAACTGCTATTAATCGCTGACTGATCTTGGCGGCGACTGCCAAACTGCTGTGAAATGAAGTAACATAAATCGCACACCGTCGAAGGAGAGCCCAATCATTTCTGTCCAAACCATGTCCCCCGCCCAATTCGCGACAGCCTTCGCCCTACGACCGAATACCGTGGCATGGTTTCTCGGCGCCGGCGCGTCGGCGGCATCCGGGATTCCCACCGGTTATGCGATGATCCGTGACTTTAAGGCCCAAATCTTCTGTCGCGAGACAAACCTTTCAAAACGGGAAATCGATACCGCCGACCCCATCTGGATCGAGCGGATCGATGATTTCTTTCGCCGGACGTCGCTGCTGCCGCCGGGTGGAGATCCCACGGAATATGCCGCCGCTTTCGAGGCGGTCTATCCCCAGCCTCGCCACCGTCGACAGTACATTGCAGATGCGATCGCCAAGGGTGTGCCATGCTTCGGGCACAAGGTGCTCGCCAGCCTGATGGCCGCGGGCAAGACTGACTGCATCTTCACGACCAATTTCGACCCGCTTGCAGAAGACGCGGCAGTTACCGCGAATGCAATCCTGCCGACCGCCGACCAGAGACGGCCCACCGTGGCGGCGATCGATTCCGCCGACCGGGCCACGCGTTGCCTTGATGAATCCGACTGGCCGCTAATCGCGAAACTCCATGGGGATTATCAGTCGATCGCGATCAAGAATACCGGATCAGAGTTGGAGCAGCAGGACGCCCGCATGCGGCACGTGTTGGTCGAGGCCGGCAAGCGGTTCGGTATGCTGTTCGTCGGTTACAGCGGGCGCGACACCTCGATCATAGGGGCGCTCAACGACGTCCTGTCTGCACCCTCTCCGTTCCCGAACGGGCTCTATTGGGTTGTCTCATCAGCGAGCCGCCTGCTCCCAGCCATCACCGAATTCCTAGATCGCGCGCAGGCGGCTGGGGTCGAAGTTTCGGTTATCGAATGCACGACGTTCGACGAGCTGGTCGCCGAGATTATCAAGACAACCGATCTGCCGCTGGCGCTCTTCGATCACGTGATGGAAGGGCGACCTACGCCGCGCCTTGTACCCGTTCAAATTCCGAATGCCAAAGCCCGGGCATTCCCGGTGCTGCGCTATTCGGCAATTCTGCTCCAATCGATGCCGACGGTGGCGAGGCGCATCAGGCTGAGCCGCGCAACCACTTCGGCAGAGGTGCGCGAAATCTTCAAGGCGAAGGGTTATCGAGCGACGGCGGCCGCGTTGGGGAGGGAGCTGGCGGTGTTTGGGCGGGATCAGGAACTTATGGACGCCTTGGCTTCGCTGGGCCCATCGCTCGCTGGAACGATCGACCTCGATCCGGCCGCCGATAGCTGGGCAATGGGCTTGCTCTACGATACGCTCGTGCGATCTCTAGCCCGACAGCGTCCGCTAATCCCGCGCTACAGGCGTTCAGGCCATTCGCTCGTCGTCGCCACACCGCGCGACGGCGATGATCCTGAGCGAACGCGGCACCAGCAACAGACTCTATCCCGGTTGCGCGACGCGTACGGGACCAATCTCTTCGGCGCGGTGCCCAAGCTCGGCTTCCCCTTTCAGGAGGGTGTACACCTTAAGCTGGAACAGGTCGACCGCAAGTGGTGGTGCGGCTTCGAGCCCTACACCTTCGTCCAGCTACCCCGACAAGACACTCCCCAAACGGAGGGCGCGGAGGATCTAAGCGCCAACCAGGCCCCCGCTGAAGTGAATCTGCCCCTAGGGCACCGGGGAGATCCCGCCGGTGACTGGCGCCGCGAACGCTGGGCTCCGCGCTATAACAGGAATTGGGCGAGCATTATTGGGGCCTGGGCCCAGCTTCTGACCGAAACAGGAGGTACGACTCGAAGCGCCTTCGGGCTCGAAGAGGGCAGCGGCATTGATGCCGTTTTCAAGACGTCACCTGTCACAGGGTATAGCCGCCCGTCGCATCACCATGCCTACTTCGACAGGTGCAACTGATGGTGAACCCAGCCCTCAGCGAGCTGCCGCCATTCACGCTCTTGGACGAGCCGGATCTGTCCTTTTCGCCATCCGACCCCACTCAAGTCGATGTCCACCCGCTGCGGGGGCTCGTGAATTACGGGCCATACTCGAAGGGCTCCTTCAGCGGCTATACCTCTCGTGTGCGCATCGCAACGGTCGGCCCGGCGGGTGCTTTCTATCGTCGCGGCGACCTAATTTGTTGCGCAATGTGCATCGGCCTTCCGACCGATCGGAATATGTGCCGGAATATCCCGGTTTCGAGCGCCTGTTCCGCGTGGCGCTCGAGGCTGCGCCCGCAAGTACGCACATCAAGTGGCCCGAACGTCTCGACCAACTACCGGGCGATGGCGACGTGCAGCACCGCCTATACCTTGCCATGGATGCCGCGCTTCGCCGCCTCGACGCCGTGCGTAACGAGTTCGATGTCGTGCTCGTCCACTTTCCCGACAACTGGGACACCGCGACACGTGGAAATTTCTTTGACGCCCATGACGTGCTCAAGGCCTTGGGCGCCAAGTATAATATTCCGACCCAGGTTCTAAACGACCGCGTCTTCACCTTCAGCTACAAGGCGTCGCTCGCGTGGCGTCTTTCGACCGCACTTTATGTAAAGGCTGCGGGCACGCCGTGGAAGCTGGCACCGCTGAAGGGTGTACCAACCGATACCGCCTACATCGGGTTGGCGTACGCCCTGCGGGACGATCAGCGAGACGCGCGCTATGTGACCTGCTGTTCCCAGGTCTTCGACATGGACGGCGGGGGCATGCAGTTCGTCGCATTCGAGGCGCGGGACCCGGTGGCCGACGTCGCGGAAGCCCGCAAGAACCCCTTTCTCAGCCGCGGCGACATGCGGGCGGTCCTCGCCCGTAGCCTGGAATTCTATCAGGGGCGCAACGGCGGCAACCTGCCGAAGCGCATGGTCATTCATAAGACGACGGCTTTCAAGGTCGGTGAAATCGAGGGCGCGTTCGACGCGCTCGCTGGCGTTCCGGAAATAGAGTGCATTGAGGTGAGTTCGGCATCGTGCTGGCGGGGCGTTTGGCTCGTCAAGTCAGGTGTGGACAACCCGCCGTCGCGCCCCTCGGGCTTTCCAGTACCGCGTGGCGCGATGGTTGTCCGCACAGGTAACTCTGTCCTGGTGTGGGTGGCGGGCAATGCTCCCGAGGTCTCGACAAAGGGCGACTACTATCAGGGCAAGAAGAGCATCCCACGGCCGCTGCAGCTGATCCGCCATGCCGGTAGCGGGCCGCTTGAGCTGATAGCCCATGAGGCGTTGGCGCTCACTAAGATGGATTGGAACAACGATGCGCTTTACGACCCCGTGCCGGTCAGCATCCGCTACTCGCAAAAACTGGCCCGCACGATAGCGAACGTCCCGGACCTGCCGCGAAATGTCTATCCGTATCGCCTGTTCATGTGACCGCGCCGCGATAGGCGCTTAGCAAGCGACGCGAGTTAATCGGTATCGGCCTCGGATGGGCTTCTGCTAATGGTCAGAACTCTAGCGGCTGCTTCTGGGACCACGCAAACAGACTCCTGAACGTCCGATTAGAGGCGCATTGTGGCTCGGCAGCTGTGCTGCGGAGAGCGGACCGGCAGCTTAGGGAATAATGATGTCAGACGCGGCCGTACCGCTATCGTCCCAGAACCTGAAGCCAAAAAATTCCTTGAGCATGTTCGTCAGTGTGAAAATCGTATTTTACATTTTACACTGAAGGACACATTTGAAATATATGATCTACCCCGACGAGAGAGCACGCCCTTCACACGGGTGGGGTCGCAGGTTCAATCCCTGCATCGCCCACCATCCAACCCCTTCAAAGCGTTGGAGTCCGGCGATGAATTCGACGGTGTTTGCGAGGGATGTCATGGAAGCCTCCAAAGTTGCGAGGCCTCCTATAAGATACACGGCGAGCGCACCCAGCAGCTCGTCAACGGTGAGTGCAGGTATCTGGAGCGAGCTGGCAAGCTGGAACGTCGCCCTCGGGCTGACGGCATCATCGGCAACTACCCTGCCATCTCATTCCTAGACCTCGGCCTAGTGCAGAATCTTGGCCGGATGAACTCGACGCTCCTAGGTTCTCCACTGCCGCACCCATCTTGGGCGAGTGGCTGTGGGGGAGGCGTAGCCACGGGTGCTCATAACCTTGCAAATTCGATATCGCCTTCTTACTTGTAGAGCGATGAATTCAGAGCTCGGCACTCGTGACTCTGGGTATCTCCATTGAAGATGTCGCCTCGTGGCTGCTCATTCTCTGGCCTTGCATTCTATGGTTTCCAACCCTTGATGCATCTTTGGAGAGGCAAATGAAAACAGCACTGAAAATTGGCTTCAACGCTCTCGCGGTTCTGCGGGTTAGAGAGTGGGCAGTCACGCGGTCATCCAGATGGTGAGCTATTCCCAGAAATCATGAGACGGGAGAACCGTTGGACGGTTGTACTCCGTTCACCCGCACCAATCAAAGGCCTCGGATTAAACCGAGGCCTTTTTCTTGTTTCCCGCCGACCTTCTGAGCTTCACTTCGTCCCGCCAAGTGCGCCAGCCAGATTTTCGCATGGCAAACTTTTTAGCGTTGAAGGCTTTATGGCCACGCCCTATCCGCCACAACGCCGTGAATCCGGGTCAGGGTTGTAAATCAAGAAAGTCGCTGAATCTCAGGTCGTAGAAGCGGTTGCCTGGCTTTTCTCAGCCGACTGGCGAGATTTCCATTCCTCGGCGTACATCATGAAGTTCTTGCCGGCAGGATTTAGATAATAAGTTTTTACCCGTCCATCCCCAACACGATCCGCTTCGAGCAAGGCGTATTTGACAAATCTATCCATTACCGTTTCGACCTGATATTCCTCAAGGTCAAAGCCAATGGCCTCTTTGAAGTGGTCAACCAGATCATGTATGTCGGGGTCGTTGATCAGGACGATCTCCAGATCCAGAAAGACATTTAGCAGTCTGGTAGGACCGCCCTCCTCAACGACGAATCCGAGCGTCTCCTCGATATCCTCATCATAAAGGCGCCTAATTCGCCAAATGTCCTCGGATGGGATCACAAGATCCTCCGAAGCGCTCAACTCGTTGACCTTTTGTTGGAGCGATCTCTTCTCGTCGGACAACAGCGCCATCTCGTTCAAAACGCTCGTTGATGGCACATTATCGGCACGAACCCAGCCCGTGCGTGGCTTGGACTTGACTAGCGCGGGGAGATTGACGGCAACTTGCATCCCGAGTTCATCGGCGTTTTTCCAGAATTTCACCAGCTTCTGCCCGCAGAGTTTACGAAATCCCTCCACGTTGTCCTTCTTTTCAAATTCGACGTTATCGCGCGGCCAGGCTTTCCGAGCATCTTCATGCAAGAGGAACGAAATGCAGGGTACTTTCTTCTTGATGGCATACTCGAATTCCATCTGTGTGTAGCTCTTTCCCTTCTTCTCGCTCCCATAGCGTTCCGCAACGATGACCAGGTAGTAGTCGCACTCATCGATACGCCCGCGGATGTAGTCCCACTGCGTCTCGTCGTTTGCGTTGAACAGCTCCATTCCCACAGGAATGTGCCCCAGGTTGAGGATGGCCTCGATGACTGCC
This sequence comes from Mesorhizobium sp., assembly GCA_004017275.1. Classification (GTDB taxonomy): domain Bacteria; phylum Pseudomonadota; class Alphaproteobacteria; order Rhizobiales; family Rhizobiaceae; genus Mesorhizobium. The sequence continues at coordinate 37,202 of SAKE01000022.1, read as the reverse complement.
CTGCGCTCGGCTTTGAGATCTTCGTAGGTCGAGCTGACGAAGACTTGGTATTTTACGTCCATTATCCGCTACTCTTCGTCATGAGATAGAGCTGTAGGCCTAGCCCCAGCACCATGGGCAACAGGAAATTTATCAGGGGCTTGTAGTACCAGTGGATGTCCGCGCTCCACACAGGCATCGTCACCAGGAACGCAATGAAAAAGGCCAGTGCACCAATCCATTCGCTGTTCTCGTAACCGAGCGTGTGGCTGGATTCGAAGCGCGGCCCGGTATCGTTGAAATTCAGCCCAATGCTCATTGCTGCTGATTGCGCAAATTCAGGTGAGCACCGGAAGAATTCGCGGTTCACCGAATGCCGGTGGCTGTTGAGAACCTTGTGAAGCCGTTTTTCGTCACGAGCGGGGTTCAGCGTTCTGACCGACCACACACAAGTGAAAGGCGTTGGAACAGAGGTGCTGCTGAGCTGCTCCATTCGATTGTCCGGATGGTCTCTCGTCATGCCGATTTTGACCAAGCCGGGCAATGACTTGTTGACCGCGCAATAGACGAACATCCGACTCCTCCCCAAGCCCAGACATTCATAAATCAAAAAGTCTCCAGCCGCACTAGGCAGCCGGAGACTTGAAACCGGGGTTGTGACGCTCCCCGTGCGCGGCAGGTGTAGGCGCCTTTCCTGCTGCCTAGATGCGGATCGGCCCATAGCCGCGCGCATGAAATGAACTGCGCCGAGCGCCCGGCGCGGGAATAGCGAGTATCTGGCATTCCGGTTCAAGCAAGCATTTCAGGGCTGAGCGGATGGAGCAGGAGTTTGGCGGCGAAACCTACTGCGCTCTCGATCGCAGCAAAGGCAGCGGCTGGGGGAAGTGGCGTAATAAGCGCATCAGCGCGTAAGTCAGAGCCAGAGTGCTTTCGCCTTCCCGCCATTGTCGTTCCAGAAGGCCTGGAGGGCCGTCATGAAAGCACTGAAGTTGGCAGGTGACCAACATACTTGATAACCGTCCCGAAGAAGCCAGTGGATTCCATTGGCACAGTGGAATTGGGTGGTATCGGACTCGTTGATGAAATTGATGCAATTTGTGACGGTTTGTTGGTACGATGAACCATAGTAGTTGTACGGCACGTTCCAGAGCAGTCCTTCAAGATAATAGGACGGCGCCAGCCCCTCCTTCAGCAATCCATTTTCGATCATACGGTTCCGCATGTTTTTAAAGATGCGGACCGTGGGTTTAAAATAGCCGTTCGTCGCCTGGTGCTTCGTAGTGCAGTTGTCTGAATGCTGCTTAGGGTAGTTCACGATCTTGGTGCCATCCTTGGCCCAGAACACTACGCCTTCGAGAAAAGCCGGACTGCCGACAGCCGGATAGCTGGTGTAATAGCGATGCTCCGCGCATGGCAGCACGTCGGCATCACGCCGGCTGCTACCGTTGCCGGGGACGAAAATGGCCTTGTTGCCCGGCTTCACCCCGGTGCCAAACTTCGTAACCAACCATGCGCCAACCTCTCCCTTGAATTTATCGAGGGAATATTCTGCGGGTGATCGGTTGCCTTCGTAGTTACTCTTTTCCTGTACCGACAAGCCGCTCGTGTCACTGTAGAAGATCGATTCTAACCTGATTACGATATCCACATCGCTGTCGGCGTAAATGTTGGTCTCGTTGCCATATGACCCTTGAAGGAAGATGTCGAATAACTTGAGGTAGTATGGCGACTGCGTGTCGTTTAACACATTTCGGACCGTCTGGTAGGTTGCCGCAGACTGCTGCACCGACCCCTGCCCCGACCATGTGACAAGTTGCGCTTCATTGATCGGCATCACACGTCCTTAAACTAGGAATTCCCTCAAGATAGCTTCGTTCTTCGCGAAAGACTCGCGACCACGCTGCCGAAGGATGTTGAGCTTGTCCAAATTGTGCTCGAACAGGTCGGTCGCCATTTCCGGCTGTTCAAAGGTGTCGCTGATCCGGACAGTCGGCACGTCCTTAAACAGGATCACCCGGAGCTGGTCCATGGATTGGGTGTTAATCTCCAATGTCTTCTGAAGAAGCTGCACGCTGAGCAGATACTTCTTTGCCCAATACATTTTGTTCCAAACAGTGATCTTCGGCTCGGGGTAAACTCCCACCCCAACGCTCACAACACGTAAGCAGCTGTGCGGGAGGTTATCAGGGATGCAACAGGGAATAAGGTTGGCAAGGGTAAACCTCCGTTCGAGCGGCGCTTTCAGAAGGGCAAATCCGATAATCCGGCAGGTCGCCGCCCAGCATCGTGACGCCATGGTCTCAGTGTGAAAGTCCCATTTCACACTTCAGAAAAATCGAAGGAATTCTGACGTCTGGGGACCAGCATAACAGTCCGCAATGACCTACATGAGGCGCGAAGCAGCCATTCGCAATCCGGCGCACATGCCATCTGCTAGATCGCATAAACATTTCAGGAAAAGGCCCATTCCTCATCGGCCGGCGTGACCAACCCCTGCCGCAGTCGGCTATGAAGTTCATGCCACGACGGGTCAGTCACGAAGCCTTTCATGTTTCCACATGCCTCGGCGAAGGAAAAGTCGCCCAAACGTTCGATAAGATCACTCATCCCACCGGTCCTGCCATTTAGGAATAGCTCGAGCGGATCATCATCACACTCAATTACCCGATGTCCCCAAGCACCCGGTACCTCGTCGGTTGCGAGAGCCTGCCGAAGATCGTCATCCACGCCTGCGGCCTCGAGCGCCCGGCAGACGACATAGCGCATCAGGGGGTAGTAGATCGGCTGATAGCTGCCTCCAAGCACGCGCACACCGGGCAGGATCGACAAAACCAGAAACATCAGCAGGAGATTTGGGACAAGGCTGCGGTTTGCCAGCCGCTCGAGGATGTCAGTGGCTGTGAAGCACGCCACCTTCATACCGGTTGCAGGATCGATGAGTTCTCCGGCGACCAGACGCAGCGGAAGGCGTTTGCCATTTTCATAGAACCAGAAGAAATCAGTCCCGCGCGGGAGCCAGCCACTCCAGGGGCCGGACGCGAGCCCGTCGAGGGCGGCAAGGATATTGGAGGCGAACTTCGGGTCTTCCAGCAGTCTCATGCGTAACCAGGAATCTGCGTCCGACAGATGGTCCGCCACCAGGTCGGTGATATCCTCGTCGTCGATCTGCAGGAAGGCAAAGCGGCCTCCGAACATCTTTGGCCACAGCATCAGATTGGCTGCCTTGATGGCGTGCGCGGGCCGCTCGAATTGCGTCTTTGGCAAAAGGCTACGAAGCAGCGTGAGAGCGTCTCCCTCAGTGTTTGGCTCCGTTGGTAACAACTCGAACCTATAGGGTCCCGACCCGGCTAGCAGGCTGTATCCGATCATCCGGCTTCGGCTGAGGCCAAAGACGTTGACCGGCTTCCCGTCAACGGTGAACCAGCCTGGTCCCTTGCGTGCCTTTTCAACAAGGTTCACCGTCGAAACGGCATAGGAAACATAGGTCGAACAGCCATGCGCCGAGAGGCCGAGAAGGCTGAAGACGTGTGTGTAAAAGGCTTCCGGCTCCATGAGGAGAAACAAATGAGGCCCTGTCTGCATCACACGGCGCCTTTCGAAATCCCTGCAGATTTCCGAGGCGGCATCGGTCGATAACCCGTTTCGTGTCGCTGCCTTCCTGATGATGTCGAGTAGTTTGGTGAATGCCCGGAGCCGGATTTCTGGCACGGACCTGGAAGCTGGCGCTTCGAACAGGCGAAACGCATAGTCGCGTATCGGTCGGGAATAGTATGGGCTCATCCAGGGGTAGAGTGCCGTGAGCGACCCCAGGATTGCCCGTTTCGCATCTGCACCTGCTGCTATCTCTTCCACCTCACGATTCACCCTTTTCTTCCGGCTGACCGGCACCGACGCTCAAGCACGAAATACTGATGAGGAGCACCATTCCGAAGCTGAAGAAAAGCGTCGAAGGAAATGCTCGATCTCCTACTGCTGCGGCGATGCCGAAGACGAGCAATCCGAGCGCCACGGCAACACTGTGCATGATGCCTTTTGCCCGGCCCAACAGATAAACGGATATACGCGACTGCAGTGTGACTTCAACGCTGACGCGTCCAAGATTGTATAGAAATCCGAGCGCGGCAAAAAGGATTACTGTCCAGGGCGTGGGCAGAAATGTCAGCGCCATGAGTACCAGCGCCGTTAAGCCCAAAAGCATGAGATGCCGCGCGTGGGTACTCATCGCTTTTTCAAGCCGGAATAGAGAGACCGCGCCGATCAGTGAGCCTGCCGACCATGCAGCCTCGAGGTAGCCGAAATCCACCGCAGTACCCTTCTGCTCCTGGAAGACGAAACCCGACCCCATGACGCTGATAAGCACCGCGCTTGTATAGAGAAGCGCGTAGACGACAATGAGACGACGCAGGCTCAGATCGAATTGTGTTGCAGAGATTTTGGCGATGCGGACATCGCGCGAAACCGGTTCCAGCCGCATCAAGGCTAGGCAGCCCGCTGAAAACAGGAAGAAGGCAGCAAGAACGGTGAATGTCAGGGCTGGGGAGCGCTCATGCAGCAAAGGCCCTGCAAGCAGAGCTGCGCCGAGATTGCCGAACTGCATGACGAAGAAGACGGCGGAATTCCAGGCTACAAGATCGCGGCCGTCGGCTATGACGGGGATCATTGATTGAGAGCTGGTAAGCGCGACACGGTCGCAAAACGAAAAGAGGGCCGCTGACAGAGAGATAATCAGAAACGCGTCCATGTAGAGGAGCGCGCCAGCGGTAGCCAGCATAACGACGAAGCGGCTGAGGTCTGCCGCGACGTTCAAGCATCGCCTGTCAAGTCGATCGGCCGCCACGCCGGCCAGAGGGCTCGCGATGAATTCGACCATGCTTGCGATCGCAAGGAACGTCGCCACGCCGGCAGTTCCGTACCCTCGCTCGACGAGAATCCAGGCGGATGCGATGTAGTAGCCGTTTCGGGCAACAGCCGCCGATAGCGTACTGGCCAGGAATCCGAGGCAGGGATTGGACCGGTCGGCCCGTCCTTTGGCATGATGAATTCGAACCAGGTTTGACATGAGCGGCGCATCCGGGCTGACCGCCGATGGATACCTTCTTCCGTCAAGCCTGCTTTACAGTGATGTTGGGATTTTCAGATAGTTGCTGAAATCGACAAGCGGCGGCCTAGATTCTGCACTTACGACGAAATTCCGTGGGGCACGCGCCGAAGGCACGCTTAAAGGCGGTCGTGAAATGGCTCGAGCTGCTGAAACCACATTCCATCGCGATTTCCGTCGCCGACAAATTGGTCGATCGCAGCATATCCGCTGATTGCTCCAGCCGGCGCTGCGCAATGAATGCGTGCGGCGTCATGCCTGTCGACTGCTTGAAGGCCCTCCAGAAGTGGAACCGGCTAACCCCAACCTCTTTTGCCAAATCGGCGAGCGTCGGTCTGCCGTCCGACAACGCCGCGATCATTCCCACCGCGCGCTTGAGATCGAACGATGACAAGCCGCCTTTTACCGGTTCCTGATAGACGCCGTTCAACCTGAACATTTGCACGAACAACTGGATGGCCTGAGACTCGACCATCGCCGCGCTGATGGAGTCGGGCTGCTTGAGCTCCAAGGCAATCCTTTGCAACGCCAACTCTATAGTGCCGTCCCGAAATCCGATCGAAGGCGGCAGCGCCGCCGGGCGATGGCGAGCCACTCCCGCAAACACTTCGTCGGCGAACCCTTTTTCAATCGAGACCAGGAGGTAGGAAGCGGTCGCGTCCCCCTCATCCCACCCATTCCAATCACTGCCGGCAGGCATGAAGATTATCGAGCCGGCCCGGCGCGGCAAAAAGGCAATCCGGCGTCCATCCACAATGTCTTCTCCGCGGCACGCTGTGCCCTTCAGGTTCATCAGGAACACATGGTTTGGCTGGAGGATTCTTGTCTCCTGGCGCTCAAGCCCGGTTCTTTTGATTACGTCTGCTCGCACGCTCCCCCAAATCTCATACTTGTGGTCAAGCGCTTGGTGCCGTGAGCGGCGGTTCTCGTTGGGGTCGAAGGCAAGACTATCCACGTATCCACAGTCTCCTTACTGGCGAGTTGCCAGTCGTTACGTGATGTGGCGAACCATGGGTTGCGGAACAACACGCAAATAACTCTGGATTGGTAGAAGATGTGACTTAAAAGAAAAAATGACAAGCGCGTGAAAGCCGGCTGTACCCGGCAGGTTTACCAGTTGCTCAGCCAATACTTGAGCACGGCGAAATATTAGACCGCACTTATCTTAGTGGAATTTCCCCCAGCCACGTATCGGCATCTCACCAAAGGAACGGTGCTGGAGGCAAGTGCGATGCGTGGACTCGACGACTTTCTGGCTGAGTGCGACCATGGTCCACGGATCAACGGACTTGCCGGCTTTTTCGCGGCGACCGCCGCCGGCAAGAGTGGGATGCCGATCCGCAAACCCGCGGTCGATGGCCGCCTTCTGCCGAGCGATGAACTCCAACGCGACCTGGTTGCCCTGCACGCGACCCGCCAAGGCTTTTTCGACCAGCATTATCACGGCAGCATTCCCTACAGATTGGAGGAAGAGTGCCGGATGGCCCACGCGGTGCTGAAATACGCAAGGCACCGTGGCGCTCCGCTTTCGCTATACAGCCTTGGAACAGCGGAAGGCACGATGGCGAGAACGTTGTCCGAACTGTCGGAGGGACAGATACGCACTCTGTCGTGCAGCCCGAACGCGGAGAATTACAAATGCTTCATGGCGTATGGCGAACCGCCGCACGCGGACTTCTTCGTCGGCCCCTTCCATCATTTGACCAAGGACGTGCTGGGTTCAGATCCGCGACTGGCAGGGTTCGCTCACGGGTTCGATATTATTCTGGAAGATACGACCTTTCAGATGTACTCGCCCAACAGATCGGGACAGATCGAGTTCGTGACCCAGCACCTCAAGCAGGACGGAATCTTCGTCTTCGTCGAGAAGTTCCGGGCTACCGAGGAGCCGGACTACAGGCGTCGCGAATACCAGAAGGATTTCGGCTTCAAGGCGCGCTATTTTCCCCCAGACGAAATCGAGAAGAAGCAAACCCTCGTTCTGGATACGATGTTCGGCAATGAGGTCACTTTGGCGCAGATGGCTGACGCGGTACGCGCGCATTTCAGCCACTGCTCCCTGACCTGGAACAGTGGAAATTTCTGTAGCCTCGCTGCGAGCAATAGCGCGGAAAACCTCAACCGGTACCTTTCCCAGATGGCCGCTCCAGCCATTCCGCTCGAGTACGTCTACGAAACCAGCCTGTATCCGACCCTGCCGGTTAGCGCCGCCGCGCAAGAATAGGCTCCTGAGCCTTGAGACAGGTCAACAACACGCTCCGCCGTTTGGACCATGTCTTCGCAGCTGTCGACCATGGTAGCCTCAGGCAGGCCGCAAGAGTTCTCAGAGTGAGGGAATCCTGTGTCAGCCGCAACATCGTTGCTCTCGAACAATTGCTGGACATGCAGTTGTTTGATCGCGACGTCCATGGCGTTCGACTGACTGAAGCAGGCCGGGCCTGGACTGACATCGTCCGGGCTCACTATGAAGGCTTGCAAGATGCCTTGGCCGGAGGTGGTCGTGGCGACCAGGATGCCAAAACAGTCAAGATAGGGTTGTGCGGCCAGATAGGCCGGGCGTTCGTGGCGCGCCTTGTCGATCGATTTCGCAGCTTACATCCGGACGTGTGCATCGCCATCGAGGACGTTCCCCATGAACAGTGTCTGGCGGCAATACGTCGCCGGCGCCTTGACATCGTCTTCACGCACGGGCTCGAGAACGGCGCCTTATGCCGCAGCGAGCTATTTGGGCACGAGCGCCTGTTCGTTCTCCTGCCCGGCGGCCATCCGCTCGCTGAAAGGCCGGCAGTCAGATGGAGGGATCTTGCAGATACTTGTCTGCTGGTTTCGGTCGGATCGCCGCAGGATCCGGTTTTGCTGGAAAAGATTGCCGCAGAGGGTGGCCCCGCCATTCAAATATGTCGCGCGAGCGAAGCGACGGTCATCCTCAAGATACAACTCGGCCAAGGCGTAACTCTGGCAGGCGAAGGTTTTGCCAGGACAGTCGCCATCGGCGCTACGGTGTGGAAACCCATCAACGGTCAGAACAGCATCAGTTCGGTCAAGGCAGTGTGGCTGGAATCGAACCCCAAGCGTACGCTTTTGCGGCTGGTTGGGACTGCAAGAAACATGGTGACACGCGACTTGAGCCTACCCCGTCAAGCGCTTGACATCAATCCATGAATTCTGGCGAGATTGACCCGGTTCGACTTCAGTCGTCCGGCCTTCAACCCCCCTCCGATCGCTTTGCGCTGGCGAAGCCTCGATCCGTCGCAATGAACCGCTCCAACATCGCAACGATGAGGCGCGGCGCATCGGCTGGCCGTTGGCCCGCTTCGCGACCGAGGATCTCGGCATAAGCAGCCAGATCGCGGTGCAGTGCCGCGGGGAGTTCCACCATGACCTTGACGGGTTTGTCGTCGGCGATTGGTCCCAGTTTCAGCTTGGCCATTTTCAGCCTCCGTAAGGTTCGAGCACGAGATCGCGTGTGACGATCACGCGCACCGGGAATCCCGGTCGGATGGTGAGTGTCGGCGTTATGTTGAGCTGCCGCTGGACGATCTGCTGGCCTGTCTGGCTGATGCTGTCCGAGGCGCCCTGGCGCAGAGCGCGCATGATGTCGCTCTCCTGGCCCGATGAGCCTGCTTGCGCCCCGATGCTGAGAACCGTGGAAAGTGCTGCAGCCTTGAAAAGCTCGCCCCAGTGATAGTCGACGCCGTCCTCGAGGCCAGCATAGCCCTCGGCGTCCGCGCCGGGCTCTCGTTCCAGAACAATAGAGCGGCCGTTCGGAAATATCAGACTGGTCCATACCAGCAGCACGCGACGCTGGCCGAAGCCGACACCATTGTCATACTGGCCGATGAGGCGCGTCCCCTGCGGAATGAGGCGGATTTGTCCGGTGGGGCTGTCATAGACATTCTCCGTCACCTGCGCGGTAATCTGGCCCGGCAGGTCGGAGCGAATCCCGGTGATGAGGGCGGCTGCGATGACCGCGCCCGCCTGCAGGACGTTTTTCGACGCCGGCGCAGCGACGCGATCGGCCGAGACGGTGCGTTTATCCGGTGGCTGATCGAGGAATGCACGCTGGCGGTCCTGCGCCGAGGGCGTCGCTGGCTGCGGCGCGAAGCCTAGGCTGGAAAAGTCGGGCTGTGGCGGGGTGCCTGTTGTAGACTGAGCGGCAGTCGCCTCACCCGCAGGCCGCGTTTGCGTGGACGCGAACAGACGCGCGGTTCTCGCCGCTTCCAGTTCCTGCTCCCGGCGCTGCTCCTCCGGGTCCGATCCAATGGGGCCTGTCGACAGCGCGGGGCCGCCATTTTGTGCGGCGAGGATCGGACGGCCGAGATCGCCGGGAAGCGGTGGGCCAAGCTTAGGAACGCCCGCATAGTCCTTTGGCAGGCCGGCGAGCCCATCGGGAGTCAAGCGATTGTCGGTCGAATACAGCTCCTGCCCCTGGCCTTGCTGACGGTTTTGAAGTGCGTAAATCAGCGCTCCACCGACAGTCAGGCTTGCGGCGAGCCCTAGGCCGGCCAGCGCCTTACGGGACAGACGCGTCACGCGCGGCGGCTCGGCGCGCAGCCGCATGGCCGCGGCCGGCTCGCCTATCAACGGCCGAGCGTCATCTTCCGCCGGCGCCTCCGGCCGGGCGTCATTCGCCGGCCCCCGGCCCTCTTCCTTCTCGGGATCCAATCTGTTGCTCATGATGGCGACCCTCCGCTGTCTGTACGGAGGCTCGTCGCTTTCAGGGTCTCACCAGGGCCACGCATCCATGAAAATCGACTGCTCTTCATCCCATCGGTGCGGGAGATGCGGATGCGCTGCTGGTTCTTTCCGGCGCCAAAGCGCAACTCGGCGGCGGCGAACAGCCGATCGACGATCATGTAGTTGCCACGCACGCGGTAGTTGACCAACTCGGACGTGTCGCCTTCCGGCCCAACCACGAAGAGTGGAGGCATCTCGCCCTGTCCGATGCCTCGCGGGAACTCGATGAACACCTGCTTGCCATCGTCGAAGGCGCGCAACGGCCGCCACGGTGCGCGATCGCCTGTCACCTCGTAGCGGAAATTGACACGAGAGAGATCGATGCCGGTCGAGACCGGCTGTGCAGCTTCCGCCTCTTGGCTCTGACGGCGCAAGGCAATGAGTTGGTCCTGCGGGTACTGCCAGGAAACCGATGCCATATAGGTCGAAGGCGTCGAGCGCAGTTCCATGTGATAGGTGCGCCGATCGGTATTGATGACGAGATTGGTTATGAGTTCGGCGCGTGTCGGCTTGACGAGGATGTGGACTTGCTTGGTCCCGCCAATACCGCTCTCGGTATCACCGATGATCCAGCGCACGGTGTCGCCGGCGGCGACGGGACCGGAGCCGACGAGCTGCTCGCCGGGCTGGAGCGCGATGTCGGTGATCTGCCCCGGCGAGGCATAGACCTGATAGAGCGCGCCATCGACGAACGGATAGACCTGCATCGAGTTGATGAACCCGTTGCGGACAGGCTGGACGCGCGCTGCGGCGTTGGCGAGATTTACCCGCGCGGTCGGATCGGTCGGTTCCGGCTCAGGCTTTGCGTCCTTGCCGACGGGCTTCAACTGACCGGGAAGCGGCAGCGGCCTTGGCAGCTCCACCACCTTCACAGGCGGGGACGGATCGACCGCCTGCACAGCCACGATTGGATCGTCATAGGAGATTTCCGGCGGCTTCTGCCTGGTGGCACAGCCTGCAAGCGCCGAAGTGCAAAGCAGAAGTGCCGGAAAGGCCATTTTGCGGAAAGCCGGCATTGCGTGGATGAGGAAAGTTGGACACCCCCAGGGGGCGGCTTTGAAGAGTGCGGGCGTCATTGTCCAAGCTCCTTCGACCAATTGATGGCGTTGATGTAGATGCCGAGCGGGTTCTTCCTCAGTGCGTCGGCGTCGCGCGGGGGCTGCACGACAATTGTAAGGATCGCGGACCAGCGCTCCGTGGAAGCAAGGGAGCCGTCCTGATAGCGGCGTTCGACCCAGGCGATGCGGAAGCTCACTGGGGATGCGCGGATGACCGACGACACGTCGACGGCGACCTGCTGTTTGCCGACCTTGGTGAACGGGTCATTGGCGCGCGCATAGTCGTTGAGAGCCAGCGCCCCGCCCTGCGTCGCGAAGTCATAGGCGCGCAGCCAGTTCTGCCGCACGATGACCGGATCGGCGGGGATCGACCTCACCTGTTCGATGAAGTGCGCCAGGTAGAAGGCGATTTGCGGATCGTTGGGCTGATAGTCGGCAACGGCCGGCCCCACAGCCTGCGCCTGGCCGAGACGATCGACCTGCACCACCCATGGCACGATCGAGCCGTTGGCGGATTGCCAGACGAGTGCCGTGGAGAACCCGGCGGCGAGCGCCAGGCAACCGAAGGCCATGGTGCGCCAGTTGCGCGCCTGCACACGGGCGGAACCGATGCGCTCGTCCCACACCTGGGCAGCGCGCTGGTAGGGCGTCTCGGGTTGAGGGGATTTGCCATAGTGCGTGGACGGTCGTTTGAACATGCTCAGTCTCTTTCAGAGAGGTTGATCGAGGAGCCGCCGCCATGGCTGTCGCCACTGCGAACAGCGTGGACGGCAGCCTGGACGCCATGGGTCATCTGTTGCGAGCGCTTCATGCGCTTCGCCCAGGCGGGCTGACTTTCGGTGGCGGAGAACCCGGCGGGAGCGGAGCCGGCTTCGCCAGCGGTCGCGCCGATTGTGCCGGCGGTGGATGATCCGCCCGTCGCCTCGAAGGCAGCGCGAGCGCCCGACTGGTAGCTGTCCTTCATGCTGCCTGCCGCATTATTGGCGGCGCGCTGCAGCGGTGAGATGGCGCCCTGGGCGCCAGCTTTCATGACACCGCCGAGCCCGGATGCGACGCCGGAAAAGCCAGACTCTCCGGCCGCGCCGAGATTGTAGGCTGTGGATGCCCTGCCCGCGGTGGCGGCACCGCCACGGGCCGCCGCCGCAGCACCTCCGTTGACAGCCGCGCCTCCGGATACGACTGCGCCGGCGGCCGCGGCGCCCGCTGCTGCCATGCCGCCGGCGGCAAGCCCGGTGCCGACCGCAGCACCCGCGCCGAGCTGCGGACCACCGGAGACGAGACCGTTGGCAATGCCCGGTCCAAAGATGCCAAGGCCGAGCAGCGACAGCGCGGCCAGCACGACCGCCATGGCGTCGTCGATCGACGGCGTGTTGCCGCTGAAGCCCGCGGTGAACTCGGAAAAGAGGGTCGAGCCGATGCCGATGATGACGGCGAGCACCAGCACTTTGATGCCGGACGAGATGACGTTGCCAAGCACGCGCTCGGCCATGAAGGCGGATTTGCCGAACAGACCGAAGGGAATCAGCACGAAACCGGCGAGCGTCGTCAGCTTGAACTCGATCAGCGTGACGAAGAGCTGGATCGCAAGGATGAAGAAGGCCAGCAGCACCAGCGCCCAGGCGAAGAACATGCAGGCGATCTGGATGAAGTTCTCGAAGAAGGACCAATAGCCCATCAGGTTCGAGATGGAGTCCAGCAACGGCCGGCCGGCGTCGAGCCCGGTCTGCGCCACCCTGCCCGGGCGCATGAGATCGTCGATGGCAAAACCCGTTCCCGAGGCCTTCAGGCCAAGCCCGGCGAAGCTTTCGAAGACGATGCGGGCGAGGTTGTTCCAGTTGGAGATGAGGTAGGCGAAAACGCCCACGAACAGCGTCTTCTTGACGAGGCGCGCGATGATGTCGTCGTCGGCACCCCAGGACCAGAAGAGCGCCGCCAGCGTCACGTCGATGGCGATCAGGGTCGTGGCGATGAAGCCGACCTCGCCGCCGAGCAGGCCGAAGCCGCCGTCGATGTAGCGCGTAAAGACTTCGAGGAAATGGTCGATGACCCCCATGCCGCCCATTTCAGCGATCCTCCGGCCGGGGCGGCACGACCTGAACCGCGGGAGCGGTCACATCCGGCCGCTCTCCTTCTTTCCGGTAGGCTGACGCCGGCACATTCGGAAACAGCGTTGCCGGGCCAACGACAGCAGGCGCGGTTGCCGAGTCACGTTGACCGAGAAACCGGCGCCGGCTTTCTGCCCACGCTTTCAGGCAGCCGGGATCGCGAGGACCGGCCTCGCCGACCCCGGAACAGCGGCGCAATTCGGCCGCAAGCGGGTCTTGTAACTCCAAGGGACGACCCCGCTTCGCAAGGGCGTCAGGCTCATCGTCCTTGCTGCTCATCTCGATCGCGGTCACTGTCAAAGCGACCGAGATGAAGACGACTGCGCCGATGCGGGCAAGGATCTTGCCTTCCATCGCGCGGGCCTCAGTTCTTGCCATAAAACATCTGCGCACTGCCGGGCTGGTAGCCCAAGCCCTGCGTCAGGAAGCGCCGGCGCTGCTCGCGGCCCTGGTCGGCGGCGGTGGCCTGCTCGGCCGATTGCAACGCCTGCGCCCGACCGTTTGCGGCAACGACAGCGGTGAGATCGGCGAGCTGCTGCGCCTGAAGCGCGAGGAGCTGGTTGCCGGCCTGTGTTGCCTGAAGCGCTCCGGTCGCACCCTGGCTCTGGCCGACCAGCGCCGACATCTCACTGCGATTGGTGTCGATGTTGCCGACGACGCCCGCCTGCACACGCATGGCATCCTGAAGGCCACCAACCGTGTTGCCCCAGCGCGAGCGCGCCTCAGTGATGAGTTGCTGGTCCGAAGCCGACAGCGAGACGTTGCCGTATTTCTGCTGGAAGGCCTGATCGATCTGCTGGACGTCATAGGCAATGTTCTGCGCCTGGCCAAGCAACTGCTGCGTGCGTTGCACCGACTGCTGGAGCTGTTGCAGTGAGGAGAATGGCAAGCCTGCGAGATTGCGGGCCTGGTTGATGAGCATCTGGGCCTGGTTCTGAAGCGAGGTGATCTGGTTGGTGATCTGCTCCAGCGAGCGCGCTGCCGTCAGGACGTTCTGCGAATAGTTCGAGGGATCGAACACAATGAAGGCGTGTGCCCGCGTCGCCAGCATTGGCGCCAGGGTGACCGGAGCGACAAGCAGGGCGGCAGCAAGCCGCATGCCAAGGGAACGGCGCAGTTTCATGGGGACTTCTCCTTGTTGGTGAGGGCGGGGCTGGTTAGGGCGGGAACGAGTTCAACGGCCCAGCCGACGCCACGGTGGTTGAGCCATGCAGCGAGGAAGCCGTCGCGGCCATGCTCGGCGACGATGCGGGCGATCGCGGCCTGGTCGGTCTTCGCGGATACAGCGCAAAGCGCGAGCGCCACATCCGACAGACCGAGCTCGAACAGCCGATTGCCGCGACGGGACTGGCAGTAATAGTCGCGCTTCGGCATCGCCCGCGCGATGATCTCGATCTGCCGATCGTTGAGGCCGAAGCGGCGATAGATCGCGGTGATCTGCGGCTCGATGGCGCGCTCGTTCGGCAGCAGAAGCCGGGTCTGGCAGCTCTCGATGATCGCCGGCGCGATTGCCGAACCATCGATGTCGCTGAGCGACTGCGTGGCGAAGATGACACTGGCGTTTTTCTTGCGCAGCGTCTTCAGCCATTCGCGGAGTTGGCCGGCAAAGCCGTCATCGTCCAGCGCAAGCCAGCCTTCGTCGATGATGAGAAGGGTCGGCGAGCCATCGAGCCGGTCCTCGATGCGATGGAAGAGATAGGAAAGGACCGCAGGCGCAGCACCCGTTCCGATCAGTCCTTCGGTTTCGAATGCCTGGACCGACGCCGATCCGAGATGTTCGCGCTCGGCATCAAGCAACCGGCCGTAGGGACCACCGACGCAATAGGGGCGCAGTGCCTGCTTGAGATCATTTGATTGCAGCAGCACGACCAGACCGGTGATCGTGCGCTCCTCGACAGGCGCGGAGGCCAGAGAGCTCAACGCCGTCCAGATATGCTCCTTGACCTCTGGGGTGATCGCCACATTCTCGCGCGTCAGGATCGCCACGATCCAATCGGCGGCCCAGGCACGCTCGGGGACATCATGAATGCGGGCGAACGGCTGAAGGCTGACGCTGTCGATGGCCCCATCGCTGAGATCGCCGCCGAGATCGTGCCAGTCGCCGTTCATGGCGAGTGCTGCCGCGCGGATCGAGCCGCCAAAATCGAAGGCGAAAACCTGTGACCCTGCATAGCGGCGGAACTGCAGCGCCATAAGCGCCAGAAGCACGGACTTGCCCGCGCCGGTCGGACCGACGATCAGCGTATGGCCGACGTCGCCGACGTGAAGCGAAAGCCGGAACGGGGTCGAGCCTTCGGTCTTGCCGAAGAGCAGAGGGGGCGCTGCAAAATGCTCGTCCCGCACCTCGCCCGCCCACACCGCGGACAGCGGAATGATGTGGGCGAGATTGAGGGTGGAGATGGGAGGCTGACGGACGTTGGCGTAGACATGACCCGGCAGGCTGCCGAGCCAGGCGTCGACGGCGTTGATGGTTTCGATCATTGCCGTGAAATCGCGGCCCTGGATCACCTTTTCGACCCGGCGCAGTTTTTCGTCGGCGATGCCGGGATCATCATCCCAAACCATCACTGTCGCGGTGACATAGGCCATGCCGGCATAGTCGGCGCCGAGTTCCTGCAGCGCCATGTCGGCATCGGCGGCCTTGTTTGCGGCGTCGGTGTCCACGAGGACGGACGCCTCGTTGGTCATGACTTCCTTAAGGATGGCGGCGACCGATTTGCGCTTGGCGAACCATTGACGCCGGATCTTTGTGAGCAGCCTGATCGCATCGGTCTTGTCGAGCAGGATCGCGCGTGTCGACCAGCGATAGGGGAAGGCCAGCCGGTTCAGGTCGTCGAGCAGACCCGGCGTGGTCGCGGTCGGGAACCCCGTGACCGTGAGAATGCGCAGATGCGACGCGCCCAGCCGCGGCTCAAGCCCGCCGGTCAACGGCTGGTCGGCAAGCATGGCATCGAGATACATCGGCGTTTCGGGAACGCGGACACGGTGGCGATTGGTCGAGACGCAGCCATGAAGATAGGTCAGCGTCTCGGCGTCATCGAGCCAGCAGCACTCCGGCATGAAGGCTTCGACAAGGCGCAGGACGCGGTCGCTGCGGTCGGCGAACCCGGCCAGCACCGCATTGGGGTCCAGGCCCTTCTTCTCGCGGCCTTCGTAGAGCCAGCTTTCCGCCCGGGCGGCGTCTTCGGCGGGCGCAAGATAGGTGAGCGTCAGGAAGTAGCTGGACTCGAAATGCGCGCCGGCCTCCTCGAAGCCTGCCTTGCGCTCCGCATCGACAAGCGTCGAGGCCGCATCCGGAAAGCGACTGTCGGGATAGCGGGTCGAGGCATGGCGCTGCGCCTCGACGAAGATCGCCCAGCCGGAGCCGAGGCGGCGGAAGGCATTGTTGAGGCGGCCGGCGACGGCAACCAGTTCGGCCGGAACGGCGCTGTCGAGATCGGGACCGCGAAAGCGCGCGCTGCGCTGGAAGCTGCCGTCCTTGTTGAGGACGACGCCAGCGCCGACCAATGCCACCCAGGGCAGGAAGTCGGCGAGCCGGCTGCTGCGATTGCGATATTCGGCAAGATTCATCATCCGATGGCCCCCCTCAGACCGTGAGATGCGCCGGGATGCGCAGATGTCGGCGAACGACGTCGACGAAAAGCGGATCGCGCTTGGCGGCCCAGACGGCGACAAGATGGCCGATCGCCCAGATTGCGAGGCCGACGAGCCACAGACGCAACCCCAGCCCCACGGCGCCCGCGAGCGTCCCGTTCATGATGGCGATGGCGCGCGGGGCGCCACCGAGCAGGATCGGTTCGGTCAGCGCCCGGTGCACGAGGACCGCATAACCCGGCACTGCGTAGTCCGGCATTGACCCGCCCTGTCCGACCGAACCCGCCATCAGATCAGCGCTCCGCCGCCGAACGAGAAGAACGACAGGAAGAAGCTCGATGCCGCGAAAGCGATGGACAGGCCGAACACGATCTGGATGAGCCGGCGGAAGCCGCCCGACGTGTCGCCGAAGGCGAGTGTCAGGCCCGTGACGATGATGATGATCACCGCCATGATCTTGGCGACAGGGCCTTCGATCGACTGGAGGATCTGTTGCAGCGGTTGTTCCCACGGCATCGATGAGCCGGAGGCAACAGCGGGCGCGGCCATCGCCATTGACAGCGTGGCAATAGAAACGGTCATGGCGAGGCGTTGGCGCGCAAGGCGCAGGCGTTGGATCACGGATTGTCTCCTTCGGGGATTTGGATGAGCAAGGTCGGGCTGTCGCCGCCGTCGAGGACGACTGGCGCGACGCGGTAATCGCCGTCCGGGCGCAGGCCATCGACACGGGCGAGTTCGGACAGCTGGCGCGCGGAGCCGCGGCCGGAAAGGACGGCAACCAGGTCGATCGTTTCAGCGATCAGCGCACGTGGAACTGTGACGACGGCTTCCTGGATGAGCTGTTCCATGCGGCGGAGCGCGCCGATGGCGCTGCCGGCGTGGATCGTGCCGAGGCCGCCAGGGTGGCCGGTGCCCCAGGCTTTGAGCAGTTCGAGCGCCTCGGCCCCGCGCACCTCGCCGACCGGAATGCGGTCGGGGCGCAGGCGCAGCGATGAGCGGACGAGATCAGAGAGCGACGCGACGCCGTCTTTCGTGCGCATCGCAACGAGATTGTGCGCGGCGCATTGCAGCTCGCGCGTATCCTCAATGATGACGACGCGATCGGCGGTCTTGGCCACTTCGGCCAGCAGCGCGTTGATCAGCGTGGTCTTGCCCGTGGATGTGCCGCCAGCGACCAGAATGTTCGCGCGGGTGGCAACGCCCTGGCGCAGCGCGTCCGCCTGGCTGACCGACATGATCCCGGCCGCGACATAGTCTTCAAGGGTGAAGATGGCGACGGCAGGCTTGCGGATCGCGAAGGCGGGCGCCGCGACAACGGGAGGAAGAAGCCCCTCGAACCGCTCGCCGGTCTCGGGCAGCTCGGCCGAGACGCGTGGGGCGCCGGCATGGACTTCGGCACCGACATGATGAGCGACGAGGCGAACGATGCGCTCACCGTCCGCTGCCGACAGGCGCTCTCCTGTGTCAGAGAGTCCCTCGGACAACCGATCGATCCACAAACGCCCGTCGGGGTTGAGCATCACTTCGACGATGCCCGCGTCGTCGAGATAGCTCGCGATCGCGGGTCCGAGCGCTGTGCGCAACATACGTGCGCCGCGCGCCAGACCTTCTGAATTGTGAGGCGAAGCTGCCATTCTGTCCCCGTTTCGATCCGGGGAACATGGGCGGCCCCTGGACGGGGATGATTAAGAGAGCCGCATCTCGAGTGGTTTCAACACCTATGTCGAGGCGTAGTGGCGTAGCGTGCAAATACAGGAGATTGGCGGTGCCGCCCGGCAATCAAGGCTGACGACCTTGAGGCAAATCCGTTCCAGGGAGCGCTGAGCTAGGACAACATTTGCTGACGTTGGGTTGGTGTGGGATGCTTACTACCGCAAACGGTTCCCTTCTACATTGCGTAAATGGTGATGACAGAACACAACTATCCGGGAGAGCTGGCCTCCCCGCGGCAGATCCATGAACTGGCCGAAGAGTACCGCAAAGCGGCAACCCTGCTCCTTCAGCTCGGCCGATCAGGCAAGCCGCTTACTCGGGCGCCGTTCAGACTCTCCGCCATCCACGCGATCGAACTCTATCTGACCGCGCTTTTGCTCCACCGCGGGCACAATCCCAATCAAATCCGGAAGATGCAGCACAACTTGGCGGAGCGGACGGAGCGCGCCCTGGAAGCGGGGCTGCGCCTTCGCGCGAAAACCGCCAATCATCTTCAGTCCCTCAGCCAGAACCGGGATATCTCGTCACCCGCTACGGCCCGGAACTTGCGGCAACCACCTCGCAGATAAACCGGCTTACCGCCACCCTCGAAGAGGTGGCGGCAAAGGTTACCCTTTTGATCGCGCCGTCCACAAGAACGGGGCAACAGTCAGATGTCGCCGCAACTGGCAAGGCCTGAGCCAATTACTGCCTTGCGCGGTTCAGGGCTGTGGTGGGCGGTCTCCCTGTCTGCCTCATCCGCCAGACCAATGACATGATGCACCAGGAATACATCGACGTAGTACGCAACCTCGTCGCGCGGCATCGGCAGCTTGTCGACTAGGTCGGTGGCCAGCCAACTGTCGATGTAGTCACCGGCATCCCAAAGGCCTCGGGTCAGTTCCTCATTGTTCGGTTCAATCCGCTCAATAACACGCTCGAACGCGGCGTTGGCGGCGTCGATCAGTACAGCGCGGTCGGCCCCTGCAACCGGTAGGGACGCAATAATGGCATTGGAACCCATGAGAGGATCATCCTTCTTGGAATGGCGTTCTGTGACATCAGCCTGTCGGTAGCCATCCCGACGGTGGTTCTTAGTGTGGTGGCCAATCAAGGCGCCAGGCGCCACCTTATGCTCACATGCGCATAAGCAGGATACGCAGGAATTTCGCAGATGCAATCCAAGCATTCAAATGCGAACTCGCTGCGGACCTCTAGCCCGCCCGAGGGCCGGAGTCCCGGGTCTATATGTGCGCTTGATAATGCCCTTTTATCATAGATAGCTCACTGCGGCGCCAATTATTGATACACGTCTAGCCAAGCGCATCGTTATAGTTGACATCCATAATTTCGCGCCCTATTATAAAGGTGCGCTCGATTGGAGCTACCTTTACGGAGATCAATATGAACGACAAATTGGTTGCAACCACGATTCGTCTCGAACGCTCCATTTTCGATGCAATTGGCAAGATGGCAGACGCGGCTGGGCAGGAGCCCGCCGACTACGTTGCGGGAGTGCTTACCCTGCATGCTATGGAGCTTTTGAAGACTGAAAACCCCAAGGCCGCAAAGCGCCTCGAGGCAGAACTCAAGTTAAAGTTTGAAGCTGTGGCATTGGCACAGAAGCTGGTTTCCGAAAGCGGATTTGACCCTAGTGTGACGTTGAAGGTTTTCCAGGCGATCAAGGCCAACGAGGATCTCAATAGAATCTATCTGCGTGCGGTAGGAGACCGCCCAGGTGATGAAAGAGGTAACCCCATCAAGGCGCGCATCAATCGAAGCCTCGGAGCCGCGATCAAAACCGCTGTGCGGGCAAACCCGCAAACCATTAATGGGAACCCGGTCAAGGTGCAGGTATCAAACGAGTATATCTTCTCGTACACGTTACTGGAGAAGGCGCCGGCGGCTGCATGAACGGGCTAGTTCTCTTCAATCAGACCATGGTGCCTGCAGCATAGAGACAGCAGGCACCTTCAACGCCGCCTAAACTCAAGCGGCTTCAGCACGAGTTGACCGTCGAGGCTTGTGGCGAACCACCACGTCGACCTTGTAGTCGAGCCGGTCCAGACAGCGAACCAGCCTGTCTATTGAAAACTTGCCGGTGCGCCCGGTGGCGATCGCGGAGACGTCGGGCTGTTTCATTCCGAGCAGTTCAGCCGACTTCGCCTGGGTCAGGCGCCGGCGCTTGATAATGGCGCGGATCTCGCGGGCCAGCTTGGCCTTGAGCAATTCCTCTTCGGGATTGTCAAAGCCGAGGTCCGCAAACACGTTGCCGCTGCTCATTTCGGCGGTGATGTCTTCTGTCATGACTTTGTTCCTTTCCCATAGTTTTCGCGGTAGTGCGCCTCGGCCGCCTTCAATCGCACTGTCACGAGATCGATTTCGTGCTTGGGTGTCTCCCTGCCCTTCTTCGACTTCTTCTGGAAGCAATGAAGCACGTAGATCACCCCGGCAAAGCGCACGGCATAGACGGCCCGGTAGGTGTCACCGTCGAAGTCGTCGACCACATCGAGGATGCTGCGGCCCCCAAACCCTTTCAGGGCTTTGACAGCCGGGTGCTCCTCACCATTCTGGGCGTCGTTGATTGCGACACCCATCAATCGGCGAACATCGACCGGAAACTCGCGCAGGTCGCCCTTTGACGACCCCATCCATACTGCCGGCTTTTGGTTTTTCATTCGCACTTGCCTTATAGCATACAGACTATAATTTTCAACGAAAAATCCTGACACCGCCTAGCCACTGAAAATAACTGATTCCGCTCGAACCGCTGTTTTTTCCAAGTGGATCATAGAAGCTCATGAAGAAGTGGTCCCTCATGCAGTCACGGATTTTAATGCGGATTTCGCGCCCAACATGGCTCCCGTAAAAGCGACCCCACCCTGCTGCTTCTGTCTGGTTCTCTTCTGCCAAACTCGACAGGTTGGCAAAGCATGTTCCATGACAGCATATCATTCCAACGCTTTGATATGTTTTGACATATCGATGCTTGCAAAATCTCAGTCCGCCCATCCATTAGCCCGTAGGCCTGCCGGGCTGGAGTGTGTCGAGGCCGCCATCGATATCCTCGGAGATCTCCTGCCGAAGCTTCGGACCTTTTGCCAGGCGCCGGCCAAGCGCGATGACGAAGGCATCATAGCGCTCGCCAGCCTTGGCGTGGGCGGCCTGCGCCGCGGGCTCGGGCAACGCTGGTGTTGTCGCCAGCCAGAAGCGGACGAAAACAGCGAGCGTCTCCACCGCGATTCCGAGATCGCGCTCCTGGCGTGTGATACGCCGATCGATCTGGTCGAGCCGCTTGGTAATCGCCGCCTCCTGTCGCTCGGCGGCATCGGGTGAGAGGAACGAGTCGATGGCCGCCTCCGCGACGAGTGACCGTGAAAGATCACGTCGCGCCGCATGTTCGACCAACCTGCTCATCGCCTTCGGATCGAGATAGACGGACAGGCGTTGTTTGCGGGGAGCCTTCGCCATCGGAGCCTCACATATCCACCCCGTCGCCGGGGTCGAGCGACGCTTGCCGCGCAATGTCTTGCATGAGGCGCGTCAGTCGACGGTTGCGGGCAACACTGTCTTCCACGTCGTCCTGGTGATCGATCTCGAATTCGTTCTCGGTCGAAGGCTTCACAACCAACTCGACGCGACTGAGTTCAGGTTGCCGACGACGTTCGGAATCAGTCTGGTCCTCATCCGCGGCCGACGGCGCCGACGTGGCTTCGGCAATCCGTGGACGGGAAGGCAGAGGCAGGCTGGTCCAGTCGTCATGTCTCCCCTCCACTGCCGCCACCAACGCCGGAGGCGGCAGGATACGTTCCCGGAAGCGAGCATCTTCATGATAGCGCGCCTTTTTGGCGCGGATCGGCGGCGCACCCGAGACCATGACAATTTCGTCGGTGGCCGGCAGTTGCATCACTTCACCAGGCGTGAGCAGCGGGCGAGCCGTCTCGGAGCGGGAGACCATGAGATGACCGAGCCACGGTGACAGCCGGTGGCCGGCATAGTTCCTCATGGCCCTCATCTCGGTCGCCGTTCCCAGCGCGTCGGACACGCGCTTGGCGGTGCGCTCGTCATTGGTGGCAAAGCTTACCCGGACGTGACAGTTGTCGAGGATTGAGTTGTTGGCGCCGTACGCCCTCTCGATCTGATTGAGGGATTGAGCGATCAGGAAGCTCTTCAGCCCGTAGCCGGCCATGAAGGCGAGCGCCGACTCGAAGAAATCGAGACGGCCAAGCGCCGGGAACTCGTCGAGCATCAGGAGCAGCCGGTGCCCTTGCGCCCTTACCTTCAGATCTTCAGTCAAGCGGCGACCGATCTGATTGAGGATCAGGCGAATGAGCGGCTTGGTCCGGTTGATGTCGGACGGCGGCACGACGAGGTAGAGTGTCGTCGGATGCTTGTCGTCGACAAGATCGGTGATGCGCCAGTCGCAGCGGCGCGTGACCTCGGCCACGACAGGATCGCGATAGAGGCCAAGGAACGACATGGCGGTGGAGAGCACGCCAGAGCGCTCGTTGTCGGATTTGTTCAAGAGCTCCCGCGCGGCGCTGGCGATGACCGGGTGCGGACCGCCCTCGCCCAGATGCGCTGTTTTCATCATCGCCGACAGCGTCGATTCAATCGGGCGCTTTGGATCGGAGAGGAAACCGGCGACGCCGGCAAGCGTCTTGTCCGGCTCGGCATAGAGGACATGCAGGATCGCGCCGACCAGCAGGGCATGGCTGGTTTTCTCCCAATGGTTTCGTCTCTCGAGCGAGCCTTCGGGATCGACCAGGATGTCGGCGATGTTTTGAACGTCGCGGACTTCCCATTCGCCGCGGCGCACCTCAAGCAGCGGGTTATAGGATGAGGATTTCGGATTGGTGGGATCGAACAGCAGGACCCGGCCATGCCTGGCGCGGAAGCCCGCGGTGAGTTGCCAGTTCTCGCCCTTGATGTCGTGCACGACCGCGGAACTCGGCCAGGTCAGCAGTGAGGGGACGACGAGGCCGACACCCTTGCCTGAACGTGTGGGCGCGAAGCAGAGCACATGCTCCGGTCCGTCGTGACGCAGATAGGCGCCGTCATATCGACCAAGCACCACTCCATCAGAGCCGAGAAGGCCAGATGCCTTGACCTCCTGCTTGTCGGCCCAGCGGGCGGAGCCGTAGGTCTCGACCTTCTTGGCCTCGCGAGCCCGCCAGACCGACATGCCTATGGCGACGGCGACGCAGGCGAAACCGCCGGAAGCCGCGATAAAGGCGCCCTCCACGAAGATCGATGGAGCGTAGGCATCAAAGCCATACCACCACCAGAAGAAGGACGGCGGAAGGTAAAACGGAAAGCCGAGGACCCGGAACCATGGCCTGCCAAGCTCGGGCTGGAATGCCAGGCGCCAGGCCACCCATTCCGTCGCGCCCCAGGTCGTGAAAATTACGATCGCCACGACCGCGAGGATCTGGCCCCAGAGTATCTTGGTGGCGGACATGGAAGCGGTCCTTTCTTCAGCATGAGTTTAGAGGCCGAGGCCTCGCTTGCGGCCAAAACTCCAGTCGATGCCGTCGTCTTTGCGAGCGACGCCAGAGACGTGGCGGCCAAGATGTTTTTCCAGGGACGGCGTCCAAGGCACCAGTTGGAACCCGAGACCGTCATCGATCATGGCGAAGCGGCCGGAGGCGAGCAGGAAACGTCGCCGGTAGGAACCGGCGACGAACTCGCCGCCGCGGACGCGGTTGAAGGGCTGGCCGGTTTCGGCCGAGAGCTTTTCACCGAGCGCGTCCAACTCGCGGCGACGCAGCGTGTCGATCAGGTTGCGGGTGAAGGTTGTGCGTTGGCCATGCCGCTCGCCGAGGCCCTGTTGGACGAGATGGTCGGCACGGCGCTGCATCGCCTGCCGCACCTCGCCACCGAAACCGCCTTCCGACAGCGCAATCGGTTCGCGGGCGATATTCTGACGGTCAAGCCAAGTCGCGCCGGTGGCGGTAACCTGCCGCTCAATGTCGAGATCGGAACGGACAGCGAGTGCTGCGCGCCCATGTCCCTGCGCGTCATGGAACCTGCGCAGTTCCACGATCGAACCCGGAGCGCTGTCGCCGGCGGCATCGAGGTCGGAAAGCTTGATGTGATGTGTGCGGCCGTCGGTGCCATCGACCACGGCGTAAGCGCTGCCCTTCAGCTCATCGTCAAGACCGCGGTCGACCAGCCGACCGACGATCGGCAAGTCGAGGCGCTCCGCCGCCAGCACATAATTCGCCGTGCCGCGCTCGATCCCCTGTTCTGCCAGGACGCGATGCATCCGCTTGATGATGTCACCGCGCTCGCCAAGCTCGCGCAGCGTCGCCTCGGCCTTGTCATCGATAATCCATTGGCCCGGGCCGACCTGTTCGGCGAGGCCAAGCGTTTCGAGCTTGCGCATCCGCCCGACCTTCAACACGTGATAGGCATCGGGCTGGGCGTTCGCGGCGGAGGCAAGGTCGATGACGCCTGTCTCAGGGCCGTCACGAACAAGCTGCCGGTCAAGCTGGGTCCAGCGTTCGGCTTCGACCTGGCGCTGCAGATTGCGATGGATGTCGAGATCGCTGCGCGGGCCGAGTTCCTGGGTAACGAGATCGGCCGCGCGGGCGCGCATCCCCTCCTTGATGTAGTCGCGCGAGATCACGAGATCCTGCCCGTCATCAGTGTGGCCGCGCAGGATGATGTGAAGGTGCGGATTGTCGGTGTTCCAATGATCGATGCCCGCCCAATCGAGCTTCGTGCCGAGGTCCTTTTCCATCTGCCCCATCAGATCGCGGGCGAAGGCTTTGAGGTCCGCCATGTCGACGGCATCCTCCGGCGAGACGATGAAGCGGAAGTGGTGCCGATCATCGCCGCACCGCTCGGCAAAAGCACCGCCATCCACCTCACGGGCCTGCGGCCCGAACAGCCTTGCCTTCTCCCCGTCACGGGTGACGCCTTCGCGGCGCAGATAGGAGAGATGGGCGGCAAGCGGAGCGGTGCGCGCGTGATGGCGCACCAGTCGTGTCTTAATGATCACTGTTCGTGAGCTGCCGGTCAGCAGACGATTGGCGCGCACGCTTGCCGTGCGGCCACGCCCGAAGGTCGAGCGATTGCCCGGACTGATCCCACCGGTGCGAGAGATACGAGCGCCGGCCTTCTGGGCGGCGGCAAGCGCCTGCGCGATGAAGGGCCTGGCGCGCTGGGCGCCAGACGAGCGGATGCGGCCGGGGCGGATCCGAAGTTCGTCCTCGCCAGTCATCTAAAGAGATCCGCACATCGTGCCAAGACACGGAAATCACAGGCAAATCGGTTTTCTGGCGCGGTGCGCCGCTTGCCAGAACCTCGCGGAAACCCTGCATAACCTATTGAAAAAACACAACCGACCGACGCCGCACCTCGCGGCCTTTTATCTCGCCATCTTCCGGTTGTTCTGCCCACCTTCCGCCTCCATCCACGCCACGGTGCGCTGGAGCTTGCGGTTGCACGAAAACGCCCATGCGCGCTCATGGCTGGATCGCCTCGCCCGCTCGCGCCACGAAGAGACCTTCCGACAGCGGCTCGATGGCGGAGACATCGCGCACGGTGGGTGCAGGGTTCGCGTCATTTGGTGGTCGATCGGTCGGCACGAGAGCGACAGCTTGTATGCGATCCGGCTGATCTACGAAGAGCGAGCCGTGCTTCCAGGGGTTGGCCTCGACAGACGTGACCGCGAAAGGGCGCATACCCTCGCCTTCACCGACAAGGGGGGCGAGCGTCGCGACATAGGCCCGGGTCTCGGCCGGTAACGGACGCCCAGTGAGGTAGGCTTCGTAGCGTGCGGGTCCCGCGTTGTAGGCGGCCAGAAACCCCGGAGAGCCAAAGCGATCGCGCAGTTCGCGCAGATAGGCCGCTCCTGCCAGGATGTTGTCCCGGGGATCGAACGGATTGCGGCCAAGCGACCAGCGGGCACGCAGATAATCCCATGTGCCGGGCATGATCTGCATCAGGCCGCGCGCACCGGCGCTGGAGACGGCGCGCACATCGCCCGCACTTTCCTTGCGCATGATGGCGCGTATCAACGCGGTCGGAAAGCCGAAGCGGTGCGAGGCTTCGCTGATGTGCGCGCCAAACGGATCTCGTTGCGACGATCGCTCGATGGCCAAGTCCTGCGCCACTGTCGCCGCCGGCATGACGGTCGCGAGGGACAGGCCGCAAAGGAGTAAGAGAACCATGCGCCGGGCAGCGAAAAGCGGCCCGGGCGCACCGCGATGGCTCGTCGAGCGATGGCGAGCGCCCATCGTTCAATCCTTCTCGCTGCGGTCGCGCGGGCGCGCCCAGTGCAGCGACCAAGACGTCTTGCCGTCGCCATTGCGAAAGAGGTTCGCGCGTATCGGCTGCGCGAGCGTTGGGTCGTCGAGCTGGATCGAGACATAGTCTCCGGCCTTTTCGCTGGCGCGTTTCCAGCCGGCGCCGATCTCCGGGCCGTCCTCGTTACCGGCGTGGACGCGGTAGTCAGGCGCATTCTCCGTTTCACTCGCCTCTGCCGCCACAATGGCGATGTCCAGGTTGAGGCTGAGCGTTTGGATGCGCCCGCTATAGCCCGTCTTCTGGCGCGTGAATTCCCCGATCTGTTGCATGTCAGGCTCCCGTTTTGGAGTGGTGCGGTAATGAAGGCTGGCGGCACGACGCGCGCCGCCGGTCGCGCGCTCACCGCGTTGGCGCGCGCCATTCGAAGTGGCCGTTGCCGTCCTCGTCAGTCCACAGCGGGACGGCGCGGCCGATGATCTGGCTGGTGGAGAGGAGGCCGAAGTAGCGACCGTCGAGACTGTCGCGGACCTGCCAGTTCATCAGGAAGATTTCGCCGGCCGCAATGCGGCGACAGCCCTGCCAGACCGGCAGGTTTCGGCCGGCCCGATCACGCTCGAGCGCCGCGCCCACCTCGATACCATCGACGGTGATCGTGAGGGTCGAGCGACAGACAATTTGCCCGGACACTGCGAGGATGTGCTTCAATAGCGGCACGCCCTTCGGCGTATAGTGGCGATCGGCGAGGAAGGTCGAGAGTGGTTCGGGTACGTCGATGGCGACAAGATCGGTGACCTCTAACGGCCCGTCGACATCGATCGTGTAGAAGCCGATCGGCGCGCTAGCCGACGCATTCCAGATCAGCTTCCTGGGCATCGAAGTGAGGCCGGGATAGCCGACGCCCATGGTTGCGACAACGCTGGCCAGGATGATCCCGGCGCGGCTCACGGCTCGGTCCTCTTGCGCAGCAGGAAGGCGCGATGTTGGTCGAGTGTGTAGCTGCGCGGCGCGTGGCCGGCGGCTATTCGGTTGTGGATATGCCGCCAATGATCAGGCGACACCAACTCAGGCTCGATGTCGAGGCGCTGGATGGCGTCGATCGCCTGCAGCACGCGCTCGACCTTGGGCCAGCTCTCGACCTTCAGCAGGATGTCGCCTCCGGGGCGCACGAAGGGCAGTGTCTGGTAGGCTTCGCCACGTGCGACCGCACGCACGATGTCGATGCGTGAGATGATCGTTCCGAAGTCGTTCGCCGCCCAGCGCACAAAGGCGAAGACCGCGCCGGGGCGATACGACAGAATGCGCCGGCGACGATCGACGATCTGTTCCTGGGCGTGCGTGCCGAATCGTATCCAGTTCTCTTGCCTCTTCTCCACCCAGGTCAGTTCGACATGGACGAGTTCGTCGCGAGCGTGGTGCGTGGCGGCGATCATCGGGTGGCTCCCGAGCGCGGATCAAGAGGCGGATTCGGGGCTTCGGAGACGCTGGTTGCCGTGCTGCTGCCGTCAGAAACCGATGGCGCATTCGAGGTCTTGTCGGTCTCTATGCCGAGTGCGTCGCTGGTTCGTCGGATGACCCTTTGCACATCACGCGCGCGCTCTTCAAAGTTAGAATCTGGGTTAGATTCTAAGTTAAGGGCGCGATTTCGGTTTTGCTTTCCTAGGGTTAGAACCTGTTTGGGTTCCTGATGGCACGAGCCTGCGGTTCCCAATGGCACGATAGGTCCGGTTCCTGATAGCACGAGGCCGTCCACAGGCCTTCCACAGGAGGCGATGCGCTCGAAGGCGAGCAGCGTCCGGCCGCCGAGCTCCCCTTCGAGGAAGAGCGTGTATCCGGGCAGCGGCTGGCGGCGGATGATGTCGCGCAGCTCGAAGGCAAACCGCTTGTGGGGCGACAGGCTGCCGGATTTCTGGTGAAGGTGACGGAAGTCGAAGCGCCAGCCGTCGCGCTGGCGTCCGCCATGCTTGCGCACCAGCCGATAGAGCCAGCGCTCCAGCCCGCCGGTGAGGCCGAAATAGGCGCGATCGATCGTCAGCACGAGCGCGTCATCGAGGACTGCCTGGTAGAACCAGTCGGGGACGATCAACTCGATCCCCGCGGGCTTGCCCTGGCGATCGAAGCGCTCTTGCCACTCGTTGATCCATGAGAAGCGGTGACGCCGGCCTTCGGCGGGCTGACGGATGGTCGTCGAGACGGTGGTCGACTGCAGCCGGTCAAGCGCCGCCTTCAGGCGTTGATAGTCGCGAAGGCTCCTGCCGCGACCGACGAAGGTGAGAATCTCATAGGGCGTGGCGGCCATCAGCCGCGAGGTACGAAGCCCGCTGTCGCGCGCCTCGACGATCTGGCTCGCGGCCCAGATCAGGATGTCCGCGTCCCAGATGGTCGCCATCCCATGATCGGGTACGGCTTCTACCCGGATCGTGACGTTACCCGCGGCAAAATCGATCGGGGTGATGCGATGGGTCTTTGAAAGGGAGAAGAACGGATAGGCCATGAGATCCTGCGCGTCTCGTGGGGCGAAGTCGCCAGGCAGCGCCCGAAACAGGTCGAGCTGCCCGCGCTCAGAAAGGGATTGGTTTCGCGCCGCCATTTGGAAATCCGCGCGCGGTCAGCGTGCGTATCGCCCGCCATGCGCCGGCGGCGTCGGTGTGTGACGCTTGGCCGGCAGGACCGACCCACGCGGATCGGATGTAGAGGTGACGGCGCCGCGTTCGGCCCAAGCCTGTAGATCGTCGACGGCATAGACGACACGGCCGCCGAGCTTTCGGTAGCCAGGGCCAGTGCCATAGGTGCGGTGCTTTTCGAGGGTTCGGGCGGAAAGGCTGAGGAAATCCGCGGCTTCCTTGGTGCGCAGGAAGCGCGGTGGCAAAACGGCGATATCGGGTCGCATGGATCGGGCCTCCGTGGGGTTTTGGGCAGCCGCTGGCGTTCAGCGGTGGACGGCGACCACGGTGGCGGAGAATGGGATTCGCAAGGGATGGGGAAGTTGAGGGGGGCTAAAATTCCACCCCCTTTTGCGCGGCCAGACCCGCTAGGATCGACGGCGATGACGCAGGATTTGCAAATAGCCACCGCCGATCATGGCGGCGGCGCCTTCGACCAGGCCGATCACCGCATCGCGCAACGCCGAGGTCTTCCAAGGATCGGCGGCGATGCGCGTGTGTCCGTAGAACGCAACCGCAATGTCGCGGTAGCTCGCGCCGTTCGCACGGCCGTCAGTAGCCTGCATCATCAGACGAAACCGGCGGCGCTGCTGTGGGGTCATACGCGTGTCCGAAGCCGTTGGGCGCCCCTGCAAGGAACGCCAGAAACGGGTGAGTGCTTCGATCCGTCCCAACGTTTCTGCATCCAGGGGGATCAACGCCGCCAGATGGCCGCTCGGGTCACTGCCGGGCAGAAGGAGAAGTTGGGTCGCGATACCTGCACTGTGGACAGTGTGACGTCCTTCCGGGCTGTCGTGGACCACGCCCAGGCCGGTCAACTGCGCCGATCGCAAGGACGACAGGAATTCCGGCGCCGGCACGAGAGAAACCACAGCTGGATCGACGTCAGGCGACCAGAAAACGTCTTGCGCCAAGGCGGACAAATCCGGCCTGGCCGGGAAATCGTAACCCCCACAGCCGCTGTGTCTCAGGGTGGAAGGGCGCTTTTTCGGCTCTTGCGGTCAGGAGCGCTTGGTAGTGCCGTTGATAGGGTTCGTGACGCCGCAGACACTCCCAGGCGAGCCCTTCGATGGGTAATGTATCGAAATAGTCATAGCTGGCATTGTCTCGCCAATGCGACGTATCCGGCCTCATCCAAGAGCTCCTCGCAAGAAACGCGTAGACCCCGCCTGAAAACAATTCCGGGTTGTAGCGATTGGCGGAAGACCCTCGCCGGGCATCGGGTGATGCCGTTTCGGCATCACCCGGGAACGACAGGAGCGGTGATGCTAGCTGCCGGGTTGACGCAAGAGATGGCGGTAGCCAGCACGCGCCATCCAGCGTGCTCGCGCCAGATGGCTGTCATGGATGCGCCGGGCGCGTTGTGGCTCCTTCGTCAGATCAATGCCGAAGAGAATTTCAACCACCTCGCGCCAATCCGCGCCGTCGTCGGCGGCGTCAAGCAGGCGCACATAGAGCTTGACATGTTCCCGATCGTATTCGGTGAGTTCGTCACTGGTCGGCGCGGTTTCGTCAAACGGCTCGATCATCGCTTGCCTCATCGTCACAGAGTGAAAACCTGCATTTTATAGAAACAATTTTGCCGGCGGAGGATGGTTGATAAGCATCAGGCGATGCGGTTTCAGCATCGCCTCGGCTCGAGTGGGAACCGGCCGGCCGCGGAAGAAGGCCCCGGCCTTCCGGCCGGGGCCTGCGCGGGTCGTCAGTCGCCCCGCCGCGCGTTCGGGCGGGACCAGATGAGCGAGAAACCCTCACCTTCCTCGTCGTCGAAGAGGTTGGCGTAGATCGGGGCGTTGAAGCTCGGATCGTCGAGCTTGAGACCCAGGTAGTCGCGGCCCTCGTTGGAGGTCTTCGACCAGGCGGCGCCGATCTCGGCGCGGCCGACCAGCACCCGGTGGCTGGGAGCGTTCTCGCCAGTGGCGCGTGTATCTGGGACGATGCGCACGTTCTTGGCCTGGACGCTGAGGGTGACGATTTCACCGGTGAACTCGTTCGAGGCGGACTTCTTGAAGGTGCCGATGGTAGCCATTGTAAGTCTCCGTTTTCTGTTCCCGAGCCCGCACCATGCGGTCTCGATGGCGAGCACTTGGCCGGAGGCGACCGACGACGCATCGCTTGCGACCGGAGCAACGCGGAGGACGGCGCAGGAACGACTTTCTTGTCTCGCGAGGAATGGCGGCGCTCGGGGTCCCCATGCGCTTGCGGCATGGGGCGGGCCGGCAGGGGAAGAAAGTCGAGACGCGCCGTTGCGGCTTAGGCGGTCGAGGCTTCAGCCGTCCTTCGGCCAGATCAGCCCATTGAAGAGGCCGTTTGGAGCGCTCTTGGGACGACAGATTGGCAACGGCGACGTTGGCGTCCAACGCGCCTCCAGCAGACCGCTACGAGTTCACTGGCGTCGTCCACGCATTCCAGGCACCGGGAAGCCCCACGCACCTCCAATCCCGCAGCCACCGGCCCGCGCTGCCGTCCTGCCACCGACTGGTCGTCCTGCCATGCGGCATCGACCGAAGAAAGTCCAAGTCCACAAACGGGGCCGCGCCCCCCACGTGGCCGTTGCTCGATGCTTGGCACGTAACCCGATCGCTCCAACCACGGATGATGAGGAGGCTAAGGCCTTCGTCGCTCTGATCCACCCGCCTCGCTCTCACGGGTTAAGCTTGAACCATGTTCCTACCGGAATGGTCGGCGGCGGCCATGCCCGCGACCCGGAGAAATGCCGCGACGCCGACGGCGATCGCGCCAATGACGGAAAAGACGATCTGCCAGGTTTCCGAAGGCATCATGTGCTTCGCGATGCCATGGGTGGCATGGTAGCCGGCAACGATCGCGGGAGCGACGAAGACCGTCGCGATCGCCAGCTTCGCCCCCATGGAGCTGATAACGCCGAGGAGAATTTGGCCGACGCCGAGCGTCAAGCCGGCCGCGAGCCGATAAGGATTGCGCCAAGCCAGCCGGCACCGGTGCTGAATGCACAAGCGCCTGCGCTGACCCCGACGAGCAACGGGAGGGCGAAGATAGCAAGCGGGACGAGCAACCAGCACAAGATGCCGATGGCCGCGATGCAAAGGAGAACGCCGAGGATGATCATGGTGGTGTCTCCGAGAGAATAGCTCTGGCGATTGCGCCTTCCACCACCACCTGGCGCAGTGCAAGCATAGCAAAGGAAAAGCGCGG
The DNA here is from genome assembly GCA_004017275.1 of Mesorhizobium sp. Taxonomy (GTDB): domain Bacteria; phylum Pseudomonadota; class Alphaproteobacteria; order Rhizobiales; family Rhizobiaceae; genus Mesorhizobium. The sequence continues at coordinate 4,849 of SAKE01000022.1, read as the reverse complement.
ACGAAACCCGCCGGTTCTTGCATCGCCCGGCGCGGTCCGCCCCGTCACGGGGCGAACGGGTCGATTTCGCCAATGATGGCGGCGTCGTCGCCGTCATACTCGTTCGCCGGCATGACCGAGAGAGTGCCGTCGCCGGCACGAAAGATGACGATGGCGACCATGAGGGTGGCGGCGAGGCTGAAGGCGAAGGCATGTGCGTCGGCGAGGGACATCGATCCGGCTCCTGTTTGAAGCGGAGGACCCTCCCCCGCTGACAGGCGCCCGATGTGTTCGGCCGATGGCAGCAATCACCGCGAAGGCGAAGCCGGAGCGGCGGCACGCTTCGCGTAGTCCGACCCCTTGCGGGTTGATGGCGTCAGGCCATCGGCTGGACCAAGGATCAGCGTCGCATAGCAGGGGTGGTGCTTCGTTCCTGGAACTGACGGACGGACAATGCCGAGCGAGATACAAGCGATCTCCCAAGCCGCCTATACCGCTTCTCGCGCCTCGGCACTCGGCTCGAAGTCTACCGAAGACCGAGTTCCCAGCTCGACGGGAAGTCGTCCGCTTTGCGCCAGAGTGGTCATCCGTCGCCGGTTCTCGAATGACCGCAGTGGGCCGCAAGCGGAATGTCTGCTTTCGGTACGTCAACGAAGACGCCGACGACCTTCAGTCGCTGGTCGGCACATTCGCATCGAACGGAGCGGGGCGATCCTGTTTGCTCTACCCTCCTGCCGGCCCCTCAAAATCCGGGCTCCACATCCGGTGAAACGTCTCAAACTGGCTCGGATGGTTCCCGGCGAGATAGCGCACCACCTTGAGATTATCCATAAGTCGATGGAGGTACCCTCGGGCCGCAACAAGCTCCAGACTCCAGATACCGAGGCACTCGTTGGCATCCAAGAACTCGCGGCTTAAAGCGGCAAACTCGATTTCCATCCCCTCGAACGTATCGGCGTCAATGCCGAAAAACTGTTTCCTGGGAATCGAAGGATCCGCGAGCTTCGACTGGGGCGTGAGCGCGATGATGACTCTGGCGCTGATGAACGTCACCCTGTCCAACGCGACCATGAGTTTCGCCGCTTCGACCTGTCGGCTCGGCGTCCCCTTCTTCAGCAAACCAAAGATTTTCGGGTGAACACCGAAATCCTCCAGAAGCTCGACAGCGTCAGGGCAGATCCCGGCGACCAGCGTTTCGCCTGGCATCACGGTTTGATCCGGTTTTTTCTCGGCGCTGAACCCCTGGCCGCCCGAGATTCTTTCGGCCAACTCTGCCGGCATGTTTACCAAGTCTTCCGCCTTCAGCATGGCTCTGAACATATCGACCGCCATCAACTGGCGAAGAGCTTCAACAATGACTTCTATGCGCTGACGCGTCGCGTTCGTCTCGCGGATGAAGCGCCGCATGCGCTCGCAATAACGCTTGTAGGTCCTGCGCAGCAAATAGGGGTGAAGAGGCTTCTGCGGCTCCTGCAAGCCCTCGGTCAGATGAATTGCATGGCGGCTGGTCTGTAGGATGCGCTGGACTGCGGTTTGGGTCATGCCGCTAGACCTGGCTCGATCGGCATCCGCCTTGCCATCACCACCACCGGCGACAATGACTGGAAAAGAAAGGGATCGAAGCGCATGCCGCTGTTTGCTCTCATCATGGCCGGCGCCCGTCTTAAGTCGGCTGTCGGCGCGATCAGGAAGTCGCGCACCGTGACATTGTCGGGCTTCATCCTGGCCAATATCGTGATGTCGGAGACGGCTTGGCGCCGCCTCCTAGCTGGCCAACGAGGATAGCCGTAGCTCGTGGCTCGGTAGCGCGCGGCCCATAGCGCGACAGTGAACTCCCCGTTGACCCGCACAAGCGCGGCCTTAGTGTCGTAATGGGCCTCTCCGCCCATCTTTTCGATTGCCGCTACAAGTTCGCCGATGATCTCCAGCCGGCGCTGATGAAGTCGAGTATTTTGGTCGAAATACCGGAAGTTCAGCGAGGCGTCAAAACCGATCAGCTTGTAGGCAGCCTGGAGGGTTCCGAAGCGATGGATGTAGAGGCTCTTCGTCGAGCGGCCGGGCGCGGAATTGATGATTGAGCCCGATAGCCAGCCTCGTTTTTCAAGAAGCTTGGCAAGATTGATCAGCAACTGCTCGTTGCTGATGCGCACAGCACCGTTTTTTTGCTCGGCCACAATGGCTTGCGCGCGACGGAACAGCTCGCGGCTGACGAGCGGCTCATTCACATTTTCACCGCGGACCCACGCACTCGGGGGGTTAGGTCTCCGCTTGCTATGAAGCGTGGTACAAGTTTTGTTCCAAACATTGTTGCCGATGTATTTTTCATTGGTAAGGAGGTTGCGCACGGAACTAGTCGTCCAGGTGCGATTCAATTCCGCGGGAACGCCGCGCTCGTTCAGCGCATTCGCGATCTGGAACTCAGTTTTGCCCCTGTTTACGAATTGGTTGAAAATCCAGCGGACAATAGCAATCTCATCTGCCGGTCCAGGCACGAGAATAACCCGGTCCGTTGACAGGCTCTTCCATTCCCTGGGCTTTAGGATGGCCTTGGGCTTCCCCACTTCATCTATGAGCATGCGTCGAAAGCCATATCCTGCGTATCCGCCTCCCCGGAAACCCAGCTTGACTATCCGACTCTGGCCAAGAAAGACCTTCTGCGAGAGCATGCGGCTTGCCTCGGCGGCCATGCTTCGTTTGATAACCTTAAGCACGTCAGAACCTACGCTGCCATCGTTCGCAAATTGCTCTGCGCAGAACTCGATGCGTATGCCTGCCATCTGGCAGCGATATTCATAAGAGGCGCTTTCATCGATGTTTTGAAATCGGCCCCATCGGCTCACGTCGTAGACGACGATCGTTTCGAAATTGGCGAGCCCGTTTTCAACATCGAACAGCAGCTTCTGCAGGCCGGGCCGCCCTTCTATGTTGAGCCCGCTTCGGCCGGGATCTTCGTATGTGGCAACGATGTCGTACTCCATGACATCCGCGTAACTGCGGATTGCATCCTTCTGGTTCTCGAGCGAGTAGGTTTGTTGATCGGTGGACATTCGAAGATATTGAGCCGCACGAACCCTCCGCCTCTCTTGAGGAGGGTTGTGGGCCGTTGCAAACTTGTCCATCGCCTTGCGCCGTCGTATCGAGCTCGCAGGATATGGACCGGAAAACTGCGATTTGGTTAGGGAAACCTGTCCAGTTTGTCTCGAATGCGAGTATCGTTGGGTCCGGGTTTACGTGAATCACAGCGCGCCCGGTCAACGCCCAAGAAACCATGTCTTATATCGTGAGACCTCGTGCCCCCGTTCCGCCGCAATGCGACCGCACGTGGCCAGCTATAGGGATTTCAGGCCTTCAAGGGAGACTTCACATGAACTTTCACAAAGCCATAGCCGCCGTGCTGATGACCACGGCACTTGCCGGCTGCGCACAGACCGAAGGCCAGCAGCGGGCCGGAACCGGCGCGCTGATCGGCGGCGCCGGCGGCGCCCTCGTCGGCCAAGCCATTGGCGGCAACACCAAGAGCACGGTCATCGGCGCCGCCAGCGGCGCCCTGCTTGGCGCCGTCGTCGGCTCGGCCACCACTCCGCAGCGTCGTGGCGAACAGATGTGCCGCTACCAGGACCGCGACGGCCGCATCTACACCGCGCCCTGCGACGACCGGTATTACAACGGCGATTACTAAGCAGGAACCGCTCAAGCCGGCATCTTGAACTCAATCAGCGCCGCTCTGGGGAGCGGCGCAACGATGTCATCTTTTGCCCACTTTGCCTGTGCTAGACTGTTCCTCGCGGCGGGTTTTGGAGGAGGTCGATGTGACGACAACCCTTGCCGCCCTGAAAAGCCAAAGCAAACGCGCCGTGAAACGGCTCATCGGCTACGATTCCCGCAACTGGTTGCGCATTCGCCAGATCGAGGCGTTCACGCTCTTCCTCGAAGCCGGCAACCGCAAAGCCTCCGACGTCATCGAGATCTCGCCCGGCTGGAACCGCTACTGGCGGGCGATGTGCCCCAATTACCGCTCAGTCGATTTCCCCGCCTTCGACATCTGCAAGGACCGCACCGACGAGCAATATTCCATCGTCATCGCCGACCAGGTGCTGGAGCATGTGCGCCGGCCGCAGGCGGCGGTGGAAAACATCCACGCCATGACCAGGCCGGGCGGATGGGCGATGATGGCGACGCCCTTCCTGTTTCGCGTCCACGCCAGGCCGCACGACTACAACCGCTGGACGCCTGCTGGCCTGAAGCAGTTGATGGTCGAAGGCGGCTTCGCCGAGGGCTGCGTACAGGCGTTTGGCTGGGGCAACAAGGCCTGCGCCAGGGCGCATATCGGCGGCTCGGTGCGTGCGTATGGACTATGGAGAGACCTCAGCAATGATGAGGAATACCCGTTGATGGTGTGGGCCTTTGCCAAAAGAGCTGCGTAATCCTCAATCTCAGGCTGGGTGGATTGTCGCTGGATTCGCGACCTTAAAAGCCTGCTTGGATCCAAAGTTCACAGTCGTCCAGTAGGTGGCCCATGTTAACACTGTGGCTAGTTAAACAATGGGCGGCCATCGCGGCGAAACCCGCCCATTAAGCGCTAAACGGCTTGGCCCAACGTGATCCGGAACGACCGCAATGGGGCCGAGGGCGGACCGACCGCTTCTGGCGTACGCGAAGCGAATAGCGGACATTTAAACCGATGGAGCTAAGGTTCTGGATTGGACCCTAAGCCGTCACAGTCCGATTGCGAGGCAACTGCCGCGAACAAGCGGTAGGGAAGGTGGGAGTCGCTCGTCAGTGGCGCTGCGGCAGGATCGCCAAGGCGTCGCGCGAGAGTCATAGCCTTGAGAAGCGTGATCTGTGGTATCATAGGCTGGTGAGGGCACGC
>SAKE01000021.1 GCA_004017275.1 Mesorhizobium sp. | reverse complement strand
ACCCCAAACCAGATGAGCTTCGCATATGCATGACTTTCCCCGGACAGCCCTGCGTGAACGGGGAGAAGGGAAAGGGGGCGCATGATGAACAAGCACGCTGCGCCCAACCTCAAAGCTGAAAAGATCGCCGGCGGCGTCGCCACCGACCGGCGTCACGATTCCGCCCACAAGCATGTGAGCGGCACCGCCGTTTATATCGACGACATGCCGGAACCGGCCGGCACGCTGCATGGCTGCCTCGGGCTTTCCAGCGCCACCCATGCCACCATCACCAGCATGGATCTCTCGGCGGTGCGTGCAGCGCCCGGCGTTGTCGACGTGCTGACGGCCGCTGACGTACCGGGCGAGAACGACATTTCGCCGACCGGCCGACACGACGAGCCGGTTCTGGCCGACGGCAAGGTGCAATTCTACGGCCAGCCGATCTTCTGCGTTATTGCGCAGACGCGCGAGCAGGCACGCTGCGCCACAAGGCTGGCCAAGGTCGAATACAAGGAATTGCCTTTCGTCACCGACATCGGCGCGCTCGACCCGAGGAAGGACAAGCTCGTCACGCCGCCTCTCACGCTGAAGCGCGGTGATGCCGCTGCCGCCATCCGTCAGGCGCCGCGCCGGCTGAGAGGAAAAATGCGCATCGGCGGCCAGGAGCATTTCTACCTCGAAGGCCATATCGCCATGGCTATTCCGGGCGAAGATCAGGACGTCACCATCTATTCTTCGACCCAGCATCCGAGCGAAGTCCAGCATATGGTCAGCCATGCGCTCGGCGTGCCGAGCAATGCCATCACGGTGGAAATCCGCCGCATGGGCGGCGGTTTCGGCGGCAAGGAAACGCAGGGCAATCAGTTTGCCGCATTGGCCGCGATCGCCGCGAAAAAACATCATCGCGCCGTGAAAATCCGGCCAGACCGCGACGATGATATGATCGCCACCGGCAAGCGCCATGATTTCCTCGTCGACTATGAAGTCGGCTTCGATGACGACGGCAACATCCTCGGCGTCGATTTCATGTTCGCGGCGCGCTGCGGTTTCTCGTCGGACCTTTCCGGCCCGGTAACAGATCGCGCGCTGTTCCACTGCGACAACACTTATTTCTGGCCGGCGGTACACGCCCAGTCGGCGCCGCTCTACACCAACACCGTGTCGAACACCGCCTTTCGTGGTTTCGGCGGCCCGCAAGGCATGGTCGGCGCCGAGCGTGTCTTAGATGAGGTGGCCTTTGCCGTCGGCAAGGATCCGCTCGAAATCCGCAAGAAGAATTTCTACGGCACCTCGGACCGCAACGTCACGCCCTACCACCAGACGGTCGAGGACAACATCATCCAGCGGATCGTCGCCGAACTGGAGGAAACTGCGGGCTATACGCGGCGGCGCCGCGAAATATCGGCCTTCAATGCCAACAGCCGTTTCATCAAGCGTGGTCTGGCGCTGACGCCGGTGAAGTTCGGCATCTCGTTCACTGCCACGCACTACAATCAGGCCGGTGCGCTGGTGCATGTCTATACCGACGGTTCGGTGCATCTGAACCATGGCGGCACCGAGATGGGGCAGGGCCTCTACGTCAAAGTGGCGCAAGTGGTGGCGGAAGAGTTCCAAATCGACCTCGACCAGGTGAAGATCACCGCGACCACGACCGGCAAGGTGCCGAACACCTCGGCCACCGCAGCGTCGTCCGGCTCCGACCTCAACGGCATGGCGGCGCAGAATGGCGCCCGCCAGATCAAGGATCGTCTGATCGATTTCGCCGCCGAAAAATATCAGGTGCCGCGCGATCAGGTGGTGTTCCTGCCCAACCGGGTGCGCGTCGGCAACCAGGAAATCGCCTTCGCCGACCTCGTCAAGCAGGCCTATATGGCCCGCATCCAGTTGTCGGCTGCGGGTTTCTACAAGACGCCGAAAATCCACTGGAACCGCGACAAGGGCGAAGGCCGCCCCTTCTACTATTTCGCCTATGGCGCCTCGTGCTCGGAAGTCTCGGTAGACACGCTGACCGGCGAATACATGGTCGAGCGCACCGATATTCTGCATGACTGCGGCCGCTCGCTGAACCGGGCGATCGACATCGGTCAGATCGAAGGCGGCTTCATCCAGGGCATGGGCTGGCTGACGACGGAAGAATTGTGGTGGGACGCCAATGGCCGGCTGCGCACCCACGCGCCGTCGACCTACAAGATCCCGCTTGCCTCCGACCGGCCAAAGATTTTCAACGTCACCTTGGCCGACTGGCCGGAAGCCGGCGAGCCGACGATCCACCGCTCCAAGGCGGTCGGCGAGCCGCCATTCCCGCTCGGCATGTCGGTGCTGCACGCGCTGTCGGATGCGGTGGCGAGCATTGCCGATCACAAGATCTGCCCGCGCCTCGACGCGCCGGCGACCCCGGAGCGGGTTCTGATGACGATCGAGCGGCTGAAGAAAGAGGCGCAGGCCGGCGGTTGAATCTGGCAAAACGTGCAATTCGGGCCGAAAAACCTATATTTCCCATTCGGGAACGCGAACCATGAACTCGAAAGTGCAAAGCCTGAAAGCCTTCCTTGCTAGCCAAGGCCGCATCGCTTTGGTCGAAGTGGCCGGCACCAAAGGCTCGACGCCACGTGAGAAGGGCGCCTTCATGCTCGTCTCGGCATCGGCGATCCTGGGTACAATCGGCGGTGGCCAGCTCGAATATATGGCGATCGACAAAGCCCGGCAGATGCTTTTCTCCCCCCTTGAGGGGGAGATGGCCGCGAAGCGGCCAGGGGGGGGCCTCTCAGAAGGCACCGCCAGGGCGTTGAACCCGGTCGATCCGACCCCACCCGGCGGCTTCGCCGCCACCCTCCCCTCGAGGGGGAGGGACAACCGCGCCACCCTCGATGTGCCGCTTGGCCCCGAGATCGGCCAGTGCTGCGGCGGGCGCGTGGAGGTGCTGATCCGGCTGGTCGATCCCGCGCTTGCCGCCGAACTGGTTGCGGCTGCGGAAGCCGAGGAGGCGCACCTGCCGCATGTCTACATCTTCGGCGGCGGCCATGTCGGCCAGGCGCTGGCGTCGACGATCGCACTTCTTCCCGTGCACGGCGTCGTCATCGAGACGCGGGCCGAAGCGCTGGAAGGCATGCCCGAAACCGTCGAGACTAGGCTGACAGCTATGCCGGAAGCAATCGTGCGCGATGCCCCGGCCGGCTCCGCCTTCGCCATCCTCACCCATGACCATGCGCTGGATTTCCTCATCGTCGCCGAGGCGTTGAAGCGCGACGACACCGCCTATGTCGGCATGATCGGTTCGAAGACCAAGAAAGCGACGTTCAGGAGCTGGTTCCTGAAATCGGCGGACGGCAGCGAAGCCGAATTTGCCCGCCTCGTTTCGCCAATTGGCGGCGACACCGTCAAGGACAAACGCCCGAAAGTCATCGCGGCGTTGGCGGCAGCCGAGATCATGACGGCGCTGGTCAGTCACAACGCAGCCTTAAGTGCCGACCATCAAATTCCGCATGGCAGGGTGATGGCAGGCTAAGCTGCGCCGCAGCTAAACCGGCCGCTTCAGCCCCAGATGGTCGCGCAGCGTGCGACCATCGTACTCCGTGCGGAACAGGCCGCGCCGCTGCAATTCCGGCACGACGAGCGTGGCAAAGGCTTCGAGTTCGCCAGGGAAATATGAGGGCATGACGTTGAAGCCGTCGGCCGCGCCGCCTTCGAACCGTGCCTGCATCTCGTCGGCGATCTGGGCCGCTGTGCCGACGATGCGCCAATGGCCGCGCGCGCCGGCAAAATGCCGCGCAAGCTGGCGAATGGAAAGGTTGTCGCGGCGTGACTGCTCAATGACCAGAGCCTGCCGGCTCTTCATCCCCTCGCTGGGCGGCAGCTCCGGAAGCGGCCCATCGATCGGGTAGCGCCACAGATCGGAAATGCTGAGATAGCTGGACAGCAGCGCCACGCCGACATCGTCGGGGATCAGCTCCTGCAGTTCCTCATGTTTCTCGTGGGCTTCCGCTTCGGTTTCCGCCACCACCGGCGCGACGCCGGGCATGATCTTGATGTCGTCCGGCTCGCGTCCATAGGCCGCCATGCGCCCCTTGAGATCGTCATAGAAAGCCTTCGCCTCCTCAAAAGTCTGCGCCGCGGTGAACACAACATCGGCGGTGCGGGCGGCAAGGTCGCGGCCGACATCCGAGGCGCCGGCCTGGACCATGACAGGCGCGCCCTGCGGCGAACGCGGCAGGTCGAGCGAGTCGCGAACCGAAAAGCTTTGGCCGTCATGTCCGGTCGCGCCGAGTTTCTCACCCCAAAGCTTCGCAACCACCTCGGCGAATTCACGCGCGCGCTCATAACGGTCGGCATGGGGCTTGAGGCCCGTCGAGCCGAAATTGGCGGCCTCGATCGGGCTGGCTGAGGTGACCAGGTTCCAGCCGGCCCTGCCGCCGCTCAGATGATCGAGCGACAGGAACGTTCGTGCCAGCCCATAGGGCTCGTTGTAGCTTGTCGAGGCTGTCGAGACGAGGCCGATGCGGCTGGTCTGGACGGCAAGCGCCGAAAGCAGGCTGATCGGCTCGAAGCCGATCGAGCGCGAGGTCTGGCTGGCAATGCCGACATTGGCTTCGCGCAGGCCGGCGGCGTCCTCGCAGAACACCATGTCGAATTTCGCCGCTTCCGCCGTGCGTGCCAGCTGGATGTAGTGGTCGATGTCGATACCGGCGGTCACATGAGCCTTGGGGTGGCGCCAGGCGGCGATGTGATGACCTGTCGCCCACAGAAAGACGCCGAGCTTCATCTGGCGAGAGGTCATTGACCACCTCCGCCGGCAAGCCCGAGATGCGAGCGCAACGTCACGCCGCGATAGCTTTCTCGAAACAGGCCACGCCGCCGCAGCGCCGGCAAGACCAGATCGACGAGGTCGTCGAGCGCAGAGGGTCGTGCCGGCATCTGGATGTTGAACCCGTCGCAGCTTTTCGCCAGGAATTCTCTTTCCATGCCGTCTGCGATGGTCGCGGTGCCATCGGTGAAGGGCGAGACGTTGATCAGCACCTTCACGGCATCCGGATCGCGACCGCAGAGTGCGACGCGGCGCCGGAAGTCATCATAGCGCGCTTTCGCGCCATCTCTCGGTCCGCCGTCCAGCAGAATGACGTCGGCGGTACGGGCGGCAATATCCAAGTCTGATACCGACAGATCCGACAAGACAAGCACCGGCGTATCCTGCGGTGACCGCGCGACGTTCAGCGGTCCGCGCACGGAAAAGAACTCGCCCTTATGGTCGAGCAGGTGCATCTTTTCAGGGTCGTGGAAGCAGCCGCCGCTTTGGTCGAACAGCAGCGCGTCCGCATCCCAGCCCCGCCACAAGCCTTGAACGATGCCGATATATTCATCCGCGCGGCGGCGAAAATCGTCTCCGGAGAATCCTTCAGGCCGGCTGAAATTGGCCGCCTCGCGCGGGGCCTGCGCCACAGTCGCGTTCCAGCCGACGCGGCCATGGCTGATGATGTCGAGCGAAGCGAAACGGCGCGCCAGATTGTAGGGCTGGTGGGCAACTGTCGACGCCGCTGCGACCAGGCCGATTCTGTTCGTCACCATGGCCAGCGCAGCCAGCAACGTCGTTGCCTCGAAGGGCATTTGCTTGTTCGCACCATCGCTGCCGGACGCCGGTGCGGAATCGGCAAGCAGCACCATGTCCAGTCCGGCGGCTTCGGCCTTTTGCACAAACCGCGTGAGACTGGTGAATTCCGGATCGGGCGATGCGTCGGCGATCCCCGGAAGCAGCGAAACGGCAAGATGCATTGTGGCGCCGTTGTCCATCGATGGTCCCTGCAAGACGAAAGTCGACCTGAACTATGTTCGCCACGTCCTGGGATGGCAACCGCCGGCGCTGGGCCAACCGCCGGTCATGGGCCGGCCAGTCCCTATTTGCCGGCGAGAAGGTCGTTGATCAGCCGCTGGCAGCGTTCGGCCATGAAGTCGAGCAGCAGCCGCACTTTTGGATCCTGCAGCTTCTTGTGCGGATAGACGGCGGCGAACTGCACCGGCGTTGGCGGCGTGTTGCCCAGGATCACCTTCAGCCGCCGGTCGCGGATGAAGGGCTCGACCTCGAACCGCGGCTTGTTGATGATGCCGCGCCCCGACAGTGCCCAACCGGTCAGCACGTCGCCATCGTCGGTGTCGTAGGGTCCGTGCACTTCGAATTTTTGCGGGCCGGTGGGGGTCTGCAGCGTCCACACATATTCGCGTGCACCGGAATAGCGCAGCATCAGGCAGTCGTGCTTCTTGCCGATCAGCTCTTGCGGCTCCAACGGTTCGCCGCGCGCCTCCAGATATTTCGGCGCCGCCACCAGCACACGCTCGCATTCCATGATGCCGCGCATCCGGAGGCTGGAATCCTCGATGATGCCGAGCCGGAAGGCGACGTCGATGCCTTCCTTCATGATGTCGACATTGTGGTCCGAGAGCCTCAGCCGCACCTCGATATCGGGGTATTTGTCGTGGAAATCCGGAATGCCCGAAGCCACAAGCCGGCGGCCGAGGCCCAGGGGCGCGGTCACACGGATGGTGCCGCGCGGTTGGCCGGAAAGCGCTGAGACCGCCGCTTCGGCCTCGGTGATCGCCTCAAGCACCTGCTTGGCGCCCCCGTAAAAAACCGTGCCATGCTCGGTCGGCATTAATTGCCGTGTCGTGCGGTTGAACAGCCGCACGCCCAGGTGCTTCTCCAACTCCTTGATGCGGTTGGAGGCGACCGCCGGCGAAATGCGCATGTCGCGCCCGGCCGCCGACAGATTGCCGAGTTCGACGACGCGAACGAAGACGGCGATGTTGTCGAGATAGGCCATGCGGTTCCGTGGCTCTCATGCAGCTCGTAAAGCCAGCCTAGTATTTTCCATTTTTTTTTGAAAGTCCTCGTGCACCTCGCCTCTTTCCGTTTGCGCTCCAGCCCGTAAAGTCACCAAATCGGCAGGGACGATTTCAATGATGGATTTCGCGATTTTCTGGGACTGGCTGAGCTTTGCCGTTCGCTGGCTGCATGTCATCACCGGCATCGCCTGGATCGGCTCGTCGTTCTATTTCGTCGCGCTCGATCTCGGCCTGCGCCAGCGCCCCGGCATGCCCGTCGGCGCCTTCGGCGAGGAATGGCAGGTGCATGGCGGCGGCTTCTACCACATCCAGAAATATTTGGTGGCGCCGGCCGAGATGCCGGAACACCTGACCTGGTTCAAATGGGAGTCCTATGCCACCTGGCTGTCCGGCTTCGCCATGCTGTGCGTCGTCTACTATGCCGGAGCCGATCTGTTCCTGATCGATCCCAACGTGCTGTCCATGTCCGTCCCGGTCGGCATCCTGCTGTCGCTGGCGACGATCGGCGTCGGCTGGGTGGTCTATGATCTCTTGTGCCGCTCGCCGCTGGGAAAAAGCGACACCGGCCTGATGCTGGTGCTCTACTGCGTGCTGGTGTTCATTGCCTGGGGGCTGACGCATCTGTTCACCGGCCGCGCCGCCTTCCTGCATCTGGGCGCCATCACCGCCACGATCATGTCGGCCAACGTCTTCATGGTCATCATTCCCAACCAGAAGATCGTCGTCGCCGACCTCATCGCCGGCCGCAAGCCCGACCCGAAATACGGCAAGATCGCCAAGCAGCGGTCGCTCCACAACAATTACCTGACGCTGCCGGTGCTGTTCCTGATGCTGTCGAACCATTACCCGCTGGCGTTCGGTACTGAGTTCAATTGGGTCATCGCCTCGCTGGTGTTCATCATCGGCGTGCTGATCCGGCACTATTTCAACTCGGTCCATGCCCGCAAGGGCAACCCGACCTGGACCTGGATGGCAGCGCTTGTCCTGTTCATCGTCATCATCTGGCTTTCGACCGCGCCGAAGGTGCTGACCGGCGAACCCAAGGAATCCGCGTCGGCGCAAATCTACGTCGCTTCAGCGCATTTCCCGGCGGTGCGTGACACCGTGGTCGGCCGCTGCTCGATGTGCCACGCGGCGGAGCCGGTCTATGAGGGCATCTATCATGCGCCGAAAGGCGTGATGCTCGACACCGACGCCGACATCGCCAACCACGCCCGCGAAATCTATCTGCAGGCCGGCCGCAGCCACGCTATGCCGCCCGCCAACGTCAGCCAGATCACCGACAAGGAGCGGGCGCTGCTGGTAGCCTGGTTCGAAGGCGCAGGGAAATAGCATGAGCACGACACTTCTGCGCGGCCGAATGCTGTCCTTCGTGCGCTGGCCCGAGACCATCGACGATCATTCCGCCTGGCGTTACGAGGAGGATGGCGGCCTGCTGATCCGCGACGGCAGGATCGCCGCCGCAGGCGCCTATGCCGAGGTTGAAAAGCAGGCCGGCGAAACAGCGAAAAAAATTGATCACCGGCCGCATCTGCTGCTGCCGGGCTTCATCGATGCCCATGCGCATTTTCCGCAGATGCAGATCATCGCTTCCTATGGCGCAGAACTGCTCGACTGGCTGAACACCTACACTTTCCCGGAAGAGACGAAGTTCGCCAACGCCCAGCACGGCCGCCGCATCGCGCGGCTGTTTCTTGATGAAATGGTGCGCCACGGCACCACGACGGTTGCCGCCTACTGCTCGGTGCACAAGGCGTCGGCCGAAGCCTTCTTCGCCGAATCGCATGACCGCAACATGCTCAACATCGCCGGCAAGGTGATGATGGACCGCAATGCGCCCGGCGGCGTGCTCGACACACCGCAATCCGGTTACGACGACACAAAGGCGCTGATCAGGGAATGGCATGGCAAGGGGCGGCAGCTTTATGCCATCACGCCGCGCTTCGCCATCACCTCGTCGCCGGAGCAGATGGAGATGGCTGGCGCACTCTGCCGCGAACATCCCGATCTGCACATGCAGACGCATCTGTCGGAAAACCACGCCGAGATCGCATTTACGCAGGAACTCTATCCGTGGTCGCGCGACTACACCGACGTCTACGAGCACTATGGGTTGTTGGGCAAAAAGAGCCTGTTCGGCCATTGCATCCATTTGTCGGAGCGCGAAGCGGATGCGCTTTCGGACTCGGGCTCGGTGGCGGTGTTCTGCCCGACCTCGAACCTTTTCCTCGGCTCCGGCCTGTTCGACTATCAGCGCTTTCGCTACCGCGATAAGCCGCTCCGCATCGCTGCTGCCACCGATGTCGGCGGCGGCACCAACTATTCGATGCTGCGCACCATGGACGAGGGCTACAAGGTGATCGCGCTGAACGGCGAGAAGCTGAACCCGTTCCAGTCCTTCTGGCAGATGACACGCGGCAACGCCGAGGCACTGTCGGTGGCGGAAAAGATCGGCACGCTGGATGAGGGCAGCGATGCCGATATCGTCGTGCTCGACGCCAGGGTGACACCGGCGATGCGGCTCAGGATGGAAACGGTCGAGACGCTGGCGCAGGAATTGTTTCTGCTGCAGACGCTGGGCGACGACCGCACTGTGCGCGAAGTCTATGTCGCGGGGCGGCCGGCCAAGACCGACATGGTGGTTTAGACGCTCAGATGAGTTCCTTGCTTGACCCGGCGGCAGCCATCGGTCAAAGCGTGCGGCGAAGTTGACAGGGGAACGACATGGCCGTTGCTGACGACATCGCTCTGATCAAGAGACAGGAAGAGACACTAGTCTTTGACGTCTTCGACGAGGCCGTTGCTTTCAAGCTCGGCTCGGCCATCCGCGATCGCGCGCTCGCTGAAAACATGCCTGTGATCGTCGACATCAGGACCTTCGACCGGCCTCTGTTCTACGCCGCGATGCCTGGTTCGAACGCTTCCAATCCCGACTGGGCGCGGCGCAAGATCAATGTCGTCAGGCGGTTCCTCAGGAGCACCTACCGCATGGTGCTGGAGCAGCAGCGTCCGGACCGCACCTTCAAGGTCGGCGAAGGGCTGGATATATCAGACTACGTGCTGGCCGGCGGCGGGTTTCCGGTGACGGTCAAGGGCGCTGGCGTCATCGGTGTGATTGCTGTTTCCGGACTGCCGGAGCGCGAGGATCATGGTGTCGTCGTCGACGCGCTGTGCGATCATCTGGGCATCGACAAGCACGGGCTGGTACTGTCTCGGGAAGCCGAATGACAGTGCTCGATCCCAAAACCTTCCTAACCTCCATCTTCAATGCCGCTGTTGCCGCCGCCGATCCGGAGCGAACCATCCGGGATCATTTGCCGGCCGAGCCCACGGGTCGCACCATCGTGATTGGCGCGGGCAAAGGCTCAGCGCAGATGGCGGCTGCGTTCGAGAAGGTGTGGGAGGGGCCGATCGAGGGGCTGGTCGTCACCCGTTACGGCTATGGCGCGACCTGTGAGCGCATCGAGATCATCGAGGCGGCGCATCCGGTGCCGGACGCTGCCGGTCTTGAAGCCTCGCGCCGCCTGCTTGCCAAGGTCCAGGGTCTGACAGAGGATGATCTGGTCGTGGCGCTGATTTCCGGCGGCGGTTCGGCGCTATTGCCATCACCGGCCGGTAGCCTGACGCTGGCCGACGAGATCGCCGTCAACGAGGCGCTGCTTGCCTCGGGTGCACCGATCGCGGCAATGAACACCATCCGCAAGCATCTCTCGACCATCAAGGGCGGCAGGCTGGCGGCCGCCGCATGGCCTGCCAAGGTGGTGTCGCTGGTCGTCTCCGACATTCCCGGCGACAATCCGGCACTGGTGGCTTCCGGCCCCACTGTGCCGGATACCGGCAGCCGCGAAGACGCGCTGGCCTCGATATCAGCCTATGGCATGAAACTGCCTGCCTCGGTCATGGCGCATATCAATTCGCCGGCTGCCGATGCGCCAAGCCCGCATGACGAACGCTTTTCGCGCAACGAAGTACACCTGATCGCTTCGGCCGGCGTTTCGCTCGAAGCAGCGGCGGCGGAAGCGAAACGGCAAGACGTCGAGGCCGTCATCCTCTCCGATGCCATCGAAGGCGAAGCGCGCGAGGTCGGCGGCGTCCATGCGGCAATCGCGCGGGAAGTGGCGACGCGTGACCGCCCGTTCCGCAGGCCGGTGCTGATCCTGTCGGGCGGCGAGACAACCGTGACCCTGCGGGCAAAAGGCAAGGGCGGCCGCAACTCGGAATTCCTGCTCGCCTTCGCCATCGGCATCAATGGCGTCGACGGCATCCAGGCGCTGGCCGCCGACACCGATGGCATCGACGGCTCGGAAGACAATGCCGGTGCCTTCGCCGATGGCTCGACCGTGTCGCGCATGAGAGCAAAGGGTGTGGATGCCAAGGCGATGCTGGCCGGCAACAATGCCTGGACAGCCTTCAATGCCGTCGGCGATCTTTTCGTGCCTGGTCCGACGGGCACGAATGTGAACGATCTCAGGGCAATCCTGATCCGGTAGAGTCGTACTACTCTGCACAAGCGTGGGCGGCGCTGACTGTTAACCGGATCAAGCGGCCATCAGCCGCTTCACCTGTTTCATATCCTGCAAAAACCGTTCGCGTTCGGCTTCCTTGTCCGCCGGCTCACGGATGCGCAGGATGAAGGACGGATGGATGGTGACAAAGACCCGCAAGCCGTCCTCGCGCTGGATCACCTGGCCACGCATTTTCATCACCGGGACCGCCTTGCCCAGCAGCGACATCGCCGCTGTCGCGCCGAGTGCCACGGCGAGGTTCGGCTTGATCAACTCGAACTCCTTGTCGATCCACCAGCGGCAGGCCTGAATCTCACCGGCATTCGGCTTGGAATGAATACGGCGTTTGCCGCGCGGTTCGAACTTGAAATGCTTGACCGCGTTGGTGACATAGACTTTTTGGCGATCGACCCCCGCGTCGTCGAGGATGGCATCGAATACCTTGCCGGCCGGGCCGACAAAAGGTTTGCCGGCGAGATCCTCCTGATCGCCTGGCTGTTCGCCGACGAAGACCACCTTGGCGTTGTCAGGCCCTTCGCCGAACACAGTCTGTGTCGCATCGCGCCAGAGCGAGCAGCGGCGGCAACCTTTCGCGACCTCGCGCAGTTCCGCAATCGAGCCGGCATCGGTCTCGTCCGATATCGGCTCGGCACGCGGCGCGGAAACACGCCGGGCCGGCATCTTCGCCTCACGCGGAAGGCCAGTGGTCGCCATCATCTTGCCTTGCCCATTTCGATATTGAAAATGGACAAGGCCGAGGATGGTTCCCTCCCTCAGACTTCGTGCAGATAGAGGTGGTAATCCAGTTCGCTGACCGTGCGCGCCACGCGCAAATACTCGGACTGCTTGATCGCCACGAAGGTGCGGTGCAAATCCTCGCCGAGCGCGTTCTTCAGGAAGCTGGACGCCCGGGCCGCTTCGATCGCGGCGCGCCAGTCGACCGGCATCGTCGTGCGCGTGACTGCTGCCTCGTAGCCGTTGCCTGTCGTTTCGGGGCCGGGATCGAGACCTTCATCCATGCCCTTGATGATACCGGCGAGCACAGTCGCGGCGATCAGATAGGGATTGGCGTCGACGCCGGACGGCCGGTGCTCGATGCGCCGGTTCTTGGCGTCGCCTGCCGGCACGCGCAGCGCCACCGAGCGGTTGTTGACGCCCCATGTGGGTGCCACCGGGGCATAGGATTGCGAGACGAAGCGCCGCCAGGAATTGGCGTGCGGCGCAAACACCAGCATTGATTCCGCCATCGTCTGGATCAGGCCGCCGAGCCCCTGCAGCAGCGGCAGCGACCAGCTCTCGCCGCCGGCTTCCGCAAAAACGTTTCGGCCGGCCTTGTCCTGCAGCGAGACATGGAAGTGCATGCCCGAGCCGGCATATTTCTCGATCGGCTTGGCCATGAAACAGGCGGTGACGCCGTGGCGGCGCGCCTGCGCCCGCACCAAGCGCTTGAGCATGACCAAATCGTCGGCCGCCCGCATCACATCCTTGCGGTAGTTCAGCGTCAATTCGTACTGGCCGGGCGCATATTCGGAGATGATCGTCTCGGCCGGAATGCCTTGCGCCTTGGCCGCCGCATAGATGTCGGAGAACAGCGGCTCCATGCCGTGCAGATGATCGACGGAATAGACTTCGGTCTTGCCCGAGACACGGCCATCGAGCACCGCGCGCGCCGGCTGCACCTTGCCGTCGGCATCGCGCTCATTGGCCAGCAGGAAGAATTCAAGTTCGAAGGCGCCAGCCGGATAGAGACCCTTGGCCGCCAGTATGTCGACTTGCCGCGCAAGCGCCAGCCGCGGATCCGACGACATCGGCCGGCCGTCGAGCATGTACATCGCCATCAGCAACTGGCCACGCGGCGGATTTGTGCCGTAGAGTGGTACCAGCGTGCCGGGGATCGGCCAGGCGCGGAGGTCGCCATCGCCAGTCGTCCAGATCAGCCCGGTCTCATGCACGTCCTCGCCCGTGATGTCGAGGCCGAGGATCGAGATCGGCATATGGCGGCCGCCCTCGAAGATGCTTTTCAGCTCATGCCGGCGCACGATCTTGCCGCGGCCGACGCCATTGGCATCGGTCAGTACGATATCGAAGGCTTCGATCTCGGGATGGGCGTCGAGAAAGGCCTGCGCCTCGGCTGATGTCGAGCCCGAAGGTGAGGTGATCATAGCGTTGGGGTGGTCCATTGCCGCTTGTCTCATGCCGCAAGCTTTGCCGCAACCGCGCCAAAAGCGGTGATCAGCCGGTTGACCTGGGTACCTGACGTCGCCGGCGAGATCAGCATCATGTTGTGGAAGGGCGCGATCAGCACGCCGCGATTGACCAGCGCGACATGGATGGCGGCCTCCAGTTCCGGCGCATGTGCAGTCTCCGCCTCGGCGCCATTGCGCAGCGGGCCGGGCGCGCAGATGAACTCGACACGGGCGCCGACGCGCGAAACATGCCAGGGCAGCTTGTAGCGGTCGATCACACCGGTCAGCCCGGCATCGAGCCGCCGCGCCAGATGGTCCATCCGGTCATAATTTTCCTGCGTCATCACCTCTTCGAGCGTGGCGCGCATCGCCGCGAACTGCAGCGGGTTGGCCGACAGCGTCGTGCCCATGCCGGAATAGCCCGGTTCCTTAGTCCGGTTGTAGTCCGCGTAGCGCGAGGCGACATCGTCGCTCATGCCCCACACACTGGCCGGCACGCCGCCGGCGATCGGCTTGCCGAGTACGAAGAAGTCGGGTTCCAGCCCGTATCTCCTTGTGTAGCCGCCGGGACCGGTCGAGATCGTATGCGTCTCGTCGATGAGAAGCAGAGTGCCGGCTGCGCGCGTCAGTTTGCGCAGCGCATCGTGAAAGCCCGGATCGGCCAGCACCATGCAGGAATTGGTCAGCACCGGCTCGGCGATGACGCAGGCGACGTCCTTATCTCCAAGCGCGGCTTCGAGTGCTGAAACATCGTTGAACTCGATGACCTTCGCCGTGCGCGTCAGGTCGCGGAACTCGCCGGCCAATCCCGGCCGGTTGACGGGCTTGCCGTCGATCAGCCGGACCATCGTCTCGTCGACCGAGCCGTGATAGCAGCCATTGAAGACGAGGATCTTCTCACGCCCGGTGACGGCGCGGGCGACGCGCAGTGCAAAGCGGTTGGCGTCGGTCGCCGTTGTCGCGATCTGCCAGAACGGCAGGCCGAAGCGCTCCTGCAGCAGTGGCCCGATGGCGAGCGCGTCTTCCGAAGGCAACATATAGGTCAGGCCGCGCCCGGCCTGGCGGCGGATGGCGCGGGCCACCGGCGGCGGCGAATGGCCGAACATCGAGCCGGTGTCGCCAAGGCAGAAATCGTCAAGCCTGTTTCCGTCGATGTCGGTGATCGTGGCGCCCCTGGCGCTGTCGACCAGGATCGGAAACGGCGTCGGCCAGTCGTTCATCCAGTGCATCGGCACGCCGCCGAAGAAGCCGGGCAGGCCGTTGCCGGCCTTGGCTTGCGACTTTGGCCGCGCCTTGCGGAAGGCTGCCCCCTCGGTTTCGCGCAAATCGGCAATGCGGTCGCGGTCGATATCGCCGATGGACGTCCTGGAAGTGTCGTTGTGCATGAAAACCCCTTTGGCCGTCCCTCTTAGCCAATCCATGTCCGCATCGGCAATTGGCCGCGCATCCATCCTGCGTTGGCTCAGCCTCTGGTAGCAGCGCTTGACCATACCGCCGAAGTCAGCGCCAATATGAGCGGGAATTGAGGTGGGGAGGCAAAAATTCGGACGATCATCTGTGTGGCGATGCTTCTGTCGTCGGCGAGCGCGGCCTTCGCCTCAGGCGGCTTCTGGTGCAACGCCGACGACACGGCTGTGACATTCGACGTCGGTGCCGGCGTCACCAGAGGCATGGGCGGCCCGACTTTCAACTTTCGCGGCGATCTCGAAATCAAGGCAAGGCCGGTCGGAGACGACTTGCGCAAGACCGTGTTCGAGGATTCCAACCTCACCCAGTACTGGCTGGACGGCAAGGAATTGCGGCTGAACATCTATCGTGAGCATGAGGTCGCGGAAAAGTTCAATTCGGTCGAACTGACGATCCTGACCAAGACCAGCGACGAAGGCGTCTATGACGGGCAGTACACGCTTGCTATCTACGACGCCGCTGCCGATACGGACCAGGACGGCAAGCCGGTCGAAGTCACCGGCAAGGTCTCCTGCGGGGCTGAGTAGGCTCGCCAATCGGCTGTGTCAGCCTGCCTGCATCGAGGCGATGGCGCGTCGCATCAGATCGAGAAACATCAGCCGCTCGTCCTCGCTGAAGCCGGTCAGTGCAGCCTCGTTCTGTGAACGCGCGGCCTGCGTCGCCGGTTCGCGCAGGCCAACGGCTTTCGCGGTGAGATAGATCGACTGCGAGCGCCCGTCTTCGGGGTGCAGGCGCCGTTCGATCAGCCCGTCACGTTCCATGCGGATCAGCGTGTTGGCCATCGTCGCCTGTTCCACGTTGAGACGCTGCACGAGTTCGCGTTGCGTCAAGCCATCTTCGTCCCACAACGCCAGCAGCGTCATGAACTGGGCTGGCGCCAGGCCGAGCGGCCGGATGCGCTGCTGCAGCCCGTTGGCAAACAACCGCGCCATGTGGTTGGCCAGGAATCCGGCGGATCGTTCCTTCTGAAATGCCATGCCCGCCAGATAATAGTTGAATAGCATGCTATGCAATGATATATAGCTTGCTATGGAGCTGAAAATGAAAACCAGGATTCATGCAGCGGCAGGCGCCATAGCGCTCATCACGGTTTCGACTTTCTGGCTGTCGACCGCCACGGTTGAACTGCTTGGCGACGCGGCGGCGATTACAACGGTCAAAAACTATGTGCTGGCCGGCATGGTGGTGCTCATCCCGGCGATGATCATTGCCGGCGCGTCAGGCTTTTCGCTCGGCAAGGGATGGAAGAGTCCGGTCGTGGCACGCAAGAAGTGGCGCATGCGCATCATCGCTGCCAACGGATTGCTGGTGCTCGTGCCCTCGGCCTTCCTGCTCAGCAGCTTTACCGCGGCCGGTCGCTTCGACAGCCTCTTCATAATCGTCCAGGCGATCGAGCTGGTGGCCGGCGCAACGAACATGGCACTGCTGTCGCTCAGCATGCGCGACGGGCTGTCGCTGCGGCGGAAGCCTCTTCGGCTGGCCGCGCGAGCACGGTGAGTTCAGGCCGTGATGTCGATGACGCCGCAATCGCCGGCCGCACTGCCGAAGGCGACGCGGCGTTCTTCCCTGTCCCACATCATCGAGGTGACGGCGCCCTTGCCCGGCCGCCGCAACAGCACTTCCTTGGCGTCGGAAAAGCGCACAGCCATCACCATGCCGTCATCATAGCCGACGGCAACGACATCCTGGCTCGGGTGGCAGGCGACAGCGGTCACCATGGCGTTGCCGCGCGTGCCGAGTTCCAGCGGCGCCTTGCCCATCGGGCCGTCCTTGCCCGAAAACGGCCAGACGATCGCCGCCGGTGCACCGGAACTTGCCAGCCACTTGCCTTTCACGCTCCACGACAGGCTTTTGACCTTGCCGGGATAGCCGCTCATGCGCATGTGCTTGCCGTCGGCGAGCTTCCAGCCATGCAATGCATTTTCCTGCATGGTGGTGACAAGAAAGGCGCCATCGGGCGAGAAGGTGATGCCGGTGTGGGCGCCGGCCCATTCGAGCTCGACAGGCTTGCCCTCGGCGGCCGGGAAATGCAGCGTCGCGCCATTGTAGCGGGCGACGCCGAAGCGCATGCCCTTGGGCGAAAACGCCAGCCCCTCGACCGAGCGCGGATGGACGAATTCCCTGGTTTTGCCGTCGGCAAAGCGCACGAAGGCAGTCTTGCCTGAGGCATAGGCAATCGCACCTTGTGGTCCAGCGGCGACGCTGGTGATCCATTTCTTTCCGGCGGTCGCCAGTTCCTGGGTCTCGCCGCCCGCTTTCACGGCAAAGACCTTGCCGTCCTCACCGCCGGTGATCAGCCGGTCGTTGGCCGCATCGTGGAAAGCGGCGAGCAGCCCGTCATTGGCCTGAACTGTCTTGTGGCCATGGTCGAGCCGATGGACGGCGCCGTCGGCCAGCGCGAAATGCGGCACGTCGCCGAGAAAGACGGCGGCGATGCAGTGGCCTTCGAGATCAAGGGGGGCGACGGTGGGCATGGTTATCTTTGTTCACCTGGACGAGATTACAGAGACAGCCTGGGCGGCTTACTCGACGTTTGCGGTTCCGGCAACCATGAGGATCGGCGAGCGCGAGAGGCGATCGTCAAAGTAGCCCCTTGTCCCGCAGATCGGCCGCAAACGTCGCCAGGGGCATTACCAGGGTCAACTCCGATCCTTGGAGGTACTCGGCGCCATAGCTGGCGTACCACCTTGCCGCCCGCTCGCTCTTAGCATCGATAATGAGCAGGATGCCGCCGCCCTCGCCAGCGAGCCGCAGGCAACGCAGTGCTGCGGCAGCAAGCAGCTGACCTCCGAGCCCTTGCCTTGCGACTGTGCCGTCGGTCGCGAGCCGGGCAAGCTTGAAGCCAGAAACTTCGTGTCGCGCCAGGCCTCTCGTCATGGCTTCGGGCACGGTTTCATGGGCGACTGCGGACGGTGCGATCGTATAGAACCCAAGGATACGCTCCGAAGCTGCGTCATCGATCGCACAGAAGGTCTTGGCCGCATTCTGATCGTGGCTCTGTCGCGCGAACCGCCGTAGAAAATCGTTCATTTGCGCGTCGCCGCAATCGAAGGAAGCCCGATCGTGACGTTTCGCAATCGGTTCTTCATGCCAGGACGGAAGCGTCACAGAGTATCCGGCAAGGCGGCGATCGCGGCCTTGAGCTTGGCGTTGGGTTTTGGCGGGTGTTCTAACAGATCGAGGATGCGTGAGAAATCGCGACCCGACACCTTCGTCACCTCCGCTGCTTCTATTACGGCCTGCGCTTCGGGCACGACCTTGTCGAGGATAAAGTCGGCCATGTCCTTGTGCGACAGCGCTGCGGCGCGGGAGATCATCGCCTTTTGCTCAGCCGGAATGCGGATTTGGTAGCGCTCGGTCTTGTTGTCGGCTGATCTCGGCATAAGTCACTCCTCGCCCGCTGGGCTCATGTACACATGATATGTGTACATGAGGGAACATTCAACCCGCCTTGAATAGCGCCATGAGGGGATGACCTAGGCCTGGCAGGCATCAAAGCTCTTCTTCAGCCGCTCGGCATCGAGTTCCCTACCGATGAACACCAGACGGCTCTCATGTTTCTCGCCGTCTTTCCAGGCGCGCTGGTGGTCGCCCTCGATGATCATGTGCACACCCTGGATGACATAGCGCTCGTCGTCGCCCTTGAGCGCGATGATGCCTTTCAGCCGCAGGATGTTGGGGCCTTCCATCTGGGTGATCTTTTCGATCCACGGGAAGAATTTCTTCGGGTCCATCTCGCCGCCGCGCAGCGACACCGACTGCACCGTCATGTCATGGATGTCGGACGCGTGCGTGTGATGGTGATGGTCGTGCCCGTCATGATCATGATGGTGATGATCGTGCTCGTCATGATCGTGGCCATGATGATCGTGATCGTCATGCGCCTCGAGGAAGTGCGGATCGTTTTCCAGTGCCCTGGACAGGTCGAAGGCGCCGCGGTCGAGCACTTCGGTCAGCGCGACGCCGGCTCGCGTCGTGCGATGGATCCTTGCGGCTGGATTGATGGCGCGGATCGTCGCTTCGACCTTGGCGAGCTCTTCGGGGGTGACGAGGTCGGTCTTGTTGAGCACGACGACGTCGGCGAAGGCGATCTGGTCCTCGGCCTCCCTGGAATCCTTGAGCCGTAGCGGCAGATGCTTGGCGTCGACCAGCGCAACCACGGCGTCGAGCCTGGTCTTGGAGCGCACGTCGTCGTCCATGAAGAAGGTCTGCGCCACCGGCACCGGATCGGCGAGCCCGGTGGTCTCGACGACGATGGCGTCGAAGCGGCCCGGCCTGCGCATCAGGCCCTCGACGACGCGGATCAGGTCGCCGCGCACCGTGCAGCAGACGCAGCCATTGTTCATCTCGTAGATTTCCTCGTCGGATTCCACGATCAGATCATTGTCGATGCCGATTTCGCCGAACTCGTTGACGATGACCGCGTAGCGCTTGCCGTGGTTTTCCGACAGGATGCGGTTGAGCAGCGTCGTCTTGCCGGCGCCGAGATAGCCGGTGAGAACGGTTACGGGGATCTGCGTCTGTGCGTCGCTCATGCTTGCCTCGAACTGTCTGGGCCTCGAAATCTGGCCCTGGAAAAGGGATTGTCGGCTCCATATAGGATGTGTGTCGGGCTTTTGCACGGGGCAAACCGATGGGCCAAGCGGCTTGCCGACATTGCCGAATTGCCGCCATGACCAACTAGATCAGGACGCGAAGAGGCGATGCGAAGCCAATTCGAGAGGCACGGCATGTCTGGCGAATGCCTATCAGGCACTGATGATCGTCGCGGTAAGGTCCGGCTGAGCGACATTCGCTCTACCCACCTTGCCCGCGACGAAAACTCCGGCCGCGAAAACTCGTTTGTCATCTAACTGAAATAAACATCTGGCATTAGCCCACGGCGGACACCACAATGCTTGCCGGCAAAGCTGTTTGAAGCTCCGGAATCTTTTTCATAGTCGATTGCCAACCGGCCGGCTGCCTCTATGCTGCCCGCACCCGGTACGGCCGAAGAGGGACGACCATGGCCAAGGCGGACAAGACTGCGACAATGAGCCGGCTGCATTCGGCGGCAAGACTGGCAAGAACCGCGCTGGCGGCACGGCTGTTGGCGCATGGCTTTTATGCCGGCCAGGACCAGATCATGCTGGCGCTGGACCGCGAGGATGGCCAGACGCCGGGCAATCTCGCCGGCCGCCTCGGCGTGCGCCCGCCCACCATCACCAAGACCATCAACCGGCTGCAGGCTCAAGGTTTTCTGGAGAAGCGCGCCTCGTCGGCTGATGCCCGCCAGGCGCACATCTTCCTCACCGACACCGGCCGCGACATCATTCACGCCATCGAGAAATCGGTGAAGAAGACCGAAAAGCTGGCGTTGAAGGGGCTCGACAAGAAGGATCAGAAGGCGCTGTTCAAGCTGCTTGCCCGCGTCGAGGCCAACCTCTCGAACGAGGAACTGGTGTTGATAGACGACGACGCCGAGACGGACGACGCTTGACCCCGGCGCAATGATCAAGCCGCCCCTGCGGCAGATCCGTGGATCAACGAAGACCAGCGTCCCGGCGTCATGCCGAATGCTTTCTTGAATTGCCTGATGAAATGGCTCTGGTCGCTGAAGCCAGCTTCGACCGCGATCTGCGCCAACGGTTCGCCGGCGGCGATCATCCGCCGCGCCCGCTGAAGCCGGCGCATCACCAGGAAGCGATGCGGACTGGTCGAGAAGGCGGCGCGGAAATGCCGTGACAACGCATAGCGGTCGAGCCCCGTTATCGCTTCCAGTTCGCCGGAGCGCACCGGCCGGGTCAGGTTCTCCGTGAGATAGTCGCGCGCCAGTGCAGCCGCCCGCCACGCCGTCCTGGTCATCGGCTTCGCCGGCTGGCCGGCATGCCGGGTCAGGCTTTGCATCAGTTGCGTCAGGAAATCGTCGACGAACAGCTCGTCGAGTTCCTGCTCCAGCGGCCCCAGCGCCGAGAGCAGCGTTGCGCAAAAGGCGGCATCCGTAACCACGCCATCCCCGACAAATGGCAGCGACGTGCCGCCAAGGCAGTCGAGCATCAGCGACGGCTCCAAATAGAGCATCCGGTAGCGCAGGCCATCCTCGGTACCGGCGCCGCCGTCATGCAACTCGTCGGGATGCAGCACGATGATCTGGCCGGGCAGGCTGTGGCGTGTTGCGCCGAGGTAGCGAAACGTCTGCACCCCGTGCAGCGTCACCCCGATCGCATAGGTATCGTGGCGATGCAGGTCGAAGGCGCTGCCATGGAAGCGTGCTTCGATCCGCTCCATGCCGGCGGGGTCGGGGGCGGAGATGATGCAGTTTTCCGCTGCCTCGACGCACAAACGTCCAAGACCCCTAAAGGCCTGGCTGTCTAGATCGTGCGACATCGTCTCCTTCAGCCCCAAAATCGGGGCGCAACCTCGAATGGTCTATTTTCTCATGTTCGATACGAAATTTGCAATCGTGCTCCGGGAGGATCTGCCGGTCTGGCAGAAACTCAACGTCACCGCTTTCCTGACCAGCGGTATCGTCGCGCAGTTTCCCGACATCATAGGCGAACCCTATCGCGACCGCACCGGCAATCTCTACAATCCGCTGTCGATCCAGCCGGTCATCGTGCTGTCCGCCGACCAGGCGGTGCTCGGCACGATCCACCGGCGCACGCTGGAGCGCGGCGTGACGACCTCGCTCTATGTCGAGGAGATGTTCGCGACCGGCTTTGACGCGGCCAATCGTTCCGTCTTCGCCGAATTCACGCCAGAAGACGCCAAGGTGGTCGGTCTTGCGCTTCGCGCCGAGAAGAAGATTGTCGACAAGATCACCAAGGGCGCCCGCATGCATGCCTAGCTTTTAGAAGCATGGACTAAGCCTGCCGCCGTCACTTGTTGTGCCAGCTGGCTTTGGCGTGACGGCTGGCGACAATTGGCTTGCCGGGAGCCGGCAATTCCCGCAAAGGTGGGCTCCAGCCCAGCTTCCCACCCGGCCTGCAAGTAGTGAGTGCTCCCCAAAGACATGTAGAAAGCGCGACGCCACCGGTGGCGATCCTATGCATGCTTTCCACCTATGTCTTTTTCACCTTCCTCGACACATCAAGCAAATACCTCGTCCTTGCCGGCGTTTCCGTGCTGATCGTTGCCTGGGTACGCTTTGCTGTGCATGTGGTGCTGGTCGGCACGCTGCTGCGCGGCTGGCGCCAACCGGTGCGGTTTCGTCCGCTCAACCTGCCGGCGCATATCTTGCGTGGGGCCTTCCTGTTCGGATCGACCATATTCAACGTGCTGGCGCTGAAATCCCTGCAACTGGCCGAGACTACCTCGATCTATTTCTTCGGGCCGATGGTGATCACCGCGCTTGCCGGTCCGCTGCTTGGCGAGTGGGCAGGCTGGCGGCGCTGGCTGGCGATCCTGGCGGCCTTTGCCGGTGTCTTGATCATCACCCGGCCAGGCGTCGGCGTTTTCGGCATCGGACATTTGTTTGCGCTTGGCTCGATGCTGTCGAACTGTTTCTACGTCATCATGACGCGCCGCATGTCGGCGACCGAGACGTCGGAAAGCTTGATTCTGTTTTCGGCGCTGGCGCCGGCGCTGTTGCTTTTGCCCCTGCTGCCGTTTTCGTTTTCGCTGCCGCATGATGGCTGGCACTGGTTCGTGCTGCTCATGCTTGGCGTGTTCGGCGGCGTCGGCCACTGGTTGCTCGTCCAGGCCTACCGGCTGGCGACAACCACGGCACTGGCGCCCTATCCCTATTCGCAGATGGTGTGGATGATCATTTCCGGCTGGATCGTCTTCAAGCAGCTTCCCGACCGCTGGACATTGGTCGGTGCCGCCATCATCGTCGCCAGCGGCCTCTACATCGTCCACCGCGAGCGCCGGCTTCGGCTGCAGAGCCGCGCGGCCTCGGATGTCGAGGCGGAAGCGCTGGCAAAAAAACTTTGATTTGACCCCGATCGGTGGCATAACGCCGCCTTTAAACAGTTTAGATCTGAATTTGGGTCGGTCGGGGAGCACAGGTCGCTGGCACAGAAAATCAAGCTTTCGACGATCGCGGATGCGCTCGGCGTGTCCACGGCTACGGTCTCGCTGGCGCTGCGCGACAGCCCTCTGGTTGCCGGCACCACCCGCGACCGCATCAAGGAACATGCCCGCGCCATCGGCTATATCTACAACCGCCGTGCCGCCAGCCTGCGCACCTCGCGGTCGGGCATTGTCGGCGTCGTCGTCCATGACATCATGAACCCGTTCTTCGCCGAAATACTGCGCTCGATCGAAAGCGAACTCGACCGCAGCCGGCAGACCTTCATCCTGTCCAACCATTATGATCAGCTCGAAAAGCAGCGCACCTTCATCGATACGCTTTTGCAGCTCGGCGCCGACGGCGTCATCATGTCGCCGGCCATCGGCACGCCGGCTTCCGACATCGTGATGGCCGAGGAGAATGGCCTGCCGGCGGTGCTGATCGCGCGCACCGTCGAGGGCGCCGACGTGCCGGTCTTTCGCGGCGACGACTCCTATGGAACAGGCCTCGCCACCAACCATCTGATCTCGCTCGGCCACAAGCGCATCGCCATGATCGGCGGCACCGACCAGACCTCGACCGGCCGAGACCGCTACCAGGGCTATGTCAACGCGATGGACGCGGCCGGGCTGGAAGTCAGGCCGTCCTGGCGCATCGCTGGACCGCGCACCAAGCAGGCCGGCTTCGAGGCTGCCGGGCAGTTCCTGGCGCTGAAGGACAGGCCGACGGCTGCCTGCTGCTGGAACGATCTTGTCGCCATCGGCCTGATGAACGGCATTGCGCGCGCCGGCCTGGTGCCCGGCGTCGACATCTCCGTCACCGGCTATGACGATCTCGAAGAAGCGGCGATCGCGACGCCGGCGCTGACCACCGTCTGGAACGGCCAGCGCGAGGTCGGCCGCCGTGCCGCCAGCGCTCTGCTCGACAAGCTCAACGGGCAGACAGTGCGGCCTTCGCAGGAACTGATCAAGCCGGAACTGCATGTGCGTCAGTCGACCGGCAAGCCGGTGGAGCGTGCATGACCAAGGCCGAACAGCTGCAATCCGTCGCCATTCTGGTGCCGGGCGATTTCAATGATCATGCGGTCGATCGCATCGAACACACGTTCAGGCGTGTCACGATCGACCGCGCCGATCCGTCCCTCGTCACCGACGAGATGCGCAGCGACGTGCGTGGCATTGCCTCGTTCGCCGGCATCAACGCGGCGATGATGGATGCGCTGCCCAACCTCGAACTCATCGCTTCCTTCGGCGTCGGCTATGATTCGGTCGATGCCGGTCATGCGGCGGCGAAAAACATTATGGTCACCAACACACCGGACGTGCTGACGGAGGAGGTTGCCGATACCGCAATCGGGCTGCTCATCAACACCATCCGCGATCTGCCGCGCGCCGAAATCTGGCTGCGCGATGGCAGTTGGGTGCGCAAGGGCAACTATCCGCTAAGCCGGCTGACCTTGCGTGGCCGCAAGGTCGGCATCTTCGGCATGGGTCGCATCGGACAAGCCGTCGCCCGGCGTCTGGAAGCTTTTGGCTTGCCGGTCGCCTACCACAATCGGCGCCGTGTCGAAGGCATCTCAAACCCGTACCACCCGACGCTGAAAGGCCTTGCCGAAGCCGTCGATACGCTGATTTCGGTGGCGCCCGGCGGCGCCTCGACGGAGAAGGCGATCAACGCCGAAATCCTCTCGGCGCTCGGCGCCAATGGCGTCTTCGTCAACATCGGCCGTGGCAGCACGGTCGATGAGGCTGCGCTTGCGGCAGCCCTCGCCGACGGCACCATTGCCGCTGCCGGTCTCGATGTCTTTGCCGGCGAACCGAACGTGCCCAAGGCGCTGCTCGACGCGCCCAATGCCTCGCTGCTGCCGCATGTCGGCTCGGCCTCGGACCATACACGCCGCGCCATGGCGGATCTCTGCGTCGACAATCTGGTGTCCTGGTTCACCGAGCGCCGGCCGCTGACGCCGGTACCGGAGACCGCGAGTGTCCAGGCTCGAGCTTGAATGGCAGGCTGCCACACTTATTAACGTCAGCTTAACTGTTTGGAATCATTCTCTTCAACTTGTCCGTGTACGTGGATGAAGAATGATGAAAGCATTTTCCGCATTGATCGCTGCCGCGGCGCTGTTGAGCGGTGTTCAGCTGTTTCACGATGGCAACGGGGAAAGCGTCGCCAACGAGGCGGCGCGGTCCAACAGCTACAGGCTGGTCGCCAACGGCGATGAGGCGGCCTGTGCAGTCAGCCGCGGGGCCGAAATTTCGGATGGCCTGTCCCTGCTTACCGTTGCTCCGAAATGCCGCCGGCTCTTGCCGGGCATAGAGCAGGCGAAGTTCTGGCGCGAGCAAAACGACGGCACCGTCGCCTTCAGCGCCAATGGCACCGATCCAATCGTCACCTTCGCGGTTGCCGACGGCAACGGCTACGAATCCTATGCCCCGGCGCTGCCGCTGCTGTCGCTGGCGGCCAGCGGTGCTTCGCGTTCTGCGGACTGATTATTCCGCTGCGGCCCGCGCGCCAGCCTTCGCTGCGGCGTGCAGGCGAACCGCATCGCCGAAGGCACGGAATATTTTCACCGAATTGCTGTCAGACTTGACCCAATATTCCGGATGCCATTGCACGCCGACAGCGAAGGCGCGTGAATCGCGCACCGAAACCGCCTCGACAGTACCGTCACTGGCGACAGCTTCGATCTGCAGCTTCGAGCCGAGCCGGTCGATCGCCTGGCGGTGCAGCGAATTGACCTTGATGTCGCCGGCACCGAACACGCCGGCCAGGCAGCTGCCCGGCTTGATCGAAATGGTCTGGTGGATGGCGAAGCGTTCGTCCTGTTTGTCGCTCACCGGCGCGCGGTGGTCGAGCGAACCTTCGCGCTCCTGGATCTCGGTGCCCAGCGTGCCCCCCAGCGCCACGTTCAATTCCTGAATGCCGCGGCAGATGGCGAGCAGCGGCACGCCGCGCTCGATCGCCCGGCGGATCAGCGGCAGCGTCGTGGCGTCGCGCGCCGTGTCATACGGGCCATTGGCTTCACTGGCATCGCCGCCATAGAGCGAGGGATGCACGTTGGATTTCGAGCCGGTGACCATGACGCCGTCGACCGACGACAGGAGTTCGTCGAAGTCGAGCCGGTCGCCGAATGATGGCACCAGCAGCGGGAACACACCAGCGCCGGTGATCGCCGCTTCCAGATATTGCTGCGGGGCGGCATGCCAGGTGTAGTTGTCGAACTGACGGACGTCGGTCGATATGGCGACGAGCGGCTGATGCATTTTGGCTCTGTGTTCCATCTGGGCAAGGGATGTCCTGCCTGCAAAATAGGCGATCCCTAGGGATTTTTCCATGACAAGTTTTAACGTGTCGCATAGGCCACGAAACGGCCCGTTAGACTATAGTTGCAGGGCAGCCGGGCTTCGCCGTCAAATCGGGCCGGCGCGCTGGACTCGACTTCTTGCCCGTGTATTGTTTCGAGCGAACCGATACGGGAATCGAGGATATCCCCGAACGTCGGCCTATTGGATCCAAAAGGGAGGAACTTCATGGATCGTCGTTCATTCATTCGCAAAGCCGGTGTTACCGGCGTCGGTGCCGCCGCAGCGGCGGCCACGCTGGCGGCGCCCGCAATAGCTCAATCCAATCCCAAGGTGACGTGGCGGCTGGCGTCGTCCTTCCCGAAGTCGCTCGACACCATCTATGGCGGCGCCGAGGTGTTCTCCAAGATGCTGTCGGAAGCCACTGACGGCAACTTCCAGGTCCAGGTCTTCGCCGCCGGTGAACTGGTGCCAGGTTTGCAGGCGGCCGACGCCACCACGGCCGGCACGGTCGAGGCCTGCCACACGGTGGCATATTATTACTGGGGCAAGGACCCGACATGGGCGCTTGGTGCGGCGGTTCCCTTTTCGCTCAACGCGCGCGGCATAAATGCCTGGCACTACCATGGCGGCGGCATCGACCTGTTCAACGAGTTTCTCGCCACGCAGGGCCTTTTCGGCCTGCCTGGCGGCAACACCGGCGTGCAGATGGGCGGCTGGTTCCGCAAGGAAATCAACACGGTGGCCGACCTTTCCGGCCTCAAGATGCGCATCGGCGGTTTTGCCGGCAAGGTGGTGCAGAAGCTCGGCGTCGTGCCGCAGCAGATCGCCGGCGGCGACATCTATCCGGCGCTGGAAAAAGGCACCATCGACGCCGCCGAATGGGTCGGCCCCTATGACGACGAGAAGCTCGGATTCTACAAGGTCGCGCCCTATTACTACTACCCCGGCTGGTGGGAAGGCGGCCCGACCGTCCACCTGATGTTCAACAAGGCGAAGTACGAAGAACTTTCGCCGGCGTACAAGTCGCTGTTGCGCACCGCGGCACAAGCTGCCGACGCCAACATGCTGCAGAAATACGACTATCTGAACCCTGCGGCGGTGAAGCGGCTGGTGGCAGGCGGCGCGAAGCTGCGTCCGTTCAGCCAGGAGATCATGGCCGCCTGTTTCGAAAAGGCCAACGAGGTCTATGCCGAAATGGAAGCCTCGAACGCCCCGTTCAAGAAGATCTGGGAATCGATCAAAGGCTTCCGCAAGGAACATTATCTCTGGGCGCAGGTGGCAGAATACAATTACGACACCTTCATGATGGTGCAGCAACGCAACGGCAAGCTGTAGCGCTGCAAACTGCTCGTTCTGGCTGGCGGTCGAGGTCTGCGCCGCCCCTCATCCGCCTGCCGGCACCTTCTCCCCGTATAGTGACGGGGAGAAGGGAGTTGCCGCACCCTTGGCGCATCTTCCTGCTATGTTCCCAATTGGCGAAGACCGGAGATGAAAGCGTCCTTCTCCCCGTCACTATACGGGGAGAAGTGCCCGGCAGGGCGATGAGGGGCAGCGCAACGTTCGATAGCCAGTGCTCAGCCCCGGCGCGGCACCACCAGCACCTTGACCTCACCCGGCGCCGGCGGATTGGCGATCACCGCTGGGGCCTCTTCAAGCGACACCTGCCTGGAGATCAGCCTGTCGATCTCGATCGCGCCGGAAGCGATGAGTTCGGCGGCACGGCGATGGGTGTAGGGATTGAGGAAGGAACCGAGTACTTTCAATTCCCGAAACAGCAGGTCGAACGGCTCGAATTCCACTTTCATGCCTTGCGGAGTCACGCCGACGATCACGACCGTGCCGCCGGCGCGGGCCAGCCGCATCGACTGCTCGACGGTCTCTCGCACGCCCGCGCACTCGAAGACGACGTCGACACCGCCAGGCGCCAGGCCTGTTGGCCCGGCGATGGCGCCGATGACATCGGCGGCGGTCGGATCGACCGTCGCGGTGGCGCCGAACTCCCTGGCGAGCGCGCGCCGCGAGGCTTGCCTGGTCGACAAGATGATTGTCGTGGCCCCGGCCAGACGCGCAAGCTGCACGGTGAGCAGGCCGATCACGCCGCCACCAAGCACGACCACCGAGCTCCCTGGTCTGATCTCGGCAAGGTCGACGCCATGCAGGCAACAGCCCAGCGGCTCGCAGAACGCACCGTGCATCGGATCCAGGCCCGCGGGCAGGACAAAAGCCTGCTTCTGCGGCAAGGCAAGATATTCGGCAAAGCCGCCGTCGCGATGAATGCCGATGGCGCGCAGATTGCTGCAGAGGTTGACGCGTCCCGCGTGACAATGCGCGCAACGCCCGCAGGCAATGTTGGGGTCGCCGGTGACACGATCGCCGACGACAAAACCCGAGACGGATTTTCCGATCGCCTCGACGATGCCGGAGAACTCATGGCCGGGCGTCACCGGCGGCGTACACGGAAATTCACCGTGGAACAGATGCCGGTCCGTACCGCAGACGCCGCAGGCTTCGATGCGCACCAGAAGCTCGTCCGGGCCGATGTCTGGCTTGTCGACGTCGCGCAGCGCGATGCTGCCCACCGCTTCCAGCCGCACCGCTTTCATCATCGTGGCCATGCCTGGTTCAGTTGAAGCTCGGCGGTTGCGACAGGTCCGGCTGTGGTGCTGCCGGCTTGGCTGGTGCCGGATCGCCGAAACTCGGCGGCTGCGAAAGGTCAGGGGTTGCCGGCGCCGTGCCGCCGCCGGCAGGCGCTGCGCCGTCCGCCGGCGGCGTGCCGAGCGGCGACAGGCCGGGCATCTCTGGCACCTGGTAGTCGATCGTGCCCGGGTCGACGGTCGTTCCCTTGTAGTGCATCACCATTTGCGGGAAGGCGATGGTCAGCCCGATCATGATCACCTGGATGCAGACGAAGGGCACCGCGCCCCAATAGATCTGTCCGGTGGTCACTGGCGCGATCTGCTTGCCGGTAAGACGGTCGAGATAGGGCACGCGGGCGGCCACCGAGCGCAGGTAGAACAGCGCAAAGCCGAAGGGCGGATGCATGAAGCTTGTCTGCATGTTGACGCCCAGAAGCACGCCGAACCAGATCAGGTCGATGCCGAGCTTGTCGGCGGCGGGTGCCAGCAACGGCACGATGATGAACGCCAGTTCGAAGAAGTCGAGAAAGAAGGCGAGGAAGAAGACAAGCAGGTTGACGCCGATCAGGAAACCGGTTTCGCCGCCCGGCAGCGAAGTCAACAGATGCTCGACCCAGATGTGGCCGTTGACGCCGTAAAAGGTCAGCGAGAACACCCGCGCGCCAATCAGGATGAACAGCACGAAGGACGACAGCCTTGTCGTCGAGGCCAGCGCCTGCTTGACAACATCGAGCGACAGCCGCCCTTTTGCCGCTGCCATGATCAGGGCACCGACGGAGCCCATGGCGCCGCCTTCGGTCGGCGTGGCGATGCCGAGGAAGATGGTGCCCAGCACCAGGAAGATCAGCGCCAGCGGCGGGATCAGCACGATGATCACCTGCTGCGTGAGCCTGGACATCATGTTGAAGTTCAGACGTTTGTCGGCAATAGCCACGATGTAGATGAAAAGCACCCCGGCAGTGGCGCCGAGAATGTCGGCATTGTCGCCATGCGCCGGCGCGAGATAGCGGTACGCCGCGTAGGAAAGCGCCACGGTGACCACCAACGCCACCAGCAGGGACATCACGCCATGGCCGAGCGTACGGGCCTCGAGCGGTAGCGCCGGCATCGAGTTCGGCCGAATGATCGACATGATCAGGACGTAGGACATATAGAGGACGGTCAGCACGAGGCCGGGGATCAGCGCGCCGGCATACATATCGCCGACCGAGCGGCCGAGCTGGTCGGCGAGCACGATCAGCACCAGCGATGGCGGGATGATCTGGGCGAGCGTGCCCGATGCCGCGATGACACCCGACGCCAGCCGGCGATCATAGCCGTAGCGCAGCATGATCGGCAGCGAGATCAGGCCCATGGCGATGACGGAAGCCGCCACCACGCCGGTGGTCGCCGCCAAAAGCGCGCCGACGAAGATCACCGCATAGGCAAGGCCGCCGCGGATCGGCCCGAACAACTGGCCGATCGTGTCGAGCAGGTCTTCGGCCATGCCCGATCGCTCGAGCACGATGCCCATGAAGGTGAAGAACGGAATGGCCAGCAGCGTATCGTTCGACATCACCCGGCTGCCGTAGAAATTATCCGGCAATGCGTGCAGAAGCGGCCAGGCGAGATTGATCGATCCACCGGAATAGGGCGAGAGGAGCACGCCGATGAAGAAGAACATCAAACCGTTGGCGGCCAACGAAAAGGCGACGGGGTAGCCGATCAGCAGGAAGACGATCAGCGAGGCGAACATGATCGGCGCCATGTTCTGGGCGATGAACTCCATCACGAGCGCACCTCGTCGGCCAGCGCCTTGGCTTCGAGCTCGGCCTGCTCATGCACCGATATGAAGGGATTGGGATCGTCCATATCCCCGCGCATGATGGCGATCTTCTTGATGATCTCCGAGATGCCCTGCAGCGCGAGCAGGAAAAAGCCTACGAGCAGGATGGCCTTGGCCGGCCAGATGATCAGTCCACCGGAGTTGTTGGACATCTCGCCGCTGCGAAACGACAGCGACACATAGGGAACGAAATAGATCACCATCAGCGTCACGAACGGCATTAGGAAGAGGATATGGCCGAGCAGGTCGATCCAGTGCTGAACGCGGCGCGAAAACAGGCCATAGACGATGTCGATGCGGATATGTTCGTTCTGCTTCAGCGTATAGGCGGCGGCCAGCATGAAGGCGGCGCCGAACAGATACCATTGCAGTTCGAGCCAGGCGTTCGAGGAGATATCGAAGACCTTGCGGATGATGGCGTTGGCGGCACTCACCAGGATCGCAAGTAGGATCAGCCACGATATCCATTTGCCGATGAATTCGTTGGCGCGGTCAATAGTCCTGGATAGAGCGAGAAGCCCTGCCATGCATTCCTCCCTTTGTACCGGAGGCGTGCCGGGTTTCCCTGTTGTCCGTCACGCCGCGTGGTCCAAACGGTATGCCGCGCGTGGACTGACGGGTCAACAAGGATGGAAGCAACAAAACACCATCAAATAGATGCGAGCGCCGGCTGCGGCGCGTCTGCCCTGACGTCATGCAACCAAAGTCTGACGGCTCAGGCGATTTTGCCGGTGTCGCGGCCGGCACCGACCAGTATCAACATGGCGACCAGGAACAGATACATCCACGCATCGCGCCATTCGACCGGGAAGTAGCCGGCCCACAGCGATTCGGCCATGCCGAAGGCGGCCGCGCCGAGCGCCGCGCGCGGTGGCGAGAGATAGCCGCCGACCGCCGTCACGAACAGGATCTTCAGCCCGTAGACGAGCCCGGAGCCGAAGCTGACATTGCCGTAATAGAGCCCGGCCATGACACCAGCCAGCGCGGCGCAGAAGCCGCCGAACAGCACCGCATGCCGGAACACCGCGCGCACATCGACGCCGCACATGGCGGCTGCCTTGGGGTCGTCGGAGACTGCGCGCCAGCGCCGGCCGAAGCTCGAGCGGGCAAAAGCCCAACTGGCCAGCGCGATTGCCGCCACCACCACCACGCAGTCGATGAGCTGGATCAGTGTCAGCGTTGCCTTGAACGTCGCGCTTTGCGCGAAAACGATCGGCTGCGCCAGCATAGGCGGCAGCCACAGATCATGCGTGTCGGCGGCGATGCGGCTCGCCTCCGACAACAGCAGCAATATGCCGAGCGTCGTTACCACGATCGCGTTGGGTGTACGGTCGGCCAAAGGTTCGAAGACACTGCGCGACAGGACGTGGCTGATCAGCGCGGCATACAGAAATGCCGCAACGACACCGAGCGCCACCGCCGCAAATAGTGTCAGCCACAGCACCTGATAGCCGAAGGCCGCGGTGAGGATCATCGTCTGTCCGCAAAAGGCGAACAGCGCGCCATAGGCGAGGTTGGTGCGGTGCAGGATGCCGTTGGTCAGCACATAGCCGAAGGCGAGCAGCGCATAGAGCGCGCCCGAATGCAGCCCGTTCAGAACCTGCTGGAAGAAATAGAGCATGCAAAAACCCCGGAGCATGTTGCCCAAAATTGCGGAGCCGTCTTGGGCCAACGACATGCTCAAAAGGCTGCGGGACCACCGCATCCTGGAGTGAGGTTGCATCGCCGAATCTAACTTGTCAAACGCGATTTATAGGTTAGATTTTCCACATGACGGTATCCTGGACCCCGCACCGCTTCACCGGCGGCCTGCTTGCGCTCGACACGGCGAATACCGTCGTGCTGCGCGGCGATCCGGAGAAAACCTTCGACCGCTTCGATGATCCGGCCGAGATTGCCCGCTTTGCCGATGCGGCGAGCCGCTTTCGTTCCGCCGAGCTTGGTGACAGGCCGCTGGCGGTATCCTCGCCGGCGGTGATCGCACCCGTCGTGCTGTCGATCCGCGAGGCGACGGACCGGCTGTTTCGCGGTGCAGTGTCGAACGGCGCGGTTGCCACCACCGAACTGCCCGGTTTCCTGAAAGCCTGCGCCGATGGCCTGGCTGGCAGCCGGACCGAGATCGGTGCGCCCGGAAGGCCTTTCGGTGATCCCCTGACGCCGATCGCCTTCGAGACGGCGCTGGCGGTTTCGGCGCTGTCGCTGCTGCGCGATGACACCGTTGCAAGGCTCAGGATCTGTCCCAACTGCACCTGGCTGTTCGTCGACAGAAGCCGCAATTCCAGCCGCCTTTGGTGCGACATGGCGGTGTGCGGCAACAGACAGAAGGCAAGTCGTCACTACCACCGCCGCCGCATGGCGGAAAATGAGGTCAAGAATGCCTAGAGGTTTTTCCCGCTCGATCGTTGTCGCCGCTGCCCTGATTGCCGCCACTGCGCTCGGCGCCTGCCGCGATACCGGCAATGACGAAGGCAAGCTGTTCGAGATTTCCGGCAAGATATTCGTCTTCAACTACCGCCTCGCCAGGGCGACCTATGTGGTGACCCTGCGGCCGCTGAAGCCGATGGGAGAGGGGCAGATGGCGGTAGCAAGCTTCCAGGATCCCGCCGGCGGCGCGCCTCTGGTGATCGAGCAGAAAGTGTGGCCGAAACTCGACAAGGTGACGCTGGAGAGCCCGGCGCTGACCTGCGTCGTCAAGAACAAGCCCTATGCGATTGCCATTAGCATCAAGGGCGCCGACGGTGCGGTTCTGCAGAAGATCGACACCACGCTGATGTCGACGGAAGATCAATCGGTGCTGCCTGACCGGCCGCTGGTCATCGACCAGCTCTACACCGCCAATCCCGATCTCGTCAGCCATCCCGACGGCAAGCTGCCGGGTGAGCCGAAGCCGGATTGCTCGAAGGGCAGCTGACGCGTCGTTTCAGTCCTGGTGCAGCTGAAATTTTCGTGCGCCGGGCAACGTCCACGGATCGGTTCATACCCGATTCAGGCTGGCCACGGACTGTTCGTTGCGCGCTGCCTGGTACCTGCGATTTTGTTTGACCTGCCTTGCAAGGGAAGAAAGGATGCGTCATCCGACCCCGACGTTGGCTGCCTGCCCCCGTGCGGCCTCCGCAGAGGAAATTCCTGATGACGCTGCACGACGTCGCGCTCGACGACAAGTTCGATCTCGCAAAGGAGCGCATCTTCCTGTCCGGCGCGCAGGCGGTCATCCGCATGCTGCTGATGCAGCGCGAGCGTGACCGTCGAGCGGGCTTGAATACGGCGGGTTTCGTCTCCGGCTACCGCGGTTCGCCGCTCGGCGGCCTCGACATGCAGCTATGGAAGGCGAAGAAACAGCTCGCGCAGGCCGACATCGTCTTCCAGCCGGGCCTCAACGAGGAGCTTGCCGCCACCGCCTGCTGGGGATCGCAGCAGACGGAACTGCTTGGCGAGGGCACCCATGACGGCGTCTTTTCGGTCTGGTACGGCAAGGGGCCGGGCGTCGATCGCTCCGGCGACGTGTTCCGCCACGCCAATCTCGCCGGCTCGTCCAGACATGGCGGTGTGCTGGCCCTGATGGGCGACGACCATATGGCCGAATCCTCGACCAACGCGCATGCCACCGAATTCCTG
This sequence comes from Mesorhizobium sp., assembly GCA_004017275.1. Classification (GTDB taxonomy): domain Bacteria; phylum Pseudomonadota; class Alphaproteobacteria; order Rhizobiales; family Rhizobiaceae; genus Mesorhizobium. The sequence goes on along the minus strand of SAKE01000021.1, from coordinate 54,278 downwards.
TTCGTCGACACGATGGTGCCGATCCTCAACCCGGCCGGCGTCCAGGAGATCATCGACTACGGGCTCTACGGTTTTGCGATGTCGCGCTTTGCCGGCACCTGGGCGGCGATAAAATGCGTCAAGGACAACATCGAATCGACCGCCTCGGTCGATGCTTCGCTCGAGCGGCTGAACATCGTCGTGCCGGATTTCGACATGCCGCCCGGCGGTCTCAACATCCGCCACGAGATCGACATGCTCGGCCAGGAGGAGCGGCTGCATGAGCACAAGCGCGCCGCGGCGTCCGCCTTCATCCTTGCCAACGGGCTGAACCGCATCGTCTATTCGGGTGGCCGCAACCCGAAGATCGGCATCATCACGCTGGGCAAGAGCTATCTCGATGTCCGCCAGGCGCTGGAGGACATCGGCATAGACGAGGCGGCCGCCAATCGCATCGGCGTGCGGCTGTTCAAGGTCGGCTGCCCCTGGCCGCTCGACCTGCACCACATCGCCGATTTCGCCCGCGGCCTCGACACCATCGTCGTCGTCGAGGAAAAGCGCTCGCTGATCGAGGTGCAGCTGCGCGAAAGCCTTTATGGCACCGCCACCCAGCCGGTCATTGTCGGCAAGAAGGACGAGCGCGGCGACTGGCTGTTTCCGGCCAAGGGCGCGCTCGACCCCAACGAGATCGCCATCGCGCTCGGCGAGAGGATCGTCAGGACCATCGGCCCGTCGGAAGAGATCTCGGCGCGGGTGGCAAAGCTGCGCCAGTTCCAGGCAATGCTCACCGACGCCACCGACATCGGTTCGCGCACGCCGTTCTTCTGTTCCGGCTGCCCGCACAATTCCTCGACCAAGGTGCCGGATGGCTCGATCGCCGCGGCCGGTATCGGCTGCCACTTCATGGCGCTGTGGATGGACCGCAACACCCTCGGCTTCACGGCGATGGGCGGCGAGGGCGCGCAATGGGTCGGCCAGGCGCCGTTCTCGAAGCGCGAGCACATCTTCCAGAATCTCGGCGACGGCACCTACAACCATTCCGGTACGCTGGCGATCCGCTTCGCGCTGTCGAGCGACGCCAACATCACCTACAAGATCCTCTACAACGACGCCGTCGCCATGACCGGCGGCCAGCCGCACGAAGGCGGCCTGACCGTCGATATGATTGCCAGGCAGGTGCGGGCCGAGGGTGTCGACCGCATTGCCATCGTCACCGACGAGCCCGACAAATATGCCGGCAAAGCCGAATTCCCGGCCGGCGCCACCATCCACCACCGCGACGATCTCGATCTCGTCCAGCGCGAACTGCGCGAGGTTAGGGGTGTCTCGGCGCTGCTCTACGACCAGACCTGCGCGGCCGAAAAACGCCGCCGCCGCAAGCGCGGCACCTTTCCCGATCCCGACAAGCGGGTCTTCATCAATGAGCTGGTCTGCGAAGGCTGCGGCGACTGCGGCGTGCAGTCGAACTGCGTTTCGATCCAGCCGGTCGAGACCGAATTCGGCCGCAAGCGCAGGATCGACCAGTCGAGCTGCAACAAGGATTTCTCCTGTGTCAATGGCTTCTGCCCGTCCTTCGTCACCGTGCATGGCGCCAAGATCCGCAAGGCCGAGGGCCTTGCCGGCAAGACCGATCCGCTCGACGGCGTGCCCGTGCCGGCCGAATTCCCGCTTGGCGAACAAGGGTGGGCGGCGATCATCGACGGTGTCGGCGGCACCGGCGTCGTCACCGTCGGCGCGGTGCTCGGCATGGCTGCCCATCTCGAGGACAAGGGCTGCGGCATGATCGACATGGCCGGCCTCGCCCAGAAGGGCGGCTCGGTGTTCACCCATGTTCGCATTGCCCGCACCCCGGACGACATCCATGCCATCCGCGTCTCGGCCGGCAAGGCCGATCTCGTGCTTGGCTGCGATCTCGTCGTGTCGGGTGCAAAAAAAGTGCTGACCGCGGTGCGCGAGGGCCACACCATCTTCCTCGCCAACACCGCCGAGATCATGCCCGGCGAATTTGCCCGTTCGGCCGATTTCTCGTTGCCGATAGAGCGGCTGAAGAAGGCGATCCGTGCGGCCGCGGGCGACGACAAGGCGCATTTCTTCGACGCCACCCGCACCGCCACGGTACTTTTCGGCAATTCGCTCGGCGCCAACATGTTCATGCTCGGCTTTGCCTTCCAGCATGGCGGTCTGCCACTGTCGGCCGAGGCGGTCGAGAGGGCGATCGAGCTCAATGGCGAAGCCGTGGCGATGAACATCGCCGCCTTCCGCTGGGGCCGTCGTGCCGCCCACCAGCCGGATTTCGTGCGCGGCCTCGTCGCCCAGCCGAACCCAACCGTCGCTGGAAAGGCCGGCCAGGCTGCCGATGTCGCCGAAACGTTGGACGACATCATCGCCCGCCGCGTCGCCTTCCTGACCGCCTATCAGAACGGCGCCTACGGCAGGCGTTACGCCGAAAAATTGGCCGTTTTGCGCGCCGCCGAAGCGAAAGCAGTGCCGGGTTCGACCGTGGTGTCGCAAGCAGCCGCCAGGAACCTGTTCAGACTGATGGCGATCAAGGACGAGTACGAGGTGGCGCGGCTCTATACCGACGGCTCCTTCGCCGCCGAATTGGGCAAGCAGTTCCAGAGTTACGAAAAGCTCGAATTCCATCTCGCGCCACCGATCATGGGTCGGCGCGGCAAAGACGGAAGCCCTAGGAAATCGAGCTTCGGCCCGTGGATGATGAAGGGTTTTCGCGTGCTGGCAGCGCTGAAGCGCTTGCGCGGCACCGCCTTCGACCTGTTCGGCTACACCGCCGAGCGGCGCATGGAGCGGCAGCTGTTGGTGCAATACGAGGCGGATCTGGAGCTCATCGCCGGAACGCTGGACCCGGCCAGGGTCGATGCGGCGGTTGCGCTGGCCTCAGTGCCGGCCCTCATTCGCGGCTATGGCTACGTCCGGCAAGCCAGCGCCGAAAAGGCGGCTGGCGAACGTTCCCGGCTGGTTCAGCGCCTCGCAAACGCACCGGCGGGGCAGGCGCTTCGGGCTGCGGAATGAGGGCGATGTTTACCTGAAGCTTGAGTTCCCGGTCTGTCCTGCTTTTGCGCTTCTTCGGCAACCCAGCCAAAACACCGTTCTAAGCCTTTCTTAAGGCGGATGTGGGATGACGAAGCCTAGCGTTGGGCCGACGATATGGGCAGAACAAAGACCGAAAACATCCCGGCGGATGTTTATATCCAGTTTGTGCGGTCGTTGTTCGACAACGCCCACATGCTGGTGATTGGCGGCGTGTGCTATTGGATCCTCGGATTCATGATCTACTTGCGCACGAACAATCCGTTGTTCCTGGCTTTCTCTTTTGGCCTGCTGTCAATCTGCCTTTTCCGCTATTTCGGCATTCGCAGCTTCCGGAAGGCGGGCGGTGTGATAGCCGACGTCCAGGAGGCGCAGCGGTGGGAACGCAACTACATCCTCAAGGGCAGCCTGCAGGGCCTTGGGTTGGGCGCGTTGTGCTTCATATCGATCTATGTTTATCCCGATCCCTTTGCCGAACTGGCCGCGACGTCACTGGCGATCGCAACCTTGGTGACGGTTGTTGGCCGGAACTACGGATCTCCGCTTATGGTGCGGATTTTTTCAGTGACCTTCATTGGCCCTGCCGCACTTGCACTCTTGCTGCGCATGGATGCCCCTTCGGTTATTCTCGGGCTGATGATCATTCCGTTGACTTTCGTCACGATCAACAGCGCCGACCACGTCCGCGACGTGCTTTTCTCGGCGGTTATCGGCCACAAGGAAGCGAGGAAGCTCGCGCTTAGATTCGATCGCGCGCTCAACACCATGTCGCACGGTCTCGTCATGCTCGGCCCCAACGGCCGCGTGGCGGTAGCCAATGCCGAAGCCGCCCATCTGATGTCGCTCAAGTCCGGGGATGCGCTGCTCGGGCGCTCGATCCATGGTCTGTTGATGCGCGGTGTCGCCGGCGGCATGCTGGCGCCCAAGGATTGCCGTTATATCGAGGCGCAGCTGACGCGCGCCCTGCGCGAGGGCCGCGACCGCAAGGTCCTGGTTTCCCTCGCCAATGGCCAGCACTATGAATTCTCGGCTCGCGAAGGCAGCCAGGAGCTGGGCGTCATCACCTTCGAGGATGTCACCGCCCGTGTCGAGGCGGAAGACAAGATCCGCTTCATGGCACGGTACGATAACCTCACCGGACTGCCCAACCGCGCTTATTTCCACGAACTGGTCGGCGAGGCCATGGCGTCCGGCGATCGTGATCGTCTCTGTGGCCTGGCGGTGCTCGATCTTGACGATTTCAAAAGCGTCAACGACACGCTTGGCCATCCGATCGGCGACGGGCTGATCTACGCCGTTGCCGAACGGCTTGCCGCCATTGCCGGGCAAGGCATCACGGTCAGCCGTTTCGGTGGCGACGAGTTCATGATCTTCTTCGACCGCGTCGAGGATGAGAGCCATCTGACCAGCCAGCTCGACGAGATATTCGCCGGGCTGCAAGGGGAAGTGGACGTCGCCGGTCATGGGCTGCGCATCCAGGCCAGCGGCGGCGCGGTGCTGTCGCGGGTCAAGGACACCGACGTCGACGCCATGATCGTCAAGGCGGACTTGGCGCTCTACAAGGCCAAGGAGCTCGGCAAGAACAGCTGGCGGCTGTTCGAGGCCTCGATGGATGCCGCCTTCCGCAACCGTCAGCTGATGAAGGCGGATCTGCGCACCGCCGTGGAAAGCAAGGGCCTAAGGGTGGTCTATCAGCCGATCGTGGCGATGAACACCATGCGCATCGCCAGCTGCGAGGCGCTGTGCCGGTGGGATCATCCGGATCTCGGGCCGATCTCGCCCAGCATCTTCATTCCATTGGCCGAGGAAATGGGCATCATTTCCGAGATCAGCACCTTCGTGCTGCAGGCAGCGTGCACCGAATGCGCCAAATGGCCGGACCAGACCAGCGTCTCGGTCAATCTCTCCGCCAAGGATTTCCGCAACCGCGACGTCATCCAGAAGGTCCGCGATGCGTTGACCGATACTGGCCTCGCCGCCGGCCGGCTCGAGATCGAGGTCACCGAAACAGCGCTGCTCGACGACAAGTCGCTGACGCGCCAGTACATCGAGGAGCTGAAGCAGATCGGCGTGCGCATCGCGCTCGACGATTTCGGCACCGGCTATTCGAGCCTGAGCTACCTGCACAAGCTGCCGCTCGACAAGATCAAGATCGACCGCTCGTTCCTGATCGACGTCACTCAGAACCCCCGCTCGCTCGAACTGCTCAAGGGCATCGTCAACCTGTCGCGGCCGCTGGGGCTTGCCGTAACTGTCGAAGGCGTCGAGACCTTCGAACAGCTCAAAATCCTGGCCCTGCAGGTCAAACCCGATCTGGTGCAAGGCTTCTTATTCGGTGCCGCGCTCAGTGCCTCGGGTATCGAAACGATGTCAAATGTCACTTGGCCGTTCGCCGCCGACCTGCGTCTCGCCGGCAAACGGATAGCCATTTAGTGCTGTGATTTCGAAGTTTGATTGCTGGCGTGCTTCGATTCAACCAGGGCTCCGAACTCAGGTTAACAAAAGACCTGACGACAGCCGGTTCGGCGGTGTCGGCGGCTTTTTTGCCGGGCAGCTTCTCATGATAGGAATTTTTTCTTGACTCGCTGCCGTCAGCTATGGTACATATTTGCCTATGGTGCTGATTTGCGCCAGTGACCCGCCGCACAGGCGGGTTTTTGTTTTGATGCTCCATCACCCAACGCACCGGCGAAGGCTCCGAAGGAACCCGTTACCCGGCAGCCCTGTCGATTCAAGGACTGCCCTTGATCTCGAATTCATGCCAATTCAATCAGGACATCTGCTCCCACGATTTGCTTTCGTGCAATGCTGCTGAAAACGGCCTTACCAACACATACTTTAGCTGGCGCTCATCTGTTAAGGTTAACAGAAGGTAAATCAACAACATCTAAATTTCTGCTTGTGTCTCATTTTGACTCGAATAGCCTATCCGCAGGCGGAATTTCGAGGACAGATAATGGATGCTGCAAGGGCTGCAAGGAATGCGTCTGGTGTGGTCAGCGCAGCCGGGGATTCTGTGCTGAACCGATCGATCATGCAATTGCTGGAGCATGTCGATTATCGCCTCATTACCGGAGGCGAGGATTTGGAGGCGATTTATCGACTTCGTTATAAATCCTATCTGCGCTCAGGCATGTGCGGACCAATCGCAAGCGGGATGTTCGAGGATCGCTGGGACAATCTGCCCAATTCCTACCGGTTCGGTGTCTATTGCTATGGCGAATTGGTCAGCACGCTCCGCTTCCATTACATTTCCAGCGAGCACCCGCATTCGCCCTCCGTCGATGCCTATCCGGAAATACTGGTCAAGCGACTTGCCCGCGGAGAAACCTTCATCGACGGAACCCGCTTCGCATCCGATCCCGACGGCGCGCCGGCGCCCGGAGTGCTGCCCTTCCTGACACTCAGGCTTGCCATGGTGGCTTCGTGCTATTTTGGCCAGAACTCGGTGCTTACACCGGTCAAGATCGAGCATTCCAATTTTTATTCTCGTTACTTCAATGCCGTGCAGAGGACCGAGGCAAAAGTATTTCCGGGCGTTCTTGTCCCGATAGCACTGTTCGAAATCCCTGCCGGCGAAAATATGCGTCGGACACTCGAACGGTTCCCGTTCTTTAGATCGACGCCGACGGAACAACGGCTGATGTTTGGTAATCCGGCCATCAACCGACTGACCCCCTTGTCCATCGTGCCGACAGCGAAATATTATCGCGACGCCGCCTGAAGCTTCGCGATTTTCCTGAAGGCGCTCGGAGCCTTCCGGCCGCATTTGCGTTCTGAATGACGGTGGTGCGTTGATACCGCTGCCTTTGTCATCATTTCAGGCGGATCTGTCAGAAGGAACCCGACATGACCATTTCCACGCTTGCGCTCACCCCGCTCATCTCACTGATCGCCGGCGTGCTGATCCTCATCATGCCACGGCTGCTGAACTACATCGTCGCACTCTATCTGATCGTCGTCGGACTGCTCGGGCTTTTCCCGCACCTCGCCGCCTGACGCCGGCCAAGCCGGCGCAACAGCTGTCCCTTCACCGGAACCGGCCGGCAATTTCAATTTTCCCTTGAGGCAGTTGTCGCCTGCGATGCGGCAATAGCGCCATTGCTCTCGGCCCGGCTTTTCGCTATGTGCCTGAAAGATGTCTTCGAAGGGGTATTCCTATGGCTGATCACTCGCCGACCGGTCCTGTCGAACTGGGCGCGAAGATGGACTATGCCGAGCATGACCGCACCTATGCGGGCTTTCTCATGCTGGCCAAATACGGATCGCTTTTCTGCGGAGCCCTGCTTCTGGCGATGGCCTTCGGCTTCTTCGCGGGCGGCTTTTTCTCGGCGACCATCCTGTTCGTGCTGATTATGGCCGTCGGCGCCTTTATCCTCCGATAGATTTTTCCGACACCTTGTCCACGACGCCGCCGCGAGGCCGGCCGGCGTCTTGCGGGAAATAGCTTCCGGCCGAAAGGATCATGCGGTGGGACAGACGGTTTTCATCCCTCGTGAACTCGATGCCAACGAGCCGCGCGTCGCGGCCTCGCCCGATACGGTGAAACGGCTGGCGGCGCTGGGCTTCGATATTGTGGTCGAGACCGGCGCCGGCACGCGGTCGCGCATCCCCGACGAGGAATTCGCCAAAGCCGGCGCCGCCATCGGCAAGGTTGCGGATATCGCCAAGGCCGATGTGGTGCTGAAGGTGCGCCGGCCTGGTGATGCCGAGCTGAAGGGCTACAAGCCGGGTGCGGCGGTCATCGCCATCATGGATCCCTATGGCAACGATGCGGCCGTGACTGCCTTGGCCAAGGCCGGCGTCACCGCCTTCTCGATGGAATTCATGCCGCGCATCACCCGTGCCCAGTCGATGGACGTTTTGTCCTCGCAGGCCAATTTGGCCGGCTATCAGGCAGTGATCGACGGCGCTTCGGAATATGATCGCGCACTGCCGATGATGATGACGGCGGCTGGCACCGTGCCGGCGGCAAAGGTCTTCATTATGGGCGTCGGCGTTGCCGGCCTGCAGGCGATCGCCACCGCGCGCCGGCTAGGCGCAGTCGTCACCGCCACAGACGTGCGCCCAGCCGCCAAGGAACAGGTTGCCTCGCTCGGCGCAAAGTTTCTTGCGGTCGAGGATGAGGAGTTCAAGGCCGCCGAGACGGCCGGCGGCTACGCCAAGGAAATGTCGAAAGAGTACCAAGCCAAGCAGGCGGCACTCACATCAGAGCACATCGCCAAGCAGGACATCGTCATCACCACGGCGCTGATTCCCGGCCGGCCGGCGCCGAAGCTGGTGTCGGCGGCGATGGTCGCCTCGATGAAGCCGGGTTCGGTGCTCGTCGACCTAGCGGTCGAGCGCGGTGGCAATGTCGAGGGCGCGGTTCCAGGTCAGGTGGTGACCACGGCCAATGGCGTAAAAATCGTCGGCCATCTCAATGTGCCCGGCCGCGTCGCCGCATCCGCCTCGCTGCTTTACGCCAAGAACCTGTTCGCCTTCCTCGAGACGCTGGTCGACAAGACGACGAAAACGCTTGCCATCAATCGCGATGACGATCTGGTCAAGGCAACGATGCTGACCGATGGCGGCGAGGTGGTTCATCCGGCGTTCGTGAAGGCCGACCAGCAGCCGCCAAAGGGCCAATATGTCGAGCCGGCGGCGATCCCGGCCAAGACGATGGTTGCCGACGCCTCGGACAAACCCGCTGCTGCAAAGAAAGCCACGCCCAAGAAATCGGCCGCTTCCAAGTCGCCCTCGTCGAAGTCGAAAGGCATTGCGTGATGGATCGGACCTTGCAGAAAGCCCTCGACCAGCTCGACCAGGCCTCCGCCGCCGTTCGGCTGGCGGTGCAGAACCTGGCCAATGCTCCAGGCGGTGCCGAAGCGGCGGGTGACGCCGCGCACGCGCTCTCCGGCGGCGCCATCGATCCCTTCGTCTTCCGCTTCGCCATCTTCGTGCTGGCGATCTTCGTCGGCTATTATGTCGTCTGGTCGGTGACCCCCGCTTTGCACACACCGCTGATGGCCGTCACCAACGCCATCTCCTCGGTCATCGTCGTCGGCGCGCTGCTCGCCGTCGGCATCGCCGCTTCCGGCGTTGCCGCCGGCTTCGGCTTCGTCGCGTTGATGCTGGTCTCGGTCAACATCTTCGGCGGCTTCCTCGTCACCCAGCGCATGCTGGCCATGTACAAGAAGAAGGACAAGTAGAGCGCCATGAACGCCAACTTCGCGTCCTTCCTCTATCTGGTTTCCGGCGTCCTGTTCATCATGGCGCTGCGCGGCCTGTCGCATCCGACCACCAGCCGCCAGGGCAATCTCTACGGCATGATCGGCATGGGCATCGCCATCGCCACCACGCTGGCGCTGGCAACCCCGTCGGCCGGCCGTTTCAGCCTGATCGTGCTCGGCCTCGCCATTGGCGGTGGCGTCGGCGCCGTCACCGCGCGCCGCATCGCCATGACCTCGATGCCGCAACTGGTCGCCGCTTTCCACTCGCTGGTCGGCCTTGCCGCCGTCATGGTGGCCGCCGCCGCCATCTATGCCCCTGAAAGCTTCGGCATCGGCACGGATGGCGACATCCATGCCCAGGCGCTGATCGAGATGAGCCTTGGCGTCGCCATCGGCGCCATCACCTTCACCGGCTCGGTCATTGCCTTCCTCAAGCTTGATGGCCGCATGTCGGGCAAGCCGATCATGATCGGCGGCCGCCACTTCATAAACGCAGCACTCGGCATCGCGCTGATCGTGCTGATCGTGCTTCTGGTCACCACCGAATCGAAGCTGGTGTTCTGGCTGATCGTCGCGGCCTCGCTGGTACTCGGCATCCTGCTGATCATCCCGATCGGCGGCGCCGACATGCCGGTCGTCGTCTCGATGCTCAATTCCTATTCGGGCTGGGCGGCGGCCGCACTCGGCTTCACACTCGGCAATCTGGCGCTGATCATCACCGGTGCACTGGTCGGCTCATCCGGCGCGATCCTGTCCTACATCATGTGCAAGGGCATGAACCGAAGCTTCATCTCCGTCATCCTCGGCGGCTTCGGCGGCGAGACAGCGGTGGCCGCCGATGACGGCATCGAACGCACGGTCAAGCAGGGTTCTGCCGACGATGCCGCCTACCTGATGATGAACGCCCAGAAAGTCATCATCGTGCCGGGCTACGGCATGGCGGTCGCCCAGGCGCAGCACGCGCTGCGTGAAATGGCCGACAAGCTCAAGGCCAATGGCGTCGACGTGAAGTACGCCATTCATCCCGTGGCGGGCCGCATGCCGGGCCACATGAACGTGCTGCTCGCCGAAGCCAACGTGCCCTACGACGAAGTGTTCGAACTCGAGGACATCAACTCGGAGTTCGCGCAGGCCGACGTCGCCTATGTCATCGGCGCCAACGACGTCACCAACCCGTCCGCCCGCGACGACAAGTCCTCGCCGATCTACGGCATGCCGATCCTCGACGTCGACAAGGCCCGCACCTGCCTGTTCGTCAAGCGCTCGCTCGGCTCCGGCTATGCCGGCATCGACAACACGCTGTTCTACAAGGACGGTACCATGATGCTGCTCGGCGACGCCAAGAAGATGACCGAGGAAATCGTCAAGGCCATGGATCACTGATCTGGATAGGCCGACAAACATGGCTCACAACGAGCGATGCAGTCGAGGAATTCACGAAGTCGATTGGCCCTCCATCGTCACCGGGGATTAGCGTTCGCGGCAACACTGCCGCGCTCGCTGGTCCAGGCGTTGATCATCGAGACAATAGTCTCTCGGATCCAGCGTTGGCCGCTATGTCCATGACCGCGCTCGTGCCACATCATGCCCACCGCGAAGCCTTCCACGGGAAACGGGCAGTCGATGAGCTTCAGCTTATCTGTCCGATCGTGGACCAGCCGTTCCGGGACCAGGGCGACGAAGTCTGACTGGGCCACGATCTCGGGAACAAATAGGAACGAAGCTGCCGACAGCACCACGTTGCGACTGTGTCCAAGCGCAGCCATGGCGGTGTCAACCGGGGTGATGAAGTCGCCTCCGATCAGGGACACGATCACATGCTCCATTCGAGCATATTCCTTGACCGTGACCCGGCCGTGTAGCTGCGGATGGTCGCGGCGGCCGATAAGCACATAGCGCTCGTCGAACAGGTGCCTCGTGCGCAGACTTAGCGGCGCAGCTTGCGGCGTCATGAGCGCCAAGTCGACATCGCCGCGCCCCATCTGTGCTTCCAGTTGCGGCAAATCAAGATTTCGCATCGCCACACGTACACCGGGCGCACTTGTCCTGAGTTTCATGACAAGCGGTCTGACAATCGCTGCCTGCAGATAGTCCGTGCAGGCGATGGTGACCGTCAACCTGGCCTTTGATGGGTCGAAGTTTCTGTTCGTGGCGACAGTCGAGCGAACCTGATCAAGGGCGTGGCGCAATGGGTCGAGCAGTTCGATTGCCTTGGCGGTCGGCGTCATCCCGCGCTGCACGGGAATAAGCAGCGGGTCGTCGAACACATGCCTGAGGCGATTGAGCTGAGCACTGACCGCCGGTTGACTGAGATGCAGCCGCGCGGCCGCCTTGGTCACGTTCTGCTCCACCAGCAACGCTTCCAGGGTGATCAGCAGGTTCAGGTCGAGGCGTTTGCTATCCATGGCTTGGATGGTAGCCGAATAGTTTTGCAATTTCCAATATAGCTCAGGGCAAGGGAAACTCCGACCGCCAAGAGGAAAGGCAGCCAGCTGTGCGCTCCGGCTGCATCGGACAGGAGTGCACAAAACGGCTCTTTTCCTCCCGGCGGTCTCGAATGGAGAATGAAATCATGAAGAAGACGGTTCTGATCGTTCATGCACAACCCGAACCCACATCGCTAACCCGCCACCTCGTCAATATCGGTGTCGAGACGCTTGAGAGGCAAGGGCACAAGGTCTTGCTGTCGAACCTGTACGGCATGAACTGGAAGGCCACGTTCGATGAACATCGTCCCGCCTCGACCCGAGCCGGCTTGGGTTCATTGCCGAGTCCGAACATGCCTATGGCAACGGGTTGCAGACCGCGGATGTCGAAGTCGAACAGGAAAAAATCCTGGCCGCTGACGCCGTGATACTGCAGTTTCCGCTTTGGTGGTTCGGCATGCCGGCAATCCTCAAGGGCTGGGTCGACCGCGTCTTTGCATACGGCCTCGCGTACGGCTTCAAGAAGGCCGGCAACAAGTATCGCTACGGCGATGGTGCCCTCAAGGGCAAACGGGCAATGTTGTCCGTGATGATCGGCGGTCCGGAGAAGGACTATTCGCCGCGAGGCATCAACGGGCCGCTGGAGCAGTTGCTCTTCCCCATCACCCACGGCACGCTATTCTTCCCCGGCATGGGCGTGCTGCCCACCCATGCGGTCTACGGAACCGGAAGCATCACGGCCGAAGGCGTGGCAGCGGCGGAGGAAGGTTGGCGTCTTCGCCTCGAAGGTCTTTTCAATGACGCACTCATTCCCTTCCGGTCGCAAAATGGTGGGGATTATCCAGACGCTCACGTCCTGGCCAGTCATGTCGCCGTAGGTCAAAGCGGGTTGCTGGCGCATATCGCGAGCGGGCAACTTGCCCCGCGATCCGCCGAAGCGGTCCCTCAATCTGTTGATATTGGAGCGTGACGTGAAGACCGTCGTGATATTGACCAGGCGGCCAGATGCCGCCACGGACGACCTGGCAAGGCTTCACCGGGCAGAGCTCCTGGCTGCGTGGGCGGGCATCGCGGCTGGTTCCGTGCGTGCGATCCATGGATTGCAGGAAGGCGGCGCGGTGCTGGAGATGGAGACGAGCACGATGGACGAGGTCAAGAGCTTCGTCGAGTCCTTGCCCTATGTGGACGAGGCGTTGCTTAACGTGCGGTATTGCCCGCTCAAGCCGTTTGTAGGCTTTGCGGACCTTTTCGCACCCGCCTAGGTTCGAAATCCCTCTTTCGAGGCCATGGATCACTGCTCGGCAATCAGCACCAAGAAACGCCCGGCTTCGCGCCGGGCTTTTTCTTGGCTTGTCGGTGGTTTCGGCGCTACGATGACGAATACCCGTCTCGCCGACGGGACTGTCGTCCGCGGAGACGTTGGTGCCTGACCCCATCACATCGCCGCCCGTCGGAAAGGCGCCACGCAAGCCTGGCCAGGCGGTGGTGATCGTGCATGGCATGGGCGAACAGCGGCCGATGGACACGCTGCGGGGCTTTGTCCAGGCTGTCTGGAGTCATGACCTCGCACGTGCGCCGTTTTACGCCCATGTCGCCGATCCGGCCGACCCCGCCGGCGCGAAGATCAACCAGAGCTGGATCACACCCGACAGCCGGACAAATTCTTACGAACTTCGCCGCATCACCACGCCTTATGATGTCGATGGCCGTCGCACCGATTTCTACGAACTTTACTGGGCCGACATCACGCAGGGCACGACACGGGGCCGGCTAGCTGCCTGGGTGACAAATCTGCTGTGGCGCAAGCCGTCTGATATTCCTCCCGACGCCCGCCAACTCTATCTCGTCACGCTTGTTGCCGTCATCGTCGTCCTGTGCGCGGCGCTCGCGCTCGCGACCTCAGTCTGGCAAGGCAGCATTTCCTGGCTCGCCGGCATGCTCGTCACCGTCCTGGCGTCGCTGATCATCTGGGCAGTGGACCGGTTTGGCCTTCCCTATTTCGGCGATGTCGCGGCCTATGTGCGGGCGGAAGCGGCGACGGTCGAGAAGCGTGCGCTGATCCGTGACCGTGGCCTGACGCTGCTGAAAGGTCTCATGATGGACGATGGCTACGATCGGATCGTGCTGGTTTCGCACAGCCTAGGATCGATCATCGCTTATGACCTTTTGCAGATACTATGGGCCGATTTCAGGCCACAAAAGTTGCAAGCAATCCGCGACAAGGCGAGACTGAAAGCGATCCGCGCCATCGACAAGTGGACGCTTGTTTCCAATGGCTCCGCATGGCCCAACCGGCTGGATGACATCTCAGGCTTCCGGCGCGATCAATGGGAGCTCTACCGGCAGCTGCGCACCAGGGATGCCAACCATCCGCTGCCGTGGAAGATCAGCGATTTCGTCACGCTTGGCAGCCCGCTGACCCACAGCGAGTTTCTGGTGACGCACAATCTCGCCGAATTCAGGCGCGGCATTGCCGAGCGGTTGTTCTCGGCCTGCCCGCCAATTGCCGAGGGGGCGGCGGCCGGAGGCACTGTGCTTTATCAGGAAGGGCGCAGCCCTTCAGGCAAGCCGCAACGTGCCGTGCACCATGGCGCGGTGTTTGCCGCGACGCGCTGGACCAACATCTTCGACAGGGGCAACGGTTGGCTGACTGGCGACCCGATCTCCGGGCCGATGGCGGAGAATTTCGGCCTGGGCGTGGAGAATATTCAGGTCGAGCTGCGCGGTTCCCTCGGCCGTGTCTTCACCCACACCTTATACTGGTCATTGGCGGCGACCGGTATCGAGGTCGCCGCCGGCGCTCGGCCTCGCTCGCATCTTGCCGTGCTGCGTGACGCTGTCGACCTCGGCCGCAAGCTGGAGGCACCGCCGACGATCCCGCCAGCGTAGAAACGGATCGGAGATCAAATATCCAGATTGGCGACCGACAGCGCGTTGTCCTGGATGAATTCGCGCCTCGGCTCGACCTCGTCGCCCATCAGCCGCGAGAACAGACTATCCGCGTCGGTGGCATCATTGACCTTGACCTGCAGCAGCGAGCGCACATTCGGGTCGAGCGTGGTTTCCCAGAGCTGTTCGGCGTTCATCTCGCCGAGCCCCTTGTAGCGCTGCATGGTCAGGCCCTTGCGGCCGGTCGCAAAGACGGCATTGAGCAGCGCCAGCGGCCCCGAGATGGTTTCGGAGACATCCTTGCGGCGCAGCACCGGCGGCGTCCCGTAGACCTCGCTGAGGCGCTGTGCGTAGCGGTCGAGCTGGCGTGCATCGGCCGAATTGATCAGCGCCAGATCGAGATGCGCGTATTCCTTGACGCTGCGCACCGTGCGCTCGAACACATAGCCGCCGACTCCCTCGTTCGAGGTCGACATGCGGCCGGTCCAGCCGCGCTCGGTGTCCTCGGCGATGATGTCGAGGCGTTTTGCAATCCGCTCCGCCATGGCGTTGGCGCGGCCGAGATCGGTGAACACGTCCGGGTTGAGCCCGCCGGCGATCGCCGCCTGTTCGACCACGCCTCTGTTGTAGCGCGTGTGCAGGCCGTTTATCAGCTGGCGCACCGCCAGCGCGTCGTCGATGGCGCCGCGCAGGTCCTGCCCGATGCGAACCTCGCCCGAGCCGAGCGTAAGCGATGCTTCCTCCAGTCCCGAGCCGATCAGGAATTCCTCGAACGCGCTCTCGTCCTTGATGTATTGCGAGCTCTTGCCGCGCGTCACTTTGTAGAGCGGCGGCTGGGCGATGTAGAGATGGCCGCGCTCGATCAGTTCCGGCATCTGCCGGAAGAAGAAGGTGAGCAGCAAGGTTCTGATATGGGCGCCGTCGACATCGGCGTCGGTCATCAGGATGATCTTGTGGTAGCGCAGCTTGTCGGCGTTGAACTCGTCCTTGCCGATCGAGGTGCCGAGCGCGGTGATCAGCGTGCCGATCATGTCGGAGCCGAGCATGCGATCGAAGCGCGCCCGCTCGACATTGAGGATTTTGCCGCGCAACGGTAGAATGGCCTGGTTCTGGCGCGAACGCCCGCCCTTGGCCGAGCCGCCGGCGGAATCGCCCTCGACGATGAAGATTTCGGATTTCGCCGGGTCGCGCTCCTGGCAGTCGGCCAGCTTGCCGGGCAGGGAAGTGACGCCGAGCGAGCTCTTGCGGGTGATGTCGCGTGCCTTGCGCGCGGCTTCACGTGCCGCCGCGGCCTGGATCACCTTGTCGACGACGACCTTGCCTTCGCTCGGGTGTTCTTCAAGCCAGGTGCCGAGCGCTTCGTTGACCAGCCCTTCCACCACGGGACGGACTTCCGACGAGACCAGCTTGTCCTTGGTCTGCGAGGAGAATTTCGGGTCGGGAACCTTGACCGAAAGCACCGCCGTCAAGCCCTCGCGACAATCGTCGCCGATCAGCGAAACCTTTTCCTTCTTGGTCAGGCCGGAGGATTCGCCATAGCCGGTGATCTGGCGCGTCAGGGCACCGCGGAAGCCGGCCAGATGCGTGCCGCCATCGCGTTGCGGGATGTTGTTGGTGAAGGCCAGCACATTTTCGTGGTAGCTGTCGTTCCACCACATCGCCACTTCGACGGTGATCCCGTCGCGCTCGGCCCGGATGGCGATCGGCTTGTCGATGAGCGGTTTTTTGACCCGGTCGAGATATTTGACGAATTCTTCGAGGCCACCATCATAGTGCAGCTCATGGCGCACGACGTCGGCGTGACGGGCATCGGTCAAAACGATGCGCACGCCGGAATTCAGGAAGGCGAGCTCGCGCAGCCGGTGTTCCAGCGTGCCGAAATCGAACTCGACCATGGTGAAGGTTTCGGCCGACGGGAAGAAGGTGATCTGGCTGCCGCTGCGTCCCTCATAGGTGCCTGGCTGCTTGTCCTGTTCATAGCTGCCGGTGGCCTTAAGCGGCGCGTCGGCATTGCCATGCGTGAAGCTCATCTCGAATATCTGGCCGTTGCGGCGGATTTTCAGCTTCAGCCACGCCGACAGCGCATTGACCACCGACACGCCGACGCCGTGCAGGCCGCCCGAGACCTTGTAGGAATTCTGGTCGAACTTGCCGCCGGCATGCAGCTGCGTCATGATAACTTCGGCCGCCGAAATGCCTTCTCCGGTGTGGATATCGGTCGGAATGCCGCGGCCATTGTCGATCACGGTGACCGAACCATCGGGGTTGAGCGTCACTGTGACGAGGTCGGCGTGGCCCGCCAGCGCCTCGTCGATGGCGTTGTCGACCACCTCATAGACCATGTGATGCAGGCCCGAGCCGTCGTCAGTATCGCCGATATACATGCCGGGGCGTTTGCGGACAGCATCCAACCCCTTCAAAACCTTGATGGAATCGGCGCCGTATTCGGCTTCAGCGCCGTCGTTTTTGTCGATCTGATCGCTCATGAAAACCTGTTGTCTGGATGCCGCTTGTATGGCGCAAAAAACCCGCGCCGAATCGCGCCTCTGATATGCACTAGATATAGGCGCAAAAGGCGGTTTTTCCAAGGTTTGCAGGCATTTCCCGGGGCGAACTCCCAGCCGGCAGCCGGCTATTTTTTTCGAGCGCCGAATTTGGCGAGAAGGCCGCGCAAATACTTGATCGTGGATTTGTCTCTCGGCGCCAGCCGACCCGTGCGGTCGAGCTCCAGAGTCAGGTTAAGCGCCTTGGTCAGCACCGCCTTTGGATCCTTCGCCACATAAGCGTAGTTGATGTAGGCCTGTACCAGATCAAATTGCCAGATCGCGTTGTCCGGATCGGACCGGGCCAGTTGCTGGCGGATGCCGAGGCTGGCTTCGAAGGCTTTCCTGGAGCCCTCGAAGTGGCGCTGCTTGGTTTCCAGTATGCCGATTTCCGAGAGCGTAATCGACAGATCGCGTTGCCAGTCGGAATTGGCTGGGTCAAGCTTGGCCAGGCGGTCGGCAATGGCCAGACTGTCCTGATAGTTTTGCAGTGCGCCGCCGATATCGCCCTGGACATCAAGCACACCGGCGACCTTTTCCAGACAGACCGACAGGTCCCGCTGCCAGTTTGTGTTACCGGGATCGGTGGCGGCGAGTTCACGCGCTATGACCAGCGCTTGCCGATAGGAAGCCAGGGCTGACGACCAGCTCTTCTGGTCGCTCAGCGCATTGCCGGCCTTGGCGTAACTGACCGACAGGTCGCGCTTCAAGTCGGTATCGTTGGGGTCGCGGCGCACCAGCTTTTCGGCGATCGCCTGACTCTGGTTGTAGGCCACGAATGCACCAGCGGGGTCGCCGCGCTCGCGCAGCACGTCACCGATCTTTTCATGGCTGACGGCGACGGCGCGCTGGCGCTCAGGATCATCGGGTTTGTTCGTGGCCAATGTCAGCCGAATTCTCAGGCTCTCTTCAAAGGCCGTCTGCGCGCCGTCCAAGTGGCCGGCGGTACGGGCAAGGTCGCCGATTTCATCATAGGTGATGGTCAGATCGCGCAGCACATAGGCCCGGTCCGGCTCCGCATCGGCCAATTGCTGCTTGATCGACAGGCTCTGCTGATAGGCCTGGGCGGCCGCGCCGACATCGCCTTGCGTCGCCAGCACGTTGCCGATCTTGTCATTGGCCATGGCGAGATCACCAAGCCAGCCTTTCTCGTCCGGCAGGCTTGCGGTCAGACCCTGCAGCATGTCCCTGGCGCCCTCGTAGTTTTCCAGGGCGGTTGGCAGGTCGCCTTGCGCCATCTTTATGTTGGCGAGCTTGATACGGCTGATGGCAAGATCGCGCTTGACGCCGGGATCGGTTTCCTGACGCGAACGCTGCTCGAGGTTGGCCAACAATGCGCTAAAGGCGCGGCCGGCCGCCTCGATATTGCCGACCGTCGTATAAAGCAGACCGAGTTCCTCCAGCGTGCGGCTCTGACGGTCGGCCTGTTCCAGGCTGAGCGAGGTTTGTCCGGCTTCGCCATACAGTGACAGCACGGTTTCATAGCCCTTGATGGCCGCCGCATAGTTGAGGTCGGCGCGTGCCGCGCCCGCCGACAGGAACAGCGTTGCGGCTTGCGAGAGCGTGCGGTCGACGAAATTCACCTTCAGCGCCTTGCGCGACACTTCGTCGATATCGACCGCCTCCGCCAGTTTTGCCTGTGCCGCGCCGAAGGCGCCAAGGGCAAGCTGCTCCTCTGCCTGCCGGCGCAGTTCCGTCACGCGCGGATCGTCGGCGGCCAGCGTCTTCATCTCGCTGCGCACCTTGACGAAGGCGTCCGCCGCCTCGCGGAGGCTGGCATCCAGGCTCTCGGCGGAAAGATGCTTGGTGTCGAGACCGATCAGCGCGCCATAAAGCGGCGCCAGCGGCATGTCGGCGTCACTGGCGATGTGCTCGACCTGGCCGCGCATTTCCGGCGTCACGTCGGCCATGGCGAGCAACAGCCGCTCGCGCTCGGGTAAGTCCAGCCTCGCCTTTGCGGCAAAGAACAGCTTCGGCAGGCCGCTTTCGACATATGGCAGCTGCTTACCGCGTGACTGGTCGTAGACCTCCTGCTGCACCAAGGTCAGCACCGAGCGGATCTCAAGCCCGTCGGTGCCGAGATATTTGGTCAGCGCCGTCGTGAACGGCGAATTCTGGCCGGTTCCGTCGGCCGCTGTCTCGCCGGGTGCGGCCGAGAAGGCGAACAAGATATTCTCCGCACGGCCAATCCGGCCCAGCCCAGGCTTCACCTTGTCGGCAACATCCTTGGCCAGCGAGGTCGCGCCGCGCCCTTCGCCCGCCGTGCCCGAAAACGGATCGCTGCGGCAGGCGTCGAGCATGATCAGGCCGACCTTGGCGGTGGCGGCCACGGTGTCGCGCACCTCCTCCAGCGACAGACTGGTCTTCTCCAGCGCCTCAAGCGAGGAGGCGTCGGCATCGACCGGCAGCAGGCGATTGTCGCCCGAGATTTCCACGCCATGGCCGGAGAAATAGACCAGCGCCACGTCGGCCCCCTTGGCATCCTCGCGGAAATCGTCAAGCGCGCGGCGCATGCGCCTGAGGTCGCGATTGGTTTCGAGGACGACCTCGAAGCCGAGCTTCTTCAACGCCGCTCCCATCGCTTCGCCGTCATGGACCGGATTGGCGAGCGGCCGGATCAGCCGGTAGTCGTCGTCGGCGATGACCAGGGCCACGCGCCGCTCAGCCACCGCGGTGGCGGTGGTGATGAGCATCAGCAGCACGGCAAGAAGCAAACGCAAGTCGAACTGCCCCCCGGCTCGTTCATTTGCGCAAACATTCCACCTCTTTATGGCATGAGCAAGCCGCGCTTTTGGTGGAAAGCCGCCGCTTTCAGGCAGCCCGCATCGGCTTCAAAGCCTCGCTCCAGCGCAACAGCTCGTCGAACATGGTTTTGGCTCCGCCTCGCACCTGTTCGCTGGCGTTGAACGCGCCGTTTTCGTCGAGCAGTTTCTGATACATCGGCAGCGCGACGCCCTCCGAGATCGGCATGACACCGACCGAAGTCAGCAGCGGCTTCAGCGCTTGCGCCGCACGCAGGCCGCCGGAGACGCCGCCATAACTGAAAATGGCGGCAGGCTTGTACTTCCATTCCCGCGAAAGATAATCGATCGCGTTGACGATCGCCGGCGCCACGAAATAATTGTATTCCGGCGCCACGAACACGAAGGCATCGGCGGCATCGATAGCCTTGGACCAGGCCTTGGTATGGTCGTTCTGGTAGTTGCCAAGCCTTGGATGGTGCGGTTCGTCCAGTACAGGAAGCCTGAAAGTATCGATATCGGTCAGCACCGGCTCGAATTTTCCATGCTCGCGCGCGAACGTCTCCAGCCACTCGGCGAAAACCGGTCCGGCGCGGCCGGGCCGCGTGCTGCCGATGATGATGTTCAACTGGTGTTTCAAGGCGGGCTCCTTCGGTGGCAGTATCTATTGGTGACTGTGACCTACGGCAGAGCATGGCGGCGGACAAGGCGCCACCGCCGAGGATGCGGTCACAATCGGCTGAACGGACTGCCTGCCGCACGTCCCTGGTCGCGCAAATGTGCCTGCCGGTCACATGGACGCCCGCATCGCCAGCCACTACATTGGGGTATCAGCGGAGCAGCCCATGGACATCCAGCCCGCCCCCTTCGTTCCCCCGGCGCCGAAGCCGCGCACAACGCCGCCCTCGACGCTGGAGATGATCCGCATCGTCTACCGCAACCCGCTCGAATTGTGGGGTGAGCATACTTACAACGAGCCCTGGATTTCGGTGAATGGCGTTGGTGGACACCTGGTCATCGCCAACGATCCCGGCTTGATCCGCCACGTGCTCGTCGACAATGCCAGGAACTACAAGATGGCGACGGTGCGCCAGAAGATCCTGCGGCCGATTCTGCGCGACGGTCTGCTGACCGCCGAGGGCGAGGTCTGGAAACGGTCGCGCAAGGCGATGGCGCCGGTGTTCACGCCGCGCCACATTTTTGGTTTCGCCGCGCCGATGTTGAAACGCACGCAGGAATTCGTCACCCGTTACGAAGATGGCGGCACGTCCGACATCGCCCATGACATGACGCTGCTCACCTACGACATCCTGGCCGAAACGCTGTTCTCCGGCGAGATCGCTGGCCAGCCTGGCAGTTTCGCCAACGAGATCGATCGCCTGTTCGAGACCATGGGCCGCGTCGACCCGCTCGACCTGTTGCGGGCGCCCGACTGGCTGCCGCGGCTGACCCGAATCCGCGGCCG
Organism: Mesorhizobium sp.; assembly: GCA_004017275.1. Classification (GTDB taxonomy): domain Bacteria; phylum Pseudomonadota; class Alphaproteobacteria; order Rhizobiales; family Rhizobiaceae; genus Mesorhizobium. The sequence goes on along the minus strand of SAKE01000021.1, from coordinate 32,975 downwards.
CAAGACCATGGCCTATTTCCGCAAGATCGTGACCGACACGGTCAAGATGCGCGAAGAGAAATTCAAGCGCGATCCAGATGCCGTGCCGCAGGATTTTTTGACGCTGCTGCTCAAGGCCGAGGGACCCGATGGGCTGACGCGGGCCGAGGTTGAGGACAACATCATCACCTTCATCGGCGCCGGTCATGAGACGACGGCGCGCGCGCTCGGGTGGACGCTTTACTGCCTTGCGGAATCGCCGTGGGAGCGCGACCGGGTCGAGCAGGAGATCGACCAGGTGCTGGCGCGAGAGCCCGATCCGACGAAATGGCTGGACGCCATGCCGTTCACGCGTGCGGCTTTCGACGAAGCACTCAGGCTCTATCCGCCGGCACCGTCGATCAACCGCGAGCCGATCGAACCGGAAATGTGGAACGATCTTTATATCCCGAAGCATGCCGCGGTGCTGGTGATGCCATGGGTCGTCCACCGCCATAGGAAGCTGTGGGATCGACCCAATGCCTTCCTGCCGGAGCGCTTCCATCCGGGAAATCGCGAAAAGATCGACCGCTTCCAGTATCTGCCGTTTGGCGCGGGTCCGCGCGTTTGTATAGGCGCCAGCTTCGCCATGCAGGAGGCGATCATCGCGCTCGCCATCATGCTGTCGCGCTTCCGCTTCGATACCACCGCCGAAACGAAACCCTGGCCGGTACAGAAACTGACCACGCAGCCGCAAGGCGGGTTGCCGATGCAGGTCACGCCGCGATAGGCGTGACACCTTCAAGCTGTCGTAATGAACTAAGCCGCAGGTTTGCGCTGCTGGAACTGGCCGGCGGCACGGAAGCGCCAGAGGTAACTGGGCACGATCGTCGCGATCGATTGCGGCTGGATGCCGAGTCCGGCCAATGTCCGGTTTGCCTTGTTCGCCGCATCGGAAACGATGTTGTGCTCGCGCAGCTGCATCACCTGGTCCTTGGTCAGTAGCGGATTGGGCAACAGGCCGAGGATCGATGCCTGGATGTTGGCCACCCACCACGGCACCGGCACCAGCAGGCGCTTGCGCTCGATCACCTCGAGCAGTTCTTCCATGCATTCCTTGAAGGTGAGCACTTTTGGGCCACCCAGTTCATAGATCTGTCCGCCGTCGACCTTGCCGTCGACCGAGCGTGCCACCGCTTCGGCGACGTCGCCGACATAGACCGGCTGGAACTTGGTCTGGCCACCGCCGATCAGCGGCAGCACAGGCGAATAGCGCGCCATGTTGGCGAAGCGGTTGAAGAAGCTGTCTTCGGGTCCAAAATTGATCGACGGCCGGAAGATCACGGCGTCCTTGATCGTCTCCAGGACGGCCTTTTCGCCAAGCGCCTTGGTGCGTGCGTAGTGCGATTGCGACTCCAGATCGGCACCAAGCGCCGAAATATGGGTCAGCCCGGCGCCAACCGAGCGCGCGGCCTCGGCCACCGCGCGGGCGCCGAACTCGTGCACGGCGGGGAACTTCTGCCGGCCGCTCTCATGCAGGACGGCGACCAGATTGACGACATGGTCGGCACCCTGCACGGCACGGTCGACCGACCAGCGCACGCGCACATTGGCCTGCACCGGCTGGATCTGACCGACATTGCCGAGCGGCTGCAGATGCCCGGCGAGGTCGGGCCGCCGGCAGGCGACGCGGATGCGATAGCCGCGCTTGGCTAGCGCGCGCACGACATGGCGGCCGACAAAGCCTGACCCGCCAAAGACGACGACGAGCTTTGGGGTCTGCAGGATTTCGGTCATGGCTGGCTCCGGCGCTCGCAAGCTTGGCTGAAGCCGTTTCATAATCCGTTTCGCGCCAAAGGCAAAGGGCGACGCGTGGTCGCTGGCAGCTTGTTTTGGCCTTGTCGGAACGCCCTGTCAGAACGCTTTGCCGATGCGGGCGTCGACCGAATGGCGGTTGCCGCCGCGGATGACGAAGAACAGCAGGATCGTCGCCCATTGTGGCTCCTCTGTTTGCTCGATCAGCGCAAACGGCCGGTCAGGCCAGTCAAAGTCAAATAAACAAAAGTTGACTGGAATACGAATGTTTTACCGTTGTGTGGTCAGAACGCAGAAAACCCCGCCGAAGCGGGGTTTTCCGGGTGACATCCATGCGAGGTCAGGGGCCGACGGAGTGGCCTGACCTGAGACGGTATCAGGAGGGCGTGAAGCAAGTACGCCCACCCCAGCCCTGAACATCCGACATGGTGCCGCCGACCTTCTTGCAGGCCGCGATGAAATCGGCGCTGCAGTTGGCGAATTTGCGTGGCCGTTCTTGCAGTAATGGTCCTCGGTGGCGCCGCCGCTCGGGGCGGTGATGACGCCCGGGCTGGACGGCTTGACCGGCGCGGCCTTCAGAGAGGCTGCCTGTGTGGCGCCCATGAACGAGCCGAGAAGAAGGACCGCGGTGAGCATGGTGATCTTGGTGTTGGTCATGACAGTTTCCGTTTGATTTGGGTTGAGTTTTCCGAGGCGCAAAGGACCATCCTTTGCGTGAAACAGGCTTTCGCTTTCGGTTTGCTGCTTCCCCCGGTGTGGATCGGGCAAGCTCGCCTTGCCCTGGACAAAGCTGGGTCGCATCGGCGCGCAAAAAGGTTCAGCGGCGCACAAAGAAAATCGCACCGCGCCGCGCTTCAGGCGGGCAGATTCCAGATAACTATCTGATGTATAACGGTTTATTCAGGAAGAATAGCGCGCAGCGAATTCGGAAATACGCTGCACCACCGCCTTGGATGCGGTGATGCCGCGCGCTTGCGCCTTCTCGGCGGCCTCTGCGCGGGCGCGGCCGGGCACGTGCACGCCGAAGCGCCGCCGCAGCCGGTCGAGCTGGTCCTTCATTCGCTGCTCGAAATCCGGATCGAGTAGCTTGGGCTCGACGGCAAGCACGAACAGCCCGGTACCGGGACTGTCCGGCCCGCCGCTGAACCAGGGCGCGTCGAGCGACCAGTTGGCGCCCGACAGGCCCGCCGCCAGCACTTCGACCATCAGCGCGATGTTGGCGCCGCGTTGACCGCCGAAGGCAAGCATGGCGCCCTTCATGGCGGCGGCCGGATCGGTGGTCGGATTGCCGCTGGCGTCCAGCGCCCAGCCTTCGGGGATTGTCTTGCCGTCCTCGGCCGCCTTGCGGATGTTGACGAAGGCGGTGGCGCTCGACGACTGGTCGATGACCAGCGGCGCGCCATCGGCGGCAGGTGCGGCAAACGACATCGGGTTGGTGCAATAGACCGGCTTGACCGACCCCGAGCCGGCGAGCACGGCCGGGCCGTTGGTGGCGGCGAACGAGACCAAGCCCTGCGCCGCCAGCCTTCCGGTGAAATAGCCGAGCGCGCCGCATGTATAGGCGTTCTTCTGCGAGAAGATGGCGACGCCGAACAGTTTTGCCGCCTTGGCGAGGTCGTCGATCGTGCGGTCGAAGCCGGTATGCGCCAGCCCGCCGCGCGCGTCGGAGAGGTAGACTGCCAGCGCCGGCCGGGTGATCACCGGGTCGGCGTTGCCGTCGATGCGTCCGGCTTCCAGCGCCTCGAGATAATCGATGAAATGCGACAGGCCAACGGAGGAAAGCCCTTCCGCCTCCGCTGATATGATCGAGGCGGTGAGCGATTGCGCCGCTTCCTCATTGGCGCCGGCGCCGAGTGCCGCCATCCGGCACAGCCCTTTTGCCTGGTCGAGACTGAGTTGCATCGTGGCTGCCTCTGAGTGAGTAGGGAATAGGGAGTAGTGAATAGGGGATGAAGCGAGTCGCTTCCATTCACTATTCGCTACTCCCTAAAAACCTACCCAATCTTGTTCGGTATCCGCGCCTCGATCCTGCCGAAGGCGAAGACGAGAATGCCGGTGATCGTCATGTAGATCAACGCCAGCAGCAGCAAGGGCTCGTAGGTGAGGTAGGTGTCCTGCCGCACCTTGGACGAAACAGCGAAGATGTCGATGACGCTGATCGTCGCTACCAGCGGCGTCGACTTCAATTGCAGCACGGTTTCGCCGGTCAACGTCGGCAGCGCCCGGTAAATGGCTTGCGGCAGCCAGATGCGCCGGAACGCCTTCCAACGGCTCATGCCGAAGGCGCGGGCAGCCTCGAGTTGTCCCTTCGGCACGCCGGCAAAGGCGCCGCGCATCACCTCGCCCTCATAACCGGCGAAGGACAGGGTCAACGCCAGCACGCCATAGGGCCAGGCTTGCCGCAGATACGGCCACATCCAGGATCCGCGGATCCACGGATATTGCGGAAACAGTGAGCCCAGGCCGTAATAAAGCAGCCACAATTGGATCAGCAGCGGCGTGCCCCGGATCACCGTGCAGAACACCTTGGCGGGTCCGGCGAACCAGAACGAGCCGGCGGCCTGCGCCAGCCCCAGCGGCACGGCGAGCAGGAAGCCCAGCACACAGGTGACGGCCAGGATCCACAGCGAGCGCCAGATGCCGATCAATCCCATTTCATAATATTGCGGCAGCCAGTCCCAGCGCATGAAAAAGGCGGCCGACAGAACCAGGCCCAGTGCGATCAGGATCAGCACGATACGGTGCGGCCGCAGCCACAGCGACGTTCGTGCGACGACGTTGATGATGGCCGCTTCGTTGGCCATCAGCGCGCCTCCTTGAGCGAAGGCATTCCGCGCCGCGACCGGGCCTCGACCCGGCCGATGATGAGATTGGAAAACAGCGACAAGAGCAGGTAGAGCACGCCCGCGGCGAAAAAGAAGGTGAAATAGGCTTTGGTGACGCCGGCGGCTTGCCGCGTTGCCAGCGCCAGCTCATAGAAACCGACGACCGCCAGCAGCGCGGTGTCTTTGGTGGCGATCAGCCAGAGATTGGCGAGGCCCGGTATGGCGAAGGGCAGCATGGCCGGCAAGGTGATGCGCCGCAGCATCAGGCTGGGAGACATTCCATAGGCGCGGGCGGCTTCGATCTGGCCTTGCGGAATGGCCAGGATCGCACCGCGGATCACCTCGGTCGAATAGGCGCCCTGGACGAAGCCGAGCACGGCGATGCCGGCGGCAAGGCCGCTGACGTCGATACGCTGATAACCCATAGCCGTCAGCGCCTGGTTGATCAGATCGGTCCCGGCATAATAGAGCAGCAGGATCAGCACCAGTTCGGGCACGGCGCGTACGATGGTTGTGTAGACCGCCAGCAGATCACGCACCACCGGACCGCCATAGAGCTTGCCATAGGCGCCGCCGGTGCCGATCAAAAGACCGAGGCACGTGGCGCCCAGCGCTATCTCGATCGAATGCAGCAGCCCAACCAGAAGAGCCCCGCCCCAGCCCGGCGGGTAGGGCGAGAGAAGTTCGATGATGCCGGCCGCCGAGGCCGAAAGAAATGCGTCGATCAGCGTCGCCCCCGGATTTGCTGGCGTCAGCCGCTGGCCATTCTCGTCAGCGGTTTCGGCGAAACCGCACGGCGGGATGCCGTGCGGTTTTGCTCATGCGTGGGCGATGTCAGTTCGACTGCGCGCCGCCACCGCCGTAAATGTCAAAATCGAAGTATTTCTTCGAGATCTCGTCGTATTTGCCGTTGGCACGGATCGCCTTGATGCCGGCGTTGATTTTGCCCTTCAGCTCGGTGTCCTCCTTGCGCACACCGGCGCCGACGCCCGGTCCGAGCACTTCGTCATCCGGAGCCACCATGCCCTTCAGGTCGCAGCAGGCCTTGCCCTGGTCCGACTTGAGGAATTCGCCAAGCGCGATGGAATCGGCCTGCACCGCGTCGAGACGGCCGGCGGCAAGATCGTTGTTGGCTTCGTCCTGGGTCTGGTATTCCTTGATCTCGGAAGCCGTGCTGCCGAAATGCTTTTTGGCGTAGACGGCATGCACCGTCGATACCTGCACGCCGACGATCTTGCCCTTGAGATCGTCCGGCGTGGAGCCGAATTTCTGGTCCTTCGGGCCGATGATGGCGGTCGGGGTGTTATAATACTTGTCCGAGAAGTCGATCGTCTTCTCTCGTTCGGCGGTGATCGACATCGAAGAGACGATGAGGTCGATCTTCTTGGTCGTCAGCGCCGGGATGATGCCGTCCCAGGCAACCGGGGTGATGACGCAATCGAGCTTCTCTTCGGCGCAGACGGCGTCGATGAACTCGATCTCCCAGCCGACCCATTTGCCCGATGCATCCGGCGAGGTGAAGGGGGGGTAGGGCTCGGCGGCGACGCCGATCTTGACCGGATCGGCCTTGGCCACGCCCATGGCGGCGACGCCCAGCAGCAGCGCTGCGGCGAATGTCTTCAGAACGGTCTTCATTTCACGACTCCCAGTTTGTTGTTGGTTCCCGGTTTTCTTCCGTCCCGGCCTGTCCTAGCCGATGTTGCGGATGAACTGCTTCAGCCTTTCGGATTTGGGCGCGCCGAAGATCTGCTCGGGCGGGCCTTCTTCCTCGACCAATCCATTGTAGAGATAGACGACATGCGTCGCGACTTCGCGGGCGAACTTCATCTCGTGCGTGACCAGCACCATGGTGCGGCCTTCGCGCGCCAGGTCGCCGATCACCTTCAGCACCTCGCCGACCAGCTCGGGATCGAGCGCCGAGGTCGGCTCGTCGAACAGCATGACGCGCGGATTGATGGCCAGCGCACGGGCGATCGCGGCGCGCTGCTGCTGGCCGCCCGACAGATAGGCCGGATAGACGTCGCGCTTTTCGGCCAGACCGACGCGGGCGAGCAGCTTTTCGGCCTCGCTGATCGCCACATCGCGCTTGACGCCAAGCACGTGCACGGGAACCTCAATGACGTTTTCGATCAGCGTCATGTGGCTCCACAGGTTGAAGTTCTGGAACACCATGCCGAGCTTGGAGCGGATGCGCTCGATCTGCTTGCGGTCGGCCGGAACCGTGTGGCCATGGCTGTCGGCCCTGAGCTTGATCTCTTCGCCATTGACGCGGATGATGCCGCTGGTCGGGTTTTCCAGGCAGTTGATGCAGCGCAGCAGGGTCGATTTGCCGGAGCCCGAACCGCCGATGATGGCGATGACCTCGCCGTCGCGCGCCGACAGCGAGACGCCCTTCAGCACATGCAACTCACCGAACCTCTTGTGCAGGTTCTCGACATGGATGGCTTCGGCGGCGCCGTCCTGCGCCGTGTGTTTCAATGCGGGTGCGGCGCCCTGCACCATCATCCCGGATACGGCGCTTGTAGCCGTCATCCCTTCGACGCTCCGTGGAGCGGTCGCGCCCGTCGCTGCTGGTATGTTTTACCCATTACCCGTCACTGGACAGAGTTCCCATTCTCAGGATGGACCGTTCCGCTTGCCTCCGTCAACCATGGTTTTTGGACTATTGATCACCGCTTGCTGTAGTGGTTAGTGGCGCCAACGGACGTTAGGGAGAATTTAGTGGGCAAATCATACGGATCGCAGTCCATGGCCGGACCCCTGAAGCGCGTGCTGATGCGGTCCGCCGCCAGCGCCATGCGTCATGCCGGAGCACAGGAATGGCACTATGGTTCGGGTTTCGATCCGCAAAAGGCCGCGGCCCAGCATGAGCAGTTGACCAGCATGGTCGCGGCTTCCGGCGCTGAAATCGAATGGCTGACGGACACCGATGACGGGCTGGCCGATTCCGTCTTCACCCACGATCCCTCGCTGATGACCGATCATGGCGCGATTATCCTCTCCATGGGCAAGGCGCTGCGCCGGGCCGAGCCTGGCCTGCACGAAGCAGCCTACACACGCATGGGCATCCCCATTCTCGGCCGGATCGACGATCCGGGCCAGGTGGAAGGCGGCGATTGCGTCTGGGTCGATGCAACCACGTTGGCTGTCGGCCGCGGCGTGCGCACCAATCAGGACGGCATCCAGCAACTTGCCAATCTGCTCTCGCCCAAGGGGATTTCGGTTTTCGGTTTCGACCTGCCGCTTTGGCATGGCGAGGAGGCCTGCCTGCATCTGATGTCGGTGATCAGTCCGCTCGCCGACGATCTGGCATTGGTCTACGCGCCATTGCTGCCGGCCGCCTTCTACCAGATGCTGCGGGCGCGCGGCATCACGCTGGTCGAGGGCGATGCCGGCGAGTTTTTCGCCTCCAACGGGCTCAGCCTGAACGTGCTGCCGACCGCGCCGCGCCAGGTCATCGCTGTCGCTGGTTTTCCCAGGACGGCGGCTGCCATGGAAGCGGCCGGCTGTGTGGTTTCCATCTTCGAGGCGGATGCGCTCTGCATCGCCTGCGAGGGCGGCCCGACCTGCCTGACGCGGCCGGTGCTGCGCCAATGAGCGCTGGTGGGTCGACCGTCGGCGAGGCGCTCATTTCGCTGCTCGAAGCCCATGGCGTCGACACGGTCTTCGGCATTCCCGGCGTGCACACGGTCGAACTCTATCGCGGGCTGGCGCGCTCGAAGATACGCCACATTACGCCGCGCCACGAACAGGGCGCTGGCTTCATGGCCGACGGATATGCGCGCGCCAGCGGCAGGCCGGGCGTCGCCTTCGTCATCACCGGACCGGGGCTGACCAACACCATCACCGCCATGGGACAGGCGCGCGCCGATTCGGTGCCGATGCTGGTGATCTCCGGTGTCAACGCCATGTCGACGCTGGGCAAGGGGCTCGGCTTTCTGCATGAATTGCCGGATCAGCGCGGCATGATGGAGAAGGTGGCGCTGTCTTCGCAGCGGATTACCGAAGCCGGCGAATTGCCCGGTGCGCTGGCGCAGGCCTTCGCCCTGTTTTCATCGGCGCGGCCCGGCCCGGTGCATATCGAAATCCCGACCGACGTCATGGTCAAGCCGGCGGAGGGCGTCGTTGCCATGCTGAGCAATGTGACGCCACCCGCGCCGGAAGGTGTTGCAATTGCCAAGGCTGCCAAACTCATAGCTGCTGCGCGCCACCCGCTGATCCTGGTTGGCGGCGGTGCCAAACGTGCCGAAGCGCCGTTGCGCCGTCTGGCCGAACGGCTGGGAGCGCCGGTCGTCCAGACCGCCAATGCGCGCGGCCTCCTGCATGCCCATCCGCTTTGCGTGCCGGCCAGTCCCAGCCTGAAGGCAGTGCGCGCCCTGATGGCCGACGCCGACCTGGTCATTGCCGCCGGCACCGAATTCGGCCCGACCGACTATGACGGCTACAGCGATGGCGGCTTCGTCCTGCCCGCCAATCTGATCCGCATCGATATCGGCGCGGACCAGCTTGCCCGTCGCCCGGCGACGGTTTCGATCCAGGCCGATTGCGCCGAGGCGCTCGAGGCGCTGCTCCCGCAAATCAGCCATGTCCCGGCAAGCGAGGGCGGCCTGTTGCGCGCCGCCGCTGCACGGGAAGCGGCCTTTGCCGAACTCAATCCAACCCTGCAGGCGCAGGTGCGCGCCGTCGAGATGATCCGCGACACTTTGCCGGGCGCGCTCATTGTCGGCGATTCGACACAGCCGATCTATGCCGCCAACCTCTACTACGACCATGACCGGCCAGGCGGCTGGTTCAATGCCGCGACAGGCTTCGGCGCGCTCGGCTATGGTCCGCCAGCGGCGATTGGCGCCGCCCTTGCCGTGCCCGGTGCGCCCGTCGTCTGCCTGACCGGTGACGGCGGCTTCCAGTTCACGTTGCCGGAACTGGGTGCTGCGCTCGATGCGCGCACACCGGTTATTTTCCTCGTCTGGAATAACAGAGGCTACCGTGAGATCGAAACCTCGATGCTCGATGTCGGCGTCGAGCCGGTCGGCGTTTCGCCGGCGCCGCCGGATTTCTGCAAGTTGGCGCAAGCTTATGGCATCGGCGCCGAGCGGCTTGCCGATACCGACGCTCTCGCGGACGCGTTGACACGCGCCCGAGCTACCGGATTGCCGCGCGTCATCGAAATCACGGTTGACTGAAGATCGGTGCCGCGTGTTTCCGTCTCGACGGGCCTGAAATCACGGTTGGCGGTGGCGGACGCATGCAAAGACGCGACAACTGCCATGTCGAGATGTCAATTGAGTGATGGCGCGAAAGGCGCGACGCTTTGCGTCGGCGGCACGCAAAACGACCCAACCATAAAAAAATGACAGGAGCGGTCAAGGATGACGGAAACACTAGAAGGCAGGCATATCGTCGTGACCGGCGGGACCGGCGCGCTCGGCGGTGCGGTCGTCGGCAAATTGCTGAGTGACGGCGCGATCTGCCATGTGCCCAATGCACATGCCGCGGCGCCAACCCATTTCCCCTTCCCCACGCATGACCGTGTCGAGCTGGTGCACAATGTCGATCTCTCGGACCCCGCCAAGGTCGAGGCCTTCTACAGCCAGGTTCCGGGCCTCTGGGGCTCGATCCACCTGGCCGGAGGCTTTACCGCCGCACGGGTGGAAAAGATAGAGTCGGCGTCCTTTGCCGAGATGATGGACACCAATGCGCGCACCGCCTTCCTGTGCTGCCGCGCCGCAATACGCTCGATGCTGTCGTCGGACACCGCAGGCCGGATCGTCAACGTCACGGCGCGCGCCGGGCTCGATCCGCGGCGCGGCGCCGGCATGGTCGCCTATGCCGCAAGCAAGGCGGCCGTGGCAGCGATGACGGTGGCGATGGCCGAGGAGCTGAAGCACAAGGGCATCCTCGTCAATGCCGTGGCGCCCTCGACACTTGATACGCCCGCAAACCGCGCCGACATGCCGGATGCGGACGTCACCAAATGGGTCAGCCTCGAAGCCGCCGCCGAAGCCATCGCCTACCTTGCCTCGCCGGCCAATCTGGCGATGAGCGGTACGCTGGTGCCGCTTTACGGGCGGGCCTGAGGACCCGCCGCAGCGCGGCCGCCGGCTTCGCCTGACACGGCGATGAAGCGGTCGCCCCGCTCGAGCATCTCGGCAGCCGTCGGCGGTGGAGTCCGGCGGCTCATTTGCAGACCAGCTTACCAATCTGCAGCTTGAACTTGCGCGGACCCGGCATCGGCTTGGCGCTTGTGTCGTCGACGATCAGCACATCGAGCGTGCAGCCGCCGGCCCCCATCCGGTAGCGGTCTGTTCCCATATGCTCGATCGCGTCGATGGGGCGGCTTTCCAGTTTGCCGGCAACATCGGCACTGTCCGCGATGGCCCGGATCTCGGCCTGTCGTTGCCAGTATGGCGGCAACGCCGCCGCCGCCGCCACGGTGCCGGTCAACAGCAATGCGGCAGCAAGGCCGACACGGATGATCGGGCCTCCGATCGTTTGGCTTCCAAGGGCGGCCTGTTGCCGACCTTGTCAGTCTACAGCCAAGGTCGGCCCGTTCCAAGCATGGCAGCCGCCGACGCTCGGAGCAGCGACTATGTCAGGTTCGAGCCCCCCGCCTCCATGACCTCGACTGCGTCGCCGACGGAGATCGTGCCGGCGTTGTTCGGAATCGCATTCTGGCCGAAGATGATGCCGCCCTTGGCGGAGCGATGAAGTTTGCCAAGCGTCTGCAACGGCTCGCGCGGATCCGGTTGCTCGCCGCTATACGGATCGCGGGTGGTGATGACACAGCGCGCGCAGGGCTTTGCGATCCGCAACTCGACAGAACCGATACGGATCGTCTTCCAGCTGTCTTCGGGCCATGCGCCTTCTGCGTCGAGGACGATGTTTGGCCGAAACCGCGCCATCTCGATGGGCCTGGCAAGATGGCTGTTCAGATGGTCCAGCGAGCCCGTCGTTGCGACCAGCAGCGGAAAACCGTCGGCAAAGCTGACGTAATCGCCAGGCTGGCCGAATTCCGGGTCGACCGGCCGGTTCTGCGGATCGTCCAAATAGACGAGATCGACGGGCCGGCCAAGAATCGTGGAGAGATAGGCGCCTGCGGCAGGGTCACCCGGGCGCGCAGCAACCATATCCTTCCAGATCTTGACCGGACGGAGCGCAGCGTCAGAGGCTGGAGCCTCGACGGCGTGCGAACCATGCTTGTCATGCTTCAACAGGATGCCCGTGCCGCGATGGTCGACGTCGATCGTCGTCATTGCCGGTATCTGGCGAATGGTGAGGAAGTGTCCATCCTTGTCGACGACCATCCAGCGGCGGTCCCCCGCCATGCCCATGGTCTCGATGTCAGCACACTGTACGGCATGGCCGCGCAGGCTCTTGACCGGATAGCGATAGATTCCGACGACGTTCATGCGCAATGCTTCTCTGTTGCCCCAGGCATGGCTTTCCGATGTCTACCAGTAACGATGGCCCGAACTTACAGCCGCGAGTGCGGAATTGAAGGTGTTCCATCGTCTTTGTCTTGTGCCAACCCCATCGCAAGGCCACCACCGCCTGGTTCTATCGCGCATGAAAAAAACCCGCGAGCCTTGCGACCCACGGGTTTCCTTATTCAGGCCGCGCGCGAGGCGCGGCAGACAGCCGAAGCTTAGCTGCCCTGCTTCTTCAGCGCGGCGCCCAGGATGTCGCCCAGCGAAGCGCCGGAGTCGGTCGAGCCGTACTGGGCGACCGCTTCCTTCTCTTCGGCGATTTCCAGCGCCTTGATCGAGACCTGCAGCTTGCGGGTCTTCTTGTCGAAGGCGATGACGCGGGCATCGACCTTCTGGCCGACGGTGAAGCGCTCGGGGCGCTGCTCGTCGCGGTCACGGCTCAGATCGGAGCGCTTGATGAAGGTCTCGATGCCGCTGTCGACCAGCCGCACTTCCAGACCGCCATCCTTGACGCCGATGACTTCGCAGGTGACGACCGCGTTCTTGCGCAGTTCGCCCGAAGTCGCCGCTTCGCCGACCGTATCCTTAGCCAGCTGCTTGATGCCGAGCGAGATGCGCTCCTTGTCGATGTCGACGTCGAGCACCTGCGCCTTGACCATGTCGCCGCGATTGTACTCTTCGATGACCTGCTCGCCCGGACGGGTCCAGTCGAGGTCGGAAAGGTGCACCATGCCGTCCACGTCGCCTTCGAGGCCGATGAACAGGCCGAACTCGGTCTTGTTCTTGACCTCGCCCTCGACCTGGCTGCCGACCGGATGGCTAGAAGCGAAAGCCTGCCACGGATTCTCGAGCGTCTGCTTGAGGCCGAGCGAGATGCGGCGCTTGGCCGGATCGACCTCGAGCACCACCACGTCGACTTCCTGGGTGGTCGACAGGATCTTGCCGGGATGCACGTTCTTCTTCGTCCACGACATTTCCGAAACGTGGATGAGACCCTCGATGCCCGGCTCCAGCTCGACGAACGCGCCGTAGTCGGTGATGTTGGTGACGGTACCCTTGATCTTCTTGCCGATCGGGAACTTGGTGCCGATCTCGGACCACGGATCGCTCTCGAGCTGCTTCATGCCGAGCGAGATGCGGTGGGTTTCCTGGTTGATGCGGATGATCTGCACCTTGACCGTCTGACCGATGTTGAGGATTTCGGTCGGATGGTTGACGCGGCGCCATGCCATGTCGGTGACATGCAGCAGGCCGTCGATGCCGCCGAGGTCGACGAACGCACCGTAATCGGTGATGTTCTTGACGACGCCTTCGACAACCTGGCCTTCTTCGAGGTTCTGCACGATTTCCGAACGCTGTTCGGCGCGGCTCTCCTCGAGCACGGTACGGCGCGACACCACGATGTTGCCGCGGCGGCGATCCATCTTGAGGATCTCGAAGGGCTGCGGGTTGTGCATCAGCGGGGAGACGTCGCGGATCGGGCGGATATCGACCTGGCTGCGCGGCAGGAAGGCCACGGCGCCGTCGAGGTCGACAGTGAAGCCGCCCTTCACCTGGTTGAAGATGACGCCTTCGACGCGCTCACCCTTGGTGAACTTCTCTTCGAGCCGGACCCAGCTCTCTTCGCGGCGGGCCTTCTCACGCGAAAGCATCGCTTCGCCAAGCGCGTTTTCGATGCGCTCGACATAGACTTCGACAGTGTCACCGACCTTGAGGGTGGTGTCCTTGCCCTTGACGCCGAATTCCTTCAGCGGCACGCGGCCTTCGACCTTGAGGCCGACATCGATGATGGCCATGTCCTTTTCGATCGCGGTGATCGTGCCCTTGACGACCTGGCCTTCGCCGGAATGGCCTGTGGTAAATGATTCTTCGAGCAGGCTCGCGAAATCATCGCGAGTGGGATTTGCAGCTGACATTGTTTCTCCTGGAGTGTCCCGCATCTCAAGCGGGACGGGCGCCGTGGGTTAGCGTTGCGTTGGCCTGCCGGCGTTCCGGGCTACAAAAGCCCTGGGCCGCTCTTTAAGCGGCAATTCCGGCGCATGAAGAATGCTGGCAGGCTGGTTCGTGCCCGATATGGGTATTTTCTTCGCGTTCGACAACGGAAATACGAAGGAAAAACCCGGATCAGGCCTTGTTTCTCTTGGCCAGCACGTCGTCGATGACAGTTCTGGCTGCGAGAAACGCGGCTTCTATAGCCATTTCGCTGGTATCAAGCAAGTGCGCGTCGGCGGCGGGCTTCAACGGTGAGTCCGCGCGGCCCATGTCGCGCTCATCACGGCGCACTATATCGGCGAGGATCTCGGCAAAATTGGCGGTGCCGCCGATGCTCTCGATCTCGGCCAGCCGGCGCTTCGCGCGCACCTCGGCGCTCGCCGTCACATAGAGTTTGATGTCGGCGTCGGGGCAGACAACGGTGCCGATGTCGCGCCCGTCGAGCACGGCGCCCGGTGGCGTCTTGGCGAAGTCGCGTTGCTTTTCGACGAGGATGCGTCGCACCGTTGGAAACACCGCGACCTTCGAAGCCGCCTCACCGACGGCGTGCGCCGACAGCACCGCGCGATCGAGCTTCGCCAGATCGACCTGACGCGCCGCGGTTTCGGCCGCCGAGACATTGTCCAGTGGCAGCGCGTGCTGGAGTAGCGCATAGGCCACGGCCCGGTAAGTGAGACCGGTGTCGAGCAGATTCAGCCGGTAATGGTCGGCGAGCCGCCGGGCCAGCGTGCCTTTTCCGGCGCCGGCGGGGCCGTCGATGGCTATGGTGAAACCGGCTCTTTCGGCAATGGCTATCATGCAAATGCTTGAAGCGGAGGCGCGGCGCTAAATCAAGGATGAAATCGACAGGCCCGAAGAAGTCTCCGATGATCAAGACTTCTCAGGAGCTGTTGCAGACTTCCTGCGCTGGCGCTCCGTCGAAAACGTTCGGAACAGCACGTACGAAAAAATGGCAAAGCCAAGCATGGCAGCGGTATCGGTCAGGCTTCGATGATCGTCGAATTTCAGAACTTTTGCGGCTAAGACGGCTATAGACATGACGGACATGCAGCCCCAAAACCACCTGCCCATCAGCACATCGCGATCGCTGCTGGAGCGCCAGAGAGTTCTAGAGATCATCGCGGGAGGAATACGAACTGGCAACTCGGCCTCTGAAGTGGCCTGATCCAATATCTTGCCAACCCGTTTTGTTGTTGTGATGATGGCGTAGGCGCCAAGAGCGGCTGCAACCGCGCCGACAGCAATGGAGGCAGCCAAGGGCAGCTGATCTTTGATGATAATGAAAATGATAATGCCACCAAGAGCCAGACAAATGTACGGCAATACGAGACGTATGCCGTTGAGGCGCTGAATCTCTTCAAGTTGCTCTCGGGTCAGGATTGCGGCAGGCCTTTGTCGCCCGCGTGAATATGCAAATCGACCGTCTGTTAGCTCCTTAACAGCGGTGACTCTTCCATCGACCACAAACAATCTGCGCCACCATGAAACACCTCATTCAGTCAGTAAATAGGGCCTGTAGATCAATACTTCCTTTATGCCGAACCTAATTCGGTCTTGATCACCCGATCTCCGCGCCCAGCCCCGTCATCAGCCCCATGAACTCCGGGAAACTCGTCGCGATCATCGCCTGATCGTCGATGGTGACCGGCTTTTCGGTCGCCAGCCCCATGACCAGAAAACTCATGGCGATGCGGTGGTCGAGATGGGTCTGCACGGTGGTGTCCTGGCCGCTAGGATGGCCGCCAAGGCCCTTGCCGCCCGGTTTGCCGCGCACGGCAAGCGAGGCCTCGCCCTCGGTGCAGTCGACGCCGTTGAGCTTCAGCCCGTTGGCGACGGCCGACAGCCGGTCGGATTCCTTCACCCGCAGTTCTTCGAGCCCCTGCATCAGCGTTTCGCCCTCGGCGAAACTGGCAGCGACCGCGAGCACAGGGTACTCATCGATCATCGACGGCGCCCGTTCGGGCGGCACGATGACGCCTTTCAGGTCGGAGTAGCGCACGCGCAGATCGGCGACGTCCTCGCCTCCGGCATTGCGCGGGTTGAGGATATCGATCTTGCCGCCCATTTCCTGCAGCGTCAGCAGAAGCCCGGTGCGGGTCGGGTTCATCAGCACGTTTTCGATTGTTATGTCGGAGCCGGGCACGATCAGTGCCGCCACCAGCGGGAAGCCCGCCGAGGATGGGTCGCCCGGCACGGCGATCGTCTGGCCGGTCAACTTGCCCTGGCCTTCGATGAAGATGTGGCGCACGCCGCGCTCGTCGGTTTCGACCGACAGATTGGCGCCGAATCCTCTGAGCATCTTTTCGGTATGATCGCGTGTCATCACAGGCTCGATCACGGTGGTGATGCCCGGCGTGTTCAGCCCGGCGAGCAGCACCGCCGATTTTACCTGCGCCGAGGCCATCGGCACGCGGTAGGTGATCGGCGCGGCGTGCTTCGGTCCATGCAGCGTGATCGGCATGCGGTCGCCCGGCGTCGCCTTCAGCACCTGCACACCCATCTGGCGCAAGGGTTCCAGCACGCGGCCCATCGGCCGGCCGGAGAGCGAGGCGTCGCCGATGAAGGTCGTTTCCATGTCATAAGTGCCGACAAGGCCCATGGTCAGCCGCGAGCCGGTGCCGGCATTGCCGAAATCGAGCGGGCCTTCCGGCTGCAGCAGCGCGCCATTGCCGGTGCCGCGGATCACCCACTCGGCGCCGCGTTTTTCTATATGCGCGCCCATTGCCTTCATGGCCGCACCCGTGCGCATGACGTCCTCGCCTTCCAGCAGGCCGGTGATGCGCGTCTCGCCGGAGGCGAGGCCGCCGAACATGAAGGAGCGATGCGAGATCGATTTGTCGCCCGGCACCCGCGCGATGCCGGAAAGGGCGGATGATTGGCGGGCAGTGGCCGGCTTGGGGGCGGCGGCGTGAGACATGGAATTTCCCTGGACGGAATGCCGGCGGGCCGGCGCTTTTCATTTGTTGCGGCGGTCTCGTATCACGGCGGGCCGAAATGGTCATCCCCATGGTCGTCACTTCGCGCGAGGCCTTTCAATGCATGGTTTTGTGACGCCGGCTTTTCGCTTTGACAGCGCTGCAAACTGTGGTTAAGGGGACCACTCTTTTATTGACGAGGCTTGCCGTGGCAAAAACCGAACTTGGCACAAAACGTATCGATCCGGAGACGGGCCGAAAATTCTACGACCTGAACAAGGACCCGATCGTCTCGCCCTACACCGGCAAGACCTATCCGCGTTCCTATTTCGAGGAAGGCAAGATTGCCGCCCTCGAGGAAGAAGAGGAAGTGGCCGAGAAGGAAGTGGACGCCGAGGAAGAAGACGGCGTTGAGGTCGTCTCGCTCGAAGAGGCCGACGAAGACGTCAAGGGCGACGACCTGCCGGATCTCGGCGACGACGAGGACGACGTCGATCTCGGCGACGACGAGGATGACACTTTCCTTGCCGACGAAGAGGAAGAAGACGACGACGTTGCCGACATGATCGGCGTCGGCGACGACGACGACGAGGTCTGATCGACCTCGAAAGCGGGCGTTTACAGGCTTTCGTGGCCTGTGACGAAAAAGCGGCTCTCGAAGGCTTGATATCTGGGAAAGGCGGGGTTAGAAGCCGCCTGCACTAACGGCGCGGTCTCCAACCCGCGCCGGATCTCTTCGCCGGAAACGGCGCCGGTTGACTGCCGGAAGTGGGGCCATAGCTCAGTTGGGAGAGCGCTTGAATGGCATTCAAGAGGTCGTCGGTTCGATCCCGATTGGCTCCACCAAACAGTCTCTCTGCAAGTCCTTGCCCATGAATGTGCCATGCTGCGGCCATTTGCGCTCAGCAGCCAATTCCGGCGACTTGAAAAACATTTCCAAATGCGGCGGCAGATTTAGAATAGACTAACTCTACAGAATTTGTGGAATAAGCAATCTGCACTGGCGATCTGGTTTCCATCTGCACAGGACCACGCCATGCCCACACTTTTGCATCAGCCCTCGACCAAGCCAGCCGGCCATGCCCGTCAGCACACGGGAGGCAGGCCATGACCGGCGATATTCCAGAACGCATCAAGGTGCTCTGGTTTCTGCCGACGCATGGCGACAGCCGTTATCTCGGCACGACCGAAGGCGGCAGGGCCGTCGATCTGCCTTATCTGACGCAGGTGGCGAAGGCTGCCGACACGCTGGGTTACTACGGCGTGCTGCTGCCCACCGGCCGGGCATGCGAGGATTCCTGGGTGATCGCCTCGGCACTGGCGCCATTGACCGAGCGCTTGCGCTTCCTCGTCGCTGTGCGCCCCGGCCTGCAGTCGCCGACGCTGGCCGCGCGCATGACGGCGACGCTGGATCGCATTTCCAACGGACGCCTCCTGATCAATGTCGTCACAGGCGGCGATCCGCTGGAGAACAAGGGCGACGGCATCTTCCTGTCGCATGCCGAGCGCTATGAGGTGACGCAGGAGTTCCTGCGGATCTACAAGCGGCTGCTGAGCGGCGAGACGGTCGAGCATGAGGGCAAGCATTTCCGTATCGAGGATGGAAGGCTCCTGTTCCCGCCGGTGCAGACGCCCTATCCGCCGCTTTATTTCGGTGGCTCGTCCGACGCCGGATCGACAGTGGCAGCCGAGGAGATCGATAAATATCTGACGTGGGGCGAACCGCCCGCCGATGTCGAGCGCAAGCTGGACGCCGTGCGCGCACTGGCCGAGAAGGCCGGCCGCAAGCTCTCCTTCGGCATTCGCCTGCATGTCATCGCCCGCGAAACCACCGAGGAGGCCTGGGCCGCCGCCGACAGTTTGATCAGCCGGCTCGACGATGCGACTATCGCCTCGGCGCAGAAGGTGTTTGCCCGCATGGATTCGGTTGGCCAGGCGCGGATGAGCGCGCTGCATGGCGGCAACCGCGCCGAGCTCGAGATCGCGCCCAATTTGTGGGCCGGCGTCGGCCTGGTGCGCGGCGGTGCAGGAACGGCACTTGTCGGCGACCCCGACACAATCGCAGAGCGCATCGACGAATACCGGCGTCTCGGCATCGATACCTTCATCCTGTCCGGCTATCCGCATCTCGAAGAAGCCTATCGCTTCGGCGAACTGGTGCTGCCGAAACTGCCGACCGATCATCCGGTCAAAGTTGCCGCTTCGTCCGTCAACACCGGCCCGTTCGGCGAGACCATCGCCGGCGACCACCGGCCGAAATCGCTCGCCAGCGCCTCGTGAACGCGCTCCCTCCGGTCCATCGGCTGCGCGTCGCTATTGTCGGCGGCGGCTTTTCCGGCGCGGCGGTGGCCTGGCACCTGGCGCGGACCCATCGGCCGGAGCGCCTGACGATTTCCGTCATCGAGCCGCGACCGGTGCTCGGCGGCGGCCTTGCCTATTCCAGCGAGGAACCATCCCATCGGGTCAATGTCCCTGCGGTCAGGATGAGCATGGATCCCAACGACCCGCAGCATTTTGCACGCTGGTTGACTGGCAGCGGGGAACTCGAACACGACCCGGCTGCCATCTGGAAGAATGGCGACGCTTTTCCGCGTCGGCGTGTGTTCGGTCGCTACGTCGCCGAGCATCTGGCGCCCTATCTCGGTTCCGGCGTTATCCGTCATGTCGAAGGTCCCGCCATACGCGTGACGCGTGAGAGAGATGGCGCGGGGTGGATCGTGCATACGCCCAATGCGCGGGTTGCCGCCGACATCGTCGTCCTGGCGGCGACGCATCCGCAGCCCGCAATTCCAGCCGCACTGATCCACCTGTTGGAAGCACCGGGTTTCATTGCCGATCCGTATGCCACGTCAGCGCTTGCCGGGATCGGGCCGGAGGCGTCGGTGCTGATCATCGGCTCTGGCTTGACCTCGGCCGACATGGTCGCCGAACTAGACCGCCGTGGCCATCGCGGCTGCATCCTGGCGCTATCACGCCGCGGACTGCGCTCGCGCGGCCATCCTGATATTAGGGGCGAACCCTTCGGCGATTTCGCATCGGCGCCGGCCACGACGGCGCTCCGGTTGCTCGAAAACATCCGCACGACGCTGGCAGCTGCACGTGCGGCAAATGTCAACTGGCAGTCGGTCTTCGACCAGTTGCGCCTGCAGGGTCCTGTGCTGTGGTCAGCACTTGCTCCGCCGGAGCGGGCAAGGCTGGTCCGTCAGTTGCGCGTATTCTGGGACGTGCATCGCTTCAGGATCGCGCCGCAGGTCGCTACCGTGCTTGATCGGCGTCATGCAGCCGGCACATTCGACATCATTGCCGCCAGGCTTGTTGCATCGAACGATGAAGACGGCAGCCTGGCGGTCAGCTTTCAGCGGCGCGGGCAGACGCGGATCGAGACGACGCGCTTCGATGCCGTCATCAACACCACCGGTCCGGCCCATGGGCAGGCACTACAGCTGAACCCGGCGCTAAGCTCACTCGCGGAAGCCGGGCTGATCCGGACGGATCAATACGGGCTTGGCATCGACACCGACCTCGACAGCCGCGCAATCGGCCGGAACGGCAAGGTGGCCGCGACACTCCTGGTCGCCGGTCCGCTGGCGCGAGGGACTTTCGGCGAACTCATGGGCCTGCCCGAGGTCGCCCGCCATGCCCAGACGGTCGCGGCCGAAATTGCCCAGCTGCTGGAAACGCTGCCGTCAGCCGAGGCCATTGGCGCCAATGCCAAGCATGGGCCGGTCGCGAGCTGACCCAGGCAAGCCGGCTTGGCCGGGCAAAATTGGTATTTCCGTTCCAAGAGGACCCCAAAAACGGAAAATCCTTCTTTGTATATATATTCTATAAACATAATAAATATTGGCGAAACCGGCGCGGCCGGAGCGATCAACCAAGACGGCCTGAATGGGAGACAGTTTCATGGCACACGCAGAAACCGACGCGATCAAATTCGCCTACTGGGTGCCGAATGTTTCGGGCGGCCTGGTGATCTCCAACATCGAGCAGCGCACCAACCACTCGGCCGAGTATAACCGCAAGCTGGCGCAGATCGCCGAGAAGTCCGGCTTCGACTATGCGCTCAGCCAGATCCGTTTCACCGCCGGCTACGGCGCCGACGAACAGCATGAATCGGTGGCGTTCAGCCATGATCTGCTGGCGGCGACCACCTCGCTCAAGGTCATCGCGGCAATCCTGCCAGGACCGTGGAATCCAGCGCTGGCCGCCAAGCAGATCGCCACAATCAGCTATTTGACCAACGGCCGCGTCGCCATCAATCTCGTCTCAGGCTGGTTCCGTGGCGAGTTCCACGCCATCGGCGAGCATTGGCTCGATCATGACGAGCGCTATCGCCGCTCGGAGGAGTTCATCCGTGCGCTGCGCGGAATATGGACTGAAGACAGCTTCACCTTCCGCGGCGATTTCTACCGCTTCAACGAATATTCGCTGAAGCCGAAGCCGCCGCAGCCGCTGCCCGAAATCTTCCAGGGCGGATCGTCGCGCGCCGCACGCGACATGGCATCGCGGGTGTCGGACTGGTACTTCACCAACGGCAACACGCCTGCCGAGATTGCCAAGCAGGTCGACGATATCCAGTCCAAGGCCAAGGCCAACAATCACTCCGTCAAGGTAGGCGTCAATGCCTTCGCCATCGTCCGCGAGACCGAGGACGAGGCCAAAGCGGTGCTCGCTGAAATCATCGCCAGGGCCAACCCCGAGGCGGTCAACGCTTTCGGCCACGAGGTCAAGAATGCCGGCAAGGCCTCGCCGGAAGGCGAGGGCAATTGGGCGAAATCGTCCTTCGACGATCTGGTCCAGTACAATGACGGCTTCCGCTCGAACCTGATCGGCACCCCCAGACAAGTCGCTCAGCGGATCGTCGACCTGAAGCGCGCCGGTGCAGATCTCATCCTGCTTGGCTTCCTGCACTTCCAGGAAGAGGTCGAGTATTTCGGCAAGCATGTCATCCCGCTCGTCCGCGCGTTGGAAAACGCCGAGACGGCAGCGTCGCTGGCGGCGGAGTAGTCACCCCCACAGGCTGGCCGGACAGGCTCCGGCCAGCACGAGAATGAAAGCTACCGGCGCGCTCGAGCCATCGAGCAGCAATGAGAATTTGCGCGCCGGCTGAAGCAATCGAGGACGATTGGAATGCCTCTGCCCAGTTATACGCTCGGAGTGATGGAGGCTTCCGCCTATGCGCCGGAGGTCTTTGCGCGCGGCTTGCCGTCAAGCCCGCGGCTACGGCAGCAGTCCGAAGACACGGGCGAGCCGATCAACTCAGTTGCCGGCGTTGCCTCTCCGCTGCTCTCATTGCAAGGCATCGGCCTGTCGTTTGGCGGCGTCGTCGCATTGGCCGATATCGACCTGTCGGTTCTATCAGGCGAGATCCGCGCCATCATCGGCCCGAACGGCGCCGGCAAGAGCTCGCTGATCAACGTCATCAGCGGCGTCTATCGGCCGGATCGTGGCCATGTCCGGCTCGACGGTATCAGCTATGCCCAGGTCCCGACGCAGCGGCTGGCCCATCTCGGCGTCGCCAGGACCTTCCAGAACCTTGCTCTGTTCAAGGGCCTCAGCGTCCTCGACAATGTCGCTTCGGGTCTCGCCTACAAGGTCCGCTCCAACTTTGCCGGCCAGGTCCTCGGCATCGGCCGCTCGCGCGGCGAGCAGCGCGACTCGCGCAGCCGTGCCGAACAGATCCTCGAATTCCTCGATCTCAGCTCGGTTCGCGATCACCTTGCCGGCACGCTGCCTTACGGTCTGCAGAAGCGGGTCGAGCTGGCCCGTGCACTGGTCGCTGAGCCGCGCCTGCTTTTGCTCGACGAGCCGATGGCCGGCATGACCGCAGGCGAAAAGAGCGAGATGGCGGCATTTGTCCGTGCCGCGCGCGATCGCTTCGCCACCACCGTGGTGCTGATCGAGCACGATGTCGGCGTCGTCATGGGCCTATCCGACCGCATCGCCGTTCTCGACTACGGCCGCAAGATCGCCGACGCCACGCCCGACGAAGTCAGGAACGATCAGCGGGTCATCGATGCCTATCTCGGCGTCGCCTCGGACAATGAGGACGGGGCAGGCATATGATCGCCGACTTCGACTACCAGTTCTTCATCGAAGTGCTCGTTGGCGGCCTGCTGTCCGGCGTCATGTACTCGCTGGTCGCGATCGGTTTCGTGCTCATCTACAAGACCTCGGGCGTGCTCAATTTCGCGCAAGGCGCGATGCTACTGTTCGCGGCCCTCACCTTCGTCAGCCTTGTCGAGCGCGGTGTTCCATTCGCGCTGGCGCTGGTGGTCACCTTCGCCATCATGGTGGCGATTGGCATTGCCATCGAGCGCACGGTGCTCAGGCCGCTCACCAACAAGCCGCCGATCACCCTGTTCATGGCGACGCTCGGCCTGTCCTATATCATCGAGGGCGCCGCCCAGCTGATCTGGGGCACGCAGGTCCACGGCCTCGACCTCGGCATCGAGGACGTGCCGCTGGAAATCGGCGGCGTGCTGGTCAGCCAGTTCGACATTTTCGCCGCGGTGGTTGCGGCCGGCATGGTTCTCCTGTTGTCGCTGTTCTTCCGTTACACCCGCATCGGCCTCAGCTTTCGCGCCGTCGCCGACGACCAGTTCGCCGCCCTCGCTGTCGGCCTCAGACTGCCCTTGATCTGGGCGACCGTCTGGGCTGCTGCCGGTCTCGTCGCGCTGGTCGCCGGGCTGCTCTGGGGCGCACGCCTTGGCGTGCAGTTCTCGCTGTCCCTGGTGGTGTTGAAGGCGCTGCCGGTGCTGGTGCTCGGCGGCTTCGACTCCATCCTCGGCGCCATCGTGGGCGGGCTTTTGATCGGCGCCAGCGAGAAGCTCGCCGAGGTCTATATCGGCGACTATTTTGGCGGTGGCATCGAGAGCTGGTTTGCTTATGTCGTCGCGCTCGTCTTCCTGCTGATCCGCCCCTCCGGCCTGTTCGGCCAGAAGCTCGTCGAGAGGATCTGAGCGATGACCGCGATATCAGTCGATTTCGCCTCCGCGCCGGTGCTGCCGAAATGGCTCGTGCCTGTACTGCTGCTCGCCGTTGCGTACGGCGTCGTGCCGCTGATCGGCTCGAGCTATCTGTTCGAGGCCATCCTGCTGCCGTTCCTGGCGCTCAGCCTTGCCGGTGTGGGCTTGAACATCCTGACCGGCTATGCCGGCCAGGTTTCGCTTGGCAGTGCCGCCTTCATGGCGGCGGGCGCCTTTGCCGCCTACAATTTCAACCTGCGTGTCGAAGGCCTGCCATTGATCGGCAGCATCTTCCTTGCCGGCATCGTTGCGGCCGCGATCGGCATCGTCTTCGGCCTGCCGAGCCTGCGGCTCAAGGGCTTCTATCTCGCGGTTTCGACCCTTGCCGCGCAGTTCTTCGTGCAATGGGCGCTGACCAAGTTCAGCTGGTTCTCCAACAACTCGGCGTCCGGCGTCATCGACGCGCCGAGACTGTCGATTTCAGGCTTTGCTCTCGACGGCGCTATCGGCCGCTATCTCTTCGCGCTGACCGTCGTCACTGTGCTGACCTTCCTTGCCCACCGACTGGTCTCTTCGCAGACCGGGCGCAACTTCATCGCCATCCGCGACAATGAAACCGCCGCCCGTATCATCGGCATCCCGGTGCTGAAGACCAAGCTGCTGGCCTTTGCCATCTCGTCCTTCATAATCGGCGTCGCCGGCGTCATCTGGGCCTTTGCGTATCTACGAACCGTCGAGCCGGACGGCTTCGATCTCGACCGATCGTTTCAGATACTGTTCATCATTATCATCGGCGGCCTCGCCTCGATCCGCGGCGCCTTCTTCGGCGCCGCCCTCATCGTGGTCTTCCCGCTCGCTCTGTCTCGCCTCGGCGTTTTTTTGCTCGGCGATCTCTTCGATTCGGGCGTGCTCGACATGAGCCAGCGCATCGTGCTGGGCGCACTCATCATCCTGTTTCTGATCCTTGAACCCGACGGGCTGGTGGCGCTGTGGGACAGGGTCCGAAGACGGCTCCTGTTCGCCTGGCAGTCGACTTGAGCTGATCCGGGGCAATCGCCCCGAACTGAAAATGAACCAGAGGCCGAACCCAAGACGGCCCATACCGGGAGTACCCCTAACCATGACTTTCCTCAGCACAATCAAGGCGGCGGCGCTGTCCGCGGCGATGATCGTGTCGGTGGCCTTGCCCGCCGCACACGCCGACGAACAATATTTCCCGCTGCAAAGCTATCGCGTCGGGCCCTATGCGGCCGGCGGCACCGGCTTCTTCGGCGGCTTCATCGACTATCTCAACCTCATCAACATCCGCGATGGCGGCGTCAATGGCGTCAAGCTGACCTGGGACGAATGCGAGACCCAGTACGAGGTCGAGCGTGGCGTCGAATGCTATGAGCGGCAGAAGAGCCATGCCGGTGCCGCGGCCTGGAACCCGCTCTCGGTCGGCATCGCCTACGCCATGATCGATCGCATCACCGCCGACAAAGTGCCGCTGATCACCGTCAACCACGGCCGCACCGACTCCACCGACGGACGCGTGTTTCCTTACGTCTTCCCGCTGCTGCTCAACCCCTATAGCGAGACATCGGGCATCGTGAACTACATCGCCTCCAAGGAAGGCGGCATCGACAAGCTCAAGGGCAAGAAGATCGTCGTGCTCTATCACGGCTCGCCCTACGGCAAGGAGACCATCCCGATCTATGAATTGCTGGCGCAGAAATACGGCTTCACCGTGCAGCAGATCGAGGTGCCGCATCCCGGCAACGAGCAGCAGTCGCAGTGGCTGACCATCCGTCGCGCCAAGCCGGACTTCGTCGTTCTGCGCGGTTGGGGCGTGATGAACCCGGTAGCGCTGAAGACGGCGGTCAAGGTCGGCTATCCCGTCGACCACATCGTCGGCAATGTCTGGTCGAATTCCGAAGAAGATGTCATCCCGGCCGGCGACGCCGCCAAGGGTTACACCGCCATCACCACCCAGGCTTCCGGCAACTCCTACCCGGTGGTGCAGGAAATCGTGAAGACGGTCTACGATGCAGGCAAGGGCAATCTGGAAGACAAGTCGCGCATCGGCTCGGTCTACCACAACCTCGGCATCGTCAACGGCATCCTCAATGTCGAGGCGATCCGCGTGGCGCAGGAGAAGTTCGGCCACCGCACGCTGACCGGCGACGAGGTCCGCTGGGGCTTCGAGCATCTCAAGCTCGATCCGGCCAAGGTCGAGGCGCTTGGCGCCAAGGACCTGTTCCACTCGATCAATGTCAGTTGGGACAACCACGAAGGCGAAGGCTACGTGACCTTCCAGCAGTGGGATGGCAAGAAGTGGAACGTCGTCTCCGACTGGATCGCGCCGGACTGGGCGCTGCTGCGGCCGATCATCGAGAAGTCCGCCGAGGCCTATGCCGCCGAGAAGGGCATCAGGCTGCGCACCGCCGACGACGCCGATGCGGTGACCACCAACTGATCAATCAGTGCCGGGCGCCGCGGATCAGTTTCCGTGGCGCCCGACCTCCTTCGGTTTTCGAACCGCGAAAGAACAGCCTATGCCGAACGACGATCTCATTCTTGCCGTGGACGCGGTCCATGCCACCTACAACCACGCCATCACGGCGCTGCACGGCGTCAGCTTCGAGCTCAGGCGCGGCCAGATCCTGGCATTGCTCGGCGCCAACGGTGCCGGCAAGACCACGACGCTGAAGGCTGTCTCAAACCTGCTGCCGGCCGAACGCGGCCAGGTCAATTCCGGCACCATCCGCTATGAAGGCTCAGATGTCTCGCGCCGCAAACCGGGCGATCTCGTGCGTGCCGGCCTGGTCCAGGTGCTGGAAGGCCGCCACTGCTTCAAGAGCCTCACCGTCGAGGAAAATCTGGTTGCCGGCGGCATCGGCCGCAGCGGCAGCCGTGCCGAGATCAATCAAGACCTCGAGCGGATCTACGGCTATTTCCCGAGGCTCAGGGAAAAGCGGCGGACATTGTCCGGCCTGACCTCGGGCGGAGAACAGCAGATGACCGCCATCGGCCGGGCGCTGATGTCGCGGCCGCGTTTGCTGGTCCTCGATGAGCCGTCGATGGGGCTTGCCCCGCTCATTGTCCAGGACATCTTCCAGGCACTCCGAAAACTCAACCGCGAGACCGACCTGTCGATCCTGGTCGCCGAGCAGAACTCGGCGGTGGCGCTGCGATACGCCGACTATGCCACGGTCCTGGAAAACGGCGTTTCCGTTCTCTCCGGCGCCGCCGTCGAGCTTCGCCAGCGCGAGGACGTCAGGGCCTTCTATCTAGGTCAATCGACCCCCGGGAAACAGGCGTCACCCACCGTCAAGCCCGCCCATCTTCATGCCGTTGCCTGAACCGAAATTTCAAGGAGCAGTGAAATGACCGTCTCGACCGTCAAGACCGACCACGCTTCCGCCGCCGTGCCGCCAGTCGCGCGGCCAACCACACCGGCGCATATCATCAAGGACGACGCCGAGGCGATTGCCATCGCCCACGCGCTCGCCGCTGAATTCGTCAAGGACTCCTCAAGGCGCGACCGCGAGCGGATCTGGCCGGTTGCCGAACTCGATGCCTTCTCGCAAAGCGGCCTGTGGTCGATCAACGTGCCCAAGGCATTCGGTGGCCCCGAACTATCCTACGCCACGCTGGCCAAGGTGATCGAGATCATCTCGGCGGCGGACTCCTCGATCGGCCAGGTTGCGCAGAACCATCTCGGCGTCGTCGCCGCCATCCGCACCGTGTCCGATCTGGATCAGCAGAAGCTGCTGTTTGCCGAAGTGCTGAAAGGCACGCGGTTCGGCAACGCCTTCTCCGAATTCGGCTCCAAGCGCGCTGCCGATTTCGAGACCCGCTTCACCGACGCCGGCGATCATGTCGTCGTCAACGGCCGCAAATTCTATTCGTCCGGCGCGCTGCTCGCCCATCTGGTGCCGATCGTCGCGCTCGATGATGAGGGCCGCGCCTGGTATGCGATCGCCGATCGTGGCGCGCCCGGCCTGACGGTCATCGACGACTGGTCGAGCTTCGGCCAGCGCACGACGCTGTCCGGCACCGTCATCATCGACAACGTCAAGGTGCCGAAGACGCATCTGGTGCCCGGCTACAAGGGCTACGACAAGCCGACCGCCGACGGCGCCATCTTCCAGATCATCCAGGTGGCGGTCGATACCGGCATCGCCCAGGCGGCGATCGACGAGACGGTTCACTTCGTCAGGACCAGGAGCCGCGCCTGGATCGACAGCGGCGTCGACAATGCATGGGACGACCCCTACACCATCCAGGCCATCGGCGACCTGACACTGCGCCTGCACGCAGCGCAGGCGCTGCTGGAAAAAGCCGGCCTGGCGATTGACCGGGCGGTGGCCGAGCCGACCGCAGAGACGGTGGCGCATGCGCAGATCGTCACCGCCGAGGCAAAAATCCTGTCGACGGAAATAGCCATCGCCGCCACGAACAGACTGTTCGAACTGGCGGGAACCCGCTCGACGCTGGCCGAACACAATCTCGACCGGCATTGGCGCAACGCCCGCACGCACACGCTGCACGATCCGGTGCGCTGGAAGTACGCGATCCTCGGCAAATATTTCCTCAACGGCGAAAACCCGCCGCTGCACGCCTGGAGCTGATTTCCCACCGGCGGGCTGGCGGCCCGCCACATCAAAACTTCGACCATTCAAGAGGCCCACTGCCATGTCAAACCCAACAGTCGTCGGCTTTTCCGGCAACATCACCCGGCCGTCGAAGACGCGCGCCTTCGTCGACCTGGTCACCAGGGACATCGCTGCCAGCCACGGCCTGTCTGCGAGCACCTATGACATCGAGGATCTCGGTCCGTCATTGGGAACGGCGAAATGGGCACGCGAACTCGACGGCCAGGCGCGCGCGATCCTGGAACAAATCCTCGCCGCCGACGTGCTTGTCGTCGGCTCGCCGACCTACAAGGGTAGCTACACCGGCCTGTTCAAGCACTTCTTCGACCTGATCGATCCGGCAGCGCTGCGGGGAAAGCCCATCGTGTTGACGGCGACCGGGGGTGGCGAGCGCCACGCCTTGATCGTCGAACATCAGCTGCGGCCGCTGTTCGGCTTCTTCGAGGCCTTTGCGCTGCCCACCGCCGTCTACGCCACCGACAAGGATTTCACCGACGGCGTGCTGCGCTCCGAGGCGATCCTGAAGCGTGCGGCGCAGGCGGTCGACGAGGTCGGCTTCGTGCTGGCCAACCGTTCGGCAGGCCGGATCGCCGCCGAATAGGCTTTGTCACCAGATAGCGTTGGGAATAGGCGAGGGCAGCATCCTCGCTTACGCGCAATTTACGACCGCCCGCTAAAAACGTCCTGTCTGATTCGTCTGGGACAGGAACGTCATGAGCAAAGCCCTCACATCCTTCGCACTCGTCGCGGTTCTGACCGCTCTGCTCATGGCGCTGAGCCTGGCTGTGGCCAGGCACGGCTATCCCTATGGCGCGATCGGCGTCAGGCGCCTTGACGGCATTGCCGATGCTGGCACATTCATCCCGATTGCCGCTGTCTATTTCTTCAGCGCGATGCTGATGATGATCCTGCCGATCAGGGCGGCCGGCATCGTCCTGACCCAGGCCGCTGACGCGATCTTCTGGACGGTGATCGTGCTGCTTGCGACCATCGTCGGCGGCCTTCTCGCTCGATGGGCCTTCGGTCAGGGCAGCGCTGTGTGGGCACTGCTGAACTGGCGGTTCCTGTTTGCGGTAGCGGTGATCGGCTGCCATTTCGTGATGAACGAGCTGCGCCGCAACGTCCTGCTGCGCAGCCTGTTCTTCGTCATCTTCGCCGCGGCGACGCTGGCCTGCCTGTTTTGGTCGTTCACGCTCTGAGCGGATCGTACCGTCGCCGGCTGATCGGCTAATCGGCTGATCCGGCGGCGATGTGTCTCGCGTACGATTGACGGCGCTAACGCTTGCGCGAAATTGTCTCCTCGACGTAGCGCGAGAAATCCTCGACGTCCTGAGATGACGGCTCCTGGCCGGTGAAGCTGCGCAGATACGAGGCCACCTGTGCCAAGCGGCTGCTCATCGGCTCGTTGAGCTCAAGCGAGTAGTACCCGATCTGCATGAAATAGAGCACGCGGGCTCGCACGAAGGCGTCCACCTCGTCATAGCCATGGCGCATGAACATGTCACGAATGGCGTTGACGCGCTCCTCGTCGGCCTCGTCCAGCGCGCGCCTTATGACGGGCGAGCGGCGTGCCCAGGCCCTGATCGCGAAATCCAGCCGCGGGTCGAACAGCCTTTCATCCACCCAGCATTCGAAAATGCTCATCACCCCGCGTATGACGGTCGCGGAAGGCCGCCTGGCGCGTTCGACGATGAACCTGGTGTTGGTCTGCCGCCAGTAGTCCAGCAACTGGTCGAGCAGATCCTGCCGGCTCTTGAAATACCAATAGAAGCTGGAACGCGACACATCGAGCTTCTGGCCCAGCGTCAGCACGCGGACGCGTTCGACACCGTCCGAGATCAGCGTTTCAAGCGCAAGCTTCAGCCAGTCTTCGCGAGTGGCCTTGACGTTGCCGGTGACGCCGGCGCGCTGAATCGTCGTTTCGAGAGCTGCCATCGGCACGACGCATGACACGCTGTCCCGGGCAAATCAAGGCTATGGACATATATGTACAGGGCAATTCGAGATGTTAGCCGGATGGAGACCGATATGGCGCTGTCGTCGCCGCGCCGTCGGCGTGATGGCAAACGAGGGGTTTTGTCGCGGCGTTTGGCTCAGTGCGTGCTTTCCCGCAAGGCAATTGTCTGGCAAATACCAGTTCAGACAGATGCCCGCGCGGCCAACCAGCAGGAACACACGATATGACGCTGTTTCGAAAGAACCTCATTGATGGCGAATGGGTCGGCGATGCCGGTTCGCGCAACATCAATCCCTCGGATACCGGTGACGTCGTTGGCGACTATGCCTCGGCAGGTGTCGAACAGGCCAAGCAGGCGATCGCAGCGGCCAAGGCAGCCTTCCCGGCATGGTCTCGTTCGGGTCCGCTGGTGCGCCATGCGGTGCTGAAAAAAGCCTCGGACGAGATTCTGGCACGCAAGGACGAGATCGGCCGCAATCTGGCACGTGAGGAAGGCAAGACGCTGGCCGAGGGTATCGGCGAGACCATTCGGGCCGCCCAGATATTCGATTTCTTCGCCGGCGAAACATTGCGCTTAACCGGAGAAGTCGTGCCGAGCGTGCGGCCGGGCGTCGGCGTCGAGATGACGCGCGAGGCGGTCGGCGTGGTCGGCATCATCACGCCGTGGAATTTTCCGATCGCCATTCCGGCCTGGAAAATCGCCCCGGCGCTGACCCACGGCAACACCGTCGTCTTCAAGCCGGCGGAGCTGGTTCCCGAGAGCGCCTGGACCATCGTCGACATCCTGCATCGCGCCGGCCTGCCAAAGGGCGTGCTCAATCTCGTCATGGGCAAGGGCTCTGTGGTCGGTCAGGCAATGCTCGACAGTCCCGATGTCAATGCCATCAGCTTCACCGGCTCGGTCGGCACCGGCAAGCGCGTCGCCGCGGCAAGCATTGAGCACATGCGCAAGTTTCAGCTGGAAATGGGCGGCAAGAACCCGCTGGTCGTGCTCGACGATGCCGACCTCGCGATCGCCGTCGACTGTGCGCTCAATGGTGCCTTCTTCTCGACCGGCCAGCGCTGCACGGCCTCGTCCAGGCTTATCGTGACCGATGCCATTCACGACCGTTTCGTCGACGCCCTCAAGGACCGCATGAGCAAGCTGGTGATCGGCGATGCGCTCGACGCGCAGACCCAGATCGGTCCGGTCGTCGACGCCACGCAACTGAAGCAGGATGAGGACTATATCGCCATCGGCGTCCGGGAAGGTGCTACGCTTGCCTTCGGCGGCGAGCGGCTCGATCGCAAGACGCCGGGCTTCTACTTGCAGCCGGCGTTGCTGACTGAGGCCACCAACGCCATGCGCAGTTCGCGCGAGGAGATCTTCGGTCCCGTCGCCAGCGTCATTCGCGTCAAGGACTATGACGAGGCGCTTTCCGTCGCCAACGACACGCCCTTCGGCTTGACCTCCGGCATTTGCACCTCGAGCCTCAAGCACGCCACGCACTTCAAGCGCAATTCGGAGGCCGGCATGGTGATGGTCAATCTGCCGACGGCGGGTGTCGACTTCCACGTTCCCTTCGGCGGCCGCAAGGGCTCAAGCTACGGCCCGCGCGAGCAGGGTCGCTATGCGGCGGAATTCTACACCACGGTAAAGACGGCCTATACATTCGCAGGCTGATCGGCCGTCGGCCGATCATGCCGGGCTGATCGGCCACTGGCCGATCATGCCGGGCTGGTGGGGCGCCGGCTGATCAAGCCGGCGACCCCGCCAGGCATATCTGGATTGGAGCGGCGCGAAGGGATGACAGTGCAAGACCTGACCTGGCTCAACCCGCCGCCGCATCATTCTCTCGACGGCGACAGCGTTCGTGTGCGCACCAGCAAGGAGACCGATTTCTGGCGCGAGACCTTCTACGGGTTCTGGCGCGACAACGGCCACTTCCTGCACCGGCCGGTCGAGGGCGATTTCAGCGCCGAAGTCACCGTCAAAGGCGACTACAAGGTCCTCTATGACCAAGCCGGGCTGATGGTCCGCCTCAGCGAAACGCATTGGATCAAAGCTGGCATCGAATACACCGACGGCCTTGCCTATTTCTCCGTCGTCGTCACCAACGACACGTCAGACTGGTCGCTGGTGGCCATTCATGCCGATCCGAACGGTGTCAGCATCCGTCTGACCCGCCACGGCGAGGCGATCCGGGTCCAGTATCTCGATGCTTCCGACGGGCACTGGAAGCCGGTGCGGCTCGCCTATTTTCCGATCTCTAACACGGTCGATGTCGGCATGATGTGCTGTTCGCCACAACGTGAAGGCTTCGAGGTGACATTTTCCGATTTTTCCGTCGGTCCGCCGATATCGCGCGAACTGCACGATTGACGCTTGCATGTCTCCGCATCACTGCTGTTGCGGGACGCTGAGCTCTAATCAGCTCCAGCTTGTCTAGAGCGGTTCAGATTTTGACTGAATCTGTGGGATTCCTATCGGAGTGATTT